>NZ_JAUSYC010000001.1:0-1438825 GCF_030816485.1 Arthrobacter sp. B1I2 | reverse complement strand
CTCCTACCTCTACAGCAAGGACTTCAACCGCCTGCTGCGGGTGGCAGAGCAGATTGAATTCGGCATGGTCGGCTTCAACGCAGGCGTCATCTCCAACGCCGCAGCACCCTTCGGCGGTGTCAAACAATCGGGCCTCGGCCGCGAAGGCGGCACCGAAGGCATCGCCGAATACACCACCACCCAGTACATCGGCATCGCCGACCCCTACGCCAGCTAAGAGCTGGAACGGCCACGCAGGGCACACGTTCAACGCACCAAAAACGGCGGGACCCCGGAAACCCGGGATCCCGCCGTCGTTCAGTGCCCAAAAGCATGCTCCGCGTGACGCCGACACAACCAAGATGGCGTTTAGGCCTGCCGGAATACTTTCCGGGAAACAGCGAGGCTGGCGGTGGCGATTGCGGCGACAACCACAAGGTAGTAGCCGGGGACCAGGAGAGAACCGGTTTTGTCGATGAGCCAGGTGAGGATAAATGGAGCGAACCCGCCGAACACCGTGACGCCGATGTTGTATCCCAGGGAAAGTCCGGTCGAGCGGATGCGTGCCGGGAACATTGAAGACATGATGGCCGGCAACGGGGCGAAGTATGCCGTGGCCAGGAGTGAAAGGATCAGTTCAACCATAATCATCATGGGCAGGCCCGGGGCAGCCATGAGCAGCAGGAACGCCGGAATACCGATGAGGATGGTTCCGACAGCAGCCCACGTCATGACCCGGGCCGGCCCTGCCTTGTCGGCGAGCATCCCGATGAAGGGTGAGCCGATGCTCATGACAACCCCGAAGATCAGAGTGGAGACGAACGCCGCAGTCTTGGGCATGCCGAGGTTGACGATCGCGTAGGTGGGCATGAACAGCGCAATGTAGACACCCACCGAACCTAGGGAAACGACGCCCACGATTGCCCACAGGCGGCCGCCGTTCCCGATGAGTGTTTCCTTCAGCGGCGCCTCGGACCGTTCCGTGGCCATGAACTCCGGGGTTTCCTTCATTTTCGAGCGGATGTACCAGCCAACGGGTCCGATGGCCAGTGCGAAGATGAACGGAAGCCGCCAACCCCAGGATTCCAACGACTGGACGCTGAGGTAGGTGTTCAACACGAATCCGAAGATTCCGGCCAGCAGTATGCCCGTGCCCTGCGTTGCCACCTGCCAGCTCGCGTAAAACGCCTTACGGTTGGGGGCATACTCGATGAGGTAGGCCGTGGCCGTGCCGAACTCCCCGCCTGTTGCGAACCCCTGCAGGAGGCGGGCAACGAGCACGAGGATACTCGCGGTGATCCCGATGGCCACCGCTGTGGGAGCGAGAACAATGAGCAGGGTGCCGATGAACATGACCAGGATGGAGACCATCATGCCGGCCTTGCGGCCGGCCCGGTCGGCGTAGCGGCCGATGATGATGCCGCCGAGCGGGCGCATGATGAAAGACACTCCGAAGGAAGCGAACGTCAGCAACAACGAGGCGGTTTCATTGGTGGTGGGGAAGAACAGCTTGGAGATGGTGACGGCGAAAGTGCCGTAGACGATGAGGTCGAACCACTCCAAACCGTTGCCGATAGACGCAGCAACGACTGCTTTCTTGGCGTTCTTCAGTTCAGCCGCACCGGCAGCTGGGGTCAGGGCTTCCGGCGTTACGGGACCCGGCCCGACGCTTGTGGCTGCTTCGTGGCTCATGGCTGTGCGTTCCGTTCAGTAGTGGAGAGGTGCGCGGCGAGGTTGTGCAGGAACTCTTCGCAGGCCGCGATCTGGGTGAGTTCTATGTATTCGTTGGCGGTGTGGCCCTGGTCCATGCTGCCCGGGCCGCAGACCACCGCATCGATTCCGGCCCTCTGGAAGATGCCGGCTTCGGTGGCGTAGACAACGGTCTCCTCGGCGTCGTTGCCGGTCAACGCCTGGGCCAGTTCAAGCGCGGCGCCGGTGCCCTGCGGGCTGAGGCCGGGAACAGCGCCCAACGGCGTCATGCAGATATCTGCAGCGGGGTTTTCCAGCTGCATCTCGGCCCGCAGGAGCGTGATGTGGTCCTCGATCCGGGAAATAACGGATGCCGGGTCGTCACCGGGAATGGTCCGGAACTCGAATTCGAACTCGCACTTTTCGGCCACGGTGTTCACGGCTGCACCACCGGAAACCACGCCGACGTTTGCCGTGGTGTACGGAACCACGAAGCTTTCGTCGAATGGGCCGGAGAGCCTGTACTCGTCAGCCAGCGAGCGAATAAAGGCAATGGACCGGGCCGCGTACTCAATGGCGTTGACGCCCGTGGGTGTCATCGATGAGTGGGCGGCCCGTCCGCTGGCCGTGACGCGGTAAAGCTGACTGCTTTTGTGTGCCGACACGGCACACATGCTGGTTGGTTCGCCCACGAAACACAGCCGCGGCAGGATGCCTCGTGCGCTCAGTTCCCTCACGAGGGCAACAGCGCCGTGGCAGCCGACTTCTTCATCGTAGGTCCATGCGAGGTGGAGCGGCTCGAGCAGGGGACGGGACAGGAATTCGGGCAGGACGCCCAGGACCGCGCCGCTGAAGGCCTTCATGTCCGTGGTTCCGCGTCCATAGAGCCTGCCGTCGCGGATCTCGGGCGAAAAGGGCTCGCTGGCCCAGTCCTGGCCGTCCACGGGGACGACGTCGGTGTGGCCGGCGAGCATGATTCCGCCCGTGGCTGACCCATCTCCCGCGGGGATAGTAGCGAAAAGGTTGGCCTTTGTTCCCTCCGGGTTCGGCAGGATAACGGGGGACAAGCCGTGGGCGTTGAGCGCGGCTGCCATCGCATCGATCATCGGAAGGTTGGAGTTCCGGCTGGTGGTGTCGAAGGAGACGAGCTTGTTGACCCAGTCGAGGGGTGGGTGCGGTAGGGGCACTCGAAGTTGGTTCGGCAGAGGCCGTGGCAAGGGTCGTCACGTGAAGGTCCTTGGATTCAGGGAGAAGGAGAAGAGCAAACCTGACCTGGTGCAGGAAGCCCTGTGGCCGGCCAGGAGTACTGAGGCGCAGGCCACATCCCTTCCAGTATTAACTGGAACTTCACGAGAGTCAACACTTTAGAGTGGATTTGTTCATTTAAATGAACGGCGTAAAGCTGCGGTTCAAAAAGTGGGGGGCGTCATGGCGCCGATCAGGGCTGCGTCTTCCGATGTCGGGTTCCGGTACCAGTGCGGCAGCGACGAGTCGTAGGTGAGGGAATCGCCCTCCTCAAGGTCGTACCCCACGCCATTGACGCAAACATGCAGCCGGCCTTGCACCACGGTGACGCATTCCTCCCCAGGGTGCTTGAACGGCGCGTCCTTGTTGTCCCAACCCGCGCCAATCTGGGCCCTCAACATCCCAAGCTGTCCGTGCATGTGGGGCGTGAGGAGTTCGTACACCAGATTGTCCTCAGCGACCTCAAGACGCCGCCGGTCCGCTCGTCGGACAATCGCGCCGGCCTGGTCCCCCGTGTCAAAAAACCGCCCGACAGGCACTTTGAGGGCCTGCGACAGCTTGATCAAGGTAGTCAGGGAAGGGTTTCCCTGACCACGTTCTATCTGGCTCAGCAGCCCGGGGCTGAGCCCGGCGGCAGCAGCCAAACTTCCAATGCTGTAGCCGGAGTCCTTCCGCAACTGGAGAACCAGGGCTCCGACCGCCGTCATTGCGCGCTCGGCCTGATCGTCGGCGCCGTGCGGTTCAATGTCGGCGGCAGGGTGCGGCGCGTAGCTATGCATAAATTCTATGTTCCAGTTAATTGAAGGAATGGTCAACATAATGAACGACGGCGAGGGTTGACTCCAGGGACAAGGAGGCCATGCGCCAGGGCTGCTTTTACTGCCGCTGCCCTGCGCTTCCCCGAACGATTAATTCGCAGGGAAAAACAACGCGGCGCGTGGGCTGGCCGGGGGACGTAATGCGGTCCACCAACATCCGGGCTCCTATCCGGGCCATTTCACGGCTGGGCTGACGGACTGTGGTCAGGCTGAAGGATTCCCAAGCCGCCATATCGACATCGTCATAGCCGATGACCCAGCAATCCTCAGTGTCCATTCCATGGGCACGCAGGGCGTCCAGCGCACCGAAGGCCATGAGGTCGTTGGCGCAGAACACCGCCTGCGGCCGGTCCCCCCGGGAGAGCAGCCTGCTCATGATCTGCGCAGCGGTGTCGTGCGAAAACCGGCCGTTGAACCGGAGGTGCTCCGGCACGGCATGTCCCTGCTCTTCCATCCTGCTCAGGAACCCCCGGCCCCGCTCGCGGGTGGTGCTCGCGTTCTCGGGGCCGCCGATGAAAGCCACTCGGGTCCTGGAGTTGGTTAGCAGGTAGTCGGCTACGGCCGCGCCGCCGTCGGCATTGCTGCTGGTGACCTGGTCGCAGTCAAGGCCCTCTACTATCCGGTTGATCAGAACGATCGGGCTGTTCTTTTCGATCGCTGCCTGCAGCTCGATCGAGTCTTCGGTTGCGGTGGTAAAGATGACGCCATCCACCGCGTGTTCCCTGATGGCCTTCAGCGCGTCCTTGTGGCTTCCGCCGCCGGCGTTCCAGATGACCACCCTGAAACCGGAGGTATCCAGTTCCTGGGTGAGTTCGTCGACGGCCTCGGAGTAGAAGGGGTTGTTCAGGTCTGCCACCACCACCCCAATGGTGTTGGTTCGCCTGGTCTTCATGGCCTGGGCACCCGCGTGCGGGACATAGCCGAGCGTCTCCATGGCTGCCTGCACCCGGGCCTTGGTTGCCGCCGACAGTTTCGGGGATGAGGACATGACCCGGGAGACCGTGGCCTGTGAGACGCCGGCCAGTTCTGCGACGTCGCGGCTCGTTACCATCGGTCGCGTCCTCCTTGCTTCATAAGTTACTTTCAGGTCCGGCACACTCGGTGAAGTCCCGGCCTTCAGACTAGCCAATCATCACTGCCCGGATCCTCCGGCACCCGGCTTGCCGCCAGGTGTCGGAGGATCCCGGAGGAACGGCAGCCTACCGGGTGGTTGTGGGGTCGTGTTCTGCGCTGAGTCCCTTGCGGAGCCGCACCTGGGGCGCGGTTTCAGGTGCCCAGAGAGCACCAGCAATGGTGATGAGTGACGTGACCACCATGTAGAGGGCGACGAGCCAGTAGCGGTCGAAGGACGGGCCGATGAGTGCGGTGGCGATCAGGGGAGCGAATCCTCCAGCGAATACGGCTGCCACCTGCGGGCCGACCGAGGCCCCGGAGTAGCGGAGCTTGGGTTCGAAGAGTTCGGTGAAGTAGGCAGGTTCCACGGAGTAGCACAGGTCGCGTCCCACGTTGCAGGTCAGGATCAGGACGAGCAGGACCATGAAAAAGTCGCCGGTCTGGACGGCCCAGAAGAAGGGGAATGCCATCAGAAGCATGGTGGTGGCCCCGGCGATGACCGTGTAGCGGCGGCCCCAGCGATCTGATACCCAGCCCCAGAACGGGATCGAGAACACGCCCAGCCCGGCCATGATCATGGTTGCCAGCAGGATGGTGTTCTTTTCCAGCAGCACTGCCGGACCGTAGGCGAGCAAGAAGGTCGTGTAGATGTAGTAGTTCGCGTTCTCGGCGAAACGCATCATGATCACCTTGAGAATGGTCAGCGGCCGGGTCTTGATGACCTTGACCACCGGCATCTTCTCGATCTCGCCCTTGCGCTTGATTTCCTCGAACGCCGGGGATTCATCCACCTTGCTCCGGATATAGAAGGAGAGCGCGACCAGCAGGATCGAGACGAGGAACGGGATACGCCAGCCCCACGCCAGGAAGGCCTCGGGTGAGATCAGGTAGCCCATGATGTAGAAGGCACCATTGGCCAGCAGTGTTCCTGCGGGTACGCCGATTTGGGGCCAGGAGCCGAAGAATCCGCGCCGCTTGGCCGGGGCGAACTCGGTTGCCATGAGCGCAGCTCCGCCCCATTCGCCGCCGACGCCGATGCCTTGGATGATGCGCAGGAGCACCAGCAGGGTGGGTGCGGCGATGCCGATGGTGGCGAAGTTGGGCAGGCAGCCTATAAGGAACGTGCCGCCGCCCATGAGACCGAGTGTCATCATGAGCATCTTCTTGCGGCCCAGGCGGTCGCCGAAGTGGGCGAAGATGACGCCGCCGATGGGGCGGGCCGCGAAGCCGATGGCGTAGGTGCTGAAGGAGAGCAGGATGCCCACGAAGGGGCTCGCGTTCGGGAAGAACTGACTGTTCAGGATGATGGCTGCAGCTACGCCGTAGACGTAGAAGTCGTACCACTCGATGCAGCTGCCCAGAACTGATGAAACAAGGGCCTTGCGGCGCATCTTCGGGTCAATTGCGGGTGGCGCTGCGGTTGTCGTGGGGGTGCTCACTATGAGACTCCTTTGTCTTCGACCGGACAGTGACGGCAGCCACATCAGCCGCCTCGGGGATCGAGTGTATACGTAAACACTTCGTAGCACCAACAGCTTGCGGAAGAAAATGTATACGTATACACTCGACCGACATGAAGGCTCACACCAGCCTGGCCCGGGCGCTCCATTGGTCGCCCATCAATGAAGATGGAAGGTATTGCTCATGACCGCTACAACAGCAATCAGTTCGGCCGTGGACTCCGTGATGTTGAAGGAGCCGGCCCAGAACAGCATCAACCGGGGCAGCACCCCCGAAGTCCGCGCAACGGTCGAAGGCGTCATTGCCGATATCCGTGAACGCGGCGACGCAGCAGTCCGTGAATACTCCGAGAAGTTCGACAAGTACGCACCGGAATCCTTCCTGCTCTCCAAGGATCAGCTGGACGAGATCATCGCCCGCGTTCCGGAACAAACCATCGAGGACATCAAGTTTGTCCAGGAGCAGGTCAGGGTGATGGCGCAGAAGCAGCTTGAATCCCTGAGTGACTTTGAAATTGAAACCATGCCGGGGGTTTTCCTTGGCCAGAAGAACGTTCCGATCCAGGCCGCAGGCGCTTACATCCCGGGTGGCAAGTACCCCTTGCTGGCCAGCGCCCACATGACCATCATCACCGCCAAGGTGGCAGGCGTGGAGCGGGTCGCCGCCTGCACGCCGCTGATCCAGGGTGAGGTCCCGGACGCCACTGTTGCCGCCATGTACCTGGCCGGAGCAGACGAAATTTACCTCCTCGGCGGCATCCAGGCTGTAGCTGCGCTGGCCGTCGGCACCGAAACCATCAAGCCGGTCAACATGCTGGCCGGACCCGGAAACGCCTTCGTCGCCGAGGCCAAGCGCCAGCTCTTCGGGGAGGTCGGCATCGACCTCTTCGCCGGACCCACCGAAGTCCTGATCGTGGCCGACGAGCACGCCGACCCGTTCATCGTCGCCGTCGACCTTCTGTCCCAGGCCGAGCACGGCCCCGACTCGCCCGCCGTTCTGATCACCACCAGCGAGGAACTGGGCCGGAAGGTCATCGAGCACATCGACACGATCCTCGTCGACATGCCCACACGGGACTACGCAGGAGCCGCATGGCGGGACTGGGGTGCCGTCCACGTGGTTGAAACCCTCGACGACGCCTATGTCCTGGCAGACGAGTACGCCTACGAGCACGTCCAGATCCTTACCGAGAACCCACGCGAAGCGCTGGAGAAGATGCACGATTACGGCGCGCTGTTCCTGGGCGAAGGAACCTGCGTCTCCTACGGAGACAAGGTCATCGGCACGAACCACGTGCTTCCCACCCGCGGCGCCGCCCGCTACACCGGCGGTCTTTGGGTCGGCAAGTACCTGCGCACCGTCACCTACCAGGAAGTGACCAACACCGAGTCCAGCGCCTTCTTCGGCGAACTCTGCGGACGCGCCGCCCGGGTGGAACGGTTCGAAGGACATGCCCGCTCCGGCGACGTCCGGGCCGCAAAGTACCGCGGCACCGGCCTGTCCTGGTCAGACCACACCTTCGACAGCTAAGGAATACCGGTGCCTGACTTCCGCCTCGACGGCAAGAAAGCACTGGTCACCGGAGCAGCCCGCGGACTCGGCAAGGCCATCGCCGATGGCCTTGCCGAGTCCGGCGCGACTGTCTACGGAACCAGCCGCGACGCCGAAAGCACCCGGCAGATCAGCGAACGCTACGGCACTCCTGCCCTGCCCCTTGACATCACGGAGCCCGCCCAGGTGCTCCAATTCGCCGACGATCTCGTGCAGGAGAGCGGAGGCATTGACCTGCTGGTCAACAACGCCGGCGTCAACGTGCCCAAACCCGCGCTCGAACTGACCACGGAAGACTGGGACACCGTCTTCGACACGAACCTCAAAGGCAGCTTCTTCCTCACCACATCGCTGGCCCGCCACTGGGTGAATAACGGAACCCGGGGGGCAATCGTCAACGTCGCGTCGCAGGCGGGAATCGTCGGAATCGAGGAGCGCGCCGCGTACGGCACCAGTAAGGCCGGCCTCATCCATCTCACCAAGATTTTGGCCCTGGAGTGGGCATCGGCGGGAATACGTGTCAACGCTGTGGCACCCACCTTCGTGCGCACGGAACTGACCGCTTCAACCCTCAGCCGCCCCGACTGGGCAGCCGAGCTGCTGTCAAGGATCCCCATCGGCCGCTTTGGGGAACCCGAAGACATTGCGGGTGCAGTTGCATTTCTCCTGAGCGACGCCGCGGCGCTGATTACGGGCCACACCCTGGCCATCGACGGCGGCTACACCATCCGCTGATCCCGTCCATTCTGCCTTTCCGCGGCTGACCAACTTTTTCCGAGGAGCTGTCCATGAGCATCAAAGACACCATTTCAACCACCGCCGTTGTCGGCTCCGGGTACATGGGCGGCGGCATCGCCCAGGTGCTGGCCCTGCACGGCTACAAAGTTGCGCTGGGCGACGTCGACGGCGAAACGGCGGAATGTGCCCGCGTCCGGCTCGTGGAGCAGGCCCGTGACTTTGAGGGAGCCGGGCTCCTGCCCGAAGGTGCCGCGGAAACCATCGAGGGGAACCTCGTGGCAGCAGCCAGCATCGAGGAAGCCGTGGAGGGGGCAGACTACATTGCGGAAGCTGTTCCGGAACAGCCTGACCTGAAAGCCAGCATCCTCCGCCGTGTCTCGGGTGCCGCACCGCGCCACGCGATCATCGGCACCAATACCTCCGCCATCCCCATCGGAGAACTTGCCTCTTCGGTGACCGGCCCGGAGCGGTTCCTTGGCGTGCACTGGATGAATCCAGCCCCCTTCATCCCCGGCGTCGAACTCATTCCAGGCGAGGAAACGGACCCCCGGGTCCTGGAGCGCGCCGAGCATCTCATCCAGAGTCTGGGCAAGACACCGGCCCGAGTGGCGGATACCCCTGGCTTTGTCGCCAACCGCCTCCAGTTCGCCCTGTATAAGGAAGCCGTCCAGATCGTTGACGACGGGGTCGCCACCCCTGAGCAGATCGACGCCGTCGTCGCCAGCACGTTTGGATTCCGGCTGGCCCTGTTTGGTCCTTTCGCCATCGGGGACATGGCAGGACTCGACGTGTACGAATCCGCCTACCGCACCCTCGAAAAAGCCTATGGCGAACGGTTCGCAGCCCCCGAAGCCTTGGCCGCGACGGTCCGGGAAGGGAACCTCGGGTTGAAAAGCGGACATGGCTTTCTCCACCTCGACCCCGCGCACAAGGCCGCCCTGCTCGCCCACCGGGACAACGCCTACGCACGCCTGGCCCAGCTCCGCACGGAACTCGGCCAGGCGCCGGGACTGTAGGGCCGGAACTGTAACCACCGGAAGCAGGGGAACGGGGTGGATTTCATCCGCCCCGTTCCCTCCTCGTCAAGGAGTCTGCGCACAAAGACAAGAGCAGGGACCGGGCCTTCACCCAGACTGGGGAGTAACCCGCTACGCCGACCGGCTGGCGTCTTTGCCTACTCGAAGTGGAGTACCCCTTGGAAACCTATGATGCGCTTCTCGCGTCCATTGCCCCCGCGGCCGGCGCCGGCCGGACCATCTTTGACCCGGCAACCGGTGAAGCTGTGGGCGAAGCCCCCGTCCACGACCTCGGATACCTCGAGGACGCCGTGGCCGCAGCCGTCGCCGCCCAGCCGGCCTGGGCTGCCCTGGGCCACGATGCAAGGTCCGCCGCGCTCCTGAAGGCAGCCGACGCCGTCGAACGCTCCGCCGAGGAACTGGCCCAGCTGCTCTCCCGCGAGCAGGGCAAACCGTTGAACGGCCCCAACGCCCGGTTCGAAGTAGGCGCCTGCGTAGCGTGGCTGCGCGCCACGGCCAGCCTCCCGTTGGAGCCGGAAACCATCGTGGACGACGGCGAGACCCGTGCCGAACTGCACTACCGCCCGATCGGCGTGGTCGGCGCGATCGGCCCGTGGAACTGGCCGATGATGATCGCCGTCTGGCAGCTCGCCCCGGCGCTGCGCATGGGCAACACGGTGGTGGTCAAGCCCTCCGGAAACACGCCGCTGTCCGTCCTGGCCCTGGTCAAGGTCATCAATGAGGAACTGCCGGAGGGCATCCTGTCGGTGGTGTCCTGCGGCCGCGAGGTGGGCGCGCAGCTCACCAACCACCCCGCGATCGGCAAAATCATGTTCACCGGTTCCACTGCCGGCGGCCGGGCCATCATCAAGTCCTCCGCAGACACCGTCAAGCGGCTCACCCTGGAACTGGGCGGGAATGATGCAGGCATCGTCCTGCCCGACGCAGACCCCAAGGCCATCGCCCAGGACATCTTCTGGGGCGCGTTCCTCAACACCGGGCAGACCTGCGCGGCCCTCAAGCGCCTCTACGTGCACGACGACATCTACGACGCAGTCTGCGAGGAGCTCGTGGCGGTCGCCAAACAAATGCCGATGGGCAACGGCCTGGACGAAAACAACGTGTTGGGCCCGCTGCAGAACAAGGCACAGTACGACGTCGTGGCCAACCTCGTGGAGGCAGCGAAGGCGTCCGGAGCACGCGTCCTGCTGGGCGGGAACCCGGACACCAGCCAACCGGGCTACTTCTACCCCACCACGCTGGTGGCCGACATCGACAACGACAACCCGCTGGTTGCCGAGGAACAGTTCGGCCCCGCCCTGCCCATCATCCGCTACAACACCATCGACGAAGCGGTGGAAAAGGCCAACGGCCTCGACGTCGGCCTGGGCGCCTCCGTCTGGTCCCCGGACCTGGCCGCCGCCCGGGAGGTCGCCGCCCGCATCCAGGCCGGGACTGTGTGGATCAACCGGCACGGCGCCGTGGACCCCCGCATCCCCTTCGGCGGAGCCAAGCAGTCAGGCTACGGCGTGGAGTTCGGCGTTGAAGGCCTCAAGGCCCTCGGCGTACCCCAGGTCATCAACGGCTGATGTTGACGCGGGAGCCCGGCACGCAGGTTGCCAGTGCCGGGCTCCCGGGGCTTTGCGGCCTTAACCCAGGGCCGGGGCGGCGGACGTCCGGCCGGAGAACTGCCGGCGGGCCCAGCGGGCCAGCTTCTTGCCCTTGCCCTTCCACCAGTTGTCCTCGTCCTGGTTGTGGTGGAACCGGAAGACGATGGCCACCAGCACGAACATGCCCATCACCACGTCCACCCAGGAGGACACCACCAGGGCGATGAAGACCGTCAGGGCGTTGGCCATGATCGAGGGGACGGCGAGCGTGCGGAACACGGTGCTGGCCACATAGCGCCGGTGCGATCTTGGGACAGACAGCTCGCGGACCATGTCGAAGCAGACGCAGACCACCACAATGGTCTGGCCGAGAGCCAGCAGGATCTGGCCCGGCATTGAGCCGCTGAAGGCGGCCACCGATTCCATCCCCGGGCTCATGGCCGGGCCTTGCTGCAGAGACCTTTGCTGTGAACTATAAACACGGAAAACCCCCGAACTTGCGGAACCATCGCCGCTGATCCGGCGATGGTTCCATTCAAGTTCCAGGGGGCTTTTCCGTCACCAGTAGTGGGTACTCATATTTGCCGGGGCTCCGGGAAACGCTACTTACGGCCCCGGTCGCGTTACTGCCCAATCGCGCGCGGCCGCCACAGCATGACAGCCTGGGACCGCGGCCGGGGGCGCTGGCCACGCGCCAGGCTCACCACGTCACCGGCGGTTCCGGCGGCGAAGATCCGGGAGTCAACGCCCCGCGGCCGCCGCCCGAGTTCCTCGGTGAGTTCAGAAATCCGGTTTTGGAGTGCGGCCACCTGGTTCTCGAGTTCAAGGATCCGTTTGATCCCCTCCAGTGAGACGCCTTCCTGGGAAAGCCGCTGCACTTCCCGCAGCATGTTAACGTCACGCTGGGAGTAGCGCCGCGACTTTCCGGGGGCACGGCTGGGCTTGACGATGCCAAGCCTGTCGTACTGCCGCAGGGTCTGAGGGTGCATGTCCGCCAGTTCTGCCGCCACGGAAATCACGAAGATCGGCTGGTCAGCACTGATGTCCACGGCTCACCTCCGCTTCTAGAGCCGGGCCTTGGCTGCCAGGCCCTCGCGAACGTCCGCCGACGACGTTGCCTCGGCGAACGCCTTGACCGCAGCTTCGGCGTCCTTGTTGAGATTCTTGGGAACCGCGACGTCGATGGTCACCAGCAGGTCGCCGGTCGCCTTCGACGTCTTCACGCCTTTGCCCTTCACCCGCAGGGTACGGCCCGACGGCGTGCCCGCCGGGACACGGACCTTTACCTTGTCGCCGTCGATCGTGGGCACTTCAATGTCCGCACCCAAAGCAGCCTCCGGGAAGGTGACGGGGACATGGATGCGGAGGTTGTCGCCGTCGCGCGTGTAAAACTGGTGCGGCTGGACCGAGACCGATACCACCAGGTCGCCGTTGCCGGCGGCACCGGGCTGGCCCTTGCCGCGCACGCGGACCTTCTGCCCGTCCTTGATGCCGGCGGGCACCCGGACGTCGATGACCTCGCCGCTGGGTTCACGCAGGCCGATCGAGGTGCCACGGATGGAACCGGCAAACGAAATACTCGTGGAAGCAGTGCGGTCCGCGCCCTTCTGCGGGGTGCGCTGGAAGCCGGGCGCCCCACCGAAGCCGCCAAAGAGGTCGGCAAATTCAGGCGGGATGCCTCCGGCGGACGGGTTGAACCCGCCGGCATGACGTCCGGTGTTGCCGGTGAACAGGCCGCCGAACATGTCCTCGAACCCGCCGTTAGTGGCGCCGGCACCGCCGGGGGCAAAGCGGGCCCCGCTGCCCATGGCCCGGATGGCGTCATACTGCTGGCGCTCGTCGGGGTCCGAGAGCACCGAATAAGCCTCGGAGATGTCCTTGAACTTCTTCTCGGAAGCAGCGTTCCCCGCATTCGTATCAGGGTGGTGCTGCCGCGCAAGCTTCCGGTAGGCCTTCTTGATATCGGCATCGGAAGCGTCCTTGGCAACACCAAGGATCTTGTAAAAGTCCTTGTCCACCCAATCCTGGCTAGCCAATGGCGTTTCCTTTCAAAGTCTTTTAACTTACAGCTCTCCGCGGTACAGGGGCCCCCGCCCCTACGCGTGGTGGCTCGGTCCTGACGGACCAAGCCACCACGCTCCGGCAGGCCCGATGCCACTCCCGGGGCCCCTGTACCGCTGCGAGCTTTGTGGTTACCTCACCTTAGGCGAGATGACCGACCTGCGCGGAGGCCGGATATGGGGCGGCGGTGTGGAGGGCACCGCGAAGCGGGCACCGCCCCATATCCGGCGTAGCGCATTGGTGACCGTTACGCCGGAACTGCGACGATCACCTGTGCTGCGCGGAGGACTCGGTCTCCTGACTTGTAGCCGGAGCGGAGCACCTGGCTGACGGTGTCAACCTCGATGTCCTCGCCGGGCTGCTGGATCAGGGCCTCGTGGATCGTGGGATCGAACTCCACGCCGGTCTGGTCGATCCGGACCAGGCCGTAAGTCTTCAGCGCGTTCTCCAGTTTGGTGGCGATCGCGGCGAAGGGGCCGTCGGTCAGGTCGCCGTGCTGCCGGGCGGCGTCGACGTCGTCCAGGACCGGGAGCAGGGAGTTCAGGACGCCGATGACGGCCATTTCCCCTGCAACGGCGCGGTCGCGTTCAACGCGCTTGCGGTAGTTGACGTACTCGGCCTGAAGGCGGAGCAGGTCGTTGCGCAGTTCGGCTGCCTCGGCGTTGCCGGCGGCCCCTGCCGGAGCTCCCTGGGCCACGGAGTCCTCGGCCGGCACGTCCACGCCGTTGAGAATCTCCTCGGCCTGGGCCAGCGCGTCCCCTTCGGAATCTGCTGCCCCGGCCTGGGAGCCGGTCCCGGGGGCGGGGTTGGCGCCTTCAGCGTGGCCGCCCTCGGGGTGCCGGGCCTGCCCGGTCACCGGGTCAACCTTGCGGTTGTCCCGGATGACCGGCTCCTGGCCGTTGCCCTGCGTGTTCTGCTGGCTTGCGGATGCGTTGTGCTCTTCCTCGTTACCGTGGTGCGGCATGGGTTACTTCTTCGCTTCGTCTTCGTCGATGATCTCGGCGTCGACGATGTCCTCGTCGGAAGCACCGGTGGAGGATCCGGCGGAACCGGCGGCACCCTCAGCACCTGCAGCGCCTGCGCCGTCCGGCGAACCGGCCTGGGCGTAGATGGCTTCGCCGAGCTTGGTCTGGGAAGCCTGCAGCTTCTCGAACGCGGACTTCACGGCGGCGTCGTCGGTGCCTTCGAGGGCCTTCTTGAGGGCGTCGACGTCGGCCTGGACCTCGGTCTTGACCTCTTCGGGCAGCTTGTCCGCGTTGTCGGCGATCAGCTTGTCCACGGAGTAGGCGAGCTGTTCGGCGGTGTTGCGGGTGTCGGTCGCCTCGCGGCGGGCCTTGTCCTCAGCTGCGTGCTCCTCGGCGTCGCGGACCATGCGGTCGATGTCTTCCTTGGAGAGGCTGGAACCGCCGGTGATGGTCATCGACTGTTCCTTGCCGGTGCCCTTGTCCTTCGCGGAAACGTGCACGATGCCGTTCGCGTCGATGTCGAACGTGACCTCGACCTGCGGAACGCCGCGCGGAGCCGGGGCGATACCGGTCAGCTCGAAGGTGCCCAGCGGCTTGTTGTCGCGGGTGAACTCGCGCTCGCCCTGGAAGACCTGGATCGCCACGGACGGCTGGTTGTCGTCAGCGGTGGTGAAGGTCTCGGACCGCTTGGTGGGGATGGCGGTGTTGCGCTCGATCAGGTGCGTCATCACGCCGCCCTTGGTTTCGATGCCGAGGGACAGCGGGGTGACGTCGATCAGGAGGACGTCCTTGCGCTCACCCTTCAGCACACCGGCCTGCAGGGCTGCACCAACGGCCACAACCTCATCCGGGTTCACGCCCTTGTTCGGTTCCTTGCCGCCGGCCAGTTCCTTGACGAGCTCGGAAACGGCGGGCATACGGGTGGAGCCACCGACGAGCACGATGTGGTTGATGTCGGAGAGCTTGATGCCGGCTTCCTTGATCACGTCGTGGAACGGCTTCTTGGTGCGCTCCAGCAGGTCCTTGGTGAGGTCCTGGAACTTGGCGCGGGTCAGCTGCTCATCCAGGTGGACCGGGCCGTCGGGGGTGACGGAGAGGTACTGGAGCGAGACGTTGGTGCTGGACGAGGAGGAGAGCTCCTTCTTGGCCTGCTCTGCGGCTTCGCGGAGGCGCTGCAGGGCGATCTTGTCCTTGGAGAGGTCGATGCCCTTCACCTTGAGCTGGTTCAGCAGGTAGTCAACGACGCGCTGGTCCCAGTCGTCGCCGCCCAGGCGGTTGTCACCGGCGGTGGCGCGGACCTGGATGGTGGAGAAGTTGTCTTCGTCCTTGCCGACTTCCAGCAGGGAGACGTCGAAGGTGCCGCCGCCGAGGTCGAAGACCAGGATGAGTTCGTCTTCCTTGCCCTTGTCCAGGCCGTAGGCGAGTGCTGCGGCGGTGGGCTCGTTGACGATGCGCAGGACGTTCAGGCCTGCGATTTCGCCGGCCTCCTTGGTGGCCTGGCGCTCGGCGTCGTTGAAGTAGGCCGGGACGGTGATGACCGCGTCGGTGACCTTTTCACCCAGGTAGGACTCGGCGTCGTTCTTCAGCTTCATGAGGATACGCGCGGAAATTTCCTGCGGGGTGTACTTCTTGCTGTCGATGTCCACCTTCCAGTCGGTGCCCATGTGGCGCTTGACCGACGCGATGGTGCGCTCGATGTTGTTGACGGCCTGGCGCTTGGCGATCTCGCCCACCAGGACCTCGCCGGACTTGGAGAACGCAACGACCGACGGCGTGGTGCGGCCACCCTCGGCGTTGGCAATAACGGTGGGCTCGCCACCTTCGAGAACGGAGACGACGGAGTTGGTGGTTCCGAGGTCGATACCTACTGCACGTGACATGTGTTGCTTCCTTCTTTCCTTGGAAACTGGCTGGCGCCCTAAGAATTGAGCGTTCTGCACTCAACTTTACTCAGCGCGCCAGCGATGTCAATCCAAAGTTGAGCGGACTCCGCTCAACTTTGCGTGTCACGTCAGGTTCTTGCCTCGACATTCCTTGGATTCCCGGGCCCCAGGGCGCAGGATTACGACGCCGGTCCCCGGGTTCGCTTTGGGAGAACGTACCGCCGGGCTGCTTAACGCTCCGTATCCCGGTCGCCATGCAGCGGGCCGCGCTCTTCCGCCGTCGTTTGGACCTGGCGGTCCGTGAGTCCTTCGCGGATGGCCTCCTCGGTGCGGCCGCCAGCGGTGCCGGCATCGCCGTAGTCGCCTTCCTCGTACTCGCCGTCGGCAAGCGCCCGCTCGGGCTCGTTGATGGCGCCGGCATCGCCATAGTCCCCGTCCACGTACTGCCCGCCGTCCTCCACACTTCCGGCAGGGCTTCCAGCTGTTCCGGCGGCACCGTAATCGCCCTCCGGATACTGGTCGTCCAGTTCCCCTGCCGGCCTTTCCACGGCGCCGGCGTCGCCGTAGTCGCCGTCCACGTACTGCCCGCCTTCACCTTCCAGCCCGGGTGCGCTGCTGCCCTTGCGGGGCTCCTCGGCTGCAACTTCAGGATTCTCAGTCATGGTGCATCTCTCCTTCGAGGCTGCGCGTCCGTGCGGGCGCACTGGCAGTCTATCGACGGCCTGGCCGCATCAACAGGGCCTGGCAGGCCACTTATCCCGAGGCCGGAACAGGCAGGCCGGCGACGCCGGCAAGGACGGCAAGGACGGCAAGGACGGCGATGCCGGCAAGGACGGCAAGATGATGGTCGAAGAGCTCAGCGGGCGCCCGGAAGGTCTCCGCGCCGTACTGGTTGCCCGGCCCAGCGCCAGGAAGCGCGCAACGTGGTCACCTTCCAGCAACAGTGTCAGTAGCTCGTCGCGGCTCTCCACGTACCGGTAGACGGCAGTGGACACCACGCCCAAATCCCTCGCCGCCGCCCGCAGGGAGAGCGCGGCCGCACCGTCAGTTGCCAGGTGCTGCCGCCCCAGGCGGACGATGTCCGCCACTGTTTGCAGGCCACCCAGAAGGCGCCATCCTGTTTCTGAGAGCACTGCTCTCGCAGACGTGGATAAGGAGGCCAAAATGGCGGATTTCTATGTGGTGACCGGAGCTGGACCGGTGGGTTGGACGGTAGCAGAACAATTGGCGGACCAAGGGCGGCAGGTGCGCGTCCTCACGCGTTCGGGCAGTGGACCGGACCACCCGCTCATTGAGCGCATCAAGGGGGATGCGAAGGACCCGGCAATCCTGCGGACCGTTTTTGCCGGCGCGAAAGCCGTCTTCCACTGCATCCACGGGTCGGCGTACAACGCTGCGGCCTGGCGGGCCGAACTGCCTGCCGCTGAGCAGGCAGTGCTCAGCGCCGCACACCAGGCAGGGGCCGTCGTCGTATTCCCCGAAAGCCTCTACTCCTACAGCGAGCCGGACAGCGTGATGACGGAGGGCAGTCCGCGCCGGGCCGCCGGCGGTAAGCGCGGCGCGCGGACGGAGCTGCTGCAGGCGCGCGAGGCGTCAGCCACGCCAACTGTGAGCGTGGTGGCGGGCGACTTTTTTGGGCCCCGCGTACGGATGGCGCACGGTGGCGAACGCATAGTGGTGCCGATTTTGGCGGGCAGGAGCGTGAGCGTGGTGGGAAGCGCGCGGCAACCGCACTCGTTCACATACGTCCCCGACCTGGCCAGGGCAATGATCAGGGCCGCAGATATGCCCTCGGCCTGGAGCTGTGTATGGCACGCGCCCACCGGACCCGCGATGACGCAGCGGGAGCTCGGCCACGCATTCGCCACGGCAGCCGGGGTGCCCGCTCCCAAGGTGCGCGTCCTGCCTGGCTGGGTCCTCCGGGCGGCAGCTTTGTTTTCCTCCGATGCCAGGGAGTTGGCGGAAATGCTGTACCAGTTTGAGCGGCCGTTCGTCATGGACTCCGCGTTGTCCGAGTCAACCCTCGGCATCAGCCCCACACCCTTAAACGAGGCTGCTGCCGCCACCGTGGACTGGTGGCGGCAGCAGGGTTAGTGCACGGGGTTGATGCACGCGCGCAATGGTCAGCGGCTGGGAACCTCTTCCAGTGGTTCGACGCCGGGCTCCCGCGGCCGCACTGCGCTCCCAACATCAGTGCGCCCCAGCTTGCTGGGCCACCAGATCTTCGGTCCAATGTCGTAGGCCAGCGCCGGTACCAGCAGCGAGCGCACCAGGACGGTGTCCAGCAGCACGCCGAACGCCACAATGAAGGCCAGCTGCACAAGGAACATGATGGGGATGACGCCCAGTGCTGCGAATGTGGCGGCCAGCACCACACCGGCGGAGGTAATCACGCCGCCTGTCACGCCGAGGCCGCGGAGGATTCCTGGCCGCGTGCCGTGCTTGAGTGACTCCTCCCGGACCCGGCTCATCAGGAAGATGTTGTAGTCCACGCCCAGGGCCACCAGGAACACGAAGCCGAACAGCGGAACGGTGGCATCGGCGCCGGGGAAGCCGAAGATGTTGTTGAAAACGAAGGCTGCCACGCCAAGCGCAGCTGCGTAGGACAGCACCACGGAGAGCACCAGCAGGACCGGGGCCACGATGGAGCGCAGCAGCAGCATCAGGATGAACAGGATCACCACCAGGACCACCGGAATGATGACCACCAGGTCATGCTGGGCCGTGGTGTTGGTGTCGAGGGCTGTGGCAGTTACGCCGCCCACCAGGGCGCCGGGATCAACAGCTTTCACTTCGGTGCGCAGGGCCTTAATGGTCTCCTCCGCCTCCAGCGAGTCCGCGGCGTCGTTCAGCGTGGCGTTGATGAGCACTTTCCCCTCGCGAACGTCGGGAACGCTGGGAGCACCGGGGGCTCCGGTGATGGGGACGCTGCCCTGCCCCAGCAGGTAGGCCTCGCCCACGCCGTCGTCCGCTTTCACGCGGTCCAGCACCTCGGCGGCCTTGCTTTGGTCCGCCACTACGACGGCGGGGCTGCCGCTGCCGGCGTCGAAGTGGCGGGCCAGCGCGTCCTGCCCGTCAACGGCGTTGGAAGCGGTGAGGATGACATCGGTTTGCGGCACGCCGTTGGCCTTCAGCTGGAACAGGCCGCCGGCGGCGACCAGCAGCAGGAGGACCGACGCCACCCACACCGTCCGGGGCCGCCGCGATACCAGTGAACCGGTGGCACGCCACAGCCCCTTCTGGCCTTCCAGACCCGTGACCAGCTCGGGTTCGCGCTGGTCGGCGGGGAGAAGCTTGGGCCGGAAAGGCCAGAAGGCGGCCCGGCCCAGCAGCGCCATCAGCGCGGGCAGCAGGGTCAGGGCGGCGAACAGGGCACACAGGATGCCTGCGGCGGCAACGGGGCCCAGCGCCTTGTTGGAGTTCAGGTCGGAGAAGAGCAGGCACAGCAGCGCAATGATCACGGTGGCGCCGGATGCCAGGATGGGCTCGAAGGACGCTTTCCAGGCGGTCAGGACGGCGGCCGTGCGGTTGGTGGTGTGGGTGAGGGCTTCCCGGAAGCCGGCCACGAACAGCAGCGCGTAGTCCGTGGCTGCGCCGATCACCAGGATGGAAAGGATGCCCTGGCTTTGGCCGTTGAGCTGGATCCAGCCGGCCTTGGCCATGCCGAATACCAGCAGGATCGCGGCGCATAGGGCAAATACTGACGTCAGCAGCACCATGATGGGCAGCAGCAGGGACCGGTAGACGACCAGGAGGATCACGAACACCGCGGACAGGGCAACGAGCAGGAGGATCCCATCGATTCCGCCGAAGGCTGCGGTGAGGTCGGCGGCAAGGCCGGCGGGTCCGGTCACGAAGGTTTGGCTGCCCTCCGGTGCTGCTTCGGTGACCGTACTGCGGAGCTCCTTAACCGCGTCCTTGACCTCCACCGAGGATCCG
Source organism: Arthrobacter sp. B1I2 (assembly GCF_030816485.1). Taxonomy (NCBI): domain Bacteria; kingdom Bacillati; phylum Actinomycetota; class Actinomycetes; order Micrococcales; family Micrococcaceae; genus Arthrobacter; species Arthrobacter sp. B1I2. The sequence goes on along the minus strand of NZ_JAUSYC010000001.1, from coordinate 1,418,757 downwards.
ACGGGGACCACGAACTGGACCGCCTTGGCGTCCTTGGAGGGAATCGGGCCAATCACCGTGCTGCCGAGCTTGAGCTCTTCGAGGCTGGTCTTGAGCGCGGCCAACTCCCCCAACTGCGCGGGTGTGAAAGCCTCATTTTTTTCAATGACGATGATGCCCGGAACCTCGTCCGAGTCACGGAATTTAGCCTGCCAGTCCTGGGCTTCGGTGGCCTCCGCGCTGGCGGGCAGGAAGGACGCCTGGTCATTGGAGGAGACCTCTTCCAGCCGGCCGAACGTGGGGCCGCCAACCCCGGCGAGCCCCAGCCAGGTCAGCACCAGGACAACGGGGACCAGCCAGCGAAGCCAGAACGGGACACGTTCCCTGGCAACTTGTGTGCGATTCATGGTGCCTTCCAGTGATAAGCGGCGGAGTAGTATTTGTTCCAGCATAGATTATCTCCATAGTAGAGATAAGTGGCTGCCAAGGTTTTTTCCGGCTGCCGGCTCGGAAGTGAATGCCGGGGCTGCAGTAATATCCGTCAGTACGGCCGGACAGAAACGCCGGCGGGGAACCAGGAATGCAGGGAGGTGGGCATGGCAGGCAAAAGATCACCTGACGCGGTACCAGGCCTGCCGGATGGCGCTCCCGGCGGTCCGCCACACCCCTTGCTCCGGCTCCTGCAGGAGTTCACCATGGAGGCCAACCGCTACGTGGATTTTGCCGGCGGCCGGAAGGACATGCACCGCACGGACATGAACGCCCTGGCGGTCATCATGCGGCACACGGCCGCCGGCAACGTGGTGACACCCGGGCTGCTGCGGAAAGAACTGAACCTCAGCTCTCCCGCCACCACCGCGCTGATCGACCGCCTGGACAACTCGGGGCACATCGTGCGTGAACGGAACAGCACTGACCGGCGCCAGGTCCAGCTGAAGATGACGCCCAAGGCTTTTCAGGAAGGCGCTGCCATCTTTGCGCCTCTGGCACAGCACATGGGGAGTGCCATGGCGGGGTTCTCCGCGGAGGAACTGGAAACCGTCACACGTTTCATGACGGCGATGGTTGACGCCACAGTAGCGGCAAGGACGGAGCCCGGGTAGCCGCACACCTTCCCCTCGTGTACCCCAGGTTGGGGGTAGCGTTTGCTTATGAATGAGCAGCAGCCTGAAGACGACGTTTACACGCACGGCCACCACGAATCGGTGGTCCGCGCCCATGCCGCCAGGACCGCCGAAAACTCGGCAGCGTTCGTCCTCCCGTACCTCACACCCGGGTCGATGCTGCTCGACGTCGGCTGCGGGCCCGGCAGCATCACCTGCGACTTCGCCGCCCTGGTCCGCCCCGGGACGGTCACCGGCCTGGACCGCTCACCGGACATCATTGCCCAGGCGCAGGCCCTCGCCGTCGAACGGGACGTACCCAACGTGGAGTTCGTGGCCGGCAATATCTATGACCTGGACTTTGAGGACGAGACGTTCGACGTGGTCCACGCCCACCAGGTGCTCCAGCACCTGACCGACCCCGTTGAGGCCCTCCGGGAGATGCGGCGGGTGGCCAAGCCCGGTGGCATCGTGGCCGTGCGCGACGCCGACTTCCACGGCATGAGCTGGTACCCCGACCTCCCGGAGCTGGACGAGTGGATGGACCTGTACCAGCGGATTGCCCGCCGGAACGGAGCAGAGCCCGACGCCGGACGGCGGCTGGTCAGCTGGGCACAGGCGGCGGGATTCACCGACGTCGCCCCCACCAGCAGCAACTGGCTGTACGCCACGGCGCAGCAGCGCCGCTGGCAGGCCCGCGTCTGGGGAGAGCGGGTGCTGCACTCGGCCTTCGCCGAGCAGGCCCTGGAATACGGCTTCGCCAACCCCGCGGACCTGGCCCGGATCTCGGCGGGCTGGCACCGCTGGGGCTCCACCGATGACGGCTGGTTCCTGATCCCGAACGGCGAGGTCATTGCCCGGGCCTAGTTCCGGGTTGTCCACCTGGCCCACTCGCCTCCCGTCCCCATGGTTCCCCGGCTGGCGTCGGCACCCCGCTTCACCCGCCTAAGATTGTGAGGTGCAATTTTCCCTGTGGCTCGCCCTGGCGGGTGCCGGCGTCCTGATCAGCTTCACCCCGGGAGCCGGGGCCATCAACACCATGAGCAACTCGTTGAACGCGGGCTTCCGCCGGTCCATCTGGGGAATCCTGGGCCAGCAGGCAGCGCTCATAGTGCACGTCCTGATTGTGGCCCTGGGCGTTGGGGTGCTGGTGGCCAGTTCGCCCGTCGCCTTCAATGTGATCCGCTACTCCGGGGCGGCCTACCTGGTGTATCTGGGCATCCGCCAGTTCCTGAGCAAGCCCACTGTCGCCCAGGAGCAGGCCGCCGCCCTCCGCAACGAGCCCGGCTGGTCAATCTTCCGGCGCGGGTTCTGGGTCAACCTCTTGAACCCGAAGGCGATCGTATTCTTCCTGGCCTTCACGCCCCAGTTCATCCGGCCCGACCAACCGCTGTTCACCCAGTACGCGGTGCTGACGGCCACGATTGTCGTCATCGACATCCTGGTGATGTGGTTCTTCTTCGCCGCGGCCGCAAGGTCATTCCAGCGCTTTACCAATACGGAACGCGGCCAAGTGGTCCTCAGCAGGGTATTCGGCGTCCTGTTCGTGGGCGTGGGCATCCTGCTGGCCCTGATCCACTGAGAAGGGGCGTTCCGGGGGCTGCACCAGCGTGATACGTACCCCGCGCGGAGGTAAGTCATGCATCTTTACAAACCCGTCAAACATTGTGAACAGGCGGCTAGCCAAGAGGGAACGGAAGCGCGCATGCTTAGGTGCATGAACTCAGCGCCGAGCGCATATCGCGTCATCACTGTCTGCACGGGCAACATCTGCCGGTCCCCCATGGCCGAGCTTATGCTCCAGGCTGCGCTTGAACGCGAGGGCCTTGCCGGCCTGGTGGAGGTGGACTCTGCCGGCATCACCGGTTACGAGGCCGGCAGGCCCATTGACCCCCGCGCCGCCCGGCGGCTCGCCGCAGCGCAGCTGGCCTCGGACCACCACGTGGCCCGCGAATGGCACCCTGCGTGGTTCCGCGAGCGGGACCTGATCCTGGCCCTGGACATTGATCACTACGCCTGGCTTGGTGAAGCGGCGCCGGACGAGGAATCCCTGGAGAAGATCAGGATGCTCCGAAGTTTCGATCCCGCCATGGCGGAACGGGACCGGCTGGACCAGGGCATCGAGGACCCCTGGTACGGCGGCCATGCGGATTTCGACGCCGTCTGGCACCAGATCCACTCCGCCCTTCCCGGCCTGGTGGAGCACATCAGGACAGCAGTCCTCCAGAACACGCAGCTCCAGCCGCACTAGCCGCGGGGAACAACCGGCTGAAGCGGCAGGCACACTGTAAACGGTACGCTCTAGTCCATGAGCCCAGCCCCCGTCATTATCGCCATCGACGGGCGCTCCGGCGCAGGGAAGACCACCCTCGCCGTCGAGCTTGCGGCACGGCTCCGCACCCATCACAAGGTGTCGCTGTTCCACCTTGAGGACATCTACCCGGGCTGGGACGGGCTGGCGGCCGGCGTCGAACGCTATGTGTCCACAGTCCTCACGCCGCTGAGCCGTGGCGAGGCAGCCGCCTGGACCAGCTGGGACTGGGAAAGGCATTACGACGGCGCCGCCCGGGTGACGCTGCCCGCGGAGATCGTCATCGTGGAGGGAGTGGGGGCCGCCGCGGAGGCCGCCCGTCGCATGCTGGACGCGGTGGTCTGGGCGGAATCCCCGGACGACGTCCGGCGGACCCGGGCGCTGGACCGCGACGGTGCAACGTATGAGCCGTACTGGGACCGGTGGGCCGCCCAGGAGGAAGAGTGGCTGGGCAGTGACGACGTGCCCGGCCATGCGGACCTTCGCGTCCAAAACCTCGCCGACGGATCGGCCCCGGCGGACCTTTTGCAGCTCCTCCCCTACCTGCCCGCCCTGGCGCCGGTCCTGGCACCGGAATTGTCTGCCCGCCGCGGCCTTCGCCTTCATGCCGAGCGCCTGGATGCCGCCCCGGACGCGCCGGCCCTGTTCCAGTCCCTGTACGGGCGTTCCGCCAACGCCGTGTGGCTGGACTCCTCCAACGCGGGCACGGGACCTGGCGGCGGGGATCCGGCCCAGCGGACTGCCGCCGAGCGCAGCCGGTTCAGCATCATGGCGGACGACGGCGGCACGTTCGGACAGCGTGTTACGCACCGCGGAGGTGTGAGCCGGATCAGCGCAGGCTCGTCCACGGCCAAAGTCCCGGGCCCCTTCTTCCGCTGGCTCGACACCGTCTGGGGTCGCCGGGCGGTGCGGACACCCGAGGGCTACCCTGGCGAGTTCACCCTGGGCTGGCTGGGCTGCCTGGGTTACGAACTGAAGCGTGAAACCGGGGGCAGCGACGTCTCCGCAGCCACCCCGGACGCCGCCCTGATTTTCGCGGGCCGTGCGGTGGTCCTGGACCATGCCGAGGGTACCGCCTGGCTCCTGGCGCTGGAGGCACCGGACTCCGAGGAGTGGCTGGCGCAGGCACGGGCAGCCGTGGAAGCGGCGGAGGACCCAACAGCGGAAGCCGGCGGCAGCACCGGCGTCGTACATCCCGAACCTCCCACTTTCCGCAGCCGGGACACGGGCGCAGGGTACCGGGAGAAGATCGCCGCCGCCCAGCACCAGATCGCCCAGGGGAATACCTACGAGGTGTGCCTGACCACCACCCTCGAAGCCAGGATCCAGGCCGGCTCGCTGGATCCGTGGACCACGTACCTGGCGCTCCGCCGCAGGAACCCGGCCCCGTTCGCCAGCTACCTCCGGCTGGGAACCCTTGCCGTAGCCAGCACCTCGCCGGAGCGGTTCCTGAAGATAGGGTCCGACGGCGGCATGCGCGCCGAGCCGATCAAGGGCACCCGGCGCCGGGCTGCTGACCCGCAGGAGGACGGCCGCCTGCGCGCGGACCTGGCCGCCTCCCTGAAGGACAGGGCCGAAAACATCATGATCGTGGACCTGCTGCGCAACGACCTCAGCCACTTTGCGGCGCCCGGTTCCGTTACGGTCAGCCGCCTCTGCGCCATCGAGAGCTACGCCACGGTCCACCAGATGGTCAGCACCATCGATGCCCGCCTCCTGCCCGGAGCGCCGCGGGCGGAAGCGGTGGCAGCCTGCTTCCCGGCAGGCTCCATGACCGGCGCTCCCAAGATCAGCACCATGGCCATCCTTGACCAGTTGGAGGCAGGACCCCGGGGGATCTATTCCGGCGCCATCGGCTACTTCTCGCTCAACGCGGCCTCGGACCTCGCCGTCGCCATCAGGACCCTGGTGATCAACGAGGCAGGCGACGGAACCGTGGAACTCGCGCTCGGCGTCGGCGGTGCCATCACCTCGGACTCCCGCCCGGATGACGAGTATGAGGAGATCCGGACCAAGGCCTACGGGGTGCTCTCCACCCTGGGCTCAGGCTTCCCGGACGGCTGACGCGTCCCGGACCATCCGCACCGGCGGTCACAGGACGGACACCCCGTTTAGGAAGACCGGGCCGGGGGTAGGGTGCTGAGGGTCAGATGAACCGCTCAAGCCACGCGGCGGGACACCCAGGCTCCCCATGAGTTAGGTTTGCCGCGTGACGGACCCGTCCCAAGCCCACAACACCAGCAAGCAGGCACCGCGCAGCTTCAAGTACGTCCTCATGCTTGGCGCCCTGGCCGCACTTCCGGCCCTGACCACGGACATGTACCTGCCCTCCCTGCCCGCCGTGGAAGCTGACCTCCACACTACCCAGACCGCCGCCCCAGCTGACGTTGTCCGGAACCCTGGTGGGAGCCGGGATCGGCCAGTTGGTGATCGGCCCCTTCTCGGACCGGTTCGGGCGGCGGCTGCCGCTGGTCATCGGCATCTCGCTGCACGTGGCCATCTCGCTGTTGTGCTCCATCACGCCGAACATCGAAACGCTGACAGGGCTGCGCGTGCTGCAGGGCTTCTTCAACGCAGCCGCCGCGGTGGTGGCACTCGCCGTCATCCGCGACCGCTTCGTTGGCTCCGCCGCCGCCCGGCTGCTCTCCCGTTTGATGCTGGTGATCGGCGTGGCGCCGCTCCTGGCGCCCACCGTGGGCCAGGCCATCGCCGGACTCTGGGACTGGCGCGCCGTGTTCTACGCGCTGGCGCTTATCGGGGTGGTCCTGGTGGCAATCGTCGTGAGGTTTATGCCGGAGACGCTGCCGGAGGACAGCCGCAGCCCGGGCAACCCCAGGCATGTGGCGGGAGCCTACTGGTCGCTGCTGCGGGACAGGCACTTCATGGCGCTGGCCGTCATCCCGGGGCTGGGGCTGGCGCTGATCATGAGCTACGTGGTGGGCTCGCCTTTCGTCTTCCAGAACGAATACGGCCTCACCGCCCAGCAGTTCGCCCTCGTCTTCGCCCTCAACGGCGCCGCGCTTGTCCTCTCCGCGCAACTCAATGCCGCCCTGGTCCGGAAATTCCCGCCGGTCCGCCTCCTGCGCACCGCCCTGCTGGTCCAGTTGGCCCTGGCCCTGCTGCTGCTCGTGGTGGTGTCCACGGGCGCCGGCGGTGTCTTTGGCCTGGTGGCCGCCTTGTGGCTGGTCCTGTCAGCCCAGGGAATGATCCCGGCGAATGCCTCCGTAATGGCCCTGCACAACTACGGCCACATGGCGGGAACGGCCGCGGCGGTCATCGGTGCCCTGCAGTCCGGGGTCGCCGGACTCGTGAGCCCCCTCGTAGGGGTCCTCGGCGGGAATTCGCTGTCGATGGCCATCGTCATGATCGGCAGCTGCGCCCTGGCGGTGATGGTGCTTGCCCTGGGAACCCCTGCCTACCGGCAGGGCGGCTGGCTGGAGCACTCCGGGCGCGACGACGGCCAGCGGGTCAGCGCCGACGACTAGGGATCTTGTGGGCCGGCAGTTCCTGCACTGTACGCGTTACTGAACCGTGGCGGTCAGGCGCGCCACGTTGTCCACATACCGCGCGGCGAGCGGCCGGTTGAGCCAGTCCGCCAGCTTGAGCTCATGGGAGATATCCCGGTACGTGTCCTCCACCGCCCGCATCTTGTTCACGATGTCCGCGCCCAAGAGCATCACTGACACCTCCAGGTTCAGCGAGAACGACCGCATATCCATGTTGCTGGAGCCCAGGACGGCCACCTCGTCATCGATCGTGAAGTGCTTGGCGTGCAGCACGAACGGTGCCTTGTACAGGTAGATCCGCACGCCGGCTTCCAGGAGGGCCTCGTAGTAGGACCGCTGTGCGTGGTGGACCAGGAACTGGTCGCCCTTCTCCGAAACGAACAGCTCCACGTCAACGCCGCGCTGGGCCGCCGTGGTGATGGCGTAAAGCAGTGAGTCGTCGGGCACAAAGTAGGGACTGCAGATGGAGATCCGGTGCTGCGCGGAGTAGATAAGCGTGTTGAAGAGCCGGAGGTTGTTTTCCGTGATGAACCCCGGGCCGCTCGGCACCACCTGGGCCGTGACATGGCCGGGCTCGGGATTCGCCGGGAGCTGCAGCTGGTGTTCCAGGGATTCGTCGGTCTCGCTCAGCCAGTCGGTGGCGAAAACGACGTTCAGGGTGGTCACGATGGGACCGCGCAGGCACGCCATCAGCTCCACCCATTCACGGCCGGCTTTGCGGTGGCGCGGGTTGTTGTAGGAGGGCTCGATCAGGTTCTGCGATCCCGTGAAGGCAATCTCGCCGTCCACCACCATGATCTTGCGGTGGTTGCGCAGGTCCGGCCGGCGCCACTGGCCATGGATGGGCAGCAGCGGCAGCATCCGCTTCCACTGGATCTTGCCGGCCCTGAGCCGCTTGAGCAGCTTCCGGTAGCCCTTGATGCGCAGCGTGCCGATGTGGTCGAACAGGAGCCGCACTTCCACGCCCCGTTCGGCGGCTTCCTCCATGGCGGTAAGCAGGTCATTGGTGATGTGGTCCGAGCTCATGATGTAGAACTCCGCGTTGACGAATTTCTTCGCCTTCCGCACGGCGTTCGTCATGTCGAGGATGGAGTCGGGGTAGCCGGGGATGAGTTCCACGGAGTTGTTGTCCACCATGGGCAGCGAACCCAGGGTGCGGTTGAGCTCAGCCGCGGACTTTACCCATTCCGGGCCGGGGTAGGAGCTTTCCACGTCAGAGAGCGCGCTGAGCCCTGCCCGCACCCTCTCGTTGACCTGCTCCTGCTGCGCACGCCGCCGGCTGGACAGCTGGAAGTTGCCGAACAGCAGGAACAGCACGATGCCCACGAACGGGATAAAGAAGATCCCCAGCAGCCAGGCCATGGCCGTGGTGGGGCGCCTGTTGCCGGGGATGATGCCGAGGGCCAGGACCCGGATGACAAGGTCGGCGAAGCCCAAGAGCACCACAACCCACGTCGGCGCGGTGCCGGCAAGCGAAAAAGGCCACAACACGTCAATAACTCCCGGGGATATTCGGCTCCGGGGGACGGTTTCCGGCCCGGGCACTCCGCCCAGCTTATCCGCGGTGCCGCACTAAGCTGGTGCCATGACCTCTCCAGCCCCCGTGGTTCTCGTTTTCCTTGACCCCGCTTTCCCCGACGGCAGGGTGGCCGATGCCGCCAAGCCGCAACTGCTGGTCACGGACCTGGGCGTTACGCGAGGCGACGGGGTCTTCGAGACCATGCTGGCCGTGGGTGGAACCGTGCGGAAGATGCAGGCCCACCTGGACCGGCTTGCCGGCTCCGCCCGGGCGCTGGACCTGGACATCCCGGACCAGGACGTGTGGCGGAGTGCCATTGCGGCTGCCGTTGCCCGGCACCGGTCGGAGAACCCGCCGGCAGACGCTGCGGCAGATGAACTGGTGGTCAAACTGGTGGTGACCCGCGGCGTGGAGGGTGCGCCCGCCCCCACCGCCTGGGTACAGGCCTCGCCGCCAGGGGCTGCCGGGCGGCGGCAACGGGAAACGGGCATTGATGTCATCCTCCTTGACCGGGGCTACGACAGTGACGTGGCCGAACGGGCGCCCTGGCTGCTCCTGGGGGCCAAGACGCTCTCCTACGCCGTCAACATGGCAGCGCTGCGCTACGCGCACAAACAGGGCGCCGACGACGTCATCTTCACCTCCTCAGATGGCCGGGTGCTGGAAGGCCCCACGTCCACAGTGCTGATGGCGCATGTGGAAAAGTCCGACGACGGCACGACGGTGAAGCGCCTCATCACGCCACAGCTGGACAGCGGCATCCTGCCCGGGACCTCCCAGGGTGCGCTCTTCGCTGCAGCCAAGGCGGCGGGCTGGGAGCTGGGCTACGGCCCGCTTGAGCCGCAGGACCTTCTGGACGCCGATGCAGTCTGGCTGATCTCCAGCGTCCGGCTGCTGGCGCCGGTGAACCGGATCGACGGCAAGGAGATCGGTGCCCCGTCCGTCCAAAAGGAACTGACCACCGAATTGAGCGGACTTTTCGCCGGCATCCATTAGTCCGCGACGGGCAGGGCCACCCCTTTTGCCGTCCCGGCATCACCCGTAAGGTGTGCAGCATGGACTCGCAAAAGCTGCCGATCGAGAAATTGTCCTTTGACGACTGCTGGGACCTCCTTGCCAATGACATCGTGGGCAGGCTGGCCATCGTGGTGGACGAACATCCCGAGATCTTCCCCGTGAACTACGTTGTCCACCTGCGCAGCATCTTCTTCCGCACGGCGCCTGGCTCCAAGCTCTGGGGCGCCAGGATGGAGCGGCCGGCGGCGCTGGAAATCGACGGCTACGATCCCGCCACCGAACAGGCCTGGAGCGTAGTGGTGCGGGGCGATACCGAGATCGTCGAGGACCAGACTGTCAAGGATGCCGTTGACAGCCTCGGCCTGGAGCCGTGGCAGCCCGGCGAAAAGGCAAACTACATCAGGCTGAACGCCAAGGCATTGACCGGCCGCAGGTTCCAGGTGAACCGCCCGGACATCTGGAACACCCGCCTCCAGGACCAGCGCAGGGCGTCATTCGAATAGCACCGCCCTGTAAACCAGGTTCAGCGCGGCCCGTCAGCCTCTGGAAACCGAGGCCTGCCGTGACAGCTGCGCTTCCAGCCCGGAGAGCAGGATGGTGAGTCCCTGGTCAAGCTCCGTGGCGCCGTCATACTCAGCCAGCGCCGGCGCCAGGGCACGCAGCCGCGGAAACTCCGTGGCGGGCAGGCGGTGGAGCCCCAGGCGCAGCAGCACCTCGTTCTCTTCCGGGTCCACCACGTATTCCTGCAGTTCGTTCAGGATGTGCCCGTAAAGGAAGCCGTAGTAGGCGCGGTAGACATGGAGCGCATCTGCCGGTTCGAACCCTGCTGCCACCAGCAGGGACAGGATCTGCTCAAGGGGCCGCAGCGTGCCCAGCGGACGCAGGCCCAGCGGCGTGGAAAGGGGCCGGGTCACCAGCAGGGGGACCACGTTGGGGTGCTGGAGTGCCAGGGTCCGCAGATCATGGGCGATTTTCCGCAGCTGGGCTTTCCAGTCAGGGTCGTCCGGATGAACCCCGAGCTGATTCAGTACCAGCTCGGAAACACCGTCCAGCAGTGCGGCGCGGTTCTCGGCATAGCGGTAAAGACTCATCGGGTCCCGGCCAAGCTCCTGCCCCAGGCGGCGCATGGTCAGCGCATCCAGCCCCTCGGCGTCAACCAACTCCAGGGCCTTGGCCAGCACGACCTCCCTGCTCAACCTCGTTTTAGGCCTGCCAGGCCCGGAAGTTTTGGCGGAAATCATTGGTTGGGTCCTCGCTGCCTGCCGTCACCGTGGGGTGATGATTCGAGACGGTTGCCTCACTTGTAGTCTACGGGTAAAGTCTACAGCGTAGAGAAGCGCTGACACCGCTGATGGCCCCGATGCGTTTGACGGGACACGACCTATAGATCCGATGGCCACCGTGCAGGGCCTCGGATCTGCTGCTGTAGCCGAACGGCGGCGCCGCGCACCTAGCGAAGGGAGCCGTCATGGCACATTCGCAGTTCGATACTTTTCTTAACGAAGCCACCTACCCCGACCAGGCATCCGATTCCAGCCTGGACCGCGACCGCCTTTACGGGCTGTACACCAGCTGGTGCTTCATCAACGAGCAGACGCCCGGCACCGAGTCCAGCTTCTGGGAAGCCATGAAATACCGGATTTCGCCGCGCCGCAACGGGCTTCGCATGAAGGGCCCGGCCGCTGCCGACTACATCCTGACCAGCTACCCCGGCCTTGTATAGGGTCCGCCTGGGCTTGCAGGAGGCCGCCGGGTAACGGTGGCACATGATCAAATGCTGCGGCACGCACGTGCCGCAGCATTTTTCATGCCTCCCCGGTAAGAACCCTATCGCCTTGCCATCAGCTCAATTACGGAACATGACGGCGGCGGCGGTGCGGCTTGGCGCGGCAGGTGTTACGTTTTTGGGGAGTAATGAGTACCGGTGTGAAGCCCTGACTGGCCGGTCGGCAACCCTCCCTTTCGCGGCGGGGTGCCTCAGGTGAATACTCGGCATATCGACCGATTCGAGCTGCAAGCGTGAGAGAAGGAGATCCGTCGTGTCCGACGCGCCCGTCCCTGAAGAAAAACTGTCCTACCGCCTGATCACGGGCCCGGACGACCGTGCCTTCTGCGAGCGGATCTCCGCCGCACTGGCTGAGGGCTATGTGCTGCACGGCAGTCCGGCGGCCACGTTCAACGGCACCCGCGTGATCGTGGCGCAGGCAGTGGTCCTTCCGGCTGCGATCGCCTCGGCTGACGCGGCGGTGGCCACTGCGGTGGATGAGCTGGATGCTGAGTTTGAGGGCGAGTTCGACGGCGAGGGCCACGCGTGAGCTACGCAGGGGACCTGACGCCGCAGGAAGCGTGGGAGAAGCTGGAGCAGGGCGCAATCCTGGTGGATGTCCGTACCGAGGGCGAATGGGCCCACATCGGCATCCCGGACACCAAAGCTACGGACAATGATCCGCTGTTCATCCAGTGGACCTTCCCCGGCGGCATTCCCAATCCGGACTTCGTGAAGGACCTCAAGGAGCAGGCGCCGGAGGACCCGGGCGCCGAGTTGGTGTTCCTGTGCCGGTCCGGTGCCCGTTCGGTTGCGGCTGCCACCGCCGCCACGCAGGCCGGCTTCACGTCCTACAACGTGCTGGAAGGCTTTGAAGGCGAGCCGGACCGCTACGGCGAACGCACCGTCAATGGCTGGAAGAACCGCGGCCTGCCCACCAACCTCGGAAAGAACTAAGTGGCTTTCAACCAAGACGCCCCCGGCTGGAACCCCGACACCCAGGCCGTCCGCGGCGGGCTGGACCGCACCAACTTCCAGGAAACGTCCGAGGCAATCTTCCTGAACTCCGGCTTCGTCTACGAATCCGCCGCAGCAGCTGAACGCGCCTTCACCGGCGAAGACGAGCGCTTTGTCTACTCGCGCTACGGCAACCCGTCCGTGGCCACCTTCCAGGAGCGGCTTCGCCTCCTTGAAGGAACGGAAGCGTGCTTCGCGACGGCGTCGGGCATGTCCGCGGTGTTCACCGCGCTTGGCGCCTTGCTGGCTGCCGGCGACCGCGTGGTGGCCGCCCGTTCGTTGTTCGGTTCGTGTTTTGTGATCCTGAACGAGATCCTGCCCCGGTGGGGCGTTGAGACGGTCTTCGTCGATGGCCCGGACCTGGACCAGTGGCGCGAGGCCCTCTCCAAGCCCACCACCGCGGTCTTCTTCGAGTCCCCGTCCAATCCCATGCAGGAGATCGTGGACATCGCCGCGGTCAGCGAACTGGCGCACGCCGCTGGGGCCAAGGTGGTGGCCGACAACGTCTTCGCCACTCCCCTGCTGCAGCGCTGCGGGGACTTCGGCGCGGACGTCATCGTCTACTCCGGCACCAAGCACATCGACGGGCAGGGCAGGGTCATGGGCGGCGCCATCCTGGGCACCAAGGAATTCATCGACGGGCCGGTGAAGCAGCTGATGCGCCACACGGGACCGGCACTTTCGCCCTTCAACGCCTGGGTCCTGACCAAGGGCCTGGAGACCATGAGCCTGCGCGTGCGGCACTCCTCCGCCACTGCCCTGCGGCTCGCAGAGTGGCTGGAAGAACAGCCTGCCGTGAGCTGGGTGAAGTACCCGCTGCTGAGGTCGCACCCGCAGTACGAACTGGCGGCAAAGCAAATGAGTGCCGGCGGTACGGTCCTCACCCTCGAGCTCGCTCCCTCCGGTGGGCGCTCCGGCAAGGAAGCTGCCTTCGCACTGCTGGACGGACTGCGCATCATCGACATTTCCAACAACCTCGGTGATTCCAAGTCCCTCATCACGCATCCCGCCACCACCACGCACCGCGCCATGGGGCCGGAGGGTCGCGCCGCCATTGGCCTGAGCGACGGCGTAGTCCGGCTCTCCGTGGGGCTGGAGGACGCGGACGACCTCATCCGCGACCTGGAACAGGCACTGAAGCAGATCTAGCTGGACGCTTGCCGCCGTCGCGCTTTCGGCGTTTCGCGACACGCATCCCCATTTGCGACGCGCAGATTCCCTTTCGCGCACAATATGTGCGTCGCGAAAAGGAGCCTGCGCGTCGGGAATGAACAAGCCAGTCGTGGGTCAGGACTGGCGGACCCGGAGCAACTCCGGCGTGTCCTCCACGTCTGGGAGATCGAGCGCACCGCGCATTGTCACGTGCACGGCCTGGCGGACCACCGCACCGAATCCCTTGTCCTCCGGCGGCGTCCCGGCGAGGGCCTTGTCGCGCGCGCGTCGCTGTTCCGCGGACCCGGTTCCGCGGGCGATGATGTCCTCCACACCCTGCCGGGCCAGCGCCAGCTCGCCCTGTTCGGCCAGGACGGGGGCCAGGTAATCCACCAGGGAGCGGACGACATCCGCGGCCGGCGCGGGCCGGAAGTTGCCGAAGTCCAGGAGTTCACCGCTTAGTCCGGCACTGCTGGCCTGCCAGGAAGCCATCCGGAGCAGGACGGTCGGAACGGGGGCGGGATCCACACCGTCGCGCCATTCCCTGCTGGCCGACTCCACCAGCGCCCGGACCAGCACGGCGATGAGCGCGGCGTCCTCGGAACGAAGGCACACATCCGCCACGCGAACCTCAACGGTGGGGTGGTTGCGGGACAACCGGGCGTCGAAATACAGCATGCCCTCATCGAGCATGACGCCGCTCTCCAGCAGCCGTGTAACCACCCGCCGGTAGGCAAGGTATGTTCCATAGATGCCTGCCGGCCCCGCCGTCGGCCAGCGGTTCCAGGCCTGGGTGCGGTAGCTTTCGAACCCGGTAGGCACGCCGTTCCAGAACGGCGAGTTGGCACTCAGGGCCGTCAGCACCGCCAGCTTGTCGCGGATGCGGTCCAGGACCGCCACGCCTTCGTCCGGCGACTCGATGAACGTGTGGACGTGGAAGCCGCAGGTCAGCTGCTCCTGGGCGGTGAGGCCAAAGCGCTCCAGCATCCGGGCGTAGCGGGGGTCAGGCGTCGTGTGGGTGGTGGACGCCATGGGCGAGGTGGCCAGTGCCGCCACCCGGGCGCCATGCTTCCTGGCGGCCTGGTCCGCCAGCGCGCGGCCCGCGCGGATCTGTTCGAGCAGGCCGCCGTACTCCAGGCACGGCCGGGTCTGGGTCTCGATCTGCTCAAGCTTCAGCTCGGCACTCAAGCCCATCTCGTCGTCGTAATCCGCGTGGTTTCCGGCATGGTGGACACCCTGGTCCACGGGAAGATCGTCCGCCGCAACGTGGTGGCCGGCAAGGAGGGCGTCAGCCAGGGCAAGCGGCTCTCCGGACTCCGGATCAACGATCAGGAGTTCTTCCTCTACGCCGAACGTACGCATACGAACATTCTGCGGCAGAGGGCGGGCATTGGGACTGCGGCCCGCGGTTCATGACGAAGCATGAACGGATCAGTCCTGGAAGTACTCCACCTTGGCGCCGATCGTGTTGAGGCGCTCCGCCAGGTCCTCGTAACCGCGCTCGATGACGTAGATGTTCCGCAGTTCGGACACGCCCCGCGCGGCGAGCATGGCCAGCAGCAGGCAGGCGGCCGGACGGAGCGCGGGCGGGCAGCCCACCTCGGCGGCGCGCCACTTGGTGGGCCCGTTAACGTAGATCCGGTGCGGATCCAGGAGCTGCACCTGCGCGCCGAGCCGGTTCAGCTCCGTAAGGTAGATCGCCCGGTTCTCGTAGACCCAGTCGTGGATCATGGTCTGGCCGCTGGCGTTGGCGGCAATGACCGCAAAGAACGGCAGGTTGTCGATGTTCAGCCCGGGGAACGGCATGGGGTGGATCTTGTCCTCGGGGGCGCGCAGCTCGGAGGGCTTGGTGGTGACGTCCACCAGCCGGGTGCGCCCATTGCGGGCCATGTACTCGCCGGAAATCTCCAGCTCCTGTCCCATCTGGCCCAGCGTGGCCAGCTCGATTTCCATGAACTCGATGGGAACCCGGCGCACCGTGACCTCTGAGTTGGTGACGATGCCGGCCGTGATGAGGCTCATGGCCTCGATGGGATCCTCGGAGGGGAAGTACTCGATCTCTGCGTCGATTTCGGGCCGGCCGGTGATCTTCAGGGTGGTGGTGCCTACGCCCTCGATGGTGACACCGAGCATCTGCAGGTAGAAGCACAGGTCCTGCACCATGTAGTTGGGGCTGGCGTTGCGGATCACGGTGGTGCCCGCCCGGTGGGCAGCGGCCATAATGGCGTTCTCGGTGACGGTGTCACCGCGTTCGGTGAGGACGAAGGAACGGTCGCGGGTGTCGGCAGGGGGTGCCTGGACGGTGTAGAAACCTGCCGTGGCCTCCACTGAAAGGCTGAACTCGCGCAACGCCTGCATGTGCGGCTCCACAGTGCGGGTGCCAAGATCACAGCCGCCGGCGTAGGGCAGCCGGTACTCCCGCGACTCGTCCAGCAGGGGGCCAAGCAGCATGATGACGCTGCGGGTCCGGCGTGCCGCGTCCACGTCCATGGCGTCCAGGTCCAGGACCGCGGGACGGCGGAGGCGCAGATCCGTGTCGTTGAGCCAGGTGCACTCCACGCCGATGCTGGTGAGTACTTCGACGATGCGGTTGACTTCCTCGATCCGGGCCAGCCGGCGGAGCACGGTGGTGCCGCGATTGATCAGGCTGGCGCACAGCAGGGCGACGCCGGCGTTCTTGCTGCTGTTCACGTCCACGGCGCCGGACAGGGTGTGGCCGCCCTCCACCCGCAGGTGCGTCATCTGCGGCTTGCCTACGTTGACGATGCTGCGGTCAAAGATGTTTTCCAGCCGCTGGATCATCTTCAGGCTCAGGTTCTGCTTGCCCTGTTCCATCCGGGCAACGGCGCTCTGGCTGGTGCCCAGCTCAGCGGCCAGCTGGCCCTGGGTCCAGCCCTTCTCACTGCGGGCGTCCCTCAACATGGCGGCAACGTGTTCGGCGGTCTCCTGCGTCATAAGCAAAAATATATCATAAATGAGCTAGCGCTTCGCCGCCGCGCAGGTTCAGGGCGTATCAGGAAAGGCTTTACCCGCTACATGCGATAGAAAACACATACAGGCCTTGGAAGAGGGTCAACTGCCAAGCCACACCATGTTCCACGTACCGGCGGTCACGGCTGTATAAAGGGCAAGCCCGGCCACCAGGACCCCGCCCGCCACCACCCATACATCAAGCAGGCTGAACCTGGATTCGCGGGCCCACGTCCGTTGGCCGCCGCCGAAACCCCTGGCTTCCATGGTGACGGCAAGCCGGGACGCCCGGCGAATGGCCTGCACCAAAAGCCCGAAGCTCTGCCCCAGCGTCGCCTTGACCCGCTGTGCCAGGCTACCGCGCGAGCCCACGCCGCGGGCCCGCCGCGCCATGCCGATGGTCTGCCACTCCTCGGCCATGAGGCCCACCAGCCGCATCGCGGCCAGGGTTCCCAGGACGAACCGGTGCGGCAGCCGGGCTTTCTGGGCCAGCGCGTCCGCAAGATCGGTGGGATCGGTGCAGCTCATCAGGAGCACCGCCGGAAGGGCGATGGCAAAGCCCCGCAGCATGAAGCCGATGCCCAGCTGGAGGGAACCTTCGCTCATGGTCCAGATGCCGGCGTCGAGCAGGATCCTTCCACTGTCCGGGGCCAGGATGGAGGTGCTCCAGCCTCCCACGGCGGCGGCAAGGATCAGCGGCCAGCCGCGCTGCCACAGCAGGGACAAGGTGAGGCCGGCCAGGGGAAACAGCAGAAGCTCAAAAACCAGGGCCACCGACGCCGACACCCAGTCGATGGACAACGCCAGGACCGCCGTGATGAGGAGGACGGCCGCGAACTTGCTCAGCGGATTGGCACGGGCCAGGAGGGCGCGGTTGCCGAGCAGTGTCAGTTCCTGCCTCATGGCGCCACCGGTTCCGCCACGGCCATCCGCAGCTCAGCCCCACCCAGGGCCTCCGTGAATTCGGCATCATGGGTCACCGAAACCACTGCGGTGCCGGCATCCAGGAGCTCGGACAGGAATGAGGCCAGCTCGGCCCAGGTATTGGCGTCCTGCCCGAACGTGGGCTCATCCAGGACCAGGACCTGCGGGCTGGCGGCCAGGACGGTGGCCACGGACAGCCGCCGCTTCTCGCCACCGGAAAGCGTGTAGGGGTTGGCATCCACCAGCTGGGTGAGCCGCAGCCGCTCCAACAGTTCATCAACCCGGTCCTCGCCGTGGCCCAGGTGCCGGGGGCCGAACAGCAGTTCATCAAGCACCTTGCCGGTAACGAACTGATGCTCCGGCTCCTGGAACACCGTCCCCACACGCGAGATCAGCTGCTCCGCTTTCCACCTGTAAGGGTCAATGCCGGCGCCGCGGCTGAGGTCCAGGGTGGCGGACACCTTTCCGGACACAGGTTCCAGCAGCCCGGCCAGCGTCAGGGCGAAAGTGGATTTACCCGCACCGTTGGGGCCTGTAATGGCGAGGGCCTGGCCGGCGCGGACCTGCGCGGACAGGCCTTCCTGGACGGGGACGGGCAGGATCTTCCGGAAGCCTTGGCGGCGCGGACGTTCCCGGGAAACAGCAAGTTGTTCCGCGGCCAACAGGAGGTTTCCCGCGCCGGGGGCGGGGACTGCAGCCCGGTGTCGGGTGGCGGGCACGTAGCCGGGGACCCAGACACCCACCGCGGCGAGCATTGTCCGCGCTTCCGTGAGCACGCGGTCCGGCGGCCCGTCCAGGAGCACGGCCGGATCGGTGTCGGAGCCCGGCTGCAGGACCACGATCCGGTCCACCAGGTCCTTCCACACGGACACCCGGTGCTCAACCACCACCAGCGTGGCCCCGGTCTTGTCCAGGCAGCGCGCCACGGCGTCGCGGACCTCCAGCACCCCGTCCGGGTCCAGGTTGGCGGTTGGCTCGTCCAGCAGGATCAGTCCCGGGCGCATGGCCAGGATGCCTGCCAGCGCCAGGCGCTGCTTTTGCCCGCCGGACAGGGCCGACGTCGGGTGGTCCAGCGGGAGGTGGGACAGGCCGACGTCGGCGAGCGCCTCGTGCACGCGAGCCCAGATGGCGTCGCGGGGCACCGCGAGGTTTTCGGCGCCGAAGGCGACGTCGTCCCCTACCCGCGACAGGACCACCTGGGTCTCGGGGTCCTGCTGCATAAGTCCGGCGCGCCCGCGCTGGGCGCGGGGCACGGCGCCGTCAACCAGCAGCGACCCCGACTCGTCGGCGTCCCCCGCCTCGCCGCCGTCGTCGTTGATATCTCCCAGCACCCCGGCGAGCGCATGCAGGAGCGTCGACTTCCCGGCACCCGAAGGGCCGAGCAGGAGCACCCGCTCCCCGGGCCTGATATCCAGGTCAAGGGCACGGACGGCAGGCTTGGTCCTGCCGGCGTGCCGCCAACCCCAGCCACGGGCGGTGACAGCGGCGGGCCGGACCGTGGCCGCGGCGTCCTGGGCGGGTGCCATCAGGAGAAGACTGGCTCCGCGGCAGCCTTGCGGGACGCGAAGGAGCTCAGCACGCCGGTACGTGCCAGGCCGCGGGTGGCAACCCACGACAGGGCGCCGGCGATGATGGCTCCGGAGATCATGCAGAAGACAATGTAGGCGAGCTTGTCTCCGCCGGAGTAGGCGATGTTCCAGCCCCAGGGCGCAAAGGAGTCGTTCAGGCCGCAGAACAGGCCCGACGCCACACCGGCCAGCAGGGACACGGGCAGGTTGAACTTGCGGTAGACAAAGATCGCGAAGATGATTTCTGCGCCCAGCCCCTGGACGAAGCCCGAGAACAGGACGGACGCGCCGTACTGGGAACCCATCAGGAGCTCGCCGGTGGCCGCGACCGTTTCGCAGAACAGTGCAGCTCCGGGCTTGCGGATGATAAGCATTCCCAGGACGCCGGGGATCATCCAGCCGCCGGCGATCAGGCCGGTCAAGGGCGGGTAGGCCGCGGTTCATCGGCACGGATACTGCGGCCGCGCCCTGGGACCAGGCCCAGAAAATGACGCCGCCGGCGATGGCCACCAGCGCGGCGACCACAATGTCCACGACGCGCCAGGACTTACTGGTGGTCTTCTTGATTGATGCAGTGCTCATGTAATCCTCCTGGGAAACAGGAGGGGAAAGTGGATCCCGGCTGACGGTGTTTGCCGTGCAGCCGCGACACTTTGAGAACTCGACTCCCTTGCGCCGGTACTAACCGGATCAGGTTCGAGGGTCTGCGGCTGTCCGCACTCTCAGCGCCCACCTGCGGTGCCCGGCTCTTGCCAGGATGTCCGACGGCGGCGCTCCCCTGTCGTTTAAGTGTTGCTTTTGGTTTGGGTAAGGCTTTTTTCGCCCGCTTTGGGCGTGCTCAAGTTTACACCTGGCGGGGTAGATTGTGGCCCATGACTGCCAATCCCCCGCATGTGACCGAGTTCGATCCTGATTCCCCCGACGCCCAGCCGGAGGGGTCCGTGGAGGCGCTGATCGCCCGTGTCGAAGCCGAAGTCCGGGAGCTCCAGTTTCCCGGCTTCAGCCTGGATGACTCCCTGAACCTCGGCCTGCTCCTGGTGGAACTGGGCAAGGAGCGGTCCCTTCCCATCGCCATCGATATCACGAAGGGTGAGCAGGTGCTGTTCCATGTGGCGCTGCCGGGCGCTACCCCGGACAACGAACACTGGATCCGGGCCAAGCAGCGCACGGCCGCCCGGTACGAGGTGCCGTCCCTCCTGGTGGGACTGCGGGGCAGGCTGGGCGGTGGCCGGATTGAGGACAACGCCTGGTTTGACCAATCACGGTATGCGGCACACGGCGGCGCGTTTCCGGTCTATGTAGCCGGGGTGGGCGCGGTGGCAACGGTCACCGTCTCCGGGTTGCCGCAACTGCAGGACCATGACCTGGTGGTGGAGGCGCTGCGTGACATTCTTGGGCCGGCGCTGGCGGATTAGGAGCTGAAGGGACCGGCACAGCCATGCGCCCATGGAAGGCTGCTTAGCTTTTATTAGTAATCATGCTTACTATATTGTGACCCGGGTTTCGACGAGGACAGGGCATGGGAGTCACCATGGGCGGTCCCCCGTTCGAGCCCGTCACCAGCGCGGCAGACCAAGGAGCACCATGAGAGTCCCGGAAACCAGAGGTCCCGTCAGCAGCGCCCTGTTCGCGGTTCTTGCAGAGGCCCCGGACGCCCCCAAGGAGGACCTTGAGGAGCTGTACCGGCTGGTGGCGGGGCAGGTGGCTGAAACCGGCGACATCATTGGCGATGAAGACATCCAGCTGGCCCTTTTCTGCCTCTACGAGCTCCACTACTCCGGCTTGGACGGCGTCTCGGACAACTGGGAGTGGGAGCCGGGGTTGATCAGGGTCCGGCAGCTGATTGAAGGGCCGTTTGAGGCGGCTCTCCGCGCCGCGGCACAGCAGGCCGCCGGAGACTTCGAACTGCCCGCCGGTGCTGCCTTGACCAGCGACGAAGTAGCCGACGTCCTGTTCGGCCTCGCCGCCATGGACACGGGTCCCAGCGTCTCCCGCTACGTTGCCAGGAAGGCAAGCCTGGAGCAGCTCAAGGAGTTCCTGGTCCATAAATCCATGTACCAGCTGAAGGAAGCCGACCCCCACACGTGGGCCATCCCCCGCCTCAGCGGACGGCCGAAAGCGGCCCTGGTGGAAATCCAGGCAGACGAATACGGCGGCGGCCGGCCCGAGCGGATGCACAGCGCACTGTTCGCCCGGACCATGCGCGGCCTGGGCCTGGACCACAGCTACGGGGCCTATGTTGATGCCGTCCCCGCCGTCTCCCTCGCCTCGGTAAACCTCATGTCGCTCTGCGGCCTGAACCGGCGGCTCCGGGGTGCCATCACCGGCCACCTGGCAATCTACGAAATGACCTCCTCCCAGCCCAACCGGTTCTACGGCAACGGATTCCGCCGGCACGGTTTCGGCCCGGACGTCACCCACTACTTCGACGAGCACGTGGAGGCCGACGCCGTCCACGAGCAGATCGCAGGGCGTGACCTCGCCGGCGGCCTCGTCGAAGCCGAACCGGAACTCCTCGCGGACGTCCTGTTTGGCGCGACTGCCGTCATGGCCATCGACAACCGCCTGTCCGCCCACCTGCTGTCCTCATGGGAAGCCGGGAAATCATCACTGCGGGCGGCCGTGCCGGCGGCGGCATGACAGTCCCACCCCCTGCCGGGCAGGGGCCGCGCGCCTGGGTGGCACCCAATGCCGAGTACATCCTGCCCCTGCGCTGGACTGACGATTCCGGCCTGGCTGATCTTTCGGGCTACCTCCGGCACCTCGTGGACTGGATTCCCGTCACCGTGGTGGATGGCTCCGGCCCCGGCCTCTTCGAACACCACCGCGCCGCGTTTCCCGCAGCGGTGCGCCACATCCGGCCGGACCCCCACGCTTCCGTGGACCACCGGGAGGCTGGGTGCGCCGGCAACGGCAAGGTGGCAGGCGTCATGGCCGGCGTGCGCGCCTCCAGCGCTGAGTCCCTTGTGATTGCGGACGACGACGTCCGCTACACGCGCGAGGCCCTCGCCGCCGTCGTGCATCACCTGGAATCGGCGGACGTGGTGCGGCCGCAAAACTACTTTGCGCCCTGCCCGTGGCACGCCCGGTGGGACACGGCCAGGACGCTCCTGAACCGCGCCTGGTCCGCCGACTGGCCGGGCACGCTCGGAGTCCGCCGGAGCGCCCTCCTGGCCACCGGCGGCTATGAAGGCGTCCTGTTCGAAAACCTGGAGCTCGTCCGGACCATCAAAGCCGCCGGCGGAGGTGAACGGATTCTCCCGGACCTGTTCGTGGCCCGGCGGCCGCCCACGGCGCGGCACTTCCTGCGCCAACGTGTGCGGCAGGCGTACGACGACTTCGCCCAGCCGCGGCGGCTGGCCGCGGAGCTTGCCCTGCTCCCCGCAACCTGCGCCGCCGCCTTCCTTCCTGCCAGGATGCGGCGCGCGGTTCTGCCGGCCCTTGCCGGCGCGGCCGTCGCATGTGCGGAAATCGGACGACGGCGGCACAACGGGACCGCCGTCTTTCCCGCCTCGGCAGCCTGGTTGGCGCCGCTCTGGGCACTTGAGCGTGCCGTCTGCGCCTGGCTGGCCCTCGCTTTCCGGATGGGGGGCGGCATTCCCTATGCGGGCAGCAGGATCAGGACCGCGGCGCACTCCGAGGCGGAGCTCCGGCGGCGCCATTCCGGAAAGCTCCCCCAAAGCCCAAGCAAGCCGGCAACAACAGTGAATGCGGTGCAGACATGAACCCCGAACAGCATGGAACAGGAGCCCACGTGGACCAGGAATCCGCCGCAAGCTCCATTGTGGTCTGTCCGGACGGACCCCTGATCGTCAGGGGCGAGTTCGAAATCGTCACCCCGTCCGGGGACGCGGTGCCCCGGGAACGGAAGACCGTTGCCTTGTGCCGCTGCGGGGCGTCGGCCATCAAGCCGTATTGCGACGGCACGCACAAGATGATCAAGTTCCGCACCGAGCCTCCGGCCGGTTAGTCCAAAAAGCCGCTTCCAACCGGCCACGCCCTTGCCCTGACCAGCGCAGGTGTGAGGCTAGGCTGGAGGAAGTCCGTTTTCCGCCCGCAAGGAGTACTAGGAATGAACCTTTTCATCAAGCTGCTCGGGACCGGGGTGAGCCTCGGCGCAGGCCTGGCCGGCACCAAGCTGGTCAATACCATCTGGGAGAAGGCCACTGGGCAGAAAGCGCCCACCGGCAAGAACGAGGATGTCCCCACCAGCCTGCGTTCGGCCCTGACCTTCGCGCTGATCTCGGCGTCGGTCAGCGCCATCATCCAGGTCCTGGCCAACCGCGGCACCCAGCGCGCCATCACCCGCTTCGCCAAGACGCAGGACATCGTCTAACCTCCGGCGCTACCCGCCGCCGTCGGGGTTGTCCTTCCGGGCAGCCTCGGCGGCGGCTTTTTGCACTACCGCCTCAAGCTCATCCGCGGCCAGCAGCTCCCGGTGCAGGTGCTTGGTGCGGTAACCGGCCCGCCCCACCATGTGCGCGGACACGGGCACTGTGAGCAGCTGGAAGATCCACGCCACCACCAGTACCGGCCACACCCACCAGGTGCGCATCTGGAGCCCGATCGCTGCCAACAGGAGGAACAGCCCCAGAACCTGGGGCTTCGTGGCCGCATGCATCCGGCTCAGCAGGTCCGGGAACCGGAGCAGGCCAATGGCCGCGCCCAGGGACATGAGCGCCCCCACCACCATGAACACCGCGGAGACGGCATCGATCCAGGCGTCAGGGCCCGCGAAGTCAGGATTCATTGGGCTTCACCCTCCGGTCCGCCACGAACCGGGCCACCGTCACGGACCCGATGAAACCGATGATGGAAATGGCCACCACCAGCATCAGGTTGTTCAGGTGCCGGTTCACGGCCATATCGACGCACAGGGCGCCGGCCAGGATGGCGAGCAGCACGTCGGCCGCGAGCACCCGGTCCAGCAGTGACGGGCCCCTGGCAATCCTGATGATGGCGCCGGCGGCAGCCAGCGAGAAAATGACGGCTGTAACAGCCAGGACAACGTGCATCACGTGGTGGCCTCCATTCGGACGGCTTCGAGTTCCTCCGGGCTGCCCATGATGCGGATCAGCCCGGCCTCGATGGACCGTACCTCGTTCCGCAGGCCCTCCACGTCCTGCCTGGAGGTGATGTTGAGCGCGTGCAGGTACAAGGTGGACGTGGAGCGGTCCACCTCAACCACCAGGGACCCCGGGATCAGGGAGATCACGTGCCCGGTGGCGGTGACGATCAGGTCCTGGTGGCTGCGGAGCCTCACCGCGACGACGGCGTTGGTCACCTTGGGGCCGCGGACCGTGGCCAGGTACAGGACCTGTGCGCTGGCCACCACCACTTTGGCCACGAAGACAAGTGCAAAGGGCACGGCGTAGAGGATGTTGAAGCGGCCGCTGAGCTCCACGGGCGGAAGGTAAAAGAGCCGTGCCACGCCCACTGCCAGCAGGACACCGAACAGCAGGTTTCCGGGACTGAAATCCTGCCAGAGGGCGCCCCAGACAATGACCAGCCAGACCAGGAGCGGGAGCTCCTGGCGCAGGGAAATGCGTTTGCGGCTCATCGTCCTCCTCCCACGGGTGGTGCGGCCGGGACGGGGAAACCACTGCCCAGGA
The DNA here is from genome assembly GCF_030816485.1 of Arthrobacter sp. B1I2. Lineage (NCBI taxonomy): Bacteria > Bacillati > Actinomycetota > Actinomycetes > Micrococcales > Micrococcaceae > Arthrobacter > Arthrobacter sp. B1I2. The sequence continues at coordinate 1,394,314 of NZ_JAUSYC010000001.1, read as the reverse complement.
CCGCCTGGATGTACGGCGTCCGGTCCAGCATGTCCTGCGCGGCACGGTCCGAAAGACCGAACAGCGGCCCGGCAAAGACGGTGAGGGCAACACCGAGCACCACCAGGCCCAGCGTTGGGCCCACCATGGTGCGCGGCAGGAGCGTCACGGTATTGAGCTTGGCCCCGGGCCCGGCCACCCTCGCCGCAGGGGTTGCGAGGAGCACCGGATCCGGATGTTCGGCGTCCGTGGGGCGGCGCCAGAACGCACGGTTCCATACCCTGGCAATGGCCAGCAGCGTCAAGAGGCTGGTCACCACCCCGCCGATCACCAGCGCGTAGGCCAGCGGCGTGCCCAGCTGGACGCCGGCCTGGAGCAGCCCCACCTTGCCCAGGAACCCGGAGAACGGCGGGATGCCGGCGAGGTTCATGCCCGGGATGAAGAACAGCAGGGCCAGCACGGGTGAGAGCTTGGCCAGGCCGCCCAGGCGGTCCACGGACGAGCTGCCGCCGCGGCGTTCAATGAGGCCGGTCACCAGGAAGAGGCTGGTCTGGATGGTGATGTGGTGTGCCACGTAGAAGACCGCGGCCGCCAGCCCTGCGGCGGAGGACATGGCCAGTCCGAAGACCATGTAGCCGATGTGGCTTACCAGCGTAAATGAGAGCAGACGCTTGATGTCGCTTTGGGCCAGCGCACCAAGGATGCCCACCACCATGGTCAGCAGCGCCACCACCATCAGCGGCGTGTTCAGGGTGTCGCCGGGGAACAGCAGCGTCTCGGTCCGGACCATCGCGTATACGCCCACCTTGGTGAGCAGCCCTGCGAACACTGCAGTGACGGGTGCCGGCGCCGTGGGATAGGAGTCGGGAAGCCAGAAGGACAGGGGAAAGACTGCCGCCTTGATTCCGAACGCCACCAGGAGCATCACGTGCAGCAGGGTCTTGGTGCCCTGGTCCAGTTCGCCGAGCTTGATGGCCAGGTCCGCCATGTTGACCGTTCCGGTGGCCCCGTACACCATGGCGATGGCGATCAGGAACAGCACCGAGGACACCACGGACACCACCACGTAGGTGACGCCGGCCCGGATCCGCGGCCCCGTTCCGCCCAGGGTCATCAGCACGTAGCTGGCCGTCAGCAGGATCTCGAAGCCCACGTAGAGGTTGAAGAGGTCACCGGAGAGGAACGCGTTGGACACCCCGGCCACCAGGATCAGGTAGGTGGGGTGGAAGATGGAGACCGGGGCGTCCTGGTCGCCGTCGGCCATGCCCTGGCCCGTGGCGTAGACCAGCACGGCCAGGCTCACTGCGGAGGAAACCACCAGCATCAGGGAGGAGAACTGGTCCACCACCATGACGATGCCCCATGGCGGCAGCCAGCCGCCGATCGTCACCGCGGCAGTCCCGCTGTTCCACGCGGATGCGAGCAGGAGGCATTCCAGCGCCAGGGTCAGCGACAGCAGGCTGATGCTCACCGCACGCTGGGCCCGGGAGTGCCGGATCAGCAGGAAGGTCAGGGCAGCGCCCAGGATGGGAAGTACGACGGCGAGCGGGGCAAAGCTTGCGATGTTCACTTTCCGCCTCCTTCCGGGCTGGGGTCAACGTTGAGGGAGCCGGGCGTTTCCTCCGCGGCAGCATGATGGGCAGGCATTTCGCGCCCGCCGGCCACGATTGCCACGGGCTCGTCCGTGTCCTGTTCCGCTTCCTGGCCTGTCTCCTGGTCCGCGGCCCTGCGGGAAGCCGGCCGGTTTGACACGTCCCGGCCGTCGGAGCCAAGCATGGTCAGCGGAAACTCTGATGTTTCCGCGGGGACTTCGGCGTCGTCCTCCGCGTCGAAGCTGGGGGTTGCCGCCACGCGGCGGTCTTCCAGGTCGTCCTGGATGTCGTCCTGGCGTGCCAGTACCCAGGTGCGGTAGATGATGCCCAGCATGAACGCCGTGACAGCGAAGGAAATCACGATCGAGGTCAGGATCAGCGCTTGGGGCAGCGGATCGTTGTACTCCTGGGCCGGGATGTCCTTGGCAAACAGCGGAGCCAGGCCGGCATATCCCCCGGTGGCCAGGATCAACAGGTTGGTGGCGTTGGCCAGCAGCATCAGCCCCAGCAGCACCCGGGTCAGGCTGCGTTCCAGGATCAGGTAGATGCCGCAGGCGTACAGGGCGCCCATGACGATCAGCAGGGTCAGGTTGACGCTCATGCGTGGCCCTTTGCGGTGGTTTCGGCAGGGACGGCGCCCGGCTCCAGCACCGGCTCCATGTCGCGTTCGGCTTCCGGTTCCGGCTGCTGGGGACGGTCCTCGTCCGGCTCGTCCTGCTGGGTGCTGGCCGCCGACCGCTCCTCCATGTGCTCATCAATTTCGGCCCCGAGGCTGCGCAGCACGTCGAGCACCAGGCCCACCACCACGATGTAGACGCCGATATCAAAGAGGGTGGAGGTAACGAACTTGATGTCCCCGAATACGGGCAGCCAGATCTGGATGATGGCGGACTGGAACACCTGGCCGCCCAGCAGCAGGGGCACAGCGCCGGACATGGCAGCCAGGGCCAGGCCCGTGCCCAGCAGTGCGCCGGCACTGAGCGGTGCGGCCTCCCGCAGTTCGAAGCGCCCGCCTGCCAGGTAACGGATGGTCAAAGCCAGCCCGGCGGTGAGGCCGCCGGCGAAACCGCCGCCCGGCAGGTTGTGGCCGGCCAGGAGCAGGTAGAGCGAGAAGATGATCATGGAGTGGAAGATCAGCCGGGTGACCACTTCGAAGATGATGGAGCGGCGTTCGGGGGCCAGCGTGCGGCCCGCCACGATCCAGGGATCACGGGCTGAGGCGGCAAACTTCCGGCTGATGGCCAGTGCCGCGCCGTCGCGGGAGCCGGGGTCCACGCCGTGGTACCGCCCGACCGTACCTTCGGCCACGGACGCGGACCTCTGCAGGCGGTCGCCGCGGCCACGGACGAAGATCAGGCTCGCCACGCCGGTGGCGGCCAGGGCCAGGACGCTGATCTCACCGAACGTGTCCCACGCACGGATGTCCACCAGGGTCACGTTGACAACGTTCAGGCCCCCGCCGCCCTCGTAGGCAAGCTGTGGAAACTGCAGTGACACGGGGAGGGCAGTCCGGGCACCCATGGCGAAAATCGCGGCGAAGACCATGGTCACGCCGAACCCCAGCCCGATGATGACGCGCAGCACCCGGTATTTGCCGCGGGTGCGGTCCCGCAGCTCGGGCGGCAGGCTGCGCATGGCCAGGACGAACGCCACCAGGATGATGGTTTCCACGAGCATCTGGGTCAGGGCCAGGTCCGGAGCGCCCTGCAGGGCGAACACCAGCGCGATGCCGTATCCGGTGACGGACACCATCAGCACGGCGAGGAAGCGCTTGTTGGCCTTGACGGCGGCCAGGGCGCCGATCACAATGCCCACTCCTGCCACGAGCTGCAGCGGGGAGTTCGGGTCCACGAGGTAGATGTCCGGCGGGAGGGCGTTGCCGCCCAAGAGGATGGCCACGAGCGGCAGGACGAACGCCACGCTGAGGATCACCGCAAGGTAGAAATACAGGGAGCCGCGCTGGGTCCGGCCGGTGATCCAGACGGCCGTATCGTCCAGGGCCCCGATGGTCAGCTGGTAGGCGCGGTCGCCGTCCACCCAGCCCGGGACCAGGGACTGGACGCGGGCCACCGCGTTGCGGCCGAAGTACATGGCCGCGCCCAGCACAAAGGTGAGGGCCGTCAGCCCCAGCGCCGGGGTGAACCCGTGCCACAGCGCAAGGTGGCCCGCCTGCTCAGCCGGGGTGCCGGCGTCGGCCGCTGTGGACGCGAACAGCGCCGCGTACGGCTGGATCCAGGCGTCCACCGGCACCGGCCAGAGCCCGTAGGCGATGGTAAGGACGCTGAGGAGTGCAGGGGCGGCAAGGAAGGAAGGCCTGATCGCTTTGAACGGGGTGGGGTCCACGCCGGGCTTGGCCGCGAATGCACCCCACATGAAGCGGGCGCTGTAGGCGAAGGTGAGGACCGACCCCACCACCAGCCCAACCAGCACCACCATGCCCCATGGGCCGGAGTGCGGGTCTGCAGCGTGGTGCACGAACGCCTCCAGCACGGATTCCTTGGCCACGAACCCGGCCAGCAGCGGGACGCCTGCCATGGACGCGGCACCGATGCCGGCCACGATCCCAAGCGCACGGGCGGAGCGGAAGACACCGGACAGCTTCCGCACGTCGCGGGTCCCGGACTGGTGGTCGATGATGCCCACCACCAGGAAGAGCGTTGCCTTGAACAGGCCGTGGGCCAGCAGCATGGCAAGGCCCGCCAGCGCGGCGTCGGGCGTTCCCAGGCCCACCACCATGGTGAGGAAGCCCAGCTGGCTGACGGTGCCGTAGGCGAGGATCAGCTTGATGTCGGTCTGCCGCAGTGCCCGGTAGCCGCCCACCAGCATGGTGGCCAGGCCCAGCCCCAGGACCACGGGCTGCCAGAAAGCCGTCTCCGAAAATCCCGGTGCAAGCCGCGCAACCAGGTAGATGCCTGCCTTCACCATCGCCGCAGCATGCAGGTAGGCGCTGACGGGGGTGGGCGCGGCCATGGCACCCGGAAGCCAGAAGTGGAACGGGACCAGCGCGGACTTGGTGATGGCACCCACCAGGATGAGCACGACGGCGGCGCTCACCGTGGCGCCCGAGGGTCCGGAGACCAGCGCGGCCGCCTGCTCCAGGATGCTGGAGATGCGGTAGGTGCCCGCAGTGTGACCGAGCATGATCAGGCCCACCAGCATGGCCAGGCCGCCCGCCGTGGTGACCATCAGTGCCTGGAGGGCGGACCGGCGGGCGGCAAGCCTGGTCCGGGCGAAGCCGATCAGCAGGTAGGACAGGATGGTGGTCAGTTCCCAGAAAATGAACAGCAGCAGCAGGTCATCCGCCGTGACCAGGCCGAACATCGCACCGGCAAAGGCCAGCAGCTGGGCGCCGAACGCACCGAGGTCCTGGTCTTTCCTCTTGAAGTACCGCGCGCAGTAGACCAGCACCAGGGAGCCGACGCCGAGCACCAGCAGCGACATCACCCAGACCAGTGGGTCCATGCGGAAGGCGAATTCCAGATGGAGGCTGGGGATCCAGTCGAAGACCTCTGTGACTGCCCCGGATCCTGAATAGATTGGGCCGTGCTGGAACATCAGCCAGCCGAAGGAAACAGCCGGAACAGCAGCCAGCGCGTAAAAGGCGTTGCGGCCCCACAGCCTGAAGAGGAAGGGCGCGAGGACAGCCACCGAAAAATGCACGGCAAGGACTGTGATCACTGTATTCTCCGCAACGTCAGGAATTCGATTGTCAAAAGTTGGAGCAGGCGGCAAAAAGTTAGGTCCGGGAGGGTTCAGTTTATCAAGGCCCGTCGGGTGGGCTGCCCGTTCCCGTCCGCCGTTCCGGGCGGAATCCCCGGCAACAAGGGCCCACGGTCCCCGGGTGTTCGCCACCGGCGGATACGATGCATCGTATGAACAGCGCCAGTGCTCCGGGAGCAATGCAGCCTGCCTCGGAACTCGAAAGCGGACCCCGGTCATCCAGCAGAGGCCGCGTGCTGGCCTGGGCTTCCTGGGACTGGGGCTCGGCGGCCTTCAATGCGGTGATGACCACCTTCGTCTTCACCGTCTACCTGACGTCCAGCGTTTTCGGCGGCGAGGACAATGCCTCGGCTGTCCTGGGTGCCGCACTGGCCGTTGGAGGGTTCGCCATCGCGCTGCTGGCACCCGTCACCGGGCAGCGCTCGGACGCTGGCGGCCGGCGCAAATTGTGGCTGGGAGTGAACTCCGCCGCCGTCGCCATCCTCACGGGCCTGTGCTTCTTTGTGTTCCCGCGCCCGGAATTCCTGATCCTCGGAGTATCGCTGATCGCGCTGGGCAATGTGTTCTTTGAATTCGCCGGCGTTAATTACAACGCCATGCTGGCCCAGGTCTCCACGCCGCAAAACATTGGAAAGGTCAGCGGCTTCGGCTGGGCCGCAGGCTACCTTGGCGGCATCGTGGCGCTACTGGTCGTCCTGCAGTTGTTCGTCCAGCCGGCCTTTGACTGGTTCGGCGCCTCGACCCAGGACGGCCTCAACATCCGGCTGGTGGCCGTCTTCTCGGCACTGTGGTTCTTCGTCTTCGCCCTCCCCGTCCTGTTTGCCGTCCCTGAGCTGCCCCGCCCGGCCCAGGCAAGCCGCCTGGGATTCCTTGCCAGCTACGGGCTGCTGTTCCGGCGGATCAAGGCGATCTACGCCACCAGCCCGCACACCATCTACTTCCTGCTGGCCAGCGCCGTCTTCCGTGACGGCCTCGCCGCCGTTTTCACTTTTGGCGGCATCATCGCTGCCGGCACCTTCGGCTTTGCCCTGCCCCAGGTCATCTTCTTCGCCATCTTCGGGAACGTGGTGGCGGCCATCGGTGCCGTCATCGGCGGATTCCTCGACGACAAGGTGGGCCCGAAAGCCGTCATCACCGGCTCCCTGGCGGGGCTCCTGGTTGCCGGGACCGCGATCCTGGTCCTGGGCAACGGCAACTATTCCTTCTTCGGCATGCAATGGGCCGGCAGCACCACGTTCTGGGTGTTCGGGCTCTTCCTCTGCCTGTTCGTCGGACCCGCCCAGTCCTCGTCCCGCGCCTACCTGGCACGGCTTGCGCCGCACGGCGAGTCCGGCGAGCTCTTCGGCCTTTATGCCACCACCGGGCGGGCCGTCAGCTTCCTCGCGCCCGCGCTGTTCACGCTGTGCATCACCCTGGCAACCCCGTTCGTGCCGGCCGGGGAGGCGCAGCGGTGGGGGATCCTGGGCATCATGGTGGTCCTTTTGGCAGGGCTCCTGGTGCTGCTGCCCGTGAAGCCGCCGGAGAAAGCACCCATCGCGGTGGTCCCTGCCCACTGAAAATACCTTCGGGGTCCTGTTCCACGCCCCGGCAAGGTGTTGCCAGGCGGACTAGGCTGGAGTCATGAACGTGGACGAGACCAACCTTCCGGGACTGGGCCGCCGGAAGGATTTCATGACCGCCTCCGGACGCCGCATCGGCGTGGTGGAGCGGCGGGAAGGCCAGACGGAACTCATCGTTTCCACTTGGGACGATCCCGATACCTGCCAGGCTTCCATTCCGCTGACCAGCGACGAAGCAGCCACGCTGGGCAACCTCCTGGGCGGGACGCACCTGGCCATGAAGCTCGCGGAGGAGCACAAGGACGTCCCGGGCATAGTCACCCGCCAGTTCTCCATCGCGGCGGATTCCCCCTTCCAGAACCAGCCCATGGGCAAGGCGTGCATCCGCACCCGGTGCGGCGTATCGATTGTGGCCATCATGCGCGAGGGCGAGGTGCTGCCTTCGCCCGGGCCCGACGTCGTCCTGCACCCCGGTGACCTGCTGGTGGCGGTGGGCACCCAGGAAGGCCTGGATTCGGCGGCCGATATTCTGCGCCACGGCTAATCCCTATGGACCCGTTGGCCCTGACCCTCATTGAACTGGGGGCCGTTGTGTTCTGCCTGGGGCTGTTGGCCAGGCTGGCCGGACGGATCGGAATGTCACCCATCCCGCTCTACCTCTTGGGCGGGCTGGCTTTTGGTGCCGGCGGCATCGTCAAGCTTGAAGGTATGCACGAGTTCGCACACCTCTCCGGCGAGATCGGGGTCATCCTGCTCCTGCTTATGCTCGGACTGGAATATACGGCTTCGGAACTCTTCACCGGCCTGCGCCGCTCCTGGCAGGCCGGCGTCCTGGACCTTGTCCTGAATTTCCTGCCCGGCGCCGCGCTTGCCCTGTTCCTGGGCTGGGGCGGCGTGGGGGCAATGGTCATGGGCGGAGTCACGTACATTTCCTCGTCAGGGATTGCTGCCAAGGTCATTACTGACCTCGGGCGCCTTGGAAACCGCGAGACACCCGTGGTGCTCTCCATCCTGGTGTTCGAGGATCTCGCAATGGCCATCTACCTGCCCATCCTCACGGCCACCCTTGCGGGAGTGAGTTTCCTGGGCGGACTCACTACGGTGGGAATCGCCCTGGCCGTGGTGAGCATAGTGCTGATGGTGGCGCTGCGGCACGGGCACCATGTCTCCAAGGCCGTGCACAGCGAGAACTCTGAGGTCTTCCTGCTCAACGTCCTCGGGGCCGCCCTGCTGGTGGCGGGGGCCGCCTCAGCCATGCAGGTTTCAGCCGCGGTGGGGGCTTTCATGCTGGGCATTGCCATCTCGGGCGCCACCGCCCACAACGCCACCCGGATCCTCGAACCGCTTCGGGACCTGTTTGCCGCAATTTTCTTTGTGGCGTTCGGGCTCAACACCGACCCCTCATCCATTCCCCCGGTCCTTGGCTGGGCCCTGGTCCTGGCCGCGGCCACCACGGCCACCAAGATGGCCACCGGGATCTGGGCCGCCAAACGCGCCGGGATCGCCAGGCCTGGCCGGTTCCGTGCCGGCGCCGCACTCGTGGCCCGCGGCGAATTCTCCATAGTGATCGCCGGCCTGGCCGTTGCTTCAGGAGCAGTCACACATGAGCTCGCGGCGCTTGCCACGGCGTATGTGTTGCTGATGGCGGTGACCGGCCCGCTGGCGGCACGTTACGTGGAACCCCTGGCCAAGCCGTTCATTCGGAGGCCAGCGGTCGCCCCGCAGCTTTAGTCGGACCCGGGTGCGGGCGGACCAGGGTCTAGGCGGAGCGGGCCGCCGGGCTGGATGAAGCTGCGCTAGATGCTGGTGCGGTGGAAGTTCAGGTGGCTGCGGCTGGCGGTGGGACCGCGCTGGCCCTGGTACCGGTTGCCGTACTCGCCCTGGCCGTACGGGTACTCCGCGGCCGAGCTCAGCCGGAAGAAGCAGAGCTGCCCGATCTTCATCCCCGGCCACAGCTTAATGGGCAGGGTGGCCATGTTGGACAGCTCGAGGGTGACGTGGCCGGAAAAGCCGGGATCGATGAAGCCCGCAGTGGAGTGCGTCAGCAGGCCCAGCCGGCCCAGGGATGATTTGCCTTCCAGGCGGGCTGCGATGTCATCGGGCAGCGTCACGGTTTCGTAGGTGGACCCCAGGACGAACTCCCCCGGGTGCAGGATAAAGGCTTCGTCCTGCTCCACTTCCACCAGCCGCGTCAGCTCTGGCTGCTCCTGCGCGGGATCGATGTGCGCGTACTTGTGGTTGTCGAACAACCGGAAGAATTTATCGATCCGGACATCCACGGACGACGGCTGGACCATCGCGGGATCGAAGGGTTCCAGCACGATCCGCTGGGAGTCTATTTCGGCACGAATGTCGCGGTCAGAGATCAGCACCGTCCCAAATTACCGTATCGGTTATCCACAGCTGCACTTTCCCGTTGTTGCTGTGGCCTCGTGGGGCTAATGTTGCGAATGAAAGCCGCCGGAATGGTCTCCCGGATGGCGTAACAGAGCTGGGGATGTTTGTGAATAAATTGGTGGCGCCCTCTTTTATTGGCGTGCTCTGCGTATTGGCGCTGGTCTCTTCGTCCGCTGCCCCGCCTGCCGGGCCGTTGCCGTTCGGACAGGCAGGAGCAGCCAGTATCTCGCTGGCGGCGCCCGTGGTGTACGACGGCGGCACGGCGGCCCGGGAGTACGGTCCCGCCGGGAGTCTCATCCCGGCCGTGGACCCGGACATCCGGGCCGCGTCGCCCCTGCCGGAGGCCACCGCCTCACCGGCTCCCACGTCCGCGGCCGTGACAGCCATGCCGTCCCCGGAAGTTGCGCCTGCCGCAGAACCATCACCGGCGCCCGCACCGTCCGTCGTCTCGGCGGAGCCCGTCCCGCAAACGGCTTCCATCCCTCCGCTGTGGGCGCCGGACCAGGAACTGGCATCACCGTCCACCACCCAGCTGGCCGCCCCGCAATCCGCCGCCGCCCTTCCCTCCACCGAAGCTCTGGTCCCGGATGCCAACGCAGCGGCCATCCTCACCATGTTCACCAAAATCAATGAGTACCGGGTGGCCAACGGCCTGAACAAGGTGAAGTACCACCCCACAGTGGCCGGCATGTCGCAGGAATGGTCGGACAGCATCGCCAGCCGTGAGGTGATCGAGCACCGGGCAAGCTTCTGGACCGATCCCCGCGCCCTGAGTCCCAATAACGGCGCCGGCGAGGTCATTGCCATCCGCACTGACCGCGACGCCGCCCAGCTCGTGGAATGGTGGAAGGGATCGCCCGGCCACAACGCCATGCTCCTCGACCCGCGTTTCAATGTGATGGGCGGCGGCATCTCCTACACCAACTCCACGTACCAGATCTGGGGAGTGGTGAACTTCTTCGGCTACACCACGCTGCCGGCGGGCACTCTCGACTCCCCGGGCGGCACGGGATCGGGCGGCGCTTTCCCGGCACCCACGCCAAGCCTTTGCGATGCACCCGTCAAGCACATGCCGCCCACCCTTGATCTCGCTGCGGCGGCAATCACGGGACCGGCCGACCTCGTCTCCGTTGACTCCGCAGGGCAGCTCCTGAACAGGGCAGCCACCGGGCCCCGCACCTATGCCGCAGCCAAGGTGATCAGCGCGGGCTTCAGCGGAGCAAAGGAAGTGTTTGTCACCGACTGGGACCGCGATGGCACGTACGACGTCCTGACCCAGTGGACCGGAGGTGACCTGACACTGCACCGGGGCGTCGCCGCCGGAGGGTTCCAGGCCCCCATCACCCTCGGTAAGGGCGGATGGAACACGCTGACCCTTGCGGTGGGCGGCTGGTGCGCCAACAACCGGATGCCACAGATCCTCGCCCTGGACGGGGGTGGAAACCTGTTCCTCTATGCCAATAAGGGCAACGGTGATCTCGCGGACCGCGCCGCCGTTGCCACCGGCGTTTACGCCTCCCGGCTCTCCATGGTGGATTACGACGCCGACGGCTTCCAGGACGTGCTGGCACTGAAAACCGACGGAAGCGTGCAGCTCTACCGCGGGTGGGGCACCACCGCACTCCGGGCAGAGGCCCGTCCAACCGTCGCCACCGGCTGGACGGACGTTACGGGAATCCGGGCGCTGCGCAATGTCACCGGGCTGAACTCCACAGGCGTGGCGCTCCGCCGGGCCAATGACACCGTGCAGTACTGGGACCTGAGCGCGGGAACCTTGGCGTCGCCGTCGGCCATTGCCGGTCCCTGGGCCGGGCAGCGGCTGGCCCAGTAAACCGGATGGACAGACTCAGACGGCGGGCTGGAGCTCCAGCACGTGCTTCAACCGGTCCAACTGGGCCACGTCGGAACTGATCCGGCGCTGCAGCATGCCGTTCAGGAACCCGAACCGGTCGAGGAAGCCGAAGCGTCCCTCGCGTCTCGCTTCCATGGCGAACCGCACCCGGGTCCCGGCGTCTTCGGTGCTGAGGTAGTAACCGCCCCAGCGGGTGGCAGGGCCGGAAACAACGTGGAATTGGATTTCAGCGCCGGGGCGCACGTTGGTGATCTCCAGGTCGGCGGGAATGCTCAGCCCGGAGCGGCCCGCCACCATTTTGCGGTAGACGGCGCCCGTGGCCTCCGCCGGCCCCCGTACGAGCTTCACGCTCCGGACATCATTCCGCCAGAGGGGAAGATTGGTGGCGTCGAGGAGGTACTGGTAGACGGCCACGGCGTCGCGTTCTATGAGGACCTCGTGTTCTGCGCTTGCCATGAAGAATTTCCTGTGGTTGACGTCGGGTGGCGCAATAGCTGCCTCCCCCAACGCGGCTGCTACCCGGATCAGGTTAGCCAGCGCCCAGCGCCCGAACCTAGCCGGCGGCGCCGACGTTATTGAAGAGTTACTGGATGACGTCGCGGGTGGCAGGAGGCGGAACCAGGACACGGAACCCGCCGCTGGCCGGGTTGGCGGGGAGCCTGCAGATCTGCGCTAAGCTAGGTCCTGCCCCGCGCGAGCGGCGGCGCTGCGGCTGTAGCTCAATGGTAGAGCGCTAGCTTCCCAAGCTTGATACGCGGGTTCGATTCCCGTCAGCCGCTCCGAATTCTTCCCTTTTACATATTGCAGCCTCCCCGCGCCCATTAGGTGCCGGGGTGTAGGGTCGGTAGTCAGGAACCTTTTCGGTTCCGCTACAGGAGCAATCATGGCTGATAAGTCCCCGCGTCAAACGGCATCAAAAAAGTCCGGTAAGTCCATCAAGGAAAAGCGCGCAGACAAGAAGGCCGCCGGTGCGCCGGCCAGCTCCCTGGACATCACGTCCACCAAGGCCGCAAAGAAGAAGTGAGTGGCCAACAGACCCGGCTGAGCCTGGGCGTCCTGGCCTCCACGCGTAAACCGGATGAGCGCCGCGTCCCCATCCACCCTCTGCACTTCGAACGGATCGCGCCCGGAATTCGGGAGCGCATCATCCTGGAGCAGGGCTACGGCACGCGCTTCGGAGTCCCGGACAGCCACCTCTCCACACTTGTGGGAAGAATGGCGTCGAGGGAAGACCTGCTGGCGGCGGCCGACGTCGTGCTCCTGCCCAAACCGCAGCCCGAAGACCTCGCCGACATGCGCGACGGGCAGGTCCTCTGGGGTTGGCCCCACTGCGTCCAGGACCGGGCCATCACCCAGCTCGCCATTGACAAGAAGCTGACCCTCATCGCATTTGAGGCGATGAACCATTGGGCCAGCGACGGCGGGTTCGGCCTGCATGTGTTCCACAAGAACAACGAGATTGCCGGATACTGCTCGGTCCTGCATGCGCTTTCATTGACGGGTTCCACCGGGGACTACGGGCGCCGCCTGAGCGCCGTCGTTATCGGTTTCGGCGCCACGGCCCGTGGGGCTGTGACTGCACTGAACGCGCACGGCATCCATGACGTCCAGGTACTCACCAACCGTGGCGTGGCCGCAGTGGGCGCACCAATCCATTCGGTGAACATTGTGCAGTTTGACCACGACGCCGAGGCCCCCTTCCTGAGCCAGGTCATCACCGAACGGGGCCGGGTTCCGCTGGCGCCGTTCCTGGCCGAAAGCGACATCGTGGTCAACTGCACCCTGCAGGACCCGAACAACCCCCTGACGTACCTGCGGACAGAGGACCTGGCGGCATTCAGCCCGGGCAGCCTCATCGTTGATGTTTCCTGCGATGAGGGTATGGGCTTCAGCTGGGCCCGGTCCACCACGTTTGCCGATCCGATGTTCACCGTAGGTGACCACATCAACTACTACGCGGTGGACCACAGCCCCTCGTACCTTTGGAACTCCTCCAGTTGGGAGATCAGCCAGGCCCTGCAGCCGTTCCTCGAAACCGTGCTGGCCGGCCCGGCCGCTTGGGAAGGCAATGACACCATAGCGCGGGCCATTGAAATCCGTGATGGTGTCATCCGGAATGAAGCCGTGCTGCGTTTCCAGGAGCGCGAGCCCGAGTATCCGCACCGGGCGCTGCAGACGGCAGCGCCTTAGGCACCTGCCTCGCGGCTGACGATCCTCAGTAGGCCGCGGCCCTTCAGGTCCATCCGAAGCTTCAACCCACCCTTGCGGGCCAGTACTGCGCCGACCGTCAAAGCTGCCAGCGCGGGAACGCCGCCGGATACCAGCAGGGCAGCATGGGGGTCCGCATGTTCGGCGATCCAGCCCAGCATGGGGCCGCCCAGCGCCTGGCCTCCGATCAGCACCATGATGTACAGGCTCATCACCCGCCCGCGGATGCCCATGTTGGAACTGACCTGCACCAGTTGGTTGGACCCGGTAAGGAACATCAGGCACCAGAAGCCGGACAGCACCATCACCACCCCGAACCACACCATGGAGGGGGCAAGAGCTGCCAGGCAGAGCATCAGCCCATACATGCCGGCGCAGAACACCACGGAACGCAGGCGGAGCTGCCGACGGCGGGTGGACGCCACGGCGCCGCACAGCGCGCCGAGTGCCACCAGGGCGTTGAGGGCCCCGTACCCGCCGGCTCCCACATGGAAGACATGATCTGCGAAGGCGGCGAGCACCACGGGCAGGCTCATGGCGAATACCGCGATGAAGCCGGCCATGAGCCACGGCCAGTAGATGGTGGGCTTGCTCAAGGCGTAGCGCAGCCCCTCCCGGAGCATGCCCTTGCTCTTGGGAGCGGGTGCGCTGACGTACAGCTCGTCCTTGCGCAGGATCAGGAGCATCACCACCGTGGAGCAGCAGGCGACGGCGTTGGCAGCGAAAGCCCAGCCCGCCCCCACCGCGGTGAGGAGCAGACCCGCGATGGCCGGACCGATCAGGCCTCCCAGCTGGAAGGTGGTGGAGTTGACGCTGATGGCGTTCCGCAAATACCGGGGACCGACAAGCTCATTGACGAACACCTGGCGGGCCGGCTGGTCGAGGACGGTGACCAAACCCAGGACCAGGGCGATGGCGTAGACGTGCCCGACCATAATGACCCCGGTGAGGGCAAGGGTGGCGAGCGTTGCAGCCAGGATAGCGGCCATGCTTTGGCACAGAATGAGGATCTTCCGCTTGGCGAACCGGTCCGCGATCATGCCGCCCCACGGCCCCAGCAGCAGGGAAGGCAGGAACTGCAGCGCCACGGTTATTCCCACGGCGGTCACGGAACCTGAGAGTTCCAGCACCAGCCAGTCCTGTGCGATCCGCTGCATCCAAATGGCGATGACCGCAATAAAGTGGCCGATTGCGAAGATCCGGAAGTTGGGCACCTTAAGGGAGATGAAGGTGTGCTTCCAGGGGAGCCGTTCGGTAACGGCGGGAAGCGGCTGGGTCTGGCTGTCCGGCGGCGCTGAGCCCGCCGCGTCGATGACTGGTTGGGAGACGGAGGCCGAGGAAGGCGGTGGGGGTGCCACAGGTGTGTCCTCAAATTGCGGGCGGTCTGGGATGTCCTTAACGCTAGGCTGGCGGAGCGGATTATGGAGACGTATGGTCCCTATAACTCGTATTGCAAAACGCAATAACCCACCAGCCGACGGGAGAGACCGGAATGTTCGAACCGGCGCAGTTGCGCTCCTTCCTGGCTGTGGCGGACACCCTCAGCTTCACCAAGGCCGCGGAGCGCCTGGGGCTTGCCCAGCCCACCATCAGCCAGCACATCCGCAAACTCGAGGCTGCTGCCAAGCGCAGCCTGATCACCCGGGACACCCGCGACGTCAGGCTGACGGACAACGGCGACGCCATGGCAGGCTTCGCCCGGAACATCCTGTCCGCGCACGACGCCGCTGCCCGCTATTTCTCCGGCTCGGCCATGCGGGGACGCCTGAGGTTCGGCACCGCGGATGACCTCGCCATCACCGGGCTGCCCCGGATCCTGCGTGAGTTCCGGCAGATCTACCCGCAGATCAACCTGGAGCTGACGGTGGGGCAAAGCGACCAGCTGTACCGCAAGCTCAACGCCGGCCAGCTGGACCTTGTCTTCGTGAAATGGGTGGCCGGAGCGAAGGACGGCACCGTGGTCCAGCATGATTCGTTCTCCTGGGTGGGCCTGGAGCAGACAGTGCTGGAACCGGGGACACCTGTACCGCTGATTGCCTACCCGTCCCCGAGCCTCAGCCGGAAGCTGGCCATTGATGCGCTGGAAGCCCACGGCAGGACGTGGCGGATCACCTGCACCACCCGCCAGATCAGCGGGGTGCTGGCGGCGGTCCGGGCGGGCATTGGCGTGGCAGTCATGCCGACGTCCCTGGTGCCCGAGGACCTGAAGATCATCACGCGGCGCTTCGACCTTCCCGCGGTGGGGGACGTGGATTTCACCCTGATCCGCAACCCGCTGGCGAACGCCGAGGTGATCGATGCCCTCACCCAGTCAATCGTCGGGCGGGCAATTAACCGCCAAACTTAACCCTCCGCAAGCGTAATTCCCGGCATTTAGGGTAGTTAGGGGGCCCGTGTCCATTGATAGGGGAAGTGGCATACCCTATGCTTTTCTCCAAGGTCAAGCAGCAGGCCAGTTCACCAAAACGAGCGCGCACCCGCATGCCGGAAACCCGCGCTTGGGACAGGCAGCCAATGACGACAGCCAGGAACACCCATCCCAGTTCTGCGCACGCACGCCCGCACGCCACAGCACGGCCGTCCACCCGCCAGAACACCCTCGGAACCGGACACGCCTCAGCAGACTCCGGATACGTGGGAAAACCCACCTGCGACAAATGCCGTACCGACGAGTTCGTTTACCTTGAGTCGTACATTCCGCCCACGTACCGGCGTGACGGAACAGTGGCCGCCCTTGGCGAAGTGGCCTACACCTGCACCCGCTGCGAGGATTTCTCCGCACACAGCGTCCCGGTCTCGTGGACCCCGCCCGGCTGGTATCTGGGCTAAAGCAACAAGGCCGGGCAGCCACCATCAGGTGGCTGCCCGGCCTTTTGTTTATCGCCGTATCCCCGGCGCCCCGGATCCGGCCCCTCAGATCCGGCACAGGCCAGATCCGGTGCAGCTCAGATCAGCGCATCCGAGAGGTGGTTGGGGGTGCCGAACCGGTGGGCCGTGATGCTGACGGCCTGTTCGTGCAGGAACGGCAGCAGCTCCACGCGCCCGGCCTCGGTGACCGCGTGGGCGTAGATGGCCAGGTCGGGCTGTCCGCCGGTCGCCTCGGCGAGCGCCGTAGCGTCGCCGCCGATCAGCCGGATGCGGGCACCGGACAGCTTGCCTGCCGAGGCGAGGCGTGCGGCCGAAGCCAGCCAGCCGGCGTCGGACTCCACCGTCACCTCGATGTCCTCTGCGGTGAGCACGGCGCGCAGCTGGGCGGGAAGTTCGACGGCGGTGGACACGGTGAGCGCCGAGCCCGCCAGCACGCCGGCCGCCACAGTCCGGACGAGGTGCGCCAGCGGCGCGCCTTCGGACAGGCGGATGGTGACCGGCAGGCTCCGGTAGCGGAAGATGTTGCGCTCCGCGCTCAGTCCGGAGACGTCCTTGGCGGTGCCGAACTCCTCAGCCCAGGCCCCGGCGTCGGACGCCAGGGCCCGCTGGACGGACTCAAGCTCGGCCCGCTGCAGGGCGGGGCCGGCGGCGTTGAGGATGCGCCGCACGCCGGCATGGTTCACGGATGCCGTGGCCGTGCTGGTGGAAGGCGTCCAGTCGCCCAGGCCGGCCAGGTAGTTGGGCCCGCCTGCCTTGGTTCCGGCGCCCACGGCGGACTTCTTCCAGCCACCGAAGGGCTGGCGCTGCACGATGGCACCTGTAATGCCGCGGTTCACGTAGAGATTTCCGGCCTGGATGGTGTCCAGCCAGATGCCCAGTTCCTCGGAATTCAGGGAGTGCAGGCCGGCGGTGAGGCCGTACTCGATCTGGTTCTGGATGGCGATGGCCTCTTCGAGCGTGTCGGCGGTCATCACACCGAGCACCGGGCCGAAGAACTCGGTCAGGTGGAAGTAGGATCCCCGCTTGACGCCGTAGCGCACGCCCGGGCTCCACAGCCGGCCAGTGTTATCCAGCTTCTTGGGCTCCACGGCCCAGTTCTCGCCTTCGCCCAGGGTGGTGAGGGCGTTGAGGAGCTTGCCGTTGGCCGGTTCGATGATCGGTCCCATCTGGCTGGTGGGATCCTCCGGGTAGCCCACCTTCAGGGAGGTCACGGCGTCGATCAGCTGGTTGTGGAACCGCCTGGATTTGGCCACCGAGCCCACCAAAATCACCAGGGAGGCGGCGGAGCACTTCTGGCCGGCGTGGCCGAACGCGGAGTATGCAACATCCTTGGCCGCCAGGTCCAGGTCGGCGCTGGGTGTGACGATGATGGCGTTCTTGCCGCTGGTTTCGGCCAGCAGCGGCAGGTCCTTGCGGAAGGACCGGAACAGCTCGGCGGTTTCGTAGCCGCCGGTGAGGATCACGCGGTCCACGGCCGGGTGGCTGATCAGCTGCTTGCCGAGTTCACGTTCGCCCAGCTGCACCATGGTGAGCACGCCCTTGGGCACGCCGGCTTCCCAGAGTGCCTCCACCATGACGGCGCCGCTGCGTGCGGCCTGCTTGGCGGGCTTGATCACGACGGCGGAGCCGGCGGCGAGTGCCGCGAGGGTGGACCCAGCCGGGATGGCGACCGGGAAGTTCCACGGCGGGGTGACAACGGTGAGTTTGGCTGGAACAAACGTGGCGCCGTCGACCATGTCCAGCCTGCGGGCGGACTCGGCGTAGTAGTGGGCGAAGTCCACCGCTTCGCTGACCTCGGGGTCGCCCTGGTCGATGGTTTTACCGGTTTCGCTGGCCATGACCTCCAGGAGGTCGGCGCGACGGGCTTCCAGGATCTCGCCGGCACGGTGCAGGATCTCCGCCCGCTCGGCACCGGACAGGTCACCCCAGGCCTTGCCCTTTTCCACGGCGTTGGCGACGGCGGAGTCCAGCGTTGCTTCGTCGTTGATGAAGGCAGCCTTGACGGAGGCGTTGCCCAGGGTGGAGCCCGGGACGCGCTCCAGGATGGCCCGGCCCCAGGTGCGGTTGGCCGGCAGCGCGGGGTCGGTGTCCGGGGTGTTCCTGAAACCGCTGTGCGGCATGGGCTCCGGGGGAAGGCCGCGGTCCTGGCGGCGGTTGGGCAGCGGCACGTTGTTGTCCAGGGCGTCCAGCGAGGAGAGGAAGCGCTGCTTCTCGCGCTCGAACAGCCCTTCGTTCTCGCTGAGCTCGAACACCGCGGACATGAAGTTTTCCTGGCTGGCACCCTCTTCCAGGCGGCGGATCAGGTAGGCGATGGCAACGTCGAACTCGGACGGGTGCACCACGGGGGTGTAGAGCAGGAGGGAGCCCACGTCCTTCTTGACGGCCTCGGCCTGGCCCTGCGCCATGCCCAGCAGCATCTCGAACTCGATGCCGGCTTCCACGCCGCGCTGCTTGGCCAGGAGCCAGGCGAAGGCGATGTCGAACAGGTTGTGGCCGGCCACGCCGATCCGGATGTTCCTGATCCGGTCCGGGTGCAGGGCGTAGTTGATGACCCGCTTGTAGCTGCTGTCGGAGTCCTGCTTGGAGCCCCAGGTGGCCAGCGGCCAGTCATGGAGGGAGGCTTCCACCTGTTCCATGGGCAGGTTGGCGCCCTTGACCACGCGGACCTTGATGCCGGCACCGCCGTTGGCGCGGCGCTCGGCGGCCCAGTCCTGCAGGCGGATCATCGCGGAGAGCGCGTCCGGGAGGTAGGCCTGGAGCACGATGCCGGCCTCGAGGTTCTTGAACTCGGGCTTGTCCAGGATCCGGGTGAAGACCGCGATGGTCATGTCCAGGTCCTTGTATTCCTCCATGTCCAGGTTGATGAACTTGGCTTTCCCGCCTGTGCTGCTTCCGGGGGTGGCGAAGGACGCCGCACGCTGGAACAGCGGGGTGAGCTTTTCGACGACGTGTTCCACAGCTTCGTCGAAGGCCCAGGCGGAGTGCGGGGCCACGGTGGAGGAGACCTTGATGGAAACGTAGTCGACGTCGGGACGGGCCAGCAGGGTGTGGGTGCCTTCGAGCCGGCGGGATGCCTCGTGCTCGCCCAGGACAGCCTCGCCCAGGAGGTTGACGTTGAGCTTGATGCCGTCCTTGCGGATCCTGGCGATGGCGGGGCCCAGCTTGGAGTCGGTGGCGTCCACGATCAGGTGGCCCACCATCTCGCGGAGCACCTTGCGGGCGATGGGGATGACCACCTGCGGCATCACCGGGGCCATGGTGCCGCCCAGTGCCACGGCGCTGCGCATGTACCAGGGCAGGAAGGCGGGCACCTTGGGGGCGAGCCTGGCCAGGTTGCGGGCGGCGACGTTCAGGTCCTCGGGGCGGACCACGCCGTCCACGAAGCCCACGGTGAAGTCCAGGCCGTTGGGATCCTTCAGTACTCCGGCCAGCTGCTGGGCGGAGGCGTCCACGGGGACCTTGGCGGCCTCCGTGAGCCAGCGCCGGACCAGGGCGACTGCTTCATCGGCGAGGGCCTTCGCCTGGGGGACGTCGACGTCGACGGTCTGCGGTGCGGCACCGGCTGAAGTTGCCGGTTCCATTGCAACGTGGGTCATGGTTTTCCCGATCTTTCTTACTGTGGGAGGAGGTCTTTCCACCAGTATGAGCTTCCACTCACATAAGATAAAGCGATCTTTCCTAAGCAATACAGATTAGAAAAACCAATGAATCAGCTGGCCCTTAAACGCCAAACGGCAGGCACGCCCACCCTCCCCCTGTTGCTCTATCACTTCTGGTCGTCAAACCGGCCGGTTAGGGACCAAAAGTGATAGAGCAAGCGGGGGTTTTAAGGGTGGGAGGCCTGCCGGATCTGGAAGCGGAGGCTACGCGAGGGGGCGGTGCAGCTCCTCGAGTTCCTGGTGCCGGGGGCTGTTCGGGTTCATCAGTGAGTGCTTACGGCCGTAGCCGAAGTAGATGGCGAGGCCGATGACAAGCCAGATGCCGAACCGCAGCCAGGTTTCCCAGTGCAGCTGGAACATGAGGAACGCCGAGGCCAGCATGCCGAAGGCCGGGACCACGGGCATGAACGGCAGGCGGAAAGCGCGCGGGGCGTCGGGCCTCTTGTAGCGGAAGATGATCACAGAGAGGCAGACCACGACGAAGGCGGCCAGGATGCCGATATTGGTCAGGTCGGCAACGGCCTTGATCGGGAACACGCCGGCCAGGAGGGCGGAGGCGACGCCGGCGATCCAGGTGACGCGCTGCGGCGTGCCGTGGCGGTCGGTCTTGGAAAACCAGCCAGGCAGCAGCCCGTCGCGGCTCATGGAGAACCAGACACGGGTGACGCCGAGAAGGAACGTCAACATCACGGTCAGGATGGACAGCACCGCGAAGACGGAGATGATGGTTGCGATGACCGGCAGGCCCACGCCGGTGAAGGCTGAGGCGAACCCGGCCTTCGGGTCGATGTCCTTGTAGTTCTGCATACCCGTGAGGACCAGGGTGGCTGCCACATAAAGCAGCATGGCGATGATCAGCGACAGGATGATTGCCTTGGGCATGTGCTTCTTGCCGTCAGTGGCTTCCTCCGCCGCGGTACTCATGGCGTCGTAACCGAAGACCGCGAAGAACACGGTGGCGGAACCGGCAAGAACCGGACCGAACCCGGACGGCATGAACGGGTTGTAGTTGTTGGTGTCGATGTAGAAGATGCCCAGCCCGATAATGAAAAGGATCAGGACCACCTTGATGGCCACTGCCACGAGTTCGAACCTGCCGAACGCCTTGGTTCCGCGCGAAAGGATCCAGGTCACGATCAGGCAGACCACAATGGCCGGTATGTTGACGACGCCGCCCTTGCCTTCATCCGCCGTCGAGGTCATCCAAACCGGCATGTGGATGCCGATTCCGGAGAGGAAGGCATCAAAGTAGCCCGAAATGCCGATGGCCACCACGGCCACAATGGCGATGTATTCCAGCAGCAGGTCCCAGCCGATGAACCAGCCGATCACCTCGCCCAGCGCCACGTAGCCGTACGTGTAAGCGGACCCAGCGCGGGGAATCATGCCGGCGAACTCTGCGTAGGACAGTGCCGCCGCTGCCGACGCAAGGCCGGCAATCAGGAATGAGAACAGTACCGCGGGCCCCACCCCGGGCGTGCCCGCGCTGCCGGCGGCCACCAGTCCGGCGAGGGAGAAGATGCCGACGCCGATAATGCCGCCTACGCCAATGGCTGTGAGCTGCCACAGCCCGAGCGACTTGAAGAGGCCACTGTGTTTGTTCTCTTCTTCAATGTCGTCAATAGGCTTCCGCCGCATGATCGACTGGGTCAAATCTCTAGTGCTCATCAGGAACTCCTGCTTTGGGGTGCGACCCCGCCGCGGCACGCCGAATAATGGCTGTGACGGGGGTAACTCGGTCCCAACAGTATGCAAGCCTGCTTGCATTAGATAAAGTGACTACTTCTAACCTATATTCGTTAGTTTCAGTTAGGAATTCCCCATGCTCGATGTGCGCAGGCTCCGGCTGCTCCGCGAGCTAAGCATCAGGGGGACGCTCGCCGAGGTGGCGGAGGCACTGCAGTACAGTCCGTCGTCGGTATCGCAGCAGCTGGCCCTCCTGGAAAAGGAAGTGGGCGTGGAGTTGCTCCGGAAGACGGGGCGGCGGGTGCAGCTGACGCCCCAGGCGGAGGTCCTGGTGGCGCACACCGCGCAGCTGCTGGAGACCATGGAGCAGGCCGAGGCCGATCTGGCGGCGTCCCTGACCACGGTCACGGGGACCGTGCGGATCGCGGTTTTCCAGTCCGCGGCGCTCGCCCTGATGCCGGACACCCTGACCCGCATGGCCACCACCTACCCGGAGGTCAGGATCGAAATGATCCAGCGTGAGCCCGAGACCGCGCTGCATGAGACCTGGGCGCGGGACTTCGATCTGGTGATCGCCGAGCAGTATCCAGGGCATGCGGCCCCGCGCTACCCGGAGCTGGACCGGGTAAAGCTGACCACCGACGCCATCCGGCTGGCCGTTCCCCCGGCGTCCGACGGCGGACCCGCCATCCGTTCGCTGACAGAGACTGCAGACCTTGCCTGGGTCATGGAACCGAGGGGTGCCGCGTCACGCCACTGGGCGGAACAGGCGTGCCGCAGCGCCGGGTTCGAGCCGGATGTCCGCTTTGAGACGGCCGATTTGCAGGCCCAGGCGCGGCTGATCGAGTCCGGCAACGCCGTGGCCCTGATGCCGGACCTGGTGTGGACCGGCCGCGGCACGACGGCACAGCTGCTGGAGCTTCCGGGCAACCCGACCCGCACCATCTTCACCTCGGTCCGCCGCTCCAGCGCCCAGCGTCCGGCCATCCTCGCCGCCCGGGAGACCCTCGCTGCGGCCGCCGCCGCAGTGGGGAGGGACGACGCCGGGTGACCGGCCGGCGTCGTACGTGACACTTTGTTTCCTGGAGGCTGCGTCTCCCGGCTGCAGTGTTTCCTGCGTCACTGCGGGCAAGGGGCCGCAGGTCTAGACTGGAGCCGTTATGAATCGAACAATGTTCAAGTCCAAAATCCACCGGGCCACCGTCACGCACGCGGACCTGCACTATGTAGGTTCGGTCACCGTGGACCTCGACCTGCTCGAGGCCGCGGACATCCTGCCCGGCGAGCTGGTGTCCATTGTGGACGTCACCAACGGCGCGCGGCTTGAAACCTACACCATCGCGGGCGAGCGCGGCTCCGGCGTAATCGGCATTAACGGTGCAGCGGCGCACCTCATGCATGAGAACGATATTGTCATCCTGATTACCTACGCTGCGATGACCACCGAGGAAGCCCAGGCCTACGAGCCCCGGGTGGTCCACGTGGACGAGAACAACCGGATCATCCAGCTGGGCAACGATCCCGCAGAGGGTCTCACTCCCGGCATGATGCGCCCCCCTTTCGCGCTTAACAACGCCACCCTGTAACCGGAGCGTGTGTCCCGGCCCTGTTTTCCGCTGCGCCCACAAGGCTGATCCTTGCTAGGGGTGCTGGCGGGGTTCTTCGTGGTCTGGTGCATCATCCTGGTGGGATGGTTCGTGGGCCGGCAGAGGATCCTCGGCGATAATGCCCGGCCCGTGCTCAGTGGCCTCACGTTCTTCGTTGCGAGTCCGGCGCTGCTCTTCGAAACCCTGAGCAAGGCCCGCCTGCAGGAAGTATTCGCCGAACCGCTGCTGGTTACGGCGGTTGCCGCCATCACCACCGCCGCCATCTTCTTCGCGATCACCAGGTTCTGGCTGAAGCGGGCGCTCCCCGAATCGCTGATGTCCGCCATGTCCGCATCGCTGGCCAACTCGGCCAACCTGGGTATTCCCATCGCGGTATATGTCCTGGGCGACGCCAGCTATGTGGCACCGCTGCTGATCTTCCAGCTGGCGTTCTTCACCCCGGTGTTCCTGATGATCCTGGACTCGAGCACCAGCGCGCACCGCACCACACCCCTCAGTTTCGTGCTGATGATCCTGCGGAACCCCATGATTGTGGGCTCCGGCCTGGGCCTGCTGGTGGCCGGGACGGGGTTCAAGGTTCCGGCGCTGGTGATGGAGCCCATCCACCTGATTGGGGGCGCCGCGATTCCGGCCATGCTGATCGCCTTCGGGATGAGCCTGAACGGCTCCCGCCCGCTCCAGGCTTCGGCTGGGCGGCGCGTGGATACGCTGCTGGCGAGCGGCTTCAAGCTGGCCATCCAGCCGGCCCTTGCCTACGTTTTCGCGCGCTTTGCGCTGGGGATGGACGGCCACGCACTGTTCGCGGTGGTGGTCACGTCGGCGCTGCCCACAGCCCAGAACGTATTCGTGGCCGCCAGCCGATACCAGACCGGGCTGACCGTCGCCAAGGACACCGTACTGATCACCACCGTGGTGGCGGTGCCGGCAATGATCGGCGTCGCGCTCTTGCTGGCTTAACTCTTGACCGCATAACCGCAGCTTGGAGGGCTGATGAATACCGTGTTGGACACCGTGGTGATTGGCGGCGGCGCCATGGGCTCTGCGGCCGCTTGGGCGCTCTCTCGGCGGGGCCGCCAGGTGACGCTGGTGGAGCAGTTTGGTCCCGGGCACAAGATCGGCGCGTCCCATGGAGCCACCCGGAACCTGAACCCGGGCTACCACCGGCCGGAGTACGTGGCCATGCTGGCCGAGGGACTGGCGTTGTGGGACGAGCTGGAGCAGGAAAGCGGGGAGCAGTTGCTGGCGCGCACGGGCATCGTGAACCACGGTCCCGGCGGGGACCTCCAGAAGGTCGCGGCGGCCCTCACCGCGGCCGGCATCCGCGCCGAATTCCTGGATCCGGCGGAAGCCGGCGAACGGTGGCGCGGCATCCGCTTCGACCAGCAGGTCCTGCACATGCCCGATGGCGGCCAGCTCAACCCGGAAGCCGCCCTGCCCGTCTTTCAGCGGCTGGCCACGGCCCGGGGCGCCGAGATCAGGCACCACACCAAGGTGGCGGGTCTCGAGGTGTCCGACGACGGCGTGCGGCTCACGCTCGAGTCGGCTGCGGGCACCGAGGTGGTCACCGCGGCGCAGGCAGTAGTGACTGCCGGAGGCTGGACGGAGAAACTGCTGGCCGGAGCTTTCGCGGACACGGCCGCCGGCAAGGACCCTGCCGGGATCCGGATCCCCCGGCTCAGGGTCACGCAGGAGCAGCCGGCGCATTTCCGGGTGGCGGATGCCGGGGCCGTCTGGCCGGGCTTCAACCACTACCCGGGGCCGGACTACCAGGGCTGGTACTCCCCTGTTTACGGCATGCAGACCCGGGGCGAAGGCATCAAGGCCGGCTGGCACGGTGTAGGCCCGGTGGTGGACCCGGACCACCGCGATTTCCTGCCGGAGCCAACGCAGCTCGCAGCACTGCAGGACTACGCCCGGCAGTGGCTGCCCGGCGTGGACCCCGATTCCTTCGAGGCCATCAGCTGCACGTACACCACCACGCCGGACGAGGACTTCATCCTGGACCGTGTGGGGCCGGTGGTGATCGGCGCGGGCTTCTCCGGCCACGGTTTCAAGTTCACGCCGGTGGTGGGCCGGATCCTGGCCGACCTTGCCACCGGGACCCGGCCCGCGCCGTCGATCTTCCGCGCGTCCCGGTAGGCGTCCCGTCAGCTGGCGCGGCCCTCGGGGCTGGGCACGGGTTCCTGGTCCGCAGGTTCTGCAGCCCCGGCCTTGACTGCGGGCATGGCCAGCACCGCCGCAACGGTCAGCAGCCCGGCCACCAGCGCGGCCAGGAACACGGCCCCGGATGCGGCAATGGTGGTGGAGGGGTCGCCCTCGCCGCCACTGCTGCCGCCGTAGATGGAGTTGGCCACGGCGCCGAACACGGCCACGCCCAGCGCGCTGCCGATGGACCGGGCAAACATGTTGGTGCTGGTCACCACGCCGCGTTCGTGCCAGGGCACGCTGGACTGGGCGGCGATCAGGGTGGGTGTGGCCAGCAGGCCCAGGCCGAGTCCGACGACGAAGCAGCTGATGGCGATCAGCGCCACGTTGGGTGCGCCTGCCGTCAGGGACAGGATCAGCAGCCCCGCCACGGAAATGGCGATGCCGATCAGGGCCGTGGACTTGAAGCCGATCCGCAGGTAGAACTTTCCGGCCTGCGACGCACTGAGCGGCCACCCGAGGGTCAGGGCGGCGAGCGCCAGGCCGGCCACCAGCGGCGAGGAGGACAGTGCGCCTTCCAGGAAGGTGGGCACGTAGGAGGTCAGGCCGATCATCACCGCGCCAACCCCGAAGGACACCAATGCGGTGGTGCCCAGCAGGCGGCGGGACACTACCCAGGCCGGCAGGATGGGCTCCGCTGCCCGCCGCTCCACCAGGAGGAACGCGACGAGCAGGACCGCGCCGACCACAAACACGCCAATGCTGATGGGTGAGTTCCATGCCCACGCCTGGCCGCCCTGGAGGGCGCCGAGGATAAGCAGGCCGAGCGAGCCGGCCAGGAGCACGGCGCCTGCGTAGTCCACCTTGTGCTTTGCCCGTTCCACGTCTTCGTGCAGGGTGCGGACCAGCATCCACCCGGCCAGCAGGCAGAGCGGCACGTTGACCAGGAAGATGCCGCGCCAGATGCCCAGCGCGGAGAAGACGCCGCCCAGGCTGGGGCCCACCACGGAGGAGATAGCCCACACGCTGGCCAGGTAACCCTGGACCTTGGCCCGCTCCTGCAGGGTGTAGATGTCGCCGGCGATGGTGATGGCTACCGGCAGCACCGCGCCGGCGCCGAGTCCCTGCAGTGCCCGGAAAGCGATCAGCGAGGGCATGCTCCAGGCCACGCCGCACAGCACCGAACCGAGCAGGAACAGGCCAATGCCGATCAGGATGATGGGCTTGCGGCCCGTCATGTCGGACAGCTTGCCGTAGATAGGCACGGACACCGCCTGCGCCAGCAGGTAGGCGGAGAAGAGCCAGGGGAAGGACGAGAAGCCGCCCACGTCCTTAACAATGGACGGCACGGCCGTGGCCACGATGGTGGAGTCGATGGCCACGAGTCCGGTGGACAGCATCAAGGCTATGAGGATGGGTCCGCGGGCGGACCGGAAGCCCACGCCCTCTTTGGTGTTCGCCATCTCAGACCCGGACCAGTCCGGCAGCCTCGGCCAGCAGCTCAACGGAGCGCAGGCGCGCCTCGGTGCCGGGGCTCTGGTGCGCCACGATGAGCTCGTCGGCGTCGGCGTGCCTGCCGAAGCTGTCCAGGTAGTCAAGGACGACGTCGGGCGTCCCCACTGCGGAGTACGTCATCATTTGTGCCATGTGGCGTCCCTGCGGCGAGTCCAGGATCATGTCCGCCTCGTCGTCGGTGAATTCCCGGCCGCCGCCGAAGAACAGGGAGACGCGGGCACGCTTGGTGGCCTGCATCATCTCCTGCGCCTCGGAGGCGGAGTCGGCGGCGATCACGTTGACGCCGGCGATCACGTGCGGGGCGTCCAGCTGGGCGGACGGCTTGAACTCGCGGCGGTAGATGGCCACCGCGTCCTGCAGCGCGGCCGGGGCGAAGTGCGAGGCGAAGGCGTAGGGCAGGCCCAGCTGCGCAGCCAGGCGGGCGCCGAACAGGGAGGAACCCAGGATGTACAGCGGAACGTTGGTCCCCTTGCCCGGGGTGGCTTCAACGCCCTGGATCCGGGTGGGACCGGTCAGGTAGCCCTGCAGTTCCAGGACGTCCTGCGGGAAGCTGTCCGCGGACATGGGGTCGCGGCGCAGCGCGCGCATGGTGTTCTGGTCGCTGCCGGGCGCCCGGCCCAGGCCCAGGTCGATCCGTCCGGGGTGCAGGGTCTCCAGGGTGCCGAACTGTTCGGCGATAGTCAGCGGGGAGTGGTTGGGCAGCATGATGCCGCCCGCGCCCAGCCGGATGCTTTCGGTATGTGCTGCCACGTGGGCGATCAGCACGCTGGTGGCTGAGGAGGCGATGGAGGACATGTTGTGGTGCTCGGCGTACCAGATGCGCCGGTATCCCAGCTTCTCGGCGCTCTGGGCCATGGCCACGCTGCCCGCGAAGCTCTCCGCCGCCGTCTGGCCCTTGCCGATGGTTGCCAGGTCAAGGATGGAGAGGGGGAGAGTCACGGTAAGTGCCGGCCTTTCGGGAACGTTTCGTAAGAGTCGCCCTGCCGGATTGCGGCGGGCACTTGATGCATAACCACGGCGGAGCCCGGCTTATTTCACCTTTCACGGAATACTCAGCACCCTTATGAGGTTGCCGCCCCTATGAGCCATGATTCAACGAAGCAGCTGGAACTGTCCGCAACGATTGACCTCAAGGATCTGGGAACCGTGCACCGGCTAGGTTTTGGTGCCATGCGCATCGTGGGTGACGGCGTCTGGGGTGAGCCCGCCGACCGTGCCGCCGCCGTGGCCGTGGTGCGCCGCGCCGTCGAACTTGGGGTGGATTTCATCGACACCGCCGACTCCTATGGCCCCAACATCAGCGAGGAAATCATCGCCGAGGCACTCCACCCGTACAAGGAGGGCCTGAAGATCGCCACCAAGGTGGGCTTCACCCGCACCGGGCCCAATAAGTGGATTCCCGTTGGCCGGCCGGAATACCTGCGCCAGCAGACGGAACTGAGCCTGCGCAAGCTGAAGGTGGACACCCTGGACCTGCTCCAGCTCCACCGGATCGATCCCAAGGTGGACGCCGAGGAACAGTTCGGTGTGCTGCGCGAGCTCCAGGACGAGGGCAAGGTCCGCGCCCTGGGCCTGTCCCAGGTGAGTGTGGCGGAGCTGGAGGCGGCCGGAAAGCACTTCACGGTATCCACGGTCCAGAACCGCTACAACCTGACGGACCGCAGTTCCGAGGACGTACTGCGCTACTCGGAGGAGAACGGCATCGGCTTCATCCCGTGGGCGCCCATTTCCGCGGGCGAGCTGGCCCAGCCGGGAGGACCGCTGGACGAGGCCGCCAAGCGCCTGGGCGCCACCACGTCCCAGGTGGCCCTGGCCTGGCTGCTGCGCCGCTCCCCCGTCATGATGCCCATCCCCGGGACCGGTTCCGTGCAGCACCTGGAAGAAAATATGGCAGCCGCGGGCATCACGCTCGACGACGACACGTACGCCGAGCTTGAAGCTGCCGGCAAGTAAAGAATTACAGACAGGAGAAACACCATGGCAAACATCCTGATGGTCGTCTCGGCCGCAGATTCCCTCACCATGAAGGACGGCAGCGAGCACCCCACCGGGTACTGGGCAGAGGAACTGGTGGTGTCACACCAGACCCTGACCGAAGCCGGAAACACGGTCCACCTGGCTACCCCCGGCGGCAGGAAGCCCACCGTGGACCAGGTGAGCCTGGCCGCCGAGTCCGCAGGCGGCGAGGAACGGGCGCAAGGCTTCCGGGACTACCTGGAAAAAATCGACGGCGAGCTTGCGCACCCACTGGTGCTTGCCGACGTCGACATCGCCGCCTACGACGCCGTGGTGCTGCCCGGCGGACACGGCCCCATGGCGGACCTCTACAAGGACGCCGACCTGGGCCGCCTGCTGGTGACAGCCAACAAGGACGGCAAGATCATTGCGCCGTTCTGCCACGGTCCCGCGGGGCTGCTGAGTGCAACGGACGACGACGGCGGGTTCGCTTTCAAGGGCCGGCGCCTCACGGTCTTCACCAACGAGGAAGAGCTCGGCGGCGGGACCGGCGAGAACACCCCGTGGCTGGTGGAGGATGCGCTCAAGGAGAAGGGTGCCGTCATCGAAAACGGTGCCGCCTGGACCTCCAACGTGGTGCGCGACCGCAACCTCATCACCGGCCAGAACCCGCAGTCCAGTGAGGACGTAGCCAAGGAAGTCCTCGCGGCCCTGGGCTGAGCAAGCCACAGTTCCGAGGCAATAGCAGAGGGGACCAGTTCGTACTGAACTGGTCCCCTCCTTGCGGCTCCGCCGTTGCGCGCCTCGCCCGCATGCGCCTTACGGATTAGACGGCGCAGCCGCCATTCGTAATGGTTGGGTCGATCGCCGTGATCTGCTTCTGGATATCGGACAGCTGGGCCTGAAGGCCAGCCACTACCAGCCTCTGCGCTTCAACGGCGTCCTTCTTCAATCCCTTCTGGGTTTGAAGGTCCCGAAGTTTGATCTGAGCGGCAGTCAGCTGAGTGTCGAGAGTTTTCAGCTGTGCCTGCAGCTCCGCCAGTTTTGCTTCCGTGGTGCTGATCTCGCCGTTGAGCTGGTTGAGTTGCGCAAGCAGCGGTGCTACCCGGCCCTGAAGGTCCAGAACGGCAGCCTCCTGGGTGGCGATCTGGGCATTGAGTTCCCTGACCCGAACTACCAGGGCGTCTCCGAGCTGGTTGAGTGCAGTGATATCCGCCGTCTTCGCAGTCACCGCGGTGTTGGCCGCATCAAGCGTTGCCTGCAGGCCCTTGAGCTGGTCCTGAAGGGCGGAGATATCGGAGCTCTTGGTGTCCACCGCTGTGTTGGCTGCGGTCAGCGTGTCCTGCGCTTGGGTCAACGCGGCCTTCTTCGCTTCCAGAACTGCCTGCTGATCCCCGACCTCCTGTTGGGCCTGCTGCACATTTTCGGTGAGAGTTGGCAGGGCAGCTTCGAGGTCGGCCACCACCTGCTCCTGGGCCTTCACCGCGTCCGCCGCCGCCGTCGCCGCCCGTTCCAGTGCCGGGAGCTGGCCCTGCAGGGTGCTGAGCTCGGACTGCTTGGCGGTAACCGCGGCATTGGCCTGGTCCACCGCAGTTTGGAGGGCGGGCACCTGGGACTTCAGTGAATCGATGTCAGCCTGCTTGGCCGTGACCGCCAGGTTGGCCGCGTCGAGCGAAACCTGAAGGGATGCCGCCTGCGATTGCAGCCCACTGCTCTCCGTCTGCTTGGCGAGCAGTTGGTTGTTCAGGGTGGCCACCTGGCTGTTGAGGGTGTTCAAGTCGCCCTGCAGACCGGAGATCAGCGTGTTCTTGTCACTAATTTGGGCGTTGATTTTGTTCAGATCTATCTGGACGGCGTCGCGCTGTGCGATAAGGTCGCGCTTTTTCTGAGAGTTGCCGTTGATCGCATCAATCTGGGTGTTCAGCGAGGCAACATCCGCCTCGAGGCTCGTCTTTTTTGCCTGCAGATCAGCCAGCTCTTTTTGCGCTGTGGCCAGCTGGGCCTGCTTCGTCGAGATCTGACTGTTCAGCGTAGAGATCTGTCCCTGCAGGGCGGCAATGTCAGCATTGACCGCCGTGATCTTGGCAGCGTTGTCGCTGACGGCCTTCGCTGCTGCCGCCGCGTTTGCCTGCAGCGTCACCAGGGCTGTCTGGGCTGCCGTGATTTCGGCGTTCTTGGCGTCAAGGGCTGCCTTCGCCGCGGCGGCCGTGGACTTCAGGCCCACGAGCTGTGCCTCAGCCGCGGCGATCTGGTCCTTTTTACCGGTGACCGCTGTATTGGCGGCTGCGGCGGCGTCCTGCAGCCCGGTCAGGGTCTTATTGGCGGCATCGACCGCTGCCTGCTGGGCCTCCAGTTCTGCCGCCGCGGCGGTTCCTCCGTCCTGAAGCTCCTTTAGCTTGGCCTCGGAATCAGCAACTTCCTGCTGGGCAGCGGTCACAGCGTCGGCTGCCTGCTGCGCCTGAGTGGTCAGCGCTGCCAGCTCGTCTTGGGCCTGCTGGGCCTCAAGGTCCTTGGCCGTAACGGCGGTGTCCGCATCGGAGGCTGCCTGCTGCAGGTCGCCAAGTTCGGTCTTGGCCGCCTCAAGGGACGTGGTGTTCGCGGCCTGCTGGGCCTCAAGGTCCGCAAGCGTGATCTTCAGATCCGCAGATTCTGACTTCGCCGCTGCCAGTTCATCCTGCAGCGGGTTGAGCTCGTCTGCAACCGTTGCCAGCTGGCCCTGCAGGTCTGCGAGGTCAGCCTTGGCAGCCTCCACGGCGGCCGCCGTGGTCGCCTGGTCGCGGATGATCTGGTCAATCTCTACCTGCGCCGCGAGTTCCTGGACGTCCAGCTGCTTCTCCTGGGCCTCAAGGTCAGCCAGCGCCTTTTCTGCGTCGGCGACCTGGGTTGTGAGCGAGTCCTTGGAGGTTTGGAGCTTCGCCCTGTCCGCCTGCAGCACAGCGATCGCGTCCGCATTCTTCTTGGCCGCAGCCTTCAGGAGGTTCTCCTGGACTGCACCGCGGTGCGCCAGCTGGTTCACCACGCCATTGCACATACCTGTGGTGGACGTTGTCGCTGCAACGGCTGGCTGGACCAGCACCATGCTGGTGGCGATCAGGCCGGGCAGGACAACGGCGGCAGCCAAGCGGCGGGAAAGCACAGAGGGGGACGGGAAAGTGCGCATGCGGGCTCCTGTTAAGACCATTGCAGCGGCCCACTCTGGCCGCTTCATTGCCCAACCGTAGATCCGGCACGGGCAGGAAACACGCGTAGTCACCACTTGTCTTTTTTGCCCGAGTACTCGCTTTCTGCTGAATTTGTGGTGCGCGGCCACGTGGTTTATGGAGCACGCCGCAGGTGGAATATGACCGCCGCGGTCCTCCGGTTAACCGCCGTTACTCCCTGTATCCCAGCATTTCGGAGCCTTTGATTCCCCCTCCCGGGCTGCCGGATAGTTGCTGCAACGCGCACACTTCCGTTGCATCTCCGCCGCCCTTCCAAGGAGGAATCATGGCTATCAAACCCAAGCCGGCCGCCGTCGTTGCCCTTGCCGTCTCAGCGCTGCTGGGACTGGCTGCCTGCTCCGATCCCGGCGCATCGGCGGCGACAGCACCGTCGTCGTCCGCCACTAACGCCGCAGGTAAAACCTTCAACCTCTCTCCTGAGCAGGACCGCTTCAAGGTGCAGGCAGACTCCGCAGCCGCGGCGCTGGTGCCGGAGGCGATCAAAGCCGACGGCAAGCTCACCGTGGTGACCACCGGCGGCACGGCCCCACTCAGCACATTCGCCACAGACAACAAGACCCTGATCGGCAGCGAAGTAGACATTGCCTACGCAGTGGGTGAGGCACTTGGCCTGCAGGTGGAGGTCCTGCCCGTCGCCTGGGCGGACTGGCCGCTGGGCGTCGAATCGTCCAAGTACGAGGCCGTGCTCTCCAACGTGACCGTCACCGAGGCACGGAAGGAAAAGTTCGATTTCGCCACCTACCGCAACGACCTCCTGGGCTTCTATGCCAAGGCTGACTCCAGCATCGGGGAGATCAAGGAAGCCAAGGACGTGGCGGGCAAGAAGATCATCGTGGGCTCCGGCACCAACCAGGAAGCCATCCTGGTGCGCTGGGACGAGGAGAACAAGAAGAACGGCCTGGCGCCGGTGGAGTTCCAGTATTACGACGACGACTCGGCCTCGAGCCTGGCCCTCCAGTCGGGCCGTGCGGACCTGACGTTCGGCCCCAATGCCGGTGCTGCCTACAAGGCCGCGCTGGACGGCAAGAGCAAGCAGGTGGGCACGCTCAACGGCGGCTGGCCGCTGACGGCGCAGATCGCCTTCACCACCAAGAAGGGCAACGGCCTGGCGGCCGCCGCCCAGGCTGCGCTGAACCACCTGATTGAGGACGGCACCTACGCCAGGATCCTGGACCGCTGGGGCCTCTCCTCCGAGGCCATCCAGAAGTCCGAACTGAACCCGGCGGGACTGCCCAGGAAGTAGGCGTCCTTCCGACGAATGGATCCCCGCCGGGTAGCGCCCGGCGGGGATCCTTCTGTGTCAGCGGGGTCCGGGAAAGTGCACTCCCGGGCGGTTAGGCAATAGTCTGGCCAGATGGGGACCAGTGCCGTGAATTCCGGCGAACAAGTGGACAGGCAGTCGCGCATTCTTGATGCGGCGATGGATCTGCTGTCGCGTCACGGCATTTCAGGTGTGAGCATGCGGGCCGTGGCGCGGGAAGCCGGCGTGGCCCTGGGCCTGGTGAACTACTACTACGACGACAAGACCACGCTGATCCGGGCAGCCCTGCGCCGCGTGGATGAGCACGACCTTCTGCTCGTAGCCCCCGATCCCTCCTCCACCCCGGACGAACAGCTGCGCAAGGCCCTCCGCCGCGTGGCCGGCGCTGACCTGCTGACCACCCGATACCTGTCCCTTCGCCTGCACCTTTGGGCCCTCGCCCAGGCCGACGAGGACTACGCGCAGATCAACGCCGCCGCCTTCGACCGGTACATCGACGGGCTCGCGGCACTGGTCTCCAGCGCGCATCCCGGCCTCTCCTGGGCGGCATGCCGGGAGCGGGCGGCGGACATCGTCGTCATCCAGAACGGCATGTGGCTGACGGCACTGCTCGGCGTCGACAAGGCCTCCATCCAGAGAAGCATCGCGCGCACGGAGCAGATCGCTTTCGCACCTATCCAGGCCAAGCCCGTCCAGGACGACAACGCCGGTCACCCGGAGCCCGGCCAGCACTAGAAAGCCGCAACAAGGCACCGGAAGCTTCACCCGTAACTTTGAACAATCGTTCAAGAAAAGTATTGAACACTCGTTCAACCTGCATTACTGTCCTTCCTATGACTTACGCCACACCACTTCGGGACGACGTCGACAGCACTCAAACCGGGACGGCAACCTCCCTGTTTATCAACGGCGTGTGGGAGCCGGCGGCATCCGGCGCCGTACGCGGGATCCGCAACCCAGCCGATGGCGAGCTGGTGGCCACCGTCTCCGAGGCCGGCCGGGAGGACGCCGAACGCGCCATTGCAGCAGCCCGCTCCGCCTTCGACTCCGGCGTCTGGTCCTCGGTCCCGGCGCCCGAGCGCGGAACCTTCCTCCTGAAAGTCGCGGCCGGCCTGCGCGAACGCCGGGAGAAGTTCGCCCGCGCCGAGTCCCTGGACACCGGCAAGCGGATGGTGGAAAGCCGCATCGACATGGACGATATCGCCGCCTGCTTCGAATACTTCGGCAGGCTCGCCGGGCAGCAGGCGGGCCGGGTGGTGGACGCCGGGGACCCCGGCGTCGTGAGCCGCATCGTTTACGAACCCGTTGGCGTCTGCGGGCTCATCACGCCGTGGAACTACCCCCTGCTCCAAGCGGCGTGGAAGATCGCCCCGGCACTGGCCGCAGGCTGCACCTTTGTCCTGAAGCCGTCAGAGCTGACCCCGTCCACCAGCATCCTGGCCATGCAGCTGCTGCAGGACCTCGGCCTGCCGGACGGCGTGGCCAACCTCGTCACCGGCGCCGGCGCGCAGGCGGGCGCCCCGCTCTCGGAACACCCCGACGTCGACCTTGTCTCCTTCACCGGCGGCCTGGAAACCGGCAAGCGCATCGCCGCGGCCGCCGCAGGCACCGTCAAGAAGGTGGCGCTGGAGCTCGGCGGCAAGAACCCCAACGTGGTGTTCGCGGACGCGGACTTCGACGCCGCCGTCGACAATGCCCTGAACGGCGCCTTCGTCCACTCCGGGCAGGTCTGCTCCGCCGGCGCCCGGCTGCTCGTGGAGGAATCCATCGCCGAACGCTTCGTGGACGAGCTGGTCCGCCGCGCAGAGGGCATCCGGATCGGCGGCCCCTTCGACGACGCCGCCGAAACCGGACCCCTGATCTCCGCCGCGCACCGAGACAAGGTCCACGCCTACGTCCAGCGCGGCATTCAGGAAGGCGCCCGGCTCCGCACCGGCGGGGCGGCACCGCAGGGCGAAAAGTACGACGCCGGCTTCTACTACCAGCCGACCATCCTGGACCGCGTCCAACGGGGGATGTCCGTGGTCACCGACGAGGCGTTCGGCCCGGTGGTGACGGTGGAAACCTTCCGCACCGAGGACGAGGCCGTGGCCACCGCGAACGACACCATCTATGGCCTGGCCGGCGCCGTGTGGACCCAGGACGCCGGCAAGGCGCAGCGCGTGGCGTCGCGGCTGCGGCACGGGACCATCTGGATCAACGACTACCACCCCTACCTCCCGCAGGCCGAGTGGGGCGGCTTCGGCCAGTCCGGCGTCGGCCGCGAGCTGGGTCCCACGGGCCTGGCCGAGTACCAGGAAGCCAAGCACATCTACCAGAACACCAGCCCGCAGGTCACCGGCTGGTTTGCTGACCACGGCAAGGAGAACTAGATGCACTACGACAACATCGACGACGTCACGGACCGCGCGTTCGACTACGTCGTCATCGGCGGCGGGTCCGCGGGCGCCGCCGTGGCCGCACGGCTCAGCGAGGATCCGGACATGACCGTGGCCCTCGTCGAGGCGGGCCCGGATGACCGCAATATCCCCGAAATCCTGCAGCTGGACCGCTGGATGGAACTGCTGGAATCCGGCTACGACTGGGACTACCCGGTGGAACCGCAGGAAAACGGCAACTCCTTCATGCGCCACGCCCGCGCCAAAGTCATGGGCGGCTGCTCCAGCCACAACTCCTGCATCGCCTTCTGGGCTCCCCGTGAGGACCTGGACGAGTGGGAGTCCAAGTACGGCGCCGCCGGCTGGAACGCCGGCGCCGCCTGGCCACTGTACAAGCGGCTGGAAACCAACGAGGACGCCGGCCCGGACGCACCCCACCACGGGGACTCCGGCCCCGTGCACCTGATGAACGTGCCCCCGGTGGATCCTGCCGGCGTCGCGCTCCTGGATGCCTGCGAACAGGCGGGCATCCCCCGCGCCAAGTTCAACACCGGAAGCACCGTGGTCAACGGTGCCAACTTCTTCCAGATCAACCGCCGGGCGGACGGTACGCGCGCCTCCAGCTCCGTCTCCTACATCCACCCCATCATCGAGCGGCCCAACTTCACCCTGCTGACCGGCCTCCGCGCCCGCCAGCTGGTAATTGATGCGGACAAGCGCTGCACCGGCGTGGACGTGGTGGATTCCGCGTTCGGCCGGACCCACCGGCTTTCCGCGCACCGCGAGGTCATCCTGTCCACCGGCGCCATCGATTCCCCCAAGCTGCTCATGCTCTCCGGCATCGGCCCGGCCGCACACCTGGCCCAGCACGGCATCGAGGTTGTGGTGGACTCCCCCGGCGTGGGCGAGCACCTGCAGGACCACCCGGAAGGCGTGGTCCAGTTCGAGGCCAGGCAGCCCATGGTGCAGACCTCCACGCAGTGGTGGGAAATCGGCATCTTCACCCCCACCGAGGACGGCCTGGACCGGCCGGACCTGATGATGCACTACGGCTCCGTCCCCTTCGACATGAACACCCTGCGGCACGGCTACCCCACCACGGAGAACGGCTTCAGCCTCACCCCGAACGTGACGCACGCCCGTTCCCGCGGCACCGTGCGGCTGCGGAGCCGCGACTTCCGTGACAAGCCCATGGTGGACCCGCGCTACTTCACCGACCCGGAGGGCCACGACATGCGCGTCATGGTGGTCGGCATCCGGAAGGCCCGCGAAATCGCCGCCCAGCCCGCCATGGCGGAATGGACCGGCCGCGAACTCTCGCCCGGCGTCGACGCGCAGACGGACGAGGAACTCCAGGACTACATCCGCAAGACCCACAACACCGTCTACCACCCGGTGGGCACCGTCCGCATGGGCCCGGCCAGCGACGATATGTCGCCGCTGGACCCCGAGCTGCGGGTCAAGGGCGTCACCGGCCTCCGCGTGGCCGATGCGTCCGTCATGCCCGAACACATCACCGTCAATCCCAACATCACCGTCATGATGATCGGCGAGCGCTGCGCCGACTTGATCCGCGCCGGGCGGGCCCTCACGGCTCCAACGGCGGAGCAGGAGGAGGAGCTCAACCCAGCCTTCGCCTGAGTGCGCCTGGGCGGCCAAGCCGTCACAGCAGGCCAAGGATTCCGCCGCACCCCGGGGCGGCCGGCCTTCACCATCGTGCTTTTCTGATCTAGGAGTCCATATTGGAACCCAGCAAGAGTATTGATTCAAGCGGCATGGACGAATTTGGCTACACCCAGACCCTGGACCGGAGCATCGGCAAGTTTGCCAGCTTCGCCGCGGGTGTCAGCTACATCTCCATCCTCACCGGTGTCTTCCAACTGTTCTACTTCGGTTATTCCATGGCCGGCCCGGTGTACGCCTGGTCCTGGCCCATCGTGTTCGTCGGCCAGCTGATGGTGGCCCTGTGTTTCGCCGAGCTCGCCGGCCGCTACCCCGTTGCCGGCTCCGTCTACAACTGGGCCAAGCGGCTCGCGTCGGGAACCTCGTCCTGGCTGGCCGGCTGGCTGCTGCTGTTGTCCTCCATCATGGCGCTGGGCTCCGTGGCGCTGGCCCTGCAGATCACCCTGCCGCAGCTCTGGTCCGGCTTCCAGTTCGTGGGTGACGGCACCGGCCCCTACGACTTCGCCATGAACGGCGTGGTGCTGGCCACCATCATGATCACCATCTCCACCCTCATCAATGCGTTCGGCGTGAAGCTGATGACCAGGATCAACAGCATCGGCGTCTTCGTGGAGCTGGTCGCGGCCGTGCTGCTGATCCTTGCCCTGGGCTGGCATGTGGTGCGCGGGCCCGAGGTCTTCTTCCAGACCAACGGCTTCGGCGAAGGCCATGACCTGGGCTTCTTCGGCGTCTTCCTGATCGGGGCCATGGCCTCCGGCTACGTCATGTACGGTTTCGACACCGCCAGCTCCCTGGGTGAGGAAACCAAGGACCCCAAGAAGACGGCGCCAAAGGCCATTCTCCGCGCCGTCACCGCGTCATTCCTGCTGGGCGGCGGGATCCTGCTCTTCGGCATCCTGGCCGCACCGGACCTCGCCGACCCCCAGGTGGGAGCTGCCGACGGCGGGCTGCAGTACATCGTGCTCTCCGTCCTGGGCGGCCCGTTCGGCAAGGCCTTCCTGGCCTGCATCGTGGTGGCCGTGGTGGTGTGCACCCTGGCCGTGCACGCCGCCGCCATCCGGATGATGTTCGCCATGGCCCGCGACAACAACCTGCCCTTCAGCCGGCAGCTCAGCAAGGTGGATCCGGTCCGCAGGACCCCCACTGTCGCGGCGATCGTAATCGGCATCATGGCCGTCATCCCGCTGCTGGTCAACGTGACGCAACCGGCGATTTTCACCATCCTGTCCAGCATCAGCATCGTGCTGATCTACCTGTCCTACCTCCTCGTCACCGTTCCCCTGCTGCGCAAGCGGTTCCTGAAGCAGTGGCCCCTGGCCAACGATGGTTCCGAGCCCGGGTTCTGCATGGGCAAGTGGGGTGTTCCCGTGAACATCGTGGCGGTGCTGTGGGGCGCTGCCATGACGGTAAACCTGGTTTGGCCCCGCCCGGAGATCTACAACTCGGTGCCGCCGTTCGAGTGGTACCTGCAGTGGGGCGGCGTGATGTTCGTAGCCGTCGTGGTCATTGGCGGCACCCTGCTCTACCGCCTCAAGATCCGCCACCAGACCGGGGTGCTGGCCGAGCATGCCGCGGCCATCGCCGCCCACCCGTCGTCAGGCGCCGCACGGCACGAGGCGCCGCACCAAGCCCCGCAGGACGAACTGGCGGTCAACGGCGTCCTGGCAACAGAAAGCTCGTAACGCCTTTTCGTAAGGGTCGACGGCGGCCTCACCCGAGTGCCGCCGTCGGCCTCTTTCGTGTCCCCAGCCCCGCCATGTTGAGTGTCGGCGTCATACAAGGAAAGGCCTGGCGGATCCGGACCCGCAACGCCCTACCCTTGACAGGTGACTTTGACTACGATCCGCACCGCCGCCGCGGGCTCCCTCGCCGCCGCCGGTCTCCTGCTTGCCCTCGCCGGCTGTTCCACGCCGGCCACCAACCAGCCGAGCTCCTCCGCGCCGGCTTCCTCAGCATCGGCTTCAGCCAGCGCGTCAACCAGCGCCGGGCCCTGCGCCGGCGTGAAGGTCATCGTCGATTCGGGCGCCCTGAAGCAGGCCGCCGCCGACACCTCCACCTGCGTGTCCGTGGACGGACCCACCGTGGCCTCCAAGGTGCTCGAACAGGCAAAGATCAAGACCGAGGGCACCACGCAGTACCCCGATGCGGTATGCCGCGTGAACGGCGTGCCCGCCACCGACTTCGACATCAAACACAAGGACGGCACCTACCGCGAAGAGTGCAAGGGCATGCCCGCGGCCTTCGCTTACTGGTCGTTGTGGGTTAAGCCGGGGTCCGGCGACTGGGCCTACGCGCAGGAAGGCCTGGCCACCCTGAAGGTGAGCCCCGGAGAGAGCCTGGAACTGCTCTTCACGGTCGACGACCAGCCGGCCGCACCCGCGGCATGACCTTCCGGCCCGCGCCGTTACGCGCAGCGGCGGCCCTCGCCGCTGTGTTCATCGCGGCGCGGGTCATCTACCGCATCCTGTTCAACGGGGCGGGAATCGGTGAACCGGTCCTGCTCGACCTGCCGCCGTTACGGCTGCCTGCCCCGTATGCCCACGTGGTCTTCCTGGGCCCGGTGTCCGCGCCGGGCCTGTGGGCGGCGGCGCTGTCCGCCCTGCCGATTGCGGGGATGATCCTCGGCTTCGGCCTGCTCAACGCCTGGGTTGATGTGTCCCGCGGGTTTGTGCGCCTGGCCCGCGGCGGCCCGCTGCAGGGCGTGGCCCGGATGCTGGTGGTGGCGTGGGCGGCGCTCCCCGCGCTGTCCGACGCCCTGGCCTCCGTACGCCTGGCCTTTCGGTTACGGGGGGAACGCTTCGGACCCCGCGCCCTGGTGCCCGTGCTGGAGCGCACCCTCGAGCACGCCGGGCGGGTTGCTGCGGCCCTTGAGCTGCGCGGCTTCGGGAGCAAGGCAGCCCACCAGCAAGGGCTCGACGGCGACGTCCCGCTTCTGGTCCGGGACGCACAGTTCCGGATCGGGGACACGTGCATCGGGGTGGACGGGTTTGTGCCGCCGGGCGGGTCCATCACGGTGATCACCGGGCCCACGGGCTCCGGCAAGTCCACCATCCTGCGCGGCATCGCGGGCCTGCTCTCCCACGTTGACGGTGGGGACATTTCCGGCACCGTGTGCGTAGGCGGGCTGGACCGTGCGGCCGCACCGCCTCGTGACACGGCCGGACTTATTGGCGTCGTCCTGCAGAATCCCCGGGCCGCCTTCGCCACCACCCGGGTCCGGGATGACATTGCCCTGGCCCTTGAGCTCCGCGGCCTGCCGTCTGCCGCCGTGAAGGCCCGAGTGCTGGAGGTGGCGGAGCGGATCGGCGTCTCGGCACTGCTGGACCGGGATGTCAGCACCCTCTCGGCAGGTGAGGCCACGCTGGTAGCCATCGCCGCCGCCGTCGTGGACCATCCGGCGCTGCTCCTGGTGGACGAGCCCCTGGCAGACCTGGATGCAACGGCCCGCGCCCGCGTCATCAGCGTGCTTCACGCCCTGGCCCGCGACGAGGGGGTGTCCGTCATCGTGGCGGAGCACCGGGCGGAAGCGCTGGCCCCCATTGCGGATTCGTGGTGGACCATCGAGAGCGGCGCCCTGGTGCCGGGTGTTGCCCCGGCTCCCTCTACTCATCACGACGCCAGTCCTCCGCGGAAGTTGGCGGACGCCATGCCCGTGCTGACTGCAGCCAACCTCGCCGTGCACCGCAAGGGCAAGCCGCTGGTGCGGGACGCCTCTCTCACCCTGCACCGCGGTGAAGTGGTGGCCCTGGTTGGGCCGAACGGGGCCGGGAAGTCATCCGTCCTTGTGGCGCTGGCCTTGGGTGACGCAGCTGTCGACGGCGGCACGTCCGACGGCGGCCGGGTCGCCCTGGTGCCGGACGCCTCCGACGACCTCTTCACCCGGGACACCGTCGCAGGTGAACTCCGTGCGGCTGAGCGGCGCCTGGCGCGCGGAAAGAACGGACAGCCACCTACACCTGGCTACGCAGCGTCACGGTTCGCCCGCCTCCGGGGAGATGCCAGGATGCCCATCGGGCGCGAGCATCCCCGGGACCTCTCTGCCGGCGAGCGCAGGATCCTGGCCATCGCGCTGCAGACCATGGACGATCCCCAGGTGCTCCTGATCGATGAGCCCACCCGCGGCCTCGATCCCGCCGCGCGGACAGCTGTCTCAACGGCGCTGCGGGCAGCGGCGGATGACGGCGCGGCAGTCCTGATCGCCACCCACGACCTCGACTTTGCCCGAAGCCTTGGCGCCCGGATCCTGCCGATGCGGGACGGCGTCGCGCCCTCATCACCCGTGGCGGATGCGCCGGAGCTCTTTTTTCCTGCTCCCCGCCCCGTATTTACCGGACCGAAGCGAACGGCCATCACCACACCAACGGATGCCCACGGCACCGCGAAACCCCGCAGCTTTCGGATGCCGCGGGGCGTCGAGCTTGCCGTCCTTGCTGCCGCCAACCTGCTGGCCCTCGCGGCATTTTGCTGGCCATTGCTCGCCGCGGCACTCCCCCAGGACGCCACTGCTGCCCTGCCCTTCGCGGCGCTGGCCATCGCACCCGTGGCGGCGGTCGCCGTCGTGGTTTCCTTGGACGGATCGGTCCGCTCGGCACACACGGTGGCACTGCTCGGCGTGCTGGCAGCCGTCGGTTCCGCTGTGCGGGTGGCGAGCACCGGCGTCGGCGGCGTGGAAGCGGTCTTCATCGTGCTGATCCTGGCCGGCCGCGCGTTTGGTCCCCGGTTTGGTTTGCTCCTGGGCGCCGCCACTATCGCCGTTTCCAGCGTCCTGTGGGGTGGGCTGGGGCCGTGGACGCCGTTCCAGATCTTCGCGTGTGCGTGGGTTGGTGCGGGTGCCGGCCTGCTCCCCCGCCGGGTCCGGGGCAGGGCGGAGCTGTGGATGCTGTGCGGCTACGGCATTGTGGCGTCGTACGTGTTCGGCCTGCTGCTCAATCTGTGGTTCTGGCCCTTTGCGGTGGGTGCCGGCACGGGCATTTCCTATGTTCCGGGTGCGCCGATGGCCACCAACCTCAGCAGCTTCCTGCTCTACTCGCTGGTGACGTCGACGGCGGGCTGGGACACCCTGCGTGCCGTCACCACGGTCATCGGAATCGTCGTGGTGGGCCGGGCCATTCTCGCCGCGCTCCGGCGGGTGAAGCCAGTGTCGGGTGGGATGGCACGATTCCGTGGACAGGCTGTGCACGCGCAGGCACCCTCGGACGCTGCAACGAACCAGCGCCAGCAGACCCCTTAGCGTTTGATGAGCGACTGAACCACCAAATGAGTGAACGGCCAACCGGTATCCCCCTGCCGAAAATAGGGGAGTTTTGCTACCGAATTCGTTCTTTCCTCGGATTAGCTTGTACGTAGTCGTCTTCCGCGGCTGCGGGCCGAGCGTTAGGACCAATTCCAATGAAGCTCAGAAAACTTCCAGTCCTGGCAACCTTCCCTACTGTCATGTCTGTTTCCGTGTTGGCGTTGTCGCTGGCTGGATGTAGCGCCCCCTCTACCTCTCCGCCTCAGACTAATTCGCCGACAAGTTCTGGGACCGTGACGAAACAACCGACATTAACCAGCCCCGTTCCCAGTTCCTCGCCGACGACAGCGGTGCCAACGTCATCCAGGCAGGCTGCTCCGATGTCCTGGCCGGAAGTCGTGGCCGACGTGCGCACGGGGGTGGGACAACTGAGCGTTACAGGCTGCTCCGTCAATTCCACGGGCACCGGGTTTTTAGTCGCTCCCGATCTTGTGGTTACAGCGGCCCACGTCGTTGATGATGCTGCAGCTATCAGCGTCGACTTCGACGGCACCTCAGTCGGCGGTGTGATCTTGGGATTCAACGAGCTTGCAGACCTGGCGCTGGTTCGCTTGGAAGCCGAAGCGGCGGGCCATCAGTTCCAGTTTCAACTCTCCGAACCGCCAATTGGAACTGAAGTCGCAGCCCTCGGCTTTCCTCGGGGAGAGTCGCTGACCCTTACCCGGGGAGTCGTCAGCGGGCTGAACCGTGATGTGAACTTCGGGAGCGGCGTGATCGGCAACATGCTGCAGACTGACACCGCCATCAACCCAGGGAACAGCGGCGGCCCCCTGCTAGACCTGAATGGCAAAGTCGCAGGAGTCGTCAGTGCAACCAGGAAGGACTCGGAAGGAATGGCCTATGCAGTCACCGCGCCGAGGGTCGCCGAAGCGGTATCAGAATGGCAGCAACGGGCAGTACCGATGGCACCCGTTGATTGTGGCAGGGCACCCGCGCCGAATTCCGGCATATTCCCCATGAAAGTCAGTTCGAATCATGATCAG
This sequence comes from Arthrobacter sp. B1I2, assembly GCF_030816485.1. NCBI lineage: Bacteria > Bacillati > Actinomycetota > Actinomycetes > Micrococcales > Micrococcaceae > Arthrobacter > Arthrobacter sp. B1I2. Next base: position 1,350,752 of record NZ_JAUSYC010000001.1, on the reverse strand, counting down.
GCCAACAACGTCGGCCAAGCCTTGTTACTGCACGGCCAAGGCATCAACCGCGGCGCATACGCTGCAGCATTTAAGCAATTCACGCCCGAACTGGGGGCAAGTTTCGGTGGCGAGGCGAAATGGAGTGAAGGACTTGGCTCGTCTTACTGGACGGATCTCGACGTCGTCAGCGTGACAGGGGCAGGAGATGCCCTGCAAGCAAACGTTCGACTGCAAACACGGCAGGACGCGGGCCATGGAGTCGATGGACAAACCTGTTCCAATTGGCGAATCACGTACACCATGAAGTGGGACGGCACCGGCTGGCGCATAGCCGGGACTTCCTTGCCTCAAGGCAAACCGCAACCCTGCAACTAGAACCGCCGCCACGAGAGTCATTGGGACGCCGGCAGCGAGGAAGACGAAGAGCCCTCATAGGCTGCGGCGGCAATAGGAAGGCGGACTACGGCGGGTGCGCACCAGCCTTAGTCCGCCTTCCTATTGTCAGGGGTGCGGTCAGACGTTGGCCCGGCGTTTGAACCAGCCCGACACGGCCGTAGCCGCCAAGGCGAAGAGGATCAAAGCGATGAAGGCCAGCCGGAGCAGGCCCTTCACCACAAAGCCAAGGACCGGCGCCAGCTCACACCTTGAAGTACTTCGCCTCCGGGTGGTGGAACACAAACGCGTCCGTCGACTGCTCGGGGTGCAGCATCAGCTCATCGCTCAGGATCACGCCCATCCGCTCCGGCTTCAGCAGCTCCGTCACCTTGCGGCGGTCCTCCATGTCCGGGCAGGCGGGGTAGCCCAGCGAGAACCGGGCACCGCGGTAGTCGAGCTTGAAATACCCTGCCGTGTCCTTCGGCTCCTCGGCCCCGAAGCCCAGCTCCTTGCGGATACGGGCATGCCAGAACTCGGCAAGGGCCTCGGTGAGCTGCATGACCAGGCCGTTGAGTTCGTAGTAGTCACGGTATTGGTTGGCGGCGAACATCTTGGAGGTGAACTCTTCGATCTTGGAACCGGCGGTGACCAGCTGCACGGGCAGAACGTCGATTTGCCCGGACTCGCGGGACTTCACGAAGTCGGCCAGGCACAGGTGCCGGTCGCGGCGCTGGCGCGGGAAGTTGAAGCGCAGCCGGTCGGTGCCGATCGGGCCGCCTGAACCACCGTCGGGGGCGAGCAGCCCCGCCTGGCCCAGGACGCCGTCGTGATCCTCGCCGTGGTGCAGGACAACTACCTGCTCCCCTTCCGAAACCACGGGGAAGTAGCCGTAGGCGACGGAGGCATCGAGCATGCCCTCGCCCAGGATGCGGTCCAGCCAGTAGCGCAGGCGCGGCCGGCCCTCGCGCTCCACCAGTTCCTCGTAGGAGGCGCCGTCCTCGCCGCGGCCGGGCTTGAGGCCCCACTGCCCCATGAAGGTGGCGCGCTCGTCCAGGAACGCGGCGTAGTCGTGGAGGGAGACTCCGCGGACGATGCGGGTGCCCCAGAACGGTGGCACGGGCACCGGGTTGTCAGTGGCGACGTCGGAGCGGCCGGGCATAGCCTCGGGCTCAGTGACGGTGAACTTGGCGCCTCCCTTGTGGATGCGCTTCTTCAGCGGCGGCAGGCCGACGTCGTTCGGCGACTCGCCGCGGGCCACGCGGACCAGCGGTTCCATGAGGGCAAGGCCTTCGAAGGCGTCCTTGGCGTACCTGACCACACCGTCGAACTGCTCCGCCAGGTCCTGCTCCACGTAGGCGCGGGTGAGGGCTGCGCCGCCCAGGATGACCGGCCACTTCTTGGCCAGGCCGCGGGACTGCAGCTCGGCGAGGTTTTCCTTCATCACCACGGTGGACTTCACCAGCAGCCCGGACATGCCGATCACGTCGGCGTTGTGCTCCTCCGCGGCGGCCATGATCTCGGCGATCCCCTGCTTGATGCCGATGTTGACCACCTTGTAGCCGTTGTTGGTGAGGATGATGTCCACCAGATTCTTGCCGATGTCGTGCACGTCGCCGCGGACGGTGGCGATCACCATGGTGCCCTTGCCGGAGGAGTCCGACTTTTCCATGTGCGGCTCCAGCAGGGCCACGGCGTTCTTCATCACCTCGGCGGACTGCAGCACGAACGGCAGCTGCATTTCGCCGGCGCCGAAGCGTTCGCCCACCACCTTCATGCCCTCGAGAAGGTGGTCGTTGATGATGCCCAGCGGGGTCACGCCCTCACTGCGCGCCAGGTCCAGGTCGGCTTCGAGGCCCTTGCCTTCGCCGTCGATGATGCGCCGTTCCAGGCGGGCGCCGGTGGGGAGCGCGGCGAGTTCGGCGGCGCGCTGGTCCTTGAGCGCTGCGGTGTCGACGCCGGCGAACATGTCGAGCATGCTGGCGAGGGGGTCGTAGGTGGTGTTGCCGTCGGCATCGTATTCGCGGCGGTCCCAGACGAGGTCCAGGGCCACCTTGCGCTGCTCTTCCGGGAGGGAGGCGAGCGGGACGATCTTGGCCGCGTCGATGATGCCGCTGGTCAGGCCGGCCTGGACGGCCTCGTGCAGGAACACGGAGTTCAGGACGACGCGGGCTGCCGGATTCAGGCCGAATGAGACGTTGGAGACGCCGAGCGTGGTGTTGATGCCGGGGTACTTGGCGGTGATCTGGCGGATGGCCTCGATGGTTTCGATGCCGTCCCGGCGGGTTTCTTCCTGCCCTGTGGCTACGGGGAAGGTGAGGCAGTCGACGATGATGTCCTCGACGCGCATCCCCCATTCGCCCACCAGGGCGTCGACGAGGCGGGAGGCGATGGCCACCTTGCCTTCGGTAGTGCGTGCCTGGCCCTGTTCGTCGATGGTCAGGGCGATGACGGCGGTGCCGTGTTCCTTGACCAGCGGCATGATGCGGGCGAAGCGGCTGTTGGGGCCGTCGCCGTCCTCGTAGTTGACGGAGTTGACCACCGGGCGGCCGCCGATGAGTTCCAGGCCGGCCTGCAGCACGGGCGGTTCGGTGGAGTCGATGACCAGCGGAAGGGTGGAGGCCGACGCGAAGCGGGAGACGACCTCCTTGATGTCGGCAACGCCGTCGCGGCCAACGTAGTCGATGCAGACGTCCAGCAGGTGGGCGCCGACGCGGATCTGCTCGCGGGCGATGTCCACGCAGTCGTCCCAGCGCTCTTCGAGCATCGCCTGGCGGAAGGCTTTGGAGCCGTTGGCGTTGGTCCGCTCACCGATGGCCAGGTACGCGGACTCCTGGTCGAAATTCACGTGCTGGTAGAGGGAGGCGACGCCGGCTTCGCGTTCTTCGGGGATTCTTGCCGGTGCGTTGACTGCCTTGGTCTCCACGGCTTTAGTGCGGAAGGGCGCAAGACGTTCGACGACGGCGGCCATGTGTTCCGGCGTCGTACCGCAGCAGCCGCCCACCAGGCCCAGGCCGAATTCGCGGACGAACTGTTCGTGCGCGGTGGCGAGTTCGGTGGGTGAGAGCGGGTAGTGCGCGCCGTTGGCGCCGAGGACGGGCAGGCCGGCGTTGGGCATGCAGGCGATGGCGACGGAGGACTGCTTGGAGAGGTGGCGGAGGTGCTCGCTCATCTCGTCCGGGCCGGTGGCGCAGTTCAGGCCGATGGCGTCGACGCCGAGCGGTTCCAGGGCGGTGAGGGCGGCGCCGATTTCGGAGCCCATGAGCATGGTTCCGGTGGTTTCCACCGTCACCTCGACGAAGATGGGGAGCCGGACGCCGCGGTCCACGATGGCCTGCTTGCAGCCGTTGACGGCGGCTTTGGTCTGCAGGAGGTCCTGGCTGGTTTCGATGAGGAACGCGTCTGCACCGCCGTCGATGAGGCCCTCGGCCTGCAGGGCGAAGGTCTGCTTGAGGTAGTCGTAGCTGGTGTGGCCCAGGCTGGGGAGCTTGGTGCCGGGGCCCATGGAGCCGAGGACCCAACGCATGCGGCCGTCTGTTTCTTCTGCGGCTTCGGCCCGTTCGCGGGCGATTTTCGCGCCTTTGCGGGCGAGTTCTGTGATGCGGTCGTCGATGCCGTAGTCGGAGAGGTTGGACCAGTTGGCACCGAAGGTGTTGGTTTCCACGGCGTCGATGCCGGTGGCGAAGTAAGCGTCGTGGATGTCGGCGATGACGTCCGGCCGGGTGTCATTGAGGATCTCGTTGCAGCCCTCAAGGTTCTGAAAGTCCGTCTCGAGCTGCAGGTCCCGGCCCTGCAGCATGGTGCCCATGGCGCCGTCGGCGATGACCACCCGCTGGTTCACTGCGTCCAGGAGTTCCTGCGAACGGGCGGGGCGGGGCACGGACTCAATATCGAGCGCAAAACGGGGCATTTAAACAGGTTACGTGTGGGGCTCCTAAGATTGCCCTGTGTGTCCGTGTACTACGGCGGGGGCGCTCGCAGCCCAAAGCTGCAAGTTGATGCCCGCTCGCGACGCTTATGTCAGTCTTCCAGGACCGCACGGGCGGCTGCCGTGTCGTGGAGATCCGGCGAGTACTTTTCCTGCTCCTCGATTTTGCGTCGGTAGAAATCGTGGGCTGCCTGTTTCGTGATTCCCAATGCCTCACCGATCTGTGCCCACATCGCGCCGCCCTCACGGGCAGATTTCATGACATACCACCGCCTCGCCGTGAGCAGCTCGACTGCCCTGGCATTTGCCCGCAGCGCCTCCAGCGCGGCGACTTCCGACACCTCTGACAGAAAATGTGCCGCAGCTTCCCGCGCCTGGTCGCTGGCGGTGGAGGAATTGCTAAGCGAGGCCTCACCACGGTTGAAGTCTTCCCAAACTTTGAGCAGTTCGTGGACGTTACCGCTGTTGAGTGCCTGCTCCACTGACGTCTGATCCATGGCGGCAAGTTAGCTTGACGTCCCTCGAAGGTCAAGGGGAGGCATCGTCTCTTTAAAGTGCGGCAGCTGGCGCCGTCACTTACGTGTCGCTCATTCGGCGACGGCGCCTGTCGCTGGCGGGAACGCCCTGGCAGGTTGAATCATGGCCTGGTTTAGAGCAAACGGATGTATATCTCTAGCATCGACAGAAGCCCCAGCATTAAGGCCGATAATCGCGATTCCGTAAAGCCCGCTTAGCGCCTCGACGATCCTTCGCCCCTGCCGGACGGCGCGGACTCACTCCGCGGCGGCGGCCCCGAGGTCCGCGGCGTGGCCGCTGATGGTGCGGGCCAGGTCGATGTCGCGGCTGGTGATCCCGCCGACATCATGGCTCGCGAGCGTGACGCCTACCTCGGGGAAGGTGAGCATGAGGTCAGGGTGGTGGTTGGCCTCCTCGGCGGAGGCGGCGATGCGGTTCACGAGCTCCAGCCCGATGGAGAACTTCCGGGTCCTGAAGGTGGCGGTGAGGGCCTCGCCGGTCAGGCGCCAGCCGGTGAGCCCGGCTTCGGCGAGCTCGGCGGCGGACAGCTTCCGCTGGGGATCAGTCATAGTGCCATCATGGGCTACCCCTTGAGGCACCACGCCTCCAAGGGTTGATGGCCGGCCGGCAATTGGGTAAGCCTCCGCACTGCGCGGGGATAACGCTGTCACGCCCTGGCAGGTGAGAGAAAAGGCCCAGCCACGATGCCAGGCGCGTCCTTCTCCGAGCCCCAAGGGCCTATTTAGAGAGCCGATAGCCGACGTTTTGTAAAGCTGAACAGTGATTATTGCATTAGACGCATGATCGGTCCTCCTCTGCCCGCCACTTGCCGCCACGTAGTCCCTCATCTTCGAAAGGTCCTTTGACCTGCGGAGACACTTTCGCGGAGTCGGTGCAGGCCGCTCAATAGGGTGCGCCATCCTCGCCAATGGCTTTGTAGAGGTACGTTGCTATGTTTTTCGGCAACTTTTCTAGTAGGTAGTCGGAGGTGCGAAGAATAACAATCAGTCCGGTAGCCACTTGTGTGGTCACTGTCGTTAGGGAAGATACAAGGCCCAAATTTCCCAATAGTCAAAGGTATTTTTCAAGGAGCTGTGGAAACTATTGGGTTAAAGAAGGCCGAGTTCTTTCAGGTCTTTCTCGGGCCAATCTAGGGGCTGATGGCTTACGTAGGAGCGGAACGCAGCACGAGTGAGCCGGATCATCCGGGTCACCCGTTGTTCCGCTTCCTCAATCGCCTCTTGATCCGCTCGAGTCTTGATGGGCGGGCTCAAGAACGGCGTCTTGATCTTCAGCATCCTGCCGATGAGGGTGAGAACGTGGTTCGTGTGCTTGTACGTCTCAGGTGCGATGATGCCGATTTCTTCGGACAACTCGCGTAGCTGCTGCAGACGTGGCTGGTATTCGTGGAACTCATCGTCGGTTATCTGAGTGCCCCATGCCATGTCTTGGTAGACGCTTTCAGCCGTAGACAGGAAGCGAGCAAACAAGTCGAGCTTGTGATCCAGGTTCCGGTCTCGTCGCTTGACGTCCGACTCAATCTGCCAACGCCGCTCTTCTGCTTCTGCCTTCTTCTTTTCGCGCTTCCCCGTGAAGACGGCAGCGACTATCTGTGCTGCAACTGCGCCTGTCGCGGCGAGGCCAGCTGAGCCTAGTGCGAGGTTGATTGCTTCTTGAGTTATCTCCCCAGGCATACAACGACAATAGGCTAGAAAATCTGGGGTGCAGGCTCGTAGTAGTCGATGTCCTTCGTTTCAGGACGGATGTGGCTCAGTGGCTTTGACATCTCTTGAAGGCGGCCATACCTATCTCTCATCCACGTGCGGCCGGCCGAATCACGGAAGATGAGATCCACCAGTGGTACATCCGTCAGCTTTGTGTAGTCAACGTCGCACGGAACCGTAACTTTCGTTCCTGGGGCTACAAGACGCATCTTCAGGGAGAAGTTCTTAGGTGAGCTCTTGTAGTACTGGATAAAGTTGTCTGATACGAGGTAGATGAAAACATCGTAGATCAAAGCCCCTGAAGAGTTCTGGACTACGAAGTGGTGGTGGAAGGCATCAAACCAGCCACTTACTTGAATCGCCTGTTCTTCAATCTCAGCGCGCTTCCGTCGCCGTATCTCTATTACGAGAGAGACCACCGCGACGATGAACGCAAGCGCCGTTGCTGTACCTGCCAGCCAGTCTGCTTTACTGCCGTCCTGAAGCCCGGTCCACCAGTTTAAGAAAATCCCCATTGGCTCATGCTAGCGTTTGGTCCCGCGTGAGGATGCCTTTTTGAAGAGCTCGATGGCTACCTGACTGTGGCATCAGAAGCTTCATCCGAGTAATGAGGAAGTCGCCAGTACTCAAGCTCTTCCGTGTAGTCGCTGCCATAGTCCTTGCGCTTCAGAGCTGATCTGTTGCTTGTTACCCTCCCTGTTGGAACAAATCCCAAATGGCCAGCCGTATGTAGATACGTGAGCAGTGGCAGGGAGTAGGGAATAGCTTGTAATTGGTTTGTCCTGGTCCTGTCCCTCAAGTAGTAGGGAGGCTGGGACTATGCCCTAACAGCTAGAGACTTGTAGACACAATTATGAGGCCGAGAGACAAGCCACTGTCGCCAACTATTTTTAGTACGTTGGAAATTAAGCGGATGCTTTGCTGTGTCGTAGTTCTGACGCCATACATCATTCCACTCATAAAGACGACGATAGCTAGCTCTGCGACAAGGAGCCTTGCGTAGCCGGGCTGCTGGATGTATCCGAGACCGATAGCTGCGTAGTACCCATATAGAGGACTATGAGGCCAGATATGGTCCTGCTGCCGACGTCCCGCCAGAATTTATCGCCTCTCATCCATTCGCCAGGCCATCGCCAGGGTTTGGACCTTACTTCCCTTTCCTCCATGTCTTGAGGCTCCGGCTGATACCGCGCTGTTAACATCATGAAATGGTTGATTTCGAAGTTGAGCTTGGTTCCCCGGCTGTGCTGCGACAGCTCCAGCTCCTGGTGAAGATTCGGGAACTGGCGGCGACTAATAGGCATCGTTCAGCGGATACCACTGGTCTCTATGAGCAGGCCGAAGAGTTTGGCCTAGGCTGGCGCGCTGTAGGGAGCGATCTTGACAGCCTCAAGGATAGGGGCTGGATCAATTTCGATAACTCGTCAGGCCCTGTAACAGATGTAGTGATGTCTCAGCAGGGAGTGGACACGGCGGAGGAGTTCGAGGCGTTCAGGTCCAACAAGCGGAGACGTGCTCAGGCTGTTAGGAGCGCGGTTCTCCAGTGGCTCTATGACGAGTCACTAGATGGCAAGTCGTCACCAAACATAAGCGGCTTTTCTTCCAGCAAGTACGGCTCCTTTTATGGAACCACCTTTACCGAAGGCGAAATCGCCCAGGCAACGAGGTACCTACGGGAAGAGCAGCTTCTTCAAGGGAAAGCTGCAATGGGCGGCGGCGTCATACGGCCTCAGATCACAACCTATGGCATGCAAAGAATCGAACATGAGGACAAGCCGGCAACCGTCCTGGCGAGTGAGAGGGCATCGGTTACGTACATCAACAACTTCAACAATGACGGGCCTGTTAATCTCGCTACTAACAGTCCTGGCGCTCAACAATCGATAACTCTCACGACTACACAAATCAACGGCGCAAGAATGGCTGCATCTGCTTTTAGCCAGACACTCCCCATTCTCGGGATACCTGAGAATCGCCAGACCGAGGCCAAGCAGGTCATTGCTGAGCTGGAAGACGAAACGGCAGCTGTGACTCCGCAACCCGGCAAGCTCAAGTCGCTTCTGAACAAGGTCATTGAACTGGCTGTCCTTGGCACAGCCGAGGGAGCAGTTGGAGCCGTCGTATCACTAGCTGAGAAGGCCATCGAAGGACTTTAGGTACTGCCAGGCGGTATTACGGTGTCCATCCCACTCGTACGAGAAACGCACACACCAAGAGGCTGAGGCCGGCAGCTGAAGCAAGAATCAGGGAGATCACGACAAGCACGTGCTTCATCCACGCGATTTTACTCATGCGCACCATTTGGTTAGTGATAACCGGAAGCAAATCAGTGGCCTTGATCTTTGCTGGCAGGTTTTCCGGCTTCCAGTACTTCAAGTGCCCGAAGTAGATGAAGTTATCGCTCCATTCTTTCCCTACCTTCGTAGCCCGTAAGCGCGGGATAACCACCCACATAGCGCATCCGGCCCCCAGCACAAGGGCTGCTGCGGCGATGATGTAGGAAATGTTCTGCCATGGTCCCTCTAGGGCTCCAAACAGGCGATCCTTCCCGGAAAGAGTCACGATTACTCCAAGAGCCGCGGACTCAAGGGCAAAGGCGAATGAAGCCTTGGCATCTACTTTGCCTGTCCAGTCGATGAGAGCGCCGTGGATTCTCCAAGCCGCATCCAGGGCATCTTTGTCGGAAGTATCTACGGGCGGCTCAGGCTTCTGGTCCCACCACATCAGATGCGCCACCGGTAGCTAGTCTTGTAATAGGTGTAGTTCTTGCCACCCATCTTGAAGTCATAAGGCCCCGTCCACATGTTCTCTTCCTTATGCACGATAGCTTCCCTACTCAGCTGCTTGTAGGTTCCCCCGCCAATAATCGTGTTGTAAGGGTGTTCACGTAAGTCACTAAGCTTCGCTGCAAGGTTAGGGGCTGTGCCAATGGAGATCATGTCGTCATTACCCCGGAAGCCGGCACGGACCAGGAGTGACTTTCCACTGGCGATACCACATCCGTGCTTGAGCTGCCAGTTGTTGTTTCTGATCGACGGGAACTGTTTCGTGATGGCGGGTTGCACGAGCTCGTTCATTGCCCACTTGATTTGCATAGCTGATTTCACCGCGCGGGTGTAGCGATCAGGCCCAGCATAGATGCCCATAACTCTGTCGCCGTCAAAGCTGCGGATGTGCCCGTTATTGGAGCGGATGATGCGCGTGCTCACCGACAGATACGCCTTCATGACCCTAGCAACCGTGTCCGCTGGCGCAATGCCAACGAGCCCTGAAGAGTCCCGCATATCAGCGTAGAGATACGTGGAGGGAAGGTAGAGGCCTTCCGAGTAGCTCATCTTCGCTGGGTCGGGCACCGACTCTATCGTGCCGTCATTTCGTTCCGTCGTCGTGAGACTTGTGTTGACCGTCTTTACGATGTCGCTCTCAACGTCCGCCTTCAGCGCCATGCTTGCCCTCGCTCCGCTATTGAGTGATGGCCATAAGCGTATCGGTGTTCAAAGCCCCGCTCCCGCCTTTCCACTCCTCTGGGCTCACGCGCTTGATGCTTGAAGAGTGCGCCCATCCCATGTGGTACTTGCCGTAGACACCACTCACATAGGCCAGGGGTCTGCCGTACTTGGGGAAGTCTCTTACTGGAGCCGGGTCATCAAGCGGTGAGAAGGGGCAGTCTGTAGGGTGCGATAAGGGTCTTCTCGGCGGGCGGCTGCGCAGCTTCCGGGTCTTTCGATGCTGTTAGCGACCTCGACGGGGAGGAGCACTGTGGAGAATTGCCTTGGCCGTTAGGCGCAGTTTGAGTCTCCAGTGCTACTTCTGCGTCATGTTGATGCTGACCTTGTAAGTACTGGCTTCCTCACGGACGCAAATGGTGGTGCGGCTGTTGCCGTCGTCCGGATCGTTCCGCAGGACATTTCCGCTGCCCCGTTTCCTCGCTTGAAGTCCTCACTATTCTGGCCGAGGCGTGAGGCAATCCTGAGCACGGCACTAATCTGCAGCTAGATCCTTCCACAGGCTATCCAAACTTCGTGCAACCAAGGGCCAGGCTCGGGCACATTCAGGCCGCAGTCGTCCCGTTTTTTCCGGATATCCCGTTCGCGTACTTCGCCACAAATACAGTGGACCCTTTGGGTCAATCCTCGTTATCCAGGACTGGTCTTTCCCGGGAGCCATGGGGAACTCCCTTCGGCAGCCGCAGCGGTGGACGTCACGGACAGGATTGTCCCCGGTTGTGGGCAGCGGCCCCTCGCCACACCGCCTCGGATCCTGCCTCAGATACGATTCGGCACAGGAACTTACCCTGTCGGTGCCCGCTCGTCCGTGTCCTCACCAGGACGGAACCTTTGCCTTGGATTCCAGCTTGGGTAGGACAGAGTGAACCGCAGATGCCTACAGAGATTCCCGGCTGGCCGGCTAGTCCCCTTCATGGCCGTCTTCCGTAAGATCGTCTTAGGCGACGCCATCTGCGGTGCGCAGGCGAATCTCCTGCCGCGAAGCGTGGGGGTGAGCCTTCAACAACCGAAGCGGCGTTACGTAAAGTAAACCCCTGCGTATTGCATCAGATGCATCATTTCGGGGTTTCCTTCTCGGGCGTTGCGCGGGCTCGTGTCCGGGTAGCCTGAAGGCTCGTTAGTGAACAGGCGCTTCTAGTGTCGGCGCTGTATGGGGACGCACTCAGGGAGAGCCCTGAAGGTTCGTTCGTACCCGACAGAGAGCGGTTCTCCGTCTAGGCAACCCAATATGGTTAATCAAGGTAATGGACTAGGGAGGCAACAACTGAAAAGGCTACGAACAATCCTGTGGACTCAGCGCACACTCCTCGAGCGTGTGCTACTGCTCATAGTTCTTCTGCTCTTTGTGAGCACGTGCTTTCTTGCAATAGCGTGGATAACCCAGTTGGTGCCCTATGAAGAGAAGTGGGGAAACTACGCAGATTGGGTCGCTGCCATAGGAACTGTCCTAGGCTTTATTGGGGCCATTGTGACAATCGCCTTCGGTAGGGATCAATATCTAGAAGAGCAAGCCAGGCGTTTTGAAGAAGCGTTTGAGGTAGCTGCCGGTGTCCAGGCCCATGTAACAGTTGAGAGTGCCGAAGGCGATGGATCACTTCGGTGGGTGTACGAAGTCACCAACGGCACAGGTTCGGATCTCCATGACGTCCAGCTTTTTTATCCTCAGCCGCTGCCGGATGAGGACGAATGGTTCGACGTGGCGCGCGTTGGTTCGATTGAAGCCAAGACTACAAAGTCTTTCCACCAACCGCTGGAATCGAACCATCTGACCCCCGCGAGGGCCTCCTCCCTCATCGCGACTCAGTACTCTTTGGAGTTCACAATCCAAGGAACACGATGGCAGCTTTCCAGGCAGGGTCTTCATAAAGCACTGAGTTCGGCTCAACAGGCTGCGTTGAGGCGCGCACGCCCGATCCCAGCGTGAGAGTACGGACGCGACTAAGATACGCAAGCGAGAATGTAAGGATCGGCTCCGCTGTCGACGGGGACCGCTCAAAACGTCGTAGTCAACCTGAGCTACACCCCAACCTGACGTCAGGTTGGGTGGAGATTTGCGTCAGAGTAGGGGCAGTGTGGCACTTTGCGGACGGATACGCCCAACGGTCTTAGGTTCCAATCTGACAACTTGGACTTCGAAGAGCCTGCAGGTGCGCCGGGCCAGGAAGGCGTGACCATATCGTGCCCTCTATGACGCCTGCTGTTCGTCTCCAGCCGGAGCCCAGCCCAAGGCCGGGCCCAGCTTGCCCGCGATGTCGGTGAGGATCTGGACGTAGTCCTCGTGGTCGAAGCTGAAGGGCAGGGCGAACGCCACCTCGTCCACCTCCTGGAAGCCGGCATGCGAGTACAGCTGCTCAGCGATCTCCTCGCTGGTACCGATGAGATCAGCCGCGAACATCATCCCCCGCGGCCCCTGCGGAGCAGAGGTGCGCGGAGTGCGTTCGTCCACGTACCGCTGGTACTTCTCCCGCTGGGCCGGAGTCGCGGAGTCGGTGGGAATCACCACGAGGCCCTGCGACACCCGCGCACTAGCATGCCCTGACGCTGCTGCTGCTTCCCGAAACGCCTGGATCTGCGACTGTTGAACCAGGGCGAAGTCCGGCTCCTGCTTCTTGTCCGGGAAAATCACGCTGCTGGCGAGCAGGTTGAAGCCATGAGCACCCGCCCACACCGCCGACTTGTTGCTGCCGGCCCCGTACCAAAGGCGGCCCCGCAAGCCGGGCGAGTGCGGCTCCACCCGGTTGGAAAACTCCTCCACCACACCTTGCTTGCCGGCAAACTCCCGCACCGGCTCCCCCGCAACCAACCGCGCAAACCGCTCCGCCCGGGCGTAGCTGAAGTCCTCCACGTCCGCCGTATCCGGGTACAGCTCGTGCTTCACGGTGTCGTACTGCATCGGCTCCCCCACACTCACGCCGGGATTGATGCGGCCGCCAGCCAGCAGGTCCACGGTGGCCAGGTCCTCGGCAAGGCGCAGCGGGTTCTCCCAGCCCAGCGGCGTCACCGCACTGCCCAGCTCAATCCGGGAGGTGCGCTGGCTCGCGGCTGCCATCACTGCAACGGGCGAAGAGATGCCGAACTGCAGGTGCCGGTGGCGCAGCCAGGCGCTGTCGAATCCCAGCCGCTCGCCCAGCTCGATGATCTCCAGCGTGGATTCATGGCCCGACGCTGGATCAGCGGGATCGAACAGCCCAATCGTGAGGAAACCAAGCTTGCGCAAAGGACGGGTGGGCTGCGGCATGGCTTCCTCCAAGAATCAGGGACGTGGCTGATCCTCAGCCTAGGCACTGGGCCACCGCATGAACCAACATTTCCCACGACCCGGCGCCGCATGCAAAGACAACCTTGACGGCATCAACATGCCCAGGGTTAAGCTCACCACGGGCAGGCGATGGCGCCGCCACAGGAGGAAGATATGTCACTGCAGGAAATCGAGTTCACGTCCGCGAACGGCCGGGACACCATCCAGGCGTGGGTTTACGAGCCCACCGGTCAGCCCAAGGCGATCGTGCAGCTGATCCATGGGCTCGGCGAGCACTCCCGCCGCTACCTCCACCTCATTTCCACCCTGGTGGACGCCGGATTCATCGTGGTGGCAGGTGACCACTCCGGGCACGGGCGCACGGCGATGCAGCAGGGCACCTGGGGCGACGCCGGCGAAGACGCTGCCAGCGTGGTGGTTGCCGATGAAGTCACCCTCCAGGCCAAGGCCAGGGAGGCGCTCCCCCAGCTTCCGTACGTGGTGTTCGGCCACAGCTGGGGATCCATGATTGCGCGCGGCATGGCCGTCGATCCGCGGGCCCAGCTTTCCGGCTTGGTACTCTGCGGAATCGCCGCCCAGATGCGGGGCATCGAGAAGAGGGTCAACCGGCCGGAACTGGCACGGCTTGCATCCGGCGAGCGCGCTGCGGAGGCCGCGCCCGAGGAATTGGTGGGCCAGTTGTTCGACGGTTTTCTGGGCCGCTTTGGTGAAGGTGCCGCTCCCACTGCATGGGTGGCGCTGGACGCCGACGTGGTTGCCGACCACGGGAGGGACCCCTTTAACAACTTCGGCGCACCGCTGAGCGCGCGGTTCCTCCAGGGTTTCGTGGACCTCTACGACCAGGCCAACTCCGACGACTGGTACAAACAGCTCCCCGCGGAGCTCCCGGTGCTGATCCTCGCCGGCGACCAGGACCCCGTGACCAACTACGGCGAAGGGGCCTACCACGTGGCAAACCGCCTGGCTGATTCGGGCCACGCGGACGTCCGCACCCGCGTCTTCCCCGGTGTCCGGCACGAGGTGCACAACGAACCCACCACCCGCGCCGAGACGGAACGCGAGACGGTCGAGTTTGTCCAGCGGGTCGCGCACCAACGGCAGGACTCCACACCGTCAGCAACAGCCTGACGGTCCCGGAGGAAAGCAGTCCCAGCGGAAGGTTCGACGGCGGCGCTCGCCCCGCCGCCGTCGTCGCCCCTTCCAGCAAGGCGAATTCAGTCAGTCCGCTGCTGATCTCTCCAGCAGCTTCCGGATCCGTACGACGGTCGTGTCGACGCCTCCCGTTGACTCGATCATCAGGCCGGATTCGTCGTTCTGCAGCTCCTCCAGGGTGTCCAGCTGGGAGGTGAGCAGCGACGCCGGCATGAAATGTCCGGGGCGTTGGGTGAGGCGGTCCTGCAGTGCCGTCCTGTCGGCTTGCAGGAGGATGAACGTGGTGGCAGGCGCGGCCTTCCGGATGGCATCCCGGTAGCTTCGCTTCAGTGCTGAGCAGGCAACAATGGTTCCGTTTCCGGAGCTGGTGGACAGCTTCGTCCCGACGAGGTGGAGCCATGGCCATCGGTCATCATCCGTGAGGGGAACGCCTGAAGCCATTTTTTTGACGTTTGCTTCGGGGTGCAGGGTGTCGCCGTCTACGAAATGGGCGCCCAACTGGGTGGCGAGCGCCTGGCCGATGGAGGATTTTCCTGCACCGGAGACCCCCATGACCACGATGCTCTGGGGCATTACAGGGCGCCCTGTAATGCGGTGCCGGCGGGAATGGGAGTCAGGCGGGTGACCTCGACGGGTTCTGCGAGGAGTCCTTCGAGTGAAGCGTTGAGCCGCTTGACGGCGTCCCCGACTCCGTGTGCGTCGAGCAGCTCGGCCGTCTCCCACTTCTCAATCATCACGATCTGGCCGTTGGGCGCGTCGTGGATGGCGTACAGGAGGCATCCGGGTTCTTCGTGGACCTCGGCGATGGCGGGCTCGAGGGCTGCGACAACCTGGTCGCGGGCGCCGTCTTTGGGCGTGAATACTGCTGTGACGATGATGGTCATGATGGTTCCTTTACTCGATTGCTGGTAATGCTCAGGTAAATGCCTGTGTGGTCAAGGTCCCCGAGACCTTCGGTGACCATTGTCTGGAATGCCGATGTGAGGGTGTTGGTGACGGGCAGTGAGAGTCCGGCGTCCGCCGCCGCCTCCGTGACAAAGCGCAGGTCTTTGAGCTGATTTTTGGCAGAGCCGCCGCCGTGAAAGTCCCCGGTGATCCAGCGGCCGCCTTTTTGTTGGAGGACTTCAGAGTTGGCCAGCCCGCCTTTGAGGATTGCCTGGACCTTTTCCAGGTCCAAACCGGATGCCTTCGCCAGCGCCATCGATTCAGACAGGGCGGTGACCGTTGCCGCCACGACGATCTGGTTGCAGGCCTTCACGATGGCGCCGGCCCCGGTCTCCCCGAACCACATGACGGTGGAGCTGTAGAGCTCGAAAAGCGGAGTAAGCCATTGGACTACGCTCGCGGGCCCACCCGTCATGATGCTCAGCCGGCCCTGCTCTGCTCCGATGGTCCCACCGCTGAGCGGCGCATCGATGACCACTACGCCGTAACGGGACTTGCAGTGGGCGGCGAAAGCGGCGACTGCCGTGGGTGACACGGTGCCGTGGATGACCAGGACGGGATCAACCACGCCTGCCTGCGCCCACCCCCCGAGCAGGCCGTCATCCCCCTCCAGGAGTGCTTCGACCTGGGGCAGGTCCGGCAGAACGGTTAGGACAACGTCCGCTGCGGCATCTGCCGGCCGTAGGACTACGGCCCCTCCTTCGATGGCTTCAGCTTTTTGGGTGGTGCGGTTCCACAGCGTCAGGGGTACCCCGGCATCAATGATGTTCCGGGCGATGGGGGCTCCCATGGGGCCGGTGCCCAGCAGTGAAACGGAGACACCGGGGTCGAGGGGTGAGAGAGATTTGGTTTCTATCATGGATTAGAAGGGGATCAGGCCGGCGAGTGCGGGAAGGAAGGTGCTGAACCAGGGCACGGCGGCAAGAACGAGGAGACCGGCGAACACCGCCACCAGGTACGGCCAGAAGTGCTTGAGGCTGTTTTCCACGGTTTCGCGGGCGGTGGCGCAGGCGACGTAGAAGCCAACACCCGCCGGTGGGGCGAAGGAGCCGATTCCCATGGAGATGATGAGGACCATGGCGTACTGCACGGGGTTGACGCCGAATTCGGTGGCGATCGGCAGCAGCAGCGGGGCGAAGATAAGCACCGCGGGCAGGCCTTCGAGGAGCTGGCCCATGATGACCAGCAGCACGACGGTGAAGAGCATAAACAGGATGGGAGAGTCGCCCAGCCCGGACATCAGGTCGTGGATCTGCTGTGAGACGCCCGCCAGGGCGAGGGTCTGGGCAAGGGGAGACGCCGCGGCGATGATAAACAGCACCATGCCCGCCGTCGTGGTTGTTTCGCGCAGGGTGTCGCCGAGAAGGCGCCGGCTGCCGCGGCGGTAGGCTGCCGCGAGCACGAAAGCGTAGGCGACGGCGACCGAGGAAACCTCCGTGGGGGTGGCGAAGCCGCTGAGGATCCCGACCACCATGCCCACGGGGAGCAGAAGCGTGGGCAGGGCGAAGAAGGTGGCGGAGCCCCGCGCCCGCCACGTGGCCTTGGCGCTTGGCACCCCTCCCTGCTTGCGCGCCCTCAGGAACACCATCGCCATGACCACCAGGGCGAGGAAGGCTGCCGGCACGAAGCCCGCGAGGAACAGGGTGGTGGTTGAAATGGTGGTGATGGAGCCCAGGATCAGCAGGACGATGCTGGGCGGGATGGTTTCACCCATGATGGCCGACGCGGACAGCACGGCGACGACTTCGCCGCGCGGGTATTTGCGCTCTTCGAGCATGCCGCGCATGGTGGTGCCGACGGCTGCGACATCGGCGACTTTCGAGCCGGAGATGCCGGAGAAGATGTACATCGTGACCACCACGACCTGCAGCAGTCCGCCGCGGAGATGGCCGATCAGGGCATCGACGAGCTTGGCCAGCGGCAGGGTAAGGCCCGCAGAGTTCATGACCGTGCCGGCCAGGATGAAGAACGGGATGGCCAGCAGGACGAATCCCTTGGCTCCGGATGCCATGCCGATCGGGATGGCGCTCACGTCGGAAATACCGCCGACGTACAGGTAGATTCCGGATGCGAGGGCCAGGACAAACGCAATGGGCAGGCCCAGGAACAGCAGGGCAAACAGGGCCACGAGGACGACCAAAAGCAGGACGTTCGGGGAGGCATAGTAGAACAGCGGCGGGGAGACAAGGACGACGGCGACGAGGGCAGCCGCGATTCCGGCTCCAACCATGGCGGGACGCCAGGCCTGGCGCCGAAGTTTGACCAGGGCGAACCAGGCGATGAGGACCATGCCCACCGAGAAGGGCATGTTGACCCAAAAGACCGGCAGCTGCAGGATGGGTGTCTTTTCCTCGATCTGTTGGACGAGGGTGGGCACGAACAGGGCAAGCGCGCCGGCGCTCATGACAAAGACGAGCCAGTCGACAAGGGCCGCGAGGTACGGTTTCCAAGTGGCGGGCAGGCGCATGATGAGCGCCTGGACTGACATGTGTGCGCCCTTCGGGTACGCGATGGCGCCCCCGATGAAGGCAATGGTCAGCAGGGCAATCTCGGACACCTCCTGTGTCCAAAGAACTGAATCACCCGTGATAACGCGGACGGTGATATTCAGGAGGATGACCACGAGCTCCGCGAGAATCGCCGCTCCCACAATCCATTCGAGGGTCTTGTCGAGCCATGCTGCGCCGCTCCAGCGGGTGGGCACGTGGTCGTGATGAAGGATTTCCTCCGCTTCGAGGGGAAGGACTTCCTCGTAGTCCTGGGGAGCAACGGTGGGTTTCATGGTTTTCCAGACTGTCGACATTGATAGCGGGATTCTTTATGGAGAGTGGAGTGTGGGTGGGAGCCCTGCGGGGGGCTCCCACCCGTCCTTGTTATTTCTTGCCGGCGAAGGCGATGGCCTGGTCGAAGAATTCCTTGCCGATCAGCTTGGAGAACTCCGGGTACAGGCTTTGGGAGGTGGCCTTGAACTCGGCGAGTCCGGACGCGCTGAGCTCATTGGCCTTCATGCCCTTGGCCGCCAGTTCATCCAGTTGCTTCTTGGACTGTTCCTCGTCGTAACCAGTCTTGAAGGTTGCCGTTTCCTCGGAAGCGGCACTGAGCGCCTTCTTCTGGTCATCCGTCAGTGAATCCCACTTCTTCGATGACAGGGCCAGCACCCAGGCGTCGTTGATGTGGTTGGTCATGGACACGTATTTCTGCACCTCGGAGAACTTGTTGGTCCAAGGCACTTCAACCGGGTTTTCCTGGCCGTCGATGGTTCCGGTCTGAAGGCCGGTGAAGACTTCCGAGAAGGCCATGGTGGTGGGGCTGGCGCCCAGCTTGCCGAAGAAGTCGGTCCACAGCGTGTTGCCCGGTACCCGGATCTTCAGCCCCTTCAGGTCGGAAGGCTGTTCGATGGGGCGCACGGAGTTGGTGATCTCGCGGCCGGTCCGGGTCAGGAAGGAGAGCGCCACGGTGTCCTTTGCCGCCAGCTTCTCCTTCAGAACTTTTCCGGGTTCGCCGGCGAGGAACTTTGCCTCTTCCTTTGTGTCCGCGAAGAGGTAGGGGATGCTGATGCCGTTCATTTCCGGCACCACCGAGGCGTAGACGGAGGTGGACAGGATGAGTCCGTCGAGCGATCCGCCTTGCAACCGGGTCACCGCGGCATTCTGGTCCCCGCTGAAGCTCGTGCCGTTGGGCACCACGGTGACCTGGACCGAGCCGTTGGAGGTCTTCTTGACCTGGTCGGCGAAGTGCTGGGCGGTGACGCCGACGGAAGACGTCAGCGGATCGGGGATGGAGAGCTGGATCTTGGCCACCGGGCCGCTTTGGCCGGCTGGGGTTCCGCCTGCACAGCCGGTCAGCAGGGCCGCGGCCAGGCTGGTTGCCAGTACCCCGGTGATGGCGCGGGTCTTGAGGTTCATTCGATGCCTTTCGTCATTGGAAGGGTGCGGTGCTGCACGGCAGACACGGCGGCCGCTGGTTTCAGCGGGTGTGGCTTGGAGCCAGGGGTACCTGTTCAGGAGACAGTGACGGGGGTGGAGATCAGCGCTTCAGTTTCGCGGCGGAGTTCCAGCGCTTGGGACAGGGAGTCATCAATGATGACATCGTCCCAACCAACGGTGGCTCCCTTGGGCACATCATTACGCAGCTCCACATGGTGGGCCAGGGCGACGGGGAGAGCGCCGGTTGAAACCGAGTGCTTGGCGGAAACCAGCTTGCCCCACACTGTGAAGCCGCCTTCGCCGTCGAGGAATTCACCGGCCTTGAGGTCTTTCTTGGCGGTAGCGACGACGTCGCCATAGAAGCCGACGGGCCCGCCGGTCGGGATGCCGCGAAGGGCTGCGTTGGCAATGGACATGTTCAGTTCCAGGCCCACGTAGTGGTACGGGCGGTACAGTGCGGCGTACTGGCCGGTGGGGTCCGGGTGCCAGGGGTATTCGTTGAAGCAGCCGGAGACGTAGTCGTTGGTGGCCTTGACGACGACGAAGACGCCCTCCTGGGTGTTGTGGGGGATCCAGCTGCCGTCGCGGTTGACGCTGGACATGACGTCGACGCTTCCTTCGTGGGCCAGGGAACCACCGACGGCGGCCGGGCGGCAGATGGTCGCGATCTCTTCAACGTTGCCGGGCGTGAAGCTCAGGCCGGAATCGGAGGGGGCGAGCCCTGCGCCGTTGGCTACCGCCGCCATTTCGATGGCGGCCTTGGTCCCGTCGCGGAAGGAAGTGTGCATGTAAGGGTTGAGCTGGCCCGAGTCCGTCAGTTCCCTGGAGAACTCCCAGTTTTCCCAGACGTTGTCCGGGTTCATCTCGTGGTAGTGCTCCAGGTATTTCGCGCCCTTTCCGGCGCAGACCACGTCAAAGCCGCTGGTGCGGGCCCAGTCCACGAGTTCCATGATGAGGGCCGGCTGGTCCCCGTAGGCCATGGAGTAGACCACGCCTGCTTCTTCTGCCCGCTTGGCCAGCGCGGGGCCGGCAAGGGCATCAGCCTCGACGGTGACCATGATGATGTGCTTCTTGGCTTCGATCGCCTTCAGGGCGTGCTTGATGCCGACGATCGGGTTTCCGGTGGCTTCAACAATGACGTCGATGTCAACGTCGAACAGTTCGTCGGCGTTGGCGATGATGGCCGTGGAGCGGTCCCGCAAGGCTGTAGCGATGTCAGGGGCTACCTGCGAGGCAGGCCAGTCCACCAGCTCGAAGGCCCCCTGGGCCCGCTTGACGTTGATGTCTGCAATGGCAACGACGTGGATGCCGGGAATGTTGTTGGCCTGGGCCAGGTACATGGTGCCGTAGCGGCCGGCGCCAATCAGTCCAACACGGATCGGACGGGACTGCTGCTCGCGCTCGCTGAGGAGTTTATGAAGGTTCACGGGATCTCTCTAAGGGGTGCTTGGCGAAAGAAAGCACCTCCGGCAGGCCGGATGGCACAACTTCTTCGTCGCGTTTTGTAAGGAAAACTGTCCGGAGTGGAACCGGTTCCACTTTTGTACCAGCTGCTGATAAGCTGTGTCAACGATCACCTTCCCGGCCCTTCGTAATAAAGCGAACGGGGTGGAAGTAATGGCGTAGGTAACGATGACGAGGGTCTTGTGTCTCAAGGAGGAGCGGTGCGCAAAGCGCCTACTATTCGCGATGTAGCGGCGGCCGCGGGGGTGTCCGTCTCCGTGGTCTCACGGGTCCTGAACCCGGATTCGGGACCCGTGGCCCCTGCGAAAAGGCAAGAGGTCCTGCGGGTCATTGAGGAACTGGGTTACCGGCCCCGGGCGGCCGCGCGTGAACTCAGCGCCGGGCAGGCGCTTACGATCGGCCTGGTGGTCACTGACCTTTCCAATCCGTTTTTCGCCCGCCTGGCGGACAGGATCGTCTGGGAAGCACGCAGCCATGGCGTGCAGGTGGTGTTGATGACCACGCAGGAGGACCCGCACCTTGAGGCGGACTCCCTGGACACCTTGCTGGACCGCTCTGTTAGCGGCGTCATTGCCACTCCCACCGGGGGCAACATCGAAAAATGGAGGCGCCTGCGCGACCTCGGCGTCAACGTGGTCTTCATCGACCGTGCCATCGAGGAACTCGAAGATGTGGACGTTGTGAGCATCGAGAACTTCGACTCAGCGCAACGCTCAACCGAGCACCTCATCAGCCTGGGCCATACCCGGATCGGGCTGATCACGGGCCCTCTCACCACTTCCACCGGAAGTGCCAGGCTGAACGGCTACACGGCAGCCCACCAGAACGCGTCTTTGCCCGTAGACCCCACGCTTATACGTGACGTGCCCTTTCGTGGGGACGCGGGTGGCGGCGCCGTAGGATCACTGCTTGCGATGCGTCAGCCACCCACGGCCCTCATCGTGGCCAACACCGCGCAAGTGCAGAGTTCGGTCCGCAGGCTCGTCCAAATGGGTACTGACATCCCGGATGAGCTTTCCCTCATCGTCTTTGACGACAATCCCTGGACCGAACTGACCTGTCCCCCGCTGAGCGTCATCCGCCAGCCGCTCGACATGCTTGCCGTTCACGCCATCGAGCTGGTGCTCGGGCGGATGCACGGGAAGCTGCCCGACGGCGCCCGGCGCATTGAGGTCAAAGCTGACTACCTGCCCCGCAACAGCTGCGCGCCACTCATCCTTTCAACCGCGCGCTAACGTCCGATCGCGGTCAACAAGGGGCATGAGGCCGCTGGCGACTTGCCGGCGTGCAGCGCCCAGGTTGCACATCATGAAGTAATGCTTGACACCCCCGCGTGATTCACCTTACAGTTGTGCAAGTTATACGAATAACTAATCATTACCCGAGCGGCCCGAGGAGGTGCCCATGGCTGGATCACGGCCAAAGTCAGGACCGACAATGCACGATGTCGCTGCTGCCGCCGGCGTCTCACAGGCCACCGTGTCCCTGGTCCTCAATTCGGCTTCAGGGTCGCGGTTCTCGGAAGAGACCCGCAAGAAGGTCCGGGACGCCGTGGACCAGTTGGGCTACCGCACCAACGCCCATGCCAAGACACTCCGCGATGGCGTGGCAGGCATGATCGGGTTTATCGGCGACACCGTTGCCACCACTCCTTTTGCCGGCGCCATCATCGAAGGCGCGCAGCAGCGGGCGTGGGAGGACGGGCTGCTCCTGCTGACCGTCAATACCGGCGGCGACAAAGAGCTTGAGGCAGCATCCCTGAACACAATGCTCTCCTACAAAGTTGCCGGAGTGGTCTACGCGGGCATGTACCACCGCCGCCTGGATGTTCCGGAGGCCCTAACGGGCATCCGATCGGTGGTGCTGAATTCGCAGGACCGGGCCGGGCGGGTTGCGAGTGTCGCTCCCGACGAAGTCAAAGGCGGACATGCAGCTACCCACCGCCTGCTCGAAGCCGGCCATTCGCGGATCGCGCTAATCAATATCGAGACCCTCGAGAGTGAGCTGCCCGCCGCCGTCGGACGTTACGAGGGCTACAGGAAAGCGCTCCAGGAAGCAGGCCTGGAATTGGATCCTGATCTGGTCCGCTTCGGCAAAGGCGGCGAGGAAGACGGCTACAGGTACGCGATGGAGCTGCTGACCTCAAGCAACCCGCCCACCGCGATTTTCTGTGCCAACGACCGTGGCGCCTGGGGCGCCTACCAGGCGGTGTCGGATCTGCGCCTTTCAATTCCTGAGGACGTGTCCATTGTGGGCTTCGACAATCAGGCCACATTGGCGCCGTTCCTCCGGCCGGGCCTGACCACTTTTGAATTGCCGTTCGTCGCCATGGGCCGGCGTGCGGTCGAACTGATCCTCCAGGACGCGGAACCCGAAGGCCGGGTCGAGCTCATGGACTGCCCCCTGATCGAACGGAACTCAGTGACTCATCCCAAGGAGATGCCATGAGCCGCACCATCCCGGCCCGACGCGGCGGTCCAGCTGCGGCACCGCTGCCGCAACGGAAAAATTCTCTTTCGCTCCGCCTCAAAAGAATTTCCCGTGCCTGGCAGTTATACGTATTACTAGCACCCGCCGTCATCTACATCCTGGTCTTCAAGTACTGGCCGATGTACGGCGTGCAGATAGCTTTCAAGAACTACAACCCGGTGGACGGTTTCACCGACAGCCCCTGGGTGGGCCTGACGCATTTCATCAGGTTTGTAAACTCCTACCAATTCGGCCAGGTAGTCGGAAACACCCTGTGGATCGCCATCCTCGGCCTGTTGATTGCTTTTCCCATCCCGATCATCCTGGCGCTGCTGGTCAACCAGCTGCAAAGCGAGAAGTTCAAGAAGTTCACCCAGACCGTCCTGTACTCGCCGGCCTTCATCTCCACGGTTGTGGTGGTTGGCATCATGTTTGTCCTCCTCTCCCCCAGATCCGGCCTGGTGAACAACGCCATCCAGCTTGGCGGCGGGGAGCCCATCTTCTTCATGGGTTCGGCGGAGTGGTTCCGCCCCGTCTACGTGATCTCGGATGTCTGGCAGAACGCCGGCTTTTCGATGATCGTGTACCTGGCGGCCCTGGCGGCGATCGATCCGGCACTGCATGACGCGGCGAAGGTCGACGGCGCTTCCAAGCTGCAGCGCATCCGGCACATCGACCTGCCGGGCATCATGCCGGTGGTGACGATCCTGTTCATTCTCGCCATCGGCAACCTGCTGAACGTTGGATTCGAGAAGGCGCTGCTGATGCAGACCCCGCTGAACATCTCATCCTCGGAAATCATCCAGACATACGTCTACCACGCAGGCCTGCAGCAAGCGCAGTTCAGCTACTCGGCCGCCATCGGCCTGTTCAACTCCCTCCTCAACCTGGCGTTGCTGCTCGTCTTCAACACGATCGCACGCCGGGCCAACCAAGCGACCCTGTGGTGATGCCGATATGTCCCTGACTACCAACCCCCGCACCATCGAGAATCCGACCCGGCCCGTCAGCCGCGGCCAACGAAAGCAGAGCCTACGGGTGAAGTACGGTGACCGCGCCTTCAACCTTGGCGCCACCGTTGTCCTGCTGCTGTCCATCCTGGCCGTCGTGTACCCGCTGTACTTCATCGTCATCGCCTCCATCAGCGACCCGAACGCAGTCTACGAAGGCAAGGTCTGGCTCTTCCCTTCAGGAATCACCACCGAAGGGTACGAACGGATCTTCGCCGACAGCCGGATCTGGAACGGACTGGGCAACACGCTCATCTACACCGTTCTGGGCACCTTCATCAGCGTCAGCACCATCCTCTGTGGCGCCTACGCCCTGTCCCGCAAGGACATGCCCGGCCGAAAAATCCTGATGCTGCTGTTCGTCATCACCATGTTCTTCGACGGCGGACTCATCACCAAGTACCTGGTGGTCCGCGACCTGGGCATGCTCAACACCGTCTGGGCCGTCGTACTGCCCGGAGCCGTCGGTGTCTGGAACCTGATCATCGCCAGGTCGTTCTTCGAACACACCATCCCGAACGAACTGCGCGAAGCCGCCCAGATGGACGGGGCAACAGACTTCAAGTTCTTCTTCAAAATGGTCCTCCCCCTGTCCAAGCCACTGATCATGCTCATGATCATGATTCACGTCGTGGCGCACTGGAACTCGTTCTTCGACGCCCTGATCTTCCTCAACGACGACTCCAAGTACCCGCTGCAGCTTGTACTGCGCAACATCCTTATCCAGTCCGACGTCTCATCCACCGGAACCACCGGCGGAGACATCGCCTCCTATGCCGCCGCTCAAAGGATCGCAGAGCTCACCAAGTACGCCATGATCGTCGTCTCGAGCCTGCCCCTCATGATTGCCCTGCCATTCATGCAGAAGCACTTCACCAAGGGCGCCATGATCGGCGCCGTCAAATAACCCTCTCCAAGCAGCACGCCCTGGCAACCGCCCCGGGCTATCAGCACCCCCCTCAGAATAGGAATGACCCATGGCATTCAGCCGTAAATACGCCGCCCTTGGCGCTATCCTGGCCGGAACATTGACGTTCACCGCCTGCTCCGGCGGCGGTTCCCGCACCACGGAGATCAAAGACGCCTCCGCCGACTTCGGTTTCCAGGAGACCGGCTTCCCGATCGTCAGCAAGCAACTGGACCTGAAGTTCTCCGGGACCAAGACCGCCCTGGCGCCGGACTACAACACCATGACGGTGGTGAAGGAGTGGGAAAAGACCACCAACATCCACATCAACTGGGAGAACCTCCCCGAGACGGTGTTCCAGGAGAAGAAGAACCTCATCCTCGCCAGTGGCGACCTGCCCGATGCGTTCTTCAACACCGGCCTGACCGACACGGAGATCGCAACCTACTCCGCCAGCGGCACCCTCCTCCCGCTCGAGGGCCTGATCGAGAAGAACGCCCCCAACCTCTCCAAGCTGCTCTCCGAACGGGCTGACATCAAGGCGGCCATCACCTCCTCGGACGGGCACATCTACTCCCTGCCTTCAGTCGAGGAACTCGGCCTGGTCCAGTTCCCCCACGCCCTGGCCATCAACACGTCATGGCTGAAGAAACTCAACATCCCGATGCCCAAGACCATCGATGAGTTCCATGACGCACTGCTCGCCTTCAAGAACCAGGATGCCTCCGGGACCGGCAGGACCATCCCCCTGAGCTTCATCCCCGGCTCCTGGTGCGGAGACATTGTTGACCTGCTCGCCGCCTTGGGCGGGGTGCCGGACAACATGGACCACCGCATTGTCCAGGACGACAAGATCATCTTCACTGCCACCCAGGACGGCTACAAGAAGGCTCTCCAGACGCTGCACGAGTGGTACCGGGAGGGCCTGATCGACCCCGAGTCCTTCTCGCAGGACGACAAGGCCTACCTGGCCAAGGGCAAAGCCGCCACCGAAAACCTCGGTTCCTTTGCCTGGTGGGAAATCCCCGAAATGGTCGGCGCCGACCGTGCCAGCGACTATGCCCTCGTCCCGGTCCTTGAAGGCGTGGACGGCAAGCGGATCGCCAGCCAGGCCAACAACCAGGAAATCGCCCGCGGCGCCTTCGCCATCACACGGGCAAACAAATACCCGGCTGCGACCATGCGATGGGCAGATAACCTCTACGACCCCATCCAGTCCGCCCAGGCCAACTGGGGGCCGATCGGCGAGACCCTGCAAAAGGACGCCAGCGGCCTGCTGATCCAGGTTCCTGCTCCGGCAGGCACCAGTGAAGGCGAACGCCGCCAAAAGGTTGCCCCGGGCGGCCCGAAAGCCAACACCGCTGAAAACTTCAAGACGGTCGTCGCTCCGGAACCGCGGGCAGCTGAACGCCAGAAGACCGTCAACGAGTTCTACAAACCCTTCGCGGGCAACGACGGATACCCGCCGGTGGCCCTGTCCAACGAGGAACTCCAGCAAATCAGCACCATCCAGACTGACGTCACTTCCCTGGTGAAGCAAAACACTGCCAAGTGGGTCGTCTCAGGAGGTATCGAGCAGGAATGGGACGGTTACGTCTCCCAGCTCAAGAACGTCGGAGTCGACAAAATGATCGAGGTCTACCAGCAGGCCTACGACCGCTACAAGAAGAACTCCTAGCTCCAACCAGTGGGGTGGGCCGGCTCGAGGCCGGCCCACCCCACTGCCGGGAACCCGTACACCCGGATGCTCCCCAAAACCTGAACCTGCACAGAAACGAGACACAACCTTCATGACTGCCGCCACCGCCACGACAGCCGAAACATTCCGGCCGGCCCTGCACTACGCCGCACGGAACACCTGGCTCAATGACCCCAACGGCCTGATCTTCCATGAAGGCGTCTACCACCTCTATTACCAGAACAACCCCCTGGACAATGTCTGGGGAAACATGTCCTGGGGACACGCCACCTCACCCGACCTGCTGACCTGGACCGAGCATCCCGTCGCCATCAGCTGCGACGAGAACGAGAACATCTTCTCCGGCAGCATCGTCTATGACCGCGGCAACACCAGCGGCTTCGGCACCGACGCCGTCCCCCCGCTCGTGGCCATTTACACCAGCGCGTTCAAACCCGGATCCGTCCATGAAGGCACCCAGGCCCAATCCCTGGCCTACAGCCTGGACGGCGGCTACACCTGGACCAAGCACAACGCCAACCCCGTCCTGAGCCGGGAATCGGCAGAGTTCCGCGACCCCAAAGTCCTCCGCTACGACGGCGACGCGGGCAGCTACTGGGTGATGGTCGCCGTCGAAGCCAAAGACTTCCAGGTGCTCCTCTACAAATCCGAAGACCTGAAGAACTGGGAACTGCTAAGCAGCTTCGGGCCCGCAAACGCCACCGGCGGCGTCTGGGAATGCCCCGACCTGTTCCCCTTGCCGGTGGACGGTGACCCGGAAAACGTCAAGTGGGTTCTCACCGTCAACCTCAACCCCGGCGGGCCCAACAACGGCTCCGCCGGCCAGTACTTCGTTGGGGACTTCGACGGGAAGACCTTCACCTCTGCCACAACCGTCACCCAGGGCCACCAGGACCCGGACCGGCTGGCTGATTATCAATGGCTCGACTGGGGCCGGGACTATTACGCCGCCGTCTCCTTCAGCGACGCCCCCGACAACCGCCGCCTCATGATCGCCTGGATGAACAACTGGGAATACGCCAACGTCATCCCCACGTCACCCTGGCGCAGCCCCATGTCCCTGGCACGCGAAGTGACACTCAAACCCATTGACGGCAACCTTCGCCTTGTGCAGCAACCCCTGGGCGACTGGGCAGCCCGGGCTGGCTCCTCCCCATCATTCAGTCTTTCCGGGACCACCATCTCCGACGCCACGCAGCTCCTGGATGGCGCCTCCGGTGCCGTCCAGCGCATCGAAGTCACGTTCACCCCCGGGACTGCCAACGAATTCGGCCTCATCCTCCGCGGCAACGGCATGCTCGGAACCCGTGTGGGTATCCGCCCCGCCCAAGGATCCTTGGTCGTTGACCGCCGGGAATCGGGCCAAACGGACTTCCATGAATCCTTCGCGTCCATCGACACACGCCCCCGTGGGCACAACGGACGGCTCCTACGATCTCACCATCTTCGTGGACCACTGCTCTGTCGAAGTCTTTGCCCAGGGCGGCCAAGTCACCATGACCGAGTTAATCTTTCCGGCAGAGACCAGCACCGACCTCGCCGTCTACGCGACCGGCGGCTCAGCAACCATCAACAGCCTCCACGTGACGCAGTTGGCCTAAAGCGCGGAAAGCCGGGAATGACAGACATGTATGACTACAGGAAGCCGAACCCTGCGCCCCAGGCGCTGGACGTCGTCGTTATCGGGGAAGCCCTGATTGACATCGTCGCCACACCCGATGGCAGCACCGAGCACCCAGGCGGCTCCCCCGCCAACGTGGCCTACGGCCTGGCCCGGCTGGGAATCAACACCGGTCTGCTCACCGCCATCGGCGATGACCTCCGCGGCGCGGATCTCGAGCAGCATCTTGCCGGCGCCGGAGTGAAGCTCCTGCCCGGCTCCCGCTCACTGGAGAAAACCTCGACGGCGGCAGCCACCATCACCCCGGATGGCTCGGCCAGCTACGCCTTCGACATCACGTGGGACCCAGAGCCGCTCGACGTCGGAAATACCCCGCCCAAGCTCCTTCACACCGGCTCCATCGCAAGCTCTCTGGCCCCGGGTGCCGCTATGGTCAAAGCAATCCTCCAGCAACTCCGCCATGAGTGCACCATCACTTACGACCCCAACATCAGGCCGGACCTGCTCGGCAGCCAAGCCGAGGAATGCGGCAATTTCGAAGAGCTGGTCCTCCTCGCAGACGTCGTTAAGCTCAGCGACGAAGACGCCCTGTGGCTCTACCCACACAAGGACGTGGAACAGGCCGCTGACCACATCCTGGGCCTTGGAGCGGACCTGGCCGTCATCACCAGCGGTTCGTCAGGGTCATTGCTGGCTACACCATCAAGCCGCGTCTACGTTCCGGCCGTGAAGACCGTGGTGGCGGATACTATCGGTGCCGGCGACTCCTACATGTCCGCACTGATCCTGGGACTCCTCACCGTCGGAACCGATGGCTTCACACCCGCAGCCCTGGAACAGTTGGGACGAACAGCCGCAGCAGCAGCCGCGATTACGGTGTCCAGGCCCGGCGCGAATCCCCCAACGAAAAGTGAACTTCACTCGCACGGTGTTTCGTCACCCGAGGGCCAACGAACCTAAAACCACTGCTCCCACACCGTCAGCTGCAGCCTGACCGTCCCCAAAGAAGCACCCCCGGAAGGGTCGACGACGGCACTCACCTCGCCGCCGTCGTCGCCCCTTCCAGCAAAACCAGCCCGCCGCATCAGGCGCGGACCGCCTCGGCAGCCTCGTCCGCCGTACGCACCGGCGTTTCCAGTCCGAGGTGCTCGCGGAGCGTGCTGCCGCGGTATTCGGTGGGGTACACGCCGCGTTCCTGCAGTTCCGGCACCAGGTGGTTCACGATGTCGTCCAGGCCGGTGGGGATCAGCCACGGCGAGATATTGAACCCGTCCACCGCGCCCACCCGGGCGTACTCGGCCAGATGGTCGGCGATCGACGTGTAGGAGCCCGTAAAGGTGGCATCCACGCGTGCAGTGCGCGAGGTGACGAACTGGCGGATGGACAGCCCCTTGTCCTTGGCCTCCGCCCGCCACTGGTCCGCCAGCTGCCGCGCCTTGGCACCGTGGAAACCGCTGCCGCGGGTCTCGGAGGTCTCCTCCACCACGGGATCGATCTCCGGCAGCGGCCCGTCCGGATCGTAGGACGACAGCTCGCGCCCCCAGAACTGCTCCAGGTAGGCGATGGCCTGCTGCGGGCCGATCTGCAGGCTCCGCACCCACTCCTTCTTCTCCAAGGCCTCGGCATCCGTGGGAGCCAGGATGAACTCGCTGGCCGGCATGATCTGCACGGCGTTCGCGCCGCGACCGGCGGCCAGCGACCGCTCCACCAGGTCCTTGCGGAACTCCACGGCGTCGTCCAACTTCGGGTGCGCCGAGAAGATCACGTCCGCCTGCCGGGCGGCAAAGTTGCGGCCTTCGGGCGAGTCGCCGGCCTGGAACAGCACCGGCCGGTATTGGGCGCTGCGCGGCAGCCGCGGCGTCACGTCCACCGTGTAGTGCTGGCCCTCATGGAGCACCCGCCGCGCCGGCCCAGATGGGGTCTCCCAGGAATCCCAGATCCGCTTGGCGGTCTCCACAAAGGCTTCGGCGTGCTTGTACCGGTCCGCGTGGTCCAGGTAGCCGCCGCGGCGGAAGTTCGCCCCGGTCCAGGCGTTGTCCGTGGTCACGATGTTCCACGCCGCACGGCCGCCGGAGATCAGGTCCAGCGAGGCGAGCCGGTGCGCCAGGTCCGCGGGATCGTTGTACGTGGTGTTCTGGGTGGCCACCAAGCCGATGTTCTTGGTCACGGAGGCCAGGGCCGCGAGCATGGTCTGCGCGTCCGGGCGGCCCACCACGTCCAGGGCGTGCGGGCGGCCCAAGTGCTCCCGCAGGCGCAGCCCCTCACCCAGGAAGAACGCGGCGAACAGCCCGCGCTCGGCGGTCTGGGCGATCCGGCGGAACGATTCGAAGTCCGTCTGCGAGCCGGATTCGGCCGCCTTCCAGATGGTGCCGGAGTTGACGCCCTGGAAGAAGACGCCGAACTGGATCTGCCCGCTCGGCGTGAAGACGCCGGATTTAGCACGGTTGTGCTGTGTCATGGTTTTCCCTTACTTTCCAGCGCCGGCGGGCGCAGCGGCGGATGTGTAGCGGCTTACCGGGCGTTGCAGTCCCAGCAGGTCGCGGAAGGTGCCGTCCTGGATAACCGGGCGGAGAGCCCCGCGGCCGCGCAGCTCCGGCAGGACCAGACGGCCCAGCTCCTCCAGGTCAACGGCGAGCGACGCCGGGTGGAGCCGGACGCCGTCGGCCTCCTTCAGGAGGTCGTCGAGGAAGTCGGTGAGGCCGGCTGCGGAACCTGCATAGACGGCACGGCCGGAATCAAAGCCAGCCAAACGCCCAGCCGCAGCCTGCCCGCGCGCGTCCAGGACGACGTCGAGCTCGGCGATCACCGCAATAGACGCACCCACCCGGGTCCGCGCATCGCGGATCTCGGCGGCGAGCAGTTCCGCGGCAGGCGCGGACACCAGCACGCCATCCATGGCGCCCGTAGAAACCTCCCCCAGCAGGGACGCCGGAACCAGCACCGGCAACTGGCCCTGCAGCGGCCGCGGGATGATGGACGGCCCCTTGACGGAATAACCCGGGCGCGCAAAATCAGCAGGCGTTTCAAAATCGACGTAGTGCAACTTGTCCACGTCGATGTAGCGCCCGGTGGCAACGTCGCGGATCACGGCGTCGTCTTCCCATGAATCCCACAGCCGCCGGGATACCTCGATGGACGCCGCGGCCTCCTGGCCCAGGGCGGCACCGGTCACGGAAGAGCGGCCAACGGCGGCAGCAGCCTCCGGT
Organism: Arthrobacter sp. B1I2; assembly: GCF_030816485.1. NCBI lineage: Bacteria > Bacillati > Actinomycetota > Actinomycetes > Micrococcales > Micrococcaceae > Arthrobacter > Arthrobacter sp. B1I2. The sequence goes on along the minus strand of NZ_JAUSYC010000001.1, from coordinate 1,319,066 downwards.
GATTCGGCCGCCGTCACGATCCACCCGGCCCGGCCGCCGGAGACGTAGTCCAGGCTGGCCAGCTGGGTGGAGACGTGGAACGGTTCGGTGTAGACGGTGTCCACCTCGGGGACCAGGGCAATGGTCCGGGAGACGGGCCCGGCGAACGCGGCGCGCTGCAGGGCGTTGGCGCGGCCCGGCACCGGGGCATCGGTAAAGGTGGCGGCGTGGAAGCCGGCCGACTCCGCAGCCAGCACGGCGCGGGTGATGTCCGCACCCTCCCAGCCGGCGCCGTCGAGCTCGATGGCAAGGAACCCTGCCTGGCGTGGTGAAGAGGTGCTCACTTCTGGTCCTGACGTTCGTAGGGAATCTTCTCGCCGGCCTCGATGGCCACGGGCAGCCGGTTTTCGGCCGGCGGCAGCGGGCAGGTGGCCAGGTCCGTGTAAGCGCACGGCAGGTTCACCGCCCGGTTGAAGTCCAGCAGCACCGACCCGTCCGCCGCGGGCACCGCCGAGAGCGAGCGGTTGGCCGCATAGGTGGTCTTGCCGGAGGTCTGGTCCGTGAAGAGCACCAGCAGCGACCCGGGGGCAGAGCCGGTTGAACGCGGTCAGCGCCAGCTCCCGGCCGGCCAGCTTGAAGCGGATCTCGCCCGGCGCCTCGTAGACGTGCTGGATGCCTTCGACGGCGGCACCCACCGTGGTGGGCCGCGGCGCCTTGAACGGCACGTAGGTTCCCCGGACTGCGTAGGCCGCATCCGGCGAGTAGGCGGGGGTGCCCTGGTACGCCTGCAACAGCGGGTTCTCAGGATGGCGCGGCCGCACAATGTACTCGCCGCCGCGCTTGGCCAGCTCAATCACCGTGTCGCCCGACACTAGGTTGATGCCGCCGCGCTCCTCAATGGGGCCAAGCTCAACCGCAGCTCCGGACCCACTGTTCAGCTCCTCGCCGTCCTGCTGCAGGCTTTCGCCCGCCCCCAAAACCACGCGGACGACGTCGGCCTCCACACTCCAGATGCCCGGGGCACCTTCCAGCCGGGCGGCTTCATCGCCCAGCCAGTGCAGATGGGTCACCGCCAGGAAGCCGTGCGGGTGGGCGCGGTGCCGTTCGTGCGCGGCGTGCCATTCCTGCCAGTCGGCGTCGAAGGACTCGAGGGCGGTGTCAGTGTGCACGGCGTTCATGATGCCTTTCCTGAAGATGTGGCAGAGGCGGATGCCTGCGTGGCAGCGAAGGTTTCCTGGGTGATGGTCTTGGATTCCGGCAGCGCTTCCTCGGACAGGCCCCAGCGTTCCAGGACCTTTCCGAAGGAGCCGTCCTTGATGACCGAGTTCAATGCTTCCGAGATGACCGGTGCCAGGCCGTTGCCGCGCACGGTGGTGGCAGCCACCAGCGTTTCGGACGGCCAGCCGGCGTTGACCTTGCCCACCACCTTCAGGTCGTCACGCGTGTTCTCGCGGTACACCGTGGACGGGTACGGGGCGATGTTCAGGTCCGTTCGGCCGGAGGAGAGCGCCAGGATGGTGTCGGCGTCGGACGAGTAGTACTGGAGCGTGGCCGGCGCCTTGCCCTTGGACTCGAGTTCCTTGTTCCAGGCCAGCAGGATCTTCTCCTGGTTGGTGCCGGACCCCACGGAGATCTTCAGGCCCGAGATGTCGTCCGCGCCCTTGATGTCATAGGTGGACGACTTCTTGGCTTCGAAACCCATGTACGCGGCCCGGTAGCTGGCGAAGTCGAACAGCTTCACCCGGTCCTTGTTCACGCCCACGTTGGAGAACACGGCCTCAAAGTCGCCGGACTGCGTCTTCAGCGGCCAGTTCTCCCAGGAGGTCACTTGGACGTCCAGCTCCAGCCCCAGCTTGTCCGCCACCAGCTGGGCAATATCCAGCTCAGACCCGATCGGCGTCTTGTCGTCCGTGGCATGGAAGGACAGCGGGATGGATCCGGCGGTGGTGGCCACGGTCAGCTTGCCGTCCTTGCCGATCAGCTCAGGGACCTTGGCGGCGAGCGCCGCGTCCTTCTCAGCCCGGACCCGCTGCTGGTCCGGGGAGGTGTTGTACACAACGCCATTGCGGGCCGCCGTCGTCTGCGCTCCTCCGCTGGCGTTTCCGGCGGCTGAGGCGCCGGGATCGGCGCACCCTGCCAGAGCGGCGGTGCCAAGAAGTACGACGGCGGGAAGCACAGCGAGTGCGCGGCTGCGGCGTAGGCCGCTGGTGGAGAAAGCCATGGGGCGGGTCCTTTAGATGTTGAAAGCCGGTTCGAGCACCTTGGAGAAGAAGCTCCGGGTGCGCGGTTCCTGGGGGTTGCTGAAGATTTCCTGCGGGGTGCCCTGTTCCACGATCTGGCCCTGGTCCATGAACACCACGGTGTCCGCCACATCGCGGGCAAAGCCCATTTCGTGGGTCACGATGATCAGCGTGGTGCCGGACTTGGCCAGTTCGCGGATCACGTCCAGCACCTCGTTGACCAGCTCGGGGTCCAGGGCGGAGGTGGGCTCATCGAACAGCAGGATCTTGGGGTCCAGGGCCAACGCCCGGGCGATGGCCACGCGCTGCTGCTGCCCGCCGGAGAGCTGGCGCGGGTAGGCGCCGGCGCGGTCCTTGAGCCCCACGCGGTCCAGCAGTTCCAGGCCGCGGCGGCGGGCGTCGTCTTTCGAGCGTCCCTGGGCTACCACCGGTGCTTCCGCCACGTTCTCCAGCGCGGTGAGGTGCGGGAACAGGTTGAAGTTCTGGAACACCATGCCGATTTCGGTGCGCTGCCTCAGGATTTCCTTCTCGCGCAGCTCATGCAGCCGGTCGCCCCGGACTTCGTAGCCCACCAGCTGGCCGTCAATGGCGATGTAGCCACTGTCCACCTTTTCCAGGTGGTTGATGGTGCGCAGCAGGGTGGACTTGCCGGAGCCGGAGGGACCCACAATCACGGCCACGCCGCCAGGCTCCACGGTGAGGCTGACGCCCTTGAGGACTTCGGTGGCGCCGAAGGATTTGCGGACGCCCGTGATCTCCACCAGGCCGCGGGTGGCAGTGGGGGCGGTAAGGGTCTCAGTCATCAGAAGTTCCTCCGGTTGGGCACAGCCGCGTGGGTGGCGAAGAATTTGCGGGCCTTCTGCAGGGGCGTCAGCGGCAGGTTCCGCACCGCGCCCTTCGAGTAGTGCCGCTCGATGTAGTACTGGAAGACGCTCAGCACGGACGTGATCACGATGTACCAGAGCGTGGCCACCAGCAGCAGCGGCAGGACCTGCTGCGTACGGTTGTAGATGACCTGGACGGTGTAGAACAACTCGGAGTAGGCCAGGACGTAGACGATTGACGTGCCCTTGACCAGGCCGATGATCTCGTTGAAGGCGGTGGGCAGGATGGCGCGCATGGCCTGCGGCAGGACAATGCGGGTGGAGCGGCGCCAGGCCGGAATGCCCAGTGCGGCCGCAGCCTCCAGCTGGCCCTGGTCCACGGACAGGATGCCGCCGCGGATGATCTCAGCCGAGTAGGCAGCCTGGTTAAGGGTGAGCCCCAGCACTGCTGCCGCAAACTGGCTGATCAGTGTGGTGGTCTGCACCTCGAAGAACCGGACGTCCGTGAACGGGATTCCCAGGCTGATTTTCTCGTACAGGTAGCCCAGGTTGTACCAAAGGAGCATCTGGACCAGCAGCGGGGTTGACCGGAAGATCCAGGAGAACGTCCAGGACACCGAGACCAGCAGCGGCGACGCGGAGAGCCGCATGAGGGCCAGGATGAAGCCGAGTACAAACCCGAGGATGCCGGAGATGGCGGTCAGCTTCAGGGTTTCCAGCAGGCCGTTGACCACGGACTGGGCGGTGAACCACTGGGCCACCACGCCCCACTCCCAGCGCGGGTTGGTGGCCAGGGACCAGGCCACGGCAAAGACACCGAGCGCGACGAGGGCGGTCCCCACCCAGCGCCACGGATGCCTGGCTGCCACCACGCGGTAGGACGAGTAGTCCGTGGCCACCCGCGCCGGGGCAGCGGTTCCGTCCGGCGGCGCTGACGTGGCCTGTTCCGGCTGCGGCTGGACCGGTTGCGGCTGCTTTGATTGCGCCACCCTGGTTGCTGAACTCACGGGGCCACCTCACTTCTCTTTCCTGGACTGGAGCCGGAGTGCCCGGCGTCGGGACGGCTCGCCCCGGTTGCTGGCTGCAAATCTAGGACCGGCCGGAAGGTGCCGGCAAGGCGGCAGGTTGCAATACTTCACGGGGCTTCGTACGGCGTCATGAGTCGGTTTTTTGCGTCCCTTGACGTGCCGTGACGCGGAGTTAACGGACGTGACCAGGCGCTCGACCGCCGTCGTCACGGCTGCCTAGCATGGGCACTCAACCCAGCCCCGGCCGTCAGGAGTGCCCATGCCAGCCACCATCCCGGCCATCGTCTTCATCGGCGGCGGACCGCGCACGGCGGGCGTGCTGGAGCGGATCGCCGCCAACCGGCCGGACGTCTTCGCGGGCCCGCTGCAGATCCATGTTGTGGAGCCGCACATCCCGGGTTCGGGCCGCATCTGGCGGTACGACCAGGACCCCGGGCTCCTCCTGAACTCCATGGCCGCGGACATCACCATGTTCACCGACGCCTCCGTGGACTGTGCCGGTCCCGCCGCCCCCGGGCCGGGGCTGGCCGAATGGGCCGCCGGCGTGCTGGACGCCTCCATCATCGACGTTCCGGACTTTCCCCAGCCGCTGCGGGACCAGCTGCGGTCCCTCACTGCCACCACGTTTCCCACCCGCCAACTGCAGAGCCAGTACCTGGAGTGGTTCTTCCGCCGCGCCGCCAGGTCCCTGGGCCACAGCGTCACGGTCCACCGGACCACCGCCGTCGGCATCACTGACCTGGACGGCGGCGGCCACGCGGTTGAACTGGCCAACGGCCGGACCCTGCACGCGGACATCGTGTTGACCGCGTTTGGCCACACCGACTCCCGCCCCGACGCCATATCCGCCGGCTTCACGGACTTCGCCGCCCGGCACGGCGGCTACCACGCGGCACCCAGCTACACCACCGACGTCGACTACTCCCCCATCGCCCCCGGGCAGGACGTGATCGTCTCCGGCATGGGCCTGGCGTTCGTGGACCTGCTGGCCCTCCTCATGGAAGGACGCGGCGGCAGGTTTGAGGAAACGTCCGACGGCGGGCTGCGCTACCTTCCGTCCGGACGGGAACCAGTCCTGTGGGCCGGCTCGCGGCGGGGCGTGCCGTACCACTCCAAGATTTCCGCAGCCCTGCGGGGTCAGGACCCCGGGCCGCTGCAGTTCTTTACGGCCGCAGCGGTGGAGGACCTGCTGCGGCAGCACGGCGAACTGGACTTCCACCGGCACCTCTGGCCCCTCATTGCCAAGGAAGCCGGGCACTACTACTACCGCGAGCTGCTCACCGGAAGTCCTGACCGGGCCGCCATGGGCTGGGACGATTTCGCTGAGCGCTATGCCGGCCTGGACTGGTACAGCACTGAGCGCGCTGACCTTGTTAACGCTGCCGTGCCGGACTCCGGCCTGCACCTGGACCTGGAGCGGCTGGACCGTCCCTATGAGGGCCGCCGCTTTGGTGATCACACGGAGGTGCAGGATGCGGTGGCCCGGTACATCGAGGACGACCTGGCGCTGCGGGACAGCCCGGACCATCCGGAAACCCTTGCCCTGTTCCTGGCCCTGCTGCACGTGTACATGGAGGTGGGGCGCGTGGTCCCGCCCGAGCGGCTGAACGCACGCTCGCAGCAGGTCATGCACGGCTGGTGGCACGGCTTCTTCAGCTTCGTGGATTCCGGGCCGCCGCCACACCGGCTCCGCCAGATGCTGGCGCTGCACCGGGCGGGCCTGCTGCAGTTCCTGGGCCCCGGCCTGAAAGTGTCAGCAAACGAAGCCACCGGGCTTTTTGTTGCTGCTTCCGCCCAGTCCGGGGTGACGGTCACGGCCAAGGCCCTGATCGAGGCGCGGCTGCCGTCCACGTCGGTTGCCCGCTCGCTCAACCCCGTTTTGGCTGCCCTGCATGGGAGCGGACTGGGCAGCGAGCAGCAGCTGCTGACGTCCGATGGCATCCACTCCACCGGGAAACTCCTGGTCTCCCCGCAGCACCAGCTGGTGGGAGCGGACGGCGTACCTCGGTCCACGCTGTTTGGCGTGGGCCCGGGCACATCAGGCTGGGGCGCGGGCGCCTTTGCCCGGCCCAACACCAACGCCGCGCCGTTCCGGGAGAACGATGCCCTGGCCCGGACCATCCTCGGCGTTGCCAAGGACCTGTCTGCCCGGGCCACAATTACTCCAGAACCAGCCGCCGTCGGAAAGAACTGAAACGTGACCGCAGAACCCGAACTTCGTCCCAGGCCGCTTGACCCAGCCAGCCTGGCGGTCCTCAGCCTGCCCATGCACGATCCACGCGTCCGGCCGCTCCTGGACGAGCTCGCCGTCGAATATGACACCCGCTACGGGGACCTGTTCGGCCGCTCGGCTGCCGCGGAGGAACTGAACCGCTACCCCGCGGAGGAATTCGAGGGACCGCACGGAGCCCTCCTGGTGATCCAGGAGGACGGTGTGTCGATCGCTGGCGGCGCGTTCCGCCGCTATGACGAAACCACCGCGGAACTGAAGCGGATCTGGACGCACTCGGCCCACCGCCGTCGTGGTTTGGCCCGGCTGGTCCTGGCCGAGCTGGAAGCCCTGGCCGCTTCCCGGGGCTACACCCGGCTCTACCTCACCACCGGCCCGCGGCAGCCCGAGGCCAAGCACCTCTACCTCAACACCGGCTACCAGGCGCAGTTCGATCTGGATGCCGATCCGGAAAGCATCGGGCCCCTGGCGTTCACCAAGGACCTGCCGGCGCCGCTTTAGGACGGACTGCCGGGTTGACGGGCCGGGTGCCGCCCAAACCGGACAGCCGCCGCTATGCTGGCGCCATGGCCACCAAAACCACAGCAGAGAAGCTTGCCACCATCCAGAAGGGCTACACGCTGGAAGGCGCCACCATTGAGCTGGGAGCCGCCATCATCGACGGCGAGCTCCACAAGGACGCGCCGGTGCGGCTGCCCCTGGCCATGATGAACCGGCACGGGCTGGTGGCCGGCGCCACCGGCACGGGCAAGACCGTCACGCTGCACATGATGGCCGAACAGCTGTCCACGGCCGGCGTTCCGGTCTTCCTGGCCGACATCAAAGGCGACCTTTCCGGGCTGGCCACTGCCGCCGTCGGAAGCGACAAGCTCAAGGCCCGCACGGACAGCATCGGCCAGGCGTGGCAGGGCAAAACGTTTCCGGTGGAGTTCCTGGCGCTGGGCGGGGACGGCAACGGTGTTCCTGTGCGCGCCACCGTGACCTCGTTCGGGCCCATCCTGCTCTCGCGCATCATGGAACTGAACGACACGCAGGAATCGAGCCTGCAGCTGGTCTTCTATTTCGCGGACAAGAACGGCCTGGAGCTGATCGACCTCAAGGACCTCCGCGCCGTGATCCAGTACCTCACTTCCGACGAGGGCAAGGACAAGCTGGAGGAACTCGGCGGCCTGTCCAAGGCAACCGCGGGTGTGATCCTGCGGGAACTGGTGAACCTTGAGGCGCAGGGGCTGGAGAAATTCTTCGGCGAGCCGGAGTTCGATACCGCGGAGCTGCTGCGCACGGCCCCGGACGGGCGCGGCGTGGTTACCTGCCTGGAGCTGCCCACCCTGCAGACCAAGCCCATGCTGTTCTCCACCTTCCTGATGTGGCTGCTGGCGGACCTGTTCGAGGACCTGCCCGAGGCCGGCGACCTGGACAAGCCCAAGCTGGTGTTCTTCCTGGACGAAGCCCACCTGCTGTTCAACGGAGCCAGCAAGGCTTTCCTGGACGCCATCACCACCACCGTCCGGCTGATCCGGTCCAAGGGCGTGGGCATCTTCTTCGTCACCCAGACCCCCAAGGATGTCCCCGCCGACGTCCTGGGCCAGCTCGCCAACCGCGTACAGCACGCCCTCCGCGCGTTCACCCCCGAGGACGCCAAAGCGCTGAAGGCCACGGTGTCCACGTTCCCGGTCAGCGACTACGACCTCGAAGAGACGTTGACCTCCGCGGGCATCGGCGAGGCCGTCATCACCGTCATGAACGAGAAGGGCGCGCCCACCCCGGTGGCCCTGACCCGGCTGCGCGCTCCCGAGTCCCTCATGGGGCCCAGCGACGAAGCCCTGGTCCGCAGCACGGTTGCCGGTTCCGCACTGCTGGGCAAGTACGGAACCGCGGTGGACAACGCGTCCGCGTACGAGAAGCTCACCGGCAAGGCCGCGGCCCCCACAGGCCCGGCTGCGGCCGAGCCTGCCGATGCCGGTGCACCTGGCACCGCGGCTGGGTACGACGTGGACGCAGAGGCCCGGCGGATCGAGGAAGAGATCCTGGGCAGGCCCAGCAGCAGGCCCGCGCAGGCTCCGGGTCCCGCGCCGCAGGATCCTGAACCCGAATACGGCGGGCCGGAGGACGGTGAAGCGCGGGAAACGGCACGGCGTACAAGAGCGCCGCGGGCGCCCAGGACGCGGCAGCCGAAGTCCCGTGAACCGGAGCCCCAGCCCGGCGGGATGATGGGTGACCTCGGCGGAGTACTTGGTGGCGCGCTGGGCGGCGGGCTCAAGAGCATGGCGCGGTCCATGGGCACGCAGCTGGGACGCGAGCTGCTCCGCGGGGTGTTCGGCACGGCGTCCCGGCGCCGTCGCCGCTGACCCCAGAACGGGGGTCCCGGCAGCTGGCCCCACACCGGCTGGCCCTGCGGCTGGTACGCAGCCCAAAGGGTGTCCCCTGGGCCGCCCAAGGCTCCTGTTGACAGCATCCTGGCGGGCCGCCGTCGGGCGTTAACCGGGCGTTGCCTGGCAGATTAGGGGGACCCCAACTTTAGTGTGCGTCCGCACTGCCGTTACTGTAAGGAACGTGCAGATGAGTCAAGCGTTGGTGAGGATCGCGGCCGGATGGCTGCTGGGCCTCATGCTTGCCGTCGCCGGAGCCATCGTGGCCATCAACGTGGTGAACAATACGGTGGCCAGCCCGCAGCAGCCGGTCAGGGAGTACCTGGACGCCCTGAGGAGCGGCGACGGCGGGCGGGCGCTGGGGCTCCTGAGGGCCGCGGTTCCGCCCAGCAACGCCGCCATGCTGGATGGCCCCGGGCTGCAGACGTCCGCGTCCCGCCTGGCCAATGTGACCATTGGCGACCCTGAAGAGCGCCCCGGGAACCAGGTCATGGTGCCGCTGGACTACACGATCGACGGCAGCCGGCTGCATACGGAATTCCTGCTGCAGAAGACCGGCACCGAGTGGCTGTTCTTCAATACCTGGGCGTTCGTCCCGTCCCGGCTGCCCACCGTTGACATCACCGTGGTCAACGGCAACGAGGCAGAGGTCAACGGCGTTCCGGTGAACATGCCCAACGGCCGCAACTCCTTTGCCGTGTTCTATCCGGGCGAGTACGAAGCCTCCCTGAGTGGGCAGTACTTCTCGGCGCCCGCCACCCGGGCCACCGTCACCACCAGGGACACCCCCGTAGCCCCGCTTAACCTGCTGACCCAGGCCACGGACAAGTTGAAGAATGACGTTTCGGCCAAGGTCCGGGAATTCCTGGATGGCTGCGCCGCGGAGGCCGTCAAGGAACAGAAGCTCCAGCCTGACTGCCCCTTCTACTACACCAGCAACAACAGGGTCCAGGACGGCAGCATCCGCTGGACCGTAACCGAATACCCCGGCGTCTCAGTGGAACCGTTCGACGGCCGCTGGGTGGTGGCTCCCCTGGACGGCAAGGCCAAGGTGGAAGCGCTGCAGCAGAACGCCTTCACCGGGGCCTGGTACCCGCTGGACGCGGAGGTGGACTTCAGCTTCACCACCCGCCTGGACGTCTCCGGCGGCACCGTCAAGGTCACCCCGATGCTGACCTTCTAGGTCCCCGCATCCAGACTGGCCCACTTTTTGGGCCCTGCCTGCGGTGCTGCTTGCAGAATTAGACCCAATCCTGCCGAAAACTGGGCCGGTTTGGCTGTGGCCATCTCAGGGAACCCCGTGCCAGCACCTCCCGAACCTGGGCCAGGACAATATCCGGCGCGTACACCACGTCGTCGTAGAAGAACCTGAGCACGGGGAAGCCCTGGCGTGTTGCCGCGTTATCCCTGCGGCGGTCCTTTTTGAATTGCCGTGGCTCAAGGTGGAAGGCGATCCCGTCAATCTCCACGATGAGGAATCGCTCCAGGAGGAAATCGACGCGCCCAATGCCGTCGATCCACACCTGGGTCTCGGTGGCAATGCCCGCGTCCCGGAACAGCACCCTCGCCAGGGTTTCCAGGAGGGAGTCTGCGCCAAGCTCCAACTTCGACAGAACATTCCGTGCTTTGCCGCAACGCTTGCCATCCAAATGTCGAAAGAGAAAAGACGGATCGATGTCGCCGCGGCTGTAAGCACACTCCACCATGACCAAGGACTCAAGTTCGGGCAGGCACAGCAACGCGTGAAGCAGGACATCCGGAAGTGCCGCAAGGGTCCTGTGCTGCGGCTGCTGCGTCAGCGCAAGCCGGTGGGTGACACAAGGGGCTGCACTTCGCCCGTTGCTCTGCCAGTAGTGGGGCCGCTCGGCGGGGCGGAGCTGCCAGAGGCCGTATTTTGGGGCGGCGGAGGCGCATGTCAGGAGACCGCGGGCAATACCGGCAGCCACCAGTTCCGGATCAGCGCCCGCCATGGCCAAGAGGCCCCGCTCCAGCCGTATCACCTGGCCGCTCCGGACCGCCCGGCGAAGCTCGGTCTCAGTGGCACCTGAAGCGAGTACATCCCGGCGCAGCAGCACTCCCCCAGCTGACCTGAGGATCTCCATAGGGTCCATAAGGCCACAATGTCTGCAAGCCGGGGCTGTCGGCAGGCGTGCAGGGGGCTATGTGGACAAAGGCGGACCCAGACTGGCCCGGTTTTAAGGCCAGCAGGAGCAGGACTGGCCCGGTTTCCAGGCTGCAAGGGTCTGAAAACCGGGCCAGTTCAACAAAGGAACGCGGCGGTCAGTCCATCCCGCGCAGGTCCAGGACCAGCTCGGTGTCGCCGTCCGCCTGCAGGACCACGGGGATGCCCCAGTCCTGCTGGTAGAGGTGGCAGGCGGCGTGGTCCGGGATCTCGCCGTCCTCGGTTTCGGGGCCGTCGCAGGCGGCGGCGCGGGCGGTAATGTGCAGGACGCCCTCGGGCACGTCCGGGCACAGCTCCAGGGTGCGCAGCAGTCCCACGGAGGTTCCGCCGCCGGACACCAGCAACTCGGGCGGCGTGGAGGAAATCTTCAGCTGCGTGGGGTCGCCCCAGCGGTCATCGAGTTTCTGCCCGGTGGGCGCCGTGAACCGGACGGTCAGGTCCAGCGCGCCCGGAGCCACGGGGCTCTTGGGCCGCTGGGTCTGGGACGCGCCCTCGTCCACCTGCTGGGCTTCCTTGGGGATGGGAACGTAGACGAGCTGGTGCTTGTTCGCCTCCACCACCACCAGCAGCGGCTCTGACCCAGCCGATTGCGTGTGGTCAACGATCACGTCGGAGGGCTCGGCCAGGCCACGGGCCAGGGTGGACACGGTCCCGGACGCGGGGTCGTAGCGCCGCACGGCACCGTTGTAGGTGTCCGCGATGGCCACGGAGCCGTCGGGCAGGACGGTGACGCCTAGCGGGTGCTGCAGCCGGGCTTCGGCGGCGGGGCCGTCCCGGAAGCCAAAGTCGAACAGGCCCTTGCCCACGGCGGACTCCACGGTGATGGTGCCGTTCTCGGCGATGACCAGCTTCCGGAGGGCGGAGGTCTCGGAATCGGCCACCCAGATGTTGCCGTCAGCATCTTCGGCGAGGCCGGAGGACTGGGCGAACCAGGCCTCATGGGCCGGCCCGTCGAGCAGGCCTTCCAGGCCGTTGCCGGCAATGATGGCCACCGCGCCCGTCACGGGGTCAAAGCTGAAGATCTGGTGCGTGCCGGCCATGGCCACCACCACCGCGTTGAGCTTCCGGGACCACACCACGTCCCACGGCGAGCTCAGGGCAACCTCCAGCGGATCGTTGCCCAGTGAGCCGCTGAAGCCCGCGCCCTCTTCGTCCACGCGTGCCGGGCCTGTTTCCAGCAGCCGCTGGATGCCGTTTCCGGTCAGGGTGGAGGCCTTGCCGTCCGTGAGCGAGAGTCCGCGGAGGCGGTGGTTGACCGAGTCCGCAATCACGACGTCGTAGCCCGCCTTGGCTGCCACATCTTCCGGGAGCAGGACCAGGCCTTGGGGTTCGTTGAACTGGGCACTGGCGGTTTCCCCCGCAGCGGAACCATCCGCGTAGCCCTTGGTACCCGAGCCGAAGGTGGCCAGGACTGTCTGGAAGTCGGTGCCCAGCTCCACCAGGCGGTGGTGGCCGGTGTCGGTGACCAGCCAGGAACCCTTGCCCCCGGCATCCTGTGCTGCGGCACCGGCGGAAGCTCCGCCGTCGGACGCTCCAGCCAAAGCCAAGGAGCCGCGGCCCGGCGGCAGGAACAATGCCTTGCCGGGAAAGCGCAGGGTGCCTGATGTCGCCTCGGGCGCCACGTACGGGCCGGAGCCGCGGTGCAGGGTGCCCTTGGCTTCGTGTTCGGCGATGAGCTCGGGAATCAGGACACCCAGCCCGTCGGCGTGGCCCTCACCGGAGAGGTGCGCCACGATGTAGCCCTCGGGGTCGATGACCACCAGGGTGGGCCAGGCGCGGGCGGTGTACGCCTTCCAGGTGTCCAGCTCGGGATCGTCCAGCACGGGGTGGTGGATCTCGTAGCGCTCCACGGCAGCGGCCAGCGCCACCGGGTCCGCCTCGTGCTCGAACTTGGGCGAGTGGACGCCGACCGTGACCAGGACGTCCGAGTACTGTTCCTCGAGGGGCCGCAGCTCGTCCAGGACGTGCAGGCAGTTGATGCAGCAGAACGTCCAAAAGTCCAGCAGCACGATCTTGCCGCGGAGGGCCTCGAGGTCCAGGGTCTTGCCGCCGGTGTTCAACCAGTTGCGGCCCACCAGTTCGGAAGCCCGGACCCGGGCATGCGTGCGTACGGTTTCGCTCATCAGCGTCCTTCCAGCTTGTTGCGTTCAGCCAGCTTGGCGTCGCGTTCGGCCAATTTGGCAAACATATCGTTGTAAGCGGTCAGATCGGCGTCATTATTCCTGTCTGCCGCCCGGTCCACGCGTTTGGTTTCCCGTTGGTCGGACCGGGACCACATGATGGCGACGCCGATCGCCACCAGCAGCGTGGGCACCTCGCCGATGCCCCAGGCCACCGCGCCCCCGGCCTGCTGGTCAAGGAGGGCCGACGGTCCCCACGTGCGGCCCAGGTTACCGAAGTAATCCGCGGCCAGCAGACCCGTCCCGCCCATGATGGAAACACCGAAGAAGGCATGGAAGCCCATGGTGGCCAGCAGCAGGAGCAGCCGCATGGGGTACGGTGCGCGGCGGGGCAACGGGTCGGTGCCGATCATGCTCAGCACGAAAATGTAGCCGGTGAGCAGGAAGTGCAGGATCATCAGTTCGTGGCCCACGTGCTCGCGCATGGCGAAGCCGAACAGGTCCGAGTAGTAGAACAGCACGATCGAGCCGGCAAAGTTGGCTGCGGCGAACAGCGGATGGGTGACCAGCTGCGAGAACCTGGAATGAACGAAGACCAGGAGCCATTCGCGCGTACCCCGCGATCCGTCGCCGCGGGCGGGCAGTGCACGCAGCGCCAGGGTCACTGGCGCACCCAGCACCAGGAAGATCGGGGCGACCATGGTCAGCGCCATGTGGTCCACCATGTGCGCGGAGAACAGGATGCGGCCATAGACCGACGGCGGCCCGGAAGTGATGTAGGTCAGTACCACCAGGCCGATGACCCAGTTGACCGACCGGAACCACTGCCACGAGTCGCCGCGGCGGCGGACCTTGGCAACGCCCAGGAAGTAGGCCACCAGGCCGAAGAGGGCCACACCAACCCAGATCCAGTCCAGGCGCCACTCGGTCAGCCAGCGTTCGGGCGTCAGCTCCGGGGGCAGCTCGTAACCGCTGAGGATGAAGGCGGGAGAGGCATTGGGCGCCAGTTCCGTTGGCTGCGGCGGGGCTGAGCGGCCCAGGGCCACGGCAATGCCGGAGGTGGCGCCCATCACCAGCAGCTCGGCCAACACCAGCTGCCACAGGACCCGCCGCGAGGACATGGTGGAACCCATGCGGCCCAGCTGCGGGATGACCCACTGCCGGTGCATGAAGCCGATGCCGCCCAGCACCACCGCGGCCGCGCTCTTGGCCAGGATCAGCTGGCCGTAGGCAGAGCCGAAAAGATCAGACCAGCTGGTGACGCGGATGCTGGCGTTGATGATGCCCGAGGCGAAAACCAGCACGAACGCGAAACCGGCCAGGGTGGAGAACCGGCGGAGCGTGGGCTCTGTGATATCCGTGGCTGCCCCGGCCTTGGATCCAGTCAGGATCCCGGACAACAGGGCCAGGATAACGATGCCGCCCACCCAGGTGCTCACGCCCACCAGGTGCAGGCCGAGTGAGTTGATGGCGCCCTCGTGGTCCGACGAGCTCGAAGAGTGTCCGATCAGGGCCGTGGGGACCAGGCCGATGAGCGCCAGGATGAGGGTGAGGGCCAGGCCGCCCAGGGACCTGACGCCGAACAGCGCCGTGGTGACCACTGCGGCGATGATGGTGACGGCGAGCCATGCCCTGCCGGTCTCGATGTCCGTCATGAAATAGACCAGCGCCTGGGTGAATGCCGAATCACCCGACAGGCCCTGCCCCGCTACATCGGCATAGGTGAGTACCAGGACTGCGATGGCGGACAAAGTCCACACCGCGCCCGCAACAGCCGCTATGGCCAACACCCGGGTAAAGGCGGGATGTTCGGGAGCCGCGCCGTCTGCAGGTGTTTCCCGGTCCCGCCCGCGCGCACTGTGGGTGCGCGCGTTGAGGTTTCGGGGAAGGATGCCGACGGCGAAGATCAGGCCTCCGACGACCGTCGCCACGGATACGTTGTGGATGGCCTTGCTGACGGGCAGGCCCCAGCGGACCAGGGCACCGGGGTCAGCTACGCTGCGGGCCGCTGCAGCGCCGGAAAAGATCAGTGCTGCTGCGAGGCCCAGGAAGAGTGCTGCCAAACCTGCAAGCTGCCAAAGTAGCGGGATCCCCCGGGTTCCGGCGTCCCGGACCGCAGCTCCCTTGCCGGGAGCGGCTTGGGGCGGGGTGGAACGTGGTTTTGCGGCAGAAGACACCATTCCATTGTCCGCTACGCCCGCCCGGGCACCGAATCCGGGTTAAACGCCAAGGAGCGGCAACCCGAGGGTTGCCGCTCCTGTTCCAGCCGGCTGTGTGCCGGGCGGGGGCGAGCTCTACTTCTTGGAGACTGCAGCCTTCAGCTTGGAGCCGGCGGTCAGCTTGACGCTGTGGCCTGCTGCGATCTGGATGGTTTCGCCGGTCTGCGGGTTGCGGCCGGTGCGTGCTGCACGGTCAGTGCGCTCGACGGCGAGCCAGCCGGGGATGGTGATCTTCTCGCCCGCGGCGACAGAAGTCTCGAAAACCTCGAACAGTGCATCGAGGACGGAGTTGACGGCAGCCTGGCTGGTGCCGGCCTTGCCTGCTACCTCTGCAACAAGTTCACTACGGTTCTTAGCCATTTATGTCCTCCTGGACGCTTTTGATTCTGGAGCCTGCACGCGGCATGCGCACAAGCCACTGTCCGAAAACTTACCAGCTTGGGCGCTTCCGGTCCGCAAATTCCGCGTGTTTCCGCGACTTTTTGAGGTTAATCACCGATTCCGGGGGTAAATTTCACCCCTGGAGAACGCCCGTGCACATCCTGCAGGGTTTCCTGCGAGGCGCGCTCATTTGTGGTGGTGGTGGTTTAAATGTGGGAGGCCCCAACCGTGTTCTGGTTGGGGCCTCGACCGTAATGGTTGTCCGGCGGTGACCTACTCTCCCACACCCTCCCGGGTGCAGTACCATCGGCGCTGTGGGTCTTAGCTTCCGGGTTCGGAATGGGACCGGGCGTTTCCCCCACGCTATGACCGCCGTAACCCTTGTACCCGTCACCGACCCCTGGGGCTGGTGTGGGAAGTTTGTGGTTACAACATTGTGGTGTTGTGTATTCAGTTGTTGGTTCCTGTTCAACAGTTGACCCGTTGGGCGGGGTTGTTGGTTGGGAACCACATAGTGGACGCAAGCAGAATTTGTATGTTCTGTGTGGTGTAAGTTGTTGGCCTATTAGTACCGGTCAGCTTCACGAGTCGTTAGTCCTCGCTTCCACATCCGGCCTATCAACCCAGTGGTCTGGCTGGGGGCCTCTCACACATGAATGTGTATGGAAATCTCATCTTGAAGCGAGCTTCCCGCTTAGATGCTTTCAGCGGTTATCCCATCCGAACGTAGCTAATCAGCGGTGCACTTGGCAGTACAACTGACACACCAGAGGTTCGTCCGTCCCGGTCCTCTCGTACTAAGGACAGCCCTTCTCAAATTTCCTGCGCGCGCAGCGGATAGGGACCGAACTGTCTCACGACGTTCTAAACCCAGCTCGCGTACCGCTTTAATGGGCGAACAGCCCAACCCTTGGGACCTACTCCAGCCCCAGGATGCGACGAGCCGACATCGAGGTGCCAAACCATGCCGTCGATATGGACTCTTGGGCAAGATCAGCCTGTTATCCCCGAGGTACCTTTTATCCGTTGAGCGACGGCCATTCCACAATGTACCGCCGGATCACTAGTCCCGACTTTCGTCCCTGCTCGAGATGTCTCTCTCACAGTCAAGCTCCCTTGTGCACTTACACTCGACACCTGATTGCCAACCAGGCTGAGGGAACCTTTGGGCGCCTCCGTTACTTTTTAGGAGGCAACCGCCCCAGTTAAACTACCCATCAGGCACTGTCCCTGACCCGGATTACGGGCCGAAGTTAGATGTCCAAAGTGACCAGAGTGGTATTTCAACGATGACTCCACCCGAACTGGCGTCCGGGCTTCAACGTCTCCCACCTATCCTACACAAGCCACTCCGAACACCAATACCAAACTATAGTAAAGGTCTCGGGGTCTTTCCGTCCTGCTGCGCGTAACGAGCATCTTTACTCGTACTGCAATTTCGCCGAGTTTATGGTTGAGACAGCGGGGAAGTCGTTACTCCATTCGTGCAGGTCGGAACTTACCCGACAAGGAATTTCGCTACCTTAGGATGGTTATAGTTACCACCGCCGTTTACTGGGGCTTAAATTCTCAGCTTCGCCTTGCGGCTAACCGGTCCTCTTAACCTTCCAGCACCGGGCAGGAGTCAGTCCGTATACATCGTCTTGCGACTTCGCACGGACCTGTGTTTTTAGTAAACAGTCGCTTCCCCCTGGTCTCTGCGGCCCCGATCCCCTCCGGACAGCAAGTGTCCATCAAGGTTGGGGCCCCCCTTCTCCCGAAGTTACGGGGGCATTTTGCCGAGTTCCTTAACCATAATTCTCTCGATCGCCTTGGTATTCTCTACCTGATCACCTGTGTCGGTTTGGGGTACGGGCGGCTAAAACCTCGCGTCGATGCTTTTCTCGGCAGCATAGGATCACCAAATCCCCCCAAACGGGGGTCCCATCAGATCTCAGGCTTATATGAGTGGCGGATTTGCCTACCACTCGCCCTACATCCTTAGACCGGGACAACCATCGCCCGGCTCGGCTACCTTCCTGCGTCACACCTGTTAATACGCTTGCCTCCCGGGATCAGGTCCTGCGCTCCACCAAAACCCGCACACCACAAGGGTGATTGGGCAGGCTTCGGGCAGTTAGTATCCCCCGCTCAGCATGGGCGGTTTTTCGCCGGTACGGGAATATCAACCCGTTGTCCATCGACTACGCCTGTCGGCCTCGCCTTAGGTCCCGACTTACCCAGGGCAGATTAGCTTGACCCTGGAACCCTTGATCATTCGGCGGACGGGTTTCTCACCCGTCTTTCGCTACTCATGCCTGCATTCTCACTCGTGTAGGCTCCACCGCTGGTTTACACCGCGACTTCACCGCCCACACGACGCTCCCCTACCACTCCAAACGCCTGAACCAGCCCAACAAGTGGGCGGCTTGGCTACTATTTGAAATCCACAACTTCGGCGGTGTACTTGAGCCCCGCTACATTGTCGGCGCGGAATCACTTGACCAGTGAGCTATTACGCACTCTTTTAAGGGTGGCTGCTTCTAAGCCAACCTCCTGGTTGTCTTCGCAACTCCACATCCTTTCCCACTTAGCACACGCTTAGGGGCCTTAGTTGGTGGTCTGGGCTGTTTCCCTCTCGACTATGAAGCTTATCCCCCACAGTCTCACTGCTGCGCTCTCACTTACCGGCATTCGGAGTTTGGCTGACGTCAGTAACCTTGTAGGGCCCATTAGCCATCCAGTAGCTCTACCTCCAGCAAGAAACACGCAACGCTGCACCTAAATGCATTTCGGGGAGAACCAGCTATCACGAAGTTTGATTGGCCTTTCACCCCTACCCACAGCTCATCCCCTCCATTTTCAACTGAAGTGGGTTCGGTCCTCCACGACGTCTTACCGTCGCTTCAACCTGGCCATGGGTAGATCACTTCGCTTCGGGTCTAGATCACGCCACTCACTCGCCCTGTTCAGACTCGCTTTCGCTACGGCTGCCCCACACGGGTTAACCTCGCGACGTAACACTAACTCGCAGGCTCATTCTTCAAAAGGCACGCCGTCACCAGAATCAGACTGGCTCCGACGGATTGTAAGCACACGGTTTCAGGTACTGTTTCACTCCCCTCCCGGGGTACTTTTCACCTTTCCCTCACGGTACTGGTCCGCTATCGGTCATTAGGGAGTATTTAGGCTTATCAGGTGGTCCTGACAGATTCGCACGGGATTTCTCGGGCCCCGTACTACTTGGGATACTCTCACAGGCGGTACAAACACATTACGGTTACGGGACTAACACCCTCTCTGGCCGGCCTTTCAAAACCGTTCACCTATGCGCGCACATCACACCCCACTGTCCCGGCAGAGACAGTACGGAAAGTCCCACAACCCCGACCATGCAACGCCCGCCGGCTATCACACATGGAACGGTTTAGCCTGATCCGCGTTCGCTCGCCACTACTAACGGAATCACTATTGTTTTCTCTTCCTGCGGGTACTGAGATGTTTCACTTCCCCGCGTTCCCCCCACGCACCCTATGTGTTCAGGTACGGGTCACCAAGTCACTCGCGCGCTCAGCGGGGTTTCCCCATTCGGACACCCTGGGATCACAGTCCGGTTATCGACTCCCCCAGGCTTATCGCAGATTCCTACGTCCTTCTTCGGCTCCTAATGCCAAGGCATCCACCGTGTGCTCTTAAAAACTTGACCACAAAGATCAAAAACTAATTTCGAGAGAACCACGGAAACCACTGCTCCACCCCAAAAGGCAGAACAACAGATCCAGGTTCATATATCTTGGAAATTGCTTCTTATACAAGATGCTCGCGTCCACTATGTAGTTCTCAAACAACAACCCCAAACCACACACCCCACACACCCAAAAGTGTGTGCTCGGCGCGGCCAGGAAAACCAGAAACAAAGTCCCGCACAGCCGCCCCCCACCCCCGAAAGGGAAAGGGAAGAAACCCGCGGTCCTGTTGCCTCAGGACCCAACAGTGTGCCAAACACTAAACCATGCCATCACTCCCCCACCGTTCCAGAACCATCACTGGCTCGTACTGGGACAAGGAAACAACACCACAGCCGCTATTTGTTGATATTCCACCCTTGAGCACCCGCCACGGAACGAACGTCCATGCAACGGGCCTTTACTCCTGACAACCCCCACACCCCGGCATACACCAGGACAGGGACAGTTGTAGGTGCTCCTTAGAAAGGAGGTGATCCAGCCGCACCTTCCGGTACGGCTACCTTGTTACGACTTAGTCCCAATCGCCAGTCCCACCTTCGACAGCTCCCTCCCACAAGGGGTTAGGCCACCGGCTTCGGGTGTTACCAACTTTCGTGACTTGACGGGCGGTGTGTACAAGGCCCGGGAACGTATTCACCGCAGCGTTGCTGATCTGCGATTACTAGCGACTCCGACTTCATGGGGTCGAGTTGCAGACCCCAATCCGAACTGAGACCGGCTTTTTGGGATTAGCTCCACCTCACAGTATCGCAACCCTTTGTACCGGCCATTGTAGCATGCGTGAAGCCCAAGACATAAGGGGCATGATGATTTGACGTCGTCCCCACCTTCCTCCGAGTTGACCCCGGCAGTCTCCTATGAGTCCCCACCATCACGTGCTGGCAACATAGAACGAGGGTTGCGCTCGTTGCGGGACTTAACCCAACATCTCACGACACGAGCTGACGACAACCATGCACCACCTGTAAACCAGCCACAAAGTGGGGGACGCATTTCTGCGCCTTACTGGTTCATGTCAAGCCTTGGTAAGGTTCTTCGCGTTGCATCGAATTAATCCGCATGCTCCGCCGCTTGTGCGGGCCCCCGTCAATTCCTTTGAGTTTTAGCCTTGCGGCCGTACTCCCCAGGCGGGGCACTTAATGCGTTAGCTACGGCGCGGAAAACGTGGAATGTCCCCCACACCTAGTGCCCAACGTTTACGGCATGGACTACCAGGGTATCTAATCCTGTTCGCTCCCCATGCTTTCGCTCCTCAGCGTCAGTTAATGCCCAGAGACCTGCCTTCGCCATCGGTGTTCCTCCTGATATCTGCGCATTTCACCGCTACACCAGGAATTCCAGTCTCCCCTACATCACTCTAGTCTGCCCGTACCCACCGCAGATCCGGAGTTGAGCCCCGGACTTTCACGGCAGACGCGACAAACCGCCTACGAGCTCTTTACGCCCAATAATTCCGGATAACGCTTGCGCCCTACGTATTACCGCGGCTGCTGGCACGTAGTTAGCCGGCGCTTCTTCTGCAGGTACCGTCACTTTCGCTTCTTCCCTACTGAAAGAGGTTTACAACCCGAAGGCCGTCATCCCTCACGCGGCGTCGCTGCATCAGGCTTGCGCCCATTGTGCAATATTCCCCACTGCTGCCTCCCGTAGGAGTCTGGGCCGTGTCTCAGTCCCAGTGTGGCCGGTCACCCTCTCAGGCCGGCTACCCGTCGTCGCCTTGGTAGGCCATTACCCCACCAACAAGCTGATAGGCCGCGAGTCCATCCAAAACCACAACAAGCTTTCCACCAACCACCATGCGGCGGCCGGTCATATCCGGTATTAGACCCAGTTTCCCAGGCTTATCCCAGAGTCAAGGGCAGGTTACTCACGTGTTACTCACCCGTTCGCCACTAATCCCCGGTGCAAGCACCGGATCATCGTTCGACTTGCATGTGTTAAGCACGCCGCCAGCGTTCATCCTGAGCCAGGATCAAACTCTCCGTTGAAGTAAAACAGACACAACCACAACCACCGGAAATAACGGCGGAAACGGCTGCACAAAATTTGAAACCAGCTAAAAACACCATGCCAACCACGGAGGTGGCGGCACAGCACAATCAACCAATTCATAAAACAATTGGTATCAACAAACTTGGCACACTATTGAGTTCTCAAACAACAGACACACCCGGCACCACCCAAACATTTCCGTTCAGGATCGCTCCGGAGCAACTTTCCAAACTTACCCGACCAACCACCCCGACGCAAATCCATCATCTCAGGACTCCCACCGGCATGAAGACCGCCCCCACCCGGACAGCACGCCGCAAAGCGAGCCATTTTCCAGGCCATTCAGAAAGGAGGTTGGCCGCTATCTTTCCGCTTCAGCGGCGGCGACTCAGAAAACAATACCCGCCCCCACACCCAACCGCAAATCAGCCTCCGGAGGCCTTCTGCGCCGCCAAAAACCGCGGAATGCCGCGGTTCGTGGCGGCGCAATCAGGAGCTTTCCGCCTCCCGAGGCAGGGTTACCGCTGATATGGGGTGGCTCACATCCGGGAGGCCCCGGTGGGCGTCCTATCCCAGCACCCGGAAGGCCACTTCGAAGTCTGCCTCCCGCGGCTTCAGCCGGTACGGCTCCAGAACCCCAGGTCCGCAGGCCGCGGTCCCCACTCCCCTGAGGGCGTGGTCCAAGTAGATGTAGCTCCGCCCGTCCGGAACCAGGTCCGTCCTGTGTGTGGCCGCTTCCAGAGCCTGCATGCTGTAGGGCCGCACGGTCAGGGCAAAGGGCTCACCGGAAATGTGCAGCTTGCTGCCGCCGGCCTGCAGGACGGCTGACCGTACACCGGAGCGGGCCCCCGACTCCTGGGGGCGGACGTACTCAACATCCAGCTCCGCAAGGGGCAGCTCAAACCATCCTGTCCGCGCACCCTGCCCGGTGTCCGGATAACTCTGGTGGGGACCCCGGCCGAACCACCGCACGTCGGTGGCCGATGAACCCAGCACGAGCTCAAGACCGATCCGCGCCCACTCGACTTCAAAGCCCGCGTTCACCCAGTCTCCAACCGGCCTGACCTGCGTCCGCAATGCCAGGGAACCGGAGCTGCTGGTCCAGAGGTAGTCCACCAGCACCCCGAACTGCTTGTCCGCCGCGCCCAGACGCGTGCTGACGCGCAGGTGCTCACCGCCGTCGGAAGCGGATTTCGCCCGGATGCCCAGCAGGCGGGTGTGGAGCCTGTCGAGTCCTGCGTCCTTCCACTGCGTGGCAAGGGGACGTTCGTCCGTGCTCCCCCACTCCCGGCCAAGGTCGTTGTCCGTGGGAGCCCACCACAGAACCAGGCCCAGTTTCTCCACGGGAAGTCCGCCGATGGACGTTGGCATGCCGGTGGCCCGGTTGAACACCGCGGTACCGAGCCGCAGTTCGTCGTCCCCGGTGTCCACCAGGTCCTCAGCCTTCACGCCAGCACGTGGAGAAGCGAAACGGGCAGCCTGCCCCCAGGCAACCTCGTGCCCTGCGGCTGCCCATTCCGTATCCAGGGCGAGCACAGCGCTGACGGTGAGCACCGCATCCTTGTCCCCAGGCAGCGCAGCCAGGTACCCGGCCACGTCCGCCGGCAGTTCCACTTCAGCCGCGGCCTGGGGCTCCAGCGGCACAACGGCCACCGTTCCCTCAAGCTGCGTGCCGCCGTCGGCCTCCACTTTGTACTCAAAGCCAAAGGCGGACGTATCCGCAAAGTCCTGCCCGTTCCGCAAGGTGAAACTGTCCCACGACTGCGCAATCTCTATACGCAGCGGCTCGATCACCTTCTTGAAATCCAACAGCCCGGGGCGGGGTTTGCGGTTGGCGTCCACCAGCCCGTCGGTGACGAAGTTGCCGTCGTGGACTTCCTCGCCGAAGTCGCCGCCGTAAGCGAAGTGCTCCCCGCCGCCCGGTGAGGGAACAAGGATCCCGTGCTCCAGCCACTCCCAAACGAAACCGCCCATCAGCCGCGGATACTTTTCGAACAGGTCCTGGTACTCGGTCATACCGCCCGGCCCGTTGCCCATGGCGTGCACATATTCGCACAGCACGAACGGCATGGCGCGGCGCCGTGCGTCCAGTCCGGCATCCTCGAGCGCCGGCTCAATGCCCTGCCCGATCAGTGCCGTCTCGGCCTGGCTGGCATACATCCGGGAGTAGACATCCACGTCCGGGGACGACCAATCGCCCTCATAGTGGATGGGACGGGAGGGGTCACGGTCCTTGGCCCAGCGCGACATGACTGCAAGGTTCCGGCCGGTGCCCGCCTCGTTGCCCAGCGACCACATGATCACCGAGGGATGGTTCTTATCGCGCTCAACGGTCCGCTGCATCCGGTCCAGCAGCGCAGCCTCCCACTGGAGATCATCGCTGGGGTTCTGGGCCCAGCCGGCGCCGACGAATCCGTGCGTCTCCAGGTCGCATTCAAGAACCACGTAAAAGCCCAAGCGGTCTGCCAGCGCCAGGAATTCGGGGTGCGGCGGGTAGTGCGAAGTCCGGATGGCATTGATGTTGTGCTGCTTCATCAGCCGCAGCTCCGCCTCCACCACATCCAGCGGCACGACGCGGCCCAGCCGGGGATGGTGCTCGTGGCGGTTCACCCCACGCAGCAGGATCCGGCGGCCATTCACCTTGAACTGGGCGTCTTCGATGGTGATGCTGCGGAAACCCACCTGCAGCGCAACAGTCTCACCCTCTGTGCTGACCGCGGCGTCGTAAAGGCGCGGAATTTCAGCAGACCAGGGTTCCACGCCCGGGACGCGTTGCTCCGCCCCCGCAGGCAGTTCAAGGCCAAGTTCAGGAATGCGTACGACGGCGTCAATCGCCTGCCCTGCCCGGGTTACCTCAACGCGGAGCGTGCCTTCGCCTGTTCCGGGGTCGTAGCCGGCGTGGACGAAGACATCGTCGATGCCGTCCGCCGGCCGGGCCTGGAGGGTGACGTCCCGGAAAATCCCCGGGAGCCACCACATGTCCTGGTCCTCCACATAGCTCGAGGCGGAGAACTGGGCTACCCGCACGGCCAGGGTGTTGGTTCCTTCGGCCAGGACGCCCGAGACGTCGAATTCGTGGGCGAGCCGGCTTCCGCGGGTGGTTCCAAGTTCCACCCCGTTCAGCCACACGGTCCCGGCCGAGTCAATGCCGTCGAAGCGCAGCAGGGCGTGCGGGAAGAATTCCGGGCCGGCCTCGAAGGTCACCAGGTGGTCACCAATGGGGTTGGCGTCCGGTACGTGGGGCGGTTCCACCGCGAAGGGGAACTGTACGTTGGTGTAGGCGGGCCGGCCGTGGCCGTGCATGTTCCAGCTGGAGGGGACGGGAAGGGTGGTGAAGCCGGAGAGGTTCGTGCCGTGCTGCCACCCGTCGTCGGGGGCCGTACGGATTCCCGGACTCAGCCGGAACTGCCAGTCACCGTTGAGTGAGAGCCTGGGGGCGTCCGACTCCAGGTGGGCCCTCGCGGGAAGGCTGCCCCTGCCGGGGGTCACCGAGGCCAGCTCCGCTACGCCTTCAGCACCAATATCGAGGCTGCGGAAGGCTCTTGCGGTGGTTTGGCCGGACCGGGGGCCGGCAGTTGCGGCGGGAATGTGGGCTGGCATGGGTTTCCTTGCTGGGGAGGGTTGGGGGGCTGCAGCGTGAACGTTCACGCACCTGCACAAGAAGCTTAGCTTCCCGCTCCCGGTTTGAGTAGGGGGTCAGGCGGATTGCCGGAGTACCAGCTGGTGCTGCAGGGTCAGGTAGGCCTCGGGGCTGCGGTCCTGGATCGAGCCCGTGAGCAGACCGTCCAGGAGTCCGACGGCGGCGCGGCCCACAGCGCGCAGGTCCAGCGACAGGGTGGTCAGTTCAGGCGTGAGCAGCTCCCCCAGCGGTATACCGTCCATGCCGATGACGGCACAGCCATCGGGGACAGAGGTACCTGCCTCCCGCAATGCCTTCAAGGCCCCGGCTGCCATCAGGTCGTTGAAGGCGAGGATGCCGTCGGTACGTTCCACGCCCGCTGCACGGAGGGCAACAGTGGACCTTGCCGCGGCCGCCGAGGGGTGTGCCTGGCAGTGGGTGAGCTCGATGCCAGCCTCCGCCGCCACAGCGGCGGCAGCGGCACTTCGGCTGCCGGCGGGACCGCCCTGGTCCGAGTCCAGGAAAATGATGTCCCGGCAGCCCCGGGATACAAGATGGGTGAGGGCAAGCCGGGCTGCGTGGCGGTAGTCAAACGAGATCCCGCCGGCAGTGCCGGCACCCGGAGAATCCAGGGCGACGACGGGGCGCCGGCCCATCAGCGCCTGTGCCTCATCCGAATGGGGCGCAAGATATCCGATCAGTGCATCGACCTGGGGCGCAAGCCGGGCGGTGGCGTCCGCCGCGCTGCCTGTCCCGTGGCCATAGTCGTCCACCACCACGTTCCAGCCCCGCTCAGTGGCTGCCTCCACCACGCTGGAGGCAAAGGCCGGGAAATAGGGGTTGGTCAGGTCCGGGATGGCCAGGCCAACTGAGATCCGTGCACCTTGGACAAGGCCCCGGGCGAAGCGGCTGGGGCTGTAGCCCATTTCTGCTGCGAGCTTCTGGACCCGTTCCCTTGTCTCCGCACTGATGCCGGCCATGTCATTCATAGCCCGGGTGACGGTCTGGCGCGATACGCCCGCTGCGGCTGCCACGTCCAGGATCGTGGCGCGCTTGCCCCTGGGGCTTGGGGTTCGGGGGGTCATAGACGGTAAGTCTAGATGCTGTTAAATGTGGGAGGCCCCAACCGTGTGGTTGGGGCCTCGACCGTAATGGTTGTCCGGCGGTGACCTACTCTCCCACACCCTCCCGGGTGCAGTACCATCGGCGCTGTGGGTCTTAGCTTCCGGGTTCGGAATGGGACCGGGCGTTTCCCCCACGCTATGACCGCCGTAACCCTTGTACCCGTCACCGACCCCTGGGGGTGGTGTGGGAAGTTTGTGGTTACAACATTGTGGTGTTGTGTATTCAGTTGTTGGTTCCTGTTCAACAGTGTCCCGTTGGGCGGGGTTGTTGGTTGGGAACCACATAGTGGACGCAAGCAGAATTTGTATGTGTTCTGTGTGGTGTAAGTTGTTGGCCTATTAGTACCGGTCAGCTTCACGAGTCGTTAGTCCTCGCTTCCACATCCGGCCTATCAACCCAGTGGTCTGGCTGGGGGCCTCTCACACATGAATGTGTATGGAAATCTCATCTTGAAGCGAGCTTCCCGCTTAGATGCTTTCAGCGGTTATCCCATCCGAACGTAGCTAATCAGCGGTGCACTTGGCAGTACAACTGACACACCAGAGGTTCGTCCGTCCCGGTCCTCTCGTACTAAGGACAGCCCTTCTCAAATTTCCTGCGCGCGCAGCGGATAGGGACCGAACTGTCTCACGACGTTCTAAACCCAGCTCGCGTACCGCTTTAATGGGCGAACAGCCCAACCCTTGGGACCTACTCCAGCCCCAGGATGCGACGAGCCGACATCGAGGTGCCAAACCATGCCGTCGATATGGACTCTTGGGCAAGATCAGCCTGTTATCCCCGAGGTACCTTTTATCCGTTGAGCGACGGCCATTCCACAATGTACCGCCGGATCACTAGTCCCGACTTTCGTCCCTGCTCGAGATGTCTCTCTCACAGTCAAGCTCCCTTGTGCACTTACACTCGACACCTGATTGCCAACCAGGCTGAGGGAACCTTTGGGCGCCTCCGTTACTTTTTAGGAGGCAACCGCCCCAGTTAAACTACCCATCAGGCACTGTCCCTGACCCGGATTACGGGCCGAAGTTAGATGTCCAAAGTGACCAGAGTGGTATTTCAACGATGACTCCACCCGAACTGGCGTCCGGGCTTCAACGTCTCCCACCTATCCTACACAAGCCACTCCGAACACCAATACCAAACTATAGTAAAGGTCTCGGGGTCTTTCCGTCCTGCTGCGCGTAACGAGCATCTTTACTCGTACTGCAATTTCGCCGAGTTTATGGTTGAGACAGCGGGGAAGTCGTTACTCCATTCGTGCAGGTCGGAACTTACCCGACAAGGAATTTCGCTACCTTAGGATGGTTATAGTTACCACCGCCGTTTACTGGGGCTTAAATTCTCAGCTTCGCCTTGCGGCTAACCGGTCCTCTTAACCTTCCAGCACCGGGCAGGAGTCAGTCCGTATACATCGTCTTGCGACTTCGCACGGACCTGTGTTTTTAGTAAACAGTCGCTTCCCCCTGGTCTCTGCGGCCCCGATCCCCTCCGGACAGCAAGTGTCCATCAAGGTTGGGGCCCCCCTTCTCCCGAAGTTACGGGGGCATTTTGCCGAGTTCCTTAACCATAATTCTCTCGATCGCCTTGGTATTCTCTACCTGATCACCTGTGTCGGTTTGGGGTACGGGCGGCTAAAACCTCGCGTCGATGCTTTTCTCGGCAGCATAGGATCACCAAATCCCCCCAAACGGGGGTCCCATCAGATCTCAGGCTTATATGAGTGGCGGATTTGCCTACCACTCGCCCTACATCCTTAGACCGGGACAACCATCGCCCGGCTCGGCTACCTTCCTGCGTCACACCTGTTAATACGCTTGCCTCCCGGGATCAGGTCCTGCGCTCCACCAAAACCCGCACACCACAAGGGTGATTGGGCAGGCTTCGGGCAGTTAGTATCCCCCGCTCAGCATGGGCGGTTTTTCGCCGGTACGGGAATATCAACCCGTTGTCCATCGACTACGCCTGTCGGCCTCGCCTTAGGTCCCGACTTACCCAGGGCAGATTAGCTTGACCCTGGAACCCTTGATCATTCGGCGGACGGGTTTCTCACCCGTCTTTCGCTACTCATGCCTGCATTCTCACTCGTGTAGGCTCCACCGCTGGTTTACACCGCGACTTCACCGCCCACACGACGCTCCCCTACCACTCCAAACGCCTGAACCAGCCCAACAAGTGGGCGGCTTGGCTACTATTTGAAATCCACAACTTCGGCGGTGTACTTGAGCCCCGCTACATTGTCGGCGCGGAATCACTTGACCAGTGAGCTATTACGCACTCTTTTAAGGGTGGCTGCTTCTAAGCCAACCTCCTGGTTGTCTTCGCAACTCCACATCCTTTCCCACTTAGCACACGCTTAGGGGCCTTAGTTGGTGGTCTGGGCTGTTTCCCTCTCGACTATGAAGCTTATCCCCCACAGTCTCACTGCTGCGCTCTCACTTACCGGCATTCGGAGTTTGGCTGACGTCAGTAACCTTGTAGGGCCCATTAGCCATCCAGTAGCTCTACCTCCAGCAAGAAACACGCAACGCTGCACCTAAATGCATTTCGGGGAGAACCAGCTATCACGAAGTTTGATTGGCCTTTCACCCCTACCCACAGCTCATCCCCTCCATTTTCAACTGAAGTGGGTTCGGTCCTCCACGACGTCTTACCGTCGCTTCAACCTGGCCATGGGTAGATCACTTCGCTTCGGGTCTAGATCACGCCACTCACTCGCCCTGTTCAGACTCGCTTTCGCTACGGCTGCCCCACACGGGTTAACCTCGCGACGTAACACTAACTCGCAGGCTCATTCTTCAAAAGGCACGCCGTCACCAGAATCAGACTGGCTCCGACGGATTGTAAGCACACGGTTTCAGGTACTGTTTCACTCCCCTCCCGGGGTACTTTTCACCTTTCCCTCACGGTACTGGTCCGCTATCGGTCATTAGGGAGTATTTAGGCTTATCAGGTGGTCCTGACAGATTCGCACGGGATTTCTCGGGCCCCGTACTACTTGGGATACTCTCACAGGCGGTACAAACACATTACGGTTACGGGACTAACACCCTCTCTGGCCGGCCTTTCAAAACCGTTCACCTATGCGCGCACATCACACCCCACTGTCCCGGCAGAGACAGTACGGAAAGTCCCACAACCCCGACCATGCAACGCCCGCCGGCTATCACACATGGAACGGTTTAGCCTGATCCGCGTTCGCTCGCCACTACTAACGGAATCACTATTGTTTTCTCTTCCTGCGGGTACTGAGATGTTTCACTTCCCCGCGTTCCCCCCACGCACCCTATGTGTTCAGGTACGGGTCACCAAGTCACTCGCGCGCTCAGCGGGGTTTCCCCATTCGGACACCCTGGGATCACAGTCCGGTTATCGACTCCCCCAGGCTTATCGCAGATTCCTACGTCCTTCTTCGGCTCCTAATGCCAAGGCATCCACCGTGTGCTCTTAAAAACTTGACCACAAAGATCAAAAACTAATTTCGAGAGAACCACGGAAACCACTGCTCCACCCCAAAAGGCAGAACAACAGATCCAGGTTCATATATCTTGGAAATTGCTTCTTATACAAGATGCTCGCGTCCACTATGTAGTTCTCAAACAACAACCCCAAACCACACACCCCACACACCCAAAAGTGTGTGCTCGGCGCGGCCAGGAAAACCAGAAACAAAGTCCCGCACAGCCACCCCCCACCCCCGAAAGGGAAAGGGAAGAAACCCGCGGTCCTGTTGCCTCAGGACCCAACAGTGTGCCAAACACTAAACCATGCCATCACTCCCCCACCGTTCCAGAACCATCACTGGCTCGTACTGGGACAAGGAAACAACACCACAGCCGCTATTTGCTGATATTCCACCCTTGAGCACCCGCCACGGAACGAACGTCCATGCAACGGGCCTTTACTCCTGACAACCCCCACACCCCGGCATACACCAGGACAGGGACAGTTGTAGGTGCTCCTTAGAAAGGAGGTGATCCAGCCGCACCTTCCGGTACGGCTACCTTGTTACGACTTAGTCCCAATCGCCAGTCCCACCTTCGACAGCTCCCTCCCACAAGGGGTTAGGCCACCGGCTTCGGGTGTTACCAACTTTCGTGACTTGACGGGCGGTGTGTACAAGGCCCGGGAACGTATTCACCGCAGCGTTGCTGATCTGCGATTACTAGCGACTCCGACTTCATGGGGTCGAGTTGCAGACCCCAATCCGAACTGAGACCGGCTTTTTGGGATTAGCTCCACCTCACAGTATCGCAACCCTTTGTACCGGCCATTGTAGCATGCGTGAAGCCCAAGACATAAGGGGCATGATGATTTGACGTCGTCCCCACCTTCCTCCGAGTTGACCCCGGCAGTCTCCTATGAGTCCCCACCATCACGTGCTGGCAACATAGAACGAGGGTTGCGCTCGTTGCGGGACTTAACCCAACATCTCACGACACGAGCTGACGACAACCATGCACCACCTGTAAACCAGCCACAAAGTGGGGGACGCATTTCTGCGCCTTACTGGTTCATGTCAAGCCTTGGTAAGGTTCTTCGCGTTGCATCGAATTAATCCGCATGCTCCGCCGCTTGTGCGGGCCCCCGTCAATTCCTTTGAGTTTTAGCCTTGCGGCCGTACTCCCCAGGCGGGGCACTTAATGCGTTAGCTACGGCGCGGAAAACGTGGAATGTCCCCCACACCTAGTGCCCAACGTTTACGGCATGGACTACCAGGGTATCTAATCCTGTTCGCTCCCCATGCTTTCGCTCCTCAGCGTCAGTTAATGCCCAGAGACCTGCCTTCGCCATCGGTGTTCCTCCTGATATCTGCGCATTTCACCGCTACACCAGGAATTCCAGTCTCCCCTACATCACTCTAGTCTGCCCGTACCCACCGCAGATCCGGAGTTGAGCCCCGGACTTTCACGGCAGACGCGACAAACCGCCTACGAGCTCTTTACGCCCAATAATTCCGGATAACGCTTGCGCCCTACGTATTACCGCGGCTGCTGGCACGTAGTTAGCCGGCGCTTCTTCTGCAGGTACCGTCACTTTCGCTTCTTCCCTACTGAAAGAGGTTTACAACCCGAAGGCCGTCATCCCTCACGCGGCGTCGCTGCATCAGGCTTGCGCCCATTGTGCAATATTCCCCACTGCTGCCTCCCGTAGGAGTCTGGGCCGTGTCTCAGTCCCAGTGTGGCCGGTCACCCTCTCAGGCCGGCTACCCGTCGTCGCCTTGGTAGGCCATTACCCCACCAACAAGCTGATAGGCCGCGAGTCCATCCAAAACCACAAAAGCTTTCCACCAACCACCATGCGGCGGCCGGTCATATCCGGTATTAGACCCAGTTTCCCAGGCTTATCCCAGAGTCAAGGGCAGGTTACTCACGTGTTACTCACCCGTTCGCCACTAATCCCCGGTGCAAGCACCGGATCATCGTTCGACTTGCATGTGTTAAGCACGCCGCCAGCGTTCATCCTGAGCCAGGATCAAACTCTCCGTTGAAGTAAAACAGACACAACCACAACCACCGGAAATAACGGCGGAAACGGCTGCACAAAATTTGAAACCAGCTAAAAACACCATGCCAACCACGGAGGTGGCGGCACAGCACAATCAACCAATTCATAAAACAATTGGTATCAACAAACTTGGCACACTATTGAGTTCTCAAACAACAGACACACCCGGCACCACCCAAACATTTCCGTTCAGGATCGCTCCGGAGCAACTTTCCAAACTTACCCGACCAACCACCCCGACGCAAATCCATCATCTCAGGACTCCCACCGGCATGAAGACCGCCCCCACCGTTTTCCAGCGCCCTAAAGAGCAACCAGATCATGGTCTTGGTTTTGGGGGTTTTGGCCACCCGCGGTTACCAGCTCTTCGCTGTCTCCCCCGCGGCGACTTAGAAAACAATACACGCACTCCGGGCCTACCGCAAACCGGTTGTCGTGAGGCCCCTAATCCCCGGGATTCCGCGGCAGGAGCGGCGTCCAAGGCACCGGGCGACCTCCCGCCGTCGTAATTTCCTTGTGTGTGCTGCCGCACAGGCTCCACCCTGCCCATCCCTGAAGAAAGCAGAAGGGCCGGCAACCCTAAGGTTGCCGGCCCTTCTCAAGCAGCTGGTATCAGCGGAACTGAATTACCAGGAAGACTTGGTGACGCCCGGGAGCTCACCGCGGTGAGCCATATCGCGGAAGCGGACACGGGAGATACCAAACTTCTGGAGGGTACCGCGGGGACGGCCGTCGATGATGTCGCGGTTACGCAGACGGATCGGGGACGCGTTACGGGGCAGCTTCTGCAGGCCCAGGCGGGCTGCTTCGCGTGCTTCGTCGGTTGCGTTTTCGTCAACCAGGGTCTTCTTCAGCTCGAGGCGCTTCGCAGCGTAACGCTCAACGATGACCTTGCGCTGCTCGTTGCGAGCAATCTTGGACTTCTTAGCCATGTTTAGCGCTCCTCTCGGAATTCGACGTGCTGGCGGATCTTGGGGTCGTACTTCTTCAGGACCATGCGGTCCGGATCGTTACGACGGTTCTTGCGGGTTACGTAGGTGTAACCCGTGCCCGCGGTCGACTTGAGCTTGATGATCGGACGTACGTCCTTGTCCTTAGCCACTAGAGCTTCACCCCACGAGCCAGGATCTGGGCGACGACTACGTCGATGCCGCGTACGTCGATGGTCTTGATGCCACGTGCAGAAACCTGCAGCGTGACGTTACGGCGCAGGGACGGAACCCAGTAGCGCTTCTTCTGAATGTTCGGATCGAACCGACGCTTGTTGCGGCGGTGCGAGTGCGAAATGCTGTGCCCAAAGCCCGGCTCGGCCCCGGTCACTTGGCAGTGTGCTGCCATGACTTCTCCTCAAGAATTGAAAGTAATGATCCGCATATCTGCTGCTGGATCATGCTGCTAAGGGCGACCCAAAAGTGAAGAAGGGCAACGGTTAGTCACGCAACTTGAGCCCCTAACTACCGGCCGCCCTGGAGAAACTACCGGGCAACCGGAGCAATTGCGCACGCTCCGCGCACTTAGCGCCTACCAAGTCTACGAGGTGGCGCAATTAAAGACCAATCCGGCGCGAACGGGTGTATAAGGGCCGGGGAAAGGTCACAGCTGCAGATTGGCCCTATTCACAGCCGGGTCATAGCTTGGAAGCGCATCTTGGATGCATGAAGACGCAGCTCCTGCCGGCAGCACCGGCCGCAAGCAGCTCCGGCCGCCCGGAGCTTTCATCACCATCAACACAGAGACCCGCCCGCGGCTGGTTCGCCCGCCAGTACCGGCAGCGCATGCTGCGGACCGACCTCCTGACGGTCATTGCCTGGGCCTCCGTTGCCGCCGCAATTTCCTTGTGGCTGGCCGACGGCGGGGCCACCAACGTCGGGTCGCCCGCCTCACTCTTTACCGCAGGTGGCATCGTGGCCGGGCTGGCGGGCATGGACCTGGTCCTGCTCATGCTGCTCCTGGCCGCAAGGATCCCTTTTATTGACCGCACCATTGGCCATGACCGCGCCCTGGAGTTCCACGGCAAGCTGGGCAAGTCCTCCCTTTACCTGCTTCTGGCCCACGGCGTCCTGATCGCCATTGGGTACGGCATGGCAGAAGGATTGGACCCCATCAGCGAGTCCATCAACCTCTGGGTCCAGGTGCCCGACATGTGGCTGGCGTTCGTCTCCATCGCGCTGTTCATCGCCGTCGTCGTGACATCCCTGGTGGCTGTCCGCCGGCGTTTCCCCTATGAGTTCTGGTACGTGGTCCATCTCCTGACATATGCCGCCGTGGCAACGTCGCTGCCCCACCAGTTCAGCGTGGGCGGCCTCTTCGCGGCCGGCAGCTGGCAGCGCTGGTACTGGCTTGCCATCTGCATCTACACCGGCACGGCCCTGGTGTACTTCCGCGTCCTGGAGCCGGTGCTGGCCACGGCACGGCACCAGTTGACCGTGGCCAGGGTGGATGCCGTGGCGCCGGGCGTAGTGAACATCGTCATGAGGGGCCGGAAGCTCAACCAGTTGGCGGGAACGGGCGGACGCTTCTTCATCTGGCGCTTCCTGGCGCCGGGAATGTGGTGGCACCCCCACCCGTTCAGCCTGTCCGCCGAGCCTGTCTTCAATGGCCCGGAGGGCCAGGGGACGTTGCGGGTCACCGTAAGGAACCTTGGCAACGGTTCGGCCCAGCTCCTCCGGCTGCGGAAAGGCACCAAGGTGGCGCTGGAAGGTCCATACGGGCTGCTGAGCACCGCCGCCCGGACCAGGAACAAAGTGGTGATGATCGGTGCGGGCATCGGCATCACTCCCCTCCGCGCACTGCTGGAGACCACGCCGTTCGCTCCCGGCGAGGCAACGGTCCTGCTCCGCGGCCACACAGACCAGGAGCTGTACCTCAGCAGCGAAATCCTCGCTCTCTGCCAGGCACGTGGGGCCCGGCTCTTCCACCTGACCGGGCCGCGGGCCCATGGCCAGTCCAGCTGGCTTCCGGAGGACGCCGTGCGGAACGGTTACAGCCTCACCTCCTACGTGCCGGACATCGCGGATGCGGACGTGTACGTCTGCGGTCCGGCGGCGTGGGCGGCCAACGTCCTAGCGGATGCCGGGAAGACCGGCGTCCGCGAGGAACAGATCCATCACGAAAGGTTTGACTGGTGAAAATACGCGGAGCAATCGCAGCGTCCTTGGCCTCCGCCGGGATCCTCCTGGCGGGCTGGCAGGCAGGCACGCAGGCAGGCGGCATCAGCACCCTCGCAGCAAGTACGACGGCGACAGGCACCACGGGCTCGACGGGTACGGGCTCGTCCGGGACCGGTTCCACCGGGTCCTCCGGCACCTCGAGTTCTTCGGGTTCCTCGAGTTCTTCCGGCTCAACCAGCTCTTCGGGTTCCTCTGCCTCCGGCACCTATAAGGGAACCACCGTGCAGACCCGGTTCGGTCCCGTGCAGGTCCAGATCACGGTGGCCAACGGAAAGATCACGGATGTTACGGCCCTCCAGTTGACCAACACCGACGGCAAGTCGATCCGGATCAGCAACCGCGCGGCGCCCCTGCTCCGCAGCAAGGTCCTCGCGGCGCAGTCGGCGGATGTCCAAACCGTCAGCGGCGCCACCATTACCAGCGACGCCTACCTGACCTCGCTCCAGGCAGCCATTGATGCAGCCAACCTCTAGCACCCGGCCGGTGGCAACCGGCAGCTCCATTCTGAAGGCCCGCACCTTTGAGTGCATGGGCACTGTGATCGGACTGACGCTGCCCGTCGGCTCCCCTGCGGAAGGGCAGCCAGGGTTCGATGAGCTCGTTGCCGCCACCGCCGTCGTCGAACGCCTTTTCCGGGACCTGGACGAAAAATTCAGCCTTTACCGCCGGGACTCGGAAGCGGGAAGGCTGGCCCGCGGCGAACTGGCCCTGCCGGGCGCCTCGCCGCCGATGCGCGAGCGCTATGCCGAGGCGCATGAATGGCGGCTGCGCACGGAGGGCGCCTTCACCCCCGAACGGCCCGACGGCGTGCTGGACCTTTCCGGGATCATCAAGGGTCACGCGATCCGTGAGGCCGGAACCTCGCTCCTTGCCCTGGGGCGGCACGACTGGTGCCTCAACGCCGGGGGCGACGTCCTGGTCAGCGGCTCCCCGTGCCCCGGCACTGCGGAGCCGTGGAAGGCCGGCATCGTGGATCCTGCGGACCGCCGCACCCTGATCACCGGATATGCGCTGGGCGGCAACAGCCGGCACACGGCGATCGCCACCTCAGGCTCGGCCGAACGCGGCGAGCACATCTGGCGGGTGGGAAGCGGCAGCGAATTTGTCCAGGTCACCGTGGCTGCCGCGGACATTGTCACGGCTGATGTCCTGGCCACGGCGATTGTTGCCGGCGGAACGCCCATGCTGGACCGCGCTGCCGACAACTGGGATGCTGCCGTCCTGGCCATCAGGGCAGACGGTTCCATGCTGGCGACTCCGGCCTTCCAGCCCGCCTGAGCCGGTGCCGGCGGGCGACTACAGGCGTGTGAGCCGGGGATACTTGGGCTGCAGATTGTCCCCGGACGATTTGCCGGTGACGCGGCGGGCCACCCACGGGGCGGCATACTCGCGGAACCACTGGGCGTTGGCGCGGAGGGCGTCGGCACGGCTGAGTTCGGGGACCGGCGTCATGGGCGGGATGTCGATGGAGTGATCGTACTTGAGGACCTCCAGCACCCGCTTGGCCATATTGGCGTGGCCGGCGGCGGACATATGCATCCGGTCGTGGCCCCACATGCCCCAGTCGTAGTATTCGCTGAAGCGCCAGTAATCCACCAGCAGGGCGCCGTGGTCCCCCGCGATCCCGCGGACCAGCTCGTTGTAGATGGCGGTGCGGCCGCGCATGGTGCCAAAAACCTTGGAGCCCCGGGCGTCGAAACCGGTGAACATCACCACCGTGGCACCGGTGGCAGCCAGTTTCCCGACGGCGTCGTTGTACTCCACGAGCAGGTCGTCGATGTCCACACGCGGGCGAAGGATGTCATTGGCACCGGCGTAGATGCTCACCAAAGTGGGATTAAGTTCGACGGCGGCGTCCACCTGCTCAGCCAGGATCTGGCGGAGCTTCCTGCCGCGGATGGCCAGGTTGGCGTAGCCGAAGTCCGGGTCAGCGCCGCAGAGCTGCTCGGCCACGCGGTCCGCCCAGCCGCGGACGCCGTTGGGGCGCGTGGGGTCGTCGTCACCAACGCCTTCGGTGAAAGAGTCGCCGAGTGCCACAAACCGGGAAGTGAAATCCATGCGGCTAGTTTGCCATCCGTTACCGGAAGCAACCAATCGGCCAGGGTCTACCGGACTGCGGCAAAGCTTGCGGTGCCAGTGCTTGTCTTGGTGTCCGCCCGGGCGAGACGGGACAGTTTGACCAGAGCCCAGCCGAGCAGCAGCACCACCAATGCGTTGCGTACAGTCAGCAACAGCGCCACCCCAGGGTTGAGACCGGCGAAAAGCTGCACATACAGAATCGGGTAAACGAGCGTGGTCAGGATCGCGATGGAAACCACAGCCGCCAATGGCACGTTCCAGCCCGGCCCATAGACTGCAACCCCTACGCAGATCACTGCCACAAGCCAAATCATGAATTGGGGCGACCCCACCTTATTGAAGACAATCATTGCCGAAACAAGTGCCAAGGCGCCCACCATCGTAAGTTCGCGTCGGTCCGCGCCCCGCCTGACTCCGGCCATAATCAAAAAGCTGATAAGGGCGAGGCTTACACACAAAAGGGGATTCATGAGCGCGCCCACAAAATCTGCCAGAGATCCTCGGATTTCCATGGTCACGATTTCGGAGTTTGGGTGCACCACCGTACCCGCGCCCAAGACAGCCTGCCACAACCCCGGGGTGGTGAAGGGTGCCTCGAGCTGCATTCCGCGCTCGCCCTGAGCCCTGATAAAGCCGAGCAGATTGCCTGCGCCGCCGCCGGCCACCACACCTGCAACCATGAACGCGGAAACGGCGGCCCCGGCCAGGAAGACCCGAAGTTTTGCTTTTGTGGCGAGCAGCAGGGCAAGGATTACTGCGGCCGGCCAGACCTTGATCCATGTGGCCAGTGACAACAGAGCGGAGGCAATGGCGGGGCGCCCGGCAGCCAGAACGAGTCCTATGACAACGATGGGCGCAGAAATCCCGTCAACTCTGGAGAAGACGAGTGGGCCCAGGATTGCGATGAGCAAAACCCACGCATATGCTGCCTGCCAACCAAACCGCAGCGTGCGGCTGTTCTTCAATGCCAGAAGTGCGCCAAGATTCAGCACGGCACACAGGAGAAACCAGCCCAGCATATAGAGATGACTGCCAAAGATGCTGGCCGCCACCATTGGGAAGATTGCGCCTATGGGATAGACCCACGGCACATCAACGCCTTGCCATACGCCCTCATTGAGTCCTGCGAAAGCCCACTGGCGGTACAGGTCGACGTCGCCGTACACGCCGCCACGAACAATCCGAGGGATCAAAAGCAGGAGAAAAAGCAGGTGGACAGCAGCAAAGGCGCCCAAAACAGTCCCGCCTTTAGAAAACAACCTGATAGTTTCATGCCGGTTGGCGTTCATGGGGAAAGCTTTCTATTGCGCGGATCTGAAAGATACGAAATTGGTGTTCCTGGGGTCAGCCCTGGGTTTCGCGCAGGATCCAGTGGTCCTTGTCCAGCCGGCCCACCACTTTTTCGCCGATCCGCGCCAGATCCAGCACATCCTCTTCCGTCAGGGCATCGAGGAACAGGTCGCGGACGTCCTCGACATGGGCCGGGGCCAGCCCCACGATGGTGGCCATGCCTTCCTCGGTGAGGTGCGCGGTGGTCACCCTAGCATCGTGCGGGTGTGGACGCCGCTCCACCCAGCCGCGCTTCTGCAGTTTGGTCACCACATGGGACAGGCGGGAGAGTGAGGCGCTGCTGCGGGCGGCGAGCTCGCTCATGGGCAGGAACCGGTCCTCGGCTTCGGACAGCATGGCCAGGACCGTGTAGTCGAAGAGGGACAGCTTCCCGGCGGTGTGCAGCCTGGTATCGAGTGCCGCAGGCAGCAGCGTATTGATGCTCACCAGCGCCAGCCAGGCGCGGCGTTCGTCAGCGGAAAGCCAGCGGGGTTCGGTCATGGTCCCCATTCTACGATTGATCTTTCAAGTAGCTTGGTGCGGCACCGGTAGGCTTGCCCCATGTATGTTGTCTCGCTCACCTACCGCGTACCCCAGGAGATCGTCGACTTCCACAACGACGCCCACATCGCCTGGCTGCAGAAGGCGTTCGACGACGGCGTGTTCATTGCCGCCGGGCGGAAGATTCCCCGCACCGGAGGGCTGCTGCTCTCGCAGGCCGAACGGGAGACCCTGGACGCGAGCCTGGCGCAG
This sequence comes from Arthrobacter sp. B1I2, assembly GCF_030816485.1. NCBI lineage: Bacteria > Bacillati > Actinomycetota > Actinomycetes > Micrococcales > Micrococcaceae > Arthrobacter > Arthrobacter sp. B1I2. The sequence goes on along the minus strand of NZ_JAUSYC010000001.1, from coordinate 1,280,194 downwards.
GACCCGTTCTATACCAACGGGGTCGCCGACTTTGAGGTGCTGGAGTTCCATGCCGGCCGGGTGGCGCCTGGGTTTGAAAACCTGCTGGACACCCCGCCCGCGCAAACCAGCTAAGGGGAGCCGGCGGCGGATTGCCCCGAACCCGTCGCCCTGCCATCGGGACCGCCTCCAATCATGGTGTCCGGGACCCACTATCCGTTTGCATACCTCCGTGGACCGGACGGAACTCCCAGGTGTAGGAGCCGTCCGCTTTCAAACTCATCCTCAGGTGGCCCCAGGTGTCGCTGAACTTCCGCTGGATGTAGGCCGGATCGCTGGTGAAGGAGCGGAGGCCGATACCGCCGGTGGACACCTGGAACTGCTGCATGCCGTCCGGTACGCACTGGTCCGCGTTGTTCACCGGGCAGGTCCGCTCATAGTTGTGCTGGGAGCCGGACAGCAACACTTTCACCCGGTTGTTCCAGAACATGTCGATCCAAGGCTTGGCCTGGGTGAAGCGCGTGTGGCTGGACGTGGTGGACGTGAAATACGGGTCATGGTAGACGGCGGCCAGATGCTTCCCCGCCGTCTTTGCCGCCTTCAAGTCGGCGTCCATTTCCGCGGTCATAGCCTGCGCGCGGGACGCGTTGTACCGCCACGTTGCCGTGGGCGCCACCAGAATATGCCAGTTGCCCTTGTCGAACGAGTACCACTCCATCGCATCCTGGAACCGGCCCAGAGTAGTGCTGGTAGCGGACTTGGTGGAGTTCACGCATTGGCCGTCCATGAACCGGTCCACGTCATCATTCACACCCGGCTCCAGATCGTGGTTCGGGCCCGTGGTCCAGTACGTCTTGGCCTTCAACCCGCCCCACAGCGTGTTCCACGCCCCGAGCGTCGAGCAGGTCCCCTTGTCGTATTGGAAATCGCCGATGGCGAGGAAATTATCCAACGAACCATCGTTGAGGCCCCCGATGATGCTGGCAGCGTTCTTACCGGAGGCCGAGCTCGTCGACGTATTACCTGAAGGGTTCATGTCGCCAACGGCGGCGAACTCGAAAGAATCACCCGACGGCGGAGTGGTAGGCGTCGGGGTCGGGCTCGAGGTGGGGGTAGGCGTCGGGCTGGGGCTCGTCGCCCCTGCTGCCGGGTAAACACGTACCCAGTCCACGCGCATTTCACCGGCACCATCAGCAGTGGAATCCGGGAACCAATCCAGCTGCAGCGTCTGGTGCATGCTGCCTGGCGGCTGGTGGCTCGGGTCGTTGTCCTCGAACCACTTCACGCCATCCACGTAACCGACCATCCCGGCGGGGGACCAGTCCACTGCGTAGTTGTGGAACTGGGAAACGTCCAGCGTCTTGCTGGCACTGGTCTGGGAGTTGCTGCAGGAGAAGTGCTGGAAGAACTTGATGACGTTCCAGTCGCCCGATGTTTCCGCATAATCCACTTCGCCGTCACAAGGCCAGTTCCCGCTGTCCGGCCACAGGATCGAAACCATGTGGTACTCATTGTCGCCCGACCCGGCGGCGCGGACCTCCCACCGCCCGTACTTCTGGCGGGCGAACTTCGCGGACATGCCGGCGGTGGTCCCGTCCGGTGTTCCGTTCATGACCATTTTGGACCCGTCCACTTTTACCTGCTGCGGGCTGCGGATGCCCTTGCCGGCGTGTCCTGCGCTGTTGTACACGCTCCACTTGGTTGCGTCCGGGGCTCCGGTGTAGTTGAACTCGTCCCCGGCGACGGGTGCACCCCAGTTCTGCGTGGCAGCAGCCTGGACACCGCCCGGATCAGAAGGCGCGGGCGTGGGGGTAGGGGTGGGCGTTGGCGTCGGGGTCGGGTTCACCACCACCGCGTCAGCCTCGGTGGTGACCACCAACTTGGGGCGGAGCGCCGCATCCAAGGCCTGGTTCGATTTGAAGCCCAGCCATTTCTGCGCGCCTGATTCCAGCCTGAAGTTCTGCACACCGCCGGTGGCGGTGACGCCCTTGGTGACGTCCCATTCCACCCAGGCACCCGTGGAGAACCCGCCGGCCTTGCCCAACCAGGTCCCGCGCGCCGGTGCGTTGTTCCAGGTAACGCCCGTTTCGGTCCATGCGCCGCCCGTGGTGTAGACGTCCACGAACTCAGTCGATGTTGCCGCCGCCTCCGAGTATGCCCGCAGCTTTGCCGAGACGATGTGCTCCCCGGCCGGGACCTGGACGTTGAACCGCAGCAGACTGTTCCGCGCGATGCTTGTCCGGCCTTCCGTGGACCATCGGACGCTGGTCCCGAAGTTCTCCGTTGGCCGGTCGGCCTGAACATAGCTGTCGGCGGTCGGTGCGAATGTCAGCGCTCCAACCGCGTTGGCCACGCTGCCCACTACCGCGAGCGAAACGAGCATGACTAAAAGTGTCAGGGCAGAAATAACTGGCCGAAGGATAGTTTTCATGGAATGAGACCTTAATGTTCCAGTTGAAATAACCGAAGCATACGGCTTGTCATGCCATGTGACATAGCAATTGCCACCCTGGAGATTCTTGAAAACGTGTGTTACGCGCGGAGCGACAGGGAGTGGATGTCGAAGAAAGACCTGCAGAAATCTGATGGGGCGTTGCAGGGAAAGCCTAGGTAAAGCAATGGTGACGAACCCTTGTAGCCGGAGCCGGGGGCTTGCGTAGGAGCGCATCGCCGACAGGAGCGCAGTGAAGGCCGCCCGCGGCCGGAACGCAGCGGAAGGAGGAAGGGCGGACCCGAGGGCGCCGAACTGAGCTTGCGAAGTTTGGGAAGGGTCCAACCGCTAAGCGATGGCAAGCCGCCGGTTCCGGCGTAGCCAGCAACAGGCCGAAGCTAACCTTCGGCTTTGCCCTGCCGCCAGTAACCCATGAAGGCCACCTGTTTCCGGTCCATCCCCACGTCGCGCACCAGGTAGCGCCGCAGGTCCTTGATGACGGCTGCCTCGCCGGCGATCCAGGCGTAGAAGGGCATGGCGCCGGCAGGGATTCCAGGGTTCTTGGTGGCGCTGATGTCCGCGGTTTCCAGTCGGGCGGGCGTTTCCCAGAGGATGTCCGTGTCCACGTTGACGTCCTCGGGTTCGGGTCCTGCGCCGCCGTCGTCCGTTCTGATGCCCACCCAGCCCGGCTCGGGAACGGCTTTGCGCACGGCCTCCTGCAGGAGTTGGCCGTGGGGCCGGGAGCGGCCGATGGCGGCGCCGCGGGCCAGCCAGGTGATTTCGACGTCGGCCGGGGAGCTGAGCTCCAGGAAGTCGCCGGCCTGGGGGACCTCAAGGAAAGCGTGCCCGCTCATGTAGGGCGGGAGGCTTTCGAGGATGGCGGAGATGGCCGGAACGGCGGTTTCGTCGCCTGCAAGCAGGACGCGCTGCGCCAGCCCGGGCCGCCATTCGATGCCGGAGTAGGTCTCCGCGGTGGTGCAGTGGGCGGCACGGTTGTTGGGTCCGATGATGGTGATGGCATCGCCCGGCCTGGCATTCAGGGCCCAATTGGCGGCAGGCCCGCCATGGCCGCGGTCATCGAAGTGCATGACGAAGTCCACATCGATTTCCGGGTACACGGCATCCAGCCGGGCCTGTCGGACGGTGTAGGTGCGCATTGAACCGCGGACGGCGGGGTCCATGGCCAGCCAGGTCCGGTACCACCCGGCCTGGCTCGTTTCGAAGACGGGAGGCGGCAGCTCGGTCCCATCCGCGGCAAGGGAGGGGACGAGGAGCTTGACCCGGAGGTCCAGGCTGTCCCCGTGGACACCGAAGTCCCGCAGCGCATACCCGCCGAACGTGATCCTGCGGAAGTTGGGGCTCAATTCCTGGACGGCGGATACGGTGACCTGGAAGGCCAGGCTCATGGGCTGCGTGGCGGCGGTCTCGCGGGTCTTCATGAGACGAGCTCCAGTTCGTTTGCGGGGGCGTGGTGGCGGCCAATAGGGATGATGAGCGGGGTGCCGGAGACGGGGTCGGGGATGACCCGGGATTCCAGGCCGAAGACCTCGCGGACCAGGGTTTCGGTCACCACTTCCGCCGGGGAACCAACCGCTACCACCGCGCCGCCCTTCATGGCGATGACATGGTCCGCGTAACGGGCGGCCAGGTTGAGGTCGTGCAGGACGATGGCCACGGTGGTGCCGCGCTTGCGGTTCAGGTCCGTCACCAGGTCCAGGACCTCCACCTGGTGCGCCAGGTCAAGGTAGGTGGTGGGTTCGTCCAGCAGCAGGACATCGGTTTCCTGGGCGAGTGCCATGGCGATCCAGACCCGCTGCCGCTGGCCGCCGGACAGTTCGTCCACGTCGCGCCCTGCCAGGTCAAGCGTCCCGGTGGCTTCCAGCGCGCGCTGCACCGCGGCGTCGTCTTTTTCGCTCCAGCTCCGGAAGAAGCCCTGGTGCGGGTAGCGCCCCCGGCCCACCAGATCGCGGACGGTGATGCCGTCCGGGGCGGTTGGGTGCTGGGGAAGCAGGCCAAGGGTCCGGGCCAGTTCGCGCGCCGGACGTGAATGGATGTCTTTGCCGTCCAGGGTCACGACACCGGCGGCGGGCTTGAGCAGCCGGGACATGCCGCGGAGCAGGGTGGATTTCCCGCAGGCGTTCGCGCCCACGATCATGGTTACCCTGCCTTCGGGAATCTGGACGCTGAGCCCGTCCACCACGCAGCGTTGGTCGTATTTAAGCGTCAGGCCCTGCGCTTGGAGAACTGCCACGTCAGGCATCCTTTCGGTTGGCCGTGACCAGGAGCCACAGCAGGAACGGTGCGCCGAGCGCGCCGGTGACGACGCCCACCGGCAGGACGGTGCCGTCCAGCAGCAGGGGTGCCAGGTTTGCGGCGAAGAAGTCCGCCGCCAGGACAATCAGGGCGCCCACCAGGGCCGACGCCGGCAGGCTGGCTTTGCCGGTGAAGCGGCGTGCGATGGGCCCGGCCAGGAAGGCAACGAATGAGACCGGCCCGGCAGCCGCCGTCGCCACCGCTGCCAGCGATACCGCGATGAGCACCAGGGCCAGGCGTGCGGGGTTGACGCGGACGCCCAGTCCGGCCGCGGCGTCGTCGCCCAGTTCCAGGATGCGCAGCGGCCCGGCGATGAGCACGACGGCGGGAACCTGGACCAGGAGTGCCAGGAACAGGACGCCGGTGCGGTCCCAGTTGGCTGAGTTCAGGGAGCCGTTTAGCCAGACCAGGGCGTCGGCGGCCGTGCGGATGTCGGCGCGGGTCATCAGGAAGCTGACCACGGCCTGCAGGGCGGCAGCGATGCCGACGCCGGCGAGGACCAGCCGGTTTCGGGCAGCGCTCCCCCGTCCGCTTCCGCGGATAGCCCCGCCGGTGGAGATGGCGTAGATCAGGGCAGCCACGGCCAGGGCGCCGCCCAGGGCAGCGCCCGAAACCACGGCACCGGAGGCACCAAAGATGACGATCGCGACCACCGCCGCCGCGCTGGCCCCGGAGCTGATGCCGATGACGTCGGGGCTGGCCAGGGGGTTGCGCAGCATGGTCTGGAACAGCGCGCCGGCAAGGCCGAAGGCAATCCCGATCATGGTCCCGGTGAGTGCCCGCGGAAGCTTGTTCTCCATCACGATGAAGCTGGCGCCCGGGATCTTTGCGCCGCCGGTCAGGTGGTTGGTGACGATGGTGAAGAAGTCGGGGATGGTCACTGTGTAGCTGCCGAGCAGGACGGAGACTGCGAAGAGGACCACGACGCCGGCGGCCAGGACAGCTGTCCGGTTCAGGCGACGGCGCCCATCGCGATGCTCCATCACTTTTGGTTCTTTAGAGGGGCTTTTGCAGCCATATCTGATGGAGCAACTCGGGAGTTGAGGAGGGTCACAGGCCGGCCCCCTTTCCGCGGCGGATCAGCCAGACAAACACCGGCGCGCCGACGAGGGCAGTCATGATGCCGGCCGGAACTTCGCCGGGAAGCAGCACGACGCGGCCAATGATGTCGGCGCCCAGGAGCAGCACTGGAGCCGCCACCAGGGAAAAGGGCAGGATCCAGCGGTAGTCGGGGCCGGTGAGGAAGCGGACGGCGTGCGGGATGACCAGGCCCACGAAGCCGATAGGTCCCGCCAGAGCGGTGGCCGTGCCACACAGCAGGACGATGCCCAGGGCCACCACGGCACGGGACAGCCCAACCCGCTGGCCAAGTCCCCGGGCGATGTCGTCCCCCAGGGCCAGGCTGTTAAGGGTTCGGCCGGCCAGCAGCACGATGAGCGCGCCGGCGGCCAGGAACGGCAGGCCGGGAAGGAGCACGGACCAGTCACGGCCCGCGATGCCTCCCACCTGCCAGAAGCGGAACCGGTCCAGGGTGTCCTGGCTGGAGACCAGGACGACGTTCATGAGTGAGGACAGACCGGCGCTGAGCGCGGCTCCCGCCAGCGCCAGTTTCACCGGGGTGGCCCCCTCCCGGCCCAGCGAGGCAACGAGGTACGCCACGACGGCGGCAGCGGCAGCCCCGATGAAGGCGAACCAGACGTAGCCGGAAAAGCTGGCGACGCCGAAAACGTAGATGCCGGTGACCACGGCCAGGGCCGCTCCGGCGTTGACACCAATGATGCCAGGATCGGCCAGCGGGTTGCGGGCAACACCCTGCATCGCGGCCCCGGCCAGGCCCAGCGCGCCGCCGGCCAGCAGGCCCAGGGCAGTGCGGGGGATCCGCGCATGGACCACGGCATGGTCACCGTTCGTCGGGTCAAATGCGGTGAGGGCCTGCCAGACAGCGCCCAGGGGAACGTCCCGGGCCCCCACGGCCAGGGATGCCCCGGCCACCAGCACCAGCACGACGACGGCGGCGGACAGCCAGGCCGCACGCTTCGTTCCGGACGCATCACCGCGGAGGGGGCCACCAAGTGCCTTGGCCGGCACCTGGGTGCCCCTCCCCGCTGCCGGACGTGCCGCCGTCGTACTCATGAAGGTGGGCCTACTTCACTGCATCCGCTGCGCCGGCCAGCTGGGGCAGGAACGTGTCCAGGGACCACGGCAGGCTCAGCGGTGATGACGCCGAGATGGACAGGGTCAGGGTGTTGTCCGAGTCGGCAACCAGGGCGCCGTTCTTGATGGCCGGGATCTGGGAGAGCAACGGATCCTTCTTGATGGCGTCCGCCGTGGAAGCGTCGGGGACCCAGGTGACGAAGATGTCCGACTGCAGCTCGTTTGCCTTCTCAGCGGACCACGGGATGTAGAACTCCTTGGAGCCCTTGGAGTTGTCCGCAACCACCGGGGCGAGGGTCATGCCGATTTCGGTGAGGAAGCGGGGACGGTTGTCGTTGGCGGTATAGACGTTCACCCCGTCACCCTTGGCCGGCTCCAGGTTGCCGTAGATGAAGCTCTTGCCCTGGATCTGCGGGTACTGCGAGACCTTGTCCTTGACGGTGGCCTCGGTGTCGGAGACCAGCTTGGCGGCCCTTGTTTCCTTGCCCAGGGCCTTGCCGACGATGGTGGTGGAGTCCTGCCAGGAGGTTCCGTAGGCCACGTCCGGGTGCGCTACCACGGGCGCGATCCCGCTGAGCTTCTTGTAGTCCTCCTCGGTGAGGCCTGAGTAGGCGGCGAGGATGACGTCAGGGCTGAGCTTGGCGATTTCGGTGAAGTTGATGCCGTCCGCCTCCGAGTACTGGACCGGGGCCTTGGCCGAACCGAACCCGGCGCCCAGCTTGTCGAGGGCCGCGTCCTTCCAGGGGGTGGACCCCTTGTCGTTGCCACCCCACTCGTTCTTGGGGACACCCACCGGGACTACGCCCAGGGCGATGGCGACGTCATCATTCACCCACGACACCGTTGCCACCCGCGTGGGCTGCTTCTCAATGGTCGTTTGCCCGTATACATGCTCGATTGTGACCGGGAACTGGGCGCTGCTGCTGGAACTGGTTGCGTCCGCCGCGGAGGAGGCCGGGCCCGTGCTGCAGGCGGAGAGCGTCAAGGCTGCCGCGGCCAGCACCGCTGTCGCCTTCCCGGCAGAGGAAAAAAGTGTCCGGCGGGTGGAGACAGGGCCGGGAAAGAGGGGGGACGTCACGGGGCTCCTTGGTTCGGGCTGATGAAAACTTAAGTAAGGCTAACCTATGTAAATCACCATTACGCAACGCTTTTGTCGCTTAATTCTTCTTTTGTGACGAAGGGCACAGCCTGGGCCCGTGCTTGGACAGCCGGGCCCTCATTTGGCAGGATGGCCTTGCCGGTCCGGCGGTGGCTTCACCGGAACGCTGAACAGGGAAACGCTGAACAGGAACAGGGCAACGGGAACAATGAGCATGCAGAAGGTCTTTTCCGACCGCCGCTGCCGCGGAGAGCGGGGTGGCCGCTTTGGCCTGCTCCGCGGAGACTGACTGACTCCCTTCGTTACCCTTGGCCTGGCTCCGGGCCGCCCACCCTTTTACGAAAGTTCAGCCATGCAATCAGTCACGCCTCAACAAATCCGTTCATCCTTCGTCAACGCCAGCCGCTCAGAGGCTGCAAAGCTCACCCTGCCCCGGAACTTCGGCTCCCTCAACTGGGACAGCCTGGAGTTCCTGGGGTGGCGCGATGAAAAGATGCCGCTGCGCGGTTACCTGGTGGTTCCGGCAGCCAAGGGCCTCATGGGAATCCTGCTCCGGGCGCCGGAAGGCGGCGCCCGGAAGAACCGCTCCGTGCTGTGCGAACTGTGCCGTGACGTGTTCTCAAAGGAGGACGTGCTCCTCTGGGTTGCCAAGCGGGCAGGCCAGCCAGGCCGGGACGGCAACACCGTCGGCACGCTGATCTGCGCCGACTTTCTGTGCTGCGGCAACGTCCGCAAGGAGCCGCCGGCCAACGAGATCAATCCGGATCCGGCCGCCGTCGTGGAACGCCAGATCCAGGGCCTGCAGGACCGCACGGCGCAGTTCCTGGCCCGCGTGCGGTCCAAATAGGACTGCACGTCCGGGTAGCGGCGGTTACCGCAGGACGATGTCCACCGGGTTCGCCTCCGAGCGCCAGGCTCGCGCTTCCCCCGGGCGGGGACGGATGACGGGCGCGGTGAGGACTCCCGAGCGGTTGGTGCGCCGGTCGCGCAGGATCTCGGTGACGGAGCCCAGGTGCCGGGACAGGTCGATCACGTTTTCCGGGGCAGCCAGCAGCAGCTGGAAGCCGAATTCGTGCAGCGCCTTGATCCCGGCACCGGCAAACTCCTCGGAGGCGAGCACGAAGGCCTCATCCATCATCACCGTGCCGTAGGTGGTGAAGCCCTGCTCAGCGATCCCCAACTGGTAGCTCAGGGCAGCGGCCATAATGAACGCGGTGAAGCGCTGCCGCTCGCCGCCGGACATGGAGCCGGTGTCCGCGTGCATGAAGACTTCGGTCTTCTTGGCACCGCCCTTCTTGCCTGCAGCCCGACCGGCGACCTCCCGGTGTTCCTTGCACTGGATGAAGAGGTGCCCGCGCACGTCCAGCACCTCGGCCCGCCACCGCCGGTCCTCGGGGGCCTGGGAGCCAAGCCGCTTGACCAGGGTTTCCAGGGACTTGTAGCGGGCGGTGAGCTCGCCGTCGTCGTCCCTGTCCGTGCCGGAACCGTCTGCCCAGCCGCCCTCCGCCTTCGCCGGCCGCGTGTGGCGGGCCTTCAACGCGTTCTGGATGGCGTCCTTGAACTGCTTGGCGGTGGGCGGCAGCGTCTGCTTGATGTCCAGTTCCAGGTAGCTTCCCTCATGGAAGTTCACCTGCGACAGGATGCCGTTGAGCGGCAGGATGCGGCTGGTGATGGAGCGGCGTTCCTCGTCCAGCAGGTGCAGCAGGGTGCTGAAGGACTCGTGCGTGCGCTGGTTGAAGAACTGCCGGAACTCCGCCTCCTGCGCGGGCAGGCCGTCGTTCACGATCGCGTGGTAGCGGGCCTCGAATTCGCTGGCCGCGCCGATGCTGGTGCCGTGGTCCGCCGAGATGGCGCTGCCCCATTCCCGTACGAAGCCTTCGAAGATGCGGGTGAGCCGCTCCGCCGTGCCCTGTCCCCGTGATTCAGCGGTGTGCAGTTCGCCCAGCAGGGCGGTCCGGACCCGGTTGGCCAGGTTGTCCAGCTCATGCATCTCGGTCACGTCGCCGAACTCCGCGAAGTGCGGTTCCAGCGCCGTGACAGTAGCGTCCGACGGCGGCGCCTGGGCCAGGCGGTCACGGGCGGCTTCCAGCAGGGAGTCGGCAGCAGTCAGCTGGCGGTCCAGGGCCTTGTATTCGCTTTGCAGGACCGCGGCGGACTCGGTGCTGGACTGGTGCTTCTGCCGCACCTCCTCGATGGTGGCGCGGAGCGGTTCCAGGTCGGCCTGCGCGGCGAGGGCGTCCTTGAGCCGCTGCTCGATCCGGGTGAGCTCGTCGGCGGCAACCGCAGCGGATACCTGTTCCCAGGGGCGGTCGTCTTCGGCGATCCGCCGCAGCGCGTCAAGCTGCCGGCTCATGCCCTGGTGCGAGTCCTCGCGGCTTTGCGCCAGTTCGGCGGCCTTGGCCACTTCCTGCCGGAGATCCTCCACCTGCCCGGCCACGAGTTCCAACTTGGCGGCGTTGTCGAAGCCCAGGACGTAGTCCTGCCGGCTGGTGAAGCGGTCGTCCTTTTCCACCGTGTGCCGGTTGCGCTTTACCACGCCGCCCAGGCTCAGGCCCTTGTCCAGGGCGGCCAGCTCGTCCGGGTCCTCCACGCAGGGGTACGCGAAATCGAGGGCGATCCGTTCGCGGACCCATTCCCCGGCTTCGGCGGCTGCGCCCGAGGCGAGGATGTCCAGCTTGGTGAGCAGGTCGCCGTCGCGCACGTCCTCCACGGCGAGCGCACCGCCGGCGAGCGGCTTGGAAACGTCCACTGCCCGCAACGCGCCGCGGACGTTGTGGCCGTTGAGGTACCGGGTGACTGCGTCGAAGTGCTCGCCCGGGACCAGCAGGGTGGTGGCCAGGCTGCGGAGCGCACGCTCGGCCGCGGGACGCCACCGCTCCTCCCCTTCGGCGAGGTCCATGAGTTCGCCGGCGAAAGGCATCCGGTCCTCAGGAATGCCGGTTGCGGCGGCAATCGCGGCCCGGTTTTCAATGCTCGACGGCGGCAGCAGGGATTTGCGCGTCTTCAACGACACGAGCTCCTGCTCGGCAGCCGCGAGCTCGCGTTTGCGGGTGGCGTGCGCGTCGAACGCCTCGAACCGCAGCTCCTGCAGGGCCTGCGAATCATCCTGCAGCTCGGCGGACCGGGCCGCGGCCTGCTCGTGTGCCTGCTCCCAGCCGGCGGCGCTCCACTCAAGCTGCAGCCCGGCGTCGGCCAGTGCCTGCTGCGCTGCCTCCTCAACCTGCTGCCGGAGTTTCAGGCCCACCCGGGCGTTCTCCAGCGACTGCTCAATCGCCGAGATCGCGTTGCCGCCCTGGTTGTTGTAGTCGGTTTCCAGCTGCCGCAGTTCCTTGGCAAGGCTGTCACGGACCACACGCTCGGCGCCAAGCTCCTTGGCCTTGGCCTGGGCCAGCTCGCGGAACCGGGCCAGCGTCTTCTGGTGGACCGTGACGGCGAGCTGCTGCTTGTAGGCCTCGAACTCCCCGCCCACCGGCTCCCGGAGCCGGTTGGCATCCAGCAGCGACTGCGCATACTCCCTGTTCAGCCCGGGGACCGGGGCCAGCTGGTCGCGCTGCTGCCGGACATCCTCCAGCCGCTGCCGGATGGACATCAGGTTGCTGAACTCCTCCACCACATCGTCCGCGGCGGCGAGCGTGGCCGGCGCGTCAAGGACCTGGTCACGGAAGAAGGTGTTGACGCTGCCGCCCAGCCCCTTGCCGGCCTGGATCACGCGCAGCAGGGGCAGGGCCTGGTCCGAGTTGATCCCCAGCAGCCGGCGGAACCGCTCGGCGAACGCCTTGTGCACGTCGAACACCTGGGTATGCGGGAAGACAGACTCCAGCGCGCCCTTGGTGAAGCGCTTGTCGGCGATCCGTTCAACAGCCTCAAGGTCCAGGGGCACGTTGTCGATCAAGTAGAACCGGCCCACGCTCGACTCCGTGCCGTTCTTGGGCAGGTCGAACAGTGCGGACACCGTCACCCGCGTGCCGGCGGCGTTATCGAACGTCAGGGCGACGGCGGACCACGTGGCACCCGGGCGCTGGAACGCACTCGCCGACCCCTCCCCTACGGCTTTGTCCCCCACCTTGCCGCGCATGTACGTGAACGTGGTCCGCTTATCCTCCACGGCACCACCCGACCGCTGCGCCGCCGCCTCATTGGACCGCGGCCGCGCATCGAAAACCCGCAGCATGGCATCGAACAGCGTCGACTTGCCCACGCCCGAGTTGCCCGTCAGCAGGGTTCCGTTCCGGTCCACATGCATCGTGTGCGCCCCATGGAACGTCCCCCAGTTCACCACCTGCACCAGCGCAAGCCGCATCTGGCCAGGGTTCGTCACGTCACCCAACGGGAGCATGGTTGCGATGGTCACTTGGCTGTCTCCGATTCGCCGTGGTTACCTACCGCGCCGCCAGCGGGCACATGCTCTGCATGCTCGCTCGTTCCTCGCTTAGACGCATGCTGCCGCATGTCCCCACCGTCGTCGCTACTGCCAGCACCCGAGTGAGACGACGCCGATGCCGCCCCGGGAGTGGCATCGGGCCTTCCGGAGCCGGGCGCATCGTCCGCAGGACGGATGTCGCCCGGGGAAGGGGCGGGGGCGGCATCGGCGTCGTCGTCCTCACCTGTTTCTGCGTCCAGGTCAAGCATTGCCTCGGTGCCGGTGGGGTCTGCCGAGGCTGCTACCAGGGCCTCTATGTGGGCAGGGATGTCGCCGATGTTTTCGAACGGCAGGGCCAGGGGCAGGGCGTTGGAGATCGTGTAGACGTCGTCCAGTCCGGTTGGGAGCAGGAGTTGGCGGGCCAGGAGCTTGGTGATGGCGCGGGTCACCACGTCCGAGTCACGGAGGGCGTCCTGCTGGCCGGCGGGCTGGTAGTGCGCCACCAGGTCCGTGATTTCCTCACGGGTGATGGTTGCGTCCGTCTGGGCCGTGACGTGCCGGTCCAGCAGCAGCCGAAGGCGGAGCAGCACAATGGTCTCCACCCGGCTGAGGGCGCGCTGCTGGCGCAGGATGCTGGAGCGTGCGCTGCCGCCGATCACCTCCGGGTCCACGGGGCGAAGGACCGCGATCTTCCGCTCATGGTCCAGCTGCAACGTAAGGAACAGCTCGGAAAGGCGGCTGCGGAGGATCACCTGGTTGTCCAGCAGCACCGTCCAGAGCTTTTCATCCCGGCCGCCGTCGATGTACGGGCCTTTGAGGAGCTTCACCAGGGCCTGGCGCACTTTCATGGAGAGAACCCCCGTGTCGCCGGGGAACAGGGCAGCACCGTCGACGAACGTATCGCGGGGGGACACGGTGAAGGGACGCTCGCTTGCTGTCACCGGGGTCTCCGGTTCGTGTTGGGGCTCGTCCCGCCCCGCAAGCCCGTTTTCTTGTGAAACCTCAGTCATCTGAATCCTTTGCGAGCGTGACCACCGGCAGGTAGGCCGTGCGGGTGGAGCCATCTATTTGTTCGTAGTCCAGGCCATCCCAGGCGCCGCGGTTGAAGTCCGCCCCTGCGTGCAGGGCTTCCGAGAGGAGGGCGCGGATGGTGTTGATGTGCTGCTCTTCGGGCGGCAGCTGCTGCCAGGCGTCGGCAAGCGTTGCAGCCCCTGCCATGGCGGACCGGACCACCTGGGGTTTGGCCTTGCCGGTCCTCGGCGAGCGCACGCGGTCCGAGTCGGTGAAGGCGATGGGGTCGGCCAGGCGGGGCGGTGCCGCGAACTCGTCGGGGTCGAAGAGCTTCACCATGGACAGTGACTCGAATCCGGCGTTGTACAGGACGGGGCCGGGAACCAGGCCGGGGCGTTCGCGCTCGTACGGGAGGGAGCGGATGGCCTGCTCGGCTTCGCGCAGGACCTGCCGGAGCCGGACCGACTGGCGGAAGTCGTCGCTTTGGACGTAGGTGTTGAGGCTTTCGCTGAGCTTGCCGTAGATGCGCTGGATCTGGCTGTGCTGCTGGCGGAGCTCGGCCACCAGGTTCTTCAGTGTTTCCCGGTCCTCGGGTGAGAGGTCGTCCGCGAACTGGCGGCTCAGCACCTCCCCGATAGCGGACCGGAACCTCAGCTGCTGCTGCGGATCCTCCAGGAACGCGGTGAAGGACCGGAACGTCCTGCCCTCGGGGCTTTGGCGGAGTCTCTTGTCCGCCTCCAGGACCTGGGCCATGGTGGCGCCCTTGGTCAACGACTCCTCGATGATCTGGTTGCGCAGTTCGCCCACCAGTTCCTCGATCCGGTCACGCATCTTCTTGTAGTCCGCGGGGAGGCTGGCGGCAAGGTCCAGGATGTTTCCGGCAGCTTCAACGGCTTCATCGTCATCGAGCAGGCCGTCGAACTCGCCGGTGCTGATGTCCTGGATCAGCTGCTGCCGCTCTTCGATTTCCTCCTCGAGGGCTTCGAGGCGGGCGCTTTGGTCCGGGTTGGTCTCGTTGGCGAGCTTTTCCACGTCGCCCAGGAGGGTGCCCAAACGGGAACCGTTGAGGGTTGACCGCTCACTGGAAAGGCTGTCCAGGAAGGCGAGCACACGCGCGGCCGGCTCGGTGGCCTCGTACACGATCCGGCCTGACTGGTTCCGGCGGGTGAGGAACTGCCGGCGCGTCCACTCATCACCAAACGCCTTTCCATTGGCCCCTCCTCCCAGCCCGGGATCCTGGCGACGAAGCTCCTCAAGGAAGGAGTCGACGTCGGCGTGGAATTCCTCCAGAGGCACCTGCGGCCGGATGCGGGTGAAGGATGCCTGGAGCACCGCAATCACCCAGGGCGCCGAGCGCGTCAAAGCCCAGGCGGGTCCCTTGGTAAGGAGTTCGAGGTCCCTGAGCCGGGCGCTGATGGCGTCAGCGGAAGACCTGGCTGAGCGGGGCACACACTCTCCTTGGGCTGTTGGCGGGGGCTGGGCAGCGGCGGTCCAACGAGGACGGACCGGGAAACTGCCAACTACAAGGTTAACGCAGCAGCCGCGACCGCTCCGTGACCTACCTGCCGGTAATGTTTCAATCCAGTATCAACAGTCACTTCTGCCCCATCCGTCTATGGCTGGCCGCCCGGCTGTCCCCCTACGCTTCTGCTACTGGTCTTCGCCACAGCAGTCTTTCGCAAAGCAACGTAGCAGCAGGGGGATACATGCAGTTCGATTTAAGCGCAGTGGAAACAGCCACCTTGGTCTTCATCGGGACGCTGGGATGTGCCGCGGTCCTGGCCGCATTTGTCCTGACGGCGGGCCTGGTTGCACTGGTGGTGCTGGGCGCCGGCAAGCTCACCTGGATGGTGGTGGCCAATACGCTATTGGCGGTGGTCCACGGGATCAACTCGGGTTGGGACAGGCTGGTCCGCCGGGCCGGGGCCATGGACCTCCCCGGCGATTTCCAGGGGCAAACGTCCCCTAGTACCGGAACCTACCCGCGGGTAATCTTGAGGGACAGCTGAAGGGTTCTCCAACCCGGCGGATCCATGGCTACACCGGCCAATCGGCCAAGGAGATAACCCATGACCTCCGCAACTGACAGCCAGGCCAAAGACGCCCCGGCTGAAGAAACCCCCGTCCCGGCCGGCAACATCGGCGCCGGGGCTACCGCCGAAGATGCCCGCGCAGTCGCTGAAGCCGCCCGGGAGTCCGGCTGGGACCGCCCCAGCTTCGCCAAGGGCCTCTACCTGGGCAGTTTCGACCTCAGCCTGGTCCATCCCTGGCCCACCGCGGACCCCGTTTCGGTGGACAAGGGCGAGGAGTTCATGGCCCGCCTCACGGAGTTCGCGAAAACCATGTCCGGGCAGGTGATCGAACGGGACGCGAAAATTCCCGACGGCTACATCAGGGGCCTGGCGGACCTGGGCGTCTTCGGCATGAAAATCCCGGAGGAATACGGCGGCCTGGGGCTCTCGCTGGTGTACTACGGCCGCGCCCTGGCACTGCTGGGCAGCGTGCACCCCAGCCTGGGCGCCCTCATCTCCGCCCACCAGTCCATCGGCGTGCCGGAACCGGTCAAAGTGTTCGGCACGCCCGAACAAAAGCGCGAGTACCTGCCCCGGTGCGCCGCCGGCGCCGTCACCGCGTTCCTCCTCACGGAGCCGGATGTGGGCAGCGACCCCGCCCGGCTGGGCAGCACGGCGACGCCCACGGACGACGGCGACGCGTACCTTTTGGACGGCGTGAAGCTTTGGACCACCAACGGGGTGATCGCGGAACTGGTGGTGGCCATGGCGGTGGTCCCGGCGCACACGGATAAGGACGGCACCACGCACAAGGGCGGGATCAGCGCGTTCGTGGTGGAGATGGACTCGCCGGGCATCACCGTGGAAAACCGCAACGCCTTCATGGGCCTGCGCGGCATCGAGAACGGGGTAACCCGCTTCCACCAGGTGCGGGTGCCCGCCGCCAACCGGCTGGGGCGCGAGGGCCAGGGCCTGAAGATCGCACTGACCACACTCAACACCGGCCGACTGGCGCTGCCGGCGCTGTGCGTGGCCTCCGGGCGCTGGAGCCTGAAGATCGCCCGCGAATGGTCCAATGCCCGCACCCAGTGGGGCAGGCCCGTGGGTGAACACGAAGCCGTGGGCAAGAAGATCGCCTTCATCGCCGCCTCCGCATTTGCCCTGGACGCCGTGTTCGAACTCTCCGCCGAACTTGCCGATGCCGGGCAGAAGGACGTCCGCATCGAGGCCGCACTCGCCAAGCTCTGGGCCACGGAGATCAGCTGCCGGATCGCCGACGAACTGGTCCAGATCCGGGGCGGACGCGGCTTTGAGACGGCCGAGTCGCTGGCTGCCCGCGGGGAACGCGCGGTGCCGGCCGAGCAGCAGCTGCGTGACCTGAGGATCAACAGGATCTTCGAGGGGTCTTCCGAAATCATGCGGCTGCTGATTGCCCGGGAAGCGGTGGATGCGCACCTGGCCGCCGCGGGCGACCTGGCTTCCCTGGATGCGAGCCTGTCCGACAAAGCGAAGGCCGCCGTCGGCGCCTCCGGCTTCTACGCAAAATGGCTGCCCAAGCTGGTGGCCGGCGCCGGCATGGACCCCCGCTCCTATGGTGAGTTCGGCAGGCTGGCCAAACACCTCCGGTTCGTTGAACGCTCGTCGCGG
Source organism: Arthrobacter sp. B1I2 (assembly GCF_030816485.1). NCBI lineage: Bacteria > Bacillati > Actinomycetota > Actinomycetes > Micrococcales > Micrococcaceae > Arthrobacter > Arthrobacter sp. B1I2. The sequence continues at coordinate 1,263,188 of NZ_JAUSYC010000001.1, read as the reverse complement.
CGGCTGGCGCGGCAGACCTTCTACGGCATGGGCCGGTGGCAGGCCAAGCTGGAGCGCAAGCAGGCGTTCCTGGGCAGGGTAGTGGACATCGGTGCCGAACTTTTCGCCATGACCGCCTGCTGCTCCCGGGCGGAGATGCTCCTGAAGACTGCCCCCGAAAGGGCCGCCGGCGCCTACGAGCTCGCCGACGCCTACTGCGAGCAGGCCAAGGTGCGGGTAGATGAGTACTTCGACCAGCTGTGGCGCAATACCGACGACGCCGACCATGCCCTTACCCGCAAGGTCCTTGCCGGTGACTACACCTGGCTGGAGGCGGGCGTCCTGGACCAGTCCGAAGGCACCGGCCCATGGATCGCCGATGCAACGCCCGGTCCGTCAACGAAGGAGGACCTGCACCGGAAATACCGGTAAAACCGCAGGTCACAAAATAGTAAGCACGCTTGCTATCACTCCGGGTGGGTGGTTGAGTTGAACCATGAGCAGCTCAACGGACCCAGAGAACCTGCCTCCCCGCCGCGCCCGGGAGGATGAAACCCGCAGCGGAAGCTACCGTACAGGAGCCGCGGACGATGCCGCCACGCGCTCGATGGACCAGGCACCGGCCCGCTCCGGGGAACGGGGCTACAACCCAAACCCCAGAACGGAGCGGCAGTACGAAGCCGCCCCGCCCAGCGCGGAGCGGGAATACACTCCCGCGCCAACCGCTGCGGCCCCCCGGGTGGATCCCACGCTGGCAAACCGCGAGACCGCCGTCGCGCGCCAGAAGGAGCGGTTCGGCGGCATCAAAGTAGGCTCGGCATTCTTTGGCTGGCTGACCGCCACCGGCATGGCAGTCCTGCTGACCGCATTCGTGGCAGCCGCGGGGACCGCAGTGGGCCTTGCCAGCAACACCGACGTCAACGAGGCCGTGAACCAGGCCTCGCAGAACAGCGGGACGGTTGGGCTGGTGGGCATCATCGTGCTGCTGGTGATCCTGTTCCTCTCCTACTACTGCGGCGGCTACGTGGCCGGCCGGATGGCCCGCTTCAACGGCGCCAAGCAGGGGCTCATGGTGTGGATCTGGGCTCTGGTCGCCGCGATCGTGATCGCAATCCTCGGACTCGTGGCGGGACAGCAGTTCAATGTCCTGGCCAACCTGAACAGCTTCCCGCGCATCCCCATTAATGAGGGACAGCTGACCACCACCAGCATCATCGCGGCGATCGTCGTTGCCGCCGTGGCCCTGGTGGGCGCAGTGCTGGGCGGCCTGGCCGGCATGCGGTTCCACCGCAAGGTTGACCGCGCCGGCTTTACGCCGGACAGCGAGTTTTACGACGACGAGGAGTAGTCAGGCGAGGATGTCGCCATCCACATACAGCCAGCGGCCGTCCTCCCTGACAAACCTGCTGTTCTCGTGCAGGACGCCGCGCTCCTTGCCGTGCCGGTAAAAGGCCTTGAACTCGACCGTGCCTGCGGTGTCGAAAGGTCCGCCGCCGCTGGTGGCCACGATGTCCAGGCGGCGCCACTCCATGGCGGGGTCCAGGTCCAGGGTGGCCGGTGCGGTGGATGGATGGTGCGTGCGCAGCAGATAGCCCTCATCCAGCCGCGCAAACGCGGTATACCGGGACCGCATCAACTGTTCCGCCGTTGCGGCCTCCGCCCGGCCGGAATGGAACCGGCCGCAGCACGCCGCATACGGCTCCCCGGACAGGCACATGCAGTTCGCGGACTCAATTGATTCGGTCACCCGGCGATGCTGTCACATCGGGTAACAGCTTCGCTACAACCTCGGACCCTGCCGTGCCCACGGCGGCATGGCTGGACAAAAATCCGTATGGTGGAGAAGGAGCTTGCCCCCGGCACTGGGTGCCGGACGCGGCCCCCAGGATATCGGCCGGAGAGGAGAGGAAACGTGGAGAACCCGGACACTCTCGTCCTCAACCTCACCTTCCTGGGGACAGTGGGCGTGGCTCTCCTCATGTTCCTGGTCCTCTTCCTGCTCGGCGCCATCACCGTGGTCCTCGCGGGCCTGGGGCGCCTTACCGCCATCGTGCTGATGGCCTTGTTCGGGCGCGTTCCAGGCAGGAGTGATTCCGTTCGTCCTGCCGGCGCACCCGCTAAGCCAACCCAGTCCCGAAAGCCGCTCCGGGAACGTGCCGCCGCAGCCAAGCCGGGCCGGCTGAAAGAGTCGCTCCGCACCGCCGTCGTACGCCACCCGAAGGTTGCCGCCGTACGCCACGAGCCCCCGGTCCTCGCCGAAGACTGGGCCTCTGCCGTTGCCGAGGCCGACAGGCGCGCCGAGGCCAGGGCACGGGCAGCTGCGCCGGAGATCAAACTGTCGGTGCGGGACCTTCCGGACCCCGCCGTGCCTGCCGACAAGGTGTCCGAAGTAGCCCCTCTGGTGGAGTCCGCCCTGCACAACCACCGGCCACCGCATGAAATGCCGCGGTCCTTCAAGAAACCCCAGCCGCCGCATCCGGTGCCGCCGCTGGACACTGGGTCCCTCGTTTCCCTGTCCGGTCCGCAGCAGGTGCTCAGGGAGCACGCGCAGGAGAATGGTTAAACCCTTACCCTGAGCAACCATCTGGGCTAGCGTGAAACCCATGGAATTCAGATACCTCGGAAACAGTGGCTTCAAAGTCTCGGAAATCACGTTCGGCAACTGGCTGACGCACGGCTCGCAGGTGGAGAACGACGTTGCCACCCAGTGCGTGCGGGCTGCCCTCGACGCCGGCATCAGCACCTTCGACACCGCGGACGTCTACGCCAACACCGCTGCGGAAACCGTCCTGGGCCAGGCGCTGAAGGATGAGCGCCGGGAGTCCTTGGAAATCTTCACCAAAGTCTTTGGCCCCACCGGCCCCAAGGGCAAGAACGATCTTGGCCTGTCCCGCAAGCACATCATGGAATCCATCAACGGTTCGCTGCGCCGGCTGCAGACGGACTACGTGGACCTCTACCAGGCACACCGCTACGACTTCGAAACGCCGCTGGAAGAAACCATGCAGGCATTCGCTGACATCGTCCGCCAGGGCAAGGCGCTGTACATCGGTGTGAGCGAATGGACCGCGGACCAGCTCCGCGAAGGACACAAGCTGTCCAGGGAACTGGGCTTCCAGCTCATCTCCAACCAGCCGCAGTACTCCATGCTGTGGCGCGTTATCGAAGCGGAGGTGGTCCCGGCGTCGGAAGAACTGGGCGTCTCCCAGATCGTCTGGTCGCCCATGGCACAGGGCGTTCTCAGCGGAAAGTACCTGCCCGGCCAGCCCGCCCCGGAAGGCAGCCGCGCCACGGACGAAAAGGGCGGCGCCAAGATGATCGAGCGGTGGATGCGCGACGACGTCCTGGCGGCCGTACAGGAACTGAAGCCGGTTGCCCAGGAGGCAGGGCTGTCCATGCCGCAGCTGGCTGTTGCGTGGGTGCTGCAGAACCCCAACGTCGCGTCGGCCATCGTGGGCGCCTCACGGCCCGAGCAGATTGCCGACAGCGTGGCCGCAGCCGGCGTGAAGCTGGAGGCGGAGGTTCTCAAGAAGATCGACGACGCCGTCGGTGGCCTCGCTGAACGCGACCCCGCGCAGACAAAGTCGCCGGCTACACGGGAAGCGTAAATGGCGTCCCCGTCGGACTTGCCAGAGCTTGCCGTCACCGGGTCCACCGGAGGCCTGGGCGGAATGGTGGCGCGGCAGCTTGCCGCATCCGGTTTCGCCCAGCGCCTGCTGGTGCGCGATGCCGCACGGGCTCCGCAGCTGGATGACGCGCATCCAGTGGTGTGTTCGTACGGGGACGGCCAGGCGTCCCGGCAGGCCCTGGACGGCGCGAAAGTCCTGTTCATGGTGTCCGCCGCGGAGGCCGAAGACAGGCTGCAGCAGCATTATGCATTTGTGGACGCTGCTGCGGAGGCCGGGGTGGAGCACGTGGTGTACACGTCCTTCTACGGTGCCGCCCCGGACGCCACCTTCACCCTGGCCTGGGACCACCACGCCACGGAGGAGCGGATCAAGGCGTCCGGGATGGCGTACACCTTCCTGCGAGACAACTTCTACCTCGACTTCCTGCCGCTGATGACCGGGGAGGACGGCGTGATCCGCGGGCCCGCCGGTGACGGCGTGTTCTCTGGGGTGGCACGGGAGGACGTTGCCCGCTGCGCCCATGCCGTGCTGCGGGACCCCGCCATCCACAAGGGCAAGACCTATGACCTGACCGGCCCGGAGGAACTCACCATGGCGCGGGCGGCCGAGGTGATCAGTGCCGGGACCGGGCGGACTGTCAGCTACCAGCCGGAGACGGTGGAGGAAGCCTATGCCTCACGGGCCTCCTACGGTGCTCCGCAGTGGCAGCTGGATGCGTGGGTGAGCACCTACACAGCCATGGCCGCTGGTGAGATGGCCGGGCTCTCGCCGGATGTCCATGGGCTGACCGGGCAGGACCCCATCAGCCTTGCCGAATTCCTGACCCGGCCGGTGCTGTAGAGGTAGAAGCTGCTTGGTCAGGCGTTGACGGACGTTTAGGGCGTTGACGCGAGGGTGGGCACGGCGTAGACCTGCTCGCAGGGGGGCGTCCCTTGTCCGCAGTTACGCCAAGCAGAATCGCACCGCCATGAGCCACAGCAATCAGCAGTCCACCCGGCAGGAGCGGGCGGCGGGGCAGGTGCCGGTCCTGCCGCCGGCTGCCCAAGCCACGTCCAGCCCGTTCACCCCCGAGGAGTTGCAACTCGCCGCCCGCAACCATGCCATGCCGCTTGAGGCCCTCCGCCGCGAGGTGACGCCGCCGGGGCTTCACTACGTGCTGACCCACTTCGACATTCCGGACCTCGACGTATCGTCCTGGCATCTTCGGATCGGCGGGGCAGTGGAACGCGCCCTGGAGCTGAGCATGGCCGCGCTTCTCAGGGACCCGGCCATCACCGTGCCCGTTACCCTCGAATGCGCGGGCAACGGCCGATCGCTCCTGGAGCCGCGGCCCCTCAGCCAGCCCTGGATACTAGGGGCGGTGGGCACGGCGCACTGGACCGGGGTGCCGCTGGCCTATCTCCTGGGCAAGGCAGGCGTGCTGCCGGACGCCGTCGAGGTGGTTTTCACCGGAGCCGACGCCGGGGTCCAGGGCGGCGTCCCCCAGCAGTACGCGCGGAGCCTGCCGATCCGTGAAGCGCTGCGTCCCGACGTCGTCCTCGCCTACAAAATGAACGGCGCCGACCTGCCGCCGCAGCATGGCTACCCCCTGCGGCTGGTGGTGCCGGGCTGGTACGGCATGGCCAGTGTGAAGTGGCTGGAGTCCATTGACGTGGCCAGGGCGCCGTTCACGGGGTTCCAGCAGCAGTCCGCCTACCGCTACCAGGATTCCGCGGACGACGCCGGCAGGCCGGTTTCGCGGATCAGGGTGCGTTCGTTGATGGTCCCCCCGGGCGTTCCGGACTTCTTCACGCGGCAACGGTTCCTCCGCGCGGGTCCGGTCATGCTGGAGGGCAGGGCCTGGTCGGGGGAAGGTGCCGTGACCTCCGTCGAGGTGGGAATCGACGGCACCTGGCTGCCCGCCCATCTGGACAAGCCGGCCGGCGGATACGCGTGGCGGAGGTGGAGCCTGCCCTGGGTGGCAGACCCGGGCGAGCACGTCCTGACCTGCCGCGCCACGGACATCACCGGCTCCACCCAGCCCCTGGAGCAGAGCTGGAACTACCAGGGGATGGGCAACAACGTGGTGCAGCGGGTCAGGGTGATGGTGGAAACCGGCTAGACCTGCCGGAGCAGAGCCGCGCTTCGCCGGAATTCGAGGCTTCTACAACATGCTGGGCGGGGCCGCCACCAGCGCGACCAGGGCCATTACGGACACTCCAACAACAAGGGGCCCCGCCACCAGGATCCACGTGGTGGCGGGGTAGCCGCGGTAGCCCTTGCCGCGGAGCCTGGCCGCCCACAGAGCCCCGTAGGTGACGCTGGCGAGCAGGTAGGGAATGGTCAGGGCAGTCAGCGCCAGTCCAAGGCAGATGGTCAGCTGAAAAACTGCCATGGTGTTGTCGTCATACATGTCGCCGGCCCGTGACGTGCCCATGGTGATCAAGAGCAGCAGAAGCAGCAGCAGAATGCCGGCCAGGACCAGCAGGATCGTCCGGAAGATCCTTGCCCATGCAGGCAACGGGGTTTTCTTCAACGAATCCTCGTCACGGTTGAAGTCTTCGTGCTGGTGCGGGCGGTAGGGCTCCACGGTTCTCTCTTCCTGGCAGGTACTCCCAGTCTTCCATGCAGCGGGGACAGTGGGCCGCGGCCGCGGCTATACTCAGTGCCAATCATGACCAGCCTCCCTTCCTCCCCCGCCAGCGTCCGCATCGATGCCTGGCTGTGGTCCATCCGTGCTTATAAGACGCGGTCCGCCGCCACGGCGGCCTGCCGCGCCGGGCATGTCCGCCTCAACGGCAGCCCGTCGAAGGCTTCGGCAACCCTGGTAACGGGCGACACCGTCACCGTCCGGATGCCCGGGTACGAGCGCATCCTTGAGGTGCGGAGGCTGATCGCCAAGCGCGTGGGAGCCGAGGCCGCGTCGCACTGCTTCACCGACCACACTCCCCCGCGGCCTGTCCTGCCGGCGCTTGGGCTTCCGCAGCGTGACCGGGGCGCCGGGCGGCCCACCAAGAAGGACCGCCGCGAGATGGAGCGCCTGCGGGGGCCGGCGTAAAAGGCGTGCCGAAGCCGTCAACCGCCGGACCTGGTGCGCGCCTGCACGAGGTTAGCGAACGGCAACCGACCAAATTCCGCCACGAACGCTGAATGGTAAGCCGCCTCTGCGTCGTTCAGTTGTTCCGCCGGGAGTTCTTTCCAGGCAATGGCCAGTGATCCGGAGTCGGCAAGCTGCCAGATTGCCCGCCCGTCCCAATGCCCGGGCGGCTTTCCCTGCCCGAAGTCCACAAACTCCTGGATCTGGCGTCGGAGCCCCCGGTTGCCTTTGCTTCCGGGCCCGGCCTTTCCGACGTAGAGAACGACGGCGCCGTCCACCCACTCGGCGGTTAGAGCGGCTGCCGGGAGGGACGGTTCCTTCTTCTTGAAGACGCCCGCGGTGCTTTTCGTGAGGAAGCGCAGCTGGAAATCTTCCGGAGCCACGACAATATACAGGCCTGTTCCTTGCGGAATCCTCATGGTCTCGAGGTCCTGGATCGGCCGGAAGCCGGCGAACCCTTCGGCCTTCAGGCCCTTCCTGGTGAACTGCATAATCCATTGAACAGCATGTCCTGGGACCGTTGCTGCCTTCCGTTTTCCACATAGGGCAATCGGGTTGCTGTCGTTGTCACACCCTGGTGGAAGACTTTGGTTATGGAAGCGGTTGTGGGGACGGCGGTGGTACTGGAGGCAGAACCTCGGGGACTGTTAGCTGCTGATCCCCCGCAATCCACGTTTACTGTTCCGGCTGCCAAGGAAGCGCTTCCGTTCCCGCCTGCTGCGCCTTCGATGCGTGATGTCTTGAGGCTGCTCGCTGCAGTTCCGCTGGCTGCCGACGGTGCGGGGATGATCGATCAGATGCGCCGGCTGGAGGATCTACAGTGCCTTGCCGCTGCCCGTCAGGCCGATACCGCGGTGGCCTTCGACCTGCAGCAGCGGCGGGAGCAGGCCGCCGCCGGGGTGCCCGTCGATGAGCAGGGCGCCGGGGTCGGCGCGCAGATCGCGTTGGCGCGGCGGGAGTCCCCGGCGCGGGGTTCCCGGCTGCTGGGGCTGGCCAGAACCCTGACCGGGATGCCGCACACGTTCGCCGCGTTCCGGGCTGGGCTGTTGAATGAGTGGCGGGTCACGCTGATCGTGAAGGAAACCATCTGCCTCAGTGCCGGGGACCGGGCCGGGGTGGATGAGGAACTCGCCGCGGACACCGGCACCCTCGAAGGGATGGGAGATAAGGCCGTCATCGCCGCTGTCCGGGCCGCCGCGTACCGGCGGGACCCTGCCTCGGTGGCGAAGCGGGCGGCCCGCGCTGTCACGGAACGCACTGTGAGCCTGCGCCCGGCCCCGGACACCATGACCTACCTGACCGCGCTGCTGCCCGCCGCCCAGGGCGTCGCCGCCTACGCAGCCCTGACCCGCGACGCCGATACCGCCTGCAGCGCCGGGGATGACCGGTCCCGGGGGCAGGTCATGGCCGACACCCTCGTCGAGAGAGTTACCGGCACCCCCGGCGGGATCACCGGGGTGCAGATCCAGCTCGTCATGACCGACCGCACCCTCCTCCAGGCCGACGCCGAACCCGCCCGGCTCCCCGGCTACGGCGTTCTACCGGCAGCCCGGGCCAGAGACACCGCCCTCAATAACGAACGCGACCTGGACGTATGGGTGCGCCGTCTCTACACCGCCCCCGCTACCGGGGAGCTGGTGGCGATGGACTCCAAGGCTCGGATCTTCCCTGCAGGGCTCAAACGCTTCCTTCAAATCCGGGACGATACCTGCCGCACCCCGTACTGCGACGCCCCGATCCGCCACCACGACCACATCACCGCCTGGCACGACGGCGGACGCACCAGCGCCGGCAACGGCCAGGGCCTCTGCGAAGCCTGCAACCACACCAAGGAAACACCAGGCTGGACCGCAAAACCGGTTCCCGGCCCGCGCCATACGGTGGCAACCACCACCCCCGCCGGCCACACCTACCACTCCACCGCACCACCACTGCCGGGTACACGATTAGCGGGACATCGAGCGCGCAGCTCCCAGGAACGGCGGATGGCGTTGGCGCGTGCCACCCCTTGAGATCCTGAGTTCCTCATGGCCGCCCCACTGGGCTGCAGCGCCGTTCGTCATCGTGGCAGCTGCCCCGGGTTGAGCTGCTGCAAAAAATTCAGTGTGCCCACCCCTACCCGCGGAAGCGTAGAGTGACATAGGACGCCTGATTCTGGACGCCTCGCTGCCAAGGGAGAAATCGTGACGATTGACTGGGACGAAAAAAAGGCCCTGCTACAGGAACCGAATATCGCGAAGGTAACCCAGCTTTGCGATGAACTGATGGAAAAGAAGCCTGGTTCCACCGTCCCCTACATCGACCCCGTCCACGACGAAGATGAGTGCAGGATCATCAGCCTCCAGGCCAGCCCCGGCAAGGGGACCGAGTCCGGGTTTGTCTCCCACAACAACGATGACGAAGCTGCCCGCCGCGCCACCCAGATCTACGAACTCGCCGAACTGGACCCCCGCTACGTCATGCCATGGAACGCCTACCCCTGGGTCCGCGAAAGCGGCAGCCCGTCGGCCCTGAGTGTCCAGGAAAAGACGGACGGCCTCCGCCCGTTCCGGCAGTTCCTCAAAATCAACTCCCGTGTTTCGGCGATCATCGCGCACGGCACGGATGCGTCCACGTTCCTGACCCTGTTCGAGAAGACCTACCACTCGTCGTTAAAGAACAGTGGCATCAAGATCTACAAGGCCTCCGCCCTTGGCGGCAGGGCCTTCGCCGTCTCCGAGGCCAAGCAGGAAGAGCTGCTCGCCAAGAGCGTGGAAACTTATCGGGACGCGATGCAGCGGGCAGGCATCCAACACCTGTAACGGCCGTTTTCTCAGCTTTCTTTCAGCCGCATGGGCGCATACTCGTAGGTACCCTGACCGGCGAGAGAACCAGGCTGAACCTTGACGTCGCACACCAACCGATTCCCACAGCCAGCATCTCCAGCGGAGAATGCAGCCGTGCGTATGGCGGTACTCCCCCAGCCCCGGCACTGGATCGCCGTGCCCGTCATCGCGGCCCTCCTGATTGTGGCCGCCGGGCTGGCGCTGCGGTTCATCCCCGCACTGACTTCCGCGGACATGTCCGTGGACGCGGAGCTGAGCCATGATCACTCTGCCGCGCTGACGGGCGTGGCCATGTTCATCAATGTGGTGTTCAGCCCTGCAGGCGGCGTACTGATGATCGCGGCCCTGTGCCTGTACCTGCTGCTGGTGCGCCGCAGCCCCGTTAATGCCGTCGCCACAGGCGTCGTGGCGGCCAGCGGCTGGGTGAGCAGCGAACTGTTCAAGGTTCTGGTGGCCCGCCACCGCCCCGACTCCACCGCGCTGTACAACCCGCTGATCCCTGAACCGGGAACTGACAGCTTTCCCAGCGGCCATGTCGCACTGGCTTCCGCGCTGGCCATCGCCGTCTTCCTCCTGGCCCGTGGCACCCGGTGGCAACGGCCCGCGGCCGTCCTCGGCATCCTTGTGGCGGCCCTCGTGGCCTTTTCGCGTGTCTATCTCGGTGTGCACTACCCCACCGACGTCACGGCATCCTTCCTGACCGCGGCCACCGGAGCGGCATTCGTGACCGGCCTGTGGAACCGCTTTGGCCTGGCAGTCCTAACCAGGGTGCCGCTCCTGGCAAAGCTGGGCCCCATCCCGGCCCCCCGGGGCTGATCCGCTGCCATGACGGGCTTCATCGACGGACTCCTGAACGTCAGCCCGCTCGTGGCGTACATCGCCGTCTTCTGCCTGGTGTTCGCCGAGGATGCCTTGTTTGTCGGTTTCGTCATTCCGGGCGAAACCGCCGCTGTGCTCGGCGGCGTGGTGGCCAGCCGGGGCGAGGTGCAGCTGGCCACCATGATGGCCCTGGTGGTGGCGGCAGCCATCATTGGCGACAGTGTGGGCTACGAAGTAGGCAAGCATCTGGGCACCCGCATCATGAAGACAAGAGCATTAGCCCGCCACTCCGGGAGGCTGGAGAACGCGCAGGACTTCCTGCGCCGCAAGGGTGGCTCCGCCGTCTTCCTGGGCCGTTTCACCGCCTTCTTCCGTGCCGTCATGCCCGCTTTGGCCGGCACGTCCCGGATGCCCTACGGCAGGTTCCTTGCCTGGAACGCGATGGGTGGCCTGGTGTGGGGAACCGGCTTCGTCCTGCTGGGCTTCCTCGCGGGCAACTCCTATGAAGCGGTAGCCCAGGCAGCGGGCCGGGACCTCGCCGTCGTCATCGGTCTAGTGGCGGTGGCGGCGTTCATCGCCTGGCACATTCGCTCACGACGGCGGCGGCAACGGCGGCGCGCGGCGAGCCAGCGGCGGGACTAGGGAGAGTTTGACAGCAACTGTGACCAGTGCCATATTTAAGGCGTGAACCTGTCAGACAGCCGGACAGCAGGACAGCCTGTATCCCGACCCCTTGCCCGGCTGAGTGCTGCCGAGGCAGTGTTCAACGCAATCCGTGAGGACATCGAGTCCGGTGTTATTCCGGTAGGAAGCAAGCTCAGCTCGGAGGCCACGCTCTCGCAGGAGTACGGGGTCAGCCGTTCGGTGATCCGGGAAGCCCTCCGTTCCTGCACGGCCCTGGGCCTTACGGTCACCAGGACCGGCAAGGGCACATTCGTCGTCGCCAGCAAAGTAGCCAATGACCTCACCCTGGGGCAGTACTCGGCACGGGACCTCACGGAAGCGCGCCCGCACATCGAGGTCCCTGCCGCCGGCCTGGCAGCGGAACGGCGCACGCCGGAGGAACTCGACATCCTCCGCGGGATCGTTGCCGCCATGGCCACGGAAGCCGATCCGGAATCCTGGGTGACCCTGGACTCCACCTTCCACGCCACGATCGCACGTGCCAGCGGCAACAAAGTGTTCGCGAGCGTGGTGGCTGATATCCGGGACGCGCTGGCACACCAGTCCGAGACGCTGAACATGGTGGCAGACCGCCAGCATGCTTCCGACATTGAACACCAGCAGATCCTTGCCGCCATCGAGGCCGGCTCGGCGGAAAACGCCCGCGCCGCCATGGCCCACCACCTGGAAGCCGTGGGCGTGGCCCTGGACTCCATCCTCAACAACTAGCCGACTCCAACCAACTCTCCCAAGGACTCCATGCCATCCCCCATGCCTTCTGCCGCCCACACTGCTGCCCCGCCCCAGCTGGCCCTGCCGCAGCACGCACCCCTGGTAGCCGCCACCCGTGATGGCCTGGTGGAGAGCGTTCACTACGGTTCCGGGATTGCCCTTGCGGCTGACGGTTCAGTGGCGGCAACCGCAGGTGATCCTCTGGCGCCCTTCTACCCGCGGTCTGCGCTCAAGCCCCTCCAGGCAGTGGCCATGGTCCGCGCCGGCCTTGAGCTCCCTGCAGATCTCCTGGCCCTGGCCGCCGCAAGCCATTCGGGAGCGGCAGCGCACCGCGAGGGCGCACTGCGCATCCTCGAACTGCACGCCCTCGCCCCCACCGACCTGGAAAACAGCACCGACCTCCCTTATGGCACCGCCGAGCGTGAGGAATGGCTGCGCAATGGCGGCAGCGCCACCCGGATCACCCAGAACTGCTCCGGAAAACACGCGGCCATGGCCGCAACCTGCGCCATCAACGGCTGGCCGGTCCAGGGGTACCTGGACCCGTCCCACCCCCTGCAGCAGCTCGTGGCACACACCGTCAACGACCTGACCGGCGAGGAGCCGCCGGCAGTAAGCACCGACGGCTGCGGAACTCCCTTGTTTGCCCTCACCCTTCGCGGCATGGCCCGCGCCTTCGGCCGGATTGCCTGCGCCGCCGCTTCCGCCAGCCTGGACGACGACGGCGGGCTGGGTTCCGGGAGTGCGGAAGCCGCCGTCGGGCTCGCCATGCAGCAGCACCCGGACATGGTGGCCGGGGAAGGCCGCGACGTCACGGAACTGATGCGACTGCTGCCCGGCGCCGTGGCCAAGGACGGCTTTGAGGGCGTGCAACTGGTGGGCCTGGCCGACGGCAGCTCCGTGGCCGTGAAGATTTCCGACGGCGGCGACCGCGCCCGGATGCCCGCCACCGTCCGGTTGCTGGATGCGCTGGGCGTGGACACCGAAGTCCTCGCCGGCATCGCCACCGCACCTGTACTGGGCGGCGGCCACCAGGTGGGCCAGTTGCTGGCCACCGATTTCCTGAACACCGAGTTCCCGGCCACAGACCGGTCCACGCCCGACAACGAAGCCCTGTGAGGACCCCCATGACCATGATTGACACCACCGCGGACGCCACGTCCGCTCCGACCACGCGGTCCGAGCACGACCTGCTCGGCGACCGCGACGTACCCGCCCAGGCGTACTGGGGCGTGCACACGCTCCGCGCCGTGGAGAACTTTCCCATTACCGGCCAGAAGCTGTCCTCCAACATGCACCTGGTCCGCGGCCTTGCCGCCGTGAAACTGGCCGCCGCCCGCACCAACCACGAGCTCGGCCTGCTGGACTCCGAACGCGCCGCTGCGATCGAGCAGGCATGCAAGGACGTTTTGGCCGGACAGCTTGCCGACCAGTTCGTGGTGGATGTGGTTCAGGGCGGTGCCGGGACGTCGTCGAACATGAACGCGAACGAGGTGATCGCCAACCGGGCACTGGAAATCCTTGGCCACCCCAAGGGTGACTACGCACGGCTGCACCCGAACGACCACGTGAACCTCAGCCAGTCCACCAACGATGTGTACCCCACGGCCGTCAAGCTGGGCACGATTTTCGCCGCGAGGGAGCTGCTGGCCGCACTCGAGGAACTCGAGGATGCCTGCGCTGCCAAGGCCATGGAATTCCGCACCGTGGTGAAGATGGGCCGCACCCAGCTGCAGGACGCCGTCCCCATGACCCTGGGCCAGGAGTTCGGCAGCTACGCCGTCACCATCGGCGAGGACCGGCTGCGCCTGGCGGAGGCCGAACTGCTGATCCACGAGATCAACCTCGGCGCCACTGCCATCGGCACCGGCCTGAACGCCCCGGCCGGCTACGCCGAAACGGCCTGCCGGCACCTGGCGGAAGTCACCGGGCTGCCGCTGGTGACCGCCGTCGACCTCATTGAGGCCACCCAGGACGTGGGCGCCTTCGTGCACCTGTCCGGCGTGCTCAAGCGGGTGGCAGTCAAGCTGTCCAAGATCTGCAACGACCTCCGGCTACTGTCCTCAGGCCCGCGCGCCGGCTTCGGCGAGATCAACCTGCCGGCCGTCCAGTCCGGGTCCTCCATCATGCCCGGCAAGATCAACCCGGTCATCCCGGAGGTGGTCTCCCAGGTGGCCTACGAGGTGATCGGCAACGACGTCACCATCACCATGGCCGCCGAAGCCGGGCAGCTGCAACTCAACGCCTTCGAACCAATCATCGTCCACAGCCTCCACAAGAGCATCTCCCACCTGGAGGCCGCCTGCCGCACCCTTACGGCCCGCTGCATCCGTGGAATCACCGCCAACACCGAGCACCTGCGCCGCAGCGTGGAGCAGTCGATCGGCCTGGTCACCGCATTGAATCCCCACCTCGGCTATGCCACCGCCACTGCCATCGCGCAGGAAGCACTTGCTACCGGCAAGGGCGTGGCCGAACTGGTCCTGGAACACGGGCTTCTCACCGATGCCCAGCTCCAGGACCTCCTAAGCCCCGAACGCCTGGCCAACCTCAGCAAGTAGTCCCCACATCCCCCAAAGGACACTCCCATGACAAATTCCCCCCTTCCAGACCACCTGATTGACGGCGGTCACGCGCATGCGTCTGAGACCTCCCTGCACGCGGAGGACAAGGGTTACCACAAGAACCTCAAGCCCCGGCAGATCCAGATGATCGCGATCGGCGGTGCGATCGGTACCGGCCTGTTCCTGGGCGCCGGCGGCCGGCTCAACGCCGCCGGCCCGTCCCTGGTCATCGCCTACGCGGTCTGCGGGTTCTTCGCGTTCCTGATCCTGCGCGCCCTGGGCGAACTGGTCCTGCACCGGCCCTCCTCGGGCTCCTTCGTCTCCTACGCCCGCGAATTCTTCGGCGAAAAGGCCGCGTTCGTTTCCGGCTGGTTCTACTGGATCAACTGGGCCACCACCACCATCGTGGACATCACCGCCGCCGCCCTCTACATGCACTTCTTCGGCAACTACATCCCCTGGATGGCCGACGTCCCGCAGTGGGCCTGGGCACTGACCGCCCTCCTCGTGGTCCTGGCCCTGAACCTGGTCTCCGTGAAAGTCTTCGGCGAAATGGAATTCTGGTTCGCCCTGATCAAGGTCGCCGCCCTCGTCGCGTTCCTCATCATCGGCACCTACTTCGTCATCTTCGGCACCCCCGTCGACGGCCAACAGGTCGGCCTCAGCCTGCTCTCCGATAACGGCGGGATCTTCCCCAACGGCCTGCTGCCCATGATCATCCTCATGCAGGGCGTCCTGTTCGCCTACGCCTCCATCGAACTCGTCGGCACCGCCGCCGGCGAAACCGAAAACCCCGAAAAAATCATGCCCAAGGCCATCAACTCCGTGGTCTTCCGGATCGCCGTGTTCTACGTCGGCTCCGTGATCCTGCTGGCCCTGCTGCTGCCCTTCACCGCCTACCAAAAAGGCGTCAGCCCCTTCGTGACCTTCTTCGGCTCCATCGGCGTCCAGGGCGTAGACGTCATCATGAACCTCGTGGTCCTCACCGCCGCCCTGTCCTCCCTGAACGCCGGGCTCTACTCCACCGGCCGGATCCTGCGCTCCATGTCCGTCAACGGCTCCGCCCCCCGCTTCGCCTCCCGCATGAACAAAGCAGGCGTCCCCTACGGCGGCATCGCCATCACCGCCGTCGTCTCCCTCCTCGGCGTCCCGCTGAACTACCTCGTCCCCGCCGAGGCCTTCGAAATCGTCCTGAACATCGCCTCCGTCGGCATCGTCATGACCTGGGCCACCATCGTCCTGTGCCAGATCCAACTCAAACGCTGGGCCGACAAAGGCTGGGTCGAACGCCCATCCTTCCGCATGTTCGGCGCCCCCTACACCGGCTACCTCTCCCTGCTCTTCCTCGCCGGCGTCCTCATCATGGTCTTCATCGACTCACCCCTGACCATGCTCGTCACCGCCATCGCCTCCACCCTCATGATCATCGGCTGGTACGCCTGCCGCACCCGCATCCGCCAAATCGCCGAAACCCGCGACGGCTACACCGGACTCTCCCCGGTGGTTGCGAACCCGCCGGCTCAAACCTTCAAGAAGTAGCCGGCTGCTTTAACGCGACGGCGGCCCCCAGGTTCTGGAATCCAGGAACCCGGGTGCCGCCGTCGGGCGTTTAAAGCACCTGTTGTTCTACTTTGACGGCTTGACCACCATGGCCGAGCCGCCGCCCCGCCTGACCGGCTCAGCTGCCGCCAGGGTCCGCCCGTCCTCAAGGAACTCGATGGCGGTGGCTGCACCGATCTCCGAGGCGGACGTAAACGAGTCACCCGACGGGGTCAGGATGTGGCCGAAGCGCGACGTGAGGGCCTTGCCGTACTTGTCGATGAAGGCCGGCTCAGCTGTCACCTTCTCCGTGTTCCGCTGGGAAGCACGGGGAGCCGCAATGGCGTCCGGCGTGCTCATGCCCAGGTCGATGCGGTTCACCAGGGTCTGCAGGACGGTGGTGATGATGGTGGAGCCGCCCGGGGAGCCCAGGGCCAGGAACGGCTTGCCGTCCTCCAGCAGGATGGTGGGCGACATGGACGAACGCGGCCGCTTGCCCGGCTCAATCCGGTTGGGGTCCGTGGCGCTGTAGACGGTGGAGAAGTCCGTCAGTTCGTTGTTGAGCAGGAACCCGCGGCCGGGAACCACAATGCCGGAGCCGCCGGTCTGCTCAATGGTCAGCGTGTACTCCACCACGTTTCCCCACTTGTCTGAGACGGTCATGTTGGTGGTGGAGATGTTTTCCGTGTCCTTCTCATCGGCGGCAGCGGCCGGTTCAACCGGGCAGGTGCCGTCGTAGGACGTGACGTCGCCGGCCGTCTTTAGGGGCTTGGCTGCCGCATGCATTGGATCGAGTTCGCAGGCGCGTTCCTTGCCGAAGATGGGATCCGTCAGGGCCGTGGTTGGCACTTTCACAAAGGCGGGGTCACCCACGTATTTCGCGCGGTCCGCGAACGCCAGGGCGCTGGCCTCGAGGTAGTGGTGCAGCACCGCCGGCTGGTCAGCCTTCAGGGACGGCAGGTCAAACACGTCCAGGATGTTCAGCGATTCACCCACCGTGGTACCGCCGCTGCTGGAAGGGGCCATCCCGTAGACGTCGTAACCGCGGTAGTTCACGTGGGTGGGCTTCTGCTCCAGGGCCTTGTATTTCTTCAAATCCTCCTCCGTCATGGAACCCGCCGGGACGGGCAGCTCGGTGGTCTTAGACTTGGGCGGGTTCTGCACGGTGTGCGCGATTTCCTTGGCCAGCGGTCCGTCGTAGAACGCGTCCATGCCCTTGTTTGCCAGAAGCCGGTAGGTGTCTGCGAGGTCAGGGTTCTTGAATACCGACCCCACCTCCGGGAGCTTCCCGCCGTGCAGGTACAGGTCCTTGGTAGAGGTGAAGGCTTCGAAGCGCTTCTGGTTGTCCGCCGTCTGCTGGCGGAACGTCTCATCAACGACAAAGCCGTCTTCTGCGACGTCAATCGCCGGCTCCAGCGCGTCCCCCAGGCTGATGCTGCCCCAGCGCTTCAGCGCGCGCTCCCAGGTCGCCGGAGTACCGGGGACACCCACGGAGACGCCGCTGGTGACGAGCTCGGGGGTGAAGTTGTAGGGCTTGCCGGTGGCGGGATCGATGAACGCATCCGGCTTGATCCCCGCCGGCGCCGTCTCGCGTCCGTCGATGGTCCTGATCTTTCCGGACTTCGCGTCGTAATAGACGAAATAGCCGCCACCGCCGATTCCGGCACTGTAGGGCTCGGTGACTCCAAGGGTGGCTGCCGCGGCGACGGCGGCATCCACTGCGTTTCCGCCCTTGCGGAGGACTTCAATGGCTGCCGCTGATGCTTCCGGGTCCACGGTGCTGACCGCGCCGCCATAGCCGGTGGCCGTGGGGTTCTTATCGGTTTGCCGGGTATCGGCGGCAGCGGGGCTGATGGCCCCGGTGGTCACGCTCATGGCCAGCGCTGCAGTTACAGCTGCGAGCCGGCGTCCAAGATGTGGCATGGTGGCTCCTAAGTGGGGGTCGAGTGATGTGGGCCACGCTACTCTTCGGGTAGGACACACTCAACGGCTTCGGAATGGGAGTGCACCATGGCAGGATCCAAGCTCGCAGTGGTGGGCGCCGGGAGCGTCGGCACCTCGCTGGCGTACGCCGCGCTGATCCGCGGCTCGGCCAGCAACATCGCGTTGTATGACGTCAACACGCCCAAGGCGGAGGCCGAAGCGCTGGACCTTGCCCATGGCAGCCAGTTCGCGGCGGCCTCGGCCACCGTGACCGGCGGCGGGGACATCGCCGTGACGGAAGGCGCCGACGTCGTGGTCATCACGGCAGGTGCCAAGCAGAACCCCGGCCAGAGCCGCCTGGACCTTGCCGGCACGAACGTGCGGATCCTGGAACAGCTGATGCCGCCGCTGCTTGAGCGCGCGCCGGACGCCGTCTATGTCCTGGTGACCAACCCCTGTGACGTCCTGACCGTGGCCGCCCAGCGCATCTCCGGCCTGCCCTCCGAACGGATTTTTTCCTCGGGCACGGTACTGGACACCTCCCGGCTGCGGTGGCTCCTGGCCCGCGAGGCCGGGGTTTCCGTTACCAGCGTCCACGCCAGCATGGTGGGAGAGCACGGGGACACCGAGTTCCCGTTGTGGTCTGGCGCGACGATTGGCCCGGTCCCGATCCGCGACTGGACGGTTGGCGGGGAGCGGATTTTTACGCCCGAATCCCTCGCCACCACTGCCCGGGAAGTGGTCCAGGCCGCCTACAAGGTCATCGCCGGGAAGGGTGCCACGAACTACGCGATCGGCCTCTCCGGTGCCCGCATTGTGGAGGCGCTGCTCCGCGACGACAACGCCGTCCTTCCTGTCTCCACCGTGATGTCAGGGCTTTACGGTATCTCCGGCGCGGCACTCTCCCTCCCCAGCGTGGTGGGGAGGGGCGGGGTGCACCGGGTCCTGGAAACGCCCATGGACGACGGCGAACTGGCAGCCCTGCGGCATTCCGCGGACACCCTGCGGAGCACCATGGAGGCGCTGGGGATCTGAGCCAGCACATATGCTCTTCTGGAGGCTCAACGACGAACCAACAGGAGTAACGCATGACCAACTGGCGGATCAGGGATTTCCATTCGGCCGACCTTGACGGAATCCTGCACCTCTGGGAAACGCTGAAGGCACACAACGTCGAACCCGTCTACGCCCTCTCCGAGGTCCTCGCGTCCTGCGAGAAAGACCATGCGGTTGTTGCAGTGCAGGGCGAGCAGGTGGTGGGTGCCGCCGTCGGGCGGGCGGCCCACGACCAGGGCTGGATCGTTTTCCTGGCCACCCTTCCCGAGTACCGCGGCAGGGGCATCGGCACCTCGCTGCTGGCCGCCGTCGAAAACCGGATGGCCCCGCACGGCCTGAACAAGCTCTCGGCCCTGATGCCGGAGTCCGAGACCCGCGTGGAGGCCTTCCTGGGCCGCGGCTTCGCGCTCAAGAAGAACCTGCGCTACTTCGAGCGGACCATCCCCGTCCAGCGCCAGGAACTCGGCGCCCTGGGCCAGCTGGGCGGCCGCGTCCTGGCCCGTGACCTGTGGGAAAACGTGGCCGGCATGCGCAGGGAGAAGGAGCTGCTCGAACGGCGCCTGGTGCTGCCGCTCGCCGAGGCGGACCTGGCCGATGAGTTCGGCGTGGTGCCGCCGCGCGCCGTCGTCCTTTTCGGCCCTCCCGGCACCGGCAAGACCACCTTTGCCAAAGCGATCGCATCCCGGCTGGAGTGGCCGTTCGTGGAGGTGTTCCCGTCCCGCCTGGCCGGCGACCCGCAGGGCCTGGCCGGTGCGCTGCGCGAGACCTTCCTGGAAATCGCCGAACTGGAGCACGCCGTGGTGTTCATCGACGAGGTGGAGGAGATCGCTTCCCAGCGCGCCGGTGACCCGCCGTCGCCGCTTCAGGGCGTGACCAATGAGCTGCTGAAGATCATCCCCGCTTTCCGCGAACAGCCGGGCCGGCTCCTGGTCTGCGCCACCAACTTCATCCGCGCCCTGGACTCGGCTTTCCTGCGCCACGGGCGGTTCGACTACGTGATCCCCATCGGGCTGCCGGACCGTCAGGCGCGCGAGGCGATGTGGCAGCGGTTCATCCCCGCGGCCGTGGTGGACGCCGTGGATGTGGAACTCCTGGTGGAACGTACTGAGGGCTTTTCCCCGGCAGACATCGAGTACGCGGCCCGCAGCGCCTCCCAGCGGGCGCTGGAAAAAGCAGTGTACGACGACGGCGGGCTGGCCTCCGGGGGCGAGGTTTCCGTCCGCGAGGCGGTCAGGAAGGGGCCCTCCACGCAGGACTACCTCGACGCCATTGGTGACACCCGTACCACCGTCAGCGCTGAGGTGCAGGCGGACTTCCTGGAGGACATTGAGGCGCTGGGACGGGTCTAGCTGACGGTCTTCCAAGGGATTTATGCAGGGACCTTTGCCCCTTTGCCCAGTCCCTGCGGGACGCCAGAGTGGTGGTCATGGCAAGAATCCTGATCCCCTATGGAACGTCGGAGGGCCAGACGGCCCGGATCGGCGACTACATCTCTGATGTGCTGCAGGCCCACGGCCACCAGGCCGACCTGTTGGACCTCAAGCACGCAGACCACGACCTGCCGGACGGCTATGACGGCGTCATTGTGGGCGCTTCCATCCATGCCGGGAAGCACGAAGGCTACGTGGCCGATTTTGTCCGCAGGAACCGGTCCGCCCTGGCGAACCTTCCGGCCGCCCTGTTCTCGGTCAGCCTTGCGGCCCACGGCGATCCCGAGGACGCGGAGAAGTACGTAGCAGAGTTCGAGGACAGTACCGGCTGGCACCCTGACAAAGTGGCGATGTTCGGCGGCGCCCTCCTGTACACCCAGTACGGCTTCCTGAAGCGCTTGATGATGAAGAGAATCGTCAGCGGCCAGGGCAGCACTGATACCGATACCGGCCGTGACTACATCTACACGGAATGGGACGGGGTGCGGCGGTTTGCGGAGGAGTTCCTGGTCTACGTGGACAGGAACCCCGGGCCGGCGTCGTAGCGGAGGTTCTCGTAGTCGGTGTCGTCGGCCTCGTCCAGCTGCGCGTCGAACTCCTCCAGCAGCCAGGGGTTGACCCGTGCCAGGATCTTCCGAATCTCCTCCACCTCCACGGCGGCGTAGAGCACGGGCCGGGCATCCCGGTACTTGGTCACCGGGGGCTTGTCCGGCCACTTCTCCGCCAGCGCCCGGACCCGCTCGGGCAGCGAGTTGTGCGCGTTGTCGGCGATCTTGACCAGGGCGGCGTCATGGTCCTCGGCGATCTCATGGATGCCGGACTGATAATCGTCCGGGTTACTGTGCAGGCGGTTGGTGACACGCTCGATGATGTCCACGGAGCGCTCCGGGACACCCATGTCCAGCAGGGCCTGCCGTGTCATTGGTGTGTCCTCGGCGATATCGTGCAGGTAGCCTGCGATCCGGATCTCGTCGTCGAAGTCCGCCAGGGCGTCTCCGACGGCAAGGACATGGTCCGTGTAGGGCCGCTTCAGCTTGTCCTTCTGCCGGTTGTGGGCCACCTCGGCCAGGACTTTGGCGGTCTCCACCGTAAACGTGGACGTCCGGACCTGGTCCGGCGTGTGCTCATCTGCCATCTACCAAGCTTAGCCAGCGGACGCGCCGTCCATGCCGGTCCACACCCAGGGTTGGCGTGGCAGCCGTGCAGGGTCGAGGGCCGGCAGGGCCTGGTCCAACGTTCCGCCGGGCAATCCCAGGGACTCAAGCAGCAGGCTCCGCACCTCGTGTGCGGCCACGCCGGCGTGGGCGAGGTCCGCCAGAGTGACCGCTCCATCACGCTTTGCCAGCCTCACGCCGTCGCGGTTCACCACCAACGGGACATGCACATATTCCGGGACGGGAATATCCAGGAGCGAGGCGAGGTAGGCCTGCCGGGGCGTGGAGGGGAGCAGGTCGTCACCGCGGACCACCTGGTCTATACCCTGGTCGGCATCATCCACCACCACGGCAAGGTTGTAGGCAGTCACCCCGTCATTCCTGCGAAGCACGAAATCGTCCACCGCTCCGGTGAACGTGCCGTGAAGGACGTCCTGCACGGCGTACTCCACAACGTCGGCCCGCAACCGGATGGCGGCCGGACGGATGGACCTCCTGTACTCCAATTCTGCCCGGTCCAGGTTGCGGCAGGTGCCGGGGTAGGCTCCCTGGGGAGCATGCGGGGCGGATGGCGCCTCCTGGATCTCGCGCCGTGTACAAAAGCATTCGTAGGTCAGGCCGGCCTCTTCAAGCCGGGTGATCGCCTCTGCGTACAGGGGCCCGCGGTCCGTCTGCCGGACAACGTCGCCATCCCAGGTGACGCCCACCGCCGCCAGATCCCGCAGCTGCACCTCCTCCGCTCCTGCGCGGGCACGGTCCAGGTCCTCCACCCGCAAAAGGAAGCCGCGTCCGGTGGAGCGGGCAAAAAGCCAGGCAAGCATTGCCGTCCGGAGGTTTCCTACATGCAGCTCACCGGACGGGCTGGGGGCAAAGCGTCCGGCGGAGGTCATGGACTAACCCTAGACGGAAGCACACAAGAGCCCCTCAGCTACCGATGACTCCGGGAATCGGGCGTCGGTAGCTCAGGGGCTCTTGCCGTGTTTACAGAATGAGCGTGGTGTGAACAAGCGTCAATCAGCGGCGGCCTCCTTGCGGGAAGCGGTGTCCAGTTGCCGGGTGGTGTGCCGGGGAACCTGTAGCCTGCGCGGACCAGCGGTAGCTTTTGTCCTTGTTGCCACTATTCCAGCAGAGAACATACAGTTGGGACAACAAGCAGAACTTCGATTGATCACTCTGATCAATACTCAAAGTTCCCGGCGACAGGAAATGATCAAATTGCAGGAACTGGACGCCACCGACCGGCGGATCCTGAAGGCTCTGGACGAGGATCCCCGCGTCCCCATCATGGTGCTCGCGCAGCGGCTGGGCCTGGCCCGCGGAACTGTCCAGAGCCGGCTGGAGCGGATGACGGCGTCCGGTGCCCTCCGGCCCAACAGCAGCCGGGTGCTTCCCGCGGCCCTTGGACGGGGCGTGGCCGCTGCGGTCAGCGCAGAGCTGGACCAGAGCCACCTCAACGAGGCCATCGCTGCCCTGCGTAAAATCCCCGAAGTCCTGGAGTGCCATGCGCCGGCCGGCGATACCGACCTGCTGATCCGGGTGGTGGCCACCAGCCCGGACGACCTCTACCGGGTGTCGGAGGAGATCCGCCTCTGCCCCGGCATCGTCCGCACGTCCACCAGCATGTTCCTCCGCGAAGTCATCCCGTACCGGACCACCGGCTTGCTCGGAGGATAGCTCTCCCCATCGCCGCACGGAGGATGCCCGGCTAGGCTGGCACGGAGGAGCCAACAGGGGGACAACATGGCGGGGCACTTTTACGGCGGCGATGTGGCGCAGCTGCGGCAACTGGCCAAAGACCTTTCTGCCGGCGCCAACCGGCTCACTGCCTTGGGGCAGCAGCTCAGCGGCAGCATTGGTTCCGGCCTTTGGAAAGGCCGCGACGGCGACAGGTTCCGGAGCGAGTGGACGTCATCACACGCCAAGCTGCTGAGATCGGCAACGGCAGGGCTGGAGTCGGCAGCCAGGACACTTCTGGCCAATGCGGACGAACAGGAGAAGGCCAGCACCAGCGGATCGGGCGGCGCCGGTGCGGGTGGTTCCGGAGCGGGAGCGTCTGGCAGCGGAACCGCCCAGGACCTGACGGACACACTGAACGCCATGACCCCTGCCGAGCGGCGTGCCTACCTGAAAAGCGACGAGTTCCGCCAGTGGGCCGAGGCCAACCCGGACGCAGCCAAGGCCGCCATGGATGCCGCCGCAGACTCAGGCCTGATCAGCAAGAACTCCAAGGGGTACCAGGACTTCCTCAATTCCTACTGGAACCGGCAGGCGATGCTGGAGATGGGCATTGATCCTGCTGACTGGGACACGTCAAAGGGTACCGAATACAACTGGGAGACCATCGCCAAGGTCTACGACTTCTACGGCCAGGCCTACCTTGCCAATCCTGACCTGCAGTGGGCTGGCATGGCCAACATGATCGGTCCATCCTTTGCCGGCGGGTTCCGGGACATGGCCATGCTGCGGGATCTGGCCCAGCAGATTTCCGACAATCCTGCCTCGGACATACCGCTGCCGGTCCTGGACCAGCTTGAACAGCTCGCAGGGATGACGGACCAGGAAATCCGCTTCTACGAAACCAGCATGCTGGACATGAACAAGGAAATCTTCCTGGACCAGGCCCGGCAACACCAGGCGTACATGAACGGCGGCATCGATGAGATCAACCGTCTCCGCGACTCTGGCGCCATCGACGAGGCCACGGCCAACGCGTGGGCGCAGATCGATTCGGGAAACCCGGAGCAGGTCAGGGAGGGCAACACAGCGCTCCTGTACCGCGAGCAGAACGAGATCATCGCGGACGACTACGACGACATGCGCAGTCATCCCGGAGGCGAAGCTGTGACCTACATGGTGACGCTCGCCGGCGAGCCCTCCATCCCGGGTGCCAAGAGCTACCCCGAGGTGTTTCCGTACACCTTCAGCGTGGAAAGCCCCGGCCCGGAGAACATTCCCTTCACCAGCTGGGACAACCCCGCACAGTTCCGCACCGACTTCACCACCGGATTCCCCGACGGCAACATCGCCGATGCGGACCAGCGCTGGAACCTCATCAAGCAGGACACCCTCCCCGCCTACCAGCACCTTCTGGCCACGGACCCGGACCGGGCAGCCCAGATCATCGGCTCCGACTTCGACGGCCGGGTGGACCAGTACCGTCCCACCAACAACATTCCGGGCATCATGGACCGGTTCCTTGACGGGTTTGATGCGGAGGTCCACCAGTGATTGCGCCCCGGCGGGCCGCCGCACGCGGCGGACGTACCGCCGTCGTCGTTGCCCTCAGCTCACTCCTTGTCCTGACCGGCGTGCCAGGCCGCCGCACCGGCCCCGGCCGATCCGACTACCGCCACTTCACCTTCTGCAGGGAGCACCGTGAAAACCTCCTCTTTCTCCACCCTTGACGCCGCCGGCGTGGAAAGCATCCGCAACACCAAAACCGCCCGGCTGGATATGAGCTCGGGCCGGCTGGAAAAGGACGCCGTCCGTGTCACCAAGGACAGCTATGGCCCCGAGATCAACACCCGCGACTCGGGCAAGATCAACCTCAGCATCCTGGCACCCAACGGTGAAATCACCGCCGAAACGGACCGGATCCGCTTCAACACCACGGACAAGAGGACGGACTTCAGCGAGGTCACCTACTTCCTCACCGCAAGCTCCGCGGACGAGTACTTCGAGCTGATCAGGGACGGCGTCCGGCGCTACGGGATCTCCGCGGAATCGGCTGAAGAATGGATCAGCAGCACGCAAGCGGACCCTGCCTCCAAGAGCGATTTCTCCATCACGCCCGGAACAGACACCGGGCTGACGGTGAACTACGATCTTCGCTACGACGGCGGCAAGGACACGCAGGTGATCATCGTCCACATCCTGCCTGCAGGCTGACGTGGGAACAGGTCTAGACGGGCGGGCCCGCGTTGGATTTGAGGTTCTTCATGACCAGTGTTGACGTCAGCCGCTCCACGCCGGGCAGGGACGTCAGTTCCGTGTCGTAGAAGCGCTGGTAGGCCGGCAGGTCCTCGGCAATGACCTTCAAGAGGTAGTCCGGTGAACCAAACAGCCGCTGGGCCTCCACAATGTTCGGGTTGTCCGCCACCCGGTTCTCGAAGATCTCCATGGTGGGCCGGTCCACCTGGCGGAGGGTGACAAAAACGATCGCCTCAAACCCCAGGCCCACAGCCGCAGGGTCAACGTCTGCCTTGTACCCGCGGATCACTCCGGACTGCTCCAGATCGCGCAGCCGCCGGTGGCACGGCGCCACCGTAAGGCCCACCTTCGCTGCAAGCGCGGTGGCAGTCATGCGGCCGTCCTCCTGGAGGTGGCGCAAGATATTCCTGTCGATCTTATCTAACACGCAATAAACATACTGCGTGGACCGCGGGGCGAGCGAAAACAGGACAGCACTTTTGGCCGGATTCTCCCTATGGTTGCTCCTGAGAGCCCGTCGACAGGAGAAACCCGATGAACCCGCAGCTGTTCCTGGCCTTCCTGGTGGTGGCCGCAGCCTTGGCCTGCACGCCGGGAGTGGACTGGGCCTACACCATCGCGGCGGGCCTCCGGCAGCGCAGTTTCGTCCCGGCGGTTGCCGGGCTTTGCGGCGGCTACGTCCTCCACACCGTCCTGCTGGTAGCCGGCTTGGCCGCCGTGCTGGCAGGCATGCCCGGCCTCCTGGGGTGGATCACCCTGGCCGGCGCGGGCTACCTGCTGTGGCTCGGGGTGGGGACCCTCCGGTCCTGGCGCGGCGCCAGCTTCAGCGCGGATGCAGCCGGCGGGGGTTCGGGGACGCAACTGCGCACCTTCCTGCAGGGGATGGGCACCAGCGGGATTAACCCCAAGGGCCTGCTCTTCTACGTGGCCCTCATTCCCCAGTTCGTCAGCTCCGAGGCCCCGTTCCCCGTGCCGGTGCAGTCCGGGCTGCTGGGCATGACGTTCGTGGCGCTGGCAGGCCTGGTCTACACGGTGGTGGCCCTGCTCTCGCGCACACTGCTGCAGAGCAGGCCGGGCGCTGCGCGGGCAGTAACGCTTGCCAGCGGCATCATCATGGTGGCGCTGGGAGCCGTGCTGCTCGGCGAACAGCTGGTGCCGCTCCTGGCCACCCGCTTCCACTAGCCGGCCGGGTTCCTAGTCTCCGCTGAGTTCCTTCCAGTCCTGCTCCCAGATCCGCCGCATTTCCTCGTCCTTGCGAATTGGCGCCGGCCCCTCCAGCTCGCGCTGCGGTTCCGGGTCCCCGCGCCGGCGTCCCCAGTCGCGGGGATTCAGTGACCGCCGCCCCGATTCCAGCACGAGCAAAGCCCGGTCCGTCAGCGCGTCATTGCGGAGCGCAAGGTGTGTCTTGCGGCGGCGCAGGACTTCGGCGATTGCCTGGTGCGCAGCATCCAGCCGGCCTTCCCTTCGCAGGGCGCGGGCGCGGACCAGCAGCAGGGCTGCAGAGAGATCGTCAGCGTTCAGCAGCCCCTCCGTCCAGTCGATCACGGTGCGGCTGCGGCCCAGCGTGAGAGCCAGTGAACAGCGGGCCAAGGCCATGGGGAGTGACGGCGGCAGCCCGGTCAGCGCGTCGAGCGCGGCTTCGGTGCGGCCGGTCTCGCGCAGCGAGTGGGCCAGGGCCAGGAACACCGATTCCTCGCTGAACAGCACGGGGATCTCCACCCGCTCGGCCAGTTCAATCCGGGTGACGATCCTGGTGAGGTAGGTGGATGAGTAACGGTTCGCTTCGTCGTCATTCCTGGTGGTCAGCCCGCGCTGGAGGAGCTCGGAAGCGCGCAGGTAGCCGCCGTGCTTGTACGCCAGCAGCCCGGCCATGAGGTAACAGAGGCCAGCCCACCCCGGGTAGGCCCGTGCCAGGGCGATCAGGGGTTCCGGTTCGCGGCTGGTGAAGACAGCTTCATGCACCGCCTTTGCAGGTTTGGGCACCAGGCGCTTGAGCCGGGGCACCTCGCCGTCGATGGACAGCAGGGCGGGGTTGCGTCCGCCCAGGACGCCGGTCAGCAGCCCGCCCACTCCCCCGGCAAGGTCGTGGACCGGTGTGCGCAGCTGGGCCTGCCCGTAGGGGGTGAGGTCACGGCTGTCCCAGTAGATCGGTGCGGTGTCCCCGGCGCTCATCTTTCCATGCTAGCCGGGCGGCGTTCAGTGCTCGATGCGCTGGCCGTCGGACGCGTGATGGCGCAGGGGGTCTTGTCCGCGGCGCCATTTTCAGGAAGGGTAGTAAGCACCCTTAGTAAATGAATCTTGGCAAGGAGATTGCTATGCAGATCGATAAGAACCAGATCCTTGAACTCCTCCGGTCCCAGGGAGACCAGGACAAGGCCTCGCAGGCGGAATCGGAGTTGCCGGACCAGGTGGACACCGAACAGCACGCAGGCCTGCTGTCGAAATTCGGCATCAATCCGGCCGAACTGCTGTCCAGGCTTCCCGGCGGACTCGGAGACAAACTGCCGGGCGGCCTCGGGGACAAGCTCGGCGGCCTGGGGCTCTAAATTCGGGCTGTTCGTCTGCGCCGTTGCGGACTCAGCCGTTCGCGGCGGCTATCCACACCCCGATGACCCAGGTACTGGCGGCAAGGCAGGCGAGCCCGAACTCGGCAAGCATCCCCAGCCCGGTGGCCTTCAGCCCGGCCCAGCTGGACCTCGCCGCCGTCGAAAAGTTCCGGGTCCGGAGGAACTCGCTGACCAGCAGGCCGGCGGCGAAGCCAACAAAGAGGCCCACCACCGGGATGATGAACATCCCTGCCACACCCGCTACCAGGGCCACCACGACGCTGCGGCTGGGAATGGCATGCTGCTTGAGCTTCCTGCCGGTAAGGACAGCGCCGGCCGTCATCCCCGCGGCCACAAAGATCATGGCCACCGCGAAGACGATCCACCCCGCCGTCCCCGCACCGCCCCAGATGGCCCAGGCCAACAGGCTGATGCCAATGAGGACGCTGCCGGGCAGGACAGGAATGATGGTGCCGGCCACCCCCACCAGGATGGCCAGGCCGCACAGGATGGTCACCACGGTCTCGGAACTCATGAACCCCAGTCTAGGGGCCACTTCTTAGCGCCCGACGGCGGTGCCTCCTTCCGGGAAGGAGGCACCGCCGTCGTGGTTCCTGCCGGAGGAACCTACTCCGCTTCCACCGCCGCGGCGACGGCCGCGGTGACAGCGGGCGCCACGCGCGGGTCCAGCGGGCTGGGGACGATGTAGTCGGCGGAAAGGTCCTCGGCCGCGAGCTCGGCGATGGCGCGCGCCGCTGCAAGCTTCATGGCCGGGGTGATGCGGCGGGCACCGGCGTCCAGGGCGCCGCGGAAGATGCCCGGGAATGCCAGGACGTTGTTGATCTGGTTGGGGAAGTCGCTGCGGCCGGTGGCCACCACTGCCGCGTACTTGACGGCGACCTCGGGCAGGACTTCGGGGTCCGGGTTGGAGAGGGCGAACACGATGGCGTCCTGGTTCATCGAGGCCAGGTGGGCCTCGTCCAGCTTGGAGGAGGAGACGCCGATGAAGACGTCGGCACCGGCCAGCGCTTCAGCCGGACCGCCGTCAATGCCGCGGGGGTTGCTGCGGCCGGCAATGTCCGCCTTCTTGCTGGCAGGGCTGGCGGCGAGGTCGGCACGGCCGCTGTTGATGACGCCCCGGGAGTCGAGCAGGACAACGTCGGTGATGCCGGCCGCGAGCAGGATTTCGGCGACGGCGATGCCGGCGGCGCCGGCACCGGACACCACTACCTTGAGCCCTTCCAGGGCCCGGCCCGTCACCTTGGCGGCATTGGTCAGCGCGGCCAGGGCAACCACTGCGGTTCCGTGCTGGTCATCATGCATGACCGGGCAGTCGAGCGCTTCGATGAGCTTTTCCTCGAGCTCGAAGCAGCGCGGCGCGGAGATGTCTTCAAGGTTCACGGCGCCGAAGCTGGGGCGCAGCCGGACCAGGGTTTCCACGATCTCGTCCACGTCCGTGGTGTTGAGGACCAGCGGGATGGAGTCAAGGTCGCCGAAGGTCTTGAAGAGGGCGGACTTGCCTTCCATGACGGGGAGGGAGGCGCTGGCCCCGATGTTGCCAAGGCCCAGGACGGCTGTGCCGTCGCTGACCACCACTACCAGGCGTTCGGCCCAGGTCAGGGTGCGGGCCAGTTCCGGCTTGGCGTGGATGGCACGGCTGACCTCAGCAACGCCCGGGGTGTAGGCGATGGACAGGTCCCGCTTGTTGGACAGGGGAACGGTGCTGGTGACGGAGAGCTTGCCGCCCTGGTGGGCGCTGAAGATTTCGTCTTCGGTCAGGGCCGTGGCTGCTGAATTGTCGGTGGCTGCGATTGCGTCAATGGACACGTCGTTGTCTCCTGGTGCTCGCCGTGGGCGCACGGCACATGGGGCTTGGGTCCGGCCGGGCCCAAGCAGTGGAAAGTGGTGCGGCGGGAAACCCAGGGGTGGCGGGTCCGCGGGAACGCCGGGGATGTTTCCGCCCCGCCGCTCCAATGTCCCCATGGTAGGCAGCCCCGGAGAGGCCGCTGGGGGCTCCTTGACATCGTTTGTGACTGCCAAAACGTTTAATCGCCCGCTTTAGTGATCCACATCACGGCAATATGGCGTATTTAAAGCGCTTTTGGTCTAGACCAGTTACGCGGACTTGTTCACTGTGAAGGCTCAATCCGCCTTGGGGGACAGCCTGCCACACGCCTTTTTCAGGTCCTCTTCCGCCTCGAAGAGGGATAGCCGGCGGTTCCGCACTGACTGGACCAGACCAGTGACCGTCAGGAGGAGGACCCTCGCACCCACGGCGTCGCCGCAGGCGCCGGCAACAAGCTTCTCACTGAGCGCATCAATCTCGCGCAGGAGTTCCGTGGTGTCCTTTTCCGGGAGGTACACGCCCCGGCTGAGGCATTGCTCTACGGCAGGCTGCATCACGCGCATATGGAAGATCTCCATCAGCAGGCCGGAGAGTGCGCGGCCGCGGAAGCGTGGGGAAGAGCCGCGGGTGCCGGCCTGCAGCTCGTCCAGCTGCTGCCGGTACAGCGCCAGCATCAGGTGGGTGGGCGACGGAAAGTAACGGTAAAGGGTTCCCAGCGGCACGTCTGCCTTCTCCGCGACCTGGGAGAGTTCCACGGCATCAAGTCCCATGCGGGCAAACCCTGCAGCGGCATCGAGGATCCGTGTGTAGCGGAGGCGCTGGCGTGGAGCGGAAGGCCGGGCGGCCATGGGCGGATGGTCTGAAAAAGTCTCGGGCATCAGCATTCCGGGTTGTGTTTTTAGGGGCTGCGGCCAGGAGCGCCCCCACTTCCGTACCGCCCTGCAGCCCGGTTCAACTATACGGCACACGCGTGTGACCTATTTAGTCAGCGGCCTTAGTTTTGGGGACCTCCGGGTCAGTCGACACCCTTGATTTTCACGACGAAAACGGCACCCAGCAGCCCGATGGCGGCCGCGGTGAGGAACAGTGTCCGGTAGCCGCCCCAGTGTGTTACTGCCAGGAGCGCCAGGGCCGGAGCAACCACCTGCGGCAGCGAGTTGGCGACGTTGATGACCCCCATGTCCTTGCCCCGGCTCACGGCAAACGGCAGGACTTGGGTCAGCAGCGCAAAGTCCACGGCCAGGTAGGCGCCGAACCCAATGCCCAGGACGGCGGCCCCTGCCAGCGCACCGGGCCAGACGGGAAAGAACGCCATGATGGCGCCGGCCATGGCGATGGTGGCGGAAGATCCGATGACGAACGGCTTCCGCCTGCCAACGCGGTCACTCCACGGTCCGGCCAGCACGGCGGTGATCATCACCATCACCGCGTAGATACCTGTGAGGACCAGCACTCCCGCGGCGGGATCCTCATGGCCGACGACGTCACGCAGGAAGAAGAGCAGGTAGACGATGGTCAACTGGTTTCCCACATTGACCAGGAAGCGGGTAAGCCAGGCCCACGCGAAGTCCGGGTAACGCCGGGGGCTGATCCAGAAGCCCCGCAGGAACCCGCCGATCCGGAATCCTCCGGGGGCCCCTTTCGGCAACGCGGGATCGTTCGGGTGGAACAGGTACGGCAGGACCGAGAGCAGGAGGGCCGCCGCGCACAGCCAGTAGCCCACCATGAAGTTTCCCGACACCGCCGCGCCGAAGACGGCCCCGGCAAGGATGCCAAGGGTCTGGCCCATGGCCGCCAGGCCACCCACTCCCCCGCGTTGGACGACGGGCACCCGGTCCGGGACCGCGGCGGTGATGGCGGCATAGGCAGCGTTTGCGCCGAGCTGCACCAGGCACCAAAACAGCACCATCAGCGCCACAGCACCCGAAAAGGACATGGCCAGCAGCGCCGCAGTGGCCAGGACTGCCCCGGCCAGCACCCACGGTGCACGCCGGCCCAAACGGGAGGTTGTCCGGTCCGAAAGCGCGCCGAAGAGGGGATTGGCCACCAGTGAGACAGCTGCCCCGCAGGCGGTGACCAGCGAGAGGATGGCTTCCTTGCCCGGCGCGTCGATGCTGATGGCCTGCTGGCCGATGAACACGTTGATGGGACCGAAGAACGCGGCATTGATGCCTACGTTCACCAGCACCAGGCCGGTGACCCACCGGGCGGTGACCTTTTCGGCCGGCTCGGCGAGCGCCGGCGTCGCGGTTTGGCCTGCGGACGTGCCATCCGGCGGCGCGGGTGTGTTGGACAGACTCATTGGCGTGCTCCCCCTGGTGCGGCCGGTTTGGCGGTGGAATCAGACTATCGTGGGCGATACCCGGCCCCCGGCACCCGGTGGCCGGCCACAACGTTGCCTGAGTACCAAGGAGAACCAGATGAGCGCGCCAACCCCGGCTGAAGGCACAGCGGTCAACACCGCCGACCTCTACGACGAGCGCGGTGACCAACTGGCGTCCGTCTCCCTGCAGTTCCAGTCCCTGGGCGGCCGCTCCCACTTCAGCGGCCCGGTCCGGACCATCCGCTGCTTCCAGGACAACGCCCTGGTGAAGTCCACGCTCGGTTCGCCGGGTAACGGGGCGGTACTGGTGGTGGACGGCGGCGGATCGCTGGGCACGGCGCTGATGGGGGACATGATCGCCGAAAGCGCCGTGGCGAACGGCTGGGCCGGCGTCGTCATCAACGGCGCCATCCGCGACCGGCTGGCGATCGCTCAACTGGACCTCGGGGTCAAGGCCCTGGGCAGCAACCCCCGGAAGAGCCTGAAGGCGGGCGCCGGCGAGGTTGACATTGATGTGGTGATCGACGGCGTGACCTTCCGTCCCGGAGCCACCATCTGGTGCGATCCCGATGGCATCCTCGTGGAGCCATAACAGGAAACCAGGCAGGGCCGGGAATAGAAAGAATGAGTAAGATAGTTACTGAAAGCAACTATCGCTGCTTGTATCCTTCCTTTCCCTTGGAGCACCCATGTCCAAAGCCACTGCCGCGCCACGCGCCGGAGAAACCCTGACGCAACGCCAGATCGTCACAGTAATGGTGGGCCTGATGCTGGGCATGTTCCTGGCATCCCTTGACCAGACCATCGTGTCCACATCCATCTACACCATTGCCAACGATCTCGACGGGCTCTCCCTGCAGGCATGGGCCACCACGGCCTACCTGATCACCTCTACGGTCAGTACCCCGCTTTACGGCAAGCTGAGCGATATCTTCGGCCGCCGCCCGCTGTACCTGACCGCGATCGTGGTCTTCCTGGTGGGCTCGCTCTACGCCGGCTCGGTCCACTCGATGACCGAACTGGCCATTGCCCGCGGCATCCAGGGCCTGGGTGCCGGCGGCCTGCTGGCCCTGGCGCTGACCATCATCGGGGACATCGTCTCGTTGAAGGACCGGGCGAAGTTCCAGGGCTACTTCATGTCCGTGTTCGGCATCTCTTCGGTTCTGGGGCCGGTGGTGGGCGGCGCCTTCGCCGGCTCCGCGAACATCCTGGGCTTCGACGGCTGGCGCTGGGTCTTCTTCATCAACATCCCCATTGGCCTTGCCGCGCTGACGGTGGTGTTCCTGTTCCTGCACCTGCCCGCCAAGCACCTGAAGCAGAAGATCGACTACTGGGGTGCCGCGGCCATCACCGTGGCCATCGTCCCGCTCCTCCTGGTCGCTGAACAGGGCCGCACCTGGGGCTGGAGCTCAGTGAACTCCTTCCTCTGCTATGGCCTGGGCGTGGTGGGCATTGCCTGGTTCCTGCTGGCAGAAAAGCGCGCCGGCGACTACGCCCTCATTCCGCTGCGGCTGTTCCATAACGTCACGTTCGGGCTGTCATCGCTGCTGAACTTCATCATCGGCATCGGGATGTTCGGTGCCATCGCCATGCTCCCCATGTACCTCCAGCTGGTTAAGGGCCTCACCCCCACTGAGGCGGGCCTGATGATGATCACTTTCACCGTGGGCATCCTGTTCGGGTCGATCACGGCAGGCCGCACCATCTCGGCATCCGGCACGTTCCGCATCTTCCCCATCATGGGCACCGGCATCCTGACCGCCGCGGCACTGGTCATGGGATTCTCGTTGGCAGTGGACACTGAACTCTGGGTTCCGGGCCTGATCGCGGTGTTCTTCGGCGTCGGCCTGGGCTTCTGCATGCAGCCGCTCACCCTGGCCATGCAGACCTCCGTCCCGCCGCGGGACATGGGCGTGGGAACCTCCTCCGCCGCGTTCTTCCGCTCCATGGGCGGCGCCGTAGGGACCGCCGTGTTCATCTCCATGCTTTTCAGCATGGCCGCCGGCCGGATTGCCGACGGCATGAAGACCGCCGCCACGGACCCCGCCTACCTCGCCGTCCTTAAGGACCCTGCCGTCGCGTCAGACCCTGCCAA
This sequence comes from Arthrobacter sp. B1I2, assembly GCF_030816485.1. Classification (NCBI taxonomy): domain Bacteria; kingdom Bacillati; phylum Actinomycetota; class Actinomycetes; order Micrococcales; family Micrococcaceae; genus Arthrobacter; species Arthrobacter sp. B1I2. The sequence goes on along the minus strand of NZ_JAUSYC010000001.1, from coordinate 1,229,059 downwards.
CGCCAAGCTGTACGAATTCTTCAAGAACGGCGCCTCCGACGACTCCCTGAACGACACCAGCTGGCTGCACACGGCCAACAGCACGCTGACCAGGCCCATCACCGAGGGCTTCGCCACGTCCATTGACACAGTGATGCTGACGGCGGCGGCTCTGACGGGGCTGGCGTTCCTCATCAGCTTCGCCCTCCCCCGGAAGAAGCTGACCGACCAGAAAGCGTCCCCGGAAGACAAGGACAGCATGCAGGTTCCGGCGCACTAGCCCGGACGCGCATGGATAGGACGACGACGGCGGCACGGCCCGCCGTCGTCGTCCTGCGTTAAGGGGGAAGAGGCGTCAAGTGGAACCTCGGGCGGTGACGTGCCACACTGTTTAGCGCGTGTGCGCCGGCCCTTCTGGCCGGTACCGCAGCCGACGACGTCCGCACCGCATCCATAAGACCCCAAACCCAGGGAGAACCATGCCCACTGCACAGGAGCAGACCACAACCGGGATACCGCGGCGGGTGATCTGGCTGGCGCTCGCGGGGGCGGTGGGCGGATTCCTCTTCGGTTTCGATTCGTCCGTGGTCAACGGCGCGGTGGACGCCATGAAGGAAGAATTCGCCCTGTCCGAGGCCGTCACCGGTTTCGCCGTGGCCATCGCCCTGCTGGGCTGTGCTGCCGGCGCCTTCCTGGCCGGCAAGGTTGCAGACCGCTACGGCCGAATTCCGGCCATGAAGCTGGGCGCCCTGCTCTTCCTGGTCAGCGCCCTGGGCACAGGCTTCGCGTTCGGCGTATGGGACCTGGTGTTCTGGCGCCTGGTGGGCGGCCTGGGCATCGGGCTGGCGTCCGTCATAGCCCCCGCCTACATCTCCGAAATTTCGCCGCGAAAGGTCCGCGGCCGCCTGGCTTCGCTGCAGCAGCTGGCCATCACCACGGGTATCTTCGCCGCGCTGCTGTCCGACGCACTCCTGGCCACCACTGCCGGCGGTGCGGACCAGTCCTTCTGGCTGGGCATTGAGGCATGGCGCTGGATGTTCCTTGCCGCCGCCGTCCCGGCCGTCGTATACGGCTGGGTAGCCTTCACCCTGCCCGAGTCCCCGCGGTTCCTGGTGTTCCAGGGCAAAGAGGACCAGGCCCGGAAGGTCTTCGATTCCATCGCACCCGCGGAGGACACCGACCGCCACATCAGGGACATCAGGGAAGCCATCGAGGAAGACAAACTGGCCGGCCAGAAGGGGTCCCTACGCGGCAAAACCTTTGGCCTGCAGCCTGTGGTCTGGGTGGGCATCACGCTCTCGGTGTTGCAGCAGTTCGTGGGCATCAACGTGATCTTCTACTACTCCACCACGCTGTGGAAGGCTGTGGGGTTCCAGGAGCAGGACTCCCTGGCCATCTCGGTGGCAACCTCCGTCACCAACATCCTGGTCACCCTCGTGGCGATCGCCCTCGTGGACCGCGTGGGCCGCCGGCCCATCCTGCTGGCCGGCTCCGTGGGCATGGCGGTGTCCCTGGGCGCCATGGCCCTGGCGTTTTCCGCGGCAACAGGCAGCGGCGAGAACATTAGCCTGCCGGGTGCCTGGGGACCCGTTGCCCTGGTGGCCGCGAACGTGTTCGTGGTCAGCTTCGGTGCATCCTGGGGACCGCTGGTGTGGGTGCTCCTGGGCGAGATCTTCCCGTCCAGGATCCGTGCCCGGGCGCTGGGCCTGGCCGCGGCGGCACAGTGGGTGGCCAACTTCGCGATCACCCTCAGCTTCCCGGCCATGGCTGCGGCCTCGTTGCCGCTGACCTATGCCCTGTACGCCCTGTTCGCGGCGGCCTCGTTCTTCTTCGTGATGTTCAAAGTGCCGGAGACCAACGGCATGTCCCTGGAACAGGCTGAGACGCTGTTCGTTCCGAAGGGTTCCGCCAAGTAGCGCCCCATCAGCTGTCGCAAGCAAACAACAAACCCTCCATCACCTGAAGTGATGGAGGGTTTGTTGTTTACCGCGAGGGGCAGCGCCTACACGACGTGCGGCTCGTGCGAGGACAGGTAGGCCCGGCCGCCGAACGCGATCAGGATGGCGGCCACCATGGCCACGGCCCCGGCGAAGAACGGCACCTGCGGGCCAAAGTGCTCACCGAGCTGCGCCGCCGCGAACGGTGCCAGGGCGCCGCCCATCCACCGGACAAAGTTGTAGCCGGAGGATGCCACGGGGCGGGGCGAATCGGAAACGCCCATGGCCAGTTCGGTGTAGATGGTGTTGTTGATGCCCAGCAGGGCGCCGGCAACGATGACCAGTAAGACGACGGCCGGCACCGAGTGCCCCGCTGCCAGTCCCAGCCCGGCCAGGTCCAGCATGAGGACGAACAGCGTGCCCGTCAGTACCTTGACGGCGCCGAAGCGGCGCTGCAGCACCGGTGCCACGAAGACGGAGAACACGGCCACGGCCACACCCCAGCCAAAGAAGACGCCGCCGATTCCGTAAGCGTCCATGCCCAGGATGAACGGCGTGAAAGCCAGGATGGTGAAGAAGCCGTAGTTGTAGAACAAGCCGCTTGCCGCCGTCGTCCGCAGCCCCTTGTGGCCCAGCGCCAGGAGGGGGTCACGCAGCCGCACCTTGCGCCCGGGCAGTGGCGTTTGGGGGAGCAGGGCGATCAGGGCGACGAAGGCGGCAGCCATCAGGACGGCGGTGCCGAAGAACGGGGCGCGCCACTGCCAGCCGCCAAGCAGGGCGCCAAGCAACGGGCCGAGCGAGATGCCCAGGCCCAGCGCGGCTTCGTAGAGGATGATGGCGGTGCCGGCACCGCCGCTGGCGACGCCCACGATGACGGCGAGCGCGGTGGCCACGAACAGGGCATTACCGAGGCCCCAGCCCGCACGGAAGCCCACCAGTTCTTCGACGCTTCCGGACAGGCCCGAGAGGGAGGCGAAGACGACGATGACGGCCAGGCCGATCAGCAGGGTCCGCTTGCCGCCGATCCGGGAGGAGACAAACCCGGTAATCAGCATGGCCAGCGCGGTGACCAGGAAGTAGCTGGTGAAGAGCAGGGACACCTGGCTGGGGCTGGCGTCCAGGTTGGTGGCGATGGCCGGAAGGATGGGGTCCACCAGTCCGATGCCCATGAAGGCGAACACTGCGGCGAGGGCGGTGGCCCACACTGCCTTTGGCTGCTTCAGGAACGAGGCCTTTTCGGCCTGCAGGGTGTTTTCTGGTGCTTGCAGGGTTTCTGCGAGCTGGCCGTCCATGGAGGGTACTCCTAAGTTTGTGGCTGGTTCAGTTCTGGAGGGATGCGTTGATTTTGTCGATGACCGGCAGGGCGTCCGCCAGGGCTTTGCGGTCCTGGTCGGTGAGCGTGCTGAGGATTTCGGCCATCACCTGGTTGCGCCGGCGGTTGGCGGAGTCGACGGCGGCCCGGCCTTCAGGGGTCAGGATCACCCGGACAGCGCGGGAGTCCGCCGGATCAGGCTCGCGGCGGGCCAGTCCGGCGCGTTCGAGCTTGATGATCTGTTCAGTGGCGCTGGGCACGCGGACACCGAGGTTCCGGGCGATCTCGCCGACGCGCTGGCCTTCGCCGAGCAGCATCTTGAGCGTGCTGAGCTGGGCGGCGCTGAGCTCGCCGTCCGCATCGAGGCGCCGGACCAGGTAAACGCTGTGGCGCAGGGCTTCGCGGAACCCGCTGGCAAGTTCCTGCAGTTGCTTATCGTCGTCATCCATCGTTAGGTACCCTAACATTTAGGGTACCTAACGGTCAAGGGCTAGAGCGTCAGCTTCATCCCGACGTGGCTGGCCTCGAAACCCAGCTGCTCATAGAACCGGTGTGCTGCCGTACGGCTTTGATGGGTGGTCAGTTGCATGAGATTGCAGCCGCGGCTCCGGGACTCCCCGATGGCCCATCCCACCATCAGCTTGCCGATGCCCTGCCCGCGAAGGACCGCTGCCACACGGACGCCCTCGATCTGCGAGCGCCATGCCCCCTGCCTGGAGATGCCGGGGAGGAACGTCAGCTGGAAGGTGGCAACCACCGGCCCGGACTGGTCCCCGTACGGCAACAGTTCACCCACCATCAACAGGTGGGCGGGGTCGGCGTCGATCGCTTCAAAGCCGCGCTCGTAAGGCGCCATGTCGTCCAAAGCTTCGCGGCCGGCGCCAAGGGCATCGTCAGCGAGGAGCCTAACCATGGCTGGAAGGTCGGCGCGGTTGGCCCGGCGGAGGCGGAACGTCCCGCCGTCGACGCCGGCAGTGAGCAAAGCGGGCGGGGCATCGGGGTTCTGGTTCACCCGCCCAGCTTGGCACAGGTACTAAGAAACGGACGACGCCGGCACTCGGGTGAGTGCCGGCGCCGTCCGTTCTGCAGTACGTCGGTTGGTTCCAATGGCGGACCTGGTCAGGCGGGGGTTCCGGCCATTTCCGCCTGCCGTTCCTCCACAAGGGTGGCAACGGCGGCAAACAGCGGGTGGCCGGGCGCCAGCCCGGTGATCCTGGCCGTGGCATCGGCCGGGCCGGAGGAGGCCAGTATTTCCGCCAGCTCGGTGGCCTCGGCATCAGCGGGATCGTTGAACCGGAGGGCTGCCGCGATCGCCCCCAGCAGGGCCTCCGGCATCACGCCGCGTTCAGCCAGTTCCGCCGCGGGACCGATGAACCGTTCGTGCCGGCTCAGCTTCCGCAGCGGAGCCCGGCCCACCCGGTTGACCGTGTCCGGCAGGTACGGGTTGGAGAACCTGACCAGAATTTTCTGGACGTAGGCCTCCTGCTCGTCATTGCTGAAGCCGTGCTTGGCCACCAGGAGCTGCTTGGTTTCCTCCAGCACCGCCCGCACGTCCTCCGCCACGTCCTGGTCCGCCATGGCATCGGAGATTTTCTCCAGGCCCGCTTCGAACCCGAAATACGCCGCGGAGGCGTGGCCCGTGTTCACGGTAAAGAGCTTCCGCTCAATGTAGGGCGAGAGGTCGTCCACGAACGTGGCACCGGGGATCACCGGAGCAGAATCACCGAAGGCGGTGCGGTCGATGACCCATTCGTAAAAGGTCTCCACCGTTACGTCCAGGCCCTGCCCTGCCTCCTGGTTGGGCACGATCCGGTCCACGGCGGTATTGGCGAACACTGCCTTGCCGTCCAGGGCTGCGGCGGTGGCTCCGGGCTGGGCGGCCACCTCTTTGGCCAGGATGTCCGTGGCGTTGATCGCGTTCTCGCAGGCCATCACCTGCAGGGGAGCCCGGCCGGGTTCCCGGGCGACGATGCCCTTGGCGATCACGGGCGCCACGAACTTCAGGATGTGCGGGCCCACCGCAGTGGTGACGATATCCGCCGTCGCGATCTCCGCAACCAGTTCAGCTTCCTGGGCGTTGGAGTTCAGCGCCCGGAAGTTGTCCACGGTCCGCACGGCGGGGTTCTCCCCCACCTCGTGCACGGCGTAGCTGTCCGCTTCCTTCAGCCGGTTGATCAGTTCCTCGGCCACGTCCGCGAAGACTACGTCGTAGCCGGCGTCGTGCAGGAGCAGTCCCACGAAGCCGCGGCCGATGTTGCCGGCCCCAAAATGTACGGCCTTCACTATGCGTTGACCTTTCCGAAGAGGTCCAGGACTTCATCCTCGGACGTGGCGGCCTCGAGCCGGGCCACCTGCTCCTTGTTCGTGAACACCTTGGCGATGGAGGACAGGATGTGCAGGTGCTCGTTGTTGATGCCCGCAACGCCCACCACGAACTTCACCTGCTTGCCGTTCCAGTCAATGCCTTCGGGGTAGCGGATGACGGACACCGCGGACTTGCGGATGTGGTCCTTGGCCGCGTTGGTGCCGTGCGGGATGGCCAGGAAGCTGCCCATGTAGGTGGACACGGATTCCTCGCGCTCGTGCATCGCGGCGATGTAGCCCTCATCCACGGCGCCCCGGGCCAGCAGGAGCCGGCCGGCCTCGTCAATGGCGGCGTCGCGGGTGGTGGCCGAACCTGTCAGGACCACGCTCTCACGGGCCAGGATTTCCGAGGTTCCGTTCGACGACGGACCGGCAGCTGGCGCCGCCGCGGCTGCACCTGCTGCGGCAGGCGCTGCGTCCACCGGGGCGTCGGCGGCGTGGGCACCGTGGCTGGTGCCGGCGTCGGACGTTCCGCCCCCGGTGTTGCTCTCGCGGACCAGGTCGACGATCTCGTCATAGCTCGGGCTGCTCATGAAGTTGTCCACCGAGTAGTGGACGGCGCTGGACGTGGCCGGCTTGGCGCGTTCGGTAAGGTCCTGGTGGGTGACCACAACGTCGTAGGTGTCGCTGAGGTTGGCGATGGAGGCGTTGGTGACCTTGACGTCCGGGAAGCCGGCCGCCTTGATCTTATTGCGCAGCACCGAGGCGCCCATGGCACTGGAGCCCATGCCGGCGTCGCACGCGAACACGATGTTCCGCACAGGGCCAGCCAGCACGCCCACGCTGCCGTGGCCACCGGCCGCCGCACCTGCAGCAGTTCCGGCGCCGGCACCGGTGAGGGTGGAGGCCACCGAGCTCTTTTTGCCCTTCATGCCCTCCATCCGGGACGTGGCCGCGTTGAGGTCGTCATCGTCACTGTGCTTGGTGGTCTTCATGATGACGGAGGCCACCAGGAAGGACGCCGCGGTGGCCAGCAGGACGGCCAGGATGACCCCGAGGTAGCTGTCACGGGAGGTCTGGGCCAGGACCGCGAGGATGGACCCCGGGGCAGCCGGAGCCACCAGGCCTGCGCCGGTCACGGCGAGAGTGGCGATGCCGGTCATGCCGCCTGCGATGGCTGCCAGGATCAGCAGCGGGCGCATCAGCACGTACGGGAAGTAGATCTCGTGGATGCCGCCCAGGAAGTGGATGATCGCAGCACCGGGGGCGGAAGCCTTGGCGGCACCGCGGCCGAAGAACATGTAGGCGAGCAGGATGCCCAGGCCCGGGCCGGGGTTGGCTTCAAGCAGGAACAGGATGGACTTGCCCTGGTCCAGTGACTGCTGGACGCCCAGCGGGGTGAGCACGCCGTGGTTGATGGCGTTGTTGAGGAACAGCACCTTGGCGGGTTCGATGAAAATGCTGGTCAGCGGCAGGAGGCCGTTGTTGACCAGGAACTGGACCACCCTTCCGGCACCTTCACTGAAGGCCGTCACCAGCGGTGAAATGCCGAAGAAGCCCAGCATGGCCAGCAATGCCCCCCAGATGCCGGCGGAGAAGTTGTTGACCAGCATCTCAAAGCCGGGGCGGATCTTGCCGTCCCACAACATGTCGATCTTCTTCATGGTCCAGCCGCCCAGCGGGCCCATGATCATGGCCCCTATGAACATGGGGATGCCGGCGCCCACGATCACACCCATGGTGCCGATGGCTCCCACCACGCCGCCGCGGACGTCATAGACGTTCTTGCCGCCCGTGTAGGCAATGAGAAGGGGCAGGAGGTACTTGATCATCGGGTCAACGAGGCCCAGGTTCTTCACCCCCGCCGCGTTGGTGCCGAAGCCGCCAAGCTCCGGAACCGGCAACCAGCCCTTCTCAATGAAGAGGGCCGTAATGAGGCCCCAGGCGATAAACGCACCGATATTGGGCATGATCATGCCGGACAGGAATGTCCCGAACTTTTGGACGTGCACGCGCGCGCTGGTGCGGGGTTTTGCAACTGTCTCTGTTGCCATGTGTTTTCCTAACCTCATTCCTGCTGCTCCGCAGGAGTGGTCCGATGATTACGACGACGTACTGCTGGTATTACGGGGTTGCGGGGCTCAACCGGCCGGGCTGGTGGAGATCCGGTGAAGCCACTCGAGGAAGAGCTTGAGTTCCGAGCTGGAGAGCTGGTCAGAGTGCGAGGCCTGAAGTGCGGCGTTCAGGGCGATCGCTGCCACCACCACCGAAGACTTTCCGGTGCCGCCCGGGGCCGGGCCGCTGGCGGGCTCGGCAGACACCGCGAAGATCATGGCGTCCCGGGTCATGGTGGACAATTCAAGGTTGCGTTCGGAGACGGGTTCCGCAATCAGCATCAGCGTCACGCCCACGTTGGCCGCCAGGATGGACCTGGCCGCTTCCCGGGGCTGGACGTTCAGCTGGCCCGCCACCGCTGCCTTGTTCAGCATCTCCTCCATCAGCGCCTCGGCGTCTGCCACAATGGCAGGCCTGCTCTCCGGGCGGATATTGCCGAACATCACCAGGTACAGCTCGGGCTGGTTCAGACCGAACTGGACGTGGTTGTCCCACATTCTCCGGATGTCCTCGATCGGCTGTCCGGAGGGGGCGAAATCCCTTTCGCCCGCGACATATTCTTCAAACCCTGCGGCGACGACGGCGTCGAACAAACCTTCCTTGTCACCGAAGTGGTGGTACAGCGTGGGAGCCGATACCCCCGCCAGCTGGGTGATCTGCCGGGTGGAAACGGGAGCTCCCGCGGATTTTGCCAGCAGTTCCGCGGCAGCACGGAGCAGCCGCATTTTGGGGGGAAGCTGGCCATCCAAACTCATAACCGCTACCCTAGCACCTATAGCGTTGCTATATGAACTGAATCACATACACTTTTTTCAGGCACGTTTCCCGCCCCTGGACGTAGCAGTCCTCCGGCGGACCCGGCACGGCGCCGGAGAACTTGGCGGGCCTGTCTACCGGCAGAGAATGAGGACCTTCAGTGCAGAACTTCCCAGGAGTAGGCGTCAGCCCCGGCCGCGTCATCGGCACCATCCGGCAGATGCCCAAACCGATCAGTGAGCCTCCTGCCGGTGAACAGCTGGCCCCGGACACCACTGTCGACGACGCCACCGCAGCACTGAAGGCAGCCGCGCAGGCCGTGCACGACGAATTGAAGGACCGCGCCACCCACGCCACCGGCGACGGCAAGGCCGTCCTGGAGGCCACTGCGCTGATGGCCAAGGACACCATGCTCATCAAGGGGGCAGCCAAGCTGGTGGCCCGGGGAACCTCCGCCGAACGCGCCATCTGGGAATCCGGTTCCTCAGTATCCGAAATGCTGCACAACCTGGGTGGCTACATGGCCGAACGCGCCACGGACGTCCTGGATGTACGCGCCCGGATCGTCGCCGAACTCCGGGGGGTGCCCGCGCCCGGCATTCCCGCCTCCAACACCCCGTTCGTCCTGGTGGCGGAGGACCTGGCCCCCGCCGACACCGCAACACTTGACCCGAACAAGGTCCTGGCGCTGGTCACCGCAGGCGGCGGCCCCCAGTCCCACACCGCCATCATCGCCCGCTCCCTCGGCCTGCCTGCCGTGGTTGCCGCCCTGGGCGTGGACGAGCTCCCGGACGGCACCGAGGTGTACGTTGACGGCGCCGGTGGCCTCATCACCGCCGAGCCTGACGAAACCCTCCGCGCAACGGCGGAAGCGTGGGCTGCCACGGCGTCGCTGCTGGCCGACTTCACCGGCACGGGCGCGACGGCGGACGGCCACGAAGTGCCGCTGCTCGCCAACGTCGGTGGCGGCAAGGATGCCGAAGCTGCCGCCAAGCTGGGCGCCCAGGGCGTGGGCCTGTTCCGCACCGAGTTCTGCTTCCTGGAGCGGGACACCGAGCCCAGCGTGGAGGAACAGGCCGCAGCCTATAAGAGTGTCTTTGATGCCTTCCCCGGCAAGAAGGTGGTCCTGCGCACGCTCGATGCCGGCGCCGACAAGCCCCTTCCCTTCCTGACCGACTCCACGGAGCCCAACCCGGCCCTCGGCGTCCGCGGCTACCGCACCGACTTCACCACCCCCGGCGTCCTGGACCGGCAGCTGGAAGCCATCGCCCTGGCGCAAAAGCAGTCCGAGGCCGACGTCTGGGTCATGGCGCCCATGATCTCCACCGCCGAAGAAGCCTCCCGGTTCGCTTCCATGTGCGCAGATGCCGGCATCAGGACTCCCGGCGTAATGGTGGAGGTCCCCTCTGCGGCCCTCACCGCAGAGGCCATCCTCCGCGAGGTCAGCTTCGCCAGCCTGGGCACCAATGACCTGACGCAGTACGCCATGGCCGCTGACCGCCAGCTTGGCCCGCTGGCCAACCTGAACACCCCCTGGCAGCCTGCCGTCCTGCGCCTCGTGGGCCTCACTGTCGAAGGATCCCGGGCGGAGGGACACAACAAGCCCGTGGGCGTCTGCGGTGAGGCTGCCGCCGATCCCGCCCTCGCCGTCGTCCTCACCGGCCTTGGCGTCAGCACCCTGTCCATGACGGCGCGCTCACTCGCCGCCGTGGCAGCAGTCCTGAAGACCGTCACCCTCTCCGAAGCCCAGGAGCTGGCCAAGCTGGCCCTGTCCGCGCCGAGCGCCACCGAGGCACGGGCGTGGGTCCGGGAGAAGCTGCCGGTATTGGAGGAGCTGGGCCTCTGACGCGTTCGCGGTCAGGCCGGCGTTCTTTTGCCGCGCTAGGCTTCCTGTATGGCACTGATAGCCCCCCGCGTGACAGCCGGCCTGCCCGCAGACGAGGCAGCGGCCCTCGCACGCGCCCTCGAGGACAGCAATGACATCACCGTCTTCGTGGACGGCACGGTCCACCGCCTGCCCGGCCAGGCCCGGGACGCCGTCGTGGATCTCCTGGCCCGGCTCAGCCGCGGCGAAACCGTGACCGTGACCAGCGTGGAGGAAATGCTCACCACCTCCCAGGCCGCGGAGCTGGCGGGGATTTCGCACACGTACCTGCGCAACATGACGGACCGCGGTGAGATCCCGGTCGAGTACCGCGGCTCGCACCGCCGGATCCGGCAGGCGGCCATCATGGCCTGGCTTGAAAACCAGAAACTTGCCGAGCAGAAGCGCAAGCATGACAAGAACGCCGGGGACGACGCCGGCGTGGGAGCATAGTGCCGGCCCGCGTGGCCTGGCCGTGGGGCAGGAAAGACCCCAGGCTCCGGTCAGGCGACGTGGACGCCCACGGGCTCCGGGGGCGGATCCTCTGGGCTGACGGAACGCCTGCCCCGGGGGACGCTGCGGCCGGTTCGGCAACACCCGCCTATATCCTCGTCCACGGCATCGGCGTTTCCCACCGCTACCTTCGGCGCCTGCACGGCGAGCTTGCCAATTCTGCCCCCACCTATTCGCTGGACCTGCCCGGCTTTGCTGGAACGCCCAAACCCGGGCGGCAGCTGTCCGTCGAGGACTACGGCGCCTTCATCGCCCAGGCGCTGAAATCAAGCGGCATTGGCGCCTACATCCTGGTGGGACACTCCATGGGTGTGCAGTTCGCCATCGAGGCGGCGCTTTATGCACCCGGGCAGGCCCGGCAGCTGGTACTGATGGGACCCGTGGTGGACGCCCGGCACCGCACCGTCCGGCGCCAGGGCCTGGCGCTGTTCCTTGACTTCCTGCTCCGCGAGAGCCCATCGTCCAACTGGATTGTCATCACCGACTACTTCCGGTGCGGGCCGCGGTGGTACTTCGCCCAGCTGCCCGTCATGATGGCTTACCCCACCGAGAAAAGGCTGCCGGGAATCGATGTCCCCGTGCTGGTCCTCCGTGGCAGCCACGACCCCGTGGCCGGACCGGAATGGTCATTGGAGCTCTCCCGGGCTGCGTCCCAGGGGACCTTCGTGGAAATCCCCAGGACCGGCCATGTGGCACAGCACCTGCGCCCCGACGCCGTGGCCGAAGCCATCAGGTCGTTCACTGCACCCCAGTCCGCCCAGCCCTAAATCCTGGGCCTCGCCGCCCAGCGCCGCATCTTCAGTGCGGCATGCAGTTCCAGTCGGGGCAGCCCCTTCAGGGGGTCCACCCCCAAAAGCTGCCGGATCCGGCCCAGCCTGTTGTAAATGCTGCTGCGGTGCAGGTGGAGCTTGCCCGCCACGTCCTGGACTGATCCGTCATTGTCGTAGAGCAGCTCCAGGACGGGAATGAGCTCGCCGTTGCGGTCGTGGTCCTCAAGCATCCGGAAGTACACCGAAGCGGAGTCCGCCCACGCCCCCACCCCTCCCCCGGCCGAGGCCAGAAGCTGGTACACGCCCGTTGCGCGGCAGTCCACCAGTTCGCCGAGCTGCGGGTCCACTGCTGCCGCCTGGGCTGCCACCCGTGACTGCCGGTATGCCTCGGAGAGCTGGCGGGTCTTTGAGAAGCCCTCGCTGATGCCCAGGATGATCCGGTGGACCGGCCGGCCGGAGCGCTTGGCCAGCTCCAGCTGGTAGTGGACCAGGACCTGGGCATGGTTGGCCCGGCCCGTCGATTCGCGGAACAGCACCACGGAATGGGTTTCCGTGCCGGCGCTGAACAGCGCAGCGTCCACTCCCACCGTTGCCTGGAGCGCGGTTGAGCGGTGGATGAGGGTGGACGCAATGGGGTCCGGGCCGCTGGCCCAGCCGTCCGCATCGAGTACCGTGACCATCTGCCACGGGCCCCGCCCCTGGACTTCCTTCCAGCCTGCCACGGCGGCCACGGCGTTGGGTTCTCCTGCGCAGGCGGCGAGAAACTCCCGCTCCCGGCCCCTCCGGAATTCAGATTCCGCCGTGTTCGAGTCGAGCAGGAGACCGCTCAGCAGCTCAAGCTCGTGGTTGACGGCCGGCAGCTGGGTGAGGATCGCCGTCGGGCTTTCTTCCGCGGAGTCCTGCTGCACCCAGAGGTAGCCCACGCGGAAACCCCGCACCATAAGCGGGACGCAGACCCGGCCCAGCATGCCCAGGTCCGGGTTGGCCGGAACCACAACCGGCCGCACGGCGGTGGCGATCCCGTGTGAAAGCTGCCATGCGCTCACGTCCGCAGGGACCTTCTTGCTCAGGAGGAAATTCACGCGCACGCGGTCAGCGTGGGACTGGTTGGAGCTGTAGGCGAGCAGCAGGCCGTCCAGGTCCTCCAGGGACAGCCCGCGTCCAAGCTTCTGCGCCACCTCTTCCACGAGCTGTTCCACACCCTGCTGCTGCATGGGCCAACACTACTGCCTGGCAAGCACCCCGGACGAACGGACACGAGGCGACACCTGACGCTCTGGAACTCGACACGTGTCGCGCTGCGCAGGGCAAAATCCGCTTTCTGACGCGGTTTTTGTCTCATGCTTCAGGCGGCATACATGTCGTCTGGCTCACAGCGGGATTTATCGTTTAACCACGAAATCCTTTCCGTCTTTACGGCCTACCGGGCCCACACAATGGAGCAGACGATGATCATCGGCGTCCCCAAAGAAATCAAGAACAACGAATTCCGCGTGGCCATCACCGCGGCCGGAGTCCACGAGTTCCGGACCCACGGACACACCGTCCTGGTGGAGCGCGGGGCCGGCCTGGGTTCAGGCATCACCGACGAGGAATATTCAATCGCCGGCGCCGAGATCGTCAACGAAGCCGATGACGTCTGGGCCCGCGCGGACATGGTGATGAAGGTCAAGGAGCCCATCAAGTCCGAGTACCACCGCTTCCGCAAGGGCCTGATCCTCTTCACCTACCTGCACCTGGCCGCCGAGCCGGAGCTGACCAAGGAGCTCATCAACTCCGGCGTCACCGCCATCGCCTACGAAACCGTGCAGGAAGGCCGGTCGCTGCCGCTGCTCGCCCCCATGTCCGAAGTTGCCGGCCGCCTGTCAGTCCAGGTGGGTGCCACCTCGCTGATGGCTCCGGCCGGCGGCAAGGGCGTCCTGCTGGGCGGCGTGCCCGGCGTGCGCCCCGCCAAGGTGGTTGTCCTGGGCGCCGGTGTTGCCGGCACCAACGCCGCAGCCATGGCCCTGGGCCTGGGTGCGGACGTCACCATCCTGGACATCAACATCCACCGCCTGCGTGAACTGGACGCCCAGTACCAGGGCCGGCTGAAGACCGTCGCGTCCAACAAATACGAGATTGAGAAGTCCGTGGTGGACGCCGACCTGGTGATCGGTTCCGTCTTGATCCCGGGCGCCAAGGCTCCGAAGCTGGTCACCAACGACCTCGTGGCCCGGATGAAGCCCGGCTCCGTCCTGGTGGACATCGCTGTGGACCAGGGCGGCTGCTTCGAGGACACCCACCCCACCACGCACCAGGAACCCACGTACAAGGTGCACAACACCATCTTCTACTGCGTGGCCAACATGCCCGGCGCCGTGCCCAACACCTCCACCTACGCGCTGACCAACGTCACCCTGCGCTACGCCGTGTCCCTGGCAAACCTGGGCGTGAAGGCAGCCTTCGACCGCGACCCCGCCCTCGCCGCCGGCCTGAACATTGCCGCAGGCCACGTGGCACACCACTCCGTGTCCGAGGCCCACGACCTGCCCCTTGTAAAGGACTGGCACGAACTGGTCTCTGCGTAAGTCGTAGTTCGTCCAGCGTTCCGGATTAAGACATTCCGGTGGCCAGTTCGCGTGCTTTTTCTATGATTTTGAGGACCTCGACGGCGTCTTCCGGGTCTACCGGGAGGGGCAGGGCAGACGCCGTGCCGCCGTCGAGGATCTTGTCCGCCAGGATCCGGTAGAACTCCGGGTACGCGCCCCGCTCCGTGGGCAGGGCATCCAGGTGGCCGTCACGGCCCAGGAGGCCTGCCCACTCCGGGGCTTCCTGGCCATAAGCAGGATCCAGCGGGCTGCCGCCGGCGGCGATGTAGGGCTCCTGCGGATCCGTACCGTTCTTGGTGAACCCGCCCACCGAGCCCAGCACCCGGAAGCGCGGCCCCTGCTGGGCGCACAGCATGTTCATACTCAGGTGGCTGAACACACCGGAATCGTGCCGGAGAACCAGGAAGACGTCATCATCCGCCCGCTCGTCGGACCGCCGGGCCTTAAGTTCGGTGTGGAGCACGGCGGCAGGACCAAAAAGCTGCAGCGCCTGGTCGATCAGGTGGCTGCCGAGGTCGAACAGGGTGCCTCCGCCGTCGGCAGCCGTGGCCCGTGCCTTCCAGGCTTTGGCGATGGAAGGAGACCAGCGCTCGAACCGGGACTCGAACCTGGTCACGTGACCAAGGGCCTGGGCGGCCAGCAGCTTCCGCAGGGTGAGGAAGTCCCCGTCCCACCGCCGGTTGTGGAACACCGTCAGCACCCGGCCCAGCTGCCGCGCCGCATCAATGAGCTCCTGCCCCTGGTCGCTGGTGACCGCGAACGGCTTGTCCACCACCACGTCCAGCCCCGCCTCCAGCGCTGCCCTGGCCAGCGGAAGGTGCGTCGCGGGCGGCGTGGCCAGCACCACAAGGTCAAGGTCAGCTGCCCGTTCGAGGACGGCGGCGGCGTCGCGCACCACTTCCGCCCCCGGAAGCCGTGATGAGGCAGCCGCCTTCCGCCCGGCGTCGGACGTGGCAATGCAGTCGAGCGAGTAGCTGCTGTTGGCGTCAAGCAAGGGCACATGGAACACGCTGCCGGCGAGCCCGTAGCCAACGACGGCAGTGCGGATGGTGCGGGGGTCGCCTTCAGTTCCGGTCATGGAAGCTACGCTACCGCTGACTTGGCGTCGACAAACAAGACCCGGCAAACAAGAAGCCGGCACCCTGGTAACCAGGGATGCCGGCTCTCGTTATGCGGCTGGACCCGCAGGAGGAAAGTTACTTCTTTTCCCAACCGATGGTGGTCCAGTCCGGAACCTGCGAGAGGCTCTGGAAGAGGGACGGCCCGTAGTTGGCCAGGCCGGTGCGGACGAAGGAGATCTGCGGTCCGTTGAAGACCACACCCATGGAGAAGTACTTCGCCATGTGCTCCTTTTCTACCTCCATGGCTGCCTTGTTGCGGGCGGCGTTGTCCTCGATGGAAGCGAGGTCGGCGATCTTCTTGTCCAGCTCGGCGTCGCCCAACTGGTTTTCGTTGGTCTTGGAGTCGTAGTACTGCTTCACGGCATCGGTGGCATCCGGACCAACGGTGTAGCCGGAGATGCTCAGGTCGAACTCACGGCTGCCCAGGACCTTGCCGAAGTCGGCAGAGGCGCGCTGGTCAATTCCCACGTCCATGCCGCCGGCCTGGAGCTGCTTCTGGAGGGTCTGGGCGACGGCCAGGGTGGTGGGATCGTCACCGAAGTTGCTGATCTTGAAGGCGGCGGGCTTGCCGTCCTTCTCCATGATGCCGTTGGCGTTGGCCGTGTAGCCGGCGTCGGTGAGGACCTTCTTGGCCGCGTCCGCGCCGGTTTCCTTGACCGGGTAGTTGTCCTGGTAGTACTCGGAGAACGGCAGGAGCATCATGGAACCGGAGCTGGGCTCCTCCCAGTTCAGGCCGTTGAAGCGGACCTTGCGCAGGGCTTCGCGGTCGACGGCGGCGAAGATGGCCTTGCGGACATTGACGTCGGTGATGCGCTGGGCGTTCAGGTTCAGGCCGCCGGCAAAAAGGCGCTGGCCGCGACGAATGTCGGAGTCCTTGGTGCCGTCCAGCTGCTTGTAGAGCGAAATGGTGTTGGCGGACATGGCGTCAATTTCACCGTTCTTGAACGCGGCGATCTGTGCGCTGGTTTCCAGCTGGCGGAAGGTCACGTTGGCCAGGACGGGCTTCTGGCCCCACCACTTGTCGTTCGGCACCAGCGTGACTGTCTTGGCGGCGGTGTCGTACTGGTCGAGCTTGAAGGGCCCGGCCATCCATTCGGGATGAAGGTTGCCGTTGAAGCCCTCGTTGAAGACCTCGGGGCTGTTCACGGCGGGGTGGATGAGACCGAAGAAGAGCGAATCCACCGGGAAGACCGGCCGGCTGGTCTTGACGATGACTTCCTTGTCGCTGCTGCCTGCCTCGACAGACTCGACGAACTCGTAGGCGCCCGAACTGACGATGTCGTAGCCGGCATCCGGGCTCTTGAGGATGTTCCAGGTGTTCTTGAAGGCCTTGACGTCGATCGGCGTGCCGTCGTTGTAGGTGGCTTTGGGGTTCACCTTGATGGTGATGGTCTGCTTGCCGTCCTTGACCTCGCTGTCCACCGACTCACAGAAATCCGTGTTGGGCGTGATCTTGCCCTTGAAGTCCACCTTCCAGCAGCCACCCATGCCGCCGCTGTTCATGGCGACCGGGTTCATGGGAACCTGCAGGGCAGAGTTGTCCGCGCTGTTGCCGTTGTTGGAGAACCCATTGAAGTCGGGACCGATGTTCCCCAGCGGAAGGGTGATCTTGCCGCCCTGCTGAAGATCGGCTGCCGGCTTCTCGTTTATGCTGATCAGCTTGGACAGGTCGCTTCCCGATTCCTGTCCCTTGGCTGTTTCGGGGCCGCTGGCACCGCCACCGCCGCAGGCCGTCAGCGCCAGGGCCGCAGCAACGGCTGCAGCTCCGCCGATCCTGTTCAGTTTCCTCATGGTTTTCCCTTCATTGGTGCGAGTGGTGGTGCTTGTGGGTCGAGAAGTCTTAGGGCGCATGGTGGTCCGCCGGTTCGTGGACCACCAGCATGTCCTCATCCAGTTCGCCGTCGGGGAAAAAGCAGGCGAACTGCTGGTCCGCCGCGGAGGCCGCGGCTTCCAGGGGCGGTTCCAGGGTGAGGCATTTTTCCTGCTTGGCCGGCGGCAGCGCCGCGAAGACAGGACAGCGGGTGGCGAAGTTGCAGCCTTTGGGGGCTTGCAGCGGCGAGGGCAGGTCGCCCTGGAGAATGATCCGTTCGCGGGTGCGTTCCAGTTGCGGGTCCGGCACGGGGATGGCGGAGAGCAGCGCACGGGTGTACGGGTGCCGGGGGTTGTCGAACACCCGGTCCACGGCGCCGATCTCCACAATCTTGCCCAGGTACATGACCGCCACCCGGTTGGAGATGTGGCGCACCACGGACAGATCGTGCGCCACCAGCAGGTAGCTCAGGCCAAGTTCCGCGCGAAGGTGGTCCAGGAGGTTAATCACCCCGGCCTGGACTGAAACGTCGAGGGCGGAGACGGGTTCGTCCAGGACCACCAGCTTGGGGTTCACGGCCAGCGCGCGGGCGATCCCGATCCGCTGCCGCTGCCCACCGGAGAACTGGTTGGGGAACCGGTTGACGTGGTCCGGCTGCAGGCCCACGAGCTTCATCAGCTCCATGATCCGCTTCTTGATGGCCACCCGGTCCATACCCGCGTTCTGCAAGGGCTCGGCCAGGACTTCGTATACCGTGAACCGGGGATCCAGGGCGCCGGTGGGGTCCTGGAACACCATTTGGAGCTCGCGGCGCATCTTGGCTTTGGTCTTCGCGTCCGCCGCCTGCTTGTTGCTGAGGCCCCCGATCACCACCTCGCCGTCCTGGTCCGGGTGGAACTCCATGATTTCCAGGAGAGTGGTGGTCTTTCCCGATCCCGACTCCCCCACGATGGAGAAGCATTCACCTTCGCGGATGTCGAAGCTCAGGCCGTCCACGGCCTTTACGGTGCCGATCCTGCGCTTGATCAGGGCTCCCCGGGTCAGCGGGAAATGCTTCCGCACGTCCGTGAGCCGCAGCACGGCGGGCCGTTCAGTACGGGGGATCGCATCGAAGCGGGACACTGCCACCGGCGGGGCGGCGAACACGTCGTGGACATCCACCGTTCGGCCCAACGAATCGGACTTGATGCAGGCCGCCCGGTGCAGCGCCCCGCCGTTGACAGGGGCCAGGGCGGGCTCGCCGTCAAGGCATGCGTCCGAGGCCAGGGGGCAGCGGGGGGCGAACGAGCACCCGGTGGGGGCGTGGATCAGGTTGGGCGGCATTCCCTCGATGGGAACGAGTGAGGATTTCTCCGCCACATCCACGCGGGGCACAGCGCCGAGCAGGCCCATGGTGTACGGCATCCGCGGGTTGTAGTAGATGTCGTCCACGGCGCCGGTTTCCACGGGCTTTCCCGCGTACATGACCATGATGTCGTCCGCCATCCCGGCCACGACGCCGAGATCGTGCGTGATCATCACGACGGCGGCACCGGTCTCCTCCTGTGCCGCGTGGAGCACCTCGAGGACCTGGGCCTGGATGGTGACGTCCAGGGCCGTCGTCGGCTCATCCGCGATCAGGACGCGCGGGTTGTTCGCGATGGCAATGGCGATCATGACGCGCTGCCGCATGCCGCCGGAGAACTCGTGCGGGAAGGCTTTCAGCCGTTCCTTGGGGCTGGGGATTCCCACCATGGCCAGAAGTTCGACGGCGCGCGCTTCCTTGGCTGCCCGGCTCATGGTGGGGTTGTGGATGGTCAGCGCCTCGACGATCTGGGTGCCCACCGTGAACACGGGTGTGAGGGAGGAGAGCGGGTCCTGGAAGACCATGGCAATGTCGTTCCCGCGGTACTCGCACATGGCCTTGTCGCTCAGTCCCAGCAGTTCCCGGCCCTTGAGCCGGACGGAACCGGAGACCTGGGCCGCGGGCGGGAGAAGTCCCATGATGGCAAGGGACGTGACCGATTTGCCGGAACCCGATTCACCCACGATTCCCAGCGTCTTGCCGGGCATCAGGTCGAAGTCGACACCCCTGACCGCGTGGACCACGCCGTTCTCAGAGTCGAAGCGGACATTCAGGTCACGGACCGAGAGGACTGCGTCGGTAGGGGCGTGCAGTCCTGCCACGTGCAGGCGCTCCACGTCCGAGCGCGCCGAGTCCATGGCTCCGGTGGTGATTTCGCTGCTCATGCCATCTTCTTTTCCGCGGGGATTTTCCGGGCCTTGGCCTTGGCCTTCTTGGCCTTGCCGGTGGAACTGGAGCTGGGGTCAAAAGCGTCACGCAGGCCGTCGTTCATCATGGCCAGGGATCCGGTCAGCAGGAACATCACGGTAAGCGGCACCCAGAACATCCACGGGAAGGTCTGCACCTGGGACGTGGCACCGCCGATCAGCACGCCGAGGCTCACATCCGGGACCTTGATGCCGATGCCGATGAAGGAAAACGCCACCTCGGCGAGGATGGCTGCCGTGACACCGCGGGTGATGTCCAGGATCAGCAGCGAGCCGATGTTTGGCACCAGGTGCCGCCACACGATACGGCGCGGCGGCACCCCCATGTACTGGGCCGCCTTGACGAAGTCACGCTGCATGAGGGACATGGACATGGAGCGGATCAGGCGGGCCGTTCCCATCCAGCTGAACACCAGCAGGACGATGATGAGCAGCAGCCACGAGGGAAGGTTGCGTTTAAGCCCTGCGCCTCCGCCGCTGGTTGCGACGGCCACCACCAGGAGCGCCGGCATCATGATCAGCGCCTCCAGGACGAACAACATGACCTTGTCCACCTTGCCGCCGAAGTAGGCCATGGTGCAGCCGTAGACGGCGGCGACCAGGACCGATACCAAGCCCACCACCAGGCCGATCAGGATGGAGATCCTGGTGCCCTCCACGGTCATGGCATAGAGGTCGATTCCGGCCTGGGACGTGCCCAGGAAGTGCTCCGCCGACGGCGGCATCCCGATGTTGAAGGGGTCGATGGTTTCCTTGTCCCACTGGGTGAGGAAACCGCCGACGAACGAGAAAACAGTCAGGGCCAGGAAGACGGCCAGGCCCGCGACGGCGGTCTTGTTGCGCAGGAAGCGGCGGAAGATGATGGTGGATTTGCCGATGACGACGTCGGCGTTTTCCAGGTGCGCGTCCTGCGCTACAGCTGCCGGGTCAACGGCGTTCAGGTTGGTCACGGCTACTGCACCCGCACTCTCGGGTCGGCAAGCGTGGTGGCGAAGTCCGCCAGGACAGCCCCCAGGGCGAAAATCACGGAGCCGTAAGCCAGCGTGGCCGTGGCGGCGTTGACGTCCTGGAGCGAGATGGCGTCGATGCTCCAGGAGCCGACACCGGGCCAGGCGAAGATCTTTTCAGCGAAGAACCCGCCGGCGAAGATTGCCGGAATGGTGAACGCGATACTCTGCGCCACGGGGATGAACGAAACCCTAAGCGCGTGCCGGGAGATCGCCTTGTTCCTGGTCAGGCCTTTGGCCCGGGCCGTGCGGACGAAATCAGCGTTCACGTTGTCCAGCAGGTACTGCCGCTGCGCGATCTGGTACGCACCCCACCCCACGAGGGTGATCGCCACCGTGGGCACCACATAATGCGCCAGCATGTCCACAAACTGCGGCCAGCCCGGCTGGAGGCCAGGGGTGGAAATTCCGGTGACAAAGAAGATGCGGTCACCAACTGACTCGTTGATGCTGATGGCGCCCAGCTGCACCAGGAAGTAGGCAATGGGAGCCGGAACAATGTAGGCGAGGTAGCTGTAGGACGTGATGGCCCTGTCCTGGAACTTGTACTGCCGCGCTGCTGAATAAACCCCAAGTGCCACGCCGATAACCAGCGTCAGGATGATGGATGCCAGGAAGAGCCGGGTGGAGATCCACACGCGGTCCCCAAACTCGGCGTTAATGAAGGCGCCGTTGGGGCTCCTGCCCCAGTCCCACCGCGTCACGATGGCAGTCAGCCAGTCAACGTACCGCTCCCACGGGCTGAGGTCCGGATCGAGGCCTTTGAGCCGCATCGAGTTGGCAACCTGTTCAGGCGTGGGCCGGGGAATGCGCTCCTGTTCGAGCAGCGCGGGCTTGAGCGAGCTTACGGCGAGGAAATATCCGGCTGATGTGGTCAGGAAGATCATCACCACGTAGGTGATGGCGCGCTTGGCGAGGTACTTGAGCATGGCCGGCTATATCTTCGCGGGCGCCACCGGGTAGTGGACGGAGGGACACTCCGGTGTCCACTGGTGTGCCGTGCTGCCGGACAAAACAACCATCTCTGCTGGATCCTTCCGTCTCCCCCGGACAAGCACGGTTCGTGCCGCCTCACCGGGTCCTGCACCAGCGGGTAGCTGGCCTCCCGCAGCCCCATGGGCAGGTCCTGGTGGACTATGTCGCGGGTCACATTCCAGAGGAAACTATCACAAGCCCCATCCCTGAAAGTGCCGGAATCCCCGGAATTCCACCGCGCCGTATCAGATCGTTATGAATAGTTCTGTGAAGTTCGTTTGACTGGACGGAACCGACAATGGGGGCTAACCTACGCGCCCAATACCACCCTTGTCACAAGCTCGCGCCATGATGATGAGAGCCGCTCAGGCGTGACGCCGTGTACCCGGATGAGGTGCATGAGCCTTTCCGGGTCCAGCGTGGCGGTAAGGGAACTCGCCATAAGCCACGGCTCCCCAAGTCCGGGGCCGCCCTCCCGCAGCAGCATTTCAACGTGCCGGTTCCAGAGGGCGGCAGCCGGGACGTCGAACCCGCCGTGGGGGCCGGTTCCGGCGGCAAGGACCAGGTCTCCATACTCCATCACGTAGGCAATCCGCTCCGCTCCGAAGGCCACAAGCCGGTCCAGGGCCGGCGCGCCGGGGCCCAGGGGCGGCGGCCCGAACAGGAAGCGGGACTGGAAAGCCGCCTCGGAGTCGTCCAGGAGCGTCAGCATCAGGCCTGCCCGGCTGCCGAAACGGCGGAAGACCGTACCCTTGCCCACCCCGGCATGCTCCGCCAGCCGGTCCATGGTCAGCGCCGCGGCCCCGCACTGTTCGATCAGTTCCCGGGCAGCCACCAGGAGGCGCTCCCGGTTGCGGGCTGCGTCGCGGCGTTCGGCAGCCGTTACCGGCGCGGTTCCCGGCTGCACTGGGATGAAGCTCACAAGGACAGTCTAGCGGTGGGGAATAGAAGCGGACCATGGTCCGTTTTAGTCTGATGAAGGCTCTTTGAGCCTCTGTTTATCCGAACGCGGCCCCCGCCGCCCGCTAGCCAGGAGTTCCCATGACCAAGAGCACAGTCCTTACCCTCGTCGGCAGCCTCCGTGCCGAGTCCACCAACCAGAAGCTGGCGGAAGCCATCCAGCTCAACGCCCCCGAGCAGGTGGACGTGGTGATCCACGAGAGCCTGGGCAATATTCCGTTCTACAACGAGGACCTCGACGTCGAAGGCCAGGTCCCGGCTGCCGCCGCAGCACTGCGTGCCGCAGCTGAAAAGGCTGACACCCTCCTGCTGGTCACCCCCGAACACAACGGCACCGTCCCCGCTGCCCTGAAGAACGCCATCGACTGGCTGTCCCGCCCCTTCGGCGCCGGCGCCCTGGCAGGAAAGCCCACCGCCGTCGTCGGTACTGCGTTTGGCCAGTACGGCGGTGTCTGGGCCCAGGATGAGGCCCGCAAGGCCGCCGGCATCGCAGGCGCGCAGATCCTGGAAGACGTCAAGCTCGCCGTCCCCGGCTCCATGGTGCGCTTCGCCGAAGTCCACCCCAAGGACGACGCTGAGGTAGTGGAGCAGATCAAGGGCATCTTCGACGCCCTGGCCGCAGCAGCCCCGGCCGCCTAGCCACCCCCCCGCAACCAAGCAGCGCCCGGCACGCAGTTCGCGTGCCGGGCGCTGCCGCGTTTTGTCACTCCGGTGCCGCCGTGACCAACTCTTGTCCCAACCGGTACCTCCCGGACATCTGCACCGGGCACGGGCCGCCGTAGCGTTAATCCACTGGACCTCCTCGATCGGATGACGGTGCCGCATGGCAAAAAGATGGAGTTGGGACGGCTGTGGGCGCAGCACCCTGGCGGCGGGCTGCCTGGCACTGCTGCTCGCTGGTTGCAGCCTCCCTCTCCCCCAGCCCGAAGGGCCTTCCCTCCCCGCAACCGGCGGCAACACCGGAACCAGCGCAGCCCCACTGGCCCTCCTTCCCGCCACAATTGAGGGCAGCAGTGCCGGAGCTGCGGCCCCGCCCGTTACGGTGTACTTCGTGCTGGTGGACGACGGCGGGCGGCAGGGCGTCCGCTTCGGCTGCAACGACAGCCTGGTTGGCTCCGCGCGGACAGGCAGCACCGGGGATGCGCGGCTCAAAGCGGCGATCGGCGCCCTGCTCGGTGAGGAACAGCAGCCCGGTGGCATGTACAACGCGCTGGGCGGCCACCGGCTGAAGTTCCTGTCGGGAAGTTTTGATGGCACCACGGTCACGGTTTACCTGGCGGGACACCTGAAGCCCGGCGGAACCTGCGACCTTTCCCGCATAGAGGCCCAACTCACCCAGACCGCCCTCCAGGCCGTGGGTGCCGTCAGGGCTGACATCTACATCAATGGAGAGACGCTCGCGGACTACCTGAAGCTGGAGCAGGTTCGTGGCCGTTAAATCGTAGATAAACAACTGTTGCTTTGCGGGCAACAGCTGGCTGTATCCTGACTCTGTGACCCACGAAACACTCGACGCTTCCGCAGGCACGCTGCCGGCGGAGGCCATTGACGCGATAGAGCGTGCCGCCACCTCGGCACACCGCCACGAGGAGCTGTTTTCCGAGCGGGCGGCCAACATCCGCCAGTCGGCCGTCAGGGATGTCTTCGACATCTCCATGCGGCCGGGCCTGGTGTCCCTGGCCGGGGGAAGCCCCTACCTCCAGTCACTTCCCCTGGACCGGCTGGCAGCAACGGCAGCGAAGATCATTTCTGAGGACGGGCTGACTGCACTCCAATACGGGGCAGGGCAGGGAACCGAGGAGCTCCGGACGCAGATCTGCGAAGTCATGGCCGCCGAAGGCATCCTGGATGCCCGCCCGCACAACGTGGTCATCACCGCAGGTTCCCAGTCGGCCCAGGACGTGGCCACCAAGCTGTTCTGCAACCCGGGCGACGTGGTGCTGGTGGAGGACCCCACCTATGTGGGTGCACTGAACACGTTCGAGGCCTATCAGGTCCAGGTGGAAACCGTGGAGATGGACCAGTACGGCCTGGTACCGGAACTGCTGGAGGCCCGAATTGCAGCCCTGCAGCTCGGCGGCAGGAACATCAAGTTCCTCTACACCATCCCGAACTTCAACAATCCCTCCGGCATCACCTTGGCCAGGGAACGCCGGCAGCAGGTCGTGGATATATGCCGCAGGGCCAATATCCTGGTCCTCGAGGACAACCCGTATGGCCTGCTCCGCTTCGAGGGCGAGCCCCTGGCTCCGTTGCGGGCCGCAAACCCCGATGACGTCATCTACCTGGGCTCCTTTTCCAAGATCTTCGCGCCCGGCCTCCGGATCGGCTGGGCCCTTGTGCCGGAGCATCTGCAGCGCCGCTATTACCTGGCCGCGGAATCGGTAACGCTCTGCCCGCCCGCCCTGAACCAGATGCTGGTCTCGGCCTACCTGCGCGAATACGACTGGAAAGGCCAGATCGAGACCTACCGCGGACTGTACGCCGAACGCTGCCGCGCCATGCTGGCCGCCCTCAAGGAATACATGCCCCCGGGAACCAGCTGGACCAGCCCGCAGGGCGGCTTCTTCGTCTGGGTGACGCTGCCCGAGGGCGTGGACACCTACCCGCTGCTGCACAAGGCGATCGACGCCGGCGTCGTGTTTATCCCCGGCGCTGCCTTCACGCCGTCGGACGAGCCGTCCAACAAGCTGAGGCTCGCCTTCAGCGCCGTACCTCCGGACGCCATCGCCGAGGGAGTGCGCCGGCTGGCGCCGGTGCTGCAGGAAGCCATCGCCGCGCTGTAGCGTAAGCCACACGAGTGCCGAAAACCGAGCAAAGGAGCATGCATATGGGTGGAATCATCGTTGTAGGGGTCGACGGCAGCGAGACCGCGAAGAGGGCGGCGGAATCGGCCAAGGACCTGGCTGCGGCCCTGGGCGCTTCCCTGCACGTCGTGTCCGCCTTCGACAGCGACCGGACCGAAGTGTTCGGCAGCGGCAGCGACCGGTGGATCGTATCCGACGCGGACGCCGCCGAGCAGGTTGCGCGGACGGTGGCGGAATCCCTGGGCCGGGACATCACGGTGACCTACTCGGCCGCCCGGGGACGGCCCGCGGACGCCCTGATCAAGGAAGCCTTGCGCATGGACGCCCGCATCATCGTGGTTGGCAACCGCCGCATGCAGGGCATCGGGCGGGTCCTTGGCAGCGTGGCCAACAGCGTGGCCCACAACGCGCCCTGCGACGTGTACATCGCCAACACCTACGACGCCGACTGAGCACCCGGATCCCGCTGGCGGCGTAACGCCGGACACTCCCCGTGGTGGCGGATATCGCTGCGGGGGGTGTCCGTTCTCACCGGCCGGAACGGGTTTCGCCCCAGTCGCCAACGATAAAATTGAAGAGGCCCCAAAGGCGTGGACATCGACGCATCCACCCCCAGCGAAGGGCTCCCCTTGATCACCTTGCAGCGCCGCCACCTCGTAGGCCACGACATCCTGCTGGCCCGCCACGGAAACCACATCTCCTCCATGCGGGTGGACCGCAGCAACGGCCGGGTTGTTGCACTGCTTGATGATGGCAGCCTGGACAGCGCCCCCAACCTGATCGCGCCGGGACTCCAGCTTCCCCAGACCGTGCGCAGCGTACTGCGCGAGGACTGGAAGCTCCTGGGAGCCTGGGCCGGCGCAGCTGCCCTGATGGGCGGCCTGATGACCGCAGCAGCGGTGGTCCTGGGAACCACGGCCGATCCGGCCATGCTTGAGGCCTTCACCGCGTACTCCGCGTACTAATACCCCGCGGCCGGGCTGGGCTGTTCAGCCGAGCAGCCAGCCCTGCAACAGCCACCAGATCCCGGCCATCACCACACCGCCGAAGAGCGACCCGGCCACCACCTGGGCCAGGGAATGCGCCCGCAGGACCACCCGTGACCAGCTGACCGCCGGAATAAGGAGC
This sequence comes from Arthrobacter sp. B1I2, assembly GCF_030816485.1. Lineage (NCBI taxonomy): Bacteria > Bacillati > Actinomycetota > Actinomycetes > Micrococcales > Micrococcaceae > Arthrobacter > Arthrobacter sp. B1I2. The sequence continues at coordinate 1,202,842 of NZ_JAUSYC010000001.1, read as the reverse complement.
AGAGCCGGAGCCCACGCGGCGCCGAGCATCAGCACCGATACGACGGCGGCGCAGGAGACGGCAGCGGCATGTCCGCTCATCTTCCAGAACGGGCTGACGGCGGCCAGCACGGCCACGCCGCCCACCACCGCCAGGACCATGGCGATCACGCTCAGTGGTGCGTCCACGGCCCTCAGCACCAGCAGTCCAACAGCGATGCAGCCCAGTGCCATCAGGAGCACGGGTGCGCGCTGTTTCCGGTCACTGACGTGGTGGTCCGTGACCTTCCCCAGCCTGACCAGGACCAGCAGCACCAACAGCGGAAGCACGCACACAAAGAGGGCCGCCAGCGCGCCGTAGCCAATCGATCCCGGAAATCCGTCCTCCGCCAGCGGGCTGATCAACAGCTGGATGCTCACCACCACGGGAGGCTGGAAAACCTCCGTCAGCCAACTGGCCGTGCGGTTCCTGACCCGGATTGACCCGCTGCTTACCGTCACGCCCTGTTCCAAACGGCCTAGTCCAGGAGCAGCGCGGGCTCTTCAAGGATGGCCGCGACGTCGGCCATGAAGCGGGCGGACAGGTCACCATCCACCACGCGGTGGTCAAAGGATCCGCCCAGCGTGGTGATCCAGCGCGGAATCACCTCACCGTCCAGGACCCAGGGCTTCTGCTTGATGGTTCCGAAGGCAACGATGGCCACCTCGCCCGGGTTGATGATGGGCGTACCCGTATCGATGCCCAGGGCGCCGATGTTGGTGATGGTGAGCGTGCCGCCCTGCATCTGCGCCGGCTGGGTCTTCCCGGCCCTGGCGGTGGTGGCCAGGTTGTTCAGCGCCAGGGCCAGCTCCTTCAGCGACAGGTCCTGCGCGTTCTTGATGTTGGGGACCATCAGGCCGCGGGGGGTGGCTGCGGCGATGCCCAGGTTCATGAAGTGCTTGACGTGGATTTCCGCGGTATCGGAGCCTTCGTTGTCCACCCATGACGCATTCACGCTGGGGTTCCGGGCGGCAGCCCAGATGACGGCCTTGGCCAGGATGAGAAGCGGCGAGACCTTGATTCCCTCGAAGTCCCGGGAGGCCTTGAGCCGCTTGACGAACTCCATGGTGCGGCTCGCGTCGACATCCACGAAGATGCTGACATGCGGCGCTGCGAATGCCGACTCCACCATTGCCTTGGCCGTGGCCTTGCGGACGCCCTTAACCGGGATGCGCTCCACGCGCTGGTCCTGCGGCTTTCCGGCCTTGCCCCAGAAGCCGTCTGCCTTATCCAGTTCCGCGTCCCGCTGGGCCTGGTAGCTGACCAGGTCCTCGCGCGTCACCTCGCCGCGCGAACCCGTGGCAACCACGTCCGCCAGGTCGATGCCCAGGTCGCGGGCGATCTTGCGGACCGGGGGCTTGGCCAGCACCCGGTTGACCAGGCCCGTGATGGTGCCGCCAAAGGTTTGCCGGGCGTCGACGGCGGCAGGTTCGTTGCCGGACACGGCGGCGGGCGTGTGGGGCTGGACAGGTTCAACTGCGGGAGCGTTGAACGTTACAGCGGCGGCCGGGGCTGCCTTCCGGGGGCGGCGCTTGACGGCGTCGGCCTTGGGACCGGAGCCCACCAGCGGACCGCCGGGCAGCGCACTGCCGCCGGCGCCGCCGTCGTGCGTGGCGCCCTGTGCCGCATCCTCCGGAAGCTTGCCGTAGAGCGGCTGCGCCGGTGCCTCAGGGGCCCGGACTTCAGGCGCGCGGACGTCCGCGGGCGTGGGATCACCGGAAACCTGGTCGCTGACGCTGATGATGGCGGTGCCGACGTCGACGGTCACCCCTTCCTCCACGAGCAGTTCGGTGACCGTTCCGGCAAACGGGGAGGGCAGTTCCACGATGGACTTGGCGGTTTCGATTTCACAAAGGACGTCATTGATGGCGACGGCGTCACCCGGCTTGACCTTCCACGAGACGATCTCCGCCTCCGTGAGGCCCTCGCCGACGTCGGGCAGGTTGAACTTGTTCAGGGTCATGGTGTCCTCAGTAGGAGAGGGCGCGGTCCAGCGCCTCCAGGATGCGGTCGATGTCCGGAAGATAGTCTTCCTCCACCTTGGCAACGGGGTACGGCATGTGGAATCCGCCGACGCGGATCACGGGTGCCTCGAGCGAATGGAAGGCGCGTTCGCTGATGCGTGCGGCGATCTCGCCGCCGATCCCGCCGAACGTTGGGGCCTCGTGTGCCACGATCAGGCGTCCGGTCTTCCGGACGGAGGCGGTGACGGTGTCGAAGTCGATCGGCGAAATTGACCGCAGGTCGATGACCTCAACCTTCCTGCCGTCTTCCGCTGCGGCATTGGCCGCGGCGAGGGCAACCGGAACCAGGGGACCGTACGCGACGATGGTGGCGTCCGTGCCCTCCCGCAGGACATGGGCCTTGAACGGGTCCGCCGAAGCGCCGGGCGACTCCGTGTCCACGTCGCCCTTGAGCCAGTAGCGGCGCTTCGGTTCGAAGACAATCACGGGATCCTGGCAGTCCACCGCCTGCTGGATCATCCAGTAGGCGTCGTGCGCGTTGGACGGGGTGATGATCCGCAAACCGGCGGTATGCGCGAAGAGCGCCTCCGGGGATTCGGAGTGGTGCTCGATCGAGCCGATGCCGCCGCCGTACGGGATGCGGATGACGACGGGCACGGTGAGGTTGCCGTTGCTTCGCGAGTGCATCTTGGCCAGCTGGGTGGTGATCTGGTTGAAGCCCGGAAAAACGAAGCCGTCGAACTGGATCTCGCACACCGGAAGGTAGCCGCTGAGGGCAAGCCCGATGGCCGTCCCCACGATCCCCGATTCCGCCAGCGGGGTATCCACCACCCGGTCGGGGCCGAACTCGGCGATCAGGCCGTCAGTGACCCGGTAGACGCCGCCCAGGGGGCCGATGTCCTCACCCATGAGGAGCGTGCGGGGATTGTTGCCGAGCGTCGCACGGAGGCCTTCGTTGATGGCCTTGGCAATGGTCATGGTGGTCATCAGTTGGCTGCCCCGTCTGTCGCTGCCTGGTGGCTACCTGCCCCGCCGGCGGGTGGCTGGTCGGCAAATCCTGCGCTGTACTCCTCGAACCAGGCCAGTTCCTCTGCCACCAGCGGATGGGCTTCGGCATAGGTGTTGGCGAACGCCGTCCGGATATCCGGGCTTTCAAGGTCATGGGCGGTGCGGCGGACGTACGCGGCGAGCTCGTCGCCGTCGGCCTTGACCTTCGCGAAGAAGGCGTCATCGGCCAGGTCCTGGGAGCGGAGGTACTTTTCGAGGCGTTCGAGGGGGTCTTTGGCGCGCCATTGATCCTCCTCATCCGAGCCCCGGTATTTCGTGGGGTCGTCCGCGGTAGTGTGCGCCCCCACCCGGTAGGTGAAGGCCTCGATCAGCACGGGTCCCCGGCCCTGCCGGGCACGTTCGAGGGCCCATTCGGTGACGGCGTGGACCGCGACGACGTCGTTTCCGTCCACCCGGATTCCCGGGAAACCGTAGCCCTTGGCACGGTCGGCCAGCGGCACCCGGGTCTGCACGGTGCTGGGCACCGAAATGGCCCAGTGGTTGTTTTGGCAGAAGAACACCACCGGCGCGTTGTAGGACGAGGCGAAGACCATGGATTCGTGGACGTCGCCTTCAGAACTGGCGCCGTCGCCAAAGTAGACCATGACGGCGGCCTTGGGTTCCTGCGGCTGGTCCGGGGCTGCGTTGGCCGCAGCCAGCTTCTGGTCCCGCTGCAGGCCCATGGCGTAGCCCACGGCATGCGGAGTCTGCGCGGCAAGAACAAGGGTGTAGAGGTGGAAGTTGGTGTCCTTGGGGTTCCATCCTCCGTTGGAAACTCCACGGAACTGGCGAAGCAGTTCCGCCAGGTCAACGTTCCGCGTCAGGGCGACGCCGTGCTCGCGGTAGGTGGGAAAGATGTAGTCCTGCGGCTGGCTGGCACGCCCCGAGCCGATCTGGGCCGCTTCCTGCCCCGTCAGCGGTACCCACAGCGCCAGTTGGCCCTGGCGCTGGAGTGCGGTGGCCTCGACGTCGAAGCGCCGGATGGCTGCCATGTCCGCGTAGAACCCGCGCAGCTTCCCGGCGTCGATCCGATCGGCATATTCGGAGAACACGGGATCCCGCCCCATCACTCCGTCGGGACCCAGCAGTTGGACCATCGGCTCTGCGGGCGCGCCGAGGACCGCCTCGGCTTCCGCCTCACGCTGGTCGTCTACCGCTGTTCCATCGAACTCGGTGGAAGGCAGATGAGTGCCCATACCGTCTCCTTGCTTGCCGCATGCGGATGCAATGCAAAATGTCGCTGGGATATATGCCGCTAAAGGAATACATTCCCTTTACGGCATATACATTGGCTTACTGATCCTAACTTTATCTTCGGTAAGTAGCGGGAGGGCTACATGTTAAGTGCTAGGAAGTTGACGGCGCCTTTGTATAGTCGGCACACAGCTGGAGGAAGCGGGTGTTGGCCTCGGGTTCCCCGATGCTGACCCTGACGCCCTCGCCGGGGAATGCCCGCACCGAGAGGGCGCGCGTCCCGGCCAGCTCAGCGAAGGCGGCACTCTCAGCACCAAGTGCGAGCCAAACGAAGTTGCCTTGGGCGTTGGGGACGGCCCATCCGAGCTCGCGCAGACCGGCCGTTACCCGCGCCCGCTCGTCCACGAGTTTTTGTACCCTTTCGACAACTTGGGCGTAATTCTCAAGGGAAACAATTGCTGCTTTTTCGGCTATCTGGGAGACGGCGAATGGTGTGGCGGCAACCCGAAGGTACTGGGTCAGTTCGGGGCCCGAGACGCTGTAACCAACGCGGAGGCCGGCCAGGCCGTGTGCTTTGGAAAAGGTCCGGAGCACAACCACGTTGGGGTATTTGCGGTAGAGCCCAAGCCCGTCCACGGCGTCCTCCGCCCGGACGAACTCCTGGTACGCCTCGTCAATGACCACCACGACGTCCCCGGGAACGGACCGGATAAAGGCTTCGGTTTCAGCTGCAGTTAAGGCAGGGCCGGTGGGGTTGTTGGGCGTGCAGAGAAGGACGACCTTGGTGCGTGCAGTCACGGCGGCCGCCATCGCTTCCAGGTCATGCCGACCGTCCGCGGTCACGGGGATGCGCACACTCTCGGCCCCTGCCAGGCCCACGCTGATGGGGTACGCCTCAAAGGAGCGCCATGCATAGATGACTTCGTCCGCCTTGCCGTCCTCGTTCTGGCCCGCAAAGGCCGCAAGGATCTGGTTCAAGGCACCCAGGCTTCCCGCTCCGGTGACAATGTCCTCGGCCGGTACGCCAAGGAATTCTGCGAGCGCGGCGCGGAGCTTGCTGCTCAGCGGATCCGGGTAGCGGTTGAAGTCCGTCTGGCTGGCGATGGCGTCGAGCACGGCAGGAATCGGCGGAAGGGGATTTTCGTTGGAGGACAGCTTGTAGCTGGCCAGTCCACTGACGGTGGCCGGCGGCTTTCCTGCAGCATAGCGGGGCAGCCGGTCCAGCACCGGGCGGGGTGCGATGCCGCCGGCCCTGGTCTCAGATGAAGTCATGGCTCCTAGCCTACGTCCAAGCCCCTGCGGGAATCCGGGGAGGGAACCCCTGAAATTCAGGGGTTCGCTCCCCGCCGCATTACAGGACCGTATGGAAGCATGGTGGCATGGGTTCACTTATCCTCCGGGTCATCGTCAACGCCGCGGCTCTTTGGGTGGCCAGCTGGATCCTGCCGGGAATGGACATCTCGAGCACCGCGGCATCCGATGCCGTGGCCAGGACCGGCGTTTCGCAGGACACGGAAACCATCGGGATTGTCCTGGCCTACCTCTTTATTGGCCTCATCTTCGGCGTGGTGAACGCCTTCGTGCGGCCACTGGTGAGACTGCTGGCGCTTCCCATCACCATCCTGACGCTTGGCCTGTTCGCGATCGTCATCAATGCCGCCATGCTGTACCTGACGGCATGGATCAGCACCTACACGCCGGTGCAACTCACCATCGATTCGTTCTTCTGGACTGCGGTCCTGGCCGCGATCATCATCTCCCTGGTCTCACTGGTGGCGGGTTTGCTGCCGGGCGGCCGGCGCTGACTCCCTGTCCGGGATTTGACCGCCAAGTAGTCGGGGCGGGCGAAAACAGGTACGCAACAGGTGCCTTTTCGCCGGGGAGCCTTCAAAACTTTAGTACCGGCCACCGATGACCCCTGGGGGGCGGTCCGCTTAGGCTGCAAATCGGGCCCCGGAGGGCCTGTTGCTGCCAGTTCCGAAAGACGGGGGCCGAAGAATGAAGCCCAGAAGGATCCTGCTCGCCGCCTGCTTGCTTTTCGCATGGCAGCCCGGCCCGGTACACGCAGACGCCGAGACAGGGTCCGCACTGCAGAACGCCCCTGCTCTGGGCAACGACATTTCCTGGCCCCAGTGCGGTGTTGACCTCCCCGCACCCCCGGCTTTTGCGGTTATTGGTGTGAACGGCGGCCGGCCTGACACAGTCAACCCATGCCTGGCTGCCCAACTGGCCTGGGCGGACCGGAGTTCAGATGCCGCAGGGGGAACTCCGGCAGCGGTGTACGTTAACACCGCCGCAACGGGGCCTGTGGCATCCCAATGGTGGCCAACAGACAACAACCATCGTGGCGTGGACGTCAGCAACCCCTACGGCGTGTGCGATGGCACGGAGGCTCCGGCCTGCGCGTTCGTCCACGGGTATGCCATGGCCGTCAATGACGTCGCGATCCTGAAGGAAGCCGGCGACGGCGTGGTGCGGCGCATGTGGTGGCTGGATGTTGAAACCGGAAACAGCTGGCTTTGGGACAAGGCCGCCAATGCTGCCGAGCTGGAAGGCATGACCGCATACCTGGAGAGCGCGGGCGCAGAAGTGGGTATTTACTCGACTGGGTATCAGTTCGGCGAAATTGTGGGCGAAGTGGGTCCCGGCAGCAACCTGCACAGGCTCAAGAACTGGCTGGCGGGTGCCGTGTCCACATCGACGGCCCGGGAGTATTGTGCGGCTGCGCCCCTCACTTCCGGAGGGATGGTCACGCTGACCCAGTTCACGGAAGGCGACCTCGACTACAACTACCGGTGCCCCGCCGCCGCACCGGCACCGGCTTCCCAGCCCGCTCCACAACCAGCCCCAACGCCCGCCAGGTCGCGCGGTGATGCGTACGCTGAACTGCACGCCGCCCAGATCTCATGACCCTGCCTGGCTGCACGCTCCTACTTGGCGCCCGGTTGCGGCCGGCTGGAAAAGGGATCCCTGCGGTCCATGGCTGGAGGGGGCGGCGGCCTCTTCGTCAAGGAGAAGCGGGTGGCAGTGGCAGCTCCGCCGGCTCCCAACACTGCGCCCAGCACCCCCGCGGACTGCGCCAGGGACGGGTCCTTGCTCGCCGCCACCAGACGGCCGGCCTCCTCATATCCGCCGAGCCGGTGCCCGGGTCCCAGGCCGGCATCTTCTCCCCCGCGCACATACAGATCGTTGGTCACGGTTACGGTGACCTGGTTCCTGGTGTCCCGGTTCGGCAGGCCGTCACTGCCGGGCACCCAGTCCGTGCGGTGTTCCAGGTGGAGCGTACTGACATCGTCCGGAGGAATTATTCGTGAGATCGGCGAGCCGGCGGTCAGTACGTATTTCAGGCGGTACTCCTTCAGGAAGTCCTCGTCACCCGCCAGATTCATGGCGTGGATGCCACCTTGGCTGTAACCCACCGCCACTACGTCCGCTCCCGGTTCCGCACCGGCAGCATGCAGCGCCTGAAGGACAGCGGCGTTCACCTGCGCGGAATCATTACCCATGCCATCGACGATGCCGCCCAGATCAAAGGGATTGGTTCCGCCGTCTTCTTCCTTTACCTGCGTTCCGGGAACGGCCACCACGTAAGCCTTCCCACCCTTGTTCTCCACCTCAATAACCTCGATGAAGCCGCTGCCGCGTTCCTCAAGCAGCCTGACCCGCTCCAACAACCCGGCGGGTGTGGCATCGAGATCGATGCGCAGGCTTTCCTCCTGCCTGGTTTTGACCGGGCCCGTACGCAGCCCCGGGATGGCCGCTTCAACCGCGGACCTGGTCACAGGGAGGACGGTAACGGCATTTGTCAGCAGCATTTCAGTGGCATCACCGTTGAGGAATCCTGTGCGCCAGAAGTCCACGTGCTTCTGAAGTTCCACCTGCGGATCCGGCACGCCAAGCATCCACTGCATATGGGCAACCGCTTCGGCCATGTCGTAATCCCGCCTGCAACTGCGAACCTGGCTGCCGATCCGCTGCAACTCCAGCCGGACTCTTTGGCACGCATCCCTTGCCTCCCCCACAGCAATGAGCGCGGCCGTTCCCGTGCCGCGCGGCCGGTTCTGGTAGGAACCAAGTCCCTGCCAGGCGCCGAAAAGCTCAGCCTCGATGGCGGCGAGCCGGTGGGCGAGTGCATCGAGCTTTCCGGCGCCCACGTCCAGCTCCTCCAATTGAACGGTAATGCCGCCCACACCCCCGGAGACCGTCAGAATCCCGTCCGGGCGCGGTGGTGAAACATGGATGGGATCCCCTGGACCGGAGGGGGTGGGATCCGCCATCAGAACCGTCCGTCGGGTGAACACTCGGAAGTAAGCGCCGCACGCGCATGGGCATCCACCGCGGCTGAAGCCTCCCGGATCCGGTCCAGGGCCCTTCGCACGGCCGCGGCCTGCAAGCCCACGGAGTTGCGGTAAGCCTGGCCAGCGGGCGATTCCCAGTTCACCAACTGGATCTCGTGGAATCCCGCAAGCACCTCTTCCGCCCTGTCAGAGCACTGCGCCACCCTTCTGCCCAGCGCCTGGACTTCAAGGCTCACACCCAGCCCGTTGCCCCATATCCCGTCCGTCACATCGTCTCCCATGCCAGCTTCCCGTCGCGGCCTCCCGGGCCGGATGATTCGCCACAACCTTGCCGCTTCCAACGCTAGGGAGGCGGCCCTCCCCAGGTAAGCGCCGTCGTCGGCTATGTGGACAAGTAACGTGGATGGCCCGCTTAAGGCGTCGCCGGACTTCATGAAAGAATCAGCACATGCCTGAAACTGCCGCCACAGCCGATACCCGTACGCCATCTGGACGCCTGGCCCTCGCCGCGTCACCGGAAAAAATCGCGCTCGGACCCCTGGACGGCCGCTACCAGTCCGCCGTCGCACCCCTCGTTGACTACTTGTCCGAGGCCGCCCTGAACCGCGACCGCGTGGCTGTCGAAGTTGAATGGCTCATCCACCTGACCAGCAACAACGTCCTTCCCGGCGCCGGGCCCCTGAGCCCGGCGCAGCAGGACCAGCTTCGCGCCATCGTCACCGAATTCGACGCCGGTTCCGTGGCTGAACTCGCCGAAATCGAAGCCGTCACCGTCCACGATGTGAAGGCCGTGGAGTACTACATCGGCCGCCGCCTGCCCGGGATCGGCATCGAAAACCTGACCGCCATGGTCCACTTCGGCTGCACCTCCGAGGACATCAACAACCTTTCCTACGCACTCGGCATCAAGGGAGCTGTGGAGGACGTGTGGCTGCCGGCGGCCCGCGCCTTGGTAGGTCAGATCAGCAAAATGGCGGAAGAGAACCGCGCCGTCCCCATGTTGTCCCGCACCCACGGCCAGCCCGCCACCCCCACCACCCTGGGCAAGGAGCTGGCAGTCATTGCCCACCGCCTGACCCGCCAGCTGGACCGGGTCGCAAAGACAGAGTTCCTGGGCAAGATCAACGGTGCCACCGGCACCTACGCGGCCCACGTGGCCTCGGTCCCGGGCGCCGACTGGCAGCAGGTGTCCAAGTCATTCGTGGAGGGACTGGGCCTGACCTGGAACCCCCTGACCACGCAGATCGAAAGCCACGACTGGCAGGCTGAACTCTACGCCGACGTGGCCCGCTTCAACCGCATCCTGCACAACGTCTGCACGGACATCTGGAGCTACATTTCCATCGGCTACTTCGCACAGATCCCCGTGGCGGGCGCAACGGGCTCCTCCACCATGCCGCACAAGGTCAACCCCATCCGCTTCGAGAATGCCGAGGCCAACCTGGAGATCTCCTCCGGCCTGCTGGATGTCCTTGGTTCCACCCTGGTCACCTCACGCTGGCAGCGCGACCTGACCGACTCCTCCAGCCAGCGCAACATCGGCGTGGCATTCGGCCACTCCCTCCTGGCCATCTCCAACGTGGCCAAGGGCCTGGAGCGCCTGGACGTCGCTGAGGACGTTCTGGCAGCGGACCTGGACACCAACTGGGAGGTCCTGGGCGAGGCAATCCAAATGGTCATGCGCGCTGAGGCGATCGCCGGCGTCGAAGGCATGGAGAACCCCTACGAGCGCCTCAAGGACCTCACCCGCGGCCAGCGCGTGGACTCGGCGCGCATGCAGGAGTTCGTGCAGGGCCTGGGCCTTTCCCCGGAGGCCGAGGCCCGGCTGCTGGCCCTCACGCCCGGCAAGTACACCGGCATCGCGGACCAGCTGGTGGACCACCTGAAGTAAAGCCAGCGGCAGGACAGGAACGGACGACGGCGCCGGGCTCCCCAGGGGCCCGGCGCCTTCCTGCGCCCCGGCAGCGCAACGCCTTGTTCCGCCGTACGCGTGCGACCTTCGGGGGTGGGAAACTGGAAACATGAAGTTGCTCCTGATCCGCCACGGCGAAACCCCCGGCAATGTGCTGGGCCAGCTGGATACCGACCACCCCGGCCCCGGACTCACCGAACTCGGCGAGCGCCAGGCAGAGGCCATGGCGCGGGCGCTGGCCCACGAGCGCATCGGCGCTCTCTATGCCTCCACCCTGATCAGGACCCAGATCACCGCCGCCCCGCTGGCGCGCCTGCACACCCTTGACGTTGAGGTGCTGGACGGGTTGCACGAAATCGAGGCGGGATCGCTGGAGAAGCTCACAGACCACGAAGCCCACAAGCGCTACATGGAAACGGTCATCTCGTGGGCTGCCGGCGACCTGGAACGCCGCATGCCGGCAGGACCGAACGGCCACGCCTTCTTTGAACGGTTCGACGCTGCCATCACGCACGTGGTGGAGCGGGCCGAACAGCGACAGCACGGCACCGTGGCGGTAGTCAGCCATGGTGCCGCCATCCGCACCTGGGCGGGGCGCCGGGCCGATGGCGCGGACCACGAATTCGCCGCCCGCCATACTTTGGCCAATACCGGGATCGTGGCAGTGGAGGGCAACCTCCATACGGGCTGGAACCTGATCCACTGGGACGGAAGCCCGGTGGGCGGGCTTGCCCTGGCGGATCCCACCGCAGAGGATCCGACTGGACGGGACGTTTCGGCTTTCTAGGCCTGCTGCCGGTGCCGTCGGTGCGGAAAAACCTGCATCGTCCTGCATGGACTGGCCTTGCTGACCACCGGGGCGGGGACAAGGCGCGCCGCCAGCGCTGCCGCGCCTGCCGCCGTCGGCCGTTCCCTCGGATCCATGGCCGTCAGGGAACGCAACAGAACGGCCCAGCCGCCGAGGTGGTCCGGGACCTCCGGGGACCGCAGGGTCCGGGCCACGAGGGATTCGATCGCAGTGCCCGGAAATGCCTTGGACCCGGTAAGAAGCTCCAGCAGGACCAACCCCATGGCGTAGAGATCCCAGGAGGGGTGGGCCGCTCCGCCGGATGCCTGCTCCGGGCTCATGTAATGCACGGTACCGGAAGAAATTCCGGGCTCCGGTGCCGACCCCGTTGCGGCGGCGATGCCAAAATCGATGATCCGGACCGGGCTTCTCCGGAGGCCACTCAGCATCAGGTTGGCCGGCTTGATATCCCGGTGCACCAGGCCCCTGGAATGAATGTGGGCGAGCGCCTCGAAAAGGCCGCGCGCCCAGAGTGCGACATCCCCGGGCTGGGGGCTCTGTACCCGGATGGCTTCCGCCAGGCTTGAACCCAAAGCCAGCTCCTCCACAAGGAAGGGACGCCCGGAATAAGGACCGGCCTCAGGCATGACGCCCTGGGCAAGAAGCCGCACGATGGAGGGGTGGTTGAGCGCCGCCAGCATGCCCGCTTCGGTGCGGATCCGCTGGTGCTGCTTCCGGCCGTTGGCCGCCGCGATCTTAACTGCGGCGTCAGGACCTCCGCCCAGGTCAACCGCACGAAACACTTCGGCAGCTGCTCCCCGGCCCAGGCGTTCCCGGAGCTGATAGCGGCCGGCAATCAGACCGCCCGTATCTGGTCCTCGCAGCTCAAGCGGCAGTGCGGGCGCTGCTGTCACGGCGATGCTCATGCGTAGAGGGCGGCTGTTGCGCGACTTGCGCCGATATCTTCAACAGGCCAGGCATCGAGCTGGAATCCGCAGGCGCAGCGCCATACGGGCGGAAGTTCAGTACCTCCGCCACGGGTTGGGGCGTAGGTATAGCTCGCTTGCTCCCATCCCACAGCCGGAGTTACCAGCTGCATGCCGGCACCGCAGTGGACCGGCTGCTTTCCCTGCGGCGCAGTGGTGCCGTCCAGGGTGTATTGCAGCAGATCGCTTTTCAGGGCTGTCCCGGACGCGGGGGGATCAGGCGGTGAAACTTCGGTGAAGGTAACCAACACACTCACGACTCCGTTGGGAAGCAACTTTGGAAACAATCGTAAGCATACATATAACTAGGCTATCTAGCTAGTACACCTAGTGAATTATCGTTTCTTCCGCCTCCGGGGACTGCAGCGCCCGGGTCATCCGCTGGAGGAAATCGACCACAACCCGCGCCTCGTCAGCGGAGAGGCCTTCCGCGACCCTCATCATCCGGCTATGCATTGCGCCAAGGGTCTCGCGGACTTCCTTGTCGGATTCGGCAGTGGGTACCACCACGACGGAACGGCGATCGGAAGGGTGCGCTTCGCGGCGGACGTGACCACTGGCCACCAACCGGTCGATCAGTGAGGTGGTTGAGGCACTAGTAATATTGAGGAATCGGCTGAGGTCTTTAGGGACTACCCGCTTGCCAGACGCCTGGACCCGGAGCAGGTACCGAAGGGCGAGGATATCGGTTTCGCCCATGCCCATTGAGTCCCTGGTGCTGCGGCGCATTTCCGTCTCGGCCGTGCGGTAATCCCGGAGCGACTTCAACACCGCCGCGCTGTAGTCGAGTTGCCCGTCAGGCCCGTACCAGTAGCCGGATCCCTCGTTGCCCGTAGAAGCCATGGAATTATTTTAGACCAGCTTGTAACTAGACGGACAAGAAACTTGCTGTAAGCGCGCGCTGCCACGTTATCCAGGTGCTTACCGCAAGGAAACACCTCCGTAACCCCTCGCGCCTAGCCTTATCTGGCATACCCCTCCGGCGAATCGAGGCAGACATACAGACCAACCCCAGGCTGAACATCCGACAGGTCTCCTGGTCCAACCCCGTGGGCGCCGACCTTCGCCGCGCGCAGCAGGCCGAACTCGACGCCCGCTTTGGCCGGCCTGACCACGAACCCGGCCCGCCGCCGTCGGGCGCCGACTGTGCAGTGTTCCTCGTGGCTTATGACAAGGGGTCGGGGCAGCCCGTGGGCTGCGGCGGCCTGCGGCTCCTTGACGCACCTACGGCCGAAATCAAGCGCCTCTACGTCCTGCCTTACACCCGCGGCTCGGGGGTGGCCAGCTCCATCCTGGCGGCCCTGGAAGCGGAGGCCTTCAGCAAGGGCATTACCCGCATCAAGGCGGAGGCCGGATCAGCCCAGCCGGACGGCCGGAACTTCTACGAGAATTCAGGATTCGAGCCGATCCCGAACTTCGGCCCCTATATCGGGGTGGAGCATTCGTATTGCTACGCGAAGAGCATCAACGCGCGCAGCGCCGCCCAAACCGCCATGGCCTAGCACCAGCCCTTGGGCCGTCACACTCCAGGGCCTCGCAGTCCCGTCAGCTAATTAGCCAGGACGGCAAGCCGGAGCCGCTCGGCTACACCCAAATCACGTACGACCGGGACCGGATCCCCACCCACCACCTGAGCGCAACCGCGGCCAAGGACTAACGTTCGCCCCCGGTTCACGCCGAGGGCACCACCCGTTTCCCCAACTGGTCCAAAGTGAGCAGCCGGGCTGTTTATCGAATCGATAGCTATAACAGCCCGGTTTTTGTCCTGCCCGGCTATAGGCTGTGCGGACATGCTCCGATTCCAGTCCAGAAATGAGTCCTGATCGTGCGTAAATTGCAGACCCTGGTTGCCGCCGCCGTCGCCGTCACCCTCCTCGCCGGATGCGGTGGTGGTTCCACGCCACCAACTTCATCCGGGGAATCCTCCGGAGCGCCGGCAGGTGCATCCGGGGACACCCTGGTTCTCTACACCAACTCCAACGGTGAGGGCCGGGGCGATTGGCTGGCCACCAAGGCGGCCGCTGCCGGGTTCAAGATTGAGATTGTGGGGGCCGGTGGCGCCGACGCCACCAACAAACTCATTGCGGAAAAGAACAACCCCATCGCCGACGTCGCATTCGGCCTGAACAACATGTACTTCTCCCAGATTAAGAACGAGGGAGCATTGGAGGCCTACCAGCCAGCGTGGGCGGGCGAGGTGGACAAGGGCCTTGCTGACGGGGAAACGTACTGGCCCCTGGTGAAACAGGCAATCCTGCTTGGCTACAACTCGGACAAGTTCGACAAGGACGCCGCACCAAAGGACTGGACGGACCTGTGGACCAAGGACGAGTTCAAGACCCGCTATGAACGGGTCACCGGCCTGGGCACGGCCACAGCGCAGTTGGTTTTTGCCGGCATCCTCTCCCGCTACCGGGACGACTCCGGCGATCTGGGGATCTCCGATGACGGTTGGCAGCAGGTTGAGCAGTACTTCAAAAACGGCAGTCCCGCCGTGGCCAAGACCGACCTGTTTGCCCGCATCGCGTCGGGCGAGGTGGACATGGGCCAGATGCCGTCCTCGATCATTGCCGAGCGTGAAAAGTCCTTCAAGGTGAACGTTGACACAGTCATCCCTGCCGTGGGGGTCCCACTGGCCGTGGAGCAGATAGCCCTGGTGAAGGGCACCAAGAAAAAGGAGCAGGCGCAGAAATTCATTGACTGGTTTGGCAGCGCAGAGGTCCAGGGCGAGTTCGCGCAGCAGTTCAACTCCATGCCGGTTAACAAGGGCGCCCAGGCAAAGGCCAACCCGGAGGTGGTGGGCTTCTTTGCAGACCTCAAGCAGCAGGACATCGACTGGGACTTCGTCCAGAAGAACATGGGCGCGTGGGTGGAGAAGATCGAGCTTGAATACATGACGTAGCCCGCCCTGCCAGCCGCCGTTCCCGCGTTCCACCAGACAGGTATGCCATGATCCGCTTGGAAAACATTGAAGTTACCTTTGGCGATTTCACCGCCATCCCGCATCTGGACCTGCATGTCCGCCCCGGTGAGTTTTTCACCCTCCTGGGGCCCTCCGGCTGTGGAAAGACAACGGCGCTACGCACCCTGGCCGGCTTCATCCAGCCGGCCAGGGGCAAGGTCCGTGTGGATGGAAAGGATGTCACCCGCCTCCCAAGTGACAAGCGGCAGGTGGGCATGGTGTTCCAGAACTACGCATTGTTCCCAAGCATGAGCGTCTGGGAGAACATCGCCTTCGGGCTCCGGGTAAGGAAGGAAAAACCTGCAGACAGCGACCGCCTTGTGCGGGACATTGCACGGCGTGTGGAGCTCAGCAATGAGCAACTGGCGAAGAACGTTGCCGAGCTGTCCGGCGGCCAGCAGCAGCGGGTGGCTGTTGCACGCGCACTGGTGCTGCGGCCCAAGATCCTGCTGCTGGACGAGCCCTTGTCCAACCTTGACGCCAAGCTTCGCCACCAGCTGCGCCAGCAGCTCAAGGACCTGCAAAGCGAGTTCGGGATCACCACCGTATATGTCACCCACGACCAGGACGAGGCACTTGCCATGAGTGACCGCGTCGCCGTGTTCAACAAGGGCGTCATTGAGCAAGTTGGGACGCCCCAGGACATTTACGACAATGCGGCCACGGAGTTTGTCTGTAATTTCATTGGCGACAGCTCCACGCTGACGCCGGAATTTGTTTCGGAGGTGAACCGGCTCTCGGGGGCAGGCCTCAGCACAGACGCCAGGTCCTACCTTCGCGTGGAAAAAGCCTCCCTGAACAGGCCCGCTGACGGAGGCACCGCCGTCGGGCTTCCCGCCACCGTGGTTTCGCGCACCTATCATGGCCTGCACAGCCGCTACGTGGTCAGCAGCCATGGCGCGGACATCCGCCTCCTGGTCCGGGAGGACGGCGGCACGCACCCGGCGGCGGGCACGAACACAACGGTCTACGTGCAGGCTGACCACGTCCTCCAGTACCATCCGGGAACTGGTGCCTCGCTGCGCCAGGACCAGGCGGTTGCCAGGCCATGAGCGCCAACACCACAGTGCGCAGCATGGCCCGGTCACCCTTCGTCCTGGTGGTGGGCGCCGTCCTCACCTGGTTTATTGCCGCGTTCCTGGTATGGCCCAACGTCAACATCCTGATTGCCACCTTCTTTCCCGACGGGAGCTTTTCGGGCCGCGCCGCGGAGAAGCTGTTCTCCTCACAGCGGGCCATGAAGGCATTGGGCAACAGCTTCCTCCTGGCCGCGGCGCTGTCCGTCACCGTCAACCTGGTGGGCGTCTTCATCGTCCTGGTCACGCACTACTTCCGGATCCGCGGCTCGCGCATCCTCTTCTTGGGGTACGCTTCCACCTTCATCTATGGCGGCATCGTGCTGGCCGCGGGGTACAAATTCATTTACGGCGACAAGGGCATAGTCACCTCGCTGCTGGTCAAGCTGATCCCCGGAATGGACCCGGGCTGGTTCTCCGGGTTTTTCGCCGTCCTGGTGGTCATGACCTTCGCCACCACCACCAACCACATGCTGTTCGTCGCGAACGCGCTCAAGGGCATCGACTACCAGACCATCGAGGCCGCACGGAACCTTGGCGCCTCCACCTGGACCATCCTTCGGCGCATCGTCCTGCCCATGCTCAAGCCAACCCTGTTCGCCGTCACCATCCTGTCGTTCCTGACCGGCCTGGGGGCTCTGAGCGCCCCGCAGGTGCTGGGGGGCCGCGACTTCCAGACCATCACACCGATGATCCTGACCTTCACCAACAGCCCCACCTCCAGGGACCTCGCGGCGCTGCTGGCCGTGATCCTGGGCCTGGCCACCATGCTGATGCTCGCCGTCATGTCCCGGCTGGAGAAGGGCGGCACCTACTTCTCGGTGTCCAAGGTGTCCTCTGAGCTGCAGAAGCAGGACATTACAAACCCCGTAGCCAACATGGCCGTACATGCCATGGCATATCTCCTGTTTGCCATCTACACGCTCCCGGTGGTGTTGATCGTCCTTTACTCGTTTGCCGACGGCGCGGCCATCCAGACCGGGCAACTCTCGCCGGCCAACCTGACGCTGGACAACTACGTCCGCGTCCTCACCCAGCAGTCCGGGCTCCGTCCTTTTATCGTCAGCATTGTGTACAGCGCCTTGGCGGCCGTCATCGCCGTCGGCGGGCTGCTCTTCGTGGCCAGGCTCCTGCAGAAATACAAGAACTGGCTGGCCTCGGCATTCGAGTACCTGCTGCACATCCCTTGGATCCTGCCGTCTGCGCTGCTGGCCTTGGGGCTGATCGTCAGCTACGACCACCCGAACCCGCTGGTGGGCGGTGCCGTGCTCACCGGAACAACGGTGATCCTGCTCATCGCATTCGTCACGGTGAAAATTCCGTTCACACTCCGGATGCTCAAAGCGTCCTTTGCGTCCGTGAATTCTTCCCTGGAGGAGGCTGCTGCCATCATGGGCGCCAAGACGCTGTACGTCTTCCGGCGCATCCTCCTGCCACTGGTACTGCCTGCGGCAGCAGCCATTACGGCCCTGAACTTCAACAGCCTGCTGGATGACTATGACACGGCCATCTTCCTGGCACACCCGCTGGTTCAGCCGCTGGGCCTGGTGATCAAGGCCAACACGGATGGCGCGGACGGCACTGAGGGCATCGCGAATACGTTCGTTTACACGGTGCTCCTCATGATCATCACCGGCGTGACAATGTACCTGGTCTACGGCAGGTCCGGGCGGCGCCGGGCCAGGAAGCGCCTGACCGAGGTAACCCCCGCCCCGCAGGTCCCCGGCCCCGGAGGTCCCGCCGCACAGGCGCCGGGTGAAGACGATGCCACGCGTCCGGCCGCTGCCGTGCGCTGATTAGCTGTTGGAGCCGGTGCCGACGGCGGCGCGTTCGTTCCGCCGTCGGGCCAGGTTGAGCAGGCGGTCACGCAGCGGCTGGGCGTTTTCAGCCAGCGCCACGCGCATCAGCGCCGCCGACCCCAGGCTCAGGGCACGGGTCCGCAGCCGCCGCTGCCTGTTATAGGCGGCAAGCGCCTTCTCCTGCGGAAGGCTGTTCAACAGATCCGCGAGGGTGACGGCATCCACCAGTGATTCGCAGGCACCCCTGCCGAGGTTGGGCGTCATGGCGTGGGCCGCGTCGCCCACCAACACCGCGCTGCCGCGCACGTAGGACCGCAACGGCGGAGTGGTCCAGATCCGCTGGGCGAGCGAAAGCCCGGGAACAGCGGCTGCAAGGACCTGCCGGATGGCGGGGGCGTGGCCCGAGAAACGCAGCCGGGCCTGGTCCAGGGCCTGTTTCACGTCGATCGCCGTGGGGCCAAGGTCCGAACGCCAGCTCGCATACCAGTTGGTGCCGCCCGCCGAGGCGGCGATGCCGAACAGATCCCCCCGGCCCCAGTACTCCCCTACCTCGTCGGGATTGACGGGTGCCGGAATGGTGCCGCGGACGGCGAGGCAGGATGTGAGCCGGGCATTCGTGGCAGCACCCCACACCTCGCGGCGGACCAGGCTGTGCACGCCATCGGCGCCCACCAGCAGGCCCTCACCACCCGGCAATTCGTGGAGGTGCCTTGTGACCCGGCGGACAGTGTCAGGGACGGCAGAATCAAGGAGCCGCAACAAGTCCACCCGGGAAATCCCGAACAACTCTCCGCCGTTGACCGTGACCCACGGTTCGCCCGCGCCGTTGCGGATGGAACCGCTGCCGATCACGGGGCTTACGGCCCTGGCCTGGGCAAGGATCCCCACCCGCGCCAGCGCGCGCTGGGCATTGGGCCACATGCCGAGCACGGTGCCGACCGTGGGCAGGTCCGGCCGTTTCTCGTAGACGGTCACCTGAAAGCGGTCCGGCTCGAGGCAGGCCGCCAGCGCAAGCCCGGCGATGCCGCCGCCAACGATCGAGACAACTTCCATGCCACAGATTTTACTACTTTTGTAGTGAAGTGGAAGGGGTTTCATTAGACTGTGGCCATGCCCGACAGACGCACCCAGCTCCTTGATGCCGCATTGGCTGTAGTGGCGGAGAAGGGGATGAAAGGCCTCACCCACCGGGCAGTGGATGCCGCCGCAGCACTCCCCCAAGGCACCACGTCCAACTATTACCGGAACCGGGCCGCCCTGGTGGAGGCGGTGCTGGACCGCCTGTTGCAGCTGGACGCTGAGCTCCTGCAGGACACCGGCCCGGCCGGGCCACCGCAGGACATCGACCAGCTGGCAGGCCAACTGGCCGCCCTGGTGCTCGCGCTGGCACGGCAGCATGCAGGCCTCACCCGGGCGCGGCTGGCCCTTTCCCTGGACCACCCCGAGGCAGTCACCGCCGGCCATCACCTTCTGGTTGACGGCCTAAGCCGGGCGCTGACGGCTTTAGGGGTGGCGGATGCGGAGGCACGCGCCCGGGACGTGGCGGACTACGGCGACGGCCTCCTGCTGCACCTGCTCACCGTGAGGAGTGCGGACAATCCTGACCCTAAGGTCATCGCAGGGGCTATCCGGCGCCTGCTGGGCCCCTGACCCGCCTTGACCACCCGCCGTCGTACTCCATGTTTTAGGAGGCGGCGGGCCAGCCCGTGTATGCCTCGGCCAGGTAGGCCATGCCGTGCCGGGAGGAGACCACGGAATTCAGTTCACCGAGCTGGCGGGCGCGGGAGAAATCGTCCGCGTCGGCGGGGGTGTGCAGCATGGTGGTCATCCAGTAGGAGAACTGCTGCGCCTTCCACACCCGGTCCAGGGCGCGGTCGCTGTAGGTCTCCAGGAGCCGCTCGGAGCCGGAGTTGTAGTGGCTGTCCAGTCCCTCGAAGAGGACCTTGACATCGTTGATCGCGAGGTTGAGGCCCTTGGCGCCGGTGGGCGGCACGGTGTGGGCGGCGTCTCCGGCCAGGAAGAGGTTGCCGTGGCGCATGGGAGTGTGGACGAAGCTGCGGAACGGCAGCACCATCTTTTCCAGGACCGGGCCCTCATTGAGCTCGAAGCCGTTGCCGTTGACGCGGCTCCGGAACTCGGCCCAGATCCGGTCGTCATCCCACTCGGCGACGTTTTCCTTGGGGTCGCACTGGAAGTACATCCGCTGCACGGTTTCGGTGCGCTGGCTGATCAGGGCGAAGCCGTTGGCCGAGTTGGCGTAGATCAGTTCGTCGGAACTGCGCGGCGCCTGGGCCAGGATGCCGAACCAGGCGAAGGGGTATTCGTGGAAATACCACTTGCGGTGGGCTTCCGGGATCTGGAATCGGCAGTGGCTGCGGGAGCCGTCTGCGCCCACCAGGAAGTCGGCCTGGATCTCGAACTCCACGCCGTCGGCATCGGTGAACCAGGCTTTCGGCTTGCCCTCCAGATCATGGACGGAGGTGTCGGTGACGCTGTAGCGGACGTCGCCCCCGTCGTCCTTCCTTCGGGCCGCGAGGTCCAGGAACACGTCCGTCTGCGGGTACAGCCACACCGATTCCCCCACGAGGTCCTTGAAGTCCACGCGGTGGCTTTCGCCGTTAAAGCGCAGCTCGATGCCGTCATGCCGGTCGCCATCGCGCAGCACCCTGTCCGAGACGCCGCTGTCCACGAGCAGGTTTACCGTGCCGTGCTCCAGGATGCCGGCGCGTACAGTGTGGGAGATTTCCTCGTGGCTGCGGACTTCGACCACCGTGGACTCGATGCCCGCCTTCGCCAGGAGATGGGAGAGCATCAGCCCTGCCGGACCGCCTCCCATGATGGCCACCTGGGTGGTGATGACTTTTCGTGCCATGACTGCGTCTCGCTTCGTTGCGGGGCCCGCTGTTCGCGGTGCCGGAATCGGTGGGTCTGGCTCCCAGTGTGCGCCGCGGCAGGTGACTGCGGTTACATCAATTCCGTTGAATGGACGCTGCGGAGAGAACGTCAGGCCTCGGCCAACCTCCGGGCAATGCCACGGGCCGCCGTCTGCAACGCCGGAACCAGCGCCTGCAGGCGCATCTCCTGCAGGGGAACCACCACGCCCAGCGACGCCACAGCGTGCTGTTGCCGGTCCAGCACCGGAACCGCGATTCCCCACGTATCGGGGTCCACCACCCCTTTCAGCTGCGCAAAGCCCTGCCGCGAGGTCTCGGCCAGTAGCGCCCGGACGTCGTTCTTAACCAGCTTCCCGTCGGGGTCGCTGAACTGGCCCAGGTACGCCTGCTGAAGCGCCTTGTCCTGGTGGGCCATCAGCGCCAGTCCGGCAGACGAGATATGGATGGGCATCCTGCCCGCCACCTGGGCGCGGTTGGCCACTGATCCCCGCCGGGACAGCCGCTCAACGAAGAGCGCCTCCCAGCCGTCCAGGACGGCCAGGTTTACGTTCTGGTTCAGGACCTGCTGGATGTCCTCCATGAAGGGCATGGCCGCCTGCCGGAGCGCCAGCGCGGGCGAGGCGCGGTTCACCAGTTCCCACAGCCGGAGCCCCGGGCGCACCATCCCACCGGGAGCGGTTTCCAGCAGCCCGTGCCCGGCAAGCTGGCTCACCAGCCGGTGGGTAGTGGTCAGCGGAAGGCCGGCCCGACCCGCAAGGTCACTGAGCTGCAGGGCGCTGACGTCCGGGGGGAAGGCGGAGATCAAACGCACGATCCGGTCCACCACCGAATCACCCGAGCTCGAGTTCGCCACCGCCACATCCTTCCGTTCAATGGGGGAAGATGTCCCAGATTACACGCCCTGGTGATACAAATCTCACCGGGGTCCTGGCCGCCGCGGCCGGATCCGGGGGGCAAAGCAGCCAGCCCCACAAACTCTCTGGAAGATACGCCGAGGTATTTCTATGTCAATCACGCCACATCAGCACCGTTCGAAATGGCCGGTCTGGCTCTGCTGGCTGGCGATGGTCCTCGACGGCTTCGATTTGGTGGTTTTGGGCACCGTCATCCCAACCCTGATCAAGACCCATGAGCTGGGCTTCGACGCCCTTGGTGCGACATATGCCGCAACAATTTCCCTGGTTGGCGTTGGTGCCGGCGCGCTCTTCATTGCCCCTTTGTCTGACCGCTTTGGCCGGCGCCGGCTTCTTGTGGCCTGCGTCCTGTGGTTTTCGCTCTTCACTATTGCCGTGGTGTTCGCACCCAACGTTGCCGTGTTCTGCGCCTTCCGGCTTCTCGCCGGACTGGGGCTGGGTGCCTGCCTGCCGGCCGCACTGGCCTACATGAACGACTATGCCCCGGCAGGCGCCGCCGGAAAGTCGACCACCAGGACCATGACCGGCTACCACGCCGGCGCGGTGGCCACGGCATTCCTGGCCCTGCTTCTGGTTCCGGACTGGCGGATGATGTTCATAGTGGGCGGCCTCGCAGGCTTTGCCCTTGCACCCTTCCTGTGGTTCAAGCTCCCGGAAACCCTCCCTTCAGCCGGGGAAGGGCAGGAGGCAGCTGCCGCCCGCACAGGCTTCCGGGAGCTGGCGCGGAAGCCCTATCCCCTGGTGGCGCTGGCCATCGCGGCAGCTTCCTTCATGGGCCTGCTCCTGGTCTACGGACTGAACACCTGGCTTCCGCAGCTGATGGCTGGCGCCGGGTACACGGTCAGCACGGGCCTGGTGCTCTTGCTGGTCCTCAACGTCGGGGCTGTGGCCGGGCTGGTGATTGCCGGGATCCTGGCTGACAAGCACGGCACCAAACGGGTGGTGCTGCTGTGGTTTGGGCTCTCTGCCGTCTTCCTGGCTGTCCTGAGCGTCAAGATCCAAAGTGAACTGCTGCTCAACGCGGCAGTCTTCGTCACCGGCGTCTTTGTGTTCAGCGCGCAGGTGCTTGTCTACGCATGGGTCAGCCAGCTGTTCCCGGCAACCCTCCGTGCTACTGCCCTGGGATTCGCAGCCGGAGTAGGCCGGCTTGGCGCCATCGTGGGCCCTGCCGTCACGGGAACGCTGGTTGCTGCCAACATCGCTTACCCCTGGGGTTTCTATGTCTTCGCTGCCGCTGCCGCTATCGCCGTGGCAGCGCTTATGACGGTTCCGCACGCCATCCGTCCCGCAGCCGCCGAAGCCCCTCCGGAACGGGGATAGCGGGTCCGCTTTCCAGCCAGTCCCGGCGCGTCGCCCGAAAAGGCGGTCAGGCCGCCGTCGTGCCCTGCTGTTGGATCCGCTGCCTGACGCGGCGCCACGCGCCCGGAGCCAGCACAACGGCAATGCCGACGGCGGCACCGATCACGGTCTCGATGATGCGGTCGCGCAGCAGGATGGACGGGGAGGCCGGGACCACCAGCAGTGTTGAAACCAGGGCCAGGGGTGTCACGAAGACCTGGGCCAGCAGGTACTGGCGGATGATGAACATCTCGGCGCCGAACTGGCACAGCGCCATCACCAGGACTGTTTGCCACGGTTGCAGGCCCACCAGCAGCACGGCGGCCAGGACCAGCAGGCCCAGGACCGTGCCGATGATCCTTTGGATGCCGCGGCGGACCCGGTGCCTGGTGGTATGGCCCACCAGCGGCACCACGGCAGCCACCATGGCCCAGTAGTTGTGCCCGAACCCCAGGCGCTCCCCCGCCCACGTGGCCAGCGTTCCGGCAAGGCCCGCGGCCACCAGGTAGCCGAGGCCCTCAAGCCAGGCCGTGCGCTTCTCCGCGGGAGTGCGCCGGATGCGCGGAGGCCTGGTCCAGGGCGTGCGGTGGCTGGGAAGGATCCGGGACGAGAAACCCACCAGCAGGCAGAAGAGTGTGGTGAGGGCGGCCACCAGCATGCCCTGCCAGAGCGGCGGCTGGTTGGGAATGGATGCGATGGCAGCGAACGCGAAGATGTGGAAGAGCGAACCCGCAGGGCGCAGTCGAAGCCAGGAGATGGCAACGGAACAGGCTCCCGCCACCAGCGTGGTGGCCAGGACCAGCAGCCAGGTGTGGGCAGCAGCATCCAGGCCCCAGGCGGGACCCATCCGGGCCGCGAGCGCCGCCAGAAACATGACCAGCAGCATCAGCAGCCCGGCCCGCAGCTGCAGCACAAACCGGACGGCGTGCGGTTCACCGCGGCCGTAAATCCCGGTGAAGGCGCCGAAGGACGCGAAGATTGCCAGGTCCAGCCTGCCGAGCAGCACCAGCGTGATCAGGGGGACGAAGACGCCCACGGCACACCTGAACGCGGGGTGGTGGTCCTTGTTGCCGGGGTCAATGCTGAACATTTCAGCGAACATCTTCACGGGCAGCGCCTTCCTGCGGTTTCCTGGGAGTGGATTCTCACGGGCGGCCGCGCTGACGTTCCTGATAAATCCTACGGTGCAGGCCCCGGAAACCACCCGGCACGTTCCCATGAATGGAATCAGGAGGCAATCCGGCGGAAACAGCACCCCACAATGCTTGAGTCATGAAGCGACCTCCACACAACACGCCCGCTGCTGAACTGCGCTGCGAGGTCTGCGGCCTGATGCCCGAGCCGCCCAAGACGCGGCTGACCCTGGCCAACATCGCCGTGATGCTGCCCATCGAACTGCTGGTCCACGCCCTGGTGGTGGAGACGCACCTTCCCTATGTGGCCAAGGTGCTGGTGCTGACCCTCACGGCGACGGTCCTGGTCATCTGGGTGGCCGAGCCATCGGCGGCCCGGATCCTGCTGCGCTGGCTGCACGCCCCGGCCCTGCGGCACCGCCGCCAGCTTGCGGCGGCACCGTCCCTGTGGCGGGCGCGGACACTGCTCCGGGACCAGCCCGGTGCGCTGCAGCGGATCACCGGGGCGCTGGCCCGGCTGGACACCAACATCCTGAGCATCCATGTCCACCCGGTGCCGGGCGGCGTCCTGGATGAGTTTGTCCTGTCGGTCCCCGGGGACGTAGGCGAGCGCGAGCTGCTGGCGGCACTTCACGACGGCGGCGGCAGCAGTCCGCACGCCTGGCCCACCACCGCTTTGGCCATGGCTGACGGGCAGACCAGGGCGCTCAGCCTGGCAGCGAGGATCGCTGCCGCCCCGGACGAACTGCCCCTGGCGGTGGCCGAGCTGCTGCACGCGCGGATTGTGCCGTCGTCGGACCCCGGCTCCAAAGCGTCCGACGACGGCACGCACCTTAAGATCCCCACCGCATGGCACGGCCCCATCACCTTCTCCCGGCCGGGTGAGCCGTTCACTCCGGCCGAATCCGCACGGGCCCACCGGCTGGCGGAGCTGGCCGAAATCATGTCCTACCGGCTGGCGGGCGCACCCTCATAGGGGACTACGGGCAGTCACAATCCGTTTGCAGGACCTGTGTGCTGCCCCGGCAGAAGAAACCCTTGACAGTGGCGGGAGTCACTTCTACCTTTGATTTTGGGATCCCAAATTGGGATCCCAAACCGGATCCTCACGCTGGACGCTCCGGATCGTCCAGCGGACCGCTCCCTCCGCACGGCAGGCCAGCTGCCCTGCCGGTCGGGCTCCACGCACCTTCCTTTCCCTCCCCATCCGTAAACTTCCCCGCAAAGGAGAAGCTGTGTCCATCCCAAATACTGAAACAACGGCCACGTCCGACGAGGCCACACCCCTGACCACCGAACAAGCCGGAAAGGGCGGCACGCAACGGCGCACTGCCGTCCGCTGGAAAATGTTCCTGCTCCTGCTCGTCCTGGTTGCCGTCAACTACATCGACCGCGGATCCATCTCCGTGGCGCTGCCCATCATCCAAAAGGAATTCAACCTGGCGCCCGAGCTGGTTGGGCTGCTGCTGTCCGCCTTCTTCTGGACCTACGCCCTGATGCAGATCCCTGTGGGCCTGCTGATCGACAAGTTCGGTCCCCGCAAGGTGATGACCGCCTCCTGTGTCGGCTGGGGCGCGGCAACGGCCGCGTCGGGCATGGCCGGAGGCTTCCTGAGCATGTTTATCGCCCGCCTCGGCATCGGTGTGACTGAAGCAGGCGTCATGCCCGCCGGCGGCAAGCTCAACGCCATCTGGATGCACAAGTCGGAGCGCGGCCGCGGCGCCACCATTTTGGACGCCGGCGCCCCGCTGGGTGCAGGCCTTGGCGGCATCCTCATCGCCGGCCTTATCGCCGCCACGGGCAGCTGGCGCAGTTCGTTCGTCATCGCCGGCGCTGCAACAGTCCTGATGGGCCTGGCCGTCTGGTGGTACGTCCGGGACAACCCGCGGCAACACCGCGGTGTCAACGCCGCCGAAGCCGAGTACATTGAAGCGTCGCACGCAGCCGAGGATGCCGAAGCCGAACTCGACGGCAGCAAGGGCAAGCGCGCGCTGCTCCCCTACCTCAAATTCCGCTCCTTCTGGGCCATGTGCCTGGGCTGGCTGGGCTTCAACGGCGTCTTCTATGGTCTGCTGACCTGGGGTCCGCTGTACCTGGCCCAGGCCAAGGGCTTCGACCTGAAGACCATCGGCTGGTCCACCTTCGTCATCTTCGGTGCCGGCTTCGTAGGTGAAATTCTTGGGGGCACCATTGCGGACAAGTGGCGTGCGTCCGGCGCCTCAGCCAACCGGGTAATGCGCACCCTCCTGGGCATCTCCAGCGCCGTGGTGATCGGTGGCCTGGTGGGCGTCACCGTGGTCCCGGACCCCACCACCGCAGTGGTCCTGCTCTCCCTTGTCATGTTCTTCCTGCGCTGGGTGGGCCTGTTCTGGAGCATCCCCTCCATCCTCGGCGGCCGCACCAACGCGGGCGTCCTGGGGGGCGCCATGAACTTCAGCGGCAACATCTCCGGGTTCGTCACCCCGATCGCGGTCGGCCTGATCGTCGGGGCCACGGGCTCCTACACCTGGGCGCTGCTGTACTTCGTGGGTTCGGCGGTAATTATGGGCGCCTCCGTCCTTACCTTGAACTACAACAAACGGCTTCCTGTCTAAGCTGACCCTCGCAGGGAAACTTGCAACCGACGCCCCCGCAGCCGGGGGCTGTGCCCGCACAAAATCCGAATGGAGCATCATGCTGACCGCAGAAGAGACCCAGGACAAGGAACGCCCGCTCCGGGAGACTGTCCGGGACACCCTCCGCACCCGGATTTTCGAAGGACACTATGCTCCCGGCACGCGGCTGGTGGAGCGCGACCTGGCCGCCGAATTCTCCGTATCCCGGCTGCCGGTGCGCGAGGCCCTGCGCATGCTCCGCCAGGAAGGCCTCATCAGCGACCGCGGCGCCCGCGGGGCCGAGGTGAGCAGCCTCAGCCCCAAGGACGTGGAGGACCTCTTCGACGTCCGCCAGTCCCTGGAAGTCCTGGCTTGCCGGCTCGCCGCCAAGCGGGCCACCGATGAGGACCTGGCCTACCTCAAAGGGCTGCTGGACAACGCCGAGGCCTTCCTGGCCAAGGGGGCGGTGGTGGAGGCACACCGCTCCAACAGCGAATTCCACGACGCCATCACCGGCATCGCGGACAACAACTTCCTCAAGTCCGCCCTGGAACCCCTCCAGGGCCGGATGCACTGGCTGTTCCGGCATGTGGCCGACCTGCCCGAACTCATCCGTGAACACCGCGAACTCTATGCCGCAATCGCCAGCGGTGACCCGGACAGGGCAGCAGCCCAGTCAGCATCCCACATCGGCAAGTACCGGGAACAGTTTCCCGAGGACTTCCAGAAAACCGAACAAGAATTCCACCGGAAGAGAAAATGAAAATTCTGGTCATCAACCCCAACATCAGTGCGGATGTCACAGCACTGATCGAATCCGAGGCGCTCCGATCCGCCGCTCCCGGCACCGAACTGCTGGTGCGTACGGCCGGCCACGGCGTGGAATACATCGAGACGCGTTTCGAGTCCCTCATCGCCGCCGGTGCCGTGGCCGAAATCATCGCCGAACACACCCGCCCCGGCGCAGACCCGGTCGATGCCGTCGTGGTGGCAGCCTTCGGCGACCCCGGCATGCCGGCCCTCAAGGAACTGGCGGACGTACCGGTCATCGGCATTACCGAGGCCGCGCTGTGCGCAGCGGCGCTGCAGGGCCACCGCTTCTCCATCATCGCCATCTCGGACCGCATCAAACCCTGGTACCGCGAGTGCGTGGAGCGCTTCGGCCTGGCTGGCCGGCTGGCCTCGATCCGCTCCATCAATGACTCCCTCAACAGCATCGCCTCCGTCCAGCAGGACTTCAAGGAAACGCTGCTGGCACTCAGCCGGCAGGCCGTCACCGAGGACGGCGCCGACGTCGTGATCCTTGCCGGCGCCCCGTTGGCGGGGCTGGCTCGTGAACTCAGGGGGCAGATCCCCGTCCCTGTTGTGGACGGCATCTCCGCCGGCATCCGCATGGCGGAGACGGTGGCCGCGCTGCAGTCCGGAACGCACCGCGCCGGTGCCTTTGCCCCGCCCCCGGCCAAGAACCGCAAGGGCCTGCCAGGCAGCCTGGACGCCGCCCTTGCCGCCCGCCAGGAGCACGCAGTAACCCCGCAGCCCGCTGCCTAAGCCACCACTCACCAACCCAGGAGGACACCGATGTCCCACCAGCCAGACCTTGTCATCGCCAACGCCACCGTCGTCAACAGTACCGGCCGCCAGGAAGCGCACATCGTGGTTTCTGACGGCCGGATCGCAGCCCTTGTCGACGCCGCCCAGCCGGTCCCTTCCGCGGACCGCACCATCGACGCCACGGGCAAACTCGTGATCCCGGGCGGAGTTGACGGACACTGCCACGTGGCCCAGGTGACCGGACGCTTCCGTACCCTTGACGACTACCGGACCACGTCCACCGCGGCGCTGTGGGGCGGAACCACCACCATCATTGACTTTGGCATCCCCCGCGACGCCCAGGAAACACCGCTCGCCGCCGTCCTGCATAAGAAGGAACTCGCCACCGGGTCCCGCTGCGATGTCGCCCTCCACGGGGCGGTCATCAGCTGGGACGAAACTGTCCCCTGGCAGCTCGAGCAGCTTGCCGCTGAAGGCGTCCGCTCGGTAAAGATGTACACCACCAACCGCGGCACCACCATGGCTGACGGAGACACCATCCTGAAGGTGATGCGGGAAATGGTCCGGCTGGACGGCCTGGCCTACATCCACGCCGAGCACGATTCCATCATTGCCGACTGCACCGAACAGCACGCCCAGGACGGCCGGATCGGCATCGAGCACCTGCACCGCACCCGGCCGGAACTGGCCGAGGAGATCTCCGTGAAGGAAACCTTGGCCATGGCCGAATACACGGGTGCACCGGTCTATTTCGTCCACCAGTCCACGCCCGGCGCCGTGGACCTGGTGTCGCAGGCGCGGGACCGGGGGCTCCAGGCGTACTCCGAAACCTGCCCGCACTACGTCACGCTGGACGACACCGTCTACGCCTCCACGTTCCCCGAGTGGTACGCCTGCTGCCCGCCCATGCGCAGCGCTGAAACGGTGGCCGCCCTCAAGGAGCGGCTGGTGTCCGGAGCCATCCACACGATGTCCTCAGACCATTCCTGCTACGACTTGTCCCAGAAGCGCGAGCGCACTGATGACGTGCGCGCCATGCCGCACGGACTCCCCGGCGTGGAGACGCGCATGCCGGTCACCTTCACGGCGATGACCTCGGCCGGGGCAACGGTAGAGCAGTTCGTCAGCGCCTTCTCCGCCGAACCCGCACGGATCAACGCCGTTCCCGGCAAGGGGAGCATCTCCGAGGGGTTCGACGCCGACCTGGTGGTTTTCGACCCCGCCGAGGAACGCACGGTGAACGGCGCAGCCCTGCACATGGGGACGGATTTCTCACCATTCGACGGGAAGGCACTCACGGGCTGGCCCGCCGTCGTGGTTTCCAACGGGCGGGTGGTCCTGGACGCGGACGGCTTCCACGACCCCGGCGCGGTGGGCCGCTTCATCAACCGAAACGGCTTCCGGCAGCACCAAGGAGCTGCCGCCGAAGCCTCCCAGCTGCCCGCCGCCGCCCTCTAGGAGTCCCATGCCTGCCACCACCCGCCCCCGCCGGATCGGCATGATCGTGCCATCCTCCAACACCTGCCTCGAACCTCAGACGTACCGCATCCTGGGCGTCCGGACGGACGTCACGGTGCACTTCACCCGGATCCCCGTCACGCGCATCGCCCTCGATGACTCCTCGGACCGCCAGTTCGACCCCGCCGTGATGCGGGAGGCGGCACAGCTGCTGGCGACGGCGGACGTGGATGTGATTGCGTGGAACGGGACATCAGGCTCGTGGCTGGGTTCGGCACACGACCAGGAACTGGCCGGAGAGATCACCGGCGCCACCGGCATCCCGGCCACCACCTCCACGCTGGCGTACCTGGAAGCGTTCCGAACCTTCGGCACCCAACGCATCGGTCTCTTCACCCCCTACACAGAGGACGTGAACCACCGGGTCATCGCGTCCTACGAGAACGAAGGCATTAAGACTGTGGACCACCGGGCACTGGGCCTGAGCGACAACGAGTCCTTTGCCCGCGTCACCGACGACGAGATGCGGCCCGGCTCCCTGGAACTCGCGGCCGAAGCACCCGACGCGCTCGTCTACCTCTGCACCAACCTTTACGGGGCCAACATCACCACCGAAATCGAAGAAGCGACAGGTGTTCCGGTCCTGGATTCGGTGGCGGTCACCCTCTGGCATGCCCTGAAACTGGTGGACGCGGCGCTGCTGGAGCCCCGTTGGGGGCGGCTGCTGGGGTAGCGAACCTCCATCCGCAGGGCTGCTACATCCGCAGGGTCAGGGCACCGGGCTCCATGGTCATGAGCACGTGCTTGCCCCGGCCCTCGTGGTCGCCGTCCAGCTGGTAGTCGTCCTTGTGCTCCAGCGTGATTTCGACTGTCTTGCCCTGGAAGTACTCCACGGCGGTGTCCTTGCCGCGGCCCTTGCCGATCATCCCCGCCACTACGGAGAGCCAACCCAGCTTGCCGTGGTGGGGCGCCAGGACCGCGATGTCCAGCAGGCCGTCGTCCATCTTGGCGTCAGGGAAGATCTCCAGGCCGCCCTGGACCTTGCCGCAGTTGCCCACCATCACGCTGCGGACGCCCCGGTGCACCACGGCCTTGCCGTCGATCGCCACGGTTGCCTTGATCGGCTTGCCGGGCAGGTTCCGGATCCCGGCGTCCACGTAGGCCAGCCAGCCCACCTTGTCCTTCAGGTCCTCGTTGGTGTCCGCCATGATGGTGGCGTCGTAGCCCAAGCCGGCCATGACCAGGAAGAGCTGCTCCTTCTCCGGATCGCTGCGGCGGGCGCGGACCACGTCGATCTTCCGCTCCGTGCCGATCAGTGCCCCGGCCATGGCACCGTCGTAGTCGGTCACGTCCATGCCCAGGTTGCGCGCCAGCAGGTTGCCGGTTCCCAGGGGAAGCAGGCCCATGGGGGTGTCCCCGCCGGCAAGGACCTCGGCGACGCACCGCACGGTGCCGTCGCCGCCGGCCGCGATCACGATGTCCGCGCCCTGGGCCAGCGCTTCCTTCGCCTGGCCCACGCCCGGATCCTCCTTGGTGGTCTCCAGCCAGATGGCCTCGCCCCAGCCGTTTTCCACGCAGTGTTTGGCCACCAGGCCCCGCACGTCGATATCCACCGGCTTGGCAGGATTGACGATGATGGCGGCACGTTTGGGGGAAGTGGAACTGTTGTCAGTCATGGGGTCCTCTGATGGCGGATGGAAAGCAAGCTTCTGAGAGAAGGGTAACCCGCACCGGGGGCCGTTCGGCGCCTACAGGGCCTTGACCGCGCCCAGCACCTGGGCCAGGGATTCCTTGGCGTCGCCGAAGAGCAGCGAAGTCTGCGGTTCATACAGCAGGTCGTTTTCGATCCCGGCGAACCCCGGGCGCATGGACCGCTTCAGGAACACCACCTGCCTGGCCTCCGCCACCTCAAGGATGGGCATGCCATAAATCGGTGAGCCGGAGGAGGTCTTGGCGGCTGGGTTCACCACGTCATTGGCGCCCACCACCAGCGCCACGTCCGCCGTCTTGAACTCGGGATTGATCTCCCCCATCTCCTTGAGGGACTCGTACGGCACGTTGGCCTCGGCCAGGAGCACGTTCATGTGCCCCGGCATGCGGCCGGCCACCGGATGGATGGCGAAATCCACCTCGATGCCGCGGGCTTCCAGGGCCAGCGCCAGTTCGGCGGCGGTGTGCTGGCCCTGGGCCACCGCCAGGCCGTACCCGGGGACGATGATCACCCGCTGCGCGTAGCCCAAGAGCACTGCCACGTCCTCGGCCGAGGACGAACGGACGGGACGCTCGCTCACGGCGGTGGATCCCGCCGTCGAACCTCCCCGGAAAGCCCCGAACAGGATGCCCGTCACGCTCCGGCCCATGGCCGCGGCCATGGCCCGGGTGAGGATGGTGCCCGAGGCTCCCACCAGGGTGCCGGCCACCACCAGCAGCACATTGCCCAGCACCAGGCCGGACGCCGCCACGGCCAGGCCGGTGAAGGCGTTCAGCAGCGAGATGACAATGGGCACGTCGGCGCCGCCCACGGGCAGCACCAGCAGGACACCGGCGGCCAGGCCCAGGAGCAGCAGCAGGACCGCAAGGGGCAGCGACCCAGTGAGGACCACGGCCACGCCGGCGGCCACCGCGGCGAGCAGCACCACGGACATGACCAGAGGGAGCCCGGGGAACACCACGGGCCGGGTGGTCATCAGTTCCTGCAGCTTGGCGAAGGTGATGCCCGAGCCGGCAAAGGAAACGGCCCCCACCAGGAGCGTGAAAACGATGGCCACGCGGACCCAGGGAATGTCCGCATGGCCCAGTTCCAGCAGGGCCACCAGGGCTGCCGCGCCGCCGCCCACGCCGTTGAACAGGGCCACCAGCTGCGGCATCTGCGTCATCTTCACGCGGCGGGCCACGGGTGCCGCCACCATGGAGCCAACCGCGATGGCGGCCAAAATCCAGGGAATGTTCTCCAGCCGGGCAGACAGGAACACGGTGACGACGGCGATCAGGGCGCCGAGCGCGCCGATCAGGTTTCCGCGCCGGGCCGTGCGGGGTGAACTGAGCCCGCGCAGGGCCAGGATGAAGCAGACCGCCGCGGCGAGATAGAGCAGCGAGGTCCAGACGGGGTCGAGGAGATTCATTTGCCGCCTGCCCTGGGCCGCACTGCAGCCTTTTTGGCATGGAACATGTGCAGCATCCGGTCCGTCACCACGAACCCGCCCACCAGGTTGGCCGTGGCAAGGACGACGGCGAGCAGCGCCACCGCCAGGACCCACGGGTCTGCTGCCTGGCCCGCCACGATGATGGCGCCCACCAGGATGATGCCGTGGATGGCGTTCGCGCCGGACATCAACGGCGTGTGCAGGGTGCTTGAAACCTTGGACACCACCTCGAAGCCGACGAACACCGCCAGTACCGTAATGGTCAGCAGGGCTGTTCCGTCCATCAGAGCGCTCCTTCCTGCCGGGCCGCGGCTGCGGCGGGCTGCGCGGCAGCTGTCCGGGCGGCCAGCAGTTCAGCTGTGGGCCGGTGCCGCACAGCGCCGTCATGGGTCAGGCAGGCTCCGGCCACTACTTCGTCGCCGAAATCCAGGGTCAGCGCGCTGCCACCGGCATCATCCAGACGGACCAGCAGCGCCAGCAGGTTGGCCACGTTCTTGGCGTACAGGCGGGAGGCGTCCGAGGCCATCGCCGAGGCCGGGTCCTTCAGGCCGACCAGGGTGATGTATCCGGTTCCATCGGCGGTGGGAACCGGGATGTCCTGGCCCGGCACCGATCCTTCCACGTTGCCGCCGGACTCCGCAGCGAGGTCGATGACCACCGATCCCGGGCGCATGCCCTGCACCATCTCGCGGGTCACCAGGAGGGGCGCGGGCCGCCCGGGGACGGCCGCCGTCGTAATCAGCACATCCGACTGCCCCACGTGCGGTGCCAGCAGCTGCCGCTGCCGGGTGCCGGCGTCGGAACTGAGCTGGCGGGCGTACCCGCCCGCGGCCTCCGCTGTTTCCAGGTCCAGCCGGATGAAGGTGCCGCCCATTGAGGCGACCTCGTCGGCGGAGGCGGGCCGGATGTCGTTGGCGAAAACCCGCGCACCCAAGCGCTTTGCCGTGCCGATGGCCTGCAGTCCGGCCACGCCGGCGCCGAGCACCAGGACGCGGGCCGGCGGGACGGTGCCGGCTGCGGTCATGTAGAGCGGAAAGAACCGGGGCAGGCGGATTGCCGCCTCCAGCACGCAGCGGTACCCGGCCACCAGCGCCTGCGAAGTCAGCGCGTCCATGGACTGCGCGCGGGAGATGCGCGGCACCAGTTCCAGGGCGAAGGAGGTCACCCCGGCGTCCGCGAGGGCCTGAACGGCCGGCAGCTCAGACGACGGCGACGCGAGCCCCACGGTGACCGCTCCCCTTTTCAGGGACGCGGCGGTGTTCGGCTCAAGGGGCCGGACGTGGGCCAGGATGTCGAGGTCAGCGAAGTCCAATTCCGGGACGATGGCGGCCCCCGCGTTCTGGTATTCCCGGTCAGCGTGCCCGGCGCCATCCCCTGCCCCGGTCTCCACCAGGACCTCCAGCCCCATCCCGGCCAGCTGCCTGACTGTATCCGGAGTGGCGGCGACGCGCCGTTCACCCTCCCGGCGTTCCCGCGGAATCCCCAGTTTCACCGCCCACTCCCATCACAGAACGATAACTGCAGCGCTGCCGGGCTGGTAAGGCCCCAGATCCATCCTCCAAGGCCAGGCTTCGCGGAGCGGCGCTGCTTCACGTAATTGGCTAGAGTCTATGGCCCGCACTGCCCTTGCGGGAGTGCGGGGGCGAGGCGTTGCTGTAACGATTCGCCCCCGCACGTTCAGGGACCACGCCCTGCCCACAAAGGGCGCTACCCGATGTGGTACCAGGTGGTGCCGTCCGCGCTGACCTCCAGGCCTCCACCGGACCCCGTGGTGACAGCATTGTCGTCATAGACGAATCCGCTGGGATCGGCAGGGCAGCTGCCGACTGCCGGACCGGAGGTTTCCACCGTGGCACCGTTTTCGTAGCCCTGAAGGTAGAAGCCGGTTACCGGGCCGTCCTTGCCCTTGGAGTTGTCACGCGCAACCGTGGTGACCAGGCCCTGGAAGGTGATGCTGGAGTTGCGCTGCTGGACGACGTCGCGGGTCTCATCATTGCCCTGGACAACCACCTTGGTGCAGGTCCAGGATGTTTCACTGCTTGAGTTGACCCGGAAATCCACTGCACCTGCCTTGTCCTGCAGGGCCTTGTTGTTCCATCCGTAAACGAGCTGCACATCGCCCTTTCCGACGAAACCTGCACCCGTGGCGGGATCAAAAGTAACGGTTGCAACCGCGGGTGAGGCAAGGGCAAAAAGCCCCGCGAAGACCGCTGCTCCGGCACCGACCTTTATCGCTGTAGTTCTGATTGGCATCCCAGTTTCCCTCTCATCATGCTTCACGTTCCGGCACGGCGGGATTCGCCGGGCCGGCCTTCGAAGCCTAGGAAGACGGCGGGACCGAAGCACCAGTAGGCAGTACCCGCGTTTTGGGATGCAATGCAGGAGCCACCCTAGGTGTTACTCATACTGCGTTCCGCTAGCCCCGCGCGGTGAGGTCTGCTGAGATGAGCTTGGCAGTGGCCACGATCTCCTGCGCCACTGACGCCAGGTAGGCTTCACGGTCCGGTTTGGCGTCCACGGACTGGGCCTGCAGAGAGACATTGACCGCGGCAACCACCTTGGATCCGTCATACACGGGCGCGGCAACGGACATCAGGCCCAGCTCCAGTTCCTGGTCAAGCAGGCACCACCCCTGCTCCTGGACGGTGTCCAGCACCGCGAGCAGCTCTTTAACAGTGCCGATGGCCCGAGGCGTGAGCGGCTTGATCTCCGCCGCTGCCAGGTATGCCTTGAGCTCCGCCGGGGGCAGGTGGGCGAGCAGCACCCGGCCCATGGAGGTGGCGTAGGCCGGGAAGCGGGTCCCCACGGTAATGCCGATCGTCATGATCCGGCGCGTGGCTACCCGGGCGATGTAGGCGATGTCGGTGCCGTCCAGCACGGCGGCCGACGTCGACTCGCCGAGTTTGAGGGACAGTTCCTCCAGGTGCGGCTGGGCCAGTTGCGGCAGGGACAGTCCGGAAAGGTACGCGTACCCCAGCTGCAGGACCTTGGCCGTCAGGGCGAACGTCTTGCCGTCGGTTCGCACGTACCCGAGCTCCACCAGGGTGTGCAGGAACCGGCGTGCCGTGGCGCGGGTCAGGCCGGTGCGGCCCGCCACCTCGGTGAGCGTCATGACCGGACGGTCAGCATCGAAGGCACGGATCACCGCCAGCCCGCGGGCCAGCGACTGGACGTACTGGTCGCTGGCTTGCGGGGGTTGGGTGTCCGTGCGGACGGCATCGCTCATGGTTACCAATCCTAGGGCCGTCCCTTAGGCGGCCGGTGCGGCCTTGAGCGGGACGGGTAGGAGTTCCTGGAGTTCTTCAAGGGTGCAGCCGAAGGTTTCGCGGACGGTGACGCCCCCGGTGCCGGTGAGGAAGACGGCCTTGTCCGTGTAGACCCGGGTGACGCAGCCGACGCCGGTGATCGGGTAGGTGCAGGACTCCACGATCTTGGACGCGCCTTCGCGGGTCAGCAGGGTCATCATCACGAAGACGTCCTTGGCGCCGGTGGCCAGGTCCATAGCACCGCCCACCGCGGGGATGGCCCCGGGGGCACCGGTGTGCCAGTTGGCGAGGTCGCCGGTGGCCGAGACCTGGAAGGCGCCCAGGACGCAGATGTCCAGGTGCCCGCCGCGCATGATGGCGAAGGAGTCGGCGTGGTGGAAGTAGGACGCACCCGGGAGTTCGGTGACGGGGATCTTGCCGGCGTTGATGAGGTCGCCGTCGATCTGGTCCCCCTTGGCCTCCGGGCCCATGCCGAGCATGCCGTTCTCCGTGTGGAGGGTGATGTTCTGTTCCTCGGTGAGGTAGTTGGACACCAGGGTTGGCTGGCCGATGCCGAGGTTCACGAAGGACCCGGGGGCGATGTCCCTGGCCACGAGGCGGGCGAGGTCGTCGCGGCCCAGGGGCGTGGCAGAGGTCTGGAGGGACGTTTCGGTGAGGCTCATCTCAGGCCGCCTTTTCTGACTTGTTGCCATTGCCGGCCACCCGGACGACGGTGTTGACGTAGATCCCGGGGGTCACCACGTTTTCCGGGTCGAGGCCGCCGGTGGGGACGATCTCGGAGACCTGCACGATGGTCTGCTTTGCGGCGGCGGCCATGATGGGGCCGAAATTCCGGGCGGTTTTGCGGTACACGAGGTTGCCCCTCCCGTCCGCTTTGAGGGCTTTGATGAGGGCGACGTCGGCGTGGATGGGTGTTTCGAACACCTGGCCGCGGCCGTCGATGATCCGGGTTTCCTTGCCCTCGGCGAGCACGGTGCCGTAGCCGGTGGGGGTGAAGAACCCGCCGATGCCGGCGCCTGCAGCGCGGATGCGCTCGGCGAGGTTGCCCTGCGGGACCAGTTCCAGTTCGATCTGCCCGGCCTTGTACTTGGCGTCGAAGTGCCAGGAGTCGGACTGCCGCGGGAAGGAGCAGATCATCTTCCGGACGCGGCCTTCCTTGATGAGCAGGGCCAGGCCCTGGTCGCCCTGTCCGGCGTTGTTGTTGACCACTGTCAGGCCGGTGGCACCGCACTCCAGCAGCGCGTCGATCAGTTCGAAGGGCTGGCCGGCGTTGCCGAACCCGCCGATCATCACGGTGGAGCCATCCTTGATGCCGGCCACGGCCTCCTGGACGGAACCTACGAAGTTCAGCATTACTGGTCCTTTCCAGCGGTGACGTTTTCGAGCACGACGGCCAGGCCCTGGCCCACGCCGATGCAGATGGCGGCGACGCCCCAGCGTTCCCCGGAGTCCTGCAGGGACCGGGCCAGGGTGCCCAGGATCCGGGTGCCCGAAGCGCCCAGCGGGTGGCCCATGGCGATGGCCCCGCCATGCCGGTTAACGATCAAGGGGTCGATGCCCCAGGCGTTGATGCAGGCCAGGGACTGGGCGGCGAAGGCTTCGTTCAGTTCGACGGCGCCCACCTGGTCCCAGCCGATGCCCGCCTTGGCGAGGGCTTTGTTTGCCGCCTCCACGGGGGCGTAGCCAAAGTATTGCGGGTCGTTCGCATGCGCGCCGCGGCCGGCGATCCGGGCCAGCGGGTCCAGGCCCAGCAGCCCGGCGGCGGCCTCGGACCCGATCCATGCCGCGGAGGCGCCGTCGGACAACGGCGACGCGTTCCCGGCGGTGACCGTGCCGCCCACCTCGGCGCCTTCGGGTTCCTTGCGGAACACCGTTTTCAGCCCGGCCAGCTTCTCCGCCGTGGAGCCGGGGCGGATGCCCTCGTCACGCACCAGGTCCGTTCCCGGCACCGGTGCCACCAGGTTGTCGTAGAAGCCCTCGTCCCACGCCGCGGCGGAGAGGTTGTGCGAATCGGCGGCGAACTCGTCCTGCTGCTCACGGGTCACCTTGTACTTCTCGCGGAGCCGCTCGGTGGCCTCGCCCAGGGAGATGGTCCACTCCTTGGGCATCGCCTTGTTCACCAGCCGCCACCCCAGCGTGGTGGACGCCAGGGTCATGTCCCCTGCCGGGTAGGGCTTCTCGGTCTTGGGCAGAACCCAGGGCGCGCGGGACATGGACTCGGCCCCGCCGACCAGCATCAGGTCGGCGTCGCCGGCGTTGATCTGGCGGGAAGCGATGATCGCCGCGTCCAGCGAAGATCCGCAGAGCCGGTTGACCGTGGTGCCGGGGATGGACACCGGCAGGCCTGCCAGCAGCGTGCCCATCCGCGCGATGTTCCGGTTCTCCTCGCCGGCACCGTTCGCGTTGCCGAACACCACCTCGTCGATCCGCTCCGGATCCAGGGCGGGGGCGCGCTTCACGGACTCCCTGATCACGTGGGCAGCAAGGTCATCCGGACGCACTGCTGCGAGGCCGGAGCCGAACTTGCCGAACGGGGTGCGTACGGCGTCGTACACAAAAGCCTGGTTCATGACTTGTTGTCCGTTTCTTCGCTATCGATCTGGTGGAAGACCTGCTGGGCGGTCTTGAAAGCGGTGTTGGCGGAGGGGACGCCGCAGTAGATGGCGGTCTGCAGCAGGATCTCCTTGATTTCATCCCTGCTGAGGCCGTTCCGGAGGGCGGCGCGGATGTGCATGGCCAGCTCTTCCCAGTGCCCGTGCGCCACCATGGCGGTGATGGTGACGGCGGAACGCATCCGGCGCGGGAGCCCGGGCCGGGTCCAGATGCCACCCCAGGCAATCCGGGTGATCATGTCCTGGAAGTCCTCGGTGAACCCATCCTTGTTGGCGATGGCCCGGTCCACGTGCGCGTCGCCCAGGACTTCGCGCCGGACCACCATGCCGCCGTCGTAAATCTCCTGGCTGGTGGCGCCGGGCTGGACCACCCCGTGCCGCTCATCCGCAGTGTGCCGTTCACTGCCGCTCATTTGGCTGCTCTCTGTGATTCGGCCCAGGCGACCAGGCTGCGCATCAGGTCGGCAACATGCGCGGGTGCCTCTGCGGGTGCCAGGTGGGCGACGCCTTCGAGCGTCACGGCCGTGGCGGTGCCGCCCCCGGCGGTGATGCCGGCTGCCACTTCTTCTGCCATTGCAGGGGTGGCGACGCCGTCCAGCGCGCCGGCGATGACCTGCGTGGGGACACTGATGCCGCCGAGTTCGTTGCGGACGTCAAATGCGGCCAGGGCCTCGCAGCAGAAGGCGTAGCTGTAGCGGTCGGCGTCGCGCAGGGCGTGCAGCAGCCGGCTGCTGAGCTCGGGTTCCCGCTCCATGAAGCCCGGCGCGAACCAGCGCTGCGCGGACCCCTGGATCATTACTGGCGTGCCTTGGGTGCGCACGGTTTCGGCGCGCTCCAGCCAGCCCTCCGGGGTGCCGATCTTCGCACCGCTGTTCTGCACGGAGAGGCTCTTCAGCCGCTCCCCATGCTTGATGCCCAGCTGCAGGCCGATGGCACCACCCAGCGAAACACCGGCATAGTGGAACGCCTCACCCGGGGCGATGGAATCAACAAGGTCCACGACGGCGTCAGCGAGCGCCGCGACGTCGAAGGCTTCGGTGGCGGCCGGCGAGACGCCGTGGCCGGGCAGGTCCCAGGCCACTACGTCGTAATCATTGCCGAGCAGGGACGCGGCCCTGTTCCACAGGATGGACGAGGTGCCCAGGGACGGGCCCGCCACCAGCAGGGGGTGGTCGCCCAGGGGTCGCTGGGGGGACAGCAGCGCTGCCTTCAGGGCCGGTTTAGCCACGGGAAGCTCCATTCGCATGGGTGGTCTGGGAAACAAATTCGGGGAAGGCCGCAAGGATGCGGCGGGAGATCTCGGCGGCCTGGCCGAGGTAGCTGCCAGGGTCCAGGAGCCCTTCCAGCCGGGAATCCGGGACGACGGCGGCGGGGACAGCTTCGCGGAGCAGCTTGCGGTAGGTGGCAGCCTGCTCCCCGGCGGGTGCCTGCAGCGTCCGGTCCACCACATCCTGGAGCTGCTGCTTGCCGCTGCGGCCGTCCTTCTCCGCCAGCAGCGGCGCCAGGGCGGCGCTGACGCCTTCGGCCAGCAGCAGCGGGCCGGCAAGATCCAAATTGCGGCGCATGCAGTCCGGAAAAACCTGCAGCCCTTCCGCGAGTTCGCGGATATGGCCGGCGGCGCCGAGGGCCAGGGCCAGCAGTTGCCGGAGAGCCGGCCACTCGATGTGCCAGGCCCCGTCCGGGCGCTCGTCATTAAAGGTGGCCGCGGCCAGGTGCAGCTGGGCTGCCAGGCCGGGTGCCTGCAGCGCGGCGCTGCGGACCAGGATGGACAGGACAGGGTTCTGCTTCTGCGGCATGGCAGAGGAAACCCCGCGCCCGGCGGCGCGCGGCTCGGCAAGCTCGGCCACCTCGGGCCGGCTCAGGAACAGGACGTCCGCGGCGATCTTGCCGAACGCGTCCAGGACTGAAGCCAGCGCATGCCCAAGGGACGTAACGGCCAGGCGGTTGGTGTGCCACGGAGCCGCCGCGGGGGCCAGGCCCAGCTGGGCTGCCAGGGCATCGGCCAGGGTGAAGGGCGTGGCGGAGGAGCCGTCCGTCAGCACGGTTCCCGCGGCGAGTGTTCCCGCCGCCCCGCCGAACTGGACCGGGAATGCCAGGCCCTCAAGCTGCCGGCCTGCGGCGGCCACGCCGTGGAACCACTGCGCAGCCCGCAGCCCGAAGGTATACGGGAGGGAATGCTGTGTCAGGCTCCTGCCCACGCACAGCGTCTCCGCGTGCTGCCCCGCCAAGGCGGCGAGCGCCGTCGCGGTGCCCTTCAGGTCGGCCAGCACGGCGTGGACGGTGTTGCGGGCCATCAGCATCAGGGCCGTATCAAGCACGTCCTGGCTGGTCAGCGACGTATGAACGGCTTTTCCGGCACCGACACCGGCGGTATCCAGCGCCGCCACCTTCTTCCGGAGGTCGGCCAGCAACGGGATGACCGGGTTGCCGCCGCCCTGGGCACGCAACGCGACATCGGCCAGGTCGTAACGCCCCGCCTCGGCAGCGGAGGCGACGACGGCGGCGGACCCGGCAGGTGCCAGGCCCGCGCGTTCCAGCACGGCGGCCCAGCCGGACTCGACGGCGAGGATGGCCGCCAGCACTGCCCGGTCCCCCGTCAGCGCCGCCACCAACGGTGACGCTGATACGGGACTGAGCAGGCCGGCGTCGGCTTCTTCCGCGAAGGCGCGCAGATCTCCCGGGGCGGCGTGGGTCACTGGAAGTCCAGGAAAACCGTCTCGCCCTCACCCTGGAGGCGGATGTCCCAGGTGAGGCCGCCATCCGGGTCGCGGCGGGCGATCAGCGTTTTGCGGCGCTCCGGATCCAGCGAGCTG
Source organism: Arthrobacter sp. B1I2 (assembly GCF_030816485.1). NCBI lineage: Bacteria > Bacillati > Actinomycetota > Actinomycetes > Micrococcales > Micrococcaceae > Arthrobacter > Arthrobacter sp. B1I2. The sequence goes on along the minus strand of NZ_JAUSYC010000001.1, from coordinate 1,161,083 downwards.
AGCAGGGGGTCGCTTGCCAGCGCCCCGGTGTCCTCCGGCAGGTAGATGCGGGTGAACAGGCGGTTGGTCAGGCCTCGGGCGAAGATGGCCACGGAGATGAAGGGTGCCGCACCTGGCTTGGTGGGGCCCGGGTTGACGGTGGTGAAGGTGAAGACGCCGGAGTTGCCGACGGCGCCGCGGCCCCACCCGGTGAAGGTGTAGCCGTCGCGGACCAGGGAGCCGGTGCGCTGGACAACCTTGCCCGCGGCGTCCGGCTGCCAGATTTCCAGGATGGCGTCCGGGATGGTGTGGCCGGCGCCGTCGTACACGGTGCCCTGCAGCCGGATGGAGCCGGGGAAGCCCGGAGGCAACAGCTCGTTGTCCTTTTCGAACGGGAGCGCGTAACCGTAGAACGGTCCGACGGTCTGGCCGGGGGTGGGTACCAGTTGGGTGCTCATCTTTCCTACTCCTCGTCAGCTTCTGCGCCCAGCGCCTCGTTTTCTGTCCAGGTCCGCTTGGGCCCGGTCAGGACGATGTCCCAGTTGTAGCCCAGGGCCCATTCGGGTTCGGTGAGGCTGTGGTCGTAGGTGGCCACCAGGCGGTCGCGGGCGTCCTGGTCCACGATGGTCTGGTAGATCGGGTCCAGCGGGAAGAGCTGGTCGCCCGGGAAGTACATCTGGGTGATGATGCGCTGGGTGAACTCGGTGCCGAACAGCGAGAAGTGGATGTGTGCCGGGCGCCACGCGTTCAGGTGGTTCTTCCACGGGTAGGCGCCGGGCTTGATGGTGGTGAACCGGTAGGAGCCGTCCGGGCCGGTGATGCAGCGGCCGATGCCCGTGAAGTTGGGGTCGATCGGGGCCGGGTGCTGGTCGCGCTTGTGGATGTAGCGGCCGGACGCGTTGGCCTGCCAGATCTCCACGAGCTGTCCGGCCACGGGACGGCCGTCGCCGTCCAGGACCTTGCCGGAGACGATGATCCGCTCACCCAGCGGCTCGCCGTTGTGCTGGATGGTCAGGTCCGATTCCAGGGCGTGCACGTCCTGGTGCCCGAAGGCCGGCGAGTACAGCTCGATGGTCTCAGGGTCGGCGTGGTGCAGGCTCTTGGTGGGGTGGCGCAGGATGCTGCTGCGGTAGGGCGGGTAGTCCAGGCGCGGCTGGGTTTCCTGCTGCCCGCCGTCTTTTAGCGCCCGCTGGTAGGCCTCGCCCATGGCGTTGATCTCTGCACTGAGGTCAGCCTGCGACTCGATGGCCTTGTCCAGGGGCTGGTGGGCAGCCTTCGGTTCGGCCGGGGGCACGAGTTCCTCCGACTCCAGCTCCGCGGTGATGTCTTCCGGCACGGCTGGCTCCTTTCTGATCTGTTTGGTGTCTTGCGTCTGGGGTCTGGGTTGGCTCAGCTGCGGTGGAGCGAGTCGTACTGGACCGCGTGGCGCACCGGGGCGTTGGGGGCGCCGTAGCCGTCATAGCCGTCGCGGCGTTCCACCATTTCGAAGAACACACTGCCCACGGTGGCTGTGTAGAAGTGCAGGAATTCGCCGTCCGCATCCCGGTCGAACAGCAGGTTGAGCTCCTGCAGGGTGGCCAGGAAGCCGGGCTCAAGGCCGAACCGGGCGTCCAGGTCTTCGTAGTAGTTGGCCGGGATCTGCAGGAATTCCAGGCCCCGGTCCCGGGCGGCCCGGGCGGTGGCCACGAGGTCGTCCACGGCGAAGGCGATATGTTCCTGGTAGGTTTTCTGGCCGCTGGCCTGCTGGATCGGAGCGAGGTTCAGAACCAGCCGCACTGCGCCGTCGGAGGTCTGCATGACCTGCGAGCGCACCAGGCCGCTGGGGCTGGGCACTTCCGCGAACGGCTGCGGTTCCAGGGCCATGGCGCTGGTATAGAACAGAACGGCTTCGTCGAAGTGCTGCCACGGCTGGGCAAGGTTGACGTGGTCGATGACCGCATTGGTTCCGGGGGAAGGAAGTTCCAGCCCTTCGCCAAACTCGTGCGTCCACGCCGCGGTGCCGTCCGGGCTGCCCTGGCAGAGGAAGATTTCGGTGGAGTCCGGCGCGGAAATGCCCTGGAACACTTCCTCGTCCGCCTGCACCTTGCGGGCCACCACGGGGGCCTTGAGCTGCTGGGCGCGGGCGGAGGCAATCACGGGGGAATCGACGTCGAACCCCAGCGCGGCGATGGCGGGCTCGGCATGCTGCGCGGCCTGTTCGTTGATGATCACCCGGGCCTGCCCCATGGTCCACAGCTGGACGTCCTTGGTGCGGTGCCGGCCCTCGAACGCGAAGCCGAGCTGGCCCAGGAGCTTCTCCAGCTGGGCGGTATCGTCCGCCTTGACCTCGGCAAAGTTGAAGCCGGCAGGTTCGTTCACCTTGGGCAGCGTGGCCAGTTCCATGGGATAACGACGGCGGTGCGCGGCGCCGTTGCCCGGCACGCTTTCAGTGCCTGCCAGCCAGTTGGCGCTCTGCTCCTCAAGCCAGATGAGCGAACGCATGGCATCCACGGCCGTGCGCTCAACATCGGACTGCCGGAAGACGTCATTGAAGACCTCCAGCGAGACGGGTCCGGTGTAGCCGGCACGGACCACGTGGCCCATGAACTTGGCCAGCGCAAACTGTCCCTCGCCCGGGAACACCCGGTAGTGCCGGCTCCAGGACAGCACATCCATGGTGAGCTTGGGGGCGTCCGCCACCTGCACGAAGAAGATCTTCCCGGGGTTGAACGCCTCAATGTGGGAGGTTTCCCAGTCCCGGGACAGGATATGGAAGGAGTCCAGGCAGGTTCCGAAATTGGGATGGTCCACCATGTCCACCAGCCGGTAGGCGTGCTCGTAGTCGTTGACGTACTTGCCCCAGGCCAGCGCTTCGTAGGCCACCTTGACGCCGTGGTCCCCGGCCAGGTTGGCCAGCTGTGCCAGCTGATCGGCCCGGAGGCCGTCGTCGTCAATGGTGGCGGTGGCAACGTTGGAGCAAACGAGGATGGTGTCCATGCCCAGGCGGGACATCAGCTTGAACTTCGCCTCCGCGCGCCGGAGGTTCGCCTTCAGCAGGTCCGGCGTGACGCCGTCGAAATCCCGGAACGGCTGGTAGAGGTCCAGGCCAAGGCCCAGGTCCGCGGCCATTTTCCGCACGTCCTCGGGGCTGAGCGGCGAGGTGACCAGGTCCTGTTCGAAGATTTCGATGCCGTCGAAGCCCGCAATGGCGCAGGCCCGCATCTTTTCCCTCAGGGTGCCGGACAGGCAGACGGTGGCGATTCCGGTGCGCATCAGGCGGCCACCTCTTCCGAGGCCACAAGCTCCAGGAAGTGGCTGCGCATGCGGTCCGGGTCAGCTTCGAGGCCGGTGAAGATGCGGAAGGCGTCGGCGGCCTGGCCAACGGCCATCCGGCCGCCGTCCAGGACCTGGCAGCCCTTGGCGCGGGCGCCGCGGACCAGTTCGGTGTCGATGGGGCGGTAGACGATGTCCGCCACCCAGTGCCGGGACTCCAGCAGGTCCAGGTCCAGCGGGAGGCCGGGGTGGGCGGCCATGCCCACCGGGGTGCAGTGCACCAGGCCGTCGGCCAGGCCCATCAGCTGCGGCAGCTCCGCCGTCGTGCCTGCCGTGATGGTGCTGTCCGGGAAAAAGCCCTGCAGCTCGGCGGCCCGCGCCGTGGCCCTGGCAGGGTCCATGTCCACCAGGTCCAGCGTCCGCACGCCGGCGGTCAGCAGGGCGTAGGCGACGGCAGATCCGGCACCGCCGGCACCGAGCTGCACCACACGGTCCAGCTTCGCGCCGGGAAGGCCGGCGGCGAAGGCGGCGGCAAAGCCGGAGAAGTCGGTGTTGTGGCCGATGAACCTGCCATCGCGGATGACCACTGTGTTGACGGCGCCGAGCCTGCGGGCGTCCGGGCTCACTTCGTCCAGGTGCTCCAGGACCACCTGCTTGCAGGGATGGGTGATGTTCAGGCCGTTGAAACCCAGCGTGCGGGCACTGTGCAGGATGCCGCCGACCGATGCCGCGGTCAGCCCCAGCTCGAGCAGGTCGATGGGCCGGTACAGGTAGCGCAGGCCCTGCACGTCGCCTTCCCGTTCGTGCATGGGCGGCGTGAGCGATGGCGCGACGCCGTCACCGACCAGTCCCACCAGGTAGGACTCAGTTCGATTGCTCATGCGTGCAGCTCCTTTGGTACGGCACCAGGCAGCCGCGAATCTGTGCTGCAGGGTGATAGGGATTACGGTACATCAATTGTTCACTTATCGCACTCTTGTTCTAGATACGAACACAAGGGCTTCATAAGGCGCAGTAAAAGCCCGGCTGCTAGCGCTGGGGAAGCCTGGCGGCGAGTTCCGCGGCGGCCTCCTGCAGCAGCGGAACGTGGGCCTTCAGCTCCTCCAGGCCCAGCCGGAACACCGGCACGGCAGTTGCCAGGGACGCGAACGCGTACCCCTGGCTGTTGAGCAGCGGGACGGCCACGGCACGCATGCCTGCCTCGTTTTCCTCATCCATGACGGCATAACCCTGGCGGCGCACCTGCTCGATCTCGGCCCGGAAGGCGTCGCGGTCCGTGATGGACTTCCCGGTGAGCGGCTCGAGCGGCAACTCCGCCAGGAGCCTTTCCCGCTCCCCCTCCTCGGTGAAAGCCACCAGGGCCTTTCCGACGGCGGTGGTGGACAGGGAGCCCAGGTGGCCAGGGTCGCTGGTCACCCGGAAGGTCTGCGGGCCATCCACCTTACTGACGGTCAAATGATGATGCCCGTCGCGGACGCTGAGGATGGTGGCTTCACCGGTTGCGGCAGTCACCCTGCGCAAAACGGGCATGGCCGTCCCCGCGAAGCCGTGATGGTTCGAGACCCGCTGGCCCAGCTGGAAGATGCGCAGGCCCAGGTGGTAGCGGCGGCCTTCAGGCTCGTAGTCGACAAAGCCGTCGCGGGTCAGCGAACCAAGCAGCCGGTAGGTGGTGCTGAACGGCAGTTCCGCCCGGCGCGATATCTCGGCGGCACTTGCCCCACGGGGCTCGTCACCGAGCAGGACCAGTAGGCCAAGCGCCTTGCCCACCATGTCGGTCCGGTCAGAGGCCTTCTTCCCGCCGGCGTTCGGCTCGCTACCCACGCCCGGCGACGGGCCCGAAGGGTCGGGCTGAACGTCTTCGTTCATTGTGGCTTGATTCACACTCATGCCTCGATGTTGCCACATTGTGAGAGCTATTTCTAGATGGTGATTATTTTCTTGACAGGTGACTGCCCTCACAGTCATAGTTTCTGTATCGCAAAAGTAGCTCCCACCATGTGGCTACAAATGCCGGGTCTTCTTCCGGACTCCAGCCGCATCCCCCGCCCGCACCAAGGCAACGGCGGCTGCGACCCCAGATCCATCCGCGACAATGTCGTCACATCAAAGGAACACCATGAGCCAGACACTTCCGTCCGCCGGGGCGGGTGCCCTCACCTCCGCCGGGACGCCCAAGAAGGCCGCCCTCGCCAGCTTCCTGGGGAGCGCGGTCGAATACTATGACTTCTTCATCTTCGGCTCCGCCGCCGCACTGATCTTCCCCAAAGTCTTCTTCCCGGACGCAGACACCAACGCCGCGATCATGTCCTTCGCGACTTTCGGCTTCGCCTACGTCGCCCGGCCCATCGGCGCCATCATCCTTGGCCACTTCGGCGACCGGGTGGGCCGCCGGAAGGTCCTGATGTTCACCCTGCTGCTCATGGGCGCCTCCACCTTCGTGATCGGCTGCCTGCCCGACTTCAAGACTGTCGGCTGGTGGGCTCCGGCGCTGCTGGTGCTGGCCCGCCTGTGCCAGGGCCTCTCAGCCGCGGGCGAGCAGGCCGGCGCCTCCTCCATGACCCTGGAGCACGCCCCGGACAACCGCCGCTCCTTCTTCACCTCCTGGACCCTCACCGGCACCCAGGGCGGCCAGATCCTCGCCGCCCTCGTCTTCATTCCAGTCCTGGCCCTGCCGGACGAGATCAAGTACGGCATCGGCTGGCGCATCCCGTTCTGGCTCAGCGCCGTCGTCGTGATTGTTGCCTTCTTTATCCGGCGCACCCTCCACGAGCCCCCGGCATTCGAGGAAGCCCGGAAGACCGCCCAGATCTCCAAACTCCCCGTCGCCGACCTTCTCAAGGGCCACTGGCGCGACGTCCTCCGCGTGATTGCCTGCGCCTTCATCGCCGCAGTATCCACCGTGTTCGGCACCCTCGCCATCAGCTACGCCAAGACCGTCGCCGGTGTTGACGGCACCACCACCTTGTGGCTCGTCGTCGGCGCCAACCTCGTGGCCCTGGGCACCCAGCCGCTGTTCGGCATGCTGTCCGACAAGATTGGCCGCAAGCCGGTCTTCATCTACGGCGCCGTAGCCAGCGCCATCCTCACACCGGTCTTCCTGCTCAGCCTGGAATCCGGCAGCGTGCCGCTGATGTTCCTGGCCGCCATCGGCTTCTTCTCCTTCGGTTACGCAGCCTCAAACGCCGTCTGGCCTTCCTTCTACGCCGAGATGTTCAGCACCAAGGTCCGCTTCTCCGGCCTGGCCATTGGCACACAGCTGGGCTTCCTGATGGCAGGGTTCGCGCCGGCCATCGTAGCGGCCATGGGCGGCATCAAGCCCGGCGGCTGGGTTCAGATCAGCATCTTCACGGCCGTGATCTGCGGCATCGCTGCCATCTCCGCTCTGACGGCCAAGGAGTCCTTCCGGACCCCCACCACACAGCTGGGCCTGAAGTAGGCGCCGAAAGCGTTCATTCCAGCCCGGTTTTGGAACCGGAAAGCCCGCCATTCCCCCAAATGGCGGGCTTTCCCCTGTTAAAACTGGGCTGATTTGGCACCCTTTGCCGCGGGGCAGGACCCTAGGCGCGGCCGGTCTCCAGCACCGATGCCAAATCGAAGTTGACCGGTTCTTCCAGCTGCTCATAGGTGCAGGACTCCGGGTCCCGGTCCGGCCGCCAGCGGTTGAACTGTGCGGTGTGGCGGAATCGGTCGCCCTCCATGTGGTCATAGCGGACCTCCACCACCAGGTCGGGCCGGAGCGGAACGAAGGACAGGTCCTTGCCGGCGCTCCACCTGCTGCCTTCCGCGTTCCGCGGTGTCCGTTCACCCTCTTCCTGCTTGGCCCAGGCCCACGGGTGGTTATCAAAGTCGGTGACCAGCGGCTGCAGTTGTTCAAACAATTCCCTGCGGCGCTTCATGGGGAAGGCGCCGATCACGCCCACGCTGGCCAGGCCGCCGTCGTCCTTGTAGAGGCCCAGCAGCAGGGAGCCGATGGCGTCCGGCCCGCTCTTGTGGAGACGGTAACCGGCCACCACGCAATCGGCGGTGCGCTCGTGCTTGACCTTGAACATGACCCGCTTGTCCGGCTCGTACCGCCCCTCCAGCCGCTTGGCCACGATGCCGTCCAGCCCGGCCCCCTCAAACTGCTCGAACCACTGGGCGGCGGTGTCCTTGTCCGTGGTTGCGGCCGTGAGGTGGACTGGTGCGCTGCTGGCCGCGAGCGCCTTCTCCAGCGCGGCCCGCCGTTCCGAAAAAGGTCTGCCGGTGTAGTCGTCGCCGCCCAGCGCCAGCAGGTCGAAGGCCACAAAGCTTGCCGGCGTTTGCTGGGCCAGCAGCTTCACCCGGCTGGCGGCGGGGTGGATGCGCTGCTGCAGCGCGTCGAAGTCGAGCCGGTCCCCGGAGGTTCCCACCAGGATGATCTCGCCGTCCACCACACACCGTGGCGGCAGGTTTTCCTTCAGAGCCGCCACCAGCTCTGGAAAGTAGCGCGTCATGGGCTTCTCGTTGCGGCTGCCGATCTCCAGGTCATCGCCGTCACGGAAGATGATGGACCGGAAGCCGTCCCACTTGGGCTCGTAACTGAGGCCGCCGCCTTCCGGGATGCCGCCGATGCCGCTGACGGCCTTGGCGAGCATGGGCGGGACGGGCGGCATCACGGGAAGTTCCATAGTGCCCATTCTTGCCCGGACGGCGCCCCGCGCGGTAGGGCGGCGCGCTGCGCTGGGGTGCTCAGGCGGCCAGCAGCCAGACCACGAGGACCAGTACAGGCGCCGCGGCGGCCGTGGAGAGCAGGATGGTTTCGCGCGCCACCGCCACGCCCCGCCCGTATTTGCTCGCAAACAGGAACACGTTCTGGGCTGAGGGAAGCGCCGCCATGAGCACCACGCCCAGGAGCATGTGGTGGTCCAGGTCAAAGAGGAAACGCCCGACGACGAACGCCACCGCCGGCATCACCGCGGACTTGAGTGCCGTGGCAGCGAGGATTTCGGCGGTGTGGCCGCCGCTGCGAAGCATCCTGGTTCCGCGCAGCGACATCCCGAATGCCAGCAGCACCACCGGGACGGCCGCGCCGCCCAGGAGCGTCAGCGGTGCCATGACGGGCGCCGGAAGCTGCACGCGGAACGCAGCCAGGACCACGCCCAGGAGCGAGGCGATGATCATGGGGTTGCGGAAGGGCTGCGTCAGCATGAGCCGGGGCGAGAACCGGCCGGCCTCGGAGAGGTCCAGCAGGGTCAGGACCAGCGGGGCGAACAGGAGCAGCTGCACCAGCAGCACCGGAGCCACGGGGGTGGCGTCCCCCAGGGCATAGAGCGTGATGGGGATGCCGATGTTATTGGCGTTGACGTAGGAGCCTGCCATCGCGCCGACCGCCGTCTCGGCGAGCGGCCTTCGAAACCAGATGCGGCTGGCGGCCACATAGAGGAGCGCGGTGACCGCCGCGGTGATCATGGCAAGCGGAACATACGCGGAGAAGACCACCGAGAGGTCTGATTTCAGCACCACGGTGAAGAGCAGCACGGGGTTGGTAATGAAGAAGGCGGTACGGGTCAGTGCCGAGATGGTGGCTTCATCGCCCAGCCCGCAGCGTGCCGCGATGTATCCCACGGCGATGACGACGCCGATCACCGCCAGTCCGATGAGCACACCGCCCACTTGGGGTACTTCCTTCCGGTTCCGCCGTGCCCTGCACTGCCGCAGAGCCCGTACTACAAGCCTCAAACTTATCGAACAAGTCGCCCATGCCCCGCCACCTGTCCAACAGGCCTGTCCGGGGTACCCCTCGACATGGCACCTCCGGGGACGGTACAGCTTAACGATGGTTACTGTCGGTTTTCACGCTTCCCATGAACAGATCAGTCCCGGCCAGCTGCTCAAGGACGTCCAGCACGCGGAGCGCGCAGGCTTTGACGCGGCCATGTGCTCGGACCACATCGAGCCATGGTCCGCCCGGCAGGGGCACTCCGGCTTCGCGTGGTCCTGGCTGGGGGCAGCCCTGGCCACCACGGGCCTGCGGTTCGGGGTGGTGACCGCACCGGGCCAGCGCTACCACCCGGCCATCATCGCCCATGCTTCCGCAACACTGGCCGGCATGTTCCCCGGCAGGTTCTGGTTCGCCCCGGGCAGCGGTGAAAACATGAACGAGCATGTCACCGGGGACGCGTGGCCGCCCAAGGACATCCGGCAGCGGCGGCTGGAGGAGTGCGTGGACGTGATCCGCCGGCTGCACCGCGGCGAGGAGGTCACCCACCGGGGCCTGGTGACCGTGGAACAGGCGCGGATCTGGGATGTCCCCGACTCCCCGCCGCCGCTCATCGCCCCTGCCATCAGTGTGGAGACCGCCCGCCGGGCCGCGGCCTGGGCGGACGGTCTGGTCACCGTCAACCAGCCGGCGTCGAAGCTCCGGGACATGCTGACCGCCTACCGGGACAATGGGGGCAAGGGCAAGGCGGTGCTGCAGGTCCACCTGTCCTGGGCCGGCAGCGAGGAGGAGGCGGCGGCCATCGCCCTGGACCAGTGGCGGACCAACACGTTCGCGCCGCCCATCCCTTGGGACCTGCCCACGGCAGGGCATTTCGACGGTGTTGCCGAGCACGTGCGCGAGGAGCATGTGCGCAGCACGGTGAATGTTTCGGCCAGCCTTAGCCGGCACGTGGAGTGGCTGTCCGAATACGTGGACCTGGGCTTCGACGAGCTGTACCTGCACTTTGTGGGCCAGGAGCAGGCTCCCTTCATCGACGCGTTCGCCGCGGAAGTGCTCCCGCAGGTTCGCACTACCGGAGGCACCCCTGACCGCACCCATACGGAACCGCAGCTGGCGGCGGCAGCCGCCAACCCGGCGTCGGACGCTTCGGCATGAGGATCGCCGAGACGTCGGACCTGTGGTGGAAGAACGCCGTCATCTACTGCCTGGACGTGGAGACGTTTTTCGACGACGACGGCGACGGCACCGGGGACTTCGCCGGCCTCACCCAACGGGTGGACTACCTCGCCGCACTGGGCGTGACCTGCATCTGGCTGATGCCGTTCTACCCGTCCCCCGACCGGGACGACGGTTACGACGTCACGGACTTCTTCAGCGTGGACCCGCGGCTCGGCACCCTGGGTGACCTGGTGGAGTTCATCCGCGCCGCCAAGGACCGCGGCATGCGGGTGATCGCGGACTTCGTGGTGAACCACACGTCTGACCAGCACCCGTGGTTCGTGGAAGCCCGGAAATCCACCAACAACCCGTTCCGCGACTTTTACGTGTGGCGGAAGGACACTCCCCCGGACACATCCTCCGAGGTTGTGTTCCCCGGGGAGGAAAACTCGCTCTGGACCCAGGACGAGGCCACCGGCGAGTGGTACCTGCACATGTTCGCCAAGCACCAGCCGGACCTCAACGTCACCAATCCCCAGGTCCGGGACCAGATCGCCAAGGCCATGGGGCTCTGGCTGGAACTGGGGCTGGACGGTTTCCGGCTGGACGCCGTGCCGTTCTTCCTGGAGACGCGGGGCCAGCCCAAGGACGAGGCAGCGAACATCAATCCCCACGGCTATTTGAGTGCACTGCGCAGTTTCCTGACCCGGCGCAACGGCAGCGCCGTACTCCTGGGGGAGGTGAACCTGCCCTACAAGGAGCAGCTGGAGTATTTTGGCGGCGCTGAGGGCAACGAGCTGAACATGCAGTTCGACTTTCTGTCCATGCAGCACATCTATTTGTCCCTGGCCCGGCAGGATGCGCGGCCGCTGGCCGAGACGCTCAAGAGCCGCCCGCCGATCCACCCGGACAACCAGTGGGCCATGTTCGTGCGGAACCATGACGAGCTCACGCTGGACAAGCTGAGCGACGGCGAGCGCCAGGAGGTCTTTGCCGCGTTCGGGCCGGAGAAGAACATGCAGATCTACGGCCGGGGCCTGCGGCGGCGGCTTCCGCCGATGCTGGACGGGGACCAGGAGCGCCTGCGGATGGTGTACTCGCTCATGTTTTCCCTGCCCGGCACCCCAGTGCTGTTCTACGGCGAGGAGCTCGGCATGGGTGAGGACCTCCGGCAGAAGAGCCGGGCCGCCGTGCGCACGCCCATGCAGTGGAACAGCGACAGGAACGGCGGCTTCTCCAACGCCAGGGCGTCGGACCTGGTGGCGCCCCTGGTACGGGGCGAGTACGGCCCCGACCGCGTCAACGCCGCAGCCGCCAAGCGGGACCCGGGCTCGCTGTTCAACTTCATGGCCATGCTGATCGCCCGGTACCGCGAGGCGCCCGAGCTGGGCTGGGGCGAGTTCGCGGTCATCGACCAGCCCGAGCCTGCGGTGTTCGCCCACACCTGCAGTTCCGACGGCGGGACGCTGGTGCTGCTGCACAACCTCGGCGAAGACACGGTGAAGGTCAGCGGCATGGTGGGACCGGAGGACGGCCCGCGCCAGGCTTACCGGGACGCCCTGCTGCTGGACCTGTTCGACGGCGGCAACGCCCCCTTGGAGCCTGACGGCAGCTTCAGCGTTGAGCTGGGGCGGTACGGGTACCGCTGGTTCCGCGTGCACCGCAAGGGCGACCGGCTGGCACCGTAGCCGCGCGCCGCCGTCGTGCGTTTGTGAAAAGATCAACCATGCACGCCATGCAGCATTCCAGCAAACTCCGGGACGTCCGCTACGAACTCCGCGGACCCATCCTCCAGGCCGCCAGGAACATGGAAGCCGAAGGGCACCGGATCCTCAAGATGAACCTTGGGGACACGGCACCGTTCGGGCTGGAAGCGCCGGAGTCCGTGGTGGTGGACATGATCCACCACCTTCGCGGGGCCCAGGGCTACAGCGACTCAAAGGGCATCTTCACAGCCCGGACAGCCATTTCGCAGTACTACCAGACCCGTGGACTGATGAACATCGGGGTCGAGGACATCGTGATCGGCAACGGTGTCAGCGAGCTCATCTCCATGTGCCTGCAGGCGTTCATGGAAAACGGCGACCAGATCCTGGTCCCCGCGCCGGACTACCCCCTCTGGACCGCCGCGGTGACCCTGACCGGCGGGAAGCCCGTGCACTACCTCTGCGACGAGGAAGAGAACTGGTGGCCGGACATGGCGGACGTCGAGGCCAAGATCACCAGCCGCACCAAGGGCATCGTGATCATCAATCCGAACAACCCCACGGGCGCGGTCTACCCCCGCCACATCCTGGAGCAGTTCGCGGACCTGGCCCGGAAGCACAACCTGGTCCTCTTCTCCGACGAAATCTACGAAAAGGTGCTGTACGGAGAAGCGCGGCACATCCACACCGCTGCCGTGGCCGAAGACCTGTGCTGCCTGACCTTCAGCGGCCTGTCCAAGGCGTACCGGATGCCCGGCTACCGGGCGGGGTGGGTGGCCATTACCGGGCCACGGGCAGCCACCGAAAGCTACCGGGAAGCCCTGGAGCTCCTGGCCTCGCTGCGCCTGTGCGCCAATGTTCCCGCCCAGCACGCCATCCAGACCTGCCTGGGCGGTTACCAGAGCATTGAGACGCTCGTGAAGCCGGGCGGCCGGCTCCGCGAGCAGCGGGACCTCGCCCACAGGCTCCTCACGGCCATCCCCGGCGTAACGTGCGTCCCGGCGTCGGGCGCCATGTACCTCTTCCCGCGCCTGGACCCTGAGGTGTACCCCATCTCCAGCGACGAACAGTTTGTCCTGGACCTGCTCCGGGACCAAAAGATCCTGGTGTCGCACGGTTCCGCCTTCAACTGGCCTGCGCCGGACCACTTCCGCTTCGTGATCCTGCCGTCGGTGCTGGAGATCGAAGAGGCGGTGGAAAGGATCTCCACCTTCCTGGCTGCCTACCGCAGCAGCGTCGACGCCTGAAACAGCAGCGGCTCCAAGAACTAACCGCGCCATAACCGCGGGGAAACGGGGACGCAACATTCTCCGCCCACACTGGTTAGTGCAGGCAAGAGCCGGCACCAGCTCCAGCCAGGAGGCCCCCGATGTTGAAGAAAGCGACCACGCATGTAACCAGGGTCCGAGCACTGGACCAGCTCCATCGCGGTGACGAAATCGAAGCCCGCCTCTCCGTGGGCCCGTCCTACGACGACGTGGTGATCCGCCGCGGGAGCGTGCAGGAAACGGCGCCGGGCATCGGCGTGGTATGGATCCTGGACCGGATCACGGGGGTCCGGAAAGCTATCAATACGGACGAATGCAGCGTATGGCGCGTGGCATAGGGAGATGGCCGTTGGGCTGCGGGCGTAGCCAGTAAGGGCTGCCCGCCGCCTTGCCCACTTCCCGGTCAGCCGCCGGCAACGGACTGGATCACCAGGACCTCCTGGCCGGGTGCTACCTGGGTATCCAGTCCCTGGAGCCGCCGCACCTCATCACCGTCCACGTAAATGTTGACGAACCTGCGCAGTGCGCCCGTCTCGTCGCGGAGCCGCCGGCCCAGCACGGCATAGTCGGAGGCAACCGCATCAAGCAGGCGCGCCACCGTCACCGGCCCGTCAGCGGGCGCAGTCAGCACGGACCGCCCGCCGGCCAGGGGCTGCAGGACGCTGGGCAGCAGCAGCGAAATCTCAGGCACCGGCCACCACGGCCGCCCTGACGCACAGGACATCCGGCAGGTGGGAAGCCACCTCCCGGAACGTTTCCCCTTCGTCCGCACTCGCGTAGACCGTCCCGCCCCGCGTACCGAAGTACACCCCGGCGGGTTCTGCGGTGTCCACCGACGCCGCGTCCCGAAGCACGCTGTTGTATTCGTGCTCAGGGAGTCCGCTGCTGAGCCGCTTCCAGGTGTTCCCGGCGTCATCCGTGCGGTGGACCGCGAGCTTTCCGTCCGGAGGGATGCGTTCGCCGTCGGCCTTCAGTGGAACAACCCAGGCGGTGCCGTCCCGGCGGGGATGGGTGAGCATCACGAAGCCGAAGTCTGCCGGCAGGCCCGCCGCAATGGAGTTCCAGCTGTCTGCGTTATCGTCCGTACGGTAGACCCCGTGATGGTTTTGGGCGTAGAGGCGTCCCGCCACTGCGGCGTCCGCGGCGATCTTGTGGACGCACTGGCCGAACTCCGGATTGGGATCCGGCATGAAGTAGGCCGAGATGCCCTTGTTGCGCGGCTCCCAGGAGGTGCCGCCGTCGAGCGAACGGTAAACGCCGCCGGTACTCATGGCAACGTGCACCGTTTCGCCCGCCGGGTCCACCACGATCGAATGCGCCGCCGCACCGCCGTAGCCTGCTCCCCAGTCACTGCGGTGCGGGTGGTCCCACAGGCCGCGGTTCAGCTCGAAGTGCTCTCCGCCGTCCGTGGATTTCCAGACGGAAATGGGCTCGGCTCCCGCCCACACAACCCCGGGACGGGACTCGGCGTCCGGGTAAATCTGCCACACGCGCTCCACTGCTGCCCCGGTATCCCCGGGAAACGTGATGGCGCCCTGCTCCGGCTCGGTCCAGGTGGCGCCGAGGTCATCGGAATGTGCAACCGTGGGTCCCCAGTGCGGGCTGCGGACCCCCACCAGGATCCGGGTGCGGCCTTCCCGGGTATCGATCCCGATGCTGGGAATCTCCGCCATCAAAAAGTGGGGACCGGTGAAGGACCACTCCTGCCTGTCCCGGCTCGTGGCCAGCCACAGCCCTTTTTTGGTCCCGATTGCCAGGACAAATGATTCTGCCGCCGTTGCCATGCGGACCATGCAACCACCGGATGGGCCGCTGCGCAACGGTTGTCAGCCCCCCCAGCTCCCCAGTGGTGTAGGTAGAGGAGCCAATCTACTCGGCAGGAGTCAGTCCACGAACTCGGACTGTGTCTGGATGAAGTCCCAGTCCGCGGCGGTCAGCACGGCGGCCGGGTTGCCGGGGTGGGGTCCGCCGGCTTCGGCGATCCCCTGCAGGACCGGGAGCGGCAGTTCCTCGGCGCGCAGGTTTTCGCGCAGCCATTCCTTGCTCTCAAGATCCAGGTCCAGCCACCACATGAAGATTTCCATGACGCACCCTTTCGTCGCCTGGTTCAACGTTAGGTCGGGCCGGGAATGGCTACAAGGACTTGTGCAGGCAGCAAGTAGCTGTGTGGATTATTCGGGTACCCACAAGTAACACCGCACCTAAAAGCCAGGAAAAGACGAGTATCGCCTACTGGCGACTGCCCCAAGCGGCGCCCCTAGCCTGAAATCTCAAGCAAGCTGACCGTGCTGCTGGGGCAAACGGTGCCACCGCTGGCCTTTCCCCACCATGGTCCGTTTCACACAAATATGGGGAGACAACATGAAACGCACCTTAGCCACTCTGGGCGCCGTGGGCTTGGCGGCACTGGCCGTCGCTGCCCCCGCCACCGCGGACAACAACAACAAATCCTTCTGCCACGCCGTTGGGAACGGCTACTTAACCGTGAGCATCTCGAGTTCCGGATTCGAGGGTCACGACCGGCACGACGGGGACATCATCCCACCGGGTGAGGGGCTCCCGGACGGCCTGAACTGGGACACTGGCAAGGCCATTTTCGCGAACGGCTGTGTTGCGACGGTCCCGGCGCCACCCGTCGTCGTCGATACTCCCGTGACGCCTCCCGCCGAGGAGCCCGTGGTCGTCGACCAGCCCGTGGTGGAGCAGCCCGTCGTCGTCGATAATTCTGTGCCGGAGCAGCCCGTGGTGCAACCGCTGACGGAAGCCATAGCGGAAACCCCATCGGTGGAAGCCCCGGCCGAAGTGGCCACGGCTACTGTAACCGCCCAGCCCGCACCGGCCAAGCAGGTTGCCGCCGCACCGAAGGCAGCACCCAAGGCTGCCCCCGCGGCAGCCCCCGTCAGCGTCGGCACGAACCAGGGCTACAACGCGCAGACGGCGGTTGGAGCACCGGACGCCGGTCCGGGCTGGCTTGCCGGCGCAGCGGCACTGGCCGCAGCGGGAGCAGCGGTGGCAGTACGCCGCCGGCCGCGTCTGCTGCACACCGGCGGGTAGCCCGCAAACGGCCACAACACGTGGCCCCTTGACAAGGAAGGCGTCCTGCCAGTGCCCGGCAGGACGCCTTCCTTCCAACCCCGCCCGACCCGTGAGGAGTGCCATGCGCCAGGATCGAAGCCGGCACGCAGCCCCCACGCCGGGGGCTTGGCGGCGCGCCTGGCGCCGATGGAACACCGGTGACGTTGCCATCCTGTTCTGTGGCGTCCTCGCCTTCCTGTCGTTCACCCTCGGCGCTCCCCTGTTTCACCCGGCACCGCCGCCGGCAACGGAGGCCCCTGCGTCGGCCGCCCTGGTTCCCGGCGGCCCTGCTTCCGCCGGCGGGGCGGCTCCGATAGCGGGGACCGGCACACCGAATGGTATGGCGGCACACGACGCCACGGCACAGAATCAGGCCGCAACAGCCGAGGCCCCTGGCGGGACTGCAGCGGAGGCGCCTGCAGGACCCGAACTTCCCGCGGCTGCCCAGCCCGTCCATATCCACTACCCGTCGGCCGCCTTCGATGTTGCCATCCATCCGCTGGACCTGGACGGCGATGCCCAATCCAGCCGGACCATCGAGCCGCCTGCCACCAAGGACGGATACTGGCTGACACCGTTCGGGGTTCCGGGCCGGGGCTCCGGCAACACCACCTACGTGGTGGGCCACAGCTGGGAAGGCGCGGACGCGCCCTTCAACCACCTCAGCTCAGCAGCAGCAGTCGGTGACCGGCTGGATGTGGAAACGGCGGCCGGAACCATCAGCTACCGGGTGGACAGCATCACGACGTACCTGAAGTCCAGCCTCAAGGACAGTCCCGTCTGGGACATGGTGCCCAACCGGCTTGTCCTCATCAGCTGCTACACGGAGGATCCGTGGGGCAAGAACGTTGTGGTCACCGCATACCCCAGTGTTTCCTAGCGTCTCCGGGCCGGCGCTGGCGGGAGTTGACGGGCCCAAGGTACCTGTTCACACCGCCCCGGCGGGCGGACAATTGGCAGCATGACATGGGAAGACTTCGACGGCGGCCCGCTGCTGGTGGGGATCATGCCCAAACAGCACCCGGAGGTTCTCCGGGCCGCGGCCACCCTGGCTGCCCGATTGTGCACGCCCCTGGTCTGTGCGTATGTGGACGAAGCCAGCTACCTGGTGGAATGGGACCCGGCCCGCTCCGCCCACCGGCTGTCCCGGCACCCGGACGCAAACGACGACATGCTGGCGCTGACAAGGGAGTTGGAAGCGCAGGTCCAGGCCGCCGTGGGCATGCTGCCGTCCGACGGCGCGCCGCTGCAGTGGTCCTTCCGCACCTTGACCGGGGACCCTGCCCGCGCCCTGGGGCAGCTGGCAGCCGAGATGGACGCACCATTGATCATTGTGGGCACCTCCGAACGGGGTTTCGCGCACCGGCTCTCGGAGGCTCTCAACGGATCGGTGGGGGCGTGGTTAAGCCACCACCAGAGCCGGCCGGTGCTGGTGGTTCCCTACCGGATGCCCGCACATGTGGACAGGCCATGAGCGGCGGAAGCGGAAGCCAATACCCTGACGGCCCGCTTTAAAGTAAAGCGAAAGTAGTTATTCGCACCGCTGGCGCAGTGCCGGTGCCAGCCAGTAAGCTAATTCAAGCAAGACCGATCCACCCGGTGGAAGCCGGAATTGCCCAAGAGCTGCTCCGGAGTGCGTATCCCCCAATAACGCACTCCGGAGCTTTTTTGTGCCCTGACTGCAGCTGCACGGTTGTTGGGGCCCGCGATAAGAACTTGCCTCCAGATACCCCTCCGGGGTACTTGCCTTTATACCCCCACGGGGTATATCGTTGCGGTATGGACGCTATTGAAGAAGCCGTCGCGGCCGTGGCAGCCGAATCAGCGGCCAGCGGAACCGGCGCCGCACCCCACCACGGCTATACGGGAAACAAGGACGCGTACCTTCGGCGCCTGAAGCGCATTGAGGGGCAGGTACGGGGCATTGCCCGGATGGTGGATGAGGACAAGTACTGCATCGACATCCTCACCCAGGTTGCCGCCGTTACCAAGGCCCTCCATGCAGTCAGCCTCGGGCTGGTCGAGGAACACATCGGCCACTGCGTGGTGGGTGCAGCCTCCGAACCGGACCCGGAAGCACGCGCTGACGCCATTGATGCGAAGGTCAAGGAAGCTGCCGACGCCATCGGCCGGTTGCTCCGCTGACACCAACCCACACCCAAGCCCCGGCCACCGCCGGGACATGAAGGAGCAAGCCATGAGCACTACCTCCCCCACCACCACAACCATCAGCGTCTCCGGCATGACCTGCGGGCACTGCGTGTCGGCCGTCAGCGAAGAGCTCGAAGCCATCGAAGGCGTTGAAGCAGTCGATGTCGACCTGAACGCCGGCGGCGTTTCCACCGTGACCATCACCTCAAGCAAGGAACTCCCGGCCTCCGACATCGGGGAGGCCGTCGCCGAGGCGGGCTACCTGGTGGTGGCCAACGAGGCCTAGCAAACCCTTTCAAGCCGGAAAGCTGACATGAGCCACCAAGAACTGCTGCACCCGCCGGGCAACCGCGTCGTCGAACTGGACATTGAGGGCATGACCTGCGCGTCCTGCGTGAACCGGGTGGAAAAGAAGCTCGGCAAGATCGACGGCGTGGCGGCAACGGTCAACCTGCCACTGGAGTCGGCCTACGTCACGGTGCCCGAAGGCATCACCGACGAACAGCTCACCTCAACGGTGCAAGCAGCCGGATACAAGGCGACGGTCCGCCAGCAGGGTCATGCGCGGGTCGACGCAGTCGCTGGCGCTACGTTGCCCGCGGGCGACGACGTCGGGTACTTGCGGCGGCATGCGTATGAGCGAGGAACGAGCGAGCATGCAGAGCGAGTGCCCGGCGTTGCCCGCACCCTCCGTCCGCGCCTCATCCTCGCCGCGGTCCTGACCGTCCCGGTATTCCTCATCAGCATGGTCCCGGCGTTCCAGTTCCCCAACTGGGGCTGGGTGGCGGCCGTCCTGGCACTGCCGGTGGTCACGTGGGCGGCGTGGCCCTTCCACCGCGCGGCGGCAATCAATGCCCGCCATCTCGCCTCCACCATGGACACCCTGGTGTCGCTCGGCGTGGCCGCAGCCTACCTGTTCTCGGCCTGGCAGCTGGTGGCGGACCCGCGCATGACGGAGCACCCGGGCATGGAGGGCATGTCCGGCGGCGTGTACTTTGAGGTGGCGTCCGTGGTCACCACCTTCCTGCTCCTGGGCCGGTACCTGGAGGCCAACGCCAAGCAGAAGGCCGGCGACGCCCTCCAGGCCCTGCTGAATTTGGGAGCCAAGGACGCCACCGTCCTGCGCGGCGGCCTGGAAGAGAAGATCCCGGCCGACCGGCTGCAGGTGGGCGACGTCCTGGTGGTCCGCCCGGGCGAGAAGATCGCCACCGATGGCGTGGTGGTGGACGGCGCCTCCGCCGTGGATGCCTCCCTGGTCACCGGCGAATCGGTCCCCGTCGAAGTGGGGCCGGACAGCCGCGTCACGGGTGCCACCCTCAACACCTCCGGCCGCCTGCTGGTCAGGGCAACCCGCGTCGGCTCCGAAACCACCCTGGCCCAGATGGCGCGCCTGGTATCGCAGGCACAGACCGGTAAGGCCCCCATCGCACGGCTGGCCGACCGCATCAGCGCCGTCTTCGTACCGGTGGTCCTGGCCGTTGCCGCCCTGACGTTCGTCCTTTGGCTGCTTATCTCCGGCCCAGGCGCCGACGGCGGGCAGCTGCGGCAGGCGTTCACGGCCGCCGTCGCGGTGCTGGTGATCGCCTGCCCGTGCGCCCTTGGCCTGGCTACCCCGGTGGGCCTGCTGACCGGCACCGGCCGTGGCGCCCAGCTGGGCATCCTGATCAAGGGCCCCCAGGTCCTGGAAGACACACGCACCGTGGACACCATCCTGCTGGACAAGACAGGGACCGTCACCACCGGCATCCTGGCCGTTGACGCCACCACGGCATTCCCGGGTTTCGACGAACAGGACGTCCTCCGGCTCGCCGGAGCACTCGAGGCCGCCAGCGAGCACCCAGTGGCCCGAGCCGTTGCGGCGGCAGCAGCCTCTGCCGCACGTTTGGCAGACACAGCGGACGACGCCGGCACCCTGCCTTCAGTGCAGGCTTTCAGTTCCGCCCCGGGCGGCGGAGTGCGGGGAACCGTTGAGGGCAGGCACGTGATGGCTGGGCGGAGCGGTTGGCTGGAGCAGGGAGGAATTGTCCTGAACACCGGCCAGCAGGCGCAGTTGGCAGCTGCCGAGGAAGGCGGCGCCACGGCAATCTGCGTCGCGGTGGATGGAGTGCCGGCCGGGATCATCAGCCTCAGGGACACCGTCAAGGAAGGCTCCGCCGCCGCCGTCGCCCGGCTGAAGGCGCTGGGGCTGCGGCCCATCCTGTTGACCGGGGACAACGCCGCCGTTGCCGCCCGGGTGGCTGCCGCCGTCGGCATCGCTCCGGACGACGTCTATGCCGGCGTTCTGCCGGAAGGAAAGGTGGAGGCAGTACGCACACTCCAGGCGCACGGGGCCACGGTGGCCATGGCGGGAGACGGCGTCAACGACGCTGCGGCACTCGCGCAGGCGGATCTCGGGATTGCCATGGGATCGGGAACGGATGTGGCCATCGAAGCCGCGGACCTGACGGTGATGGGCAATGACCTCGCCCAGGTGGCGCAGGCCATTGAGCTTTCCCGGAAGACCCTGGGCACCATCAAGACCAACCTGTTCTGGGCGTTCTTCTACAACGCGGTGGGAATCCCGGTGGCTGCCCTTGGACTCCTCAATCCGATGATCGCCGGCGCGGCCATGGCGGCCAGTTCAGTCCTGGTGGTGGCCAACTCGCTGCGGCTGCGCAGCTTCGGCAATACCCGGCGCTGAGCTCAGGCCGCGCCGTAACGTTCGGCGGCGCGTGCCCTGGCCTTGGCCGCTTCGGCCTCACGGTCCTTGGGCGGTGCCTGCGTCACCAGGGATTCCAGCAGGTGCTGCGTGACGTGCTCAATCTGGTGCACGGCTTCGTCAAAGGCTTCCTGGTTGGCCTTGGACGGCTTGGTGCTGCCGCTGATCTTGCGGACATACTGCAGCGCCGCCGCGTGTACTTCGTCGGACGTGGCGTGTGGCTCGAAGTTGTGAAGGGTTCGGATATTCCGGCACATAACGCCATGCTAGGCTCTTCCAACGCCTGGGATCGACCCCTTTGTCATGGTCTCCGCCCGGCGTCCATGGGGAGCCCGGCATGGGCAGGGCTGCCCATCGACACTGTTTGGGGGCCGGGATAGGTTTTAGGCAATGGATCTTCCGGATGAGCCGGGGGGCCGCTGGGGATGCCGATCTGGTTCGGATCCACGATCTAACAAGGAGAAACTGATGGCTATTTGGGGTGCAGACGTTGAGCAGCTTCGCCAGCTCGGCAGCAAGCTTCAGGCAGGGGCGTCCGAGATCGAGACGCAGAAATCCACTCTTACCAAGCTTCTGCACGGGACCGACTGGAAGGGCCCGGACGCGGACAAGTTCAAGGGCGAATGGGATGGCCAGCACGCCACCATGCTGACCAAGGTTGCCGAAGCCTTGAAAGAGGCCGGCAGCCAGGCCAAGCGGAACGCAGAGCAGCAGAGCCAGGCCTCGAACGGCTAATGCCTTAGGCGGCACGAAGTGCCGCCTAAGCGGCCCGGGCACCGCAAGGTGCCCGGGCCGTCGTCTTTAAGGCGCGGGCTCTTCTTACGTGACGGGCGCGGCTTAAGGCACGGGCTCGACGTCGTTCGCGTGCTCCAGCGGTGACGCGGGCACGCGGGTGCCCTTTCCGCCGTCGCGGGGAGCAGATGTGGCGGGGACCCGCAGTTCGTCGAGCCGGACCAGGATCACCCCGCCGACGATGAATATCCCGCCCAGGAGTTGGATGGCGCCGGGCAGTTCTCCCAGCAGCAGCCACGCCCACACCACGGCAAACAGGACCTCGGTGAGTGACACGAACGATGCCACCTTGGAGCCGAGCGCCCGGGCGGCCATGACACCCGACACATACGCCAGCACGGTGGCCAGCACCACCAGCCCGGCAAGCGGGGCCCACCACGGCGTGGTCCAAGGACCCAGGGCGGTATCCGCAGCGCTGAAGGCCATGGGCAGCAGGCCCGTGGCGGCAGCGAGCCACATGACGGCAGCGCCCACCATGAGGCCGCCCGAGGCCAGCACGATGGGTGGCAGGGTGTCATTTTCCCTGGCAGTGATGAAGAAATAGATGGCCAGGCAGACCGCGGCCGCCATGCCCCATAAAACCCCTACCAGGTCCACCTTCACGGCCCCGGTGAGGTCAAGGACCAGCACCAGCCCGGCCAGGGACAGCAGGGTCCCGCCGGCGGTCAGCACGCTGGGTCGCCGGCGGCTGGCGGCCCAGAGCCACAGGACGATGATCACCGGAGCCAGGTACTCCAGCAGGAGCGCGACGCCCACGGAGAGCCGGGCCACCGCATTGAAGTAGAACAACTGGCAGGCGGCTACCCCAATGAGCCCGAACAGCACGATGGTCAGCCAGTTGTCCCGCAGCTGGTGCCAGCGGCCCTTAAGCGCCCACGCGGCAGGCACGGCGAGGAGCAGGGCCGCGCCGGTCAGGCGGGCGGTGACTGCCGCCCCCGGGGACCAGCCGGTTTCCAGCAGTGACTTGGCAAAGGATCCGGACAGGCCAAAGACGGCGGAGGAGAACAGCGCGATACCGAGGCCGGAGGCTTGGAAACCGGGCCTCCGGGTAGGCAGCTCCGGGGCGGGGTTGTGGTTCTCGGCGGCAGGCACCGTCGCCTCCTGTCAGGAGTAAAGTGGGGTAATGCCCATGACACTACGCGTGGGTGCTGTAAGGAGTCAACATGGTTTTCGCCCCTGACACAGAAGTGGCGCTGCGTACGGTGGTGAACCTCATCAACACCGCCGCGAACAGCAGGGAAGGGTTGGCCTCCGTTGCGGACCTGGACAGCTTCCTGGCCGCGGAAGGGTTTTCCGGATCCCGGAGCAGGGACGCCGGGGAACTGGAAAGCGTGCTGCAGCTGCGCCGCGAACTGTCGGCAGTGTGGACCGCGGATGAAGACGCTGCAGTGGAGACGGTCAACCGGCTGCTGCGGGACGCGAATGCGCTGCCGCAACTGATGAAGCACGACGGATGGGACTGGCATCTCCATGCCACGGCACCGGAGGCCCCCCTTGCCGACCGGATGAGTACTGAAGCGGCCATGGCCCTGGCTGATGTGATCCGCAGCAAGGAAATGGACCGGATGCGTGTATGCGAGTCGGAGGACTGCGATGCCGCCGTGCTGGACCTGAGCCGGAACCGGTCCAAGCGGTACTGCGATACCGGTAACTGCGCCAACCGGGCACACGTTGCGGCTTACCGGGCGCGGCAGGCCGCCGCCGGTTAACGCACCGCCGCGGCAGTACCGCCTAGCGCTGGGAAGTGCCGTCTGCGCCATCATCCGGCACCGGCGGGTTCTGGGCGGCTTGCGTCCCGAAACCGTGGCTGGACTTGGGTGCTGAACTGAGGTTTACCCCCGAGCCCTTGCCCAGGTGTTCGGCGTTCTCCTTGTAGCTCATCGAGAGCATCGCGGCGATCACCAGGGTCGCGATGAAGGCGATGCCGGCCGCCGTGAAGGCGAGGTCGAACCTCGGTGCACGCGCGCTTCCCCCGGAGGCGAAAATCAACACTGCGACGAAGGCGACGACGGCCCAGAACGCCGAGAACATCAGCGGCCCCTTCACCGAGGTCCGCAGCTTGCGCGGTTTTCCTTGATGCTGGTCAGCCACAGTGGTTCCTCCCTGCAGGCGGCGCACGGCCGGCCTGGTTTACGTCTTGCGGTGTCACACCGGATTTTCTACAGAAAGTAGAAGGGCGCTCCCCCTAGTTTACGGCTTCCCCGCCCCGGCACCGGCATCGTGCCGCAGCGTCAGGCCGGAAAGCACCCACAGAACGCCGGAAATAATCGCCCCACCGCCAGCCACGCCCAACAGGGCATGGGCACCGAGGTTGATGAAGAACGGCAGCAGCACTGCGGTTCCAATCCCGATAATCCCGGAGGCAATCCAGTCACGGGCAAGAACATGGCGGCCCCTGTACTGCAGGCCGCAGACGAGCTCCTGGACGCCGGCCACGCCAAGGCCAAGGGCTGCGATCACCCCGAACAACAGGTCGCTGTGCAGGAGGAGCACCGCAAAGCCGGCACCGGCCAGGACCGCGCCGCCGGCCGACAGCAGCTTGCCGGGCGCCGAATTCTGGGCGAACCCCGCTGCCGGAACCGTTCGGAGCGACACCACGCCGGTGGCCAGAAGGTAGAGGCCCCCGGCCCAGCCCATGACCTCCACGGAAGGCGACGTCCAGAAGACCGTTAGGGCGCCGAACACCAGCGCAGCGGCCGAACGGAGCAGGACAGGCTTCCAGAGGTCGCTGCGGGGGGCGGTTCCGGGGGCAGCGCCCGCGGGGGTGGATGGTTGCGTCACCGGTCCAGTTTAGTGGGGGCAGCTGGAACGTTTAACCGGACTGCCCCGTTGTCAGGCCGAACCCAGCACCATCCAGCGGTCCGACCGCGCACGCAGGCCCAGGGTCAGGGCACGCGCCGACATGTACCCCAGCCCGAAGGCCACCCAGAGCCATCCGAGCCCCGTGGCAGCGGTGGCACCGGACAGCGCAACCCATGCCAGCAACGGCACGTAGACGGCGAGGTTCACCAGCCCCGCCAAGGCGAGGTACCGCGCGTCCCCCGCGCCGATCAGTACGCCGTCCAGGACGAACACGTACCCGGCGATCGGTTGCCCTGCCGCCAGGATCCAGAGGGCAATGGTGAGCACCTGCTGAACCTGGGGATCCGGAGTGAACAGCGCCCCTGCCCAGGGTGCTGCCGCGGCCAGCAGCAGGCCCGTCACCACGCCGAACCCGGCGCCCCAGCGGATCATGGTCCCGGTCAGCAACCGGGCCTTGGCCGCATTGGACGCGCCAAGCTCCTTCCCAATGAGTGCCTGCGCCGCGATCGCCAGGGCATCCAGGGCGAATGCCAGGAAGGAAAAGATGGTCATGGCCAGCTGGTGGGCAGCAAGATTGACCTCACCTTGGGCGGTCACCACCAGCACCGTGGCCAGGATTGCCGCGCGCAGGCTGAGCGTGCGCAGCATCAGCCACGATCCCACGCGCGTCATGCTGCGGATGCCCCGCCAGCTGGGAAGCAGGCTTACCCCATGCCGCACGGCACTGCGGCGCACCATCACCACGTAGACAGCAGCCATGGCCCACTGTGCCAGGCTGGTGCCCATCGCCGATCCGACCACGGACATGCCCAGGCCGTAGACAAGCCAGAGGTTCAGGACGATGTTGGCGCCGAATCCTGCCGTGGCCACCACCAGCGGGGTCCTGGTGTCCTGCAGCCCGCGCAGCACGCCGGTGCCGGCAAAGATCAAGAGCATGGCCACCAGGCCCGGCATGGACCACCGCAAGTAGTCGACCGCGAACGTCCGCACGCTGCCGTCGGCGCCCATAAGGTCAATCAGCGGCCCGGCGGCTGCGAAGCCTGCCGTGGCGAGGAGCAAGCCGAGGAGCAATGCCAGCCAGACGCCGTCGCGCCCTGCCGCAAGGGCCTTGCCCAACTGTCCGTCACCAATGGCGCGGGCTACAGCGGGCGTCGTTGAGTACGCCAGGAAGACCATCAGTCCGACGACGGTCTGCAGCACCGCTGATGCCAGCCCAACACCCGCGAGCTGGGCAACACCGAGATGCCCCACAATGGCGGAGTCCGCGAGCAGGAAGAGGGGTTCGGCCACCAGCGCTCCGAAGGCGGGGACGGCGAGGCGGAGTATTTCCCGGGCATGGCCCTGGGTTCCGGTCATGGCGGCAGGAGGAGGTTGCTGGGGCACGCTGCCAGCTTAACCTCGGCCACTGCCAGGAGGCGGCCGGGCATGAGAAAGCCCACAACCCGCGCGATTTTGTTGACACTTCAACCATTGATCCGGAAGAGTGGAATGCATGAACCAGTCAGCACTGACCACCACCGCCCTCGCCGCCCTGCGGATCGTCCTCGGCTTCCTCTTCGCAGCCCACGGATGGCAGAAGTTCAATGAATGGACCATCGCCGGCACCCAGGCCTCCTTTGCCAAGATGGGCATTCCGGCAGCCGATCTCATGGCCCCCGCCATCGCCGCCCTGGAACTGGCGGGCGGCATTGCCTTGATCCTGGGGATCCTCACCCGCGTGGTGGCCGCACTCCTCGTCCTGGACATGCTCGGCGCCCTCGTCCTGGTGCACGCCCCCGCCGGCGTCTTCGCGGCGAAGGGCGGTTACGAACTCGTCCTGCTCCTTGCCGCGGCGGCGTTCACGCTGGCACTCACGGGAGCCGGCCGGCTTTCCCTGGACCGCGCCCTCTTCGGCCGCAGCAAGTCCCGGCTGGCCGCACTGGCCTAGGAACCTCCCCTCCAGGGAGCCCGACGGCGGCCGGTCACCCAAGGTGGCCGGTCGCCGTCGAGCACTAAGGCCTGCCGTCCCGGCTGCCACGGTTGGCAGCCGGCGCACCGCAGGACCTTCAGCGCCCCGGGCCGGGAAAGTTGGGAAAACGCTTGCCGCAGCATCGCGGGGCCTGATAAACCAGTGAGTGGTGCAGTGAAAGCTGCATCACCCGCACCCAGGTCTCAGTTTTTCAACAACGGGTATTCCCCGGAACTTCATCGGTCCCGCCGCGCTCAACAGCATTCTGCCGGCGCCCTTTTGAATCGTTCCAATACCGCTCCTGGGAACAACCTTGCCGCTCATCGAAGGAGATGTCAGTGAACAAACCCCAGCAAGCGATCCCCCGGTCATTGGAAGGGCCACCCCCTCGGCAACGCCGCGGCCACGGTGCAACGCGTGCCCTGACGGCGGCAGCAGCGTGTGCCGCCCTGGCCCTCACCGGATTGCCCGCCGCCCATGCCGAAACTGCGCTGCCACCCGTGGGAAGTGGTTTCAAATTCGATTTCGGCCCCGGTGCCACCGCAGAGGGTTATACCGCCGTTAACGCGGACACGCAGTATTCGGCAGCATCGAAATTCGGCTTTACGGACACCGCCGTCACCTCCGGCGCCGACCGCGGCACAGGGGATGCCCTGCGTTCGGACTTTGTCCAGGCCCAGGGCAGCACCTTCCTGGTGGACCTGCCGAACGGCGACTACACCGTGAAACTCATTGCCGGCGACGCCGCGGAAGCCACCAACATCGCCATTACGGCGGAAAGCATGGCAAAAGTCCAGGCCACTGACAAGCCCGCCGGACAGTACCTGGAGATGGAGTTCCCCATCTCACTGGTGGACGGGCAGCTCAACCTTGACTTCACCGGCACAGCCGCCAGGATCAACTCCCTGGTCATCGCCGCACGGGCTCCCCGCACGGCCACCACGGATCCCGGCGTGTACCTCGCGGGCGACTCCACGGTCCAGACCTACGACGCCGGTTATGTTCCGCAGGCCGGCTGGGGACAGATGATCGACCGCTACTTCGACACTGCGGTGACATTCCGGAACCACGCCATTGGCGGCCGGAGCTCAAAGAACTTCATCAGCCAGGGCAGGCTGGACGAGATCCTGCGCGTCATCAACCCGGGCGACTACCTGATGGTCCAGTTCGGCCACAACGACGCCACCATCGGCGTGGATGACCGCTACGCCTCCCCCGCGGACTACAAGGAATACCTGCGGACCTACGTCCATGGGGCACGCCAACGCGGCGCCGTCCCCGTCCTGGTCACCCCTGTGGGCCGGCGCGATTACGACGAGGCCACCGGCAAGTTCAACGTCAGCTTCCCCGAATACGTGGCGAAGATGCAGGAACTGGCCGCCGAAGAAAGCGTTGCACTGGTGGACCTCTCCGCCTCAAGCCGTGCGTACTACGACGCCATTGGCCCCGAGGACACCAAGTCCGTATTTCTCCACGTGGACGCGGGTGTTTATCCCAACCGGCCCACCGGAACCGTGGACAACACCCACTTCCAGGAGTACGGCGCCATCCAGATCGCCCGCCTGGTGGCCAACGGGGTGAAGCAGCTCAACCTGCCGCTGGCGGCGCGCGTCAAGGAGATCGCACCGCCGTCGTCCGTTCCCGCACAGCCGCAAGGCCTGGTGGCGGGCAGCATCTCCAACGCCGGGGCGCTCCTGAAGTGGCAGGCAGTTGAGGGTGCGGACATCTACAAGGTGTACCGGAAGCTGGCCGGCGAGCCGGACAGCGCCTACAAGCTCACCACCACTGCCACGGTACCCACGGCCAACCTCACCGGCCTTGCGGAAGGCACGGCCTACAGCATCCGCGTGGCCGCGATGAACGGCAAGGGCCTCTCAGAGCCGAGCACTCCCCTGGCCCTGACCACCAAGCAGGCGAAGTACAAGTTCGACTTCGGGCCGGCCGGCGCACCGGTCGAGCCCGGCTACACCGAGGTTAACCGGACCATGCCCTACACCGCGGAACGCGGGTTCGGGTTCAAGGACACCTCCGTCCTCAGTGACCGGGACCGCGGCGCCGTCACCAGCAACCTCCTGCGCGACTTCGTGCTGAGCGGGTCCAGCTTCGAATTCCAGCTTGACGTACCCAATGGCACCTACGCGCTCAAGACCTATCACAGCGACTGGATCGGCTCCACCAGGACGGACGTGGCCGCCGAAGGTACCCCGTTCGGGCAGGTGTCCTCCAGCAAGGCTTCCTCCGCCACCAAGATCATTAACCAGGTCCTGGTCACGGACGGCCAGCTGAACCTCAGCATCAGCGGTTCCGGCCAGCGGTTGAACGGCCTGGAGGTGACCCCGCTGCTGGTGGGACCGGCCAACCTGCGCCCCACCGCTGTCAACGCCGCAGCTGAACCGCCCACCGTGGACCTCGCGTGGGATGCGGTGCCCGACGCCGCCGCCTACAAGGTCTTCCGGCAGGCGTCCTTCGAGACCGAACCCCAACTCGTTGCCGCGGACGTGACGGCTCCTGCCTTCCATGACACCACGGCGTTCGCAGGGCTCAAGTACAAGTACTTCGTGACCGCCCTGGACAGCACGGGCCTCGAGTCGGTTCCCTCCAACACGGTGGAAACCGCCCTGGTTGATCCCGCCACCCCCGTCCCCGCCGCCACCGGCAAAGTGGACGTCAAAGCCGTGGAGAAGACCAGCGTGACGCTGAAATGGCAGAAGGTGAAGGACGCTGCCGCCTACCAGGTGTACCGCTCCACTTCCCCGGACGGGCCTTTTGAGTACGTGGGCCGGGCCACCGAAGTGAATTTCACCGACTACACGGTGCTGACAACCATCAAGTACTACTACCGGGTGACCACGGTGAACAAGGGCGGCGAGTCCGCGCCGTCCGCTGTTGTGGGGACCGGGAAGGTAACTGTGGTGAACCGGCAAATGGAGAACCTGGACCGCGCACCAGTAGCCCTGCTGACGGGTGAAGGCGTGCGGCTAAGCTGGCGGATGCTGGGCCTTGACCCGGAGCAGGTGGGCTTCCATGTCATCCGCGACGGCGTTCAGCTCACCGATGAGCCAATCCGGAACAGCACCACCTTCCTGGATCCGGCAGGCGCGGCTTCCTCCAAGTACGTCATCAAGGCGGTGGGCAACGGCGGCGACCAACTGACCGCGGAGTTCCAGCCGATGTCCCGGAACTACCTGGCCATCAAACTCGACAAGCCCGCCGACGACTACACCAAAGACGGGCAGCCTTACACCTACTCCGCAGGGGACGCCAGCGTGGCGGACCTGGACGGGGACGGGTCCTACGAGATCCTCCAGATGTGGTCCCCGTCCAATTCCAAGGACAATTCACAGTCCGGCTACACCGGAACCGTGTACGTAGACGCGTACAAGATGGACGGCACCAAGCTCTGGCGCATCAACATGGGCCCGAACATCCGCGCCGGGGCCCACTACACCCAGCTGCTCGCCTATGACTTCGACGGCGACGGCAAGGCCGAGGTGGCCATGAAGACGGCGGACGGCACCCGGGACGCAGCCGGCACCGTGATCGGAAACGCCGGCGCTGATTACCGGAACAGCAGCGGCTATGTCCTCACCGGACCCGAATTCCTCACCGTGTTCCACGGAGCCACCGGGACCATCATGGACACCGTGGCCTACGATCCCCCTCGCGGGGACGTGGGCGCCTGGGGAGACACCTACGGCAACCGTGTGGACCGGTTCCTGGGGGCAGTGGCTTACCTGGACGGCGAGCACCCGTCCATGATGTTCAGCCGCGGCTACTACACGCGGACCGTGCTGGCCACCTATGACCTGGTGGGCGGAAAGATCAGCAAGCGCTGGACGTTCGATTCAGATATCGCCGGTACCCAGTACCGCGGCCAGGGCAACCACAACATGTCGGTCCTCGACGTGGATGCTGACGGCAAGGACGAATTCGTCTTTGGATCCATGACCATCGATGACAACGGCAAACCCCTTTACAGCACGGGCCTGGGCCATGGGGACGCCATCCACACGAGCGACTTCGATCCGTCCAGGCCGGGACTGGAGACGTTTGCCGTGCACGAGGAGATGGGTGCAAGCGGAAACCTCGGAGCCACCTTCCGGGACTCGAGGACCGGCGAGGTGCTGTGGAGCATTCCCGCCGTCAAGGACACCGGCCGCGGGGCCATGGGCGACATCGACCCGCGCTTTCCCGGCGCGGAAGGGTGGGCGGTCGGCGGCGACGCTGCCTGGAATTCCGCAGTGGGTCAGCTCCGTTCCGTCAAGGGTGAGCTGATCTCGGAGAAGATTCCGGCGGCCAACTTCCTGGCGTGGTGGGACGGGGACCTGCTGCGTGAAATCGTCGACCATGACTGGGACGCGGCAACCAACAGCGGAACACCCAGCATCGCCAAATGGAACTGGGAAACCCAGTCCAGCGACCGGCTGCTGACCGCAACGGGCGCCAAATCCAACAACGGTACCAAGGGCACGCCTGCCATCCAGGCTGATCTCCTGGGCGACTGGCGGGAGGAAATCGCGTGGCCTTCCGCCGACAGCACTGAGTTGCGGATCTACACCACTACAGCCGGTACGGACGTCCGCCTGCGGACGCTGATGCACGATCCTGTATACCGGCAGTCGGTGGCCCGCGAAAACGTGGCATATAACCAGCCGCCGCACCCGGGCTTCTTCATCGGGGTTGGCATGGAGCTGCCGGCCCAGCCGGATATCGTATACACCCGCGACTGAGGTAACTAGTATCGAAACTGCCCCGCCCACCGCTCTGGTGGGCGGGGCAGTTTGTTTCACGCCCAACCGGCCGGTAACCGGTGCCATCAGTAAGATCGCAGCATGACTGAGACCGGCCGCCCCAACTCTGTGACCCTCCGCTTCCTCGCCGCCCCCACCGACGTGGGGCACAGCGGCTCGGTGGACGCAGGCACGGTGCTCGAGTGGGTGGACAAGGCCGCGTATGCCGCGGCGGTGGGATGGGCCAAGTCGTATTGCGTCACCGCTTACGTGGGAAACATCCACTTCGCCGATCCCGTCAACAGCGGGGACATGGTGGAGGTGGAAGCCACCATCGTCTACACCGGACGGTCATCCATGCATATCCGCACCGTTGTGTCCTCCGGGGATCCCAGGGGCGGCCCGGCCACCATGCGCAGCCAGTGCATGGTGATCTTTGTTGCTGTTGGCGAGGATGGAAAACCCATCCCGGTCAAGCAGTTCGAGCCCGTCACTGCGGAAGAGATCGAGCAGCGCGACCATGCGCTGGCCCGCATCAAAATCCGTGAGCAGATCGTTGAAGCCATGAACCGCCAGGAATATACCGGTGCGGGCACCGCCGAACGCGTGACGCTGAGGTTTATGGCCGCTCCCACCGATGTGAACTGGGGCGGCAAGGTCCACGGCGGCATCGTCATGAAATGGATCGACGAGGCCGCCTACGTTTGCGCCTCACGGTACTGCGGCAGGGACACCGTTGCGGTGTTCTCCGGCGGCGTGCGCTTCTACCGGCCGCTGCTCATTGGCCACGTGGTTGAGGTGGAAGCCCGGCTGGTGTACACCGGCACCAAGGGCATGCATATCGCCGTCCACGTCCGTTCCGGTGACCCCAAGGGCCGGGAACTGAACCTCACCACTTATTGCCTCACCGTTATGGTGGCCCGCGACGACGACGGCAACTCGGTGCCTGTCCCCGCCTGGGTGCCGGTCAGCGAGGAAGACAAGCGGCTCCACGCGCATGCCCGCGAACTCCTGGAGATCCGGGGAACGGCACCAGGGAACCGCCTGCCGAACCACCTGCTGGCCGCCGCAGGGCATGCCGGCGGGGGAACCAAGGCTTCGCGGGACGCCTAGAAGCCGCCGCCGCCGGTGTCCCCCGCCATGTTGGCGAAGCGGGAGTAGTGGCCCTGGAAGGCCACCACAATGTCCTTGGTGGGACCGTTACGGTGCTTGGCCACCAGAATGTCCGCTTCCCCGGCCCTGGGGGACTCCTTGTCATAAACGTCTTCGCGGTGAAGCAGGATGACCATGTCGGCGTCCTGCTCAATGGAGCCGGACTCGCGGAGGTCAGACACCATGGGGCGCTTGTCCTGCCTCTGTTCCGATCCGCGGTTCAGCTGGGACAAGGCGATCACGGGGACCTGGAGTTCCTTGGCCAGCAGCTTGAGGGCACGCGAAAACTCGGAGACTTCCTGCTGGCGGGATTCCACTTTCTTGCCCGAGCTCATGAGCTGCAGGTAGTCGAGGATGACCAGCTTGAGATCGTGCTGCTGCTTCAGGCGGCGGCACTTGGCCCGGATTTCCATCAGCGACATATTCGGGCTGTCGTCAATGAACAACGGGGCATCATTCATCCGGCCCATGGTGGTGGCAATCTTGGACCACTGCTCGTCCTTGATGGTTCCCTTGCGGAGGTCCTGGAGCCCAATGGTGGCCTCGGCGGACAGCAGGCGCATCGCGATCTCGTTCCGGCCCATTTCCAGCGAGAACATGACCGTGGCGAGGTTGTTCTTGATAGCCGCGGAGCGGGCGAAGTCCAGCGCGAAGGTTGACTTACCGACGGCAGGACGCGCCGCGATGACGATCATCTGGCCCGGGTGCAGTCCGTGGGTCAGTTCATCGAGCTCGTAGAAGCCGGTGGGTACCCCGGTCATGCCTTCGCCGCGGTGGCCGGAGGCCTCAATTTCGTCCACCGTGGACTCCATGACGTCCTTCAGCACCACGTAATCCTCGGCCGTCCGGCGTTCCGCCACGGCGTAGACCTCGGCCTGTGCCTGGTTGACCAGGTCCTCCACCTCACCGTCCGAGCCGTAGCCCAGCTGGACGATTTTGGTTCCGGCGTTCACCAGCCGGCGAAGTACCGCCCGTTCGGCCACGATCTCCGCGTAGTAGCCGGCGTTGGCTGCCGTGGGCACTGTCTGGATCAGCTCGTGCAAATAGGCAGGGCCACCGATCCTGTTGATCTCGGCGCGCTTGGTCAGCTCATCGGACACGGTGACGGCATCCGCCGGCTCCCCGCGGCCGTAAAGGTCGATGATGGCCTCATAGATGGTCTCGTGCGCCGGCCGGTAGAAATCCTGCCCGCGGAGGATCTCAACCACGTCCGCGATGGCATCTTTGGACAGCATCATGCCGCCCAGTACCGATTGTTCGGCCGGGATGTCCTGGGGAGGCTTCCGGCTGGCATCCGATCCACGGGTTGTCTCGACGGGGTCCAGATGCGCGATTGACAAAGCTGCCGTCCTCCATTTGTGCCGGGCCTATGGGCCCGGCGATCCATCCTGTTCACGGCATCCGATAACCGGCTCCGCCACCTGTCCAGGTTTACCCGGAGGCCCTGACAATCAAGCGTCGGCTGCTCCGAAACCTCACTCCGGCCAAAAGTTATCCCCACTATCCACAGGTTTTCCACAAAGACTCGTGAAAGGTGGTGCGCAGGGCTCCCAACCAGGGCAGGCGCGGCCCTGTTTGGACCGCGGAGAACAGGTACCCCGCTACGCTAGCCGCCCCGGTGCCAGCCGCAAAGCCAGCATGCCGCGGGTGCTGTGGATAACCTGTGCAGTACGGGGCATACCTTGTGCACAGTCTGTGGGGAACTCTGTGGATATCAAAGTTTTTTTGCGGCCAGCATGCGTTTCACCTGCGAAAACACTCATCACAGCATGTGGAGCAAATATTTCTTTCAAGGAATTTCATCCACAGGTCCTCGCGCAGATCCACCGTGGGAAGCGTCAAAGAAGGCGCCGGGAGAGAGTCTCGCATCAACGCCGTGGTGCTCCTCATATTCCGGTCCGGGAGTTTGACCAGGCAGCGGTGGCACTGTATGCGAAGCCGTGAATATTGCTGTGGATAACCACTATCTGGATTAGGCTCTAGGTATGGGCGATCTACTGCTGTTGGTACTGCCGGCGATAGTCTTGGTGGCGCTCCTGTGGGGCATCGCCACCGCCCTGCGGCCGCGTGACGCGGGGACGTCCGAGGCCGAAAAATACCAGCGCGAACTCGCGGAGCGGTCTGCCCGGCACTACGCAGCCCAGGTCCAGGCAGCCACCGCTGCCCGCGCCCGCCTGGAGGCGGCTACCCACCCAAGCCAGAACCAGCAGCAGTACAACCAACAGCAGGAACATGGCCGGGCGGATGGCCTGCAAAGCAATCGCACCTGGCGAGGGCCAGGAAGTACATAAGAACGGCTCGTGAAAATGGAATCGCTTGTGGTCCCGGCCCTTATCCTGCTAGCGGTGGTTGCGGGGGTCACGGTGGCTTACCGCGCCGCCCGGAGGCGCAAAGCAGCGCATGGCGCTTCCCGGTCCCGGCCCGCTGCCACACCCCAGGAGCTGGCCCGGGCAGCAGCAGGCCGGTTATCGGAGGACGAGCACCGGCGGCTTTACGCCTTGATCGCGCAGGGCCAGGCAATGGCCGCCATCAAGTTCTACTACGAGTCCACTGGAGAGGGGCTGCGGGCCTCACGCGACGCTGTAGGGGCCCTGGCAGCCCACCCCCAGCCCTACCGGAGTCCGGAGCCGGTGCAGGCGCTCCAGGAGGACGACGACGAGCCGCAGCGGTTTGCGTACCGCTACCGGGCGATCGCCAGCAAGGGCGACGTAACCCGCGAGGTGAGCAGCAACATGCTTAACGACGAGATTTACGGCAGGATCCGTACCCTGGCCCGCAGCGGCGAGACCGAAGCTGCAGCCAACGCATTGACCAGGCACTCGGATATCACCCTGAAGCAGGCCAGGGAGTTCATCGAGCTGCTGGACGACTAAGTGCAGCAACCGAACTTGGCCGAAGCCGGGAGCTCCATGGCCTGCCTGCCGTGAGAGCCCGGCAACAGGACGAGGCCGGGACCACATCCTGACGGATGCAGTCCCGGCCTGCTTAGGTCGCCTTTGCCTGTCTACTGGAACGTGAGGACCAGCTTGGGTGCCACGGTGCTGCCTGCCTCCTTGGAGTTGAGGTCCAGGCCATCACTGCTGCTGGAATCCAGACCAAGCGAGAGCTGTTGGCCGAGCTCACCTGCCAGGCCGTTGACGGCCAGCGGAATGTTGTAGTTGGTGTTGGTAGCAGTCGGACCGAATGTGCCGATGCTGCTCCCCAGCGTTGGACGGACGTTGAACGTCACCCCGCCCTCGGTCCAACTGTCGTCAGCAACCAGCTTGACGTTCTGAGTACCGGTGGATCCGCTCCCGGCGCTGCGAAGCTGCAACGTGGCGCTCTGGATCGCCCTGCCCGCATAGGCCGAGAGATCGAATTTCAGGTACGAAACCTCCACCGGGCTGTTGTCAACACCCAGCATTGTGCTCGTGCCATAGTTCGTCCCTGTGGCCCCGCTTGAAACGTAGGTGTCTGCGGTGGTAGTGAGTGTAACCGTCTGGGACGTGCCCCCGCCTGAGGCCGCAGCAGTGGTAAAGGTCCACGTCTTGTCCGAGGCCAACGCGTTACCGGCAACATCCTTCACGCCACTGGCGCCGCCCTTGATCGTCGCCGTGTACTGAGTGCTCGGCGCCAGATCCGAATTAGGATTCAAGGTAGCTACGTTGCCTGCGTAGGTAACGGCAGCCGGTACCGGCGTCGTCGTCCCTGCAGCCGTCAGCGTGAACGTGCTCGATGAAATCGAGGACGCATTCATCGCCTCCGAGAACGTCCCGGTCACATCGGCACCGACGGCCGCCCCGGTCGCACCGCCATTCGGCGACGTAGCCGTCACGGTCGGAGCTGTTGTATCTGTGCTGCCGCCCCCACTACCGCCGCTGCCATCGTAGAAGTGCCAGTACCTGTTTGTGGCATTCACATCAGCGAGTACCAGCAGGCCACTGTTGGCTGTGCCGCGGCTGGAGCTGTTCAGGTTCTGCCTTGTGGAAGTTACGTTGTGCACATACTGGTCGGCGTCCACGATCCGGGGCGTCTTGGAGGTAGTGAAGCTGATGGCGTCCAGCGGTGTGGACTTTTCATAGATCGCCCCACCGCTACTTGTGCAGACACCCGCATTCGTTGTTCCACTCGGTTTCGGATACGTAGCGAAGGTCCGCAGCGTCTGGGTGCTTTCATCGATCAGGACGATCACACGGTTGGGGCATTCCGCAACTGTCGCGATCGTGTGCGCAGACCATGTCGCCGTTGAAGTATTCAGGGCCAGCAACTGGATCAACGGCTGGGACGCCGACGTAAAAGAGGTCTTGATGGCAGCAAAGACCTTATCTGACGAAGCGTCCAGCCACTTCAGGTTCATGTGGTCGTCACCGCTGCGCTGCCCCTTGACCGCCGCCACAGGCGTGGTCCAGGACGAGTTCGAGGCTCCGTCGACGTGGTAACTCCAATACATGCCGTCGGTGGTGTCCCCCACCTGCCGGCTCCACATCACACCGATCTTGTTCCCGCTGAAGGCGATCACCGCCGAGTTGTCGTCCACGGACACGTTGCTCAAGGATGCAGGATGTGCAAACGGTGTCCCCCACGTTGCCCCATCGGTGCCGGTGACGTTGAGATAGATCTTGTTCCCCTGTTGCCACGTGGCCCAAACCCGCCCGGTCGAGTCCTTATCAATCGATATGGTCTCGACCTTTTGATTGTTGACTTGGCTGGATCCCAGGCTGGAGTACGTCTTGGTGCTTGCGTTGTAGCTGTACCGGCGCATGGTGGTGGGGAAACCCGCCTCGGAAGGGAGGCCGTCGTTGACGAACCGGAAGCTCGCGACATACAGCGTTTTTCCGTCCCAAAGCACGTCATGATGGGTGTTCGCCCGCGACTCCGTCACCACGCCGGTACTCGTCCACGAGTTTGTGGAGGCATTGAAGCGGAATATCTTGAAGCTGGAACTGCCGGTGTCCCAAAGGTTTCCCCACCAGATCCCGTCGTTGAACCACAGCGAATTCGTCTGCCGCTTGGTACCGGTGGGCGTCCCCGTCCCTGAGTGCGACGGGCCCTCGACCCCCACATCACCCGTAGCGGCGGAAGCCGCCACGGGCGCCACAAGGCCAGCAAGCACAACCAGCAGAGCTGTCAGCAGTGCAGGAAGACCGAGCCGCAACCGACGCGGACGGGGACCCCCAGGGCCGGCAACTGCCCATCTAAAAAAAGGCCAGGAACTCCTGGCACCGCGATCACGCTCGTCCACGTTGGATATTTGATGGTTTCTCAACTTCGCTCCCCGGTGTTGGTCTCAGTCAACCCCCAGATTGCCCAGTGTTGGCGGTGGAAGCATCAAAAACAACCCCCGGGCTGCCCCCTAAACCCGGGGCATCCTGCCCCCTAACCCCGGTCCGCGAGTCAGGAGTTCCCGGAAATGCCGGCCAGCAGTTGCTCGAACGGTAGGGACTCCATCGGGGCGGGCTTCCGGCCGGGCTGCGGGCCCTCCAACAGCCCGGTGAACTCGACCGCAGCGCGCTCGATCCGGTCGGCTAGTGAATGCCCGCCCTCTTCGGCAGTCCCCCAGTCCTGGGGTCCTGCGAACACGCCGGTTGCCGTGATGCGCGTGCGTAGGTAGCTGAACAGCGGTCGCAGCGCGTAGTCCAGGACCATCTGGTGCCTGTCCGTACCGCCGGTGGCACCCAGCAGGACCGCCTTGCCGTCCAGGGACTTCGGGTCAAGGACGTCGATGAAGGACTTGAAGAGGCCGCTGTAGGAGGCGCTGAAGACGGGCGTCACGGCGATGATGCCGTCCGACGCCTCCACGCCGGCGATCACCT
This sequence comes from Arthrobacter sp. B1I2, assembly GCF_030816485.1. Taxonomy (NCBI): domain Bacteria; kingdom Bacillati; phylum Actinomycetota; class Actinomycetes; order Micrococcales; family Micrococcaceae; genus Arthrobacter; species Arthrobacter sp. B1I2. The sequence continues at coordinate 1,122,900 of NZ_JAUSYC010000001.1, read as the reverse complement.
CTGCCAGGCGTGGTGCGGCGTAGCCGGTAACGAAGTTGTTGGCGATGTCCACAGCCAGGTCCCGGAGTTCGACGACGTCCACCACCACATGGAGGCCGACCGCCTTAAGCTGCTGTTCCGCGGCTGTTGCCAGCTGGTCGGCCAGCAGCCGGCTGGATGAAGGTACGCCAAGTCCAGCGGAAAGGACGGTGAGACGGCGGGTTTCCATGGCATTCTCCTGGTATTCGTTCAATCAGTATACATGCGTATGCATCTATTCCCCTGAACTGCGGCCGGCGCCGATGTATTCCCGCAACTTGAATCCGAGACCTGGGTTACGGGACTTTTATCCCCCAACGGCGGATCAGAGAAGGACAGTCCCGCGGATACAGGTGGTGGAGTCACCGCCCACCCAGATGTCCCCGTCTTCAGAACTGATGTGGATGCGCCCGGCCCGCCCCAGGACGGTGCCCTGCGAGGCCACATACTGCTTGGGCGCCCTGTCGCTGCCGATGAGCCACTGGGCAGCACCGGCGTTGAAGCTGCCGGTAACGGGATCCTCCGCCATGGCGTCCCCGGGCAGGAAAGTGCGGACCTCGAAGTCGGTACCAGCGCCCGGTGCGCGCGGGCCGATCACGCCCACTTTCAGGTCACCCATCGCCACCTGGTCCGGTTCAAGGGCCAGCACCTGCTCCGCGGATTCCAGCAGGACACCGATCCATTCGGGCCCGTTTACCAGCCAGGATGCGTCGATGATGTCAGAAGCAGATACCCCAAGCGCCGCCGCCAACTGCCGCCGGATGGACGCTTCCACCGGCCCGAAGCGCGTCAGGGGCGGTGCCGCGAAGGCCAGCCGCCCGCCATCGCGCCTTATCCTGACCAGCCCCGCAGCACACTCCTGCACCACGTAGCCATCGGTCTGCGGCACTCCCCCTGCCTGCAGCCAGGTATGGGCCGACCCCAGCGTCGGATGGCCTGCGAACGGAAACTCCTCACTGCCGGTGAAGATCCGGACCCGGTAGTCAGCGCGGGGATCCTCGGGGGGCAGGAGGAAGGTGGTTTCGGAAAGGTTGGTCCAGTTGGCGAAATGCTGCATCGTTGCCGTATCCAGGCCCCGGGCATCAAGAACGACGGCGAGGGGGTTGCCCCGGTAGGCCTGGCTGGCGAATACATCCACTTGGTGGAAAGGACGGCTGCGTGGTGTCGGATTCACTCGGAGCAGGCTATCACTGGAAAGCGAAAGACCCCCGCCGCCGGAATCCGGCAACGGGGGTCTTCTGGTGCGGTTGAGGAATTACTTCCCTGCAACCACGTCCAGTTCGATCACAGCGGCAACGTCAGCGTGGAGGCGGACGTTGGCCTGGTAGGAACCAACCGACTTGATGTGGGCGGGCAGTTCAACCTTGCGCTTGTCGATCTTGCCAAGGCCAGCGGCCTCAACAGCGTCGGCAACGTCGCCCTGCTTGACGGTGCCGAACAGGCGGCCGGACTCGCCGGCCTTGACGACCAGCTTGACCGGCTTGGCGGACAGTGCAGCGGCCTGCTTCTGAGCATCTTCCAGGGAAGCGTGCTCGCGGGCAGCGCGGGCAGCCTTGATGGACTGAACCTGCTTCTCGCCACCCTTCGACCAGGTCAGGGCGAAGTTGCGGGGCAGCAGGTAGTTACGTGCGTAACCGTCCTTGACCTCGACAACATCGCCAGCAGCACCGAGACCGGTTACTTCGTGGGTCAGAATGAGCTTTGCCATGTTAGTTAATCCCTTCCTTAGCCGCGGCCAGCGCCGGAGTAAGGCAGCAGAGCAACTTCGCGGGCGTTCTTGATTGCCTGGGCGATCTTGCGCTGTTCCTGCACCGTAACGCCAGTAACGCGACGGGCGCGGATCTTTCCGCGGTCGGAGATGAACTTGCGCAGCAATGCTACGTCCTTGTAGTCGATGACAGTGATGTCAGCGGCCTTCAAGGGGTTGGACTTTGGTTTGGGCTTACGGAGTTCAGCCTTAGCCATCGTGGAGCTCCTATTCTAGGGAGCCCGTGGATATTGATCCACGGGATGGTGGTGGTCCGACGGCGGCAGTACCCTTGGGTGCCTTTCAGCACCCCGGCACCCCGGCGTCGGGCCGTTGTTTGGGTTTTAGAAGGGAGGTTCAGAATCGGGGCCGTTGCCCCAGCCGCCTGCGTTGGACACGCCGGGCGTGGCCCAGGGATCGTCCTGTGCAGCCTGCTGGTTGCCACCGCTCCAGCCTCCGCCGGCGTTGGCGCCCTGGTTTCCACCAGAGTTGCCGCCGCCGAACCCACCGCCGCTGTTGCCGCCGCCGAAGCCGCCGCCACCCTGTCCGCCGGAGCGCTGGGTGCGGTTGACCTTGGCATTGGCATACCGCAGGCTGGGGCCGATTTCGTCGACCTCAAGCTCGATAACGGTGCGCTTTTCGCCTTCTTTTGTTTCGTAGGAACGGCTCTTCAAACGGCCGGTAACGATGACGCGCATTCCCTTGGTCAGGGATTCGGCAACGTTCTCGGCTGCTTCACGCCAGACAGCGGCGCGGAGGAAGAGGGTTTCCCCGTCCTTCCACTCGTTGGACTGGCGATCAAAGGTGCGGGGAGTGGAAGCGATGGTGAAGTTCGCTACTGCCGAACCGGACGGTGTGAACCGCAATTCCGGGTCATTGGTGAGATTACCGATGACCGTAATGGTGGTCTCGCCTGCCATCTACTGCCTCCTTGTTCGATCCTGGGTGAAGAGTGCGTTTCCTGCGGGGTAAAGAATGAAGACCGGTGCTGTATTACTCAGCAACAACCTTCTGCTCTTCGGGGCGGGTGATCTTGGTGCGCATGATGGTCTCGTTAAGAGACAGCTGGCGGTCAAGTTCCTTGGCGGTCTCCGGCTTGGCGGTGAAGTTCACCACGGCGTAGATACCTTCGGACTTCTTCTTGATCTCGTAAGCCAGGCGGCGACGGCCCCAGATGTCAACCTTCTCGATGGTTCCACCATCGTTGGTGATGACGTTCAGGAACTTCTGAAGCGACGGCTCAACGGTACGCTCTTCGACCTCGGGGTCGATGATTACCATCAATTCGTAAGGACGCATATGTGAACCCACCTCCTTTGGGCTAAGCGGTTACGGTATTTCCGTAACAGGAGGTTCATTTGCGAGTCAGTGCAACGTCTTGCCTCGGAAAGGAGGCGGGACGCAGCACAGACTTCACTATCTTAGTGCATCTGGACCGGATAGGCGATTCGCTTGACTCAAGGTTAGGCGTCCCTGACGGAGGAGGAAGCCGGCGCGGAGGCTATGTGGAAAACCCGCTGCAGGTACCGGGCCCCTTATCATCTGAGGTATGCGTCGACGCTGGATCGCCCTCGGGATGGCGGCATTGTTCCTGGCCGGCTGCCCGGCTCCTTCATCGGAGTCGGCTGTCACCGGGTCGGCGGCTGCACGTCTGGACTGGGGCACGCCGATCGCCGGCGACGAATTCAACTACACGGGCGCACCGGACCCCACCAAGTGGTCCGTGTACGACAGCGCCGGACACGCAGGGAACGGTATGCGCAGCCCCCGCCAGGTGGCGGTGGACGGATCAAAAATGGTGATAACCGGAACATCGGACGGTACTTCCGCCGGAATCAGCGCCAAGTTCGGCCTCCAGAAGTACGGCCGCTGGGAGGTCCGCGCGGCGGGCTCCGGTGACGACGAGTACCACATGGTGTCGATCCTGTGGCCGGACAGCGGGAACTGGCCGTGTGACGGCGAAGTCGACTACACGGAGACGACCGGGGACTGGAACCTCGTCAAATTCTTCCATCACTATGGCTGCTCGGACTCGAAGACGTCAGTTTCCAAGGCCCTGGATCTCACCCGGTTCCACAATTATGCGGTTGATTGGTCTCCGGCCGGCATCGTCGGCTACGTCGATGGGGTGAAGTGGTTTGAGGACAACGACCCCGCTCACCAGCCGCCGGGATCGATGCACCAGACGCTGCAACTGGACTGGTTCCCGGACGGCACTCCCGACGGACCAGGCGAGATGCGGGTGGACTGGGTTCGCGTTTATGCGCAGGATACCCCCTCTACCTGACGTGCTGAACCAGGCAAACCCCCAACGTACTTAACGCGGCACTCAAAGCTGTCCCTCCACCCCCAGCCCTGCCGAAAGCGCGCCGTTCCCCACGTAGGAGGCGGCGCAAAAGGCGAGTACTCACTACCGGTGTTTACCTGGCAGGCCTAACCTACGCTCGATTCTGCCGGCGAAGTTTCACGGCCGGGGGTTACGAATCCGTCTACGGGCACTGGGTGGATTGGCCCGGGCCGGAGCTGCATTCGGCCGACACCAATCAGACAGGGGAGGACTATGAGCACCAGGCGGGCGAAGTCTCTGCACTTCGACATTCACGGCCGCGTCACGATCAGCGTCGACGCGATGGCCCCCACAGCGAGGCAGCTTCAGAGCATGTTGGCGTGTTTCGCTTCCGACACTGAACGGCAGCCTGACATTATTGTCGATGACCGGCCGGAACCCATGCCGGACGCGGGTTTGGTCGAGCATGAGTTGGCGTACACGGACAACAGTGTGCGCTTCCAGGCTGACCGCGTCCAGGTCGTAAGGGATGGAGATCAGTGGCGCGTTCACGGGCCGGGGGAGCTGCTGACCTCCGTGGTACCGGTTCTCGATGCCGCCATGATCTCTCGTGGAGCGGCCATGATCCACGCGGCGACGATGGCCTACCGAGGCCACGCGATCGCACTTCCGGCTGCCGGCGGGACCGGTAAGACGAGCACCGCGGCCAAGTTGATGCGGCGTGAAGGGTGGTCGTTCATGGGCGACGACTGGGCATTCCTCGCCGAGGATGCCACGCTGCTCGGCTACGCGAAGCCGATGTTTATCAAGCCGCATCACCGTGCAATTTATCCGCACCTCTTCGAGGGTGCACGCAAGCCACTCGTCCCTTCCCGGTTCTCCGGGAGCATTGGGCGACTCACTACCGTGGTGCACCCGTTCGTTATCCGCTATCCACGCCTGGCAGACTTCTCCCGGCGGTGGTCGCCGGAGCACCGGATGGTCACCGCGGAGGCCGCGTTTCCAGGGCGGAAAGTGACCACTTCGGCCCCGCTTGCGGCCGCCATCTATGTCGAGCGGTACGAGGGCGCACGCTCCCGGGTTGTCGAGAGGTCGCGCGACTGGATGGTCGACCGCATGATCGGCAACTTCCACATCGAGATGGCCGGCTTCTCGCAGCGGGTCGTGACCGGACTGGCTGCCACGTCCGTCGTCCCATGGCGTGAGCACTTTGCGGCGAAGGGGCTTGTTTTGAGCAAAGCTCTTGACGGACGCCCCTGCCACCTGTTCCAAATCCCATCCGCCTACTCCGCGGACCAGGCGTCAGACGATATTGTCCGGCACCTGGACGAGTTGCTGCCGTCGATCCTCGACGAGCAGGTCTGAGGGGGACACCGTGGGCTACAGTACAGCAGACGTCACCGCGGTCGTTCCGGCCCGCAACGCGGAGCAACTGCTTCCGCGCTGTCTGGAAGCCTTGCGTCAGTCCGGTGTCGCCGAAATCATCGTGGTGGACGGGTTATCCACCGACCGCACTGTCGAACTTGCCCGGGCGGCCGGTGCCCGTGTCCTAAGTGACGAAGGACGCGGCCTGCCCTGGGCCCGAACGCTCGGTGTCCAGAGCAGCAGCACCCGTTGGGTCCTGCTCGTGGATGCCGACGTGGTGTTCGGCGCCACGGGGGTCGCGGACTTGCTCATTGAGATGGTGGAGGACGGGTACGACGCTCTCCAGGCCGGCCTGGAGAGCGTCGCCGGGCCGGGCTACTGGGGGCAGGCGCTGGCACATCACCATCGCACCGGCCGCAGCCGGAACTGGTTCGGACTCGTCGCGACGCTCGTCGACCGGGAAGTGATGCTTAGCCTGGGTTTCGATGACTCATTCAAGTCCGGTGAGGACATCGAACTGCGTTGGCGGATGCGGCAATCAGGAATGAAGACGGGAGTGTCGCAGCGGGTCATGGTCGAACACCGGTTCGCCGCGGACGATTTTGACTTCGCACTCGACCAGTTCCTCATGGACGGTACAGGACTCGGACGGATGGTCCGCAAGCACGGCTGGAGCGGCGCACGGCTAGCACTCCTGCCCGCTGCCGCGGCAGTCCGCGGCAGCGCGCTGAGCCTCGCTGCCGGCCAACCCCAATGGTTGCGCTATTACATCGCCTTCTGCTGGTACAACTATGCGGGTATGGCGAGGGGTTTAGGTCGTGACGGCTGAACATGAGCTCGCCCCATCGGAGACCGTGCCCGTCGTCCGGCACTCCCCCCTGCGCAGTTCGCTCGGCCTCGTCCTGGCGAAGGCTGCCCAGACGGGCACGGGCTTCGCCTTCTGGGTCGTGGCCGCGCACGCGGCGCTCGATCGTGAGGTCGGGCTCACCACTGCTGCCGTTTCGGCTGTGATGATCTGCACCCAGCTAGCCGTTTTGGGCACTGGATCCGCCGTAATCGTCTCGGTGGGGCGGGGGGAGCCGCCCGCACGGGTGCTGGACGCGGCGTTCGGCATCGTGGGGGTAGCCGGCACGGTACTGGCCCTCGGCTACCTTGTGCTGGAGTTGTTCGTGGCGCCGGACACGGCCTCGATGTCTGTTCTCTTCTGGGCGACGTTCGTGGTGGCTGCCGTCACAGGAACCATGTGTACCGTGCTGGACCAGGCGCTCGTAGCGCTGGGACGCGGCAGCAGCGCGACGCTCAGGTACACCCTGGGCGGGTTGGTTTCCCTTGGTGCCGCAGCGCTCGTGGCGTGGCAGGCACACGGTGCCTCGGCCGACGTGTTAATGGCCTGCTGGACCCTCGGCTCGGCCGTTTCATGTATCATCGGTGGTGTCCAGTTGAGAAGGCTGGTCGGCTACCGGCCAAGGCCGTCCCTGCACCCCGCACGCGGACGTTCATTGCTCAAGATGGGAATTCCCAACCAGCTTCTTACGCTCACCGAGCGCGCCCCGGGACTGGTGCTGCCGCTCCTGCTTGCGCACATGGTGTCACCAGAGGTGGCAGCCTACTGGTATCCCGCATGGATGATGGCCTGGGCTGCCTACACTGCACCAATGCTGATGGGCATCGTCCAATTCTCGGAGGGTGTCCGTGAACCCGGCCGCCTGGCGGCGACTACCTGGGCGAGCTTCCGTTGGTCGCTCCTCGTTGGCGGCCTCGCTGCCGTGGTCCTCATCGTCCTCGCCCACCCACTGCTCCATTTGCTCGGTGACAGGTACGCCAATGCGTCCACCGTCACCCTGCGGTTGTTGGCCGCCGGAGTGGTGGCATATGCAGTGCTGCAGGCCTACAACTCCGTTTGCCGGGTCCTCGGGCGCTATACAGAATCCATCGTGGTCGGGGTCGCGCTCGGAGCCGCCCTCTGCGTCTCAGCCCTGGTGGCCGCCAGCAATGGCTCCAGTGCCATGGCCCTTGCGTGGCTGGTGGTGCTCACCGTCGGGGCCATCGTCATCGGACTCCGGCTCATTGCTATTCTCCGCCGCACCAAAAAGGAGGCATCATGACCAGCACGCTCAAGGAGACTATCCGCCCCAGGGCGCGCTGGAAGCCCCGTGATCTCTGGTGTGCCGCGGCGGGCGCTGTGTCGCTCGCGCTTGCAGCGTGGGCCGCCTCAACTGTGTCAGTACCCGTGAGCAGCGACCTGGGACTCGTCGGCGTGCTGCCCTACCCGTTCTGGGTTGGGGTCCTGATCCTCAACCTCGCCTTCTTCGTGGCGCTACGGGGGGATTCTGCGGGCCCCGCGAGCCGCCCGGTCATGCTGTGGCTCATCGTGGTCCTCGTGCTTATTCTTTTTGGCACGGCAGCCTTCGTAACGGATGCGCCACGGGGTGAGGTCGCATTCCGGCACCTTGGTATCGCTGACGTCCTGTCAAGCTCCGGGGGGATCGACCCAAACATCGACGCGTACTTCAACTGGCCGGGCTTCTTTGCACTCCTGGCGACCGTGCTGGGCGCGGCCGGAATAGACCCGGTCACGGTTGCCCTCTGGGCACCGGTACTCAATATCGGCTTGTGGCTCACTGCCCTGAGCGTGCTGACCCGTTACCTGACGAATGATCCGCGGCGGCGGTGGCTGGTGCTCTGGATCTTCTGCCTTGGCAATTGGCAGGACCAGGACTATCTGTCCCCCCAAGCCTTCGGTTTCTTCCTGTACCTCGTCCTGGTCGTGTTGCTCATGGGCCCACTCGCCGCTAAGACACCTATATTCCGTGGCTTCAAGCGCGCCGATCTGACGGCGTGGTGGCGGGCACGGACGCCAGCCGAAGGTCGGCCGGGCCACCGGCTCGGCGCCCTGGTGGCGACCCTCTTGCTGATAACGGTCATCTGCGCCAGCCATCAGCTAACGCCGTTCCTGGCGCTTATCGCCATGACTGCCCTGACTCTTAGCGGACGGGTTTGGCCCAGCCGGCTGCCGCTAATCACCGGGATCCTCCTGGTACTCTGGCTCGTCTACCCGGCGAGTACGTACCTTGCGGGGCACCCACCCCTGGCCGATGGAGGACTGCAGACAGCGATCGAGGCGAACGTTGTCCACCGCGCGGCGGGGACCGCCGGGCACATGCTCGTAGTCCAGATCCGGATAGGTCTGACCGTCATTCTCTGGGCCCTCGCCGCGGCCGGAACGATCCGCGATTGGCGCAGACGGCGCCTGGACATCCGGGTGGTCCTCCTCGCCGTCACTCCACTGTTGCTCTTCCCCGTGCAGGCCTATGGAGGTGAAATGCTTATCCGCATATCGCTGTTCGCGCTCCCGTTCATTGCGATGCAGGCATCTTCGGTCCTGCTTCCCACGAAAGGCAGCGCAGGTCCCGCCTCCCGTCGTACTTTCGTCCTTGTCCCAATCTGCTTCCTACTCGCTGTGCTGGCCGTAACAAGCCGGTTCGGTAATGCGCAGTATGACGTATTTGCAGACAATGAAGTCGCCGCTGTCGCAGCTGTTGACCAGCTCGCTCCGCCCGGATCAGCAATCATCGCGGCTGCCCACCCGACGCCATGGCGCAGCCAGGACTACCTGGGCCACCGGTACCGAACGATCGAGGACCTGTGTCCCTCCGACCTGTCGGCTGCAACGTGCGGGCCACTCGTCTACCACTTCGCCAAGCACAATTCTGCTGGTGGCTACCTGCTACTCATGAGCTCCGCTGAGTCGAGTCTCGTCGTGCAGGGCCAAACCACCCAGCGCGGCTTCGAGGAGCTGGAGGACTGGCTCAGTTCACAAGACGGCGTGCAGCTCGCTTACAGCAACAGCGATGCACGCGTATACCGGGTGAAGCCATGAACGCCCGTGGAATGAGCCGGACCACCTTGGTGCTGGGTGTATCCGCCGTGGCACTGTCACTGGTCACGCTGGTCGGGCTGCCGACGCCGCTGCAGGCGGTCGCCGCTATAGGCGTCCTCGTCCTGCTCCCGGGCCAGGCACTGGCCCGGCTCATACCTGTTAGCGACGCCGCACTTGGCGTGCTGCTCGTCCTGGGGCTCGGTCTGGCCACACTCACTGCAGTGTCCACGGCCATGTTCTACCTCACCGTGTGGTCTTGGCAGGCATGCGTCATCACCATGGGCGTCGTCACTGTCCTAGCATGCGCAGCACGGGCACGGCAGGAGGTCACACCATGATTGAGTTGGCAGGATTAATAGCGGCCGCGGTGCTGCTCGTCACGCTCGTAACACTCGAGGTCCGACGGGTCGGCACAGTCTCGGAACCAGGCACGGGGCAACCCGCCGACGCGGCCCTCCAGCGCAGGGCGCGGAGTACCAGGGTCGTCGTCGGCGTCATGTGGGTGCTGTTTGTGGCTCTCTTGTTCCCCCGCGTTTTGGGACTGCTTACGTGAGCCGGGCGGCGCGATGGGTGCTCCTCAGCGACCTGCACCTGGACGTGTCCGACGACGACCCCCGCCACCCCGGCAGAGTGCTGCCGGAGTTCATCGGCCGCGAGGTACGCCCAGCCCCAGGTCCACAGCAGCACGTTGTCTTCAACGGTGACACCTTTGAGCTTGCAGGATTGGCCGAGGGCGAGAGCTTGGCTCGACTCGGGTCCATTCTCTCCGGGCATCCTGACACGTTCCAGGCGTTGAAGTCGTGCGCGGCGTCCGGCGTGCAGCTGCACTTTGTGTGCGGGAACCATGATGTGGAGTTGGCGCGGCCGGCGGTGGCCGCGCGACTATCGGCGCTGCTGGCACCGAACGATTCCACACGGGTCCACGTGCACCCGTGGTTCCTGCACGTCCCCTCCGTGCTCGTGGCCGAGCACGGCCACCTGCACCACGCGCTGCACAGGATACCCGAGGTGCTCCGGACCGGGGTCAACGGCACTGACGAACTGGACCTGCCCCCACTGGCCGCCTGGCACGCAGACCCGGCGAAGTCGCGCCTGAGCCGCGCCGGAGCCGTTGCCCGGGCCTGCCTGGCTTCGGAACGGGCGGAACGCCGGGTCCGAGGGCTCGCTTATGACGAGCTGTTGCAGAACGAGTCGCTGCGGCTCACACTCGACGGGACGGCAGTGCGGGAGCTCGCGCGGCTGTCCCGGTTCCGGACGGTGTCAGCGCTGCCTCTCACCGCCACCCGCATGCTTCTTGCGGCCACCGGACGCAGGGTAAATGGCGGGAAAGCTCCTGCTTCAGCTGCCCGTTTCACCCGCATCCTTGAGACGCACGGCTCCCCTGTGGCCTGGTACATCTCAGCCCACACCCACCGGGCCCTCGAATCGGCGCTGGAAACCTCTCCCACCCGGTACGTCAACACCGGCACCTGGTCCTCGGACATCCGCGGGGACGGGCCGGACCAGTCGGACCGTAAAGCTTTCCCATATGCCCTGATCAACGTCGCCGATGACGGCGCCACCAGCGGCGGACTGCGGTACTGGCGTCCAACCGACGCCGGTTGAGAGCCGAACCGACGTCAGCGCGCCTGCCGCTGTTGGGGGCCGGATACCGGAGGATCATCGATTTCATCACCGCATGCGGTACAGTCCGTGCCATAGGGGTCGAGGGCGCCGGCACCTACGGTGCGGAGCTTGCCCGTCTTGACGCGCGAAGGAATGCAGGTCGCCTAAGGAATGCGTCCGAACCGGCAGAGCCGCCGCCTGCACGGCAAGTAAGACCCGCTGGACGGCGTACCAGTCGGCCGAAGCCGCGGTGGCAGGCAGCAGGACGTCGATGCCGAAAGCGCACAACGGCGCCGTTGAGGCACTGTGCGTACTGTGCGCCGAGAGATTAACCGCGACGCGCCCCAGCGTAGCGGTGATGGCTCAGATCAAAAGCATTCCTTGTCTCCGCTCCCGAAGCCTTGCACGCCCGCTACCCTGGGCCGCATCACCACCGCGATGATTGCCACACCGGAAGAGTCCCGCCCCGCCAGCACCCTGACCGACCCAGTGAGCACACCCGCCAGCGTCTCAGCCGCAGCAGAGACCGGCAAGCCAACAAAAGCCATCCATCACATCGCACTGGTCCGCATGAGCTGTTACCCGCGCACCAAACACCACAGTCCAGATTCGAGCGTGGACTGACCCGCGACCACTTCTTCCAACGGTATTCAGACTGGCTCAACACCAATTGACACCAAATAGGAGCATCAACGAAAGAATCTCAACTAAGCCTCAGGGGCCTGGGACCGGTTCGATACCGGCCCCAGGCCCCTGAGGCTTAGAATTTCTTGGCTCTCCAACTTCTGGACCAATTCAGTAGCCGCAACTGGTTCCGAGGCCGTGCCGTCGTCTGCCAAGAGCGATACCTTCACGCCTTCGCTCACTGGACTTCCCGCCAGGGTGCACCCTTGAGAACTAAGCCGTCCGGCTGGGTTGTAGAGACATGAGCCATCTGGCGCCCCCGTAAGTAGCCGGCGGACGTGAAGGCCAGCACCGCGAGGACGGAGGCCGCCCGGCCCAGTCCATAGGGGTTGGCACCTCGGCTCCAATCGCGGATTCCGGAAAACACGGCACGCGGCAACGTGCTGCGGACATATCGCCGCTCCGGGCCCAAGGCCCGCTTCTGTCCCACAATCTGGCTGACCTGCGCCTTGGAAATACCCTCGGACCAGGACCTTGAGAGCATATAACGCAGGCTGCCTCTTTCCGCCGGTACATGGTGCCGAACCAGGGCAGCGGGTTCGTAAACAATGCGAGATCCAGGTGCGCCCATCGTGGAACGGATGCAGATCTCAGTCTCCTCGCAGCCGAGCGGCAACGTACCTTTCCGGCCAAGCGACTGGTTAAAGCCACCCACCTGGTGCAGTACCTCGAGCCGGAACGACATGTTGGCGCCTATGACGTTGCGGACTTCGGAGGCCACTCGAGGCAATCCCCTGTGGCTGCATCCCACAATCCAGTCCAATTCCTCCGCGAAGTAGCCGGGCCGGCCGGATTCCCATAGCGGAACAACCTTCCCGCCCACGGCCAGGACGTCGGGATCGTCGTACAGCGCCACGAGGCGTTCGAGCCAATCCGGCGCCGCCTCAGCGTCGTCATCCAGGAAGGCGACGATGTCAGACTCAGCGAGCCCCACGCCCGTATTGCGGGCACCGGACAGCCCGGGCAGTCCGGTGCTCTCCACGATCGTGACGTCGTCGACAATCTCGACGAGCCTCTCATACAGGTCCTTATTGTGGTCGATGACAACCAACACCTCGTCGGGGGCCATCGTCTGATGGCGGACGGATTCGATCACGTCCAACAGCATGCCCCACCGTTTCGAGGTGTAGGCGCAAATGACGACAGTCACCGACAGTGGTTTGATACGGTCAAGCATGCTGGCTCACCGCCGGCGCAAGAACGCTGTGCGGATCCACAGGCAGTCGCGTGAAACGAACGTTGGAGTAGGTGTACTTCACGCGGCGGAGGGCTTCGGGGCGTGCGCCTGCGGTGGGCGCTTCCCAAACCGCGCACTCCCGGGCCAGCGTGTGCAGCACGCGCCAACCATCCCGGAATGTCTGGAGGTTGGACGCCCCGGAAATCCTGTCCAACTCAAGGCTGGGGACCTCGGCAATCCGCAATCCCGCTTTGGCTGCTCTGACGATGAGTTCTGTTTCGATCTCAAAACCGTCGGACTGCAACTCCAGTACTTCCAGGCATTCCCGTCGGAAGGCGATGTATCCGTAACAGAGATCCGAATAATTGCTGTGCAGGACAGCGTTGGCCAGCAGGGTCAGCGCCCTGTTACCTGCTTTCCGGAGGCGGGTCAGGTCTTCCGACCCACCTCCGGTGACGTGCCGGGATCCCTTCACGAAATCAAAATCGTGCTGGAGGGGCGCAACGAACCACCCGATCTCCTGCGGGTCCATGCTCCCGTCCGCGTCCAGCATGACGATGATGTCGCCGGATGCTGCCGCAAAGCCGGAGCGCAGGGCTACACCTTTCCCTTTTCGGGTTTCATTGACAATTACAACGTCCGCACGCAGTGCCTTGGCCACTTCAACAGTGTTGTCCTGCGAGCGGCCGTCCACGATGATCACCTCATCGACATAGGAGGGCATCCGGCGCAGAACCCAAGGAAGGTTCTTTTCCTCGTTCAACGTGGGAATAACTACGCTGATTGATGCCTGCGATGATAAAAGTCCCGGCTCGGAAAACAGAGCTGGAAGTTGGGGCGAAATCGACAATTGCCTCACCACTTCATGACAGTTCGGATTCTTGACAATGCCGCCCACCGTTAGGGGCGGCACCAACGCTTAATCCGGTCATGGTCTGGTCGCTGTCCCCCAGCAACCCATCGCCAATCCTCTGGCCGTTCCGAAAGACTATCGCCTACCTAGTACAGGTATCACGAGTAGTAGGTACTCGCTTTTTCCTACCTTTCATCCCCTGTTAGGCAAGTAAAGGGCTCTAGGATTTGAGAATTCGTTAGGTATAGGGGATTGCAATGCCCTAAGAGTTGTAGGCAGGGGAGGGCCGCAATCCCGGACCGGGATTCTGGAACAGAAGACCCTGCAGTCGGACGCGACATGCGCCAGCGCTGATGTTTTCGAACGGCAGGCCCGCTGCCTCTGGCTGACAAGGGCATCCCCCGAGGGGGCCTGGGGGGGACCCCTGTGCAAGTGCAGGATGCTATCTTGATGAAATAAAGCAGCAAGCCGATGGCGCCGCGGTTGATTTCAGCGCTATATTCGCATGTACGGCAGAATCCGCGCTGGGGAGCGGATGCCTCGATGCGACCTGGTAGTGAAAGAATGCGGTCTCCTTCTTCGACGATTGGGGACGCCTTGCCGCTTATCGGCCGAAGCAAAGAACTGGATTGCATTCAGTCCATAATTCGCGGTCCCAAAGACACCGCACTTACAGTGATCGGCCGCAAGGGCACGGGAAAGTCTGCCCTGTTGTCGGAAATTCCCGCCCTTTCCGATAATCGGACAGTATTCCTGGCGGCCGCTGCTGCCGAATCGGACTGGCCTTTGTCCGGCCTGACCGCGCTCCTAAATGACATGGACGATCCTGTCCTGAACCGCCTCGCGGATGATCTCCTGCGGGACACAGCCGGCCCCATAAGCGTGCCCATTGTTTCCAGCATGCTGCTTAATGGCCTGCATCAGCGCTCCTCATCACGAACCATCCTTGTGATCGACGACGCCGACCAGCTGGATTCCAGCAGTCAGGCTGTCATTGGATTCATGGCCAGGCGGCTAACCGGCACGGACATCGCGCTGTTTGTCAGCGTGCGGGAGGACTTCCCGGACAGCCCCTTTGGTGCTCTGTCAACCCTACGGCTTGGCCCTCTTAGTTACAGCGACACCGTGCGGATGCTTGAGAGCATTCCCGCAAAAAGGACGACAGCGGCGGCCCATGCGGTTGCCGCAGCTACCGGCGGCAACCCGCTTGCCGCCGTCGACCTCTACGAACGGCTGATGGAGAGGCACGCCGAGGGCAAGTACGCGCTGCCCGTCCCGCTACCTTCCAAGGGAAGCTTTGATACAGAGTTCGCTTCGGTGGTATGCGCGCTGACCCCCGGAGCACGCAATGTCCTCGACCTGCTCGCCCTTTCCTTCCGGAGCGACATTTCCACCATTGAGAAAATGGATCGAGACGTTTGGACGAGCGTCGATGAGTTGCTGGCTACAGGCCTGGTTAAGAGATCGGGACCTCATCTGGGGATCGGGGACCAACTGCTTCGGGGATACGTCTTCACGGCCATGACACCTGCAGTACGCACCGCCGACCACCGTGCCCTTGCGGAAGCAGCCAGCGATACAGATCCTTACGCCCGCAGGTGGCATCTGAGTTTCACCGCCCTGGAACGGCAAACCCCTTTCCAGCTGCTGAGGCACGCCGTGGACCTGATCCGGGGCGGTGAGGTGGCGTTCGCTGTGGAATATATCGAGCGGGCACTCACCATCAACCCTTGGGAAGCAGAAACGGCGGCGCGCCTCACCAGCCTGGCGGAGCTGCTATTCAACCGGGGCGAGTTTGTGTACGCACGCCGCTACCTTGAGTGGGCGCAGCGAGTAACCCGCAACCCCGCATTAATCCTGCGACTGACGGGGCTTTCTTTCGAAATTCAGTTCACCCAAGGGGCCGCCGTGCGTTCGAGCATGGTGCTTCGGCTCGTGAAGGAGTTCGGCCAGCACGATCCCGCATATTCTGCCAGTCTGCTGGCCATCGGTGCCCTCTACTATGCCGAGCGGTGGGAACTGCAGGAAGCCTCCGAACTGCTGCGCCAGACCAGCGCCTTCCGCGGGAGCGCCTCGGCACAATGCCTGGAAATTGCCGACCATGCCAAGCTGCTGATCGAATCCATTAGCGGTGAAACGGCCGACTCTGGGCAAAAGTACGAGCAGTCGGGCACCGCCCGCATAGCCGGCCTCATGGTTCAAGGACGTGTCCTCACGTACGCAGAACAATACGAAACCGCTCAGGAAGCCTTCGCGATGCTGCGCAACTCGGCTGAGCCGGGCCACATCAACTGGCGGGAAACCGCAGCCTTCATGGCCGCGGACAATGAAATCCGCGCCGGGAACGTACGCGCAGCCGTCAGGCTAATCGACGAGCTTGAGCTCTCCGAGCCCGAACTCAAGTACCACCGCGGGACGCGGCACCTCTTCCGGTTATGGCGTGCGCACTCCCTTGGCGATGATGCACAGGCCCGCGTTTGCGGCACCGACGCGCTTCGTTATGCAGGTGCGGAAAGCTACCCTGCCCTTACAGCAAAGCTTGCCGCCTGTCAGGGCCACTTCGCGCTGATGCGCGGTGATCTAGCGGAGTCGGTTGCCCAGTTGTCCCGGGCCGCGGAGGTTGGCCTGCGGTTTGGCAACCCAGTTCTCCTGCGGTGTGAGGCGGACCTGGTGGAGGTATTGGTCCGCCTGGGCCGGCACCACGAGGCCACGCAGGCGCTCTTGCGCCTTGAGGGCCGTTCCGTAGGCCTGAGGTCACCGTGGCTGATGACGGCGGTCGCCAGGAGCCGCGCCATGCTTGCGGATGGTGAGCAATCACTGCAGTTTTTCAGTCGGGCGCTTGATGGCAGGAACGGGCAAACACTTGAACTGGCAAGGACTGGCATGTGCTACGGGGAACGGCTGCATGCATTTGGCAGGCTCCGGGACGCCCGGGATGCATTCCTCCGGGCCAAAGTGATGTTTGAGGAGATTGGGGCGGATGCTTGGAGCCGTCACGTTGATAGCCTCCTGTTGGACGACCGCTTGGAGCCTGTTCCCCCGAATGGAAATCCGGCGATGCTGTTGCTCACCGACCAGGAGCGTTCCCTGGCGAAGATGGTGGCGAGGGGTATGCGCAACAAGGAAATAGCGGCCTCTTTGTATGTTTCTGTGCGTACGGTCGAAGTGCGGCTCACGGCCATCTACCGCAAGCTCGGCGTTGAGTCCCGTGCGCAACTGACTGCCCTCGCCGCCGCGGGCGGGTTAATCGCAACGGCCGAGCCGTACGTCATGCCCGTTCTCTAGCCGAGTTTCCTGCAATTGCGGTGACCGCAGTTTCCACAGCCTTCGTTCCCGGAACCCACAGGGTCCCACCAATCCCCGTCTAAGTCCGCCATTCGGAGACTAGTTTTACTTCACGGCCAGAGGACGTGCGATTACGCCGGGAAGGGGCACCATGGCAGAAATACCAGTAGCCAAGACTCGGCCTGCTGCGCTCGGCTGGCCGGTTGCTCCCACTGCTGCACAGCCGGCGGCAACACAGCGGCTGCCAGCAGCATACACCTTCGGAACCCGGTTTCCCCTGCCGCCAGCGGCCGGGACCAGCCCCGCAGCCACAGTACGGACCCCGAAGTCGACGGCAGCCTGGATCGTCAGGCACATCCACTTACTCCGGTGCGCGGACGCCGCCATGGTGACGGGTGCGGCATACACCGGTTTCCTTCTTTCGGAGGCTGGGTTTTCGCCCGAGGGTCCTAGGGACGGCGGAGCCGCAGTTGCGGCAGCCGTCCTGACACTCGCCTGGCTGGCCGCCTTGGAGCTTTACCACACCAGGGACCCGAAGGTCCTGGGCATCGGTGCCGACGAGTACAAGCGGGTGGCATCGGCCACGCTGCGCATCTTCGGCCTCCTGGCCCTCGCCGCTGTGGTCTTCTCCGTCCACGGTGCCAGCGCTTTTGTAACGGTTTCCCTCCCGCTTGGCTTGGTGGCCTTGACGGCAAACCGTCGAGCGTTCCGCCACCGGCTCACCGTTGAAAAGGCGAAAGGCCACCACCTCTCGCGCACCGTGGTGGTGGGCGAGCCGGAGGATGTCCGTTACGTGGTGCAGCAGGTCCGGAAGTCAGGATCCGTGTATGAGATTCTTGGGGCCTGCCTTCCCGGGGCAAGGCGCGGAGCCGGCCTGCGGGTGGACGAGCGCACGGTGCCCGTACTCTCCTCCACCGATGCCATTGCCCGTACCGTCCGCCTGGTTGAGGCCGACTCGGTAATCATCGCCGGCCCTCTCCCAGGCGGGAGCAGGTTCATCCGCGAGCTGGGCTGGCAACTTGAGGAGTCATCGACCGAACTGATTCTCGCGGCAACCCTCACCAACGTTGCAGGTCCCCGCATCCACTGGCGGCCGGTAGATGGCCTGCCCCTCATGCACGTGGATATCCCGCAATACAGCGGAGCGAAGCACGCCTTGAAGCGGGTCATGGATGTTGCGGCCGCACTGACTGCCCTCCTGCTGCTTGCACCCGTGCTCCTGTTGCTAGCTGTCATCGTACGGCTGGACAGCCCCGGTCCAGTGCTTTTCCGGCAGAACCGGATTGGCAAGGATGGCCACGCCTTTGGGATGTTCAAGTTCCGTTCCATGGTGGCCGACGCCGAGGCGCGGCTGGCTGCCCTCAACCCGCAGAACCAGGGGGCCGGGGTGCTCTTCAAGATGAAGGATGACCCGAGGGTCACGCACTGCGGACGCTGGATGCGCAAATACTCTCTGGACGAGCTCCCCCAACTCTGGAACGTGGTGCTGGGTGACATGAGCATGGTGGGGCCCCGGCCGCCGCTGGACCGTGAGGTCAGCGCTTATGAACGCCATATCCACCGCCGGCTCCTGATTAAGCCGGGCATCACCGGGCTCTGGCAGATCAACGGCCGTTCAGACCTCCCCTGGGAGGAAGCAGTCCGGTTGGACCTTTACTACGTAGAAAACTGGTCCCTCGCAGGGGACCTGCTGATTCTTTGGCGGACGCTCCGGGCAATAGTCCAGCCGTCCGGCGCCTACTGACACGAGACCTACAGGGAAGAAGTGACATGAGAGCATTCAACAATTCATTCCACGCCGGCACCCATCCGCAGCCTGCGCCAAAACTCCGGATCGCCGTCGTCGGTGCCGGCTACTGGGGACCAAACCTGGCGCGCAACCTCCAGGCCAGCCCGGACTGGGATCTGGTGGCTATCTGCGACCTGGACATCGAACGGGCGCGCAAACTGGCCGCCACCATCGGGGACATCGCCTGCGTCGAATCCCTTGATGAGTTACTGGACACGTTTGAGGTGGACGCGGTTGCAATCGCGACGCCGGCGCGCACCCACCATGGAACGGTCATGACGGCGTTACGCGCCGGAAAGCACGTCCTGGTGGAAAAGCCGTTGGCAGACAGCAGGGAACATGGGCTGGAGATGGTGTCCGAAGCCCAGGCAAACGGGCTGGTCCTGATGGCGGACCACACCTACTGCTACACACCGGCGGTCCTCAAAATGCAGGAGCTTGTGCAGTCCGGATCGCTCGGCGAAATCCTGTTCGTTGATTCCACCCGGATCAATCTGGGACTGGTGCAGCCAGACGTGGACGTCTTTTGGGACCTGGCCCCGCATGATCTCGCCATCCTTGACTTCGTCCTTCCGGGAGGCCTCAACCCTGCCGAAGTGTCCGCGTTCGGCGCGGACCCGCTCGGAACCGGACGGGACTGCGTGGGACACCTGAACTTCCGGCTGCCCAATGATGCCACCGCGCATGTGCATGTGAACTGGTTGAGCCCCACCAAGATCCGCCAAATGGTGATCGGCGGATCCCTGCGGACGCTGGTCTGGGACGACCTTAATCCCCAGCAGCGGCTCAGCGTCTATGACCGCGGCGTGAGCTTGGACGGGCAACCTAAATCAACTGGCGAGAAAGCGTCCACGGCTGTTTCCTACCGCCTGGGTGATACCTGGTCCCCCGCCCTGCCGGAGCGTGAAGCCCTCGGCGAGGTGGTGCAGGAACTGGCAGCTTGCATCCGCAGTGGCCAGGAGGCCCGGACCGGGGGCGCATCCGGACTTCGGGTGTTGTCCGTCCTCGAAGCCGTTACCCGCAGCCTGGCCCGCGACGGGCAGCCTGCCCCAGTGATTGGTTCCGCCATGGCTGGAACCGGTGCCGCGTTGGAAGGTGCGCTGTGAGTCGGCTGGAGGGAGCCAACGTCCTGGTCACCGGCGGAGCCGGCACCATCGGGTCCACCCTCGTGGACGTGCTGTTGGCCGCCGGCGTAAGCCGGATCGATGTGCTGGACAACCTGGTCCGTGGTCGGCTGGACAACCTCGCCAGCGCCCTTGCCTCGGGACGGGTTGAACTGGTGCAGGGGAGCATCCAGGACCGGGACCTGGTGCACGACCTCACCACGGAAAAGGATCTGGTATTCCACCAGGCCGCCATCCGCATCACCCAATGCGCGGAGGAGCCCCGGCTGGCCCTGGAGGTGCTGGTAGACGGAACGTTCAACGTCCTGGAGGCCGCCGCAGAACACAAGGTGACCAAGCTGGTGGCCGCGTCCAGCGCCTCCGTCTATGGGATGGCCGAGGAATTTCCCACCACCGAACGGCATCACCACGCCAACAACGACACCTTCTACGGCGCCGCCAAGTCCTTCAACGAAGGCATGGCCCGGAGCTTCCGCGCCATGACCGGCCTTGACTACGTGGTTCTGCGCTACTTCAACGTCTACGGGCCCCGGATGGACGTGCATGGCCTATATACCGAAGTCCTGGTCCGGTGGATGGAGCGGATCATGGACGGGCAACCACCGCTGATCTTCGGTGACGGCCTCCAGACCATGGACTTCGTCCACACCGCCGACGTGGCCCGCGCCAACGTGCTGGCGGCCGGCAGTGACATCGCCGCGGGAATCTACAACGTGGCCAGCGGCACTGAAACGAACCTGCTGGAAATGGCTGAGGCACTGCTGCGGGTGATGGACTCCGGCCTTGAGGTAGAACATGGGCCCGCGCGGCCCGTGAACAGCGTTGTCCGCCGGCTGGCCGATACCTCAGCGGCCGCCCGGGACCTCGGCTTTAAAGCAGAGGTGGAACTCGAAGAAGGACTCCGGCAACTCGTCAGTTGGTGGACGCCGCTGCGGGATGAGATTGCCGCTGCGCGAAAGGTTGGTGCCTAATGACTGTTGAACCAGTCCTCGCCCGGATCAATGTGATGAAGCCATGGCTCGGTGACGAGGAAGCCCGGGCATTGGCCGAAGTGGTGGCATCTGGATGGGTGGCACAGGGGCCCAGGGTCAAGGAGTTTGAGTCCCGCTTTGCCGAGTACCAGGGCGTCCGCCACGCCGTGGCCACCTCCAGTTGCACCACTGCCCTGCACCTGGCCCTGGTGGTGGCAGGGATTGGACCGGGGGACGACGTTGTGGTGCCGTCCCTGTCCTTCATCGCCACTGCCAACGCGGTGACGTACGTCGGTGCCCGGCCGGTGTTCTGCGACGTGGACCCTACCACCGGGAACGTGACCGCTGAAACCATTTTTGCCGCGCTCACTCTTGACACCCGTGCGGTGATCGTGGTGGACCAGGGCGGCGTGCCGCTGGATCTGGACCCCATCCGCGAGCTGTGCGACCGGCACGAAATCACCGTGATCGAGGATGCCGCGTGTGCTGTGGGATCAACGTACAAGGGCAGGCCCGTGGGTGTCGGGGCGGATGTCGCCGTGTGGTCTTTCCATCCGCGCAAAATCCTCACCACTGGTGAAGGCGGGATGCTCACCAGCAATCGGGCCGACTGGGCAGCCAGGGCCAGGACATTGCGTGAGCATTCCATGAGCGTGTCAGCCGCGGACCGGCACGGATCACTATTGGCCGCCCCTGAGGCCTATCTCGAGGTGGGGTTCAACTACCGGATGACGGACCTTCAGGCCGCCGTCGGAATCATCCAGCTGGGCCGGTTGCCGGAGGTGTTGGAACGGCGGCGGGACATCGCCGCACGGTATGTTGCCGGCCTCTCCAGAGTGCCGGGCCTGCGGATGGTGTCAGACCCGCCCTACGGCACCACCAACTTCCAGTCGTTCTGGGTGGAGGTCCTTCCCAGCTTTGGAACCACGCGGGACGGGCTAATGGAACAGTTGGCAGAAGCCGGGATCTCGGCCCGACGCGGCATTATGGCGGCCCACCGTCAGCCTGCCTACCGCTGGCGCGATGCAGGCGATTCCCTGCTTCAGCAGACAGAACGGCTAAACGACAGGACCTTGATCCTTCCCGTCTACCACGAACTGGACGATGAAGGGGTGAGCAGGATCATCAGCACCATCCGTGGTGCGGCTGCAGGGATGCAAACAAATGGGTGAGCTAATCCTGATAGCTGCCAGCGGCCTGGCGCGCGAAGTCCTGGCGATGGTACGCAGCAGTGGTGAGTACGACGTCGTCGGCCTGCTTGACGACGACGTCGAAATGACCGGCGTAAGCGTGGACGGGGCCCCGGTCCTCGGGATTATCGATGACGCCGCCAGGTACACGCACGCGTTTGTGCTGGTATGCATCGGTTCCGGGAAGGTGCGGGAAGCGGTGGTGGAACGCCTGACTGCGCAAGGCCTCACCGAGGACAGGTACGCCACGGCGGTGGACCCTTCAGTCCAATACCCCGATGGCTGTCACGTGGGAAGAGGCAGCATCCTGTTGCGGAACGTCACGCTCACCGCCGCCGTCACGCTGGGATCACATGTCGTTGCCATGCCTTCTGTTACCTTCACGCACGACGACGACGTGGCGGACTTCGCGACGTTCGCTGCGGGAGTTTCACTGGGCGGCGGAGTCCGGATTGGCCGGGCAGCGTACCTGGGCATGAACTCCAGCGTGCGCGAGCGGACTTCCGTGGGCGCCTACGCCACAGTGGGGATGGGCGCGGCGGTACTGAGCAACGTCCCCGACGGCCAGACCTGGGTGGGCGTGCCAGCGCACGAGATTGACAGGGACAGCTTCCGGATTGGCGGGATGTCATGAGGGTCTCATGGCCTCGGGAGGCCAAAGATTTTGCAACTGTCACCGCTGTCATTCCTTGCTACAACTACGGAAAGTACCTCCCCCAAGTTGTTCATAGCGTACTGATGCAGAAGCGGGTTGAGGCGAAGATCATCATTGTTGACGACGCCTCACCGGATGGTTCGGTCAAGATAGCCAACGCCCTCGCCGAGGGCGATCCCAGGATCAATGTTGTGGCCCATGAGAAAAACATGGGGCACATTGCAAGCTACAACGATGGCCTCGCGAGGGTGGAAACAGAATTTGTGACACTGGTGTCAGCGGATGACATCGTGGCACCAGGGGCCCTGTCCAGGGCAACGGACCTGATGATGACCCACCCCCGCGTGGGCCTGGTCTACGGTTTGCCGTCGGAATTCCGTGGAGAACCCAAGGCTACCTGGGATGCGGATGGCGCGCACAGAAGCAGCTGGATTATCTGGCCAGGTAAGGAGTGGCTGTGGTGGGCCTGCCTCCGTGGGAGGAACTTCATCTTTTCGCCAGAGGTGGTGATGCGCACGACTGCCATGCGGCAAGTGGGTGCATACAACAAGGAACTTCCACATTCAGCGGACCTTGAATACTGGATCCGCGCGGCTGCACGTTGGGATATCGGACGAATAAACGGACCCTCCCAAGCCTATTACAGGGTCCATGACAGCAACATGCATGTCACCACTTACAACACTCTGCAGTTGGACTTGGAGCATAGGCTTGCTGCCTTCCTGGTGCTGGCAACACCTGAAGTTGAGCATCGTCTGCCCAATGGTGCTCACCTCCTTGAACTCGCTAGGAGGGGGATTTGCCGGGAAGCGCTCCTGCTGGCGGAGCGGAACCTGGACAGTGGCGGACCTGCTCAGGCTTCCCTCGAGTTTCTTACCGTCGCGACCGCAGCCCATCCGGTTGCTGCCAGCACATTACGCGGCCGAAGTGTCCGCTCCAGGATCCGACGTGCCCAGACTGGAGCGGCACCGACCGGATTCCAGAGCTTCACGGAAAGCTACAGGCACCAGCTGAATCGTGCGCGTTGGGTAGCGTGGCGCAAAGTGGGGATTTCATGAGTTCCGGACCAGCCGACGCGGGCCCGGTCGAAACAGTTAAGGCAGGACTCAAAGGAGGCCTCGCCTGGGGAGCCATAGGTGTCGCATCCGGGAGGGCTCTGCAGTTCGTTACGATGCTCGTCCTGGCCCGGATCCTGGCTCCGGAGCATTTCGGTGCGCTGGCAGTAGCCCAGGTGATTCAAGCCATCGCAGTCAACGTGACGGAACTCGGTGCTACCGCAGCGTTGGCCCGTGGTGACAGGGACCCGCACGAAATCGCGCCGACGATTCTGACTCTGGGCTTGGTGACGAGTGCGGTGATTACGGGCGGCGTGGTCATCCTTGCGCCAACCCTGGCCAACCTGATGGGGGATCCTGGAGCGGTAGGAGTTATTCAAATCCTGGCGATCACCATCCTTCTGTCTGGGTGTTCGGGAGTGCCGGCGGCCATGGTATGGCGAAACTACCTTCAGCGGCCTCGGGCGTTTATCGAAGTAGCTGGAGCGGCACTCACCCTTGCAGCGGCGATTCCGATGGCACAGGACGGCATGGGAGCCTACGCGCTCGTCTGGTCCCGGGTGGCCGGACAGGTTCTTTCGACAATTGGGTATTGGATAATTACTCCCACCCGCTTTCGTCCCGGTTTTGACCGGGCAGCGGCAGCCTACGTCCTGCGTCTTGGGTTACCACTGGCTTTGGCCAACCTCGTGGTTTTCGCCACGCTTAACCTTGACTACGTCATCGTCGGCCGGCAGCTCGGACCCGCGGAGCTGGGCGTTTACCTTCTCGCCTTCAGCCTGGCGAACTTGCCCAGCAGTTTGATTACCGCCATTATCCGCACGGTCGCGGTGCCTACATTCGGCCGGCTCCATAAGGCAGGTCTCCTGGACCAGGCTGCACCCGATGTCTTGGCGTTGGCCGCATTCCTGGCTATGCCGATCTCCGCGTTGTTGGTAGCACTGGCAGGTCCGATCGTTCAGGTGCTATACGGCCCCACCTGGCAGGGCGCTGCAGCCGCCATGATCGGCTTGGGAATCTTTGGAGCGGGCAGGATCGTATCGGAAATCCTGGCGGACCTGTGCGTCGGCGGCGGCCGGACAGCAGGCCTGTTCTGGGTGCAGATGCTTTGGTTGACCTGCCTCATCCCAGCCCTCTTAACGGGTGTTTCCTCTTCGGGGGTAGGCGGTGCAGGAATGGCCCACGCTGTTGTGATCTGGCTGGCAGTCCTCCCGGTCTACTTCTTCCTGGTCGGGAGAGTTATCAAAACATCCGTTAAACGAATGCTTGCGCCATCCTTTGTCCCGCTTGGTGCGGCTGCCGGAGCCGGAACCATCAGCTGGCTCGCCTCAAATTGGGTCACCCCGCCGTTCCTCGCGCTTGCCTGTGGTTGCCTCGCCGGCATTGTGCTCTACCTGGCACTGACACTGCGGGCCGCTAGGCGGACGTACTCACGCCTGAGACTGTTGAGCGACACCGGGCCGGATCAGGGCGAGAGGCCCGAGGTGGAGGCCGCCCCACCTCCGACGACAACAATCGCCGTCCAGACAACCACCAGGAGCCCGAATTGAACGAGCCAAAACAACAACTCCGTGTGCCTTTGGTTGACATCACAGCACAGCAGGAGGAGATCCGGGAGGAACTCGAACCCCAACTGTTGGATATTCTGACGCGGGCTGCGTTCATAGGCGGCAAAGAGGTGGAGCTGTTCGAGCAGCAGTACGCCGAGTTTCTCGGCGCTCGTCACTGCATCGGCTCGGGCAATGGCACGGACGCATTGGAAATGGCGCTAAGCGCGGCGGGTGTAGGACCTGGCCAGGAAGTAATCGTCCCGGCCAACACTTTTATCGCTACCGTCGAGGCGGTCCTCAGAATCGGTGCGCGGCCAGTCCTGGCCGATGTAGATCAGGAGCATCTGCTGCTGGATCCCGAGTCGGTGCGGAAGTCAGTAACGAGCCGGACGGCCGCCATCATCCCGGTGCATCTCTTCGGACAAGTTGCCCCCGTGGAACGCTTGGTGCCCATCGCCGAAGAGTTCGGGGCCGTCATCATCGAAGACGCGGCGCAGGCTCAGGGCGCCACCAGGTTCAACAGGGCCGCAGGGACGCTCGGGCACCTCGCGGCCACGAGCTTCTATCCGGGCAAGAATTTAGGAGCAGCCGGAGACGCTGGAGCGGTCACCACGGACGATGACGCAGCGGCCCGACATGTACGGCTGCTTGGTGCTCACGGCAGCGAACACAAATATCAGCACGAGATCATGGGCCGTAATTCCCGCCTGGACACCATCCAGGCCGCCGTTCTTTCGTGCAAATTGCGACGTCTGGCGGGGTGGAACGAACTACGCCGAGAAGCAGCCACCAACTACCACCACCTCCTGGCTGATATCGACCAACTGAAACTGCCGTGGTCATCTCCAGGAAATTCCGACGTCTGGCATCTATTCGTCGTCCGCCTAGCCAATCGTGACGTCATTGCAGACCGCCTCGAGCAGGCCGGCATCTCTACCGCAGTGCATTACCCGG
This sequence comes from Arthrobacter sp. B1I2, assembly GCF_030816485.1. Classification (NCBI taxonomy): domain Bacteria; kingdom Bacillati; phylum Actinomycetota; class Actinomycetes; order Micrococcales; family Micrococcaceae; genus Arthrobacter; species Arthrobacter sp. B1I2. Next base: position 1,096,711 of record NZ_JAUSYC010000001.1, on the reverse strand, counting down.
TACCCATCCATCGAACGAACGCCTGGAAAAGACTGGGCCTGCCCTGCGCGAGCTTCCCAGTCGCCGAATTGGCCGCCCGGCAGATTCTGTCCATCCCCATCTATCCGCACATCACACCGGAACAACAGCGGCGTGTGGCGACGGCGTTAAAAGACGCACTGGCGGGGGGGTCGAAGTGACGCGGGTGAGTTTGGGTGAGGTTATTGCAAGAACGGTAGCTTGCGGAATCGCAGATACCTCGCGCCGAGTAGTCCGCCGCCTTTACGGTGAACTGGATGCTCGTATGGGTCTGCAGTCCCTTAACTTCCCGCTGAATTCGGAAGACGTGTCCAGTTCCGTCGATATCAGCTTGGGAGAGCCCGGGACCCGCGAGGGGCCACTGAACATTGGCTGGCTCATTACGCCGCCCATCCCGGGCGCGGGCGGTCATACGACTCTTTTCCGGATGGTCCAGGGGATGGAAGAGCGGGGCCACCGCTGCACGATTTTGATTTACAACCGGAGCGATGGAGCGATGGACCGGCACCGGTCGGTCATCAGGAAATGCTGGCCTGGTGTAACGGCTGATATCCAGCCTGTCCCCGCAAGTTTCGATGGTTTTGATGCCTGCGTGGCCAGTTCATGGGAAACTGCTCACGTTCTCGCAGCCCGCATGCCCCGCCTCGGGGGCCTTGCACCCTACTACTTCATCCAGGACTACGAGCCGTACTTTCACCCTCGCGGGTCACTTTACGCACTCGCTGAGGACAGCTACCGCTTCGGCTTCAAGCTACTAGCTCTTGGGCCGATGGTTGCAGACGTGCTGAAACGGGAGGTCGGCGTCCAGGCAAAAATCCTGCCCTTTGGCAGTGACGTAAGTACGTATCGGCTGACGAACACGAGCGGCCGCTCCGGAGTCGTATTCTTTGCCAAACCCGAGGCTGAACGCAGAGGTTACGATTTGGGTCGCCTGGCACTACAGGAATTCCATCGGATGCACCCCAGACAGGAGATCCACATTTATGGAGCACGCGTGACTGGATGGGGTGTTCCAGTACAGCAGCATGGAAGGGTTTCTCCCCGAGAGCTCAATGAGCTCTATAACCGAACCATTTCCGGACTCGCCCTTAGCTTCACTAACATCACTCTGGTCGCAGCGGAAATGCTGGCCGCGGGCAACGTCCCGGTCCTCAACGATGACCGGTCTTCCCGATCGGTCCTGACCAACCCGGAGGCCGTTTGGGCTGCACCCAGCCCCACCGTTTTAGCCAGCACCCTAAGTGACGTTGTCGCTGCCGCCGATACGGCCGAACGCTCAGCAAGGGCTGCCTCGCATCGCGAACACACATGGGCCGAAACCCAGGCCAGCTTTGCCGAGGCGCTGACCGGTCGCGAGTTCAGCCCCTTGCGCTCTGGCTAGCCTCCCCAGTGCCGGTATCACAAGAATCGAACGTGTCAGAGGAGAGTACGGATGCGGATGCCCACAGTCTTTTCGCGGTTTTCGACTGCCCTTATTGTCGAAGCACCGGTGACAAGTTCCATCAAGCCGTCGAAATCAATGCTTATTCCGCAGGGGCTGCAGTATTTTCCTGCCCTTGATGGCCTGCGCGCTGTCGCCATTTTGCTTGTCCTGGTGCACCACGGACTCCAGCCCCTGCCATTCGCGGGATTTCTAGGTGTCGATATCTTCTTTGCCTTGTCCGGGTTCCTCATTACGACAATCCTGCTGGCGGAACTGAACCGTCATCACCGCATCCGGCTGGGTCTCTTTTATTGGCGCAGGGCTATTCGCTTGTACCCTGCCCTGCTGATCGCCATAGTGGCCATCCTTCCCTTCGGCCTACTTATACGGGGGAGCAAGCATCTCTTTGAGGTCGCCTTGGCGGCCACATATCTGACACCAGTGGCAGGCCAATTCTTCGGTAAGTCGGGACTCACCTGGCTTCAAACCTGGAGTCTCGGAATTGAGGAAATCTTTTACCTGGTCTGGCCCTTCACATTGATCGTCCTCTTTTCGCGTCGCGTCCCCGCGAAGTGGATCATGTCGCTGGCCCTTGGGATCATCCTGGACGGCGCGCAGGTATGGCTGGCCTCGACCGGACAAGATGCGAGCTATTTCCTTCGTGCCGGAGGCTTGTTTCTCGGCTGCAGTTTCGCTCTGTGGTTATCGCAGCATAGGGACGTACGCGTCGCCCCATCGTGGGGTTATGTGGGGGTTCTGGTACTGAGCGTGGGAGTGGTCGTAGCTGGGGTCTGGCCCGCTTTCAGCTCGTTGGCCTATGTGGCGGCTGCGGCCGGGACGGTTGCAATCATTGCGTCCATAGTGGCGGGCACCCGCAGCCGCTTTGCCTTGAAGTCGGTCCTCTCAGTGCCACCTGTCGTCTACATAGGAAAGATTAGTTACGAGTTGTACATCTGGCACTACCCGGTGGCAATCCTCTTCATGCTCGCCATCGGGACAAATCAGCTGATCAACGTAGGTTGGTATGCCATACCGGCAAGCGCCGTCTTGGCAGTCCTCACGCATCATGCCCTCCTCAAGCCCGCCGCCCGGTGGAAGACGAAGTTCTCCTGACAGGCTGACGCCGGTTGGGGGAAACGCGGCGCGGGGGCCCGCAGTTTCCACACCGTTATCGGGGTGAGTCCACAAAGCGTCAACGGTTCGTCCCTGCGGCAAGCAGCACCGCGCTAGTTTTGCTCCCAAGCCCATGGGTTCACCCCCTGCAGGCGCACGATAAAGGAAAGGGACGACATCGTGACAGGCAAGTACGAAGTCAACAGCGGTGACTCCGTTACGGGGATGGGGGTGCGCGAGTACATCCGGGTGGCAAGGCTCTACTGGCGGTCCATCGCCGTGGCGACGATTGTGGTCACGGCGATAGTCACACTCTGGGGGGCCCTCCAGCCACGAATCTATGCGGCGGAGTCCAGCGCCCTTGTCCTCACAGTGGGTTCAGAGAATGTGAACACGCTCCTGACGGGCGATGCGCTGGCAAAGTCCAAAATCAAGAATTACGAGTCGATTGCCGAATCCCGCCTGATAGCAGATCAAGTCATTGCATCAGTGGGGATGGATACCACTGCTGACGCCCTGCTCTCTACGATCTCGGTAAAAGTCCCGGTCGAGACGGCTGAGATTCGCATCACTGCCACCTCGCCGGATCCGCTACGCGCTCAACGGGTGGCCGATGCGTGGGTAAACGAGCTGGCCAAGCAAGTCCAACTACTTGAAAGTTCCGTGACCGCCGGCCAGCCGGCCTCCCCAAATCTCCCCGTTGGCCTGGTTCCGCTCGATAAAGCGGTCCGTCCAGCCGCACCAATCTCCCCAAACATCCAACTCGCGCTCCTCTTCGGTGCGGTTGGTGGCCTCCTCCTGGCCTACGCCGCAGCGCTTCTCCGCCATCATCTTGATCGTCGGCTGCGGAGCTCCAGCCAGATAGAACGGCTCTTCGAAGTTCCCGTGATCGGCACTCTCCCCTATGACCCGGACATCAGCGGTACCTTCAAGATACTTGGCACGGAGCGCCACGAACTCCAGAAAACAGAAGTACAGAACCGTGCCTTCATAGAGGCTCTTCGGGCGCTCAGGACCAACCTGAGATTCCTAGACGTTGATCATCGTCCGCGCATTATCCTGGTGACAAGTCCCATGACATCCGAAGGCAAGTCGACCGTCGCCGGGAATCTGGCCGTAACGATGGCCGCGACCGGTGAGCCCGTCGTCATCGTCGATGGGGACCTCCGCCGTCCACGCATCGCCGGAGCGTTCAACCTCGTCCCAGGGGTCGGGGTGACCAATGTCCTTAGCGGCCAGGCCAAACTGGTCGACGTTATCCAGGCCCCGACCGTCCTGTCGAACCTCTCCATCCTGGGTTCAGGACCCACCCCGCCTAACCCAAGCGAACTGCTCGGCACAAACGCCATGAAACAATTGCTGACCACCCTTTCGGCCGGGGCCACGGTTCTCATTGACGCTCCCCCTCTGCTGCCCGTCACAGACGCCGCCGTCCTGTCACGGGCCGCCGACGGGGTCATTGTGGTGGCCAGGGCCGGTCAAACCACGCGGGATGAACTTGAACGGTCGCTCAAGACACTTCATACGGTCAATGCCACTGTCCTCGGGGTGATATTCAACTGTGTTCCCACAAAGGGTGTGGATTCCTACGCCTACTACGGCTCCTACCTTGCTGCCCCGGACGCTACACCCCCCGGAAAAGCGGACATCGCTGAACTTCATACCGCCGCCGACAGCCGGGAAACTTCGTAGCGCCCCAACCGGGAATTCTGCAGTAGCTCAAACGGGATACAGGAGAAAAAGATGCCCAAAACAGTGGCAGTCGTCGGCACGCGCGGTTATCCAAGCTATTACGGCGGATTTGAAACTGCCGTCAGGAAGATCGCCCCCTTCCTCACCGACAAGGGCTGGGATGTCAACGTGTACTGCCGGCCCGGTTCCACCAAAGATGATGATGCCGCGCGCGACCCCCGTGTCCGGACCACCACAACTCCGGGTTTGGAAAGCAAGTCACTAAGCACCCTGTCATTCGGTCTCACCTCGGTTCTCCACTGCCTCCGGGAGAAACCAGACGTCGCGCTGGTGATGAACGTGGCGAACGGCTTCTGGCTGCCGCTGCTGAGACTCCGTGGAATACCAACCGTAGTAAATGTTGACGGAATCGAATGGGAACGTGCCAAGTGGAACGGGTTCGCAAAACTCGTCTTCAAGCTTGGAGCCCGTCTTACCGCCCGTTTTGGGACCATTTTGGTCAGCGATTCCGTCGAAATACAGCGGCGCTGGAAAGTGGACTTTGGCCGGGACTCCCTCTTCATTCCGTACGGGGGTGAACTTTCGGTTCCCTTGGAAGTTGTCCCGGGTCTCGATCACGACTCGTACGTACTTATGGTGGCCCGGTTCGTCCCCGAAAACACGGTGGCGGAGTTCTTTGAGGCAGTAGAGGACATAGCGCGCGAGCACCCAGTTGTCATTGTAGGGTCCAGCGGATATAGAGGTTCCCTCGACGAAGACGTGAAAGCCCTGAGCGCCCGACATCCGAATGTCACATGGCTCGGGCACCTCAGCGACGACAACAAGCTGCTGTCGCTGTGGCAGCACGCGGGGGTCTACTTCCACGGGCACAGCGTCGGAGGGACAAATCCTGCCTTGGTCCAGGCCATGGCTTGTGGAGCACCGGTGGTGGCGCGGCGTACCGCATACAACAGCGAAGTACTTGATACCCCCGAGCACCTCGTGGATCCGGAACCACTCGCTATCGGAAGGGCGCTTTGCCGCATGCTTTCGGACCACGACCTCCGTTCGAAGGCGAGACAGGCCAACAAGGAGCGGGCCGCTTCCCACTACAACTGGAACGACGTCTGCGGGCAGTACGAACAGGCGCTTATGGCGGCGACTGGTCCGGCCCGAAAAATGGCACGCCTGCTCCCTGTCGTGCATGCCCAGTGATCATTCCGGACCTGGCTGCCCTGGTGGTCCACCACCGCAGCTACCAAACGTTGGGAGCGACCCTCGCCGCGTTGGTCTCCGGTGGTGTGGCCCCGGACCGCCTCCTCGTGGTCGACAACAGTGAGGAACCCGGCCGACGTGCCGAAGTGGACAGACTCCTGCCTCCGGGCGCACACGCCATCTACTGCGCGAACGCCGGTTACGGTGCGGCAGTAAACCGCGGAGCCTCTTGGCATGAGGAAAACACGCACAAATGGCAATACCTTCTGGTCGCCACCCATGAGTCGAAGCCCGAGGCGGACTGCCTCGGGCTCCTTCGTGCCGCCCTCGCCGAGGATCCCGGGACAGCCGTGGTTGGGCCGGTCCTGGTCACGGGCGATGAAGGGAAGACTATTTGGTCGCGGGGGGGACATTTCACCAGGGTCTTGGGACTGCCCCGCCACCGTGGGCACTTACAGGCACGGTCATGCCTGGCCGTCGATCTTCCGCAACCCGTGTCGTGGCTTGATGGCGCCCTCCTGATGTTCCGGCGCGGCATACTGGCCCAGTACCCCATTGATGAAAGCTATTTCCTCTACATGGAGGAAGCGGACCACCACCAAACCCTCCAGCGCCATGGCTGGAAGGTGAAGGTGAACCCTCGGGCCTTCGCCTGGCAGCAATCAAACGGGGTCCCACCGTTCTACCTGACGCGCAACATCCAGATTTTCCATGCGAAGAACGGGTCACGATTTCAGGCCCTGGTATCCGCACCATATCTTTTGGCACGGTCTGTGGGCCGAGACCTCATCAAACAACAGCACATGGGCACGTTCCGTCCCCTGCTGGCCGGGCTACAATCCGGCCGGGTACTGGCTAGCGCCGCCCGGGCCAAGCAACCGGTGGGCGTCATCATCGTGAACCCTTTGGGAGGGGCCCTAAGGCACTACACCAAAGCATTGCATCAACACTTGGTGGACGCAGGAATTCCAGTGCAGGTGAAGTCCTTGGACGAACCCTCGGTCTCCGGCAAGCATCGCCTCGCCTGGCTTCTGGAATACGTGGAACTGCTGGGGTGGGTGGGTTGGCACAAACGCCGTCGCAGCGTTCCGCCCAGAATCCTGGTCACCTGGCCCGTTCTGGGGTTTTGGGACCTTCTCCTCGTCAAGGTGCTGTGCGGGAGTTCCTCATGGGTGGTCTATCACGACCCCACCCCGCTGGTCAGGTCAACCGGAAGCGGCAGGGCGGTTTCCGCCTTCGTGGGGAAGGTGAAAGGCCTACCTGAAGCTCTGGTGCACAGCGAGGAGGCTGCCGAAGCCATGTGTGGAAGGGGATTCGCGGACGGATTGACCGTAGTGCGCCACCCAGTACTTCCATATCCATCGGAGCGGCCCCCCACCGAAACCGTCAAACATGACCCTGACCGCCGTCCCCGGATACGCGTCCTGGGGCAATACAAGCCGGACCGGGATCTCGACCTTTTGGAGTCTCTGGCCGTGCGCCTTGGATCCCGCTACGACTGCGAAATCATTGGCCGTGGATGGCCGACAGTCAAGGGGTGGCGGGTGGATGCGCGTTTCGTCCCGGAAGACGAGCTGGACCATCTGATTGCGGGCAGCACGGTCATACTCATACCCTACAAACGGTTCTTCCAGAGCGGGATCGCCATCCGGGCGCTTGAGCAGGCCGTTCCGGTCGTAGGACGTTCCGAAACGAGCCTGGGGGATTTGTTTGGGCCGCAGTCAGGGCTATTGGTCGGCGAACAGTACGGCGCCGCCGGGGACGTCGACGCCTGGCTCGGCGCCATTGATTTCGCTGCCACCAACGGACGGGCAGAAGCCTACTGGGCTGCCGAATCCTTCCATCGCCAGGCTGCGGACGATTGGGCCCTCCTGGCGGCCCCTCGGAATCCGCTGACTTAGCCCCTGTCCCCCGCTGCCCCCAGGGCTCTTACTCCTTGTCGCTCAACATGCCGTCCAAGCGGTGGCGGGGACGCGGTAAGGCCTCCTTGTTGGATTGGGCAGCGATGATCGCCAGCCCGACAAGGAGCCACGTCACGGGGAAGAAGATGGCGTTGGAAAACAAGCTGCACACGAGCGTGAAGAGCAGGAGTTGGCCGGGGATGCTGCGCACCCATACCAGCGCAAGACCTATGAGGCAGACCATCAGGGGCACCGCAAACAGCGCGCCGTCGACCCACATGCCCAGGACCCAATTGCTGGCTACGTTGTTTTGGGACTCACCCACAGTATCGATTTGGCCCCAGACCCCTACCCTTCCCGCGGAGCTAAGACCATGACCATAGACGGGGATTGACCTGGCCAGCTCGACGAGAGAATCGTTTTGCCTGATCCGGGCCTGCCCGGAGATATCGTCCTCCTGGACCGTCCCCAGCATCGTGGACGCCCGGGCTGCCACTTCCTCCTGCAGTTGGGGAACGGCCGACAGGGCGACAACGGCAGCGACCGAGGCAACAACAATGGCGGCGCGTCGCCCCCGTCTTGGGCCCGTTGCGACAGTGGTCAGTCCCCGACGCCTGTGAACCATCGATGCTACTGCTGCGGCAGCCACACAGATTAGGAGTGCGATCCATGATGCCCGGGCCATGGCCAGGACAAAGACGATGATGTTCGGCAGAAAGAATCCCACCTTTGCCGGCCGGGACATGGGGAGCCGCCAGCTCAGCAGCACCCCCATACCCGAGAACATTCCCAGCCAATCGGGTTCAGGGTAGATTCCCGTGGGGCGGCCGATGGAACTGACGTGAAGGTGCCAGAGATCCATGGGGATGACCTGGAAGACCTGCAGTACGCCAACGCCGCTGCCCACGGTGGAGACGGCCAGCAGGCCCCACATCATGGCCGTCGCATCCTTACGGGTTGACGTCAGGGCTACGAGCGCGGCCGACCCCGCGAGACCCAGAAGCTGAAGGCCAAGTGTTGGACTGTTAACCAGGTCGCCGGAAAGCGTGGTTGAGGCCAGCAGCAATGCGGCGGCCAGTAGCGCCGCAACGAGCTTGAAGGCACTTCTGTTCCTTGCCCGGCCGGGCAGGAAGACCCAGGCTACGGCGAGGAGCGTGAAGATATGGACCCTGAAAATCTGGACTGCAACGAGTCCCGCGGAAATGCCAAGAAGGAACGCGAGAATGTTCCGGCGGCCCGGATGCGTGAGGGCAGCGACCAGCCCCAGCGCGACGGCAGCGAATCCCACACCAAGGTAGAGAGCTTCGGTGAACAACCCCATGAGTTCCAGCCTTTCCCTGGCCGCCACGCAACTGCAACAAAGCGGGGTCCGCCCTGCAGTCGTCTGCACTCTTACAGTAGAGGCGGGTCCAGGCACGAACTAGCGAATAAGGCCGGGCATGTGGGTATCCGCACGGCACCTGTGGGGCCACAAAGCGAAAAAACTAGGCCGCTGTCCGGAAGAACAGCTCCGTCACGCCGGCCAGGCGCAGGGGATCCTCCACCCCGCACAGCTCGCGGGCTGAGTGCATGGACAGGAGCGGCACGCCGACGTCCACCGTCCGGATCCCCAGCCGGGTGGCGGTGAGCGGCCCGATGGTGGAACCGCAGGGCACCACGTTGTTGGACACGAATTCCTGGTACGGAACGCCGGCTTCGCCGCAGAGCCGCGCCCAGAATGCGGCTCCTAACGCGTCGGTGGCATAGCGCTGGTTGGCATTGATCTTCAGCAGCGGCCCGCCGTTCAACACGGGGTGGTTGGCGGGGTCGTGCCGCTCGGGGTAGTTGGGGTGGACCGCGTGCCCGGCATCGGCAGAGAGGCAGAACGACGCCGACAGGGCCTGCCGCCGCTGGCTCACCGTTGCGCCCAGGCCGTCAGAGATGCGCACCAGCACGTCCTCAAGGATTGGTCCGCACGCACCGGAGCGGGAGTTGGAGCCGATTTCCTCGTGGTCGAAAGCTGCTACGACCGCAATCGGCCCGGCGGCAGCTTCGGACCCTGCGTGGGCAACCAGCGCTGCCAGCCCGGCATGCGTGGCCGAAAGGTTGTCCAGCCGCCCTGATGCGAAGAACTCCCCCTTGCCCCCGAAAACCGCAGGTGCCTGCGTGTCCGCAATGACGACGTCGTACCCGCCAATCTGCCCCGGATCAACGGACTCGCCGGCAACTGAAGCCGCCAGCACGCCCAGCAGGTCGGAGTCTGAGGGATTCCCGAGTCCCCACACCGGGTTCATGTGGCGCTGTTTATCCAGGGTGAGCCCCTCGTTCACGGCGCGGTCCAGGTGGATGGCCAGCTGCGGGAAGCGGAGCAGCGGCCCGGTGGCCGTGAGGTGCTCCGTACCGTCCAGCATCACCAGCCGGCCCGCGAGCCGCAGCTCGCGGTCCAGCCAGGAGTTCAGCAGGGGGCCGCCGTAGATCTCCACTCCGGCCTGGAGCCAGCCGTGGGCACCTGTAGTGGGCTTGGGTTTGAGCTTGAATGACGGTGAATCGGTATGGGCACCCAGGATGTTGAATCCGGTGGCCGGTCCCGCACCCTCGGGCACCACCCACGCGATCAGGGCCCCGTCACGGATGATGAAGAAGGAACCGTGCCCGCCCTCCCACGGCTGCAGCTCGTCCAGGCGCGTGAACCCGGCTTCCTCCAGCCGCCGGCCCCCCTCATGCGCAGCGTGGAAGCTCGACGGCGATGCGCTCACATAGGCCCCAAGGTCCTGGATGTGGTCTGTGGCAGAGGAAGGCAAAGGCATGGTCCCGAGTCTAGCGCCGCGCCTGCTCTGCAGGTGCCGCCGCAGCCTCCGCTCCGGCCGGCTGTCCAGCAGCCTGGTCCTTGCGCCGGTAGCGCAGCACGCCCACCGCCACCACCACGGCCGCCAGGGCCAGGGACAGCAGCAGGGATTCCCGGGTGGATTCCACAATCACCATGCCGATCAGCAGGGCCACGATGCTGATAATCGCTGCCCAGGTGAGGTACGGGAAAAGCCACATTTTCAGCTGCAGGTCCTTCGCCGCGGCTCCCATGCGCCGGCGGAGGACCAGCTGCGAGGCGGAGATGACCAGCCACACGAACAGTGCGATGGCACCGGAGGTGTTGACCAGGAAGAGGAACACGGTGTCCGGGGCAACGTAGTTCAGGCCCACCGTGACGAAGCCAACCACGGTGGAGGCGAGCACGGCGGTGGCGGGAACCCCACGCCGGGAAATGCGCATCCATGAGCGCGGCGCGTCACCCCGGGTGGAGAGCGAGAACAGCATGCGGCTGGCCGTGTAGAGGCCGGAGTTCAGGCAGGACAGCACGGAGGTCAGCACCACGACGTCCATGATGGTTCCGGCGCCCGGGATGCCGAACAGTTCGATGACCGCAACGTAGGGGCTCTTGGCCACGGAGGCCGAGTTCCACGGCAGCAGGGTGACCACCACGGCAATGGAACCGATGTAGAAGACCAGGATCCGCCAAACGGTGGACTTCACGGCCTTCTTCACGGCGTCCACGGGGTTTTCGGATTCGCCGGCGGCAATGGTGGCGATCTCGGCGCCGAAGAAGGAGAAGACCACCACGAGGATTCCGGCCAGGACAGCGCCCGGACCGTTGGGCATGAAGCCGCCGTTATTGACCAGGTTGCTCAGGCCGGGAGCCGGGACGCCGGGGATAAGGCCCAGGATGGCGGCGGCGCCGAAGACCAGGAAGAGGACGATCGCCGCCACCTTGATGGACGCGAACCAGAACTCGAACTCACCGTAGGACTTCACCGAGCCCAGGTTGGTGAGCGTCAGCAGCACCATGAGGGCAAGAGCCCAGACCCACTGGTCAATGCCCGGAACCCACCGGTGCATGATGGCCGCGCCGGCGGTGGCCTCGATGCCCAGGACGATGATCCAGAACCAGGCGTAGAGCCAGCCGATGCTGAAGCCTGCCCAGCGGCCCAGCGCCTTGTCCGCGTAGGTGGAGAAGGAGCCCGTTTCCGGGTTCGCAGCGGCCATCTCCCCCAGCATGCGCATCACCAGGATGACCACCAGCCCCGCGGCCGCATACGCGACGAGGATGCCGGGGCCGGCCTGCTGGATTGCGGCCCCCGAGCCGACGAAGAGCCCTGCGCCAATGACGCCCGCGATGGCGATCATGGAGAGGTGCCTGGGTTTCAGGGACTTGGAGAGTTGCTGGTCAGCATGCATGGAAGCGCCGTCCTGTTGGGAAATAGCAGAGGTGGTTCGACGTGCGTGGGCACACCACCGGTAGACCGTGTGATGCGCCACATCGTCGTTTTACCCTAGGTCCACAGTCCCGCACCAGGCTTTGTGCAGTCCGACAGATCTTGATATGTACAACAGGACGGGGCTCCAAGCAGAGGCAACCATAGGCAAGAGAAGTTTTCTCTGAGGAATATTTGTAATGTGCCGGAAACCACTGGTCCCGGGACTGGCTGTGGGAGCCTGTTTCGCCCTAGACGTCCCGCCGTTTCAGCAGGACTGCGGCGAGCAGGACGGGGATGACCACCCAGGCACCAAGGACCAGCGCCGCCTGCCAGGCCTCCAGGGTGTCCGGAACGTGCTGCGCGGCCGTCAGCGGATCAATCGTGTTGCCGGGCAGGTACTTGCGGGCTTCCTTGAAGAAGTCACCGGGGATCAGCTGGAAAGCGATGGGCGCCACGAAGAAGATGCCCACCAGGCTCATGATTCCGCCGGCGGAATTCCTGATCAGCGTGCCCAGGGCCATGCCGATGGCAGCGACGGCTGCCACGTAGATGCTGTTGACCAGGAGGAGCTTCACCGACTGTGAGCTGCCAAGATCCAGCTTGAGTCCATAGTTGTCCAGGATGGGCACGGCCATCAGTCCTGCCACCCAGGTGGATGCCGCCGTGACCACGAACGATGTAACCATGACCACCACCAGCTTTGCAGCGAACGCAGGAAGCCGCTTGGGCACGGCTGCGAAGGTGGACCGCGCCATGCCGGTGGTGAACTCCGAGCTCATCAGGAGCACGCCGAGTGACCCCAGGATCAGCTGGGCGAAGGCGATGCCCGAGGTGGGCACGCTGACGGCAAGGTCGCCACCCTGGGATGCCATCCGCGCCGCGCCCTGCGGATCGCGCGTGGCCGCATCCGCGAACTGGCCCGTCCCCCAGGCGGACAGGGCGCCGAATCCGACCATGACCACCGCGGTGGAAGCGAGCAGGATCAGCGTGGAAAGGAGGCTGCGGAACTTGATGATTTCCGAGTTGAGCACCCGGAAGAACGTGGGGCCGGGCAGGGTCCGTCCACCGTTACGGGCGCTGCGGTTCCCGCGGGAGGACGCAGGTTCGGGCGAGGACGTGGATTCAGTGGTCATTGCGCTCATTACTTGCTTACCTCCGCAGCGGGCAGGGAGTGGTATTCGACGTCGTCCTTGGTCAGTTCCATGTAGGCCTCCTCGAGGCTGGCCACGAGCGGCGTGAGTTCATAGACCATGACCTGATTTTCCAGGGCGGTTGTGGCGATGGTCCTGGGCTCCAGGCCCGTGACTTCGAGCAGCTCCCGCTCCGGGACGTCAATGGATGCCCCCCGTCCGGCAAGCAGCTGGTAGAGCCGGTCAGGTTCATCGGTGCGGACGCGGACACGTGACTGGCCCTTGCCGGTGATGATGTCACGGATCGGTGCGTCGGCAATCACCCGGCCGCGTCCGATGACGATCAGGTGGTCAGCGGTCTGCGCCATCTCGCTCATCAGGTGGCTTGAGAGGAACACGGTTCGTCCCTGCCCGGCGAGGTAGCGGACCAGGTTCCGCACCCAGACCACGCCCTCCGGGTCCAGGCCGTTGACCGGTTCATCGAGGATGAGGGTCTGGGGATCCCCCAGCAGGGCCGCTGCAATGCCCAGCCGCTGGCCCATGCCCAGTGAGAAGCCGCCGGCCTTTTTGCGTGCCACCGTGTCAAGCCCCGTCATCTCAATCACCTCATGCACCCTGGCCTTGGGGATGCTGTGCGTGGCAGCCATAGCCAAGAGGTGGTTGTAGGCACTCCGGCTGGTGTGGACCGCCTTGGCATCCAGCAGGGCACCTACTTCGCGCAGGGGTGCCTTGTGCTGGACGTACGGCAGGCCGTTCACGGTGACAGATCCCGACGTCGGCCGGTCCAGTCCCATGATCATGCGCATGGTGGTGGACTTTCCCGCCCCGTTTGGGCCCAGGAAGCCCGTGACCTGCCCTGCCCTGACGGTAAAGCTGACGCCGGCCACGGCGGTTTTGGCGCCGTAGACCTTGGTCAGCCCGTTTGCCTCGATCATGAAGAATCCTTTGGACGGCAGCGCGCGGCTGCGGACGACGTTCGGTGGTGTTCCTGCCCTACGCTACCGACGCCGGCGCAGCTTTTCGCCGGAATCAGGGATGATTCAGGGGAGAATCAGGGTCGGCCTCCTGCCGCGTCCCCCTGGTCAGCGGCGCGGTGAGTAATACGCCAGCGTCCTCGGCCGGACCCTGTACGAGACGCTCCGGACTCCGGCCAGCGCTTCTCCATCAACCGCCAGCGCCATGGGCGCGCCGCCTGCGTCGATCCTGACCTCCGTGGCCTCCCGCAGGTGGGTGATGCGCGAGCTTGCCACCGTTCCCGTCAGCACGGACCAGAGCAGCCGCAACCGGGCGAAGGATTCGTCCGCGGTGATCAGGCGGACATCCAGTACCCCGTCGTCCATCACCGGCCGGATCAGGGGCGCATGGTCCCGGGGGAAATACCGGCCGCGTCCCAGGTACGCAATCCACACCTTGTGCCGGACACCGTCCACGGCCAGGGTGATGGGGGTGCCGGCGGCGAAGGTCCGGAACATCGCCACAACACCGGCCAGCGGTTTCCCGAGCGCAGGTTGCAGGTGTTCGCGCCGGCGGACAAAGTTTGGGTAGAGACCGATGCTGGACGTGTTCAGCATGACCAATTCGGAAACTTCCGGGCTTCCCGCCAGCCCGCGTTCAGCGGTCACCACTCCGATGTCGGCCAAGGCCGCCTCACCTTTGCTTGCCGCCGCAACTGCATCCTTCAGGCTTCCCGTCCCGGCGTCGCGGGCAAAATGGTTCAGGGTTCCGCCGGGCAGGACCAGCAAGGGAATGGAGCGATCGACGGCGGCAGCGGCCGCTGCGCCCACAGTTCCGTCGCCACCCCACACACCTAAGGCCCTGGTCCCGGGAAAATCAGCGGTGGCACTGATGCGTTGCACCAGGTCCTCATCCGGCTGCACGGTGGTTATATGCGCCTTGGGAAATACTTCCCTGAGGGCTGACGCGGTTTCCTCCTTGAAGGATCCGCCCAACGTGTTGACCACGATGCTCAGGCCCTCGCCGTCCGGCAACTCGGGCGCGGTGGTCCATGCCCTCGTTGTCTGTGGGATCGGCGGGCGGACCGGCCACCAGCGCCGGGTCACCAAGGCGGCGCCCGCGCCGAGCGCTGACCCGAAAAGGACGTCAGAGGGCCAGTGTGCACCGGTGTGGACCCTCGAGTAGGCCACTCCGAGGGCAGCCGGAGCCAAGGCAGCACCCAAGGCCGGGCGGACCAGGCCCACTCCGACGGCGAACGCCACGGCAGAGGCTGAATGCCCGGATGGCATGGAGGAACTCTTGGGCTGCGGGTGCACGAAGCGGAAAACCGGCAGATGCTCGGGCAACGGGCGGGTACGGGGGAGCAGCGTCTTGAACACCACGTTGGTGACGGCTGATGCCACGCCCTGGGCGATCACCCCATGCAGTGCCGCCCTCCGGGTCCTGCCCGGGAAGAGTGCCAGGACTGCCGCCGTCCCCAGCCAGAGCTTTCCCTGGTTGGCTGAGGCGGAAAGCCGCCGGAAGAAAACGTCATGGTTGCCGCCTGGCAGGTGGGATACATGCCTGACGAGGTATCGATCCAGGCGGCTGATCCAAGTACGGCCTCCCGGCCTGGCGCTTTGCATGTGATCACCCTAACCCCAACCGCTATTCCCGCTCAGTTGGCTCCAGCTGGGTGGACTCCTGCCCGACCCGCAGGGGCCTGGCAGCTCCGGCCAGCAGCAGGGCCACCAGGATGGGTGCCATGATCGCCAGCAGCGCGGTGTGGATACCGGTGAGGTCACCCAGGTAGCCCAGCAGCGGTGGTCCGGCCAGGAAGGATATATAACCCAAGGTGGATACAACGGAGACGCGCGCTGCCGAGTGCTGTGGATCATCAGAGGCTGCAGACATGCCCATGGGGAAGGCGAGGGCGGCACCAACACCCCAAAGGGCTGCGCCGATGCCTGCGAGCCAGATATTGGGAGCCAGCACAAAGAGGCCCAGCCCCGCAGCGGCGGCAGCCATGCTGGCCCGCAGCACCGCCACGCGTCCGTACTTGTCAATGACACGGCCGCCGAGGAACCGCATGGCCGTCATGGCCAGGACGAAGAGGGCGAACATGAGGGCGCCCGTTGACTCGGATGTCGCGAGTCCGTCCACCGAGGCCTTGGCGATCCAGTCGTTGCCGGCCCCTTCCGTAAGGGTGGCGCCCAGGACCACGACGCCGATGAGCAGGGTCCGGCTGTCCCGCCACGCTGATGGTCCCTTGGCGGGTTTCGGTTCCCCTTCCGCGGTGGCCGTTGATACGTGGGGAAGGAAATAGCGTGGCACGGTCAAGGCCACCAGTACCACCACGGCTGAGATGACCAGGAGGTGCAGTGGAAGATCCACGCCCAGGGTGGAAAGCCCCGCCCCCACGAGGGCCCCCACGAAGGCGCCGCCGCTGAAGGCCGCGTGGAACTGGGGCATGATGGTCCGCCGGAGCTTGTGCTCCACGTCGGCCCCCTCGATGTTCTGTGCCACGTCCCAGAGGCCGATGCCGATGCCGAAGAAGAACAGTGACACCGCCGTTCCGGGTATGGACGCGGCCGAGAGTGACACGGCAATGCCCGCGCCTGCTACCGCCGCCAGCAGGCCGGCAAAGCGGACAGTGTTGGCGGTACCGATCCTGCCAACCACCAGTCCCGCGGTGGGGAGGGCCAGGAGTGAGCCTATGGCCGTGCACAGCAGCAGCGTGCCCATTTGGCCGGAGGTGATGTTCAGCGTCTGCGTCACCGCGGGGATCCTGGCCGCCCAACTGGCGAAGACAAGCCCGTTGATGCCGAAGACGATGAACGTTGCCACAGCGGCGGCTTTCAGGCCTGCCTGCTGTTCCGTGCCGGTGTTGGTGCTCATACGGTCACTACTTCCACAGTGTATTTTTCGAGTTGGGCATGATCCTGGCTGCTGAATTGCCGGTCCGTTACGATGACGTCCACGCGGTCCAGGCCGGCGACAAGCACCCTGGCATTGGCCTGCCACTTTCCGGCCGAGGCGGCCACCACCACGCGTGCCGCCGATTCGAGGCCGGCTTTCTTTATTGCGGCGTCGTCGAGGTCGTGGGCCAGAAGGCCGCCCTGAAAATCCACGGCGCATGGCGTGACCACAGCGGTGTCAAAGCGCAGGGACCTGATATTGGACTCGGCCAGGGGTCCCCGGAAACAGAGTTCGCCGGGCATCACGCTTCCACCCGGGAGCAGCAGCGCAGGCCGGGAACCTGCAGCACTGTCCCCGCCCGCTGCCGCGTTAAGGGCCTGCAGGGACATGGGCATCAGGGTCAGTTCCCGGCCGGCCGCGGCCCGCGCCACCTCGGTTGCCGTGCTGCCGCTGTCCAGCCAGACGTGTTCCCGCTCTGCCAATAGGCCCGCTACGGCAGCGGCGATTCGCTTTTTGGCATCCCGGTCCTCCAGCTCACGCTGTCCGTAGCCGGGATTCTGCCCGTGGCCTATCAGGCTGCGGGCGCCGCCGTGCATCCTGCGGAGGACGCCATGACCGGCCAGTACCTCAAGGTCCCGGCGGATTGTTGCCCCGGAGGCGCCGCAGGCCTGCATCAGCTCTTCGACGCTGGCCTCCGGCTGCCGCCGGAGGATTTCAGCGATGATGCGATGCCGGTCATCCGTTTTCATGAGCAAATGCTATCAATTTATGATCACTTGATCATTAAGTGAAGGCAACTCAGCGGACGCGCTCCACCCGCTGCTCGTCCCAGACCGGCTCCGCCGACTCGTATACCTTTCCGTCTGATCCGAACACCAGGAACCGGTCGAACGTCCGCGCGAACCAGCGATCGTGGGTGACCGCCAGGACCGTTCCCTCGAAGTGGTCAATGGCCCGTTCCAGCGCTTCAGCGGAGTGCAGGTCAAGGTTGTCGGTTGGCTCGTCCAGCAGGAGCAGGGTGGCGCCGCTGAGCTGCAGGAGGAGGATCTGGAACCGTGCCTGCTGGCCGCCGGAGAGGGACTCGTACTTTTGTTCGGACTGTCCTGCCAGGCCATAGCCGTCCAGGGCGCCCGCGGCTGCCTCCCGGCCCAACCCGGAACGGTGTTCGTCGCCTCGGTGCAGGATCTCCAGCAGTGTCTTGCCCAGGAGATCGGGACGGATATGGGTCTGGGCAAAGAAACCGGGCCGGATGCGTGCACCGAGCTTCACGGTCCCTTCGTGCGGAACCTCCGCGATCTCCACCTCGGAGACGGGCAGGTGCTCGCGTTCGGGGTCGGTGCCGCCGGTGGCGAGCAGCCGCAGGAAGTGGGACTTGCCGGAGCCGTTGGAGCCCAGCACGCCCACACGGTCGCCGAACCAGACTTCCGTGGAGAACGCCTTCATGAGCCCAGCCAGCTCCAGCTTCTCAGCCACGATGGCGCGCTTTGCGGTCCTGCCGCCCTTGAGGCGCATCTGCACGTTCTGCTCGATGGGCAGCGCCTCCGGCGGCCCCATTTCCAGGAACTTGGCCAGGCGGGTCTGGGCCGCGTGGTAGCGGTTGGCCATGTCGGAACGGAAGGCGGCCTTGTTCTTGTACATGTTGACGAGTTCCTTGAGCTTGATGTGCTCCTCGTCCCAGCGCTTCCGCAATTCCTCGAAGCGGGCGTTCCGGTCTGCGCGGGCCTCAACATAGGATCCAAAGCCGCCGCCGTGGATCCAGGCTCCGGCACCGTTGATCCCCGGCTCAAGGGTGACAATGCGGCCCGCGGCGTTGTTCAGCAGCTCCCGGTCGTGGCTGATGAAGAAGACGGTTTTCCTGGATTCGTTCAGCTTCTCCTCGAGCCAGCGCTTGCCCGGCACATCCAGGTAGTTGTCCGGCTCGTCGAGCAGCAGCAGGTCGTCAGGTCCGGCGAACAGTGCTTCCAGCACCAGCCGCTTCTGCTCCCCGCCGGAAAGGGTCGACGCCGGGCGGTGCTGCGCGCGGTCGAACGGGAGTCCCAGCGCGGCCATGCAGACCTCATCCCACACCGTCTCGACGTCGTAGCCACCGGCATCCCCCCAGTCCACGATCGCTTGGGCATACCGCATCTGGGTGGGTTCGTCGTCGTATTCCACCATGGCCAGTTCGGCATCATCAACCTCGCGGGCAGCGGCAGCCAGGGCCGGGGGAGCGGCGGAGACCAGGAGGTCACGGACTGTAGAGCCGTCCCGCACCTGCCCCACGAACTGGCGCATGATGCCCATGTTTCCGGAGCGCCCAACGACGCCCTCGTCCGGGACAAGGTCTCCGGCGATGATGCGGAACAGCGTGGTTTTACCCGTGCCGTTGGGGCCGATCAGGGCGGTCTTGGTGCCGTCGGGAACCTTGAAAGTCACCCCGTTCAGGAGCTGGGTGCCGTCGGAGAGGAAGTAGTCGATGCCGGAAACGTCAATATGGGCCACGCCATCAATCCTCCCACGCCCCGCCCCTGGAGTTTTTGGGCAGATACCGGGGCATAAACCGTCAGGAAGTCCCCGTATCTGCCCAAAAACTCTAGCCGGCGGCGGTGAGGAACTGTTTCAGCAACGGACCCGAGGTGGTGGCGCCCAGGCCGCCGTCCTCCACGAAGACGGCCACGGCAAGGTCGGCGTGGACGGCCACGATCCAGGCGTGGGTCTTAGGCGGATTTTCGGTGCCGAACTCGGCGGTTCCGGTCTTCGCCCCCACAGGTGCGCCGGGGACGCTGGAAAGGAAGCCGGCGTGGCCGGACGTGACGACGGCGCGCATCATGTCTGCCAGCGATGCCGCTTCCGCGGCAGTGATCGGCTTGTCCGAGGCGGTGGAGGGTGCCTCGGCGGTGGCGGTGGCGGACGGTTCGGCTGCCGGAGCAGTGGACCCCGCAGTCGTTCCGGCAGCCGGCGCGCCGTCGTCGGGGTTCAGGACCAGCTGCGCGGAAACCGGGGCGCCCTTGGCCACGGAGCCGGCCATGATCGCTGCGGCCAAGGGGGAGAGCAGCACCTTGCCCTGGCCAATCATGGATGCTGCGTGTTCGGTGCCCTGGGCCTGGCCCGGAACGGAACCCAGGAAGGCTTCGGCACCGAGTTTTGGCGCCTCGACCGCCACCCCCATGGACGTGGCAGCGGCTTCAAGCTGGCCCTGTGATACGGCGTCGCGCTGGGAAATGAAGGCAGTGTTGCAGGAGTGCGCAAAGGCGTCCCGCAGCGTCACCGCGCCCAAAGAGGTCTCGGGGTAGCCTTCGGAGTTCTTGAAGGTGCGCCCGTCCACCGTGAGCGTGGGGGTGCACTGGATGGTGGAGTCCGGCGTCATCCCGTTGCGGAACATGGCCAGGGAATCCACCATCTTGAAGATGGAACCCGGGGCATACTGTCCCAGCATTGCGGTGTTGTAGCCGTTGCTGCCCGGTCCGGAAGCAGCTGCCAGCACGGCCCCGGTGGAGGGGCGGAGGGCCACGATGGCTGACGCCGGCCCCACTTTTTCCAGGATGCTCTCCGCCAGCGTCTGCAGCCGCGGATCAAGGGTGGTCTTCAACGGTGTGCCGGGCTTGGGCGCCACCTGGAAAAGGACGCGCCGGGGGTCGGTGCCTGCCGATTGGATCTGTTCGCGGGTCAGGTCGGCGCGCTGCGCCCTGATGACGACGGCGTCGGATCCGCGGAGCTGTTCGTCGTACTGCTGCTGGAGCCCGCCGACGCCCGTAACATCGCCCGCGGCCAGCGCACCTTTTGACGCTTCAATTTGATCCGCCGTAGCTTCCCCTACCGAACCGAGCACGGCACGGGCAAACGTCCTGCTCGGAGCCAGTGGCATCGATGCCGGGATCCCGCGGGCGCCCGGGATGGCCTGGATCTGCTCGTCGGAGATGGTCCGCCCTTCCTCACGCAGGGTGATCGCGGGAACAAAGGCCTCGGCGCCGGCCCCCTTGACCTGCTGTACATAGGCGGCAGGGTCCACCCCTACCAGTGCAGCCAGTTTGCCGGCGGAATCGGCGGGATCCGCGCCGCCCAACCGGGGCTTATCGATGCCCACATTCACCACGGGACGGTAAGTCACCAGCGGGACGTCACCGGCACCGAGGATGTCGGCGCGCTGCGGGGACTGGGAGCCCTTGGTCACGATTTCGCTGTCCGCGAGGCCGGGTGCCAGGATGGCCGGATCCCAGACCGTGAGCCACTTGTCGCCGGACTTCCTGAAGTTCGCCGCGATGGTGTACTTCCACTCCGCGTCACCGAACTTCCACGTGTAGTTCAAGGGTGCGGAGGCCTTGTCCCCATCAAGCGTGAGTCCGCCTGCCTGGACCTCGGGCTTTTGCGGATCCAGGGCCGCGAAGATTTGGTGCAACTGGTCGTTGGCCGCGGCGGCGTCCTTGCCGTCAAAGGCCACGGACCCTACGTCCAGCGCCGAGACTGCGCCGGCCAGCTGCTGTGCCGCGGCCTCGGCCCCGGACTTTCCGTCATCACAGGCCACCAGCGAGGTTCCCAGGATGAGCGCAGCTATGGCAAGCGAAAGTTTTGTTGATTTCCCCATGGCGCCATTATCCCCCGGACCGCTGCGTGACGCGCCAACCCTGCCTTCAGTCCTAACCGGCGGCGAAGGCTTATGAGAGCCCCAGGTCCGGCACCGGCAGTTTGAAGACGTCCTTCAAGGCGTACTTTGCCGCGTGCATCCCGGGCATGCCCGTCACCCCGGGGCCGGGCGGTGTGGAGGACGAACAAAGGTAGACACCCAGCAACGGCGACCGCCACGGGACCGGGGACACAACGGGTTTTTGGACAAGCCCCCGTACATCCATAATGCCGGCGCTGAAATCACCCCCGATGTAGTTGCGGTTGTAGTCAGCCAGCTCCGCTGCGGTGATGGCGTGCGATTCCACCACCAGGTCGCGGAAGCCAGGCGCGAACCGTTCCAGCTGCGCCACCACCTGGCTGGTCATGTCCTTCGTTGAACCGGAGGGTACATGGCAGTACGTCCACAGTGTGTGCCGGCCTTCAGGGGCGCGGCTGGGGTCGAAACGGGAGGGCTGCGCAACGAGCACATACGGCAGTTCGGGGTGGCGTCCGGCGCTGACCTCGTTCTCCGAGCGCGCCAGTTCGGCCCGCGTGCCTCCCACGTGCACCGTGCCGGCGTCGGAAAGTCCGCCGGCCTGCCACGGCACGGGCCCGGACAGGATGAAGTCCACCTTGCACGAGCCGTTGCCGTAGCGGAAACGCTCCAGGGCGCGCCGGTAGCGGCCGGGAAGGGATTCCCCTGCCATGTCCAGCAGCCCCCGGGGTGCCACGTCCAGCAAGGTGGCGCGGGTGGCGGGAAGCTGTTCCAGCCGGTCTATCGGGGTCCCGGTGTGGATGACGCCTCCGTGGGCGCGGATGTCGTCCGCGAGTGCTGCCGCGATGGAAGCGGAACCGCCCCGGGGGATGGGCCACCCGCCGGCATGCCCCAGGGCTCCGAGCATCAGCCCGGCCCCGGCGGCTGCGAGGGAGGGCAAATGGGAGATGGCGTGGGCGGCCACTCCACTGAGGAGGGCCGGTGCCAGTTCCTCGCGGAACCTGAGATTCCATAGTCCGGTCCCCTGTTCCAGGGTCCGCAGTCCGTAAACGCCGGCCATCAGGGGATTCCGGGGAATCCGGAGGAGCTGGTTTTGGGTGAAGTCCATGACGTCGTCAATGTGGCGGACCAGCGGTTCCATGAGCCGTCTGTACGCGTGGCCGTCCCGGCCCAGTTCCGCAACCGTCCTGTCCATCGACTTGTAGGCCAAGGCAGCCCGGCCGCCTTCCAGTGGTGACCCGAAGGACACCTCAGGGGTGACAAGGTCCACCCTGCGGGGCAGCTCGAAGGCCCGGAAGAAAGGTGACGCCAAGGCCATTGGGTGCACCGCTGAACAGACATCATGGAAGTGTCCGGGCTGCATCAGCTCGGTGGTCCGCGTTCCGCCGCCAATCTTTGTTGCTGCCTCGAAGACCTCCACTGACAGCCCTGCCCGGGCCATGACCGCTGCCGCGGCAAGTCCGTTGGGGCCGGAGCCGACTACCACGACGTCAGGCATGGGACCGCGCTTTCGAAGTGCGGAGCGAAGCCGCCGGCCGCATTGGCTCCAGCCGGATCCGGTCCGGTGCGTTGGCAAAGGGGCCGCCGTGCGGATCATCCAGGTGGTGGCGGCGGATGGGATCGTACGAGGGGTCGTAAATATCCCTGACGACGCGTGTCATCAGGTACGCCACCGCAACCATGTGCGCAGCCACCGCCAGGACGTAGTACGGCATGTCCAGGTTGTGCTGGGAGGAACCTGCGCTGGTCACCTGTCCAAGGTACATCCAGATCGCGGCCCAATGCAGGCCTTCGATGCCCTGCCAGACCAGGAAGTCGCGCCACCGCGGCCTGGCCAGCGCGAGCAGCGGAATGAGCCACACCACGTACTGGGGCGAATAGACCTTGCTGGTGAGGATGAACGCCGCGACGATCAGGAAGGCGAGTTGCGCCAGGCGGGGGCGGCGGCGGGCCGTCAAGGCAACGATGGCGATGCCTGCACAGGCCAGGACGAACAACACGGCGGACAGGACGCTGACGGCTTCGGCGCTCAGCCCCGACCAGCCCAGCCGGTCCGCCACCAGGTTGTAGGCGAACCAGGCTGAACTGTACCCGGCACCCCGGTCGGCGCTGTACTGGAAAAAGTAGGCCCACCCGGAGGGGTTGGCGGCCGCGAACGGCACGTTGACCACCAGCCAGGTGGCGGCCGCGCTGCCGACGGTCACCAGCAGCGGGCGCCATCTTCCCGTGCGCACGGCAAGCAGCAGAATGGCGCCCAACACCAGCAACGGATACAGCTTGACAGCAGTGGCGAGGCCGATCAGGACCCCGGCAGGAACAAGCCGCTGCCGGGCGAAAAAGTACATGCCCGCTGCAAGGAGGCACGCCGCCCAAAGATCCCAGTTGATGGTTCCGGCGAGCACGATCCCCGGGGCCACCGCCACCATGGCGGCATCCCAGGGGCGGCGGCCGGGCATGCGCGCAATCACCAGCACGGTGACCATGGCCACCGCCGCGAGCAGCACGGCGTTGATGTCGAAATAGGCCAGCGCCCGGGCGCTGGGATCACCGCCCGGCACCAGCCAGGCCGTCATACCCGCGATCAGCCCGATGAGCACCGGGTATTCGAACTGGCTGCCGCTGCCCACGATGGGAAAGATCCCCGCCGCCATGCCGCGGTTCCGGAACAGTTCAGGGAAATCCGAGTAGCAGGTTGCATAGAACTGCGTGGGTGTCTCCCAGCCGTTGACCCTGCAATAGCCCTTCAGCAGGATCCCCACCAGGGCTGCCAGCGTCGTGAGGAGGATGAGCACCCGCTCCACGGAATAGATGCCGGGGGAGGCCACGCCGGGATCTGCCCTGGTCCCCAGCGGGCCGCCAACCACCTCGGTGAAATTCCGCAGCAGGGCATCGCTGCGGCTGGGCACCACGATTCGATACCGTCGTCCACCGTCCGGCGCTCGGGTCTCGTGCATGGCATCGAGCTTACAGCCGGCCCCGTCCCGCCGGATCGGGGCCGGCCGTCAGCGCAGCCCGCCCAGCTGCTGGTGCATAACCAGGAAAACGTCGTTCCGGTGCTGCTCCAGCAGGGCGCTGTTGATGGAACTGCGGCGCTGCAGGGGGCGGGACAGGAGTGCCCTGAGTTTTTGCATCAAAGGGAGCCACCTCCTTTCTTCGGTAGTAAGGCACTAAAAAGTGCATGGCAAATAAGCGCCGCCTTTCGGCGCGCAAAAGCAGGGCAATTCAGGGCGCGAAGAATTCCAAAGGGGAATTAGGGCAAATTGCGAAAAGCACAATTGAATGCGGACGTCCATGGAGCCACGGCCGAAGTTCCGGGAAACCGGTCCCGGTGCCCTGGCGAATGCAGGACTATTGGGCTGCGAAACGGGGGCTATGGCAGGAGCAGTTCCGGGGAAGTCAGCAAGGAAGCACGGCGTTACGGCCTGGACGGAAGCCCGGCATCAGCGGTGGTGGCATCCGTTCCGGGGAAGCTGGTGCGGGTTAGCGGCGTCGCAGCAGGCCCGGGAAGGCGGCAGGCCGCCAGGAACCGGAGTTGACCGAAGCCACGCGTGCATCATCAGCAAAGGCCGGGAACGCATTGATGGAGGCATTCCATTCGCCAGTCAAAGTCATCATTATCCCAACCTCCTTTTCCGCTGTCCGCTGCGTGGTTTGCAATGCGGTCCTTGACCCGGGCAGATCGCCGCGGGGTCAGGAATAAAGGTACCGCAGGAATCTGCGGAAGACCAGCAATTTGCGGGGAAAAGAAGAAAGTTTTGTAATAAGAGGGATTTAAAGGCCCCACCGGACAATGGCGGGCGTCTTTTTATCCCATCCAAGGGTGCAGACCTTGGCCGTGCCCAGGACAAAGTGCCGGCCTTCCGTGGGCGGCAATTCCAGCCAGCGCGCTGTAAGGATGCGGGAGAAGTGTCCGTGCGCCACGATCAGCACGTTATCCATCCCTGATTCCAGGATCCGGCCGATGATCTTGTCCGCCCTCGCAGCAACCTCATCGAGCGTTTCGCCGTTGGGCACGCCGTGCGTCCAGATCAGGTAGTCGGGATTGTCCTTGCGGATCAGGTCCGAACTGATGCCCTCATAGTCCCCGTAGTTCCATTCGACGGCGAGCGGTTCGTGCCGGGCATCGGGGAAGCCGGCGAGTTCGGCCGTCCGCCGTGCCCGCCGCAACGGGGAGGTGAGCACCAGGTCGAAGTCGACGCCGTCCAGCACCTTGCGGGCCTCCACGGCCTGCTGCTCGCCTTCCACCGTCAGGGGGAGGTCGGTAAGGCCCGTGTACTGTCCGCTCTTGGACCATTCGGTTTCGCCGTGGCGGAGGATCCAGAGTTGGGGGCGCGGGGCAAAGGCGGGGTTGGTCACTTGGACTCCTCAACGGGTGAAGGTTCGACGGCGGCGGGAGAGGCTTCAGCGCCAGGTTCGGCGGACGCAGATTCAGGCTGTTCCGCCCACCAGCGGAGCAGGCGCGCCTCAGCTTCCCCGGCGGGCAACGGTCCGTGTTCCATCCGTTCATTCAGGAGGAACTTGTAGGCGCGGCCCACCACAGGCCCAGGCTTGAGTCCCAGCAGCGCCATGATCCTGGCTCCGTCGAGGTCCGGGCGCACTGCCTCCAGGGACTCCTGTTCGCGGAGTGCGGCGATGCGGGACTCGAGGTCGTCGTAGGCGAAGGCCAGGCGCTCGGCCTTGCGCTGGTTCCGGGTGGTGACGTCGGAGCGGGTAAGGCGGTGCAGCCGCTCCAGCAGGGGACCGGCATCCGTCACATAGCGGCGAACGGCCGAGTCGCTCCAGCCGGCGTCGCCATAGCCATAGAAGCGCATATGGAGCTCCACCAGGCGTGCAACGGCCTTGGTGGTGTCAT
The DNA here is from genome assembly GCF_030816485.1 of Arthrobacter sp. B1I2. NCBI lineage: Bacteria > Bacillati > Actinomycetota > Actinomycetes > Micrococcales > Micrococcaceae > Arthrobacter > Arthrobacter sp. B1I2. The sequence continues at coordinate 1,070,731 of NZ_JAUSYC010000001.1, read as the reverse complement.
TGTCGAACCGTAGCGCTTTCATCCTCTTGGTGGTGAGTTTGGCACCCACCATGTCGTGGTGCCGGAAGCTCACCGCGCCGCCCGGTTCGAAGCGGCGCGTAGCCGGCTTCCCGACGTCGTGCATTAATGCTGCGAAGCGCAGCACAAAGTCCGGGCCGGGCACGGGGCCCTCCGCGTCGGTTTCAAGCTCGGCGGCCTGCTCCAGGACCTGGAGGGAGTGCTGGTAGACGTCCTTGTGCCGGTGGTGCTCGTCGGATTCCAGCCGCAGGGCGGAGACTTCGGGCAGCACGTGCTCGGCCAGCCCCGTGTCCACCAGCAGGTCGATGCCCACCCGGGGGCGGGACCCACAGATCAGTTTGACCAGTTCGTCCCGCACCCGCTCGGCGGAGATGATCTTGATCCGGTCCGCCATGCCCGTCATCGCGTCCCGCACGTCGTCGGAGACCGAGACACCCAGCTGCGCAGCAAACCGGGCGGCGCGCATCATCCGCAGCGGGTCATCCGAGAAGGACGCTTCCGGAGCGCCGGGCGTGGCCAGCACGGAGGCGTGGAGGTCGCGGACGCCGCCGAAGGGATCCACCAGCTCCATGGAGGGCAGTTTCAGTGCCATGGCGTTGATGGTGAAGTCGCGGCGCAGCAGGTCATCGGTCAGGGAAGAGCCGAACGCCACCACGGGCTTGCGGGAATCGGGATCGTACGCCTCGGCCCGGTATGTGGTGATCTCGATCTGGAAGCCTGCCTTGCGCATGCCGATGGTGCCGAAGGCCCGGCCGATTTCCCAGAAGTTGTCCGCCCACTTCTTGATCAGCGCCACCGTCTGGTCCGGGGTGGCGTCAGTGGTGAAGTCAAGGTCGGGGGAGGTCCGGCCAAGGAACAGGTCGCGCACCGGACCGCCCACCAGGGACAGCTCGTGGCCGGCGTCCACGAAGCGCTGTCCGAGCTCCAGGACCACCGGGGCCACCTTGAAGTCGACAGTGTGGGAATCAATCTTGTGATGTGCGTGCGACATAGTTCATTAAGCTTGGCAGAAACCGGCGCCGCGGCAGTCCAAAAAAGCGTCACGATCCGTGCTGATTGACGTTTCCCGCCGTTAAGTGCGTCATATCCCGTCCATGTTGGTGTCATGTTCCGGTCATCACCGGAGGGCAACAGTCGTTAGAGTGGACTCCATGGCCCATCCAGTACCGAGCGCTCCCGGCAGGAGGACAAACGCACCATTGCCGTCGGCAATCGGGGCGCACGTTGCCCCTGTCCAGCAATCGGCACCGGCATCGCTGCCCACGGTTGAGGAAGTCTCGGCCGGCGGCGTTGTGGTGGATACGTCCGACGCCGAATTGAGGGTTGCGATCATCGCCCGCCTTAATCGGGGCGGACGCCTCGAGTGGTGCCTGCCCAAGGGCCACCCGGAGGGCAAGGAAAACAACGAAGAGGCCGCGGTCAGGGAAATTGCCGAGGAAACCGGCATCGAGGGCACTATCCTGGCGCCGCTTGGCAGCATTGACTACTGGTTCACGGTCAGCGGCCACCGGGTCCACAAGACCGTGCACCACTATCTCCTGCGCGCCACAGGCGGCGAACTCACCATCGAGAACGATCCCGACCAGGAAGCCGTGGACGTGGCGTGGGTGCCCATCCAGGAGCTGGCCCGGAAGCTGTCGTTCCCCAACGAACGACGCATCGCCGACCTCGCCCGCGAGGTCCTGCCCGGACACCTTTAAGCCCGGACTCCGCCGTCGCCGTTGCGGTGTTAAGCGCCGCCGGGTGAGACGATGAAGTCGATGTCAGCTACCAACTTTCCTTCCGACCGGTCCGGCCGGCCCGATGACGCGGCACCCGACGGCGTGCCCCCGGAGCCCGCGGCTCCGGACATTGCCCAGCCCACAGCAGCGGCCGCCAGTGAGACCCGTTCCAGCGCCATCATGGCCGCCGGCACCCTCGTGTCGCGTTTCCTGGGCTTCGGCAAGACCTGGATGCTCGGCACCGCCCTGGGCCTGGGCTCGACGGTCAATGACACGTTCATCAACGCCAACAACCTGCCCAACCTGATCTTCCTCCTGGTGGCCGGTGGCGTGTTCAACGCCGTCCTGGTCCCTCAGATCATTAAGGCCAGCAAGGCCCCGGACAGGGGAGCGGACTACATCAGCCGGCTGCTGACGCTGGCGGTCCTGCTCCTGCTCGGCCTGACGGCGCTGGTCACCCTGGCAGCGCCGGGTGTGATCGAGTTGACCACGCAGGGTTACTCGCCGCAGCAGAAAGCCCTTGCGGTCACCTTCGCGTTCTGGTGCCTGCCGCAGATCTTCTTCTACGGCCTCTATGCCCTGCTCACCCAGGTCCTGAACGCCAACGGCGCGTTTGGGCCGGCCATGTGGGCGCCGATCCTTAACAACGTTGTTGCCATTGCCGGCCTCGGCATGTTCATTTGGATCTTTGGCACCAACGAGCTGAGCCCTCACACGCTCGACAACTGGGGGCCCACCCAAACGCTCCTGGTGGCCGGGTTCTCCACCATCGGTGTGTTGTCCCAGACCGCCATCCTGATGGTTCCGGTCTTCCGGCTCAGGCTTGGACTCCGTCCACGGTTCGGCTGGCGGGGCGTGGGACTCGGCCATGCAGCCAGGCTAAGCGTATGGACGCTGCTGACGGCCGCCGTCGGGCAGCTCGCCTTCCTGTACGTTATGCGCATAGCCACCATTCCCGGAGCCGAACGTATCCGGCTGCAGCAGGCGGGCGACCCCGCAGCGGATATGCTGCCGGGCAACGCGGTCCTTGAGGTGGCCAGCCAGCTGTACCTGCTGCCGCACTCCATCATTGCCCTGTCCCTGGCCACGGTCCTGTTCAACCGGATGACCCGGGCGTCCCAGGACGGCAACCGGGCCGAACTGCGCGACGCTCTCTCGCACGGCCTGCGAACCATGGCCGTCGCCACGGTGTTCGGGGCCCTGGCGCTCTTCGCCCTCGCCGGGCCGCTGGGCATGTTCTTCTCGGGCGGCGATCGCCAGGACGGCGTGATGCTGGCCCAGACGCTGACCATCCTTGCCCTTAGTACCCCGTTCATGAGCGCCAACTTCATGATGTCCCGGGTGTTCTACGCCAACGAAGACGCCCGCACACCGTTTTATGTTCAGCTGCTGCTGGCCGTGGTGTACGTGGCAGGCGCGTTTGCCATCCAGTTCCTGCCGGTGGGTCAGATCATCTACGCCATCGCGGTCCTTTACATGGTGGGCAACATCCTCTCGGTGGTCATCAGTGCGTTCTTCCTGCGGCGCATGCTGGGCCATCTGGATGGCCCGAGGATCGCGAACTCCTACATCCGCATGGGCTACGCGGCCCTGGGTTCGGCGGTCGCCGGCGCAGGCGCCCTGTGGCTCATGGGCAGCTACAACCCGGACGGTTTCGCGTGGAGCGGGCGCCTTCAGGCACTGGTGACCCTCGTTGTGGTGGGGCCAGTCATGCTGGTGGTCTACTTCTTCCTGCTCCGGCTGTTCCGGGTCTCTGAGCTGGGCGACATGCTCCGGCCGCTGCTGGGCAGGTTTGGCCGCGGAAGCCGGGCCGCTGCTCCTGAAGCCGGGGACACGCCGTCGTCCTCTCCCGCTGACGGGTCCGACGTGGAGCCGGGACACCGTCCCGAGCGTGCCACTACGTCCGTTGACACCGGCCTGATCCCCCGGATCTCCGGCGAGTTCGACGCCGTCTCCTTCCGTGCCGGCCCGGATCCGGAGCGCGGGACGCCCCGTCAGGACACGTACGACGCCGGCACCAGGCAGGAAGCTGACGGCGCGTACCTGCCGGGTGAGGACCAGCCGGGCACAGCGCGCGGGGGCCTGCTGAACGAACAGATCCCGCTTCCCGGCCGCCGTACCTACCAGGGGAAGGCCGGCGAGAACCCGTATTTCAAGACCCGGCGCAAGCGGAAAAAGTGAGTCGCATCCGGTCTGGCGCATGTCTTCTCCACAGCCGTTCAGGGCGGATCGGCTAGGATCGAACAGATACAGGGGTAGTTGCATTCAGGGTTTGCCGCGCGCGGCACCCGAACGGCGGTTGCGTCATCAGACCGGCAATCCCGGACAGTCTAGGAGGAACACGTGTCCAACCCGATCGATGTCGGATCAGTACTGGGCGGCCGCTACAAGGTCACCGCCACAGTGTTGGCCTCGCACGACCACGATCTGGTGCTGGACGGTGTGGACCAGGTCCTCAACCGCCCCGTCAGTATCCTCGTTGCCGGGCCGGAGAACACCGAACAGGTTGCCCAGAGTGCCCGCGAAGTCGCCACCGGCGAACGTCCCGGCACCGTGCAGGTCCTGGACCTTGGCGTCACCGAGGATGCCACCTACCTGATTACCAACCACACTTCAGCCGCCGACCTGCTGGACCTGGCAGTAGCCTCCAACCCACCCTACGTGGAGCCATTCTTCACGGACACGCTGGGCAGTGAAATCTTTGGCCAGCCCCGCTCGCACGAGCCCGAGCCGTACGACGAGGAAGACCACGTCGATGCCGGATATATCAACTACGCCGATTCGCACCCCAGCCAGGTTGATCCTTACCGTTCGGCTCCGGCCGTACCGCCCCGGCCTTCTGTCCGTCCTGCTGCCCAGCAGCCCGCTTCGCCCGGCCGCACCGGCGCAACCGCTGCCGGCGCTGGCCCAGCTGCCGCCGCTGGTGCAGCTGCTTCGAGGCCGGGGGGCGGCGCCTCCCGGATCGACCCTGATGCCACCGCCGCGCAGCCTGTGACCCATACTGCTCCAGCTCCGTCCGGACGCGCTGGCTCTGCAGAGGCAGATACAGGCCCGAACGATATGGCTGCTGCGAGCAGCTCCCAGCCGCAGGTCCAACCGTCCACCGAGGAACGCAAGCCGAAGGTTTCCCTGTGGTCCGATGACGACTACACGCAGACACGGGAACAGGATCAGTATGAGGATACTGAGGAAGCTGCGCAGGAAGAGCGTCAGGCCAAAAGCAAGTCTGCCCTCTTTGCCCGTGCGGCAGCACCCGCTGCTGCCGGTGTTTCGTTCGCTGACCGTGAGGACTACGACGATGACCGCGATGAGTCCGAAAACCAGCCCCGTTCCATGCGCTGGTTGGTTGGCGGTCTCCTGGCCGTAGTGCTGATCGCCGGCCTGATCTTCGCCGTCACCAACCTGGGCAGTCTCTTTACCTCCGAACCCCAGGCCAAGCCGACGGCCGCGCCGGTAACCACCAACGCCCAGGCCTCCGCGCCCGCAACAGAGGCATCTCCGTCGGCGCCGCCGGTTGTTCCGCCAGCCATCGAGAGCGTCAGCCGGCAGGGGAACTTCGACTTTGCCGCCACCTTCGATCGAGACCTCATCAAGGCCTACGACGGCAACGCCGCCAGCTACTGGTCTGACATGGAATTCGCCACCGAAAACTGGGGTGGTCTGGCCCCGCAGGGTGTTCCCCTCGTGGTGAAGCTCAAGAGCAAGGCCACTATCTCTTCCATCACCCTCTCCCAGCTCGGGGGATCGGGTGGCAATATCACCGTCTACACGAATGACCGGCCTTCAATGGACGGAGCCAAGACAGTGGGAACCACCAGCTTCACGTCCACGGACCTGAACATGCCCCTCCCGGAGCCGGTGCAGGCGCAGTACGTCATTGTTTCCATCAACTCACTCCCCAAGCTGGCGGCGCCCAAGACCCGCTACGGCTATGGCGTTCGGCTGGCTGAAATCAAAGTCCAGTAGGGAACCCGCACCATTGCGGATATTTCCGCTGCCATCCAGGCAGCCGCAGCGGGGAATGTAGTCTGGAAAAGGCGCCCTGCGACAGCTGGTTCTCTGTCTTGCCCGGTGATTCACCTAGCCCGGGCGCCGGAATATTCAGCAGGCGGACACAGTTGTGCCATGTGGCCGGCCTCCACAAGGAGGCGAGTCGAACAAGGAAGAGGTTCACGGTCCAGTGACCATCGAAGAAAAGACGGCGTCCGCCGTTCGCGACGTCATCATTGTGGGCTCAGGCCCGGCGGGCTACACGGCGGCCGTCTACACAGCCAGGGCGAACCTCAAGCCTCTGCTGCTGGCAGGGTCAGTGACCGCCGGCGGCGAGTTGATGAACACCACCGATGTGGAGAACTACCCCGGATTCCCCGACGGCATTATGGGACCGGACCTGATGGAGAACTTCGAGAAGCAGGCGGCCCGTTTTGGAACCGAGATCCAATTCGAAGACGTAACCGCGTTGGAACTCGACGGTCCCGTCAAGACGGTGACCATCGCCACGGGGGAGACCTTTAGGGCGAAGGCAGTCATCCTCTCCACCGGTTCGGCCTACCGGGAACTCGGTTTGCCCAACGAGAAGCGCTTGTCCGGGCACGGCGTCAGCTGGTGTGCAACCTGTGACGGTTTCTTTTTCAAGGACCAGGACATCGCGGTCATCGGGGGCGGGGATTCTGCAATGGAAGAGGCTTTGTTCCTCACCAAGTTTGCGAAATCAGTAACGGTTGTTCACCGGCGCGATGCACTGAAGGCCTCCAAGATCATGGCGGACCGTGCACTCGCCCACGAGAAGATTAGCTTTGTGTGGAACAGCACCGTGGATGATGTCCTGGGAACCGATAAAGTGACCGGTCTGCGGTTGAAGAACCTGCTGGACGGTTCACTGTCTAACCTGCCCGTTACCGGCGTTTTCGTTGCCATCGGCAATGACCCGCGCACCGACCTCGTCAAGAACGTCCTCGAGTTGACGCCGGAGGGCACCATCGCCGTGGACGGGCGCAGTTCCAGGACCAGCCTTCCCGGCGTATTCGCCGCCGGTGACGTTGTCGACCCCACCTACCGCCAGGCCATCACCGCCTCCGGTTCAGGATGCGTGGCGGCAATCGACGTCGAACACTACCTGGCGGATCTGCCGGAATAGTCTGCCCATTACTATCCGAAGAGAAAGATAAGGTTATGAGCAACGCCAAAGATGTAACTGACGCAAGTTTCGGCACCGACGTCCTGTCCGCCGACAAGCCTGTCATCGTGGATTTCTGGGCCGAATGGTGCGGCCCCTGCCGCAAGCTTGGCCCCATCCTGGACGAGATTTCCGTGGAATACAGCGAGAAGGTGGACGTCGTCAAGGTTAATGTTGACGACAACCCGGCGATCGCTGCGGAATACGGAATCACCTCCATTCCCGCTGTTTACCTGTTCCAGGGCGGCGAAGTGAAGAGCACGGTTATTGGTGCCAAGCCGAAACAGTTCTTTGAGAAGGAATTCGCGGACGTTTTGTCCTGAGTCCTTGACCCTTTGGTGACCACGGGAGTGGTGCACCAGCAAGAATGGCCATTGCCCTCGGGCGATGGCCATTCTTTGCTTCATGCGCGCAATAGGGTCGTAGCTGTCCAAGTGCGCCTGTTCCAGAGCGTCCCTCTCTTAGGCTCATGGTTAAGGGACGCATGTTTCACGTGAAACGCGCGCTACGCAGGTGCGCTGCTGCGTGGACGCTCCCTTTTCCCGGGTTTGTGGACTCCGATAGCGGATTGGCTGGGCTGACTCTTAACCGGCAGGCGTGAGCCTAGGGCTGTCGAACGTGCGTGCTGCATGACTTCCCCATCAGCGCGCGCTTACAAGATTGAGATCACGCATCGAAATGACTGCGAGCGAACCATCTACAGTGTCCGAGGCCCTGGATAGTGCCGGGTCCGCACTTTGCATTGCGCGTCGCACAGACCCCCCTGCCCGCACGGGACTTCCCAATTATTGATCCCGATACCGGAGCTTTCGGCCAGCTCGTGTTTCACGTGAAACAGGCTGACGTTCACGCGGTTCATCTACGCCGGCTGAGCCAACAACCTAAGTGCACGTGCCTCAAAGTCAGTCTGCATGTAGGTGCATGCCCGCCCGGAAAGATCCTCAACCCGTTTTGCCGTGCTTGCACGGCAATCGGCACCCGACTCCGGGATCCCCAGCGCGGAGCATGCCCGACTAAAAAATATTCCTCGTGAAAACAAGGCTACCCGAGTAGGCAGTACCGCATACGCCGCACTGCTAAATGCCCGGGATGGACCGGGAGTCAATTTGAATTCCTTCCGGCGCCAGGAATGTTTGCCGGTAGACAGATACACCGCCACCGCCCACACTGTCCGCTTATGCGTGACTCATCAAGAGCCCAGCCTGCGTCCCATTGGCGCGTTGAGGCACGCTCCCCGCAGGGTCCATGGACGACCAAGCTTCTTTGTCGGCGATGGGTCGGCCACGTACCTTCGGGCGGCAGCCCGCGCCTCCGTATCTATCCCCCACCACCGCTACACGGAGCCGCAGCACCACACATTCGCAAAGGCTGCTAGTCCAACGGAGCGCGGACCCCAATCATTGCACTATCGGGAAGGACCTAATGCGGCGCAAGGCGCAAATGAGAGCGAAGCGGCATTTGTGTAGTTCCAGCAGAGAAAGTTTGCTCAACTACGAGCACGAGCGCCTGCTGGAAACAGGCGAGAGCTCACGCGCATTGCCTGCATGCTGCGGCTCCGCGCCGGGAGCGTTTCACGTGAAACAGCCGGTCCAAGACTGGTCGCCGTCGAAGCCCGCTGCACGTGCATGAGAGCACCTTGTACAGCGGCATCGCAACGGAGATGCCGCGCCGTGGCGGCCGGTCTAGAAAATGTTCCTCCAACCGCCTACCGGCGTTGCTGATGCGGCACGTTACAATTCCAATCCTTGAAGGCGCAATAGCGGTACGTTCCGCGCCCTTTCTTCATGGCCAGCGCTCCATGCGGAGGCAGCACAGTTGCGAAGCCTCCTTTAGATGTGGTGTGCGACATGACGGGAGAGTCCAGGCGCCATCCCACCCGTCACCGTTGATGATCCTGCTGACCCAGCCGCAACTTTCGGTCTATGCGCTTACTTTCGCTCCCTACTGTGAGAGCGCAGGGGACGTTAGTTTGACTACGGCAAAGCATGCCGTGGCAGATACCTAACGAAGCAGCAAGAGCGGTACTCCGTCTGGTCAGACACCTGCCACTGCTCCGCCATAGCTACTTCGACACGCCCAGCAGTCCGATGTTCAGTCCCGGCACCGGACCGGGCCACTTTGTCCACATTGTTATCCACAGGGCGATCGGGCGGCGTCCACATACTTATCCACAGCCATGCTTGGGGTCCCACCCGCCTATGAGGCGCCCTCTGGCGCGGGTGCGGGGAGTCTAGGCAGGGCTAACGTGGGCGAGGCGCAGGATCGACCCCAGCGCGCACCGGTCGACAGCGGCCCGGGCCCACCGAGATCGGGGGAAAACAAACAAAAGTCGTCTGATTCGGCGTTCGGGTAGGGCGGACAACACCCCCTGCGCGTGTTTCACGTGAAACAGGTACTGGTGCAACCGTACGCCCCGGCACAAGCTGCGGCTGGAGGTGGGCCGGGCGGCAACACAGCCGCGAACCCGGACAAGCCTGCTGTGGATAGGCTGGGAGTTTTTTTCACAGACTTATCCACACGGCTATCCACAATGGACCACAAGCGGCAGATGGTTCGAGGAAGTCACCTAGCAGCGAATAAGGTATGTGGGGGCGTCGTACCTTCTGTAAACGGATGGGCCTCCATCCGCCGCGCTGCCGCCTAAGTTGGACAAGCAAAAGACCCCCTGTGAACCGCCGCTGAGGCCCTAGCCCTGGTAACGAGCCCGCTATTTGCCTCCCGTCCGACTGTCCAAACCCGATGGGGCAATTGGCTATGGCCACCCGACAAAGTCCCGCGAGTAGCCGCTATAGAATGAACCGCACGTCCGATGGCCAGGAAGTGACGGGGGAGCGCATCGCTACTTCCTGGGACGGCCCTCCACGTGAGTCTAAGAGCCAGCTGAAAACAGAAACAAGGCACCAGTGATCACAACCTGGAATTCCTCCTAGTGCTGACCAGGACCTGTGATTAGCAGCCACGACCGATGGTGTAATGTCGCCGGGAAGGCTGACACTGTAGGCTGGCATGCTGCTGAGAAGCCGCACACCCACACTGTCGATGAGCTCCGAGAAGGTGAAACGAAATCCGGGGAGCTTCCTGAAGGGGGCGACCCACGAACGAACGCGACTAGGTCGGGGAGTCGCTCACAAGCACCATACAAGACGCTGAGCAACAGGGCCGCCACGATCAGCGACATGTATGCAGCTCTACATCAGGCGGTGTCTCAAGAAGAGACTACGCGGATGAGGGCGAGTACCGGATAAAGGTGGCATAACCGACCGCCGCGCTATCTGTCGTTGGAGTCGCACGGTGTTTCACGTGAAACGCTCGCTGCCCCAAAGATCCGCAGGAGCGGGCGCACATCAAAGCGAATTGGGATGAAGTGTAAGCCCAAAGGAACAGGATCGTTTCACGTGAAACCGATAATGGAGTCAGACGAAGCTGACTGCAAGCTCTGCTTGGTTGGTGAATACCACCAATCTCGGCGGGCACAAGCTGTTGGTCACGCCTATAAAGCAGAGCACGGACCATCCGTGTGGCGGCGGCGGGCGCCGGTACCTTCCACCAGCATGGCCTCCCTGACCGCCTGACTACCCCAGTAGGCCGGCCCAGGGCCGCACGGGCACCCGACATACTAGCGAAAGGTCCGCGGGAAGACGGTAGAGGTGGACTCGCTCGTCGTGAGAATGAACGGGACCCCGGCGCCCAAACTCGAGAAAACTCATCTTCGAATCTTTATTATTGCAAACACCGCCTCAAAGACGTGCCGCACAAGCGATACCAGGCAGCAACCAGGTTACGAAGCTCAGAAAACTGGACCGCGATACAGTCCGCCGGGCACCGAATTAGAACAGGCCCGGCAGGTCCGTAGGCGAACCCGGAAATCAAAAATGGCCCTCACTCGCTGCACCAACACCGTCGCGAAACAGTTCCCATCCTGCTATTCCGCTACTCACGGAGCATCCGGCTTTGAGCAGAAGCCGCTAAACGAGAAGGGCGCACCCTCGAAAGCGGAGCCAGCTACGTCCGAGGCTTCAAGAGGCCGTTTCACGTGAAACACTACCGGTACTTCGGTGCAGGTTGTCAGGCGAGCACGCACCTAGGAAGCTTGCCGTCTCACGAGCGCAGTGAACACCTGCCACCGGCTTAGGGGAACGGCTCAACAACCGAACCTCAAGCACCCAATTGCAGTCACTGCTGCGAGATAAAGGTGCATTGTTGGGTGTTCGTGGCGCCCAACCGCTTGAAGACCGAAGATGCAAAGCACAGTACATGGATGCACGTTGAGACCTGCCGGACATTTACAAACCGACATCTGAGGACTGCCGTTCCTTACCCGGAGGCGTATCCACTAGCCACGGGCGTCCCCGCCCGACGGAAGGGGAGTCATACGTGGAGCAGGCAAACGATGAATTGAACCAGGTGGAGCCCGCAGATGTTCAGAGGAACAACAAAAGGCCCGATTCGCAATGAATCGGGCCTTTTGCGGACAGGCTAGTTAGTTGAACCGGGAGCCAGTACATCCATAATCCGGTTGAGGTCCTCTACACTGGCAAATTCGATACTGACTTTGCCCTTCCTTACCCCAAGGGAGATCTTGACGTTGGTATCCAGGCGATCCGAGAGCGAGGAGGCAAGGTAGTCCAGGCGCTCATGCCGCGCGCCAGGACGCGGAACGTTGTTCTTGGCGGGCTTGGTCGGATCCTGGTAAAGGGTGACTGCCTCCTCCGTGGCACGAACAGACATTCCTTCAGCAACAATCTTCTGCGCAAGGCGCTCCATGGCGGCAGCGTCAGGAAGTGCCAGAAGCGCCCGCGCATGGCCGGCGGACAGCACACCAGCAGCAACACGCCGCTGCACCAGTGGGGGAAGCTTCAACAGGCGAAGAGTGTTGGACACCTGGGGCCGGGAACGGCCAATGCGGTCCGCGAGCTGCTCGTGGGTGGTGCCGAAGTCTTCGAGGAGCTGCTGGTACGCGGCAGCCTCTTCAAGGGGGTTCAGCTGGCTCCGGTGGAGGTTCTCAAGCAGCGCGTCCCGGAGAAGGTCATCGTCGGTGGTGTCCCGGATGATGGCGGGTATGGTTTCCAGCCCCGCTGCCTGCACGGCACGCCAGCGGCGCTCACCCATGACAAGTTCGTACGGCTCGCTACCGGGTTCGGTTGAACTACGAACCACAATTGGCTGAAGGACGCCGATTTCCCTAACCGAGTGCACCAGCTCAGCCATGTCGTCTTCATCGAAGACATTCCGGGGCTGCTTCCGGTTCGGATGGATGTCGGAGACCGGAATTTCTGCAAAGCGGGCACCGGGTACTTCAACCAGCTCAACACCGGTGTCCTCCGGCGCCTTCGCTCCGGCAGTCAGCATCGCTCCTGCGTTGCCGGCCGCACTGTCAGCCTCAGGCGCAACCGGAGTTTCATCCACTGCAGGGGAGGCTTCGCGTCCCCTCACGGAGCTTGCCGCGGGAGTCTTCTTTGCAGCAGACTTTTTTGCCGGAGCCCCGATAGTTGCAGAAGCCGACTTCTTACCGTCGCTGTCCTGGTCTGATACGGACTCGACGGCTGCTGGCTTAGCTGCAGACGGCCGCGGGTCGGGAACTGTGGCTTCACTGTCCTGCGTCTCGGCAGCGGGCGCCTCTGCAGGTTGTTCCAGCGGCTCCGTCTTCTTGCGGCCTTCCGGAAAGAACAGATCCACAGGCCGGGATACCGCCCCACCGTTCCCGGACCCATTGGTTGCGGCGGAACTAGGAATCAGCGCGCCAAGACCGCGGCCTAGGCCCCGTCGCTTCTCGCTCATGGGTAAATCCCTCCAGTGGTAGAGCCCAGGACCAGCCTGGCTCCGTGCGTTGCGGTATTGAAGATTTTAGCGTTCCGCTATTTCGGCTGCGGCTTCCAGGTAGGACAGTGCGCCACTGGACGACGGATCGTACGTCATGACGGTCTGCTGGTAACTGGGAGCTTCGGAAATCCGCACCGAGCGCGGAACCACAGCCGAGAGCACCTGGTCGGGGAAGTGTTGACGTACCTCCGCGGCAACCTGTGCAGCGAGGTTGGTTCGGCCGTCGTACATCGTCAAAAGGATGGTTGAAACAACGAGGTCCGCGTTGAGGTGCTTCTGGATCATCTCGATGTTTTTGAGGAGCTGGCTGAGGCCTTCCAACGCGTAGTACTCGCATTGGATAGGGATCAGCACCTCACTGGCAGCACAAAAGGCGTTGACCGTCAGCAGCCCCAGGCTCGGCGGACAGTCGATGAAGACGTAGTCGAGGCGCTCTTCACCATTCTTCTCACGCGTCTTCGCGTAGACGTCGATGGCCCTCCGCAGCCGCTGTTCGCGGGCAACGAGCGAAACCAGTTCAATCTCGGCACCTGCGAGATGGATCGTGGCCGGGGCACAGATGAGTTTTCCAATGTCAGGGCACGGGGCAACAACATCGGCCAGCGGGAGGTCGTTGATGAGCACGTCGTAAATGCTGTCCACGTCGGCATGGTGTTCAATTCCCAGCGCGGTGGACGCATTCCCCTGGGGATCAATATCGATGACCAGGACGTTCAGTCCGGCCGCCGCCAGTGCAGCAGCGATGTTCACGGTGGTGGTGGTTTTACCAACACCGCCCTTTTGATTGGAAACGGTGAAGATGCGGGTCTCTTCAGGGCGCGGGAGCTGACGGCCCACCAATCGCTCACGGCGCTTCGTCTCATGCGCAAGCTCACGGGCAATAGGGCTTGAGTCATCAATCGCATCAATGACGTTCGATCGACCGGAAGAGGTTGTTTCACGTGAAACTGCATTGCCGGAGGAGCTCGCAACCGTCTTGGGGTGATTTCCACCTCTCCCGGGAGCCATGGCCGTGCCTGCCAGCCCCGAACCAGCGACAGAACGTGCCGACCCCAAGGACACAAACGGCGGGATCCGTTGTGCGGAGGCTTCACTACTGGTCACTGGGGCACACTCACTCTCGTTCAGCCAAATTTGCTGCCGTTGTCTAGCCTAGCTGCTCCGGCCTGCTGACAGCCGTCAGCGGGCCCGCATTAGGACTTCTTTTGGGACTTCTTCACCACGATGCGGACCACCGTGGTGGGCTCCTCCAGGAGGTTGTCACCGACGGTCCGCACAGAAGTCTCGACGCCACCCAGTTTGCGGATGGTCTTGGCCGCCTTCTCGATTTCCTCGCCCGCGCTGCGGCCTTTAATGGCAACAACTTCACCGTGACCGCCAAGAAGCGGGATGGTGAGGCCGGCAAGATTGGTCAACGCGGATACCGCCCGGGCCGTGACCACGTCAGCCTCCACGTGCCCCACGGCAAGCTCGGCCCTGGAGCGCATGACTGTGACGTTGTCCAGGCCAAGGTCATCAACCACTTCCTGAAGCCAGATCACCCGGCGCTCCAGGGGTTCGATGAGCGTCAACTCAAGGTCGGGGCGCGCAATGGCAAGGCACAGGCCCGGCAGTCCGGCGCCGCTTCCGACGTCGGCAACGTGGCTTCCGTGGGCGATCTCGCTTTCGATGACAGCACAATTGAGCACGTGGCGGCTCCACAGCCGGGGAACCTCGCGCGGGCCAATCAAGCCGCGCTCCGTACCGGAAGTGGCCAGGTGCTCCACATAGCGCTTGGCAAGTTCCAGGCGGTCGCCGAAGATCTTCTCAGCAGCGCGAAGCTCTGCTGCCGTGATGTCAACCATGGTTATCGGGTCAGCATTCTCTAGTCTGCGGAAACAACAATGTGGCGTCCGGCGCCTTCGCCCTCGGACTCGCTGACCAGGCCGAGGTCGGCCACGGCATCATGCACGATCTTGCGTTCGTAGGCGCTCATCGGTTCCAAGGCCACCGACTTGCCGGTTTCCTTCACGGAAGCTGCGGCATCCTCGGCGATCTTCTGCAGATGCCCGGTGCGTTCCTGGCGGTAGCCGTTGATGTCCAGGACAAGCCGGGAACGGTTTTCGGTGGCGGACAGGACGGCCAGCCTGGTGAGCTCCTGGAGGGCTTCAAGGACCTCGCCGTCTTCGCCCACCAGGCCTTCCAGCCCTTCGGATTCCTCTTCGGCCACGATGGAGATGTACGTCCGGCCGTTACGGACCTCAATGTCGATGTCGCCGTCGATATCGGCGATGTCCAGCAGTTCCTCCAGGTAGTCCGCAGCCACGTCCCCCTCTTCCTCGAGGCGGCTGACAGCCGAACCCTTGGCGGACGAAGCATCCTGGTTCACGGACTCGTCCTGATCTTCGATCTCTTCAGAGAAGGCGTGCTCGGTGCTCTCGGCTGACATTACTTCTTCTTCCTGTTCTTACGCTGGGGCTGAACGCGCTGTCCCTTGATCTCAACTGCGGCAGCCGCGGCGGCATCGGCTGCTTCATCCCGCTTGCCGGTCAGCACAGACAGGGCGGGCAGGCCCTTGGCGGCGCGACGTTCGGCGAGGGCCTTTGCTGCGGGGGATCCCGGCGTCGGCATGCGGCGAATGACGAAGAACTGCTGGCCCATGGTCCAAAGGTTGGTGGTGGTCCAGTAGATGAGGACACCGATGGGGAAGTTGATGCCGCCCACACCGAAGACGATGGGCAGGATGTACAGCATCATTTTCTGCTGGCGCATGAACGGGCTTGCCATGGCCTCTTCAGACATGTTCTTGGCCATGATCTGCTTCTGGGTGATGAACTGCGAGGCCGTCATGGCGATGATCATCACGATGCTCAGGACCACCACGGCTACGTTGGTGGCACCGCCGTGCAGCAGGGCGGCAGACAGCGGAGCCCCGAAAATGCTGGACTCATCGAACTGCACCACCTGTTCCTGGCTCATGGCACCGATGCCTTTGCCCTGCGTCTTGGCGGAACTGATGCCGGAAAGAACCTGGAACAGGGCGAAAAAGAAGGGCATCTGGATCAGCATGGGCAGGCACGCGGAGAACGGGTTGGTTCCGTGCTTCTTGTACATGGCCATCTGTTCCTGCGCCATTGCCTGGCGGGACAGCTGGTCGGTCTTGCCCTTGTACTTGTCCTGCAGTTTCTTCAGGTCAGGTTGGAGCAGCTGCATACCGCGCTGCGCCTTGATCTGCTTGACGAATACCGGGATCAGGGCGGCGCGGATCACCAGCACCAGACCGATGATGGACAACGTCCACGTCCAGCCCGACGCTTCCGGCAGGCCGATTGCGCTCAAGCCTTCATGGAAGCCCACCATGATGACGGACACAAGCCACTTGAACGGAAACATGATTGTTTCAAAGAAGTCCATACTTATCCCTATTCGTCAGGCCGCACTGCGGCCTTCTTCATCAGTCCGAGCAACCAGGTACGTGTCCGGATTGTTCAGCACAACAATTGTGGGGGTCTGGCCTGCGGGCCATTCCCTGTGACCGGCGGGGACGTGGTCCACTCCGCCGGCGTTCCATGGATGGCAGTGGCCAAGGCGCCGGACTGCGAGCCAGCTTCCCTTGACGGCGCCATGGACGGTGACCGCTTCAAGGGCATAGGCCGAGCATGAAGGGAAGAATCTGCAGACCGGCCCGTACAAGGGCGAAACCACCTTGCGATAGGCCATCAGCAGAAGAATGAGGACGTTCCGGGGCAGGTTCCAGAGGAACTTCCCGACGGCGGCAGGCACCTCACGGAAACGGGCGACGACGGCGGTGGCGTTAGACACGCGTTGTCCCCTCCTGTGTTGTACCGGCTGAACCTTTCGCGGCAGCCCGTGGAGGGCGGCCAGCCAGCCGGTTCACCGTAGATTCCAGTGCAGCGTTGTAGTCCGACAGCAGCTGGTCCCAGCTGGCGGAAGCGGACGCAGGAAGCGCCCGCACCACGATAGCGAGTCCCGTACCGTGCTCACGCAACGATGCAGCACCTGCTTCTCTCAGTCTCCTCTTAACGAGGTTCCTGACCACAGCGTTCCCTACACTCTTGGAAACAATGAACCCGATCCGGCTGGGTTCGTCGGCATCGATAGCTGCCGCATATAACACTACGTTCCGGCGCCCATTGCGGACACCGGAACGTACAGTTGTTGAAAAATCGGTTGAGGTCCTCAGGCGGTTGCGGGTGGCCAGCACCTTAAACTCGCAAAGGGATGTCTACCGACAAGCCAGTTATTTAGGCCGACAGTTCGGTGCGGCCCTTGCCACGACGGGCTGCCAGGATGGCACGGCCGGCACGGGTACGCATACGAAGGCGGAAGCCGTGCTTCTTGGCTCGACGGCGGTTATTCGGCTGAAAAGTCCGCTTGCTCACGTTAGTTACTCCAGTGGATCAAAGGTGCGCCCACCCGATCAGTATGGGGAAGAACTGGCCGACGCTAAGTTTTGTATATGCACGCTTCCCCCGGCTGACCACACGCACTGCGTCTGGAGAGTTCAGATGGGGCCAAAAAGCGGACACAAAGGACTTCACAACGTTAGGGCAATTCGCGGTCCTTAGTCAAACCGGAAGCGCCCCTGCCGCCTGTCCCCAGCTGTGTCTAACTATCCCCAACAGCCTGTGGATGAAGTGGCTCACAGGGACGTTTGGAGAACCACAACCATGTAATTATCCACAGCCGGATAGCCAGCTATCTTCTAGGCTTTTCATCCCCTAGAGTGTCCCAGTAGCCGATTATCCACGGACTGTGCATAACCCTGTGGATTAAGTGGGGCCAGCACCCTGGTTCCGGACTTGGGCTGCAGGCAATGCAGGCATTTCAAGTTTTGAGGGAACCGATTGATGACAGTAGACGAAGCCAACCACGCCAATACTGTCGGAAGTTCCTGGCGCCGGGTTGTCAGCCTGCTGGAACAGGACCACCGCGTCTCACCACGCCAGCGGGGCTTTGTCATCCTGGCCCAGGCGCAGGGCCTGATCGGATCCACCCTCCTGGTGGCCGTTCCCAACGAGCTCACCAGGGAAGTGCTGCAGACCCAGGTCAAGGACGCGCTGGACGATGCCCTCCATAACGTCTTCTCCGAAGACATCCGCTGCGCCATCGATGTCGACACCGATCTGGTTCCCGTCCACAAGGAGCCTGAGCCGGTCGTCGAACCCGCTTACGCACCCGACCAGCTGATCGAGCAGAAGCCGCAGCCCATGCTGCCCAGCACTTCCCACGAGTTTGGCCGGCTGAACCCCAAGTACGTCTTCGACACGTTCGTGATCGGTTCCTCGAACCGCTTTGCGCACGCCGCCGCCGTCGCCGTCGCCGAAGCTCCGGCCAAGGCGTACAACCCGCTCTTCATCTACGGCGACTCGGGGCTGGGCAAGACGCACCTCCTGCACGCCATCGGCCACTACGCCCGGCGGCTGTACAGCGGCATCCGCGTCCGCTACGTCAACTCCGAAGAATTCACCAACGACTTCATCAACTCCATCCGCGACGACGAAGGTGCGAGCTTCAAGACCACGTACCGGAATGTGGACGTGCTGCTCATTGATGACATCCAGTTCCTGGCCGGCAAGGACCGGACGCTGGAGGAGTTCTTCCACACCTTCAACTCACTGCACAACAACAACAAGCAGGTGGTCATCACCTCGGACCAGCCGCCCAAGCTGCTGGCAGGGTTCGAGGACCGGATGAAGTCCCGGTTCGAGTGGGGGCTGCTGACGGACATCCAGCCGCCGGAACTCGAGACCCGCATCGCCATCCTCCGCAAGAAGGCACTGAGCGAGGGCCTGTCGGCCCCGGATGATGCCCTGGAGTACATCGCTTCCAAGATTTCCAGCAACATCCGCGAACTTGAAGGTGCACTGATCCGGGTCACGGCCTTCGCAAGCCTGAACCGCCAGCCCGTGGATGTCGCCCTCGCCGAGATGGTCCTCAAGGATCTGATCACGGACGATGGCGCGCAGGAGATTACGTCCGCCCAGATCCTCCAGCAGACGGCTGACTACTTCAAGCTCAGCATGGAAGAACTGTGCAGCAAGTCCCGCACCCGGACGCTGGTGACCGCCAGGCAGATCGCCATGTACCTGTGCCGGGAGCTGACGGACATGTCACTTCCCAAGATCGGGCAGGAACTCGGCGGCCGCGACCACACCACGGTTATCCACGCCGACCGGAAGATCCGCGAACTGATGGCCGAGCGCCGTGTGATTTACAACCAGGTGACGGAGCTGACCAACCGGATCAAGCAGCAACAACGGGACTCCTGATCCACAGTGCGCGGCCTGCTCTATACCTTATTAACAGGGGCATGTGGATAAGCCTGTGGATAGTTAAGGGGACAAGCGCGGTTAATGGGCTTAAAACCCTTAAGGCGCCTGTGGATCGTTAAAAATGGGCTTTCCCGTTGTCCCCATCCACACCCTGTTTAAAACCCCTTAACACACAACCCGTGAACAGGGCTTAACCGCCAATCCGCGGGGCAGGATGGGGTTATCCACAGTTTCCACAGCAGTTATTAACACTACAAATCCCAAGAAATTGAAATCCCTCAAACAACAAGACCAATCCGAACGTCCGACGAGGGGCCTGCCGGCCCCGGTGGGGAGCAGGACCGGACCCCGGGGGATGGGTTAATCCCGGATCTTCCGGCTAAGCTGTCAGCAGCGCTCCCATCCTTGGGTTTTCGTGTGGTTTCGGTATCCATGGACCATGCACCAACCAGGGCGCGCCCAACTTCTTCCGGAGTTTCCCAGCGAAATTCCCGGGTTCACATGGCAGCAGCAATGAAAGGCGGCACCCTTCCGTGAAGTTCAGAGTCGATCGGGACGTCCTGGCAGAAGCCGTCACATGGACAGCCCGGTCGTTGTCTCCGCGGCCGCCAGTGCCTGTCCTCTCCGGCCTGCTTTTGAAGGCTGAAGCAGGAACCGTCAGCCTCTCCAGCTTCGACTATGAGACCTCGGCAAGGCTGGAAATCACGGCAGATATCAGGGACGAAGGCACCATTCTGGTTTCGGGCCGGCTGCTCGCCGACATCTGCCGAAGCCTGCCTTCTGCGCCGGTGGACGTCGAAACCGATGGCAACAAAGTCACGCTTACCTGCCGTCGAAGCAGCTTCCACCTGGCCACAATGCCTGAAGCCGAATACCCCCCACTGCCTGCCCTGCCTGCGATCAGCGGAACCGTTCCGGGGGACGCCTTTGCCCAGGCCGTTTCCCAGGTCATCATCGCCGCAAGCAAGGACGACACGCTTCCCATCCTCACCGGCGTGCGGATGGAGATAGAGGACGACCTCATCACGCTTCTGGCGACGGACCGTTACCGGCTGGCGATGCGCGAAGTACCCTGGAAGCCAGTCACTCCCGGCATCTCCACCAGTGCCCTGGTTAAGGCCAAAACCCTGAACGAGGTAGCCAAGACATTGGGCAACAGCGGGGACATCAACCTCGCACTCTCCGACGACGACAGCCGGCTCATCGGATTCGAAAGCGGCGGCCGCACCACCACGTCGCTGCTGGTGGATGGTGACTACCCCAAGATCCGTTCCCTGTTCCCCGAGTCCACCCCCATCCACGCCACGGTCCAGACCCAGGAACTGGTGGAAGCCGTGCGCCGTGTCTCGCTCGTTGCGGAACGCAACACCCCGGTCAGGCTCGCCTTCACCGCGGGCCTGCTGAACCTGGACGCCGGCACCGGCGAGGACGCCCAGGCATCCGAAGAGCTCGAGGCGCAGCTGTCCGGCGATGACATCACCGTGGCTTTCAACCCGCATTACCTGATCGAGGGCCTCAGCGTCATCGAGACCAAGTTTGTCCGGTTCTCATTCACCACGGCGCCCAAGCCGGCCATGATCACGGCCCAGGCAGAGGCCGATGGCGAAGACCAGGACGACTACCGCTACCTCGTGATGCCCGTCCGCCTTCCCAACTAGTCCCCACCGCCACCCTCGCCTCGCAAGCTCGGCCAGGGTTCCCTGGCCGCGTGGGCCCACGCAGTTTGGCTACCCACCCTCCCACTAGCGCAGAAAAGAGTTCCATCATGCACATTGGACTGATCGGCCTCGGCAAAATGGGATTCAACATGCGTGAGCGGCTGCGCAAGGGCGGAGTGGAGGTCACTGGCTACGACCGGAACCCCGACGTCACTGATGCCCCCAGCGTCGATGACCTGATAGCCGCTGTCCCTGCGCCCAGGATCATTTGGGTGATGGTTCCGTCCGGGGCCATTACTGATGCCGTGATCACGGAACTCAGTGAGAAACTGCAGCCGGGCGACCTGGTCATCGATGGCGGCAACTCCCGGTTCACCGAAGACCAGAGGCACGGTGAACTGCTTGCCACCAAAGGGATCCGCTTCGCGGACTGCGGTGTTTCGGGCGGCGTCTGGGGCCTGCAGAACGGCTATGGTCTGATGGCCGGCGGCGACGCCGCGGACATCGAGCGCGCCTTGCCGGTCTTTGATGCGCTGCGCCCCGAAGGTGAGCGCGCGGACAGCTTTGTACACGTCGGCGGAGTCGGTGCCGGCCACTACGCCAAGATGGTCCACAACGGGATCGAATACGGCCTGATGCAGGCGTATGCCGAGGGTTATGAACTTCTCGCGGCCAAAGACATCGTCACCGACCTGCCCGGCACATTCCGGGCCTGGCAAAAGGGTACGGTGGTCCGCTCATGGCTGCTTGACCTCATGGTCAAGGCACTGGATGAGGATCCTGGACTGTCCTCGATCGATGATTACGTGGAGGATTCGGGCGAGGGCCGGTGGACAGTGGAAGAAGCCATTGCCAACGCAGTCCCCGCGCCGGCCATCACCGCTGCGCTGTTCGCCCGGTTCGCATCCCGGGAAGACAACTCTCCTGCCATGAAAATGGTTTCCGCGCTGCGCCACCAGTTTGGCGGGCACGCGACCCGTCCCGCCAAGTAGCACCCACCGGGAACCAGAAGTGTTCCCAGAATTGCCGAAAACCGCGTGTATCTGGAACACCTTTCACTGACCGACTTCCGCAGTTATGCCCAGGTTGACCTCGCGCTGGGCCCGGGCGTCACCGTCCTGGTGGGGTACAACGGCATCGGCAAGACCAACCTCATGGAGGCCATCGGCTACCTGGCCACGCTCAGCTCACACCGGGTGAGTTCCGATGCACCGCTGCTGAGGTTCGGCACGGACCGGGCCCTCGTGCGTGCCCGGCTGGTACGCGGCACCCAGACCACGGTCCTTGAGCTTGAAATCAACGCAGGCCGTGCCAACCGGGGACGTATCAACCGCAGCAACCCGGTGCGTGCCCGCGACCTGCTCGGCATTTGCCAGACTGTCCTTTTCGCCCCGGAGGACCTGGCATTGGTCAAGGGTGATCCGTCCAACCGCCGCCGTTTCCTGGATGAGCTGCTGGCCAGCCTCATCCCGCACCACGCCGCCACCCGCAGTGACTACGACCGTGTCCTGAAACAACGCAATGCACTGCTCAAGTCCGCGCGGGCCGGAAAGTTCACTGCCGCGCATGAATCGACCCTTGACGTGTGGGACCAGCACATGGCCCGGGCCGGAGCGGAGCTGTTGCACGCCCGGCTGGAGCTGGTGGAACGGCTCCGGCCGCACCTGGCCCGGGCCTACGCGGGGCTCACGGACGGAACCAAAGCGGCTGATGCCACCTACCGCTCAACGCTGCAGAACCAGATGGACGACGACGGCGTTCCGGCCGGAAGTGCGCAGCGCACCGCTGCCGGAGGTTCTTCGGATGAGCAGGATGACCTGCGTCTTCTCTCGGTGGAGCAGCTGACGGAACGGTATGTCCAGGCCTTTGCCGAGTCCCGGAAGAAGGAACTGGAACGGGGCATATCCCTCGTTGGGCCGCACCGCGACGAACTTGAGCTGATGCTGGGCCAGGCGCCCGCCAAGGGATATGCCTCCCATGGGGAAACCTGGTCGATGTGTCTGTCCCTCCGCCTGGCCTCCTACTACGTGATGCTGGACGATGCCCGGACCGGCGGTTCGGCTCCCATCCTCATCCTGGACGACGTCTTTGCTGAACTGGACGTCCAGCGCCGGCGTAAACTTGCGGCTATAGTCTCCGGCGCGGAACAGGTCCTGGTGACCGCCGCCGTCGACGCCGATATTCCGGAAGAGCTGTCCGGGCGGCGGGTGAAAGTCATCCCGGGAGGTATTGATGAGCAGTGAGCAGGACGGCGGGCGGCAGCCCGGCCGCGAGCCTGACAACATCGATGCCCCGCAGGCCGCGCTGAACCGGATGCGCGAAGCCGCGGCCGCGCGTGGTGAAGTCCGCCGCAGGGTGGCCCGGCCGGGCTCGCAAAAGGCTAAAGGCGGTATCCGTGACACCCGGGGCTTCAGCCAGTTCCATGCCACCGGCCGCGATCCATTGGGCTTGGGAAAGGTTGTTGGACGGCTCGTGGCAGAGCGCGGCTGGACCTCGCCGGTGGCCGTCGGCTCCGTCATGGCGGAGTGGGCCACCCTGGTGGGACCCGAAATCTCGGCCCACTGCACACCCGAAAGCTTTACCGACACCACCCTGCACGTGCGGTGCGATTCCACTGCCTGGGCCACCCAGCTCAGGCTTTTGAGCAGCAGCCTCCTCGAGAAATTCCGCCGGGAACTCGGAGACGGCGTGGTGACCAGCATCCAGGTACTGGGCCCCTCGGCACCGAGCTGGCGCAAGGGTGGACGCAGTGTCAACGGCCGCGGCCCCCGGGACACGTACGGATAGTCCGGCCGGCACCTCTTGAAACTGCGTTCGAAGGCGTGTAGGGCGCTGCAAGGGCCGAAGCGTGTATAGGCACCCGGAGGGCGTACCGTTGGGCCGCCCTAGGCAGGACGGAGAGCCTCGCAGAGCCATGTTCGCTGGTGCCGGAGGCCCTGGAATGCGGGGATATGAGGCTGTTCGCGGTAGAATCTGAGTAGATAACTGGGCGCGGATGAAACGTTGACTTCAGTCCGTTCTCCGCGCGCTTTCCGCGTGTGGAGCGCGGATCACCAACCGTCAGCAAGTCACCGGCGCCATAAGTTTGTGCCTGTTGGCGGTGGCTTTTCCCTGGGGGAAGAGAAACCGGCCGGCCATCATCGAGAACAGAGGAGTCGCAGCGCCTGTGGCTAACGACAATACAGATATTCTGGCAGCAGATACAGCAGTCGAGGATGGCCGCACCCCGGATACCCCGGCTGCCGTGGGCAATCAACGGGAATATGGGGCCAGTGACATCACTGTGCTTGAGGGCCTGGAAGCTGTCCGCAAGCGTCCCGGTATGTACATCGGCTCCACGGGACCCCGTGGCCTGCACCACCTGGTCTACGAAGTGGTGGACAACTCTGTGGACGAGGCGCTGGCCGGCTACTGCAGCCATATTGAGGTAGTCCTGCAGGCTGACGGCGGCGTCAAGGTGGTGGATGACGGCCGCGGCATCCCGGTGGACATGCACCCCACCGAACACAAACCCACCGTCGAGGTGGTCATGACCATCCTGCATGCCGGCGGCAAGTTCGGCGGGCGGCGGATACGCCGTCTCCGGTGGCCTGCACGGCGTGGGTATCTCGGTGGTCAACGCCCTTTCCAGCCGCGTGGACACCGAGGTGCGGCGCCAGGGGCACGTGTGGAGAATGTCGTTTGCCGACGGTGGCAAGCCCCATGGCAGCCTGGTCAAGGGCGAAGAGACCGACGCCACGGGCACCACCCAGACTTTCTATCCGGATCCGGCGATCTTCGAAAGCACCGAGTTCGACTTTGAGACGCTTCGTGCCCGTTTCCAGCAGATGGCGTTCCTGAACAAGGGACTGCGCATCACGCTCACGGATGAGCGCGAGGAAGCCGGCGATGACGCGGACGGCGATCTGGACCTTGACGACCTCAGCACCGAGGGTGAGGTCAAGGCCGAACACCGCACCGTGGTGTACCAGTACAACGATGGCCTGCTGGACTACGTCAAGCACCTGAATTCCGGCAAGAAGGTGGAGGTGGTCCACGAGGACGTCATCGCGTTCGAAACCGAGGACACGGAACGCAAGATTGCCCTTGAAATGGCGATGCAGTGGACCAGCGCCTACTCGGAGAGCGTGCACACCTACGCGAACACCATCAACACCCATGAGGGCGGCACCCACGAAGAAGGTTTCCGCGCTGCCCTGACGTCCCTCATCAACCGGTACGCCCGGGAAAAGGGCATCATCAAGGAGAAGGATGACAACCTCACCGGCGACGACATCCGTGAAGGCCTTACAGCCGTCATCTCCGTCAAGCTGGCTGAGCCCCAGTTCGAAGGCCAGACCAAGACCAAGCTGGGCAACTCCGAGGTTAAGGGCTTCGTCCAGCGCGTCGTAACCGACGGCCTGGGCGACTGGCTGGAGCGCAACCCGGGTCCCGCCCGCGACGTCATCCGCAAGGCTATCTCCGCCGCGCAGGCCCGGATGGCAGCAAGGAAGGCCCGCGACAACGCCCGGCGCAAGAGCCCGTTGGAGTCCTTCGGTATGCCCGGCAAGCTTTCCGACTGCTCTTCCAAGGACCCGGAAAAGTGCGAGGTCTACATCGTGGAGGGTGACTCCGCCGGTGGTTCCGCCAAGCGCGGCCGCAACCCGGAGACGCAGGCCATTTTGCCCTTGCGCGGCAAGATCCTGAACGTGGAGCGTGCCCGCCTGGACAAGGCACTCGGCAACGCGGAGGTCCAGTCCATGATCACCGCATTCGGTACCGGCATCGGCGAAGACTTCGACCTCGCCAAGCTGCGGTACCACAAGATTGTCCTCATGGCGGATGCCGACGTGGATGGTCAGCACATCACCACCCTGCTGATGACCCTGCTGTTCCGTTACATGCGGCCCTTGATCGAGAACGGCTACGTGTACCTGGCACAACCCCCGCTGTACCGCATCAAGTGGTCCAACGCACCGCACGATTACGTCTACAGCGACCGTGAACGCGACGCCAAGCTGGTGGCGGGGCAGGCCGCAGGACGCCGCATACCCAAGGACAACGGAATCCAGCGCTACAAGGGCCTGGGTGAGATGGACTATACCGAGCTGTGGGACACCACCATGGACCCGGACCACCGCACGCTGCTGCAGGTAACCATGGACGACGCCCTTGCCGCCGACCAGATCTTCTCCGTCCTCATGGGCGAAGACGTGGAATCACGCCGCAACTTCATCCAGCAGAACGCCAAGGACGTCAGGTTCCTGGACATCTAAGGACCCGCTCCAAAGTATTCAGAACTAGACATATACCTGAAACGGAAAATAAAGAATGAGCGACGAAACCCCCGAGATTCCCGCCCCCGAGGCCGGAACTCCGGACACCGTTCTTGAAGGCGACGTGCTGATCGACCGTGTAGAACAGGTGGACCTGCAGACGGAAATGCAGCGTTCCTACCTGGACTACGCCATGGCCGTCATCGTGGGCCGTGCCCTCCCCGACGTCCGTGACGGCCTCAAGCCCGTACACCGCCGGGTGCTGTACGCGATGTTCGACGGCGGGTACCGCCCCGAGCGTTCCTTCAACAAGTGCGCCCGCGTGGTGGGCGAGGTCATGGGCCAGTACCACCCGCACGGCGACACCGCCATCTACGATGCACTGGTGCGCCTCATCCAGGACTGGACCATGCGCTACCCGCTGGCGCTGGGCCAGGGCAACTTCGGTTCACCGGGCAACGACGGCGCCGCGGCGCCGCGGTACACCGAAACCAAGATGGCCCCCCTGGCCATGGAAATGGTCCGGGACATCGACGAGGAAACCGTCGACTTCCAGGACAACTACGACGGCAAGAACCAGGAACCCACCATCCTGCCGGCCAGGTTCCCCAATCTGCTGGTGAATGGCTCGTCGGGCATCGCCGTTGGCATGGCCACGAACATCCCGCCGCACAACCTCCGGGAAGTGGCCGAAGGCGTCCAGTGGTACCTGTCCAACCCCGGTGCCACCCGCGAGGAACTCCTCGAGGAACTGCTGGTACGGGTCAAGGGCCCGGACTTCCCAACCGGCGCCACCATCCTTGGCCACAAGGGCATCGAAGATGCCTACCGGACCGGCCGCGGTTCCGTCACCATGCGCGCCGTGGTTGCCGTTGAGGAACTGCAGGGCCGCACCTGCCTGGTCGTCACAGAGCTTCCGTACCAGGCAAACCCTGACAACCTGGCCATCAAGATCGCCGAACTGGTCAAGGACGGCAAGATCCAGGGCATCGCCGACCTCCGCGACGAGACGTCCGGACGCACCGGGCAGCGCCTGGTCATCGTCCTGAAGCGTGACGCCGTGCCCAAGGTGGTGCTGAATAACCTCTACAAGCACACCGAGCTGCAAAGCAACTTCTCCGCCAACATGCTGGCCATCGTGGACGGTGTCCCGCGGACCCTGAGCCTTGATGCGTTCATCCGACACTGGGTGACGCACCAGATGGACGTCATTGCCCGCCGCACCCGGTACCGCCTGCGCAAGGCCGAGGAAGAAGCCCACATCCTGCGGGCCCTCCTGAAGGCACTGGACATGCTGGATGAGGTCATCGCCCCTCATCCGGGCCTCCAACACCACCGAGGCCGCACGTGACGGGCTGATGGAACTGCTGGACATCGATGAGCTTCAGGCCCGGGCCATCCTTGACATGCAGCTGCGGCGCCTGGCCGCGCTGGAACGCCAGCGGATCCAGGAAAAGCACGCTGAGCTGGAAGCCATGATCACCGAGTACAAGGAGATCCTGGGCTCCGAGCAGCGCCAGCGCGAGATCATCAGTGCTGAACTGGGTGAGATCGTGGACAAGCACGGCGATGACCGCCGCACCAGGATCCTCATGGGCTACGACGGCGACATGTCCATGGAGGACCTGATCCCCGAAGAGGAGATGGTGGTCACCATCACCCGCGGCGGATACGTCAAGCGCACCCGCAGCGACAACTACCGCTCACAGCAGCGTGGCGGCAAGGGCATCAAGGGTGCCCAGCTGCGCGGCGACGACGTGGTGGAGCACTTCTTCGTAACCACCACCCACCACTGGCTGCTGTTCTTCACCAATCTGGGACGCGTCTACCGTGCCAAGGCATACGAGCTGATGGAAGCGGGCCGGGACGCCAAGGGCCAGCACGTGGCCAACCTGATGGCGTTCCAGCCGGATGAGCACATCGCCCAGGTCCTGGACCTGAAGGACTACCAGCAGGCGCCTTACCTGGTATTGGCCACCAAGAGGGGTTTGGTGAAGAAAACCAGGCTGGAGGACTATGACACGAACCGTTCCGCAGGGGTGATCGCCATCAACCTGCGCGACGGCGATGAACTGGTCTCTGCCCAGCTTGTCTCGGAAACCGACGACCTCTTCCTGGTGTCCCGCAAGGGCCAGTCGATCCGCTTCACCGCCACCGATGACGCGCTGCGCCCCATGGGACGTGCCACATCCGGCGTTACCGGCATGAAGTTCCGTGAGGATGACGAACTGCTGGCCGCCGATGTTGTCACCGACGGTTCGTTTGTGTTCGTCGTAACCGAGGGCGGCTATGCCAAGCGCACGGCGGTGGAGGAATACCGGCTCCAGGGCCGCGGCGGCCTGGGCATCAAGGTGGGCAAGTACCAGGAAGAACGCGGCCACCTCGTAGGGGCACTTATTGTCCATGAGGAGGATGAAGTCCTGGTGGTCATGGAGGGCGGCAAGGTTGTCCGGTCCTCCGTTGCCGGTGTTCCGGCCAAGGGCCGTGACACCATGGGCGTCATCTTCGCCAAACCGGACAAGAATGACCGGATCATTGAGGTGGCGCGCAACAGTGAACGCGGTCTTGAGGACGATGAATCCACGGGGGATGACGTAACGTTGGCTGAAGATGGCGGGACCGCTGGGGAATCCGCCGCCCCAGGAATGGCAGAAGAAACACCGGCCGTTGAGTCAGAGGACGCCTCGGGCGACGCTGAGCCGAACGAAGACAACACGGAGGTAACGAGTGAGTAATTCCGACTCATTTCCCAAGCCGAACAGTACTGTTCCCGACGGGAACCGCCCCTCAGCGGCACCCCGCGTGAACGCCCCCGTACGTCCGCAGCAGCGGCCGGCCGCTCCTGCCGGCGCTCCAGGCCAGCGCCCTGCGGCCCCGGGCCAGCGCCCGGAGCAGGGAGACCGTCCCGCGCAGCCCGGCCAGCGTCCCTCCCAGGGCCAGCAGGGGCAGCGTCCGGCACCGGCAGGGCAGCGTCCTGGCCAGGGGACCCCAGGGCTGGTCAAGCCGGCGCCGAAGGCGAAGGTCCGCCGGGCCCGGTTGCTGATCAGCAGGGTGGACCCGTGGTCCGTCCTGAAGATGTCGTTCCTGCTCTCCGTGGCACTCGGAATCGTGACCGTGGTGGCCGCCATTGTCCTCTGGACGGTCCTGGACCTGACGGGGATCTTTGACCAGGTGGACAGCCTGCTCGGTACCCTCGCCGGCTCCGAGAGCGGCGGCTTCGAACTGAAGAAGGTGGCCTCGCTGGGACAGGTGGCCTCTTTCGCCACCATCATTGCCGTGGTCAACGTCGTCCTGCTGACGGCGCTGTCCATGCTCTCCGCTGTCCTCTACAACATTTCTGCCACCCTGGTGGGCGGCATCGGCGTTACCCTCACTGACGATTAGGAAGCTGTTTCCGGCGGTCCAACCGGCCGAAACAGCCCGATTTGAGATCGGGCCGGGGTGTGCTGTACAGTCATATCTCGGCCCGATGAGGCATCGGGGCGTATAGCTCAGGCGGTTAGAGCGCTTCGCTGATAACGAAGAGGTCCCAGGTTCAAGTCCTGGTACGCCCACGGAACCTGTGCAGGTTTCAATAAAGGGTCTGGTCCGGTTTCACCGGGCATGGCTGGAACGGGGAGCATGTGAAGAAGTTGCTTGTACTGGCAGCGGCAATCGCGGGCTTCCTGGTCTACCGGAAAGCACAGGAATCCGAAGCCCAGAAGACAGTCTGGAGCAAGTCAACCGATACGGTTGACTAGCACGGACACCCGTTCCGGGAGCTGTCAAGGCTCTGATGGTTCTAGGGTATGATGGACGGGTTGCTTCTTATGGGGGCATGGCGCAATTGGTAGCGCACCTGCTTTGCAAGCAGGGGGTTCGGGGTTCGAGTCCCCGTGCCTCCACCATAAGAAAGTCCCGGTCAGCGGAAACGCCGGCCGGGACTTTTCGCTTTCCATCTCCGCGAGGGACGAGCATCAGGGGCGTGCAATGAACTTCTTCTTGGCGGCCCTCGGCGTCCTTGGTGTCGCTTCATCCGGTCCCCTGATTGCGGCTACGCTCGGCGCCACCAGCGTCAGCGCCCTGGCTATTGCGTTCTGGCGCAACGCCATCGGAGCGGCTGTCATGGCCACTCCCACCCTGGTCCGGCAGCCCCGCCAGTTTGGCATGGTGACCCGCGGTGAGTTCCGCTGGTCGTCGCTGGCCGCCGTCGCCCTTGCACTGCACTTCGCCTGCTTCATCACCTCGTTGCAGCTCACCTCTGTAGCGGCAGCCACAGCCCTGGTCTGCCTGCAGTCCGCCTGGATCGCCGTCTTCCAGCTTTTCCGGGGAACCCGCCACCGCTGGCAGGTTCTGGCCGGGCTGGGCATCGCCTTCGGCGGCGTTGTGGCCATCACCGGCTTCGACCTGGGAGCCTCCCCGCAGGCCCTCATCGGAGACCTGCTGGCCATGGCCGGCGGCGCGCTGGCAGGCCTGTATACGCTTGCTGGCGGCAAGGCACGGCAAAGCATGACCACCGGAACCTATACCACGCTCTGCTACGGGATGTGCGCCGCCATTGTGGCCGTGCTGGCCCTGATCGCCGGACAGCCCCTGGCGGGCTTCGAGCCCGCAGGATGGCTGGGCATCGCAGCCATCACCGTGTGCGCGCAACTCGTCGGCCACACGGCGTTCAACCACTTGCTGGCTACCATGAGCCCGCTCATCGTCTCCATGATCATCCTCCTGGAGATCCCGGGGGCTGCGCTGCTGGCGGCTGTGTTCCTGCAAGAGACCCTGCCGGCGGGCACATACGCGGGGCTCGGCCTGATCCTGGCCGGACTGGCCGTCGTGGTCCTGGGGCAACGCAGCGCGGGCAGGCGGTCCGGCCGGGCAAACCGGCGCGGATCGGCACCCGGGGGCGAGCCGCCGTCGGAGCGCCTCGCGGAGCTGGGGACGGACTGAGCTATTGACCGCCGCGGCGCACTGGCTGGGCTGTATTGACGGTGTGGATGGCCCGTAGGAGCTTGGCCGGGAAATACACCGAGAAGAAGACCACCATGGGGGCCTTGAGCGCCATCTTCCTGACATTGTGGGCCTTGTAGGTCCGGTCAAACCGGGTGACGTAGTAGCGGTAGTCCCGCGGCGAATCCTCCAGCCGCCTTGCCGACATCCCGGACACCATCTGCGGCCAGTAGCGGACCGGAAGCTCATGGTCGGCCAGATGCAGGGACAAATCGATATCCTCGTGCATCTCGTCCTTCTCGTCCCGGCAGGTCTCGGAGCGGATTATTTCCCAGGCAGTGGCGCGCAGGGCCATGTTGGAGCCGAACAGGAAATGGTATTGGTGCTTGGCCAGCTTCAACATGAGCTGGCGCATTTTGTCGTCCGCCTTGAGCCCAAAACGGCGCATCGGCATGTCGTAGTACACCACGGGGCCGGTGGCAGCCTGCACGGACGGGTCCGCGAAGGCCTTCTGCACCTGCTCCACCCAGTCGGGTTCCACGATGGAGTCTGCGTCAATCCGCCCCAGGATGTCCCCGGTGGCACTGTCCAGCCCGAAGTTGCGGGTGGGGATAAGGCCCTGTTCCCGGTCCTGGCTCAGCAGGATGATGGGGCTTTCCGGATACTCCAGCTGCATTTGGCGGACAATGTCAGCGGTCCGGTCCTTCGAAAGGTTGTCCACCACGATGATCTCGTGGGCGGGAACGGACTGGTAGATGGCAGCTATGAGGCACTGCCTAATTACGCTTTCCTCGTTGTATGCCGGGATGACAATGGACACGCGGAGCTGTACGGCTGCGTCGTTCACGGCATCCCCAGAGGGTCGATCGGCTGACATCACTACAAATCTAGCATCCGGGCCATGCCCTGCCATGGGTACAGGGCCGTGCTTCGGAATCTGCGGGGGGCTGGCCGGAGGGCCTGTTCGAGGCACACAAAAAGGGGCCCCGCGAAACGGAGCCCCTTAATGTGCGGCGGGACAACTAGGCCTGCGTGCTGTCCTTGCCTTCCTCGGTGGCCTTTTTGGCGTCGTTTGCGGCGTTCTTGGCACCTTCAGCGGCATCCCCGGCCACGTGCTTGGCCTTGTCCGCGGCGTCCTCGGACTTTTCCTTTACGGTTTCTGCCACATCACCGGCCTTCTCTGCAGCTGCAGTTGCGGCGGATCCGGCAGCGGAGGCAGTCTTGCCGGCGGCGTCTGCGGAGTCTTCCTTCACGTCGCTGACGGTCGTGGCGGGAACCGGAGCAGGAGTTGGCGTGACCGGCGAGGGGGTCTTCCAGGGGTCCTCCACCGGCTTGGATGCCTTCCACGCGGCGACACCAGCGGCCACGGCAGCTGCCACAACGCCGAAGACCAGCCACCCACGTTTCTTGGGCTTCTCCGGCTGGGCCAGCTGCACATCCACTGCCCGGCTGGCTCCTGCTGCGGCTGCCTTCAGCTGGGTACCGGTTGCCTGTGCCTGTTCCTGGATGGCATGGATGATTCCCACATCGCCCAGCTTCTGCGCTACCGCGTCCACCCGTGCCGGAGTGTTTTCCAGGGTGCGGTGCACTGCACCGGATGCCACTCCGATCTGGTCCGAGAGCTTGGGCAGGTACTCCACCACTACCCGGTCACGGGCATTCAGGACAACGGGAGTGGCCTTGTCCAGCGCTTCGTGCAGCCTGGGTGACGCGCCTTCGACGACGTCATTGATCTTGGGTGCCAGCTGGGCCAGACCGTCCTGGATCCGGGGAGTCACGGTGGCAACACCGTCGGCCAGGCTGTGTGCAGCCGTCTTCAGGCCTTCCTGGATCTTGGGAGATGCGGTATCCAGGCTCTGCTGGAGACGGGGAACAGCCCAATCCACAGCAGCTTCCACCCGGGGGCCGGCCCAGTCCTTGGCGTTTTCCACCGCAGTGGTGACCGACTGCTCAAGGTCACGGGTAATACGATCCGATTTCTTCACAACTACCTCCCGATTAATGTGACGGTTCTGTCGTTAGCCTACGTGCCCAGATCACCACGGGCTATTCACTCTGCGGATTTCAGGGGGATTTCACCCAGCGCGGAACTGCGCCCGCAGCCGTGGCCGCCCATAACGGTCATGGGAGAATGAGGCCTATGACTGCAATCGCAACCGCAAAAGCAACCATTCACACCAGCCTCGGCGACATCGTGGTTAACCTCTTCGGCAACCACGCGCCCAAGACGGTCAAGAACTTCGTTGGCCTTGCCACCGGCGAGCAGGCTTGGACCCACCCGGAAACCGGCGAGGACAAGACCGGCACCCCGCTTTACAACGGAACCATCTTCCACCGCATCATCAAGGACTTTATGGTTCAGGCCGGAGACCCCCTGGGCCGTGGAACCGGTGGCCCCGGCTACCGTTTCGATGACGAAATCCACCCGGAACTGACCTTCAACCAGCCCTACAAGCTGGCCATGGCCAACGCGGGCATCCAGATGGGCAAGGGCACCAACGGGTCACAGTTCTTCATCACCACCATTCCCACGGACTGGCTCCAGGGCAAGCACACCATCTTCGGTGAAGTGGCTGACGAGGAATCCAAGAAGGTCGTCGACGCCATCGAGGGTGTGCGCACCGGCATGGGCGACCGCCCGGTAGAGGACGTCACCATCAACAGCATCGACATCGAACAGCTGTAACGCCCCACCATGAGTTACGGAATTCCGTCGGCCGAGCCGTCCGCCCAGGTTCCGGTCTGCCCACGGCACCCGGACCGCCCGTCCTATGTGCGCTGCCAGCGCTGCGGGCGCCCGGCATGCCCCGACTGCCAGCGGGCGGCCGCCGTCGGATTCCAATGCGTTGACTGCGTCAACGAAACAAAACGGACGACGCCGGAGGTACGGACCGTCTATGGCGGAGCCGTTGCCACCGGCAAGCCGTTGGCAACGTTCGCCATCATCGCGAGCTGTGCCGTGCTGTACGTCCTCCAGTGGCTGGTCCCGGGTGATGCGATTTACCAGGCATTGGGCTTTGCCAACATCTACGCGGAGCCCCGCTATGGCCAGTTCGAGCCGTGGCGGATGTTAACGGCCGCTTTCCTGCATTCGCAGGGGTTTATCCTTCACATTGCCCTGAACATGTACATGCTCTGGGCATTCGGGCAGGCGCTGGAACCGATACTGGGGCGGATCCGTTTCCTGGCGCTCTATTTGATCTCCGCCATCGGCGGCTCCGTCGGTTACCTGCTCCTGACTCCCCTGTACGAACCCGGCAGGCCCCTCTATGGGGTGGTTGGCGCCTCAGGGGCAATCTTCGGGCTCTTCGGCGCGATGCTGCTGGTTCAGCGGCACCGTGGCGGCGACACCCGCCAGTTGTGGATACTGATTGCCATCAACGGCGTCATTGGTTTCTTAATCCCACAGATTGCCTGGCAGGCCCACCTGGGCGGCCTCATCACGGGCGGACTCTGCGCCGCAGCCCTTGCCTACGCGCCGCGCGGACGGCGGCGGACCCTTATCCAGGTTCTGGGTCTTGCGGCTGTGCTGGCGCTGCTGATCGCCGTGAGCTGGGTACGTGTGACGCTTTAGCCCGTCCGTTATCCCAAGGCACCAGACATGCCCCCGACACCGTTGGTGTCGGGGGCATATCTGTTTTCCACAGGACTTATCCACAGTGTTGGTAACTTACACGCCTGTAGTTCAACTGCTCCTCCGCGCCGTGAAGCCGTGGGATCGGTACAGAACCGGAACTTGGACGCTTGTTCTCCACATCTGTGGATATCCTGTGGGGATATTGGTGTGTGTAAGTGGATAAGCAGGAGATTCTGGCCCCTTTGCGTGGATAACTGGTTCACCAGCCCGCCCCTTTGGCCTGTCTGCCAGCCCCGCGAGGACGTTATTGACAGCCTTATGCACACTGTTAATAAGTGACAGGCCTGTAGTTTTGGGCCGGTAGACCCCGCAGGAGTAGGTGGCAGGGCGCACGGGGGCAAGATTTCCACGCCGTTTCCCACAGGTGTGGATAACTTGTGGGTATTGCAATGTTGGTAAGTGGATAAACGGCAAATGGGTGTTGGTCCTCCTGCCTATGATGGTTCCCTGCCAAGCCGTTCTACCGACAAGGAATCCCGTGGGCGTCACCGAGCACCTGTACCTGGACAAACAGCATCCGGACCTCTGGAAGGCGATCAGCGGCTTAGGTCTTAAGGTGCAGGAAGCAGCGGAAGAGGCTGGAATCGGGCGCGGCCTGCTGGAACTCCTCAACGTGCGTATTTCCCAGATCAACGGCTGCGCCTACTGCCTGGACCTGCATGTGAGAAGGGCGGCTGAGGCAGGAGAGAGCGGCCAACGGGTGGCGGTACTGCCCGCATGGCGTGAAACGGCCCTGTTCACGGACAAGGAGCGGGCCGCGCTGGGTCTGGTGGAGAGCATCACGGAGCTCCCGGACCAGCGGACCCAGGAGCATGCGGAGGCATCCGCGCGGGAATGCCTGACGGCAGAGGAGTTCTCGGCAGTGAGTTGGCTTGCGGTGACGATGAATGCCTTCAACCGGGTTTCCATAACCAGCCACCACCCCGTCAGGCGGGACCGCCCGTAGCCTGCCAACCCCCGGGCTGGGGCCCAGGCCCTTTCCGGCCAGCGTTATCCACAGGTATTCCACACTGTTAATAACCACATCTTTGCGACAGATTTAAGCAGACCGGCGCTTGCG
The DNA here is from genome assembly GCF_030816485.1 of Arthrobacter sp. B1I2. Classification (NCBI taxonomy): domain Bacteria; kingdom Bacillati; phylum Actinomycetota; class Actinomycetes; order Micrococcales; family Micrococcaceae; genus Arthrobacter; species Arthrobacter sp. B1I2. The sequence goes on along the minus strand of NZ_JAUSYC010000001.1, from coordinate 1,035,188 downwards.
CCCGGGGTGCGGCTGCTTTAGCTGGAACTATGGGGAAAGGTTTTCCACACTGTGGACAACCTTGCCAACAGCTGGGGATAACCAAAGGTGTGGGACAGCCCTACTCGTGCCAGATTCCGGAGGATCCCCGGCGGTGGCTCGCCAGGAGGTGGGTATCCACTATTCCCACTGCCTCCATCAGGGCGAACATGGTGGTGGGTCCCACAAAGGAGAAGCCGCGTTTACGAAGTGCCTTGGACAAGGCAATAGACTCTGCCGACTGTGTGGGGATGTCGGCGGCCATGCGGGGACGCGGAGTGCTTTCCGGGCGGAAACCCCAGACGAAATCCACCAGGCCGCCGTCGTTTCGAAGCTCCAAGGTGGCCCGGGCGTTCCTGATGGTGGCAACGATCTTCAGCCGGTTCCGGATAATGCCGGGGTCCTGCATCAGCCGCTCGACGTCGGCGTCGGTGAAAAGTGCCACAGCGTCAGGATCGAACCCGGCAAAGGCGGCACGGAACGCCGGACGCTTGCGCAGGATGGTGGCCCAGGAAAGCCCTGCCTGGAAACCCTCCAGGCAGATCCGCTCGTACAGGCCCTGCTCGTCAGTGACGGGCAGCCCCCATTCCTGGTCGTAGTAGCTCCGCATCATCGGATCTGTGGCAGCCCAGGCAGGCCGGGCCAGGCCATCCTCGCCAACGATTACTCCGGCAGACTCGGGAGCCAGTGCGGTCCTCCTTGGAACAGTGAGTGCGTGAAGCTGCTAGGAGCGCCAGCGGGTGGTCATCAGGAAGCCGACGATGGCGATGCCGAAGCCGGCCACGATGTTCCAGGACTGCCACGCCTGCACCGGGAAGCGTCCCTCGCTGATGTAGAAGGTGATGATCCAGAAGAGGCCAATGATCATGAGGCCAAACATGACCGGTTTGAACCACACGGGGTTGGGCTTGTAGGCCTCGGGGGAAGCCGGCTGGGCGGTGCTGGCGGTCTTCTTGCGAGGCTTTGACTCGGGCACTGGCTCTCCTTGGCGGGCTGGCCAAGCTCGGCGGCCCGGGCTTGGTATCCTGCAAGAAGGAAATTGCAAGCGGTCTGCGCGATCTTGGTCAAATCTTGATTCTTACTAGCAGCCAATTCTAGCCGCAGTTGATGGGCAGCCGTGCCCAGGGTAAACGCCCGGAGGAGAACGCGTGGTATTGCAGGAGAAGGCGGGGGCCGGCACTGCACCCGTGCCCCGTCATGCCCTGCTGCGCGGCACCGTCCAGGTGCTGGGCGAGCTGTTGATCACCGCCGGCGTCATCCTCCTTCTCTTTGTGGCGTGGCAGCTGTGGTGGACCAATGTCGAGTCCGACGCCAAACAGAGCCAGGTCATCAAGGAATTCGCCCAGGACCTTGGCACCGCCGCCCCCGCTCCCGCAGCAACGGCTCCCTCCGCACCACCTGCCGCTGGTGAAGATTTCGGCAGGCCCGTGGTGGGAACTGCCCCCGGCCATGCGGGCACCATCGGCATCATCTACATCCCGCGGTTCGGCCCCACGTATACGCGCCCGATCGTCCAGGGGACCAGCCAGGACGTCCTGGACACCCTGGGCCTGGGGCACTACGGCAACACGGCAATGCCCGGGGCAGTAGGCAACTTCGCAGTGGCCGGCCACCGCCAGACTCATGGTGCAGTACTGGACAACATCCACACGCTGGTGCCCGGTGACAAGATCTACGTCCAGACGAAGGATGGCTATTACGTCTACGTTTTCCGGAACAACCAGATTGTGATGCCATCGCGTACCGACGTCCTGGAACCGGTACCGACCCAGCCTGGCACCGCGCCCACCGAAAGCTACCTCACCATGACCAGCTGCAACCCCCGCTTCGGCGCGGAAGAACGCATCATCGCCTACGCCCTCCTGGACAGCTGGCGGCCGTCAGCAGCCGGACCGCCGGCCGAGATCGCGGCCCAGGTTGCAGCAGCCACTGGAAGGAGCTGACCGTGTACGCATGGATCTTCCGGAACCTTCCCGGACCGCTGTGGCTCAGGATCATCATTTCGCTGGTGCTGATTTTCATTGCCCTGGTGTTGATGGTCCAGTTCCTGTTCCCCTGGATGTCCCATTTCACCCAATTCACCGACTCGACGATTGGTTCCACAGACCAGCCATGACCACAACCAAGATCCTTGTAGTGGATAACTACGACAGCTTTGTCTACACCCTGGTGGGCTACCTTCAGGAACTCGGCGCCGAAACCACAGTCGTCCGCAACGATGACGTAACCCTGGCAGAGGCGATCGAGCTTGCCAGCACCCGGGACGGCGTCCTCATCTCTCCCGGTCCCGGAAATCCTGCTGAAGCCGGTGTCTGCATTGAGCTGATCAAGTGGTGCGGTGAAAACAGTGTGCCCATGTTCGGCGTGTGCCTGGGCCACCAGGCGCTGGCTGAGGCCTTCGGCGGCAAGGTCACCCACGCCCCTGAACTCATGCACGGCAAGACGTCCCAGGTGGAACACATCGGTACCAGCGTTTTCGCCGGGCTCCCCTCCCCCGTCACGGCCACCCGGTACCACTCACTGGCCGCGGTCCGGGAATCCATCCCTGATGTCCTGGAAGTCACGGCGCAGACCGCGTCCGGCGTGGTTATGGGCCTGCAGCACCGGACGGCACCGCTGTGCGGGGTGCAGTTCCATCCCGAATCGGTGCTTACCGAAGGCGGGTACCAGATGCTCGGAAACTGGTTGGAGTCCCTGGGGATGAAAGGCGCGGCTGCGCGTGCGGCCAAGCTGAGCCCCCTTATCCAGCACTAGCCGGGCTCCTCAACCAGGCGGAAGGACGTCAGCCCTTCTTGGTGGGTTTGGGCGTCGGCGTCGGCGTGGGCGTGGGCGTCGGTGTGGCAGTTTCCGTTGGAGACGGTGGCGGCGGTGGCGGTGGCGGAGCCTTGGCCACCACGATGGTGATGGTCTTTCCCTGGTCAACGGCGGCGTTGGCGGGGTCGCTTTGGTCCGTGACCTTGCCCGGCTCCACCTGCGAGTTTTCGGTCTCGATCACTGAGGGGACCAGGCCAAGCTCCTTGAGGGCTGCCTCGGCCTCTTCACGGGTGACTCCGCGCAGCTCCGGGACAACCACCTTGCCGGTTGAAACGATGAGCTCCACGCTGGTGCCAACGCCAACGCTCTGCCCCGGCGCCGGGTTGGAGGTGATGACGATTCCTGCCGGTACAGTGGCGCTGTTGGCGGTGCTGGTTGAGGGGGCGCCGACGAGTCCCACCTGGCGCAGGATGTCCCGTGCCGCTGCCTCGGTCTTGCCGGGAAGGCTGTCCGGGATCTTCACCGAACTGGGACCGTCCGAGACATTGAGGATTACCTCGGCACCGGGATCCAGCGAACCCCCCGCCGCAGGATCGGTGCCGATGGCGGTTCCCTTGGGCACCGTGTCGTTTGCCGACCGCGCAATGCTGGGACGAAGGCCGGCGTTATACAGAGCCTGAAGTGCTGCGGTTTCTGTCATGGAGGCCACGGCGGGAATTGGCACCTTCGGCGTAGCGGGAGCCGGGCGGTTGACCGTTTGGTACAGCCACAGGCCGCCGCCCGCGAGTACCAGCAGTGTAAAGATCACCAGGGTTGCAATCCACGCACGACGGCGGGACTTCTGCCGTGTGGTCCGCTCACGTTCCGGCGGCAGGCCAAGTGGGAGCTGCCCGGCGGACCTGTAACCATCTGCCCTGTAGTCGTCCGGACCGTACTCATCAGCGGCATGTATATTGGCGAGCCCCAGCGGAACGGCGGTTCCACCGTCGTGATGGGCATTCGTGGCTGGCAGGCGGCCGGTGGGCGCGTCATCAAGAAAGCCCGCCCCCGCTGCGGCGAACGCCTCGGTGGGCGGTGACGCTTCGGGAACGTGGTCGTTGGGATCGGTGGGCGCCTCGGAAGCCGGCACGGCGGGGACGGGGACTCCGGCTTTCGCCGCCCGGAGGGCGCGCCGGAAGGCTGCTGCATCCTGGAACCTGTCGTCCCGGTTCTTCTGCAGGGCCTTGGCGATCACGGTGTCCAGCGCCGGTGACACTTTGGCATTGAGGCTGCTGGCAGGTTCCGGGATTTCGCGCACATGCTGGTAGGCCACCGATACCGGGCTGTCGCCGATGAACGGCGGCCGCGACGTCAGCATTTCATAGAGCAGGCATGCAGCGGAATAGAGGTCGCTGCGGGCGTCGACGGTTTCGCCGCGGGCCTGTTCCGGTGAGAGGTATTGTGCCGTTCCCACCACTGCCTGGGTCTGGGTCATGGTGGCGGAGGAATCGGCGATGGCACGGGCAATGCCGAAGTCCATCACCTTCACCGAATCGGTGCCCTGGCAGAACATGACATTGGCGGGCTTGATGTCCCGGTGCACGATCCCGGCCTTGTGGCTGTATTCGAGGGCGCCCAGGACACCCAGGCAATAGTCGATGGCCTGGTCGATGCTGATCTCGTTGGCACGGATCAGATCGCGCAGGGTCTTGCCCTCAACGTATTCCATCACGATGTAGGGCACCCGCACGTCCTCGGCAGAGCCGTCATGGACCAGGTGTTCGCCGGTATCGAAGATGGCCACGATGGAGGGGTGGTTCAAGGCAGCCACCGCCTTCGCTTCACGCTTGAACCGTGCCTGGAACTGCGGGTCCCGGGCCATGTCCGGCCGGAGCAGCTTGACGGCTACCGTCCTGCCCAGGCGGGTATCGGTTCCCCGGTAGACATCCGCCATGCCGCCCCGGCCAATGAGGCTGCCCAGCTCGTAGCGGCCGCTCAGGACACGCCGGTTATCCACCGGCAGGCTGTCCTCCCGGTGCGACGGTGTGCGTGCTGACTCATTCACAGGTTGTCCCGGCGTTTAGGGCGTGCAGGTCGGCGGCGTTCCCGGCGTTGCGCCGGCCGCGCAGGTTGCCAGGGGCGAGATGGGCGTGGGCCCCGCCACCGGCGACGACGTGGTGGGAACGGGCGTCGGCTTGGGCGCCGTGGTGGTGGGCGCGGGGGATGGAGCCGTTGCGTAGATGACGGTGATGAGCGAACCCTTGGGCACTACGCCGGTGGGATTCAGTTCCAGGACGGTACCGGGAGCGGCGGAACTGCTCTCCTGTGGCAGGACGGTCACCTGGAGTCCCAAACCTGCAAGGGAAGCCTGGACCTGGCGGTAGTCCTTGCCCAGGTAGGCCGCAGGTATCACGTTGACCGTGTCCTGCGTGGGTTCGGGCGTGGGCGTGGGCGTTGGTGTGCTGCGGGTTTGCGTAGGCGTAGCCGACGGGGTGGTGGGTGTGGGCGTTGCCGATGATGGGGTCGCGCTGCTGGCGGTGGCGCTGGAGGTTGGGTTGCCCGACGGCGAGAAGAGACCCATTTGGTTCAGGAGGAAACCCGCCAGCGCAAACAGGAGCAGCAGGATCAAGGCGACCAGGGGCCATGTCCACGGGCTGCGTCCCTTGCGCCGGGGCTCATCGGAGGGCCCGTCGTCGTACGTTTCCTCCTCCTGGTCCCAGTTCCGCTGGGCAGCCAGCGCATTCGCGCGGGCAAGCGGCCCCTGGGGGACATCCCCTTCGGTGGCGGAGGAACCTGCGGCCCCTGCAGCCATCCCGGCAGCCCCTGCCGCACCGGCACCAAGCACTGGCAGCGCCGACGTGGCGGCGGGCGTGGAATCCTGCTGCGAGCCAATGACTCCGGTAGGGGCGGTAGCGGTGTCAACGGGGGCAGTGATGGGCCCCGTGTCGGCGTCGAAAAGAAACATGCCCGGCACGGCGGCGCGTGCGGCGCTTATATCGCCGTTGCGGATGGCCTCCGCTGCCTCGGCCAGTTTGATGGCGTTCGCCGGGCGGTCCTTGGGGTCCTTGGCCAGCATGGACATCAGGAGAGCCCGGACCGGCGAGGGCAGGGTCTCAGGGAGGGGCGGTGGAGCGTCGTTCACCTGGGCCAGGGCAATGGCGATCTGCGATTCACCGGAGAAAGGACGGTGCCCGCTGAGGCACTCGTAGCCGATAACGCCGAGTGAATAGATGTCCGAGGATCCGGTGGCGGTCTGTCCGGTGGCCTGCTCGGGTGCCAGGTACTGCGCTGTTCCCATGACCTGGCCGGTCTGGGTGAGCGGCACCTGGTCGGCGAGACGCGCGATGCCGAAGTCGGTGACCTTGACCCGTCCGTCCGGGGTGATCAGGAGGTTGCCGGGCTTGATGTCGCGGTGGACCAGCCCTTGGGCGTGCGCAACGGCCAGGGCGCGGGCGGTCTGCGCGATGATCGAAAGCGTACGGTCGGGCGACAGCACCTGCTCGTGCTCGATGATGCTGCTCAACGGCTGGCCCGGAACCAGTTCCATGACCAGGTACGCCGAGCCTTCCTCTTCGCCGTAGTCAAAGACGTTGGCGATTCCCACGTGGTTCAGGAGGGCAGTGTGGCGGGCCTCGGCACGGAAGCGCTGGAGGAATCCGGGGTCCCCTGTGTACTCCTCCTTCAGCACCTTGATGGCGACGATGCGGCCCAGGACGAGGTCTTTGGCTTTCCAGACTTCCCCCATGCCGCCGATCGCAATCCGCGTGGTCAGCTGGAATCTGCCGCCGAGGGTGATTCCCGTTGTAGGCCTCACTTATTCAACACCGCCTCAAAAATCTTCTTCGCGTTAGGACTGGTCAGCTGTGCGCCGGTGATGATGTTCGTGCCTTCCATGACGATCGTGACACTCACCTGCGGATTGTTTGCGGGGGCGAAGCCGGTGAACCATGAATTGTTGGTTCCGTTCCCAAGCTCTGCGGTTCCGGTCTTGCCGGCAACCTGCACTCCGGGAACCGCTGCACCCTTGGCGATGCCCTCGCTGACTGCGCTTGCCATCCACTCGGTGATCTGGCTGGCAATCTGCGGGGTGGTGGAGGTGCGCAGCTGCTGCGGCTGCGGTTCGTCAATGACCCGGAGGTCCGGGGAGCGCAGGGTCTTGATGAGGTTGGGCTGCATCTGCTTGCCACCGTTGGCGATGGCGGAGGTCATCATGTTGATCTGCAGCGGCGTGGCACGGACATCCTTTTGGCCGATCGCCGACTGGGCCAGGCCGGGTGCATCCAACTGGTCTGGGAAGCCGTTGCCCAGCGCATGGCCCAGCTTCATCTGGTCCCCGATGTCCTCGCCGAAGCCGAACTTCTTGGCCTGCTCGGCGATGGCGTCGCGGCCCAGGTCCAGGGCGATGCTCGCGAACGGGGTGTTGCAGGACTGCTGCAGCGCGAAGGCGAAGCTGGCGGTATCCCTGGTGTAGCAGTTGCCGCCTGCATAGTTGGGCAGCTTGTACTGGATGCCGTCAAAGGGCATCTCCGCGGGGTTGGGGAGGACACTGTCCTTGTTGTACTTCCCCGAGGCAAGCGCAGCGGCTGTGTCCACGAGTTTGAAGACGGACCCTGGAGCGAGCAGCGCGCCGGTAGGGCCACTGACGTTCTGGTTCAGGTTGATGCCCGGGACCTTCACCAGCTCATTCATGCTGGCGCCTTCGGCGGCGGCATCCTGGGTGGCCACCAGGTTGGGGTTGTAGGAGGGCTTGGACACCATGGCCAGGATGGCGCCGGTCTTGGGGTTGGTCACCACAATGGAGCCGCGCTGTCCGTCCGGAATCAGGCTGTAAGCAAGCTGCTGGATCTGGGGATCGATGGTGAGTTCCACGGATGCGCCCTTGGGCTGGTTGCCCAGGAAGAGCTGGCCCACCCGGTCGAGGAAGAGCTGGTCCGAGTTGCCCGCCAGTTCCTCGCCCATGGCCTGTTCCAGGCCAGTGGCTCCATAGTTCTTGGAGAAGTAGCCCGTGAGCCCGGCGTACAGCTCCGGCTGCGGGTAGGTGCGCTGGAACTTGCAGGTCTCCGACCCGGTTTCCACCGATTCGGCCACGGGAGTCCCGCCAACAATGATGGCGCCGCGGTCATTGCAGTAGTTCTGGAGGATGGCGCGCTGGTTCAGCGGGTTGGTCTTGAGGTCGTCGGCGCCCACCACCTGCACAAAGCTGAGGGCGCCGAACAGCAGCGCAAACATGGCCACTGCGGCTACCCATGAGTGCCGGATTGCCTGGTTCATGCCTGCGTCACCGCCTCGGTTGGAGTGTCAATGCCAGTTGCTGCTGCTGTCCCGGCTGGCGGGAGCGGTGTGGTGTCCACCGGGCCGCGGGCGGCGTGGGAGATCATCAGGAGCAGTCCCACGATGATCCAGTTGGCCAGGAGGGATGATCCACCGGCCGCGAGGAATGGCGTGGTGAGCCCGGTCAGGGGGATGAGCCGGGTGACGCCGCCAATGACCACGAAGCACTGCAGGGCGACGGCGAACGACAGGCCGCAGGCGAGTAGTTTCCCGAACGCATCGCGGGTGCCCAGCGCGGCGCGGAATCCGCGGGTGATCAACAACAGGTACAGCAGGACGACGGCGAACAGGCCGATCAGGCCCAGTTCCTCGCCCAGGGAGGCGATGATCATGTCGCTGTTGGCAAAAGGAACCAGGTCCGGACGCCCCTGGCCAAGGCCGGTGCCCACCAGCCCGCCGTTGGCCATGCCGAACAGGCCCTCGATGACCTGCCGGCTGCCGTTCTCGTAGACGTCGGGGGAGAAAGCGTTAAGCCAGCCGTAGACGCGCTGCTGGACATGGGAGAACACCTGGGCTGCCACGAAACCGCCGCCAATGATCAGGGCCAGCCCGATCACCACCCAGCTGATCCGGCTGGTGGCTACATAGATCATGACGATGAACAGGCCGAAGAACAGCAGGGAGGACCCCAGGTCGCGCTGGAAGATGAGCACGCCGATGCTTACCAGCCAGGCGGTGATCATGGGGCCCATGTCCTTGAACCGCGGAAACTGCAGGGGACCGATCTTGCGGCCGGCCAGCAGGATGAGGTCCCGGTTGGACGAGAGATACCCCGCAAAGAATATAGCGAGGGTAATTTTGGCTACTTCGCCCGGCTGGAACGTCATGGGGCCAAACCTGATCCACACGCGTGCGCCCAGGATCTCACCGGCGCTGATTCCCGGGACGAGGGGCAGGATCAGCAACAGGGCAGACGCAGCCAGGGAAATGAAGGTGAACCGGCGCAGGATGCGGTGGTCCTTGAGGAAGAAGATGACGGCGATTGCCACGGCCATGGCGATGAGAGTCCACCGGAGCTGGTTGTTTCCCGTATCGTCGCCGGGAGCATCGAGGCGGTGGATCATCGCCAGGCCCAGGCCGTTCAGGGCTACGACGATGGGAAGTATTACCGGATCGGCATACTTCGCGCGGAAGCGCAGGACGCCGTGGAATACCAGGGATGCCACCGCCAGCAGGCTCGACTGGAACCAGAAGTCGGTGTCAAAGGCCTTTTCCTGGTCCACGCCCACCAGCATGTTGGCGCCGATGCCGACCGCAAGGGCCAGCAGCAGCAACGCAAGCTCGACGTTGCGGCGAGGCTTGGGCATGGTGCTTACCTGGCTCATTTGGCCGCCTCGCAGGTGATCGTGGGAGTGGGGGAGGGAGAAGCCGCCCCCGACGCGGGCGCAGGCGCATCCGAAGCGGGCGGCGGAGCGCCTGCGCTGGCCGACGGCGCTGCGTTGGCGGACGGGGCAACCGCAGAAGCGGAGGCCGAAGGCTGGGGGCACTCCTCCTCGGGTGAGGTTGTTCCCGTGAGCTCCAGGTTCTTGACAATCCGCTGCGCGTCGTAGAGATCATTGGCGGGGACCGTTTGGCGCACCCGCTGCTGCGAGAACGGCGGGAGGGAGTCCAACTTGATATCCGTCACTGCTTCAAGGGACGACAGCTGGATGGGACCCAGCCGCTGCGACACCCCGTTGTAAATCGCCACGCGGGAATCGAATTCGCCCACGTAGTAGCGGGTCTGGGTCCAGGCGTACCCAAGCCAGAGGCCAACGGCCACCACAACCAGCACGGCGGCTGCAACGGACCAGGCGATCCATCGGCGCGGACGCAGCGGCGGAAGGGTGTCCTCGGTGTCACCGGCAGGTTCTGCCTTGTGGGTGAGGAGCGTGGCTGCGCGCCGGGCTACGGTGCGGCCGGCAACGGTTGGAATGGAGCCGGATTCCGCGGCGGCAGCAGCAGCACCCACCAGCTCGTGGGGGCGGGAGGCAAGTTCTTCCCGCAGGACCTCCGCGGAAAGATGTTCGCCCAGGTGGGGGTCGGTGCTCCCGGCATCCCCGGAGCCGGCGTCCGCTGCCTTGGCGCCGCTGTCCGCCGGTTCCTTCCCTGGTACGGGGTCCTGCTCGTCGTCTTCCGGGGCGGAACCGGCTTTCCCGGCCGGCTCTTTCCTGTCGTCCGGAACAGAGGATGCAGCCATGGCGCCGGGTACGCCTCCTGCCGCGGCAGCGGGCTTGCTGTCCTGCACCGGAGGAACGATTTCGACGGCGGCGGTGCTGACGTCGTCGGGCGTTTCCTCCAGGATGTCCACCAAGACCACGGTGACATTGTCCGGCGATCCGGCCTCAAGGGTCAGTTCAACCAGGGTTTCGGCGCATTCGTGCAGGTTGTGGGTTTCACGGACTGTCCGCTCCACGGCGTGCGCGGCGACGTAGTTCAGTCCGTCGGAGCACAGCAGCCAGCGGTCGCCGGGCCGGGCGTCGAGGGTGTCGAGGTCCAGCTCGGGGCTCGCATCAACATCGCCCAGGACGCGCATGAGGACATTCTTGTGCGGATGCGTTTCCGCTTCCTCCGGCCGGAGCCGGCCCTCGTCGATGAGCCGCTGGACGAAGGTATGGTCCACGCTGATCTGCTTGAATTCACCGTCGCGGAGCCGGTAGGCGCGTGAATCACCGATATGCGCGAAATGCAGCTTCCCCTGAGCCAGCAGGAGCGCGGTCACGGTGGTGCCCATGCCCGCCAGCTTCGGGTTGATATGCACCAGTTCGGAGAGCAGTGAGTTCGCGGTCTGGATTTCGTCGGCGAGGATCGTCCCGGCTTCGTCACCATGGTCGGGCCGGTCCAGGTGGATCATGTCCAGGACGGTTGCGGCAGAGGCGACGTCACCGCCCGCATGACCGCCCATACCATCGGCGACGACGGCGAGGTGGCGCCCGGCGTAGGCGGAATCGTCATTCTTGGAACGGATCCTGCCGACGTCGGACCTCGCGGCGAAGCGCATGATGAGAGGCCGCTGCGCCGGGCTGGAGCCGGTTGCGGGGTTTTCAGCCAAGGCCACGGTTACGGCCTCAATTCAATGACCGTCTTGCCGATTCTCACGGGTACCCCTGGCTCGACAGGGAGGGCACGGGTAAGTTGCTGGTCTCCCAGGTAGGTTCCGTTAGTGGAGCCAAGATCTTCAATGAACCACCGGCTGCCCTGCGGGAAGAGCCTGGCGTGGCGGCCCGAAGCGTAATCGTCCTCCAGTACCAGGGTGGCTTCCTGGGCGCGGCCCAGCAGGATGGGGCTGGCCGCCAGTGGCAGGGTCCTGCCCTTGAGCGGGCCTTCGACGACTACCAGTTGCCGGGCCTGCTGCTTTACGGGCTGCGGCGGCGCCTCGGCCAATTCCGGGTTCCGGCGGACCTGGCGGGCCGTGGGCGCGCCGGCGGCGGCCTTCCGGCCCAACATGAGGTCGCGGCGCATGGCGGAGACGATGCTGAAGATGAGTACCCAGAGGAGCAGCAGGAAGCCGAACCGCAGCGCGGTGATGGTCAGGTCGCTCATGCGCGGCCACCCGGGTTGGCAGGAAGCAGGCGGAAGATGATCTTTGTCCGTCCCATCGTGATGGTGGAGCCGTCTGTGAGTTCGGTGCTTCCGGAGACCTTCTGGCCGTTGACGTAGCTGCCGTTGGTGGACCCCAGGTCCACGGCGCTGGTGACGCCGTTGGCCGTGCGGATTTCCAGGTGCCGCCGCGATACGCCCGTATCTTCGATGTGGATGTCTGCTTCGGATGACCGGCCCAGGACGATGGACGGGGCGTTCAGCGAATAGCGCTGGCCGTCTATGTCCAATGCGGGCTGCAGCCTCACAGGGGGCCGGCTCGGTGCTGCCGGAACGTTGGACCTGGGCGGAGTACCGCCGGCGCCCTGGGACTTTTCGGTGGAGGAAGCAATCTCAAAATCACCGGCGCGAAGCTCGGCGTCCCGGCGGAAGGAAATCCGGACCGGGCCCTGGAGGATATAGCCCTGGCTCCGGACGTGGTTGATGACGACGTCGCAGAGTTCTTCGGCCAGCGGCGTGCCCCACTCCTGTGCGCGTCCGAAGTCGTCGTCACTGAGCTGGACGTCGAAGACGTTGGGCACAAGTGTCCGTCCGGCCGCGACGGTGATGGCTTTGTGGTCCACTTCCCGGCGGAGCCTGCTGGCGATCTCCACAGGTTCAACCTGGGCTTTGGAACCGGTGGAGAAGACACCGCGGACGGCCTTTTCGATGCCACGTTCAACCTTGTCCAGCAGACCCATGGTTCTTCTCCTTTCCCCCCGGCTCCGGGGCAGTAGTTGTTGCTGACCAGCACGTGCAGTGCGGTCCGCAACTGCGCGGTATGCGCGCCGGCAGCGGCCACTCCTACACCCGATACTACTGTCCAGCCCTGCACATGACCTTAATCCACAACGGCCGGGCGCCGGCAAAAGTTCAGATGCGTGACCCTTCGGGCCCTCCGCCGCGCTGGCTTTCGGCGGCTCCGGCCGTCCGTCTTTGGCTGGTTCTGCTGGGGTTTTATCCTGCCCGGAAACGGGGTGCGGGAGGGGCAGCAGCGGCCAATTGGTAATTTGCGGCATCTGTCCGTTATGCTTGATCTCGCTGCTTTTACGAGGCGCGGATGCGGGAAACCTGTCCGGCTGAGTGGAAGAAGTTGCGCGCGAGTGGCGGAACGGCAGACGCGCTGGCTTCAGGTGCCAGTGTCCGAAAGGGCGTGGGGGTTCAAATCCCCCCTCGCGCACGCAGATGAAAGAGCCCCGGTCTTGGACCGGGGCTCTTTTGCGTTCTGCTCCCTTCATGGTCTTGTTCGCAAATCCGGCCCTAAACCGTTCGGATCCGCGGACAAGCCCGGGAAGCGCCTAACTGGACGGGCGCGCCGAAGCCTTGAACCGGCGTCGTGAATTGGCAAGGTGGCTGCGCATGGCGGCGGATGCGGCAGCCTCGTCACCCTCGGCGATGGCGTCCATGATGGACCGGTGTTCCTGCACCACCTGGTCGAAATGGTCCCGGGCATAGTGTTCGACGCCGGTCATCAGGCGGGTGCGCGGCATGGCAATCATGGTCTGGCCGAGGGCTGCCAGGCAATCGGAGTAATAGGGGTTGCCGGATGCTGCCGCTACGGCCCGGTGGAACTCGAAATCCGACTTCATGGCATGCGCCGGGTGGCCGGCGCTTTCGGTGAAGGCTTCCAGCGCAGTGCCCACGGCCCGCAGCTGCCTGTCGGTGCGGTTCCGCGCCGCCAGCGCCGCCGCCTCCGTTTCCACGCCCAGGCGGAACGCCAGAAGCTGCAGCCTGTCCTCGGTGGTGGCCACAGGACGGGCACCCGGCACTGCCTGGGCCCCGTCCGTGGGGGGAGTGAGGGCGAAGCTGCCGCGGCCGCGTTCGGTCTCGACGAGTCCCTCGGCCTGGAGCCGGGTGAGGGCTGCCCGCACCACGGTACGGCTGACGCCAAAGTCGCTGATCAGCGTGTTCTCGCTGGGCAGTTTCTCGCCCGGCTGGATCACGCCGTCGACAATGCGGTTGCGAAGGTCAGCGGCGAGGTCCGCGGTGAGGTTCCGGCTCATGGCACAAGATTACGCGCCGAACTCCACACTCTCCGTGGTCCAGGCGCGGGCCTGGTCGCTGAGGGTAACGCCCAGGCCGGGGCGGTCCGGAACGATCATCCGGCCGTCCTTGGTTTCGAGGCGCTCGTTGAACAGGGGGTCCAACCAGTCGAAGTGTTCCACCCAGGGCTCGCGCGGGTAGGCAGCGGCCAGGTGGAGGTGGATTTCCATGGCGAAGTGCGGGGCCAAACCCAGCCCCCGTTCGTCCGCAAGGGCCGCGAGGCGGAGGAACTGGGTGATGCCCCCCACGCGCGGGGCGTCCGGCTGGATGATGTCACAGCCATTCGCGGCGATGAGGCCCTTGTGCTCTGCGACCGAGGCAAGCATCTCCCCGGTGGCGATGGGGGTGTCCAGGACCTGCGCCAGGTGGGCGTGGCCCTCGAAGTCGTAGGCATCGAGCGGTTCCTCGATCCAGACGAGGTCGAACTCCTCCAGGCGGCGGCCCATCCGGAGTGCGGTGGCCCGGTCCCACTGCTGGTTGGCATCGACCATGAGCGGAACGTCCCAGCCGATGTGTTCCCTAATGCCCGCGACGCGGCGCAGGTCCTCCTTGCTGTCCGGGAGGCCCACCTTGATCTTGATGCCGCCGATACCCTCTTCGATGGACTGCGTGGCACGTGCCTTTACCTCCTCGAGGGTGGCGTTCAGGAAACCGCCGGAGGTGTTGTAGGTCCGCACTGAGTCGCGGTAGGAACCCAGGAACTTTGCCAGCGGCAGTCCCGCGCGCTTGGCCTTGAGGTCGTACAAAGCGATGTCGACGGCGGCGAGGGCCTGGGTGGCGACGCCGGAGCGGCCCACCGAGGCACCCGCCCAGAGCAGCTTGGTGTAGATCTTTGCGATGTCATTGGGGTCTTCGCCGATGAGGCCCTCGGCAACCTCTTTGGCGTGCGCGTACTGGGCGGGACCGCCGGCGCGCTTGGAGTAGCTGAAGCCGATGCCCGAGTGGCCCAGTTCCGTGGTGATTTCGGCGAACAGGAACACCACCTCGGTCATGGGCTTCTGCCGGCCGGTAAAGACTTTGGCATCGCTGATGGGGACAACGAGGGGAAGGCGGGCAGTGGACAGCTTGACGTGCCGGATCAGATCGACGGTGCTCATGGATTCTCCTAAAGGCGGGGCTGGGCGCCATCGCCCACAGCCTTAGGATATAAGTACAGAACTTGTATTACAAGTATTCGTCCTGATGCCGCTGGGGTCCTATCCGGATATGTTCCGCCACTGCTCCCTGGTAGGTGTTGCGGACGCTGAAGTGCCGTGATGACGGGGGCCCAGTGATGATTTCGGCCACGCGGGTTTTACCCTCCGGTGACTGCCGCCAGGCTGTGTAGGCATCCAGATCGGCCTGCGTGGCCCAGCGGGACACGACGATCAGGCGGCCGGGGTTGTGGGTGTCCTGCAGGACTTCGGTGCTTTGGTTGCCGGGGAATGCCGCCGTGTTGGGCAGGTCAAGGTCGAAGATTGCGTCGAGGTTGGCCGCGGCCGGATCGACCGTGATTTCCAGGGTGGAGATAAAGCTCATGGTGGTGTCCTTTCCGAGTGCTGCGGCTAGTTGCCGCTGACGGCCGAGAGGAGGGAGGCGATGGGAAGGCCCAGTCCGGAACGGACCTGGCGGGTGGTTTCATCGGCGAGGACTTCGTCGTGGTTGGCTCCGAGTCCGTCGAGGATCGCCTTCACGACATCGGCGGGGTCGTTCATTTCCACATCCATCCCTTCTGTCATGGGGGTGCGGGTGTAGGCGAGGTAGGCTCCCAGGACGTGTACGCCGCTGGGCGCGAGTTCCAGCCGGATGGCGTTCGTGGCCGACCAGAGTGCCGCTTTGGAGGCACCGTAGGCGTCCAGGGGCAGCCAGCTGGCTATCGAGCCGACGTTGATGAGCCCTCCCTTGGCTGCCCGGAGGGCAGGGGCGAAGGCGCGCGTTACCGCCAGGGGTGCAAAGAAATTCGTTTCCATGGTGGCCCGGATGTCGTCGAAGGACCCCTCCACCAGGGACCCATGCCGGACGATCCCGGCGTTATTGACGACGACGGTAACGTCCGGTGCTGCGGCTGCCGCTGCGGCAACGGAGTTGGGATCCGTGACATCCAGGGTCAGCGGTACGACCCGGGGGTCGTTCCACTCCGTGGTGCTGCGTGCTGCGGCGTAGACGCGGGTTGCCCCGCGTTCCAGTGCCTGGGCGACGAACTCTTTGCCCAGTCCGCCGTTGGCGCCGGTGACGAGGACGACTGAAGTTTCGATGTTGACCATGTGCTGATTTCCTTTGGTTTGGCTGACGCTCGGGTTTTCTTAGGCGGGAAGGTGGTTGAGTTTGCGGAGCTGGCCGTCAAAGACAGATGCGGGGACGTACCGGCGGAGCAGGCCGGCCTGGCTGACGCGGGCGCCTGCCGCATAACGGACTTTGGGGTTGGTGGCCTGGGCGGCGGTGACGACAGCGTCCGCCACAACACTTGCCGGGTAGCCGTCCTTCACTGCGCCGGTCATGTATTCCTCGAAGACGGCGCGTTGCCTGGCGTAGGCGGCCAGGGGCTGGTCGCCTTTCAGGTTGTTGTTGTCGAAATCGGTATTGGTCCACGCCGGCTCCACGAGGACGGCGCGGATGCCGTGTTCACGGAGTTCGTGGTCCAGGGACTCGGTATAGCCTTCCACCGCGTGCTTCGAGGCGGCGTAGGTGGCCATGTAGGGCTGCGGAATGAAGCCCACGATCGATGACATGTTGATGATGCGTCCTGTCTTCCGGGCGCGCATATGCGGCAAAACCGCCTTGGTCATCCGCATGACGCCAAAGACGTTGATGTCGAAAACGCGGCGGTCCTGGTCCAGGGAGCTTTCCTCTGCTGCGCCGGAGGAGCCGACGCCGGCGTTATTCACCAGGACGTCGATCTTTCCGAACCGGTTAAGGACGTCCCGCACTGCTGCGGCCACCGAGTCATCGCTGGTGACGTCCAGGTCGATGAAGGTGACGCCCTGGACCGGGGAAGCCGCGGCCGCCGAACGGCTGGTGCCAACAACATCGAATCCCGCGGCGGCCAGGGCGGTGGCGGTGGCCTTCCCGATTCCCGATGATGCTCCGGTAACGAGGGCTACTTGGCGTTCCGTAGTCATTGCTTTCTCCTGCCTGCTGATTGCTTTCGTATCACCAGTGTATCTATTCGGCGTACAAGTGCAACACATTTGTCTCGGTTACTTGTTGAATGGCTGCCATTCGGTAGCAGTTAGGATTGGGTGACGGTAAAGAGGAGGCAGCGTGGGAAGACCACTAAGGGCAGACGCCGAGCGGACGGTGCGGGCCATCGTTGAGGCTGCCGAACAGGTCCTGAGCCGGGACCCGGGTGCGTCCATGGAACAGATCGGTGATGCCGCGGGAGTTGCACGCACAACCGTCCACCGCCGGTTCACCAGCAGGCAGGCCCTTATCGATGCTTTAGCCATTTCGGCGAAGCAGCAGCTTGCTGAGGCAGTAGAGGAGAGCCGGCCGGACACCTCACCGCCGCTCGTGGCGCTCTACCGGGTGACAGCCAATGTGCTTAAAACCAAGAACGCCTGGAAATATACCCTCGGCAGCCACGCCGAGGACACCAGTGCAGCAGCGGATATCTGGGACCAAATCAATGCCCGCACCCTCGATCTGATGTCCAGGGCACAGCGGGAAGGTCTCCTGGACCCGTCCGCGGATCTTCAATGGACCCGCCAGGTTTACTACGCACTCATGAGCGAGGCCCTCCAGAGACCCCCAGGTCCGGACGGCGTGGACACGGACACCC
This sequence comes from Arthrobacter sp. B1I2, assembly GCF_030816485.1. Classification (NCBI taxonomy): domain Bacteria; kingdom Bacillati; phylum Actinomycetota; class Actinomycetes; order Micrococcales; family Micrococcaceae; genus Arthrobacter; species Arthrobacter sp. B1I2. The sequence goes on along the minus strand of NZ_JAUSYC010000001.1, from coordinate 1,017,748 downwards.
TCGCCGAACTCGTGGTGGACACCCTTCTCTACGGCGCCGGCAAGCGGACAGCCTGAGCCTGGGTTGCCCCGCCAACAAATTGCCTTCACCGAACATAGGAGCCAAAGATGCCAGAGGAATACTCAGTGGACTGGTCTGCCGGCGAATGGACCAATCCACCGGGCGAGGTGCACCGGAAGGGCACCGACCTGGTGGTCAAGGCGGAGCAGGGCAGCGATGCATGGCGGCACACGTCCTACGGGTTTGTAGCCGCAACTGAACACGCACTGGTTGCCCCCTTCAAACCCGGCACCGCCATCGAGGTGGAGTTCACCGCTCCGCTGCTTGAGCAGTTTGACCAGGCAGGACTGTTCATCCGCGCCTCGGACGAACACTGGGTCAAGGCCGGCCTCGAATTCGCGGACGGCCAGGTGCAGGCAGGAGCCGTGGTCACAAACATCAAATCCGACTGGTCCTCGGCGCCGCACCAGCAATGGCAGAACAAGCGTGTAGTGATTCGCGCCAGCTGGACCGGCGACGCACTGACCGTTCGTGCAGGCCTTGCCCGGGAGCCCCTGGAACTCGTCCGGGTGGCCCCCTTTTCCTCTGATGGTTCCGTCAGCGCCGGGCCCTACGCGGCCTCGCCCACCAAAGCAGGCTTCGAGGTGACTTTCCACAGCTGGCGGATCACTGCAGCAGACGGATCGCTGCACCCCGCTGACGCTGCCCTCTCTTGAACATCCTTCCCTCGGGATGTGCAGCGATCGGTGATAGTGACCCGCGCAAAAGAAAGCGGCACGGACGTCAAGTCCGTGCCGCCTTTCCTTTTGGCTTGTTTGGATGAGTGACCGCTTAGGGTGAGAGTCCTCAGCTTCGCAGCGCACCCAGTCCCGAGATCAGCGCCTCAAGCCCGAGTTCGAAGGCGGTGTCGGCGGCCCGGCCCAGCCTCCCACCGGATGCAGCCGGCGCGGAGGTGCTCCGCACGGCAGCCGTGAAGTAAGGGGTGGACTCCGCCATCGATCCCGAGTCGAAGATGTCCTCCGGGGCGGTGACGTCGTAGGCCGAGCCAAAGATAAACGACTCCAAAGCCACAATGGCGGAGACGATGCGTTCCTGCGGGAACCCGGCGTCCAGGAATCCCTTGCTTACGGTTTCATACATGGCCAGGGTCTGCGGTGCGTCCGTGACCGGCAGGACAGCGATGACCGGAATCAGCGGGGTGTGTTCGGCAAAGACGTCCCGGTAGCTCCAGGCCCACGTGCGGACGGCGTCCTCCCAGCTGCCGCTACCGAAACCCGAGACGTCCACCAGGGACATCAGGTGGTCCTCCACCAGGAGCAGGACGTCCTGCTTTGACGCCACGTGGTTATAGAGGGCTGAGGGTGCCACGTCGAGGACCTTCGCGAGGGCGGCCATGGTCAGTCCGTCGTAGCCCTTGCGGCTGACCAGTTCCAGTGCGGCCGCCGTTATCCCCGGCTTGTCCAGCACGGCAGCCGACGGACGGCCCGCCCGCCTTCTCGGTGCGCCACCTTTACTCACGGAGCGTCCCTTTGCGGCTGATACTGCCGGCATCACTGCCCTTTCGTTGGTGGTCTCCAGCATTATTCCATCCGACACTTCCCGTACCAGCGGCAAGGAGCTATAGTTCTAATAAATGAATGCCATTCATTTAGTGCTCCCCGTCGCAGGAGGGAGCTCAAGAGAGGACACAATGCTGAACCTGAACCGCGACGTCGTTGTCGTTGGAGCCGGTCCCTCCGGATTGACCGCAGCCCGTGAGCTGAAGAAGGCCGGCCTCACCGTGGCCGTGCTTGAGGCACGTGACCGCGTGGGCGGCCGCACCTGGACCGATACCGTAGACGGCGCCATGCTGGAAATCGGCGGCCAGTGGGTCTCCCCGGACCAGACCGTACTCATGGACCTCCTCCAGGAACTGAACCTGGAGACCTACCCTCGCTACCGGGAAGGCGAGTCCATGTACATCGGCAAGGACGGCATTCCCGTCCGCTACACGGGCGACACCTTCCCCGTGGATCCGGACACCGAAGCCGAGATGAACAAGCTCATTACCCTGCTGGACGGACTCGCTGCCGAGATCGGCCCCACCGAACCCTGGGCCCACCCCAAGGCGCGCGAGCTGGACACCATCTCCTTCCACCACTGGCTGCGGGAGCACTCCGCCAACGAGGAAGCCTGCAACAACATCGGTCTCTTCATCGCAGGCGGCATGCTCACCAAGCCCGCCCACGCATTCTCCGCGCTGCAGGCGGTGCTGATGGCCGCGTCCGCGGGCTCCTTCAGCCACCTCACGGACGAGGACTTCATCCTGGACCGCCGCGTAGTGGGCGGCATGCAGCGGGTCTCCCTGCTCATAGCACAGGAGCTGGGGGACGACGTCGTTCTTAGCTCCCCGGTACGCACCATCAACTGGGAGACGGACCCCGATGGCGGCCACCGCGTCACTGTTGAGTCGGAGCGGGCCACCGTCAGCGCCCGGTTCGTGATCATGGCCGTGCCGCCCAACCTGTACTCCCGCGTCTCGTTCAACCCGCCCCTGCCGCGCCGCCAGCACCAGATGCACCAGCACCAGTCCCTGGGCCTGGTCATCAAGGTCCACGCCGTCTACAGCCGGCCGTTCTGGCGGAATTCCGGCCTGTCCGGCACCTGCTTCGGCGCCGGTTCCGTGGTCCAGGAGGTTTACGACAACACCAACTTTGGCGACACCCGCGGGACACTGGTGGGCTTTATCTCGGATGAAAAGGCCGACGCCGTCTTCGAGCTGGGTGCCGACGAACGCAAGCGCACCGTCCTGGAATCCATCGCTGGCTTCCTCGGCGCCGAGGCGCTGGAGCCGGAGGTCTACTACGAGTCCGACTGGGGCTCGGAGGAATGGACCCGCGGCGCCTACGCCTCCAGCTACGACCTGGGCGGCCTCCACCGCTACGGCAAAGACCAGCACGCCCCGGTGGGACCGATCTACTGGTCCTCCTCAGACCTGGCCGCCGAAGGCTACCAGCACGTGGACGGCGCCATCCGGATGGGCCAGCGCACGGCGGCCAGCATCTGCGAAGCAGCAAAGGTGACCGTCCCGGCCTGAAGCAGGGGAGTACGCCGGGTGGATTCTAAGCATGCTTACCAATAGGCTGGGCGATGGGGAGCGTCCCCGCATGCAGACGAACGAGGTGAGACATGACTGACACCGAGAGCATCAGCAAGGTTACGGACATCATCAACCATTCCCACATCGGAATGTTGACCACCATCAACGAAGAAGGCGCGCTCGTCAGCCGCCCGCTGGCCGTCCAGGATGTTAAGGACGACGGCGACATGTGGTTCTTCACAGGTCTTGGCACCTCCCAGGTTGCGCATGTCCGGGCTGACCCGCGTGTGAACGTTTCGTTTGGCAAGAACACCGAGTGGGTCTCGGTGGCCGGCACCGCGGAAGTGGTGACCGACAGGGAAAAGATCCGTGAGATGTGGAACCAGGCTGTGGAGGCGTGGTTCCCGGACGGTCCGGACACCCCGGAGGTGTGCCTGCTCCGCATCGACTCGGACTCCGCTGAATACTGGACCAGCCCCGGCGGGACCGCCGCCACCGTGTTCCAGTGGGTCAAATCCAAGGTCACCAACAGCCGGATGAGCGTGGGCGAAAGCGGCACGGTGGAGCTGTAGTTCGTTGCAGTTGTAGCGGGATATCGAACGGGGCGGGGCGGCTAAAGCTGCTCCGCCCCTTTGAGCGCCGCAAGGACTGCCGGCAATAGCACGTCATTGCGGCCCCACACCGGGTCCAGGATCTCCACGTACCAGGAGTCCGCAAGCAGCAGGGCCAGGGCATCGTTGGTCTCTTCCGCCCAGTCCTGGATCTGTGCCTCCTCCACGGGATTTTCGCTGGAACCGAGCACTGTGGTGATCTCCGGCCCGGCCAGCGTCACCGGGATGGCGGCGTTGCTGGACTCACCCGGGGCATGGGCAACGGTCACCAGCTCGGTGCGGGTGGACAGCGCCAGCAGGCCGCGTGCGGTGGCGGCGCTGCAGAAGCCTGTGACGTACTGGCGCTGTGCCGCACTGTCAGCAAGTATGCCCGGCTGGGATTCCTTGGTGAACAGTCCGTTCCGGTTCAGCTCGGCCAAGGTCGCGGCGATGGGGTGGGTCTCGTCGTCGAAGCCGGCGGCAAAGTGCCCCGGCTGGTACGAACTACCGCCTTCCAGCCAGCGGGCCGTCAGTTCGCCGGCAGCCTCCAGGGTGGTGGCCTGCCGCCAGACTCCGCGGTCCTCCAGCAGCCGGCCGTACTCGTCGTGGACAGGCAGTTCCTCAGGCTTCATCTTCGGATGCTATCGCCGGGCCACCGCGCCGATCCAGCGCCGGCGACACAGCACTTAACCTCAGCCAGCCTGCTCCGCCCGAAATGCCGCCGGAATCCCGGCCGCCCGTTCCGCTGCCGCCAGCGATGCTGCCAGGCTTCCGACGGCGTCCGGGTACCCCTTGTGCGTGGCAGTCCGCAACTGGTCAGCGGTCCGCATGGCCTTGATCAGTGCGGACGTTTCCGGCAGCCGCACGTCGGTCAGTGCCGGGTAGTCGATGCTGCACGCCGGGTCCAGTTCATAGCGCTGCCACCGCCGCATGAGTTCGTCGTGCTGCATGAGTGCCGCCTGGTGGGCAGAAAGCCGCTGCCGCTGTTCGCGGCGGGCGGCGCGCCACGCCAGGAGCCGGGGGCTGCCACGGTAGGCGGCAATGCCTGAAGCGGCGGCCGCCGCGGCCAGCACCAGTCCCGCCCCAGGGCGAAACCAGGGCCGGGATCAACAACGCGGGAAGGGCCACGCAGGAACCCAGGAAGAGGTCCCAAAACAGCTGGTCCGGACCCTCCAGTGCGCTGCCTGTCGGTGCGCTGCCTGTGGGTGCCAGGGTCCGGCGTCGGACAACCAAAACGGTGGCGGCCACGCTGCCAACCAGTACGGGACCGCACAGCAGGACCGCCCACGCACCTTGAAACAGTCCCTGCATCAAGGACTCCGCCACGACTGACATCCTGCACCTCCAGCATCCAATGGAAGGACCAGTCCGGCCGGTTAACCCGGTCTGGTCCTTCCATTGGACCGTCTTCCGGGCACAGCGTCAATGGCGATAAAAAGAGGGAAGCAGGCACTGCAAACCGTGAGGGCCTGAGCGGTACCGTGGGACCATGCGACTGAAAATGTGCAGCCTCCACGTCCAGGATCCCGCCGCCGCCCACGCTTTCTATACGGGAACGCTGGGCTTCGACACGCTCATGGCCATGCCGGAGCACAACCTTTACATCATCAAGGATCCGGGGGCGGACGACTCATCAGTTGGCCTTCTCCTGGAGCCCAGCGACAACCCGATCGGCGCGAACTACATGAACGCCGTGCGGGAGGCGGGCCTTCCGGCAATCGTCTTTGGGGTCCCCGACGTGCAGGCGGAGTACGACAGGCTGGTGGCCGCAGGGGTCAGCTTCAAGACTCCGCCCGCCATGGATCCGTTCGGGACCAGCGCCGTGTTCGACGACGGCTGCGGCAACTTTGTCCAGATCCACCAGGACTGACGGGCCGGACAGAACAGAGGCTTGTTCGCAGGTCCGCACCTTCAAGGACGGAACCTGCGAACAAGCCTCTGATAGTCGCTGGTGAAGCTACTTCGCCTGGGCGCGGTCCTTCTTGGCTTGCTTCTTCGCGGCCTCTTCCTTGACCCGCTGGGCTTCCGCGCGCACCGCGGCGTGCGTGGCGCGTTCGGTGACCAGCCACTGCGGCGGAGCCTGCAGCAGCGCGGTGATTTCCGCCGTCGTGAGGGCTTCCTCCACGCCGCCGCGGGCCAGGCCGCTGACAGAGACGTTCAGCTTCTGGGCAACCACGGGCCGGGGGTGCGGGCCGTTGCGGCGCAGCTCGGCGAGCCATTCCGGCGGGTTGGCCTGGAGCTCAGCGAAAGCCTCGCGGGTGATGGTTGAATCCTGGAACTCCTGCGGCGTAGCAGGCAGGTAGATGCCAAGTTTCTTGGCAACGGTGGCCGGCTTCATGGACTGGGAGTTTGCAGAGGTCATGCTTCAAGGGTATCCGGGCGGCGGGTACTGTGAAGACGTGCCTGCCGACAATACCCCCACACCTGATGCCCAAGCCGATCCGGATGAGGCGGCGCCCCGGGTGCTGCGCATCGCCTACGTGGCCGGGGCAACGCCGGGCAAGTGGATCCGCCGCTGGGAAGAGCGCATGCCGCATATTCCCCTTCAGGCATTTATGGTCGACGACGGCGGCCAGCTCGAGGCGCTGCGGGAGGGCAAGGCGGACATAGGCTTCGTCCGCCTTCCCGTAGAGCGCGAGGGGCTCAGCGTCATTCCCCTCTACGAGGAACAGCCGGTGGTGGTGGCGCCGAAGGGCCACGAGATTTCGGTTTTCGAGGAGGTAGCCCTCGCTGACCTGGCGCAGGAATCGTTCCTCGATGTTGCCGCCCTGGGCGGCCCGGAAACCGCGCTCCAGGTGGTTGCTGCCGGCACCGGTCTGGTGATCCTCCCCATGTCGGTGGCCCGCCACTTCAACGTCAAAGACACGGTGGCGCGCAGGCTCGCCGGCGCGGATGGAACCGAAATTGCATTGGCCTGGCCCACGGACGCCACGGATGAGGTGCTGGAGGAATTCATCGGCATCGTGCGCGGCCGCACTGCCCAAAGCTCACGCCAGCCTTCGGCCCAGCCGGAGAAGGTGAAGAAGGAACCCAAGCCGGACCGCCGGGGCACGGGAGCCAGGAAGGCGCCCAAGGTGGCCCAGCGTTACGCGCCGAACCCGGACAAGGGCCGCGGCCGGGGTTCACGCAAGAAGGGTAAACGCTAGCGGGTTCTGCGGGTTGGCATTTATAGCCCAGTGCAGCAGCAAAGCCGGTCCGCAGGGTGCGGAGCCGGCTTTGCTCTAGTCCTTGGGTTTATGCCCTCGGGCTAGGTGTTTTGGACGTTGTCTTTGGCGTCTGTGGCGCGGTCTTTGACGTCGGTGGCGGCTTGCTGGCCTTCGGTCTTGACGTTTTGGGCGGCGTCGGTGGCGGTGGCCTTGACGTTTTCCATGGCTTCCTGGGCTGGTTCCTTGAGGTCCTGGGCCATGGTTTTCGCGGCGTCGGTGACCTGGGTGGCCAGGGGCTGGGCTGCGGTTTTGAGCTGGTCCGCGGCTTCGCGTTCCTTCTGGCTCGGCGGGATCAGTGAGGAGACCAGCAGTCCGGCGCCGAACGCGATCAGCCCGGCGGCCAGAGGGTTGCCCTGGGTTTTGGCTTTGACCTGGTCCGGGGCGGCGGAGACGGCCTGGCCGGCGTCGGAGAGTCTGGCCGAGACGGTGTCCCCGGCCTGGTGCAGGCTGTCCCCGGCGGAGTGCATGGCGTTGGTGGTGTTCCCGGCACCGGTGCTGGTGGTGTCGTGGACCTTGGTGGTGGCGGTGTCTGCTGCTCCCATGATTTTCTCCTTCACCCCGCTCACGGCGCCCTTCACTTTGTCGGTTTGGCGGTGGACGATGTTGGACGGGGTGACCTTGTCGGCCACGGCGTCCACGTTGGTGCCCAGGCGTGCCCGGGTGGCTTCTATGTCTGCGCGGATGACGTCAGGGTTTTCGCTCATCGGTTTACCTCACCTGGTTTTAGGGTTGGGGGAATTTCTGAGAGGGTTTCGCCTGTTTGGGGCATGCCCTTGATCTGCTTGAGTTCCTTGCGGCCCATGGAGGCCAGGACCGCGGCGATGATGCCCCAGATCACGGCGACGATCAGCGCGGACCAGCCCAGGGGCATGATGGCGCCCAGGGCCCACATTAGGGCCAGGGACAGGAAGAGCAGGACGAAGTGTCCGCCGACGCCGGCGCCGGCGAGCATGCCGGCGCCTTTGCCTGCGCGGGAAGTGGTTTGTTTCAGTTCGGCCTTGGCCAGTTCCACTTCCTGGCGCATCAGGGTGGACAGGTCCCGGGTCACGTCACCGAGCAACTCACCCAGGGACGCGTTGTCCGCTTTCACATGCGCCTCACTGGGCGGCATCTCGGGAATCTGGCTACTCATCACAAACCACCCGTCTGGCCGTGACGGCCAGTCCCGGAGGTGCCTTCCGTGCCGAACTCCTCGTCACCGCTGTACACGCCGTTTTCCGCCCGGTAGGGGTCGTCCTCGAATCGAAGCGGGGAGTCCTGGGCCGTACCCGAGGGCAGGGTGCTGGTGGACACCGGGGTTGCGCTGCCCACCGTCGGCTCACTAAAGAGGTCATCGGTACCGGCGGCGTATACGGTCTCCTGGTGCAGCGGTGCTGCCGGCGGAGACTGCACGGCGCGGCGCTGGCCCGTTGCCTGGACCTGCCCCTGGGACTCGGGGGCGCCTGCGGTGAGGCCGCGGGTGAGTCGTCCGGCCAGGACGCCGGCGCCGGCGGCGAGGAGCAGGAACGTTCCGGGACGGTTGCGGGCGAACCGCTGGACCTCGTTCAGGAGGTCACCCGGCTCCCGGTTCTCCAGCCAGGACGCCATCGAGGAGGTCCGCTCGGCCGCCTGCCGGACGAGGTCCGAAGCCATGCCCTGCTGGTCCGGGGCACTGGCCATGCTCTGCAGCTGGCTCGAAATGCTGCGGATGCCCTCCGCTGCCTTCTGCTGCTGCGTGCCCGCCTGGCTGGTCAGTCCCGACCTGGCCTGGTGCAGGAGGTCCTGCGCGTTGGTTTTCGCCTCGTGGGCCACGTTCGCGGCCTCACTCTTGGCAGTTTGGGCAACGCCCTGGGCGGCAGACGCGGCCTCTCCGGCCACGTTGGAAGCCTCTTCCTTGGCCGCCTGGGTCTTGGACGCATCGCCCGAGTCAGCCGGGTAGGTGGCCTGCAGGGGGTCCACCTCCGTTGCGCCGTAGGGATCTGCTACGGCCGGGTCGGCGGCGGTACGCGGGGTCTGGGGCCATTGGTTCTCTGTCATCATCACTCTCTTCCAGAAAGGGTTGGCTGGCGATCAAGAACCAGCTGTGCTGGCAACTTAGTAAGCATGGTTACTAATTAGATACTAAGCACACTTTGTATTTCGAATGCAAGGGGGTAGCGCTTTACGGTTGGGGTTTCAGGGTGCCTGGGACGAGGTGATGCGGCGATGGGATAGTAAGCCTACTTGCGAATAGGTTGCTAAGCATGCTTATTGTAGGGGTGTAGCGACGCAGGGTGACCAGCACTTCGCCACCTACAGGAAGGCCGCGGCCGATGACCAGCAATCTCGATCCGGACGCCCGGAGCAGCTACCGCCTTATCACTTTGGCGGCACGGCTCATCCAGCGGCGGCAGGACGATGCACTGGCCCCCCTTGGCCTCACCCGTGCGGCAGTCATTGCACTGGAAGGCCTTACGGGGGGCCCACTGAACCAGGAACAGCTCGCCGACGCCATCAGGGTCCAAAGCCAGACATTGGGCCGGGTCCTTACCCGGCTTGAAAACACGGGACTGATTACCAGGACCCGCCACGCCTCGGACCGCCGGCAGCTGAAGGTGGAGCTCACGGATGCCGGTGCGGCTGCCGTCGAAGCCGCACGGCAGGCCGAGATCAGCGCCTATCCGGACGATCCGGACATCGCTTGGAAGGCGCTCCGGGAGGAGCTTACGAAGTTTGTCCGCGCCGTACCGCTCAGCCGTGACACCGGCGTTGTCCCGTTTGCCCCGCCCGAACACCGGGCCGGCCACGGGCACCGGTCGCAGGCCGGGCGGGCAGGCGGCCTGCGCGGGTGGGAGCAGCCGCGCCAGAACTGACGGTAACAACAAAGCAGTGGCCGGACCCTTCGGACCGGCCACTGCTTCGTTGTTAACCCTGCTCTTCCTGCTCTTCCTCCAGCAGGCCCCGTTGCGCCAAGTCGGCGGCGTCGGATGCCTCCGGGGGCAAAGGATCCGTCGCCGGCGGAACGTCGCTCGCGGCATAGTCGGCGAGGCCCGCGGCAACCCGTTCCTGTTCGACTGCCCTCTGGTAAACGTCGTCGTCGACGTCCTCCGGCATCTTGCCGTGACCGCTGCGGGTGGGGTTCGGAAGGGCATCCTCCTCCGGAACTATCACGGTGTCGAGGACGTCATCCGGGTTTTCATCTGCAGTGCTCATGGTGCTCCTTCCAATCGATGGATTCCTGCGTGGACGGGCCGAAAGGGTGATTACGACGACGGCACGTCGGGTCCCGAGGACCAGCGGAGCAGTGCCGCAACAGCTACGCCCTCAGGCAGGACCGGGCCCGGAACCAGGAGGACGCGGGCGTCAGTCAGGGCCGCCGCCCTCAGCAGCGCGGCAGGGGCCGGAACGTCCCCCAAAATTCCTGCCGCCAGGGCTTCCTCCTTCGCTGTGGCGATCCAGGGCTCGGCGTCCAGGGCCAGCATGGTCCGCCCGGACAAGGCCGCGTCATCGAGGATCAGGACCTCCACCTGCGCCTGTTGGAGTGCATGGACCACGGCTCCGACGCCGTGGGCAGCTTCCGGATTTGCCTGGCCTTCCTGGACCGCCAGCCTGTCCATGACAGCCTGCTGCTCCTCGGCCCACACCTCGGCCACCCGCTGGTTGACCTGGTCCTCCAGTTTGGTGCTGTCCGCCCCGGCCGTATGCGTATGGGAGTCGACGATTGACACCAGTGCCTGGGTGGCCTTGGAAAGCTGCTCCTGGACCAGTCCGCGGGCATGGATATCGCCGGCGAGGACAACCAGCCGGGCACCGCTGGTACCGACCAGCCTGTCGATTTCGCCTGCCACTTCGTCTGCATTCCGGCGCCAAACGTCCTCGGTGTGGTGCTGGAACCGCAGGTGCGACCAGCCCCCGCCCTGAAACTTCTTAATGTGCTCGGACTCGCCCTCCACCTCCTGCACGCTCGTGGGACCACCGGCTCCGGCACGGTACAACCGGATTTCGCCGTGCTCCCGGCTGACCTCAGCCACAACGTACGTGAACTCTTCGGGCCGGTGTTTCAGCAGTGGCAGCAGGTCCGGGACGGGCTCAACCGCCAGCCTCTCGGGCAGGACGAGTTCGCCCGGAAGTACCTCGTTGACTTCGGCCTTTCCGCCATGGACCAGGACGAACCTGGACACGGGGGAGGGCACCCCCGTTGCCGGTTTCAGGGCCTGTTCCATGGCATCCGCATCAGCGGACGTTGCCCCCTGTGCTTCGAGTTGGGCCCGCATGTTTCCTGGCCGAACGTCCCCGGCTTCCAGGGTGTCCACCGTTCCGGTGCCGGCGTCCACGTAGGCCGTGCACCAAGGTCCGGGGAGGCGGTAGAGGTCGGCGTATTTTTGCAGGCTGGTGGTCACTGTTCCCCCTCCTCATCGGTCAGGGAGTCCGGTGAGGCGACCGGGTTCAGGGCTTCCTGCACCTCGACGGGGTCTGTTTCGTCGGGAAACGGTTCCGTTTCGCGCCATTCCTCTGCGTGAGGCGGTTGGTTTCCGTGCACCACCCCCTGCGTTTCATGCTTCATCTGGTCGTCCAGATTTTGGCCGTGGGTGGTATTGCCGCGTTCTGCCATGACGATCTCCTTCGCGCGTGATTTAGTATCACAGGCTTACTAGTTCGTCACTTCACCGTAGCACCAAGACGGCGGCGGCTAAAGGGGTTGGGTGGGACTTCCCCGTCAGGCCTGGCAGGCGTCTTTCAGGGCCCGGACGGAGTCTGTTGGCACCTGGTCCCCGGCCTCCGCAATCTGGCCCAACGGCGTCGTAATTTCCGCCGGAACCCCTGCCGTCCGTGCGGCGGAAACCAGGCCGGCAAGCGCCTGCTTGTCCTCCACGCTGACCAGTCCGTCCTGCACCACGGCGCAAATTTGCCGGTTGACTTCCTGGGCGGCGGCGGAGGCAACCTTGGAGGCGGCATCGCTGGCCGCGTTGCCCGCAGCCTCCTCCACTGGGCCGCAGCCGGTCAGCAGCAACAGGGCGGTGGACAGGGAAGCGGCAGTAACGACGGCGGCGCGAAAGGTCATGCCCCCAGCGTACCGGCGGTGCCTACCGGCGGGCCGGGACGCCCAGGATGCTGTCCAGGAGTCCGTTCCGGAACTTCCCTTCGGGATCGTGAGCGGCAGCAAAGGAACGGAAGTCGGCGAAGCGCGGGTACAGCTTCTCCCAGTCATGTCCGTCAGGGGTGAACAGCTTGCCCCAATGCGGCCGGGCCCCGAAGGGCCGCAGGGCGTCCTCCAGGACCGGAAGGACGGCTTCCACCTCGGGCTGCAGCGGTTTCCAGGTGAAGTGCAGCGCCACACTCTGCTGCCGGTAGAACGGGCTGAGCCAGAATTCGTCGGCAGCGCCTGTGCGGATCTCCGAGACGAACAGCAGGGGTGCGAGGTGTTCGGCCAGCCCCCGGACGGCCTGGAGGGCGGCGGGGGCGTGCTCCAGGGGAAGAATGAATTCGCTCTGGAGCTCATCCCCATTGCTGGGAGTGAACTCGTGCCGGAAGTGCGGCAGCCGGTCCAGCCACAGCCCGGGTTCGTCCATCTGCGCTGTGCAGTTCTCGGCGGACATGTCCGGCAGCGGGTGCCGTGGCCGGAGGGCTGCCGTGGCGCCAAACAGGTTGGGGAGTGGTTGCTCCTCATCGAGTGCTTTGAGCCAGACCTGGTTGATGCTCTCGCCGGCGTAGTCCGTAAACAGGCTCACGCTGTAGGCGCTGGACACGATGGCGCTGAACTCCGCCAGGGCGTTGTCCCAGGGGAGATCCTCGAGGACGCGCTGGCGCATCCTGAAGCTGGGACGCACGGCGAGTTCCAGGCCGGTGACAATGCCCAGGGCCCCGATGCCCACCACGCTGGCAAAAAACTCGTCCCCGTCCGCGCGGGTAAGCGTGACCTGTTCTCCGGAGGCCCGGACCACGTCGATGGATTCCACGGCACCGGCAAGGGAAGGGTTGTCCACGCCGGAGCCGTGCGTCCCGGTCTGCACCGCACCGGCCACCGAGATGTGGGGCAGCGAGGCCAGATTGTGGATGGCAACACCGGACTCCTCGAGGGTCCGGCACAAGGCCCCGTAGCTCACGCCGCCGCTCACCCGTACGGTTCCCCGTGCGGCATCCAGCTCCACCCGCTGCGGCAGGGCGTCGAGGAGAACGTGTACGCCGTCCGTGTCCCCCACGCGGTTGAAGGAGTGCCGGGAGCCCAGGGCCTTGATCCGCGGCGAGCCGGCCACAATGTCCGCCAGTTCCGCTACGGATTCCGGGCGCCGGACGTCCGCGGAGGAGTATTCGAGGTTTCCTGCCCAGTTCTTCATTGAGTGGCTTTCGCTTGACGTCGGTTTCCTCCAACTGTCAGCGCTAACAATCGTCACTGTCAAGGCGCTTCCATGCTCCGGGCGAAGGCAGCAAGGCTGGCCGGCGTCCAGTGCCCGGGTCGATCAAGCCCGGCGGGGAGCCGTGTGGAGCTGCTGCCGTGGGCTGCGGTGACTTGGGCCTGGGTGAGGAAGAGCGCACCGGTGAGGTCGGCGCCGTCGAACCTTGCATCCCGCAGGTCTGCGCCCAGGAGGTCCGTTGCCGTCAGGTCCGCGCCCCGCAGGTCGGCGCCGATGAGGCATGCGCCGCGAAGATCCGCCCCGCACAGCTGCTGGCCGCGCAGGTTTGCGCCGGCGAGGTCAGCACCGGGTGCCAGGCGGGCCAGGTGTGGGCCGTTACCGAAGAAGCCCGCGCGGATCTCCTCGCTGACCTCCTGCAGTGCCGCGCCGACTTTCCCATGGAGGAGCTCGACGTCGGCGGCGAGGACCGCTTTAAGGTCGCCCTCAGCTATCTCCCGGACCTTGGCGTGCAGGTGGCGCACACCGTCGGCCGTATCCGGGCTGTAGGCCTTGGCCCCGGCCTCGGCAAGGAGCCACAGCATTTCGTGCAGCTGGCGCAGGACTTTGAAGGCGGCGAACATGTCCGGCGCCGATTCCGGGTCTTCCCGCCAGCTGACGCCGTCGAACAGGCGCTGGCTGACGGCCTGGCCCGCACCAAAGCAGTCAAAAACGGTGCAGCCGGTAAAACCGCGGGGCCGGAGCCGATTGTGGATGGTGCAGGAAAAGTCTCCGGCCAGGTTGGGGCATGGCGTCGCCGGAGGCTTGTCGATGGCGAAGTCGGCCGAGCGGGTGAATCCGAAGGCCGTGCAGCACAGGGCAAAGCACTGTGAGCAGTCAGGACGGAGGGAAGCCTGGCCGGGGAAGGTGGCAGAGGAGGAAGGGGCGGTGGGTTTCATGATGGCTCCCGAAGGCGGTTCCGATTGGGGTGCGGGAAGGAGGGGAACCCATAGTTGGGATCCCCTCCTGGGCGCACGGCGTTCCTGTACCGCTTGACGGGAACTGCGGTCGGCCGGAAATCAAAGACGATGCGAAAGAGTCACTGCGTCCAGAGTATCCGCTGCGGCCTCTCCTACTGTGACGACGATCCCGGAGAGCAGATGCAGCGTGCGGAGGCCGACTAAACCTGCCCAACCCTGGGCATTGTCTCCTTACTAACGGCGTAGTAGAGGCAGGCGGCTTCGGCGATCACCACGGTGATCACTTGGCTGGCAAAGTGGAACTGCTCCGGCCATTGAAACCCTGAAGCCCAGCATTAGCGGGCCCAGGAGGCCGGCCACGAGGAGTGCCGGAATCACTTGAGCCATCAACGAAGCGGCGACTCGTGTCATGTCCTTCGACTCCGGTAGAGGGCATGTTCTTGAACCAGGCCTTTGCCAGTTCGTGGTCTCTAGTGGTGGGGGAGAGGTAGTTGAAGACCAACAGGGGACCGGAGGGTAGATCCAGGGGCTAGGGTTTGGCCGGTGCACGCGAAAGAGCCCCGGCCGGTGGCCAGGGCTCTTCGCGCGATCGGAAAGAGGAAAGACGGCTACGTGTGCTGTGGCTCGTTCCTCATCGCTCGCGCCTGCTAGTTGTTGATAATGCGAACTGGACCCGTCGCGGCATCGCAGACGGTTACCGCGTTGCCGGTGGCATCCACTGCTTCGCCGAGAACCGCGATCGAGCCGATGTCCGCGACATCGCAGAGATTTGCTGCGACACTGGCGGCTACATTGACGTCAACAGCATCCTCGACGGTGATGTCGCCGACAGTGACATTCACGAGGCCATCATTCAAAGTGTTGTTGTTTGCGGCCTGGGAAGGTCCGGCAACGGCGCCCATCAGGAACAGGCTTCCAGCGGCTGCGACGGTGGCTTTCTTCAGAACTGACATAGTTTCGCTCCCTTGATATCGGCCCTCGTACCCCTATCAGGCAGTCCATTATTAGCTCTTGGGCTGCTGAAGGCCGTGCTGATGCACATGGCGCAGGGGACCGGGCGTCTCTGTGGTTGCTTCTTTTGGCATCCGCCGTTTCGGCGGGGGAAGGCGGCTCAACCGGCTCGGCGCCCAAATGTCGCTTTAGTCGAGATGGGCATTGGCCTTGGGAAGGCCCCGGGGTTAAACATCTGTATTGCGCTTCCATTAACAAGCCTAAAGATAAGTATGCTTAGCAGTCAAGGGAAGTCGCGCCATAGATTAAATTGCCGGTTCTTGCGGCCTTCCAGGAGGCCGTGGTTAGGCGTCGGCGTTGACCAGGCGGGAGTTTTCCGAATCTCCTGGGCGCGTAGTCCGGGGCGGCGGAATGCGTCGGTTCCCCGTGGCTTCAAAGGCCGCGGCCAGCCGGAGCAGGCTGGTGTCGCTGTAGGCCCTGCCGGCGAGGGTCAGGCCCACCGGCATGTTGATGTCCGCTGCGAGGCCCATGGGAACTGTGACGGTGGGGATTCCGAGGTGCCGGGGCACCAGGTTGCCATTGGCCACCCAGACGCCATTGCGCCAGGCGATGTCCGCCGAGCGTTCATTGGTGTCTGCATCTGCCGGTGCCACGTCAGCGGCTGCGGGGAACACCACGGCGTCCAGGCCCAGCCGGTCCATCCATTCCTCCAGGTCCGCCCGGCGGGTTTCCTCGAGTCCCGCCAGGCCTTCAGGCAGGTGCGGAATATCAGCCAGGACGGGAACGCCGTGTTCACGGATCCAGCCGGGATAGTCGCTGATGTCGTCATCGAACCCGTCGTAGCGGTCGGGCAGCGCTCCCTCGGGGGCGGGGAAGATGGCGGAGCCGTCGACGTCGGCAAGGCGGTTCAGCTGCGGGTCACCGTTTGCATCGAGGAAGTCATTCCATGCCCAGGCCGACAGGTCCACAATCTCCCGCCGCAGGTACTCCGGGGACACGAGCCCTCGGGTGGCGATGGTGGGAGCGCCCGGCCGGTCGCCTTCGTAGTTGGACACCACGGGGAAGTCCACCTCCACCACCTCGGCACCTGCGGCTTCCAGGTCACGGCGGGCCGCGTCCCACAGTTCCAGGATGGACGTGCGGGTCTCGATCCGTTGCCCTGTGGGGCCACCGATGCCCGGTGCGTCCACCGTACCTGCCTCCGGATCCGCGTTGATGTACATGCGGGGGATGCCCAGCCGTTGGCCCGCGAGCACGCCTGCGGCAGCGGCAGCGTTCGGGACAGCCAGGTCACGGTACGACGGCGGACGGACAGCGGATGCCTTGGGCACCGGAATCCAGGGTTGGACGCGCCAGAAATCCCCGCGTGCCTCGGCGTCGTCCGCCACCACCACGTCCAGGACTTCCAGCAGGTCCGCCATGGTGCGGGTGTGCGGGACCACAACGTCCATGGTGGGAACCAGGGGCCAGTTGCCCCGCACGGAAATGACGCCGCGCGAGGGTGTGTAGGCGCAGAGGGCATTGTTCGACGCCGGCGCCCGCCCCGAGGACCAGGTTTCCTCGGCGAGTCCGAAAGCCGCGAAGCTGGCGGCCGTAGCCGTACCGGAGCCGTTGGACGAACCGGAAGCGAAGGCCGCGGTGAGGTACTCGGCGTTATAGGGACTCTCGGCCCTGCCATATACCCCGCGCTGCATACCTCCGTTGGCCATGGGCGGCATGTTGGTGAGCCCGATCAGAACCGCCCCGCCGGCGCGCAGCCGCTCGATGGTAAAGGCGTCCCCCTGTGCCACGAGGTATTTGAAGGCCGGTGAACCGGCAGCCACGGTGAGCCCCCGCACCTGGTAGCTGTCCTTGGCCGTGTAGGGGATGCCGTCCAGGGGGCCGAGCGTGAAGCCGGCAGCGCGGCGCCGGTCCGACGCCTGTGCCTCGGCAATGGCTTCCGGGTTTATGACGACGAGCGCGTTCAGGCATATGCCAGAAGAGTCATACTTCTCGATGCGCTCGAGGTACAGCCGGACCAGCTCCTCGCTGGTCACCTGGCCCGACCCCAGGGCGTGGCGGAGCTGTGCAATGCTGGCCTCCACGACGTCGAAGTTATGCCCGAGTGGCGCCGGGGCGTGCGTTTCGGCGAGCTTCACAATGCCCCTCCGTCCTTGGCCGCGGGCTGCTGCTGGGTGATGCAGTGGATGCCGCCGCCGAAGGCAAAGATGTCCCTGGCATCCACGAGTTCCACCCTCCGGCCCGGGTAGGCACGTTCCAGGATGCCCGCCGCGATGGCGTCATTGGGATCGTCGAAGCTGCAAAGCAGCACGACCTTGTTGCCCACGTAGTGGTTGATGTAGGACCAGTCCACATATCCCTCATCGTCGCGAAGGACCGTGGGTGCCGGAACGTCAATGATGCGCAGTGGCCGGCCCTGGGCGTCCAGCTGGCCGGCGAGGACCGTCTTCAGCTGCAGGTAGACGGCATGGTCGGGGTGGGCGGGATCATCCTGGCGGTGCAGCAGGATGGTGCCGGCCCCGGCGAAGGCGGCGACGATGTCCACGTGGCCCCGGGTGCCGAATTCGTCGTAATCGCGGGTAAGTCCGCGCGGAAGCCAGATGGCTTTGGTGGTGCCCAGGGCAGCATGGACCTCTGCCTCGACGGATTCCTTGGTGGCGCCGGGATTGCGCCCGGGATCAAGCTGGACTGTTTCGGTCAGCAGCACGGTTCCTTCGCCGTCCACGTGGAACCCGCCGCCTTCGTTCACCAGGGGGCTTGGCCGGACGGGTACGCCGATGCCCGCCGCCACTGTCCGGGCCACGTGCTGGTCCCTGGTCCAGGCGGCCCAGTCCTGTGCTCCCCAGCCGTTGAAGATCCAATCGACGGCGGCCAGTGAGCCGTCCGGCTGGTGCACGAACGTGGGGCCGCTGTCGCGCAGCCATGCGTCGTCGAGCGGAATCTCCACGACGTTGATGCCCCCGCCGAGCCATTCCCTTGCCGCCGTAGCGTCCCTGGGGTCTGCCACGACGGTGACCGGCTCGTACCGGGCGATGGTTTGCGCCACTTTGGTCCAGGCGACCCGTGCCCGGTCCAGTGTGGGGCTTCCCGCCGGACCGAAGGTGTCGTTGGGCGGCGGGAACGCCATCCAGGTGCGCTGGTGGGCCTCCCACTCTGCGGGCATGCGGGCAGCGGGGCCGGTGGACAGATGGTCAGGGGCGGCGCTGTCCCCGACTGCGGTCGAATAAATGAATGCCATTCATTTATTATGGAGACGCCGGCGGTCCCGCGCAAGAGTATGTCGTTTTAGTTGCTGCCGGTCCGGTCAACCGCTGCGAGGATGGCCTGTGCCAGCTGGTCCGGTTTGGTGAACTGCGGCCAGTGGCCTGTTGGCAGGTCGACATACTCCACATCACGGACCCGGGCGAGTTCCGCCACGAACGGACTGCCCGCCGCGATCCATTCGCGGAGCACCACGGACGGAAACTCGCAGGCGATGACGGTGGCGGCCACGTTATAACGGCGCTCGTCATGCAGGTGCTGCCTGCCGTAGGCAACGCCGCGGGGCTCGGGAACGGCACGTGCGCGGAACGCCTGGCGGAGGCCGTCGTCGAGGTCCATCAGGTCGGCGTCGTCAAAACTTTCCCAGGGTGGCAGCGGCACGTCATCTCCCTCGGCGGCCAACTCGTCATTGATGACGCCGCCCTCGCCCAAGGGTCCGCTGTCCACGTAAATGGCACGCTCCACCTTGTCCGGCCGCGCGTCCACCGCCCCGTGGATGATGGCCCCGCCCCCGGAATGACCCACCAGGACCACCTTGCCGGGCATCCGGTCGATCACGGCAACCACAGCGTCTATGTGGTCCTGCAGGGTGATGCCCGCCCGGCTGGCGCCTGCCGATTCCTTCCCCGGCAGCGTGAGGGGGTGGGTCCGGAGCCCCGCTGCTTCGAGGGCAGGTGTCACCTCCTCCCACGACGACGCGTCCAACCAGAAACCGGGTACCAGGATGATGTCCATGACCGAACCCTACTCCCCGCCCCCGACACTGGAATGAGGCCCTACCGCTTCCGCTTCCGGTCCTTCCCTCCCTTCCGGTTCGCGCGTTCGGAGCCCTCGCGCTCAGCCCAGCGCTGCGACTTTCCCGCAGAGACCACCTTCTGGTGCCACTCACGCTGGTAGGCGCGCTGCGCGGCCACATCGGAGCGGCGTGCCAGCGCCGCCAGTTCCCGCTGCATCTTCAGGTAGGAGTTCCAGCGGCGCTCGGCCAGGACACCGCTGTCAATCGCTTCACGGACCGCGCAACCGGGTTCATTCCCATGGGTGCAGTCAGCGAAGCGGCAACCGGCGGCCAGTTCCTCCACGTCGCCGAACATCGCGTCCACGCCTTCCCCGGCATCGAACAGCCCGAATCCGCGCACCCCTGGCGTATCCATCAACACGGTCCCGTTGGAAAGCGGCACCAGCTCGCGGGCGGTGGTGGTGTGCTTGCCCTTGAAGTCCCCGGACCGCACTTCCCCGGTTTGTTGGACTTCGCGGCCCACCAAGGCATTGATCAAGGTTGATTTGCCGGCACCGGACGGACCCAGGAGCACGATGGTTCCACCCGGTGGAATGCGCGCCATGAGTTCATCGATGCCGTCGCCGTTTTCGGCGGAGGTGGTGACCACTTCCACTCCTGCCGCCTGCAGGATGACTTTCCCGACGACGTCGTCCGCCACCTGCGCAAGGTCCGCCTTGGTGACGATCACCAGCGGGGTGGCGCCGGAATCCCACGCGGCAACGAGGGTGCGTTCCAGCCGGTTGTGCGTCAGGGGCCGGTCCACGGGCACCACCACGCCCACGGTGTCCATGTTCGCGGCCAGGACCTGCTCCGCGGAGGAGTCCTCGAACGCACGTTTGCGGCTGAGCTCGGAGCGGCGGGGAAGGATGGCCAGGATCTGCCGTTCGCCGGCCCGGTTGGGGCCGATCCAGACCCAGTCGCCCGTGACAGCCGGCTCGCCGGACAGCGGGTAGGGCAGGTGCAGCAGCCCGTCGGTGACGCCAACGAGCAGCAGGGTGCGGTCCACGCGGACCACCCGCCCAGGCTCGGTGGCGCCCGGGCACGGATGCTGCTCGAAGTGGCGGTGGACGGCGGACGTGTAGCCGTAGGCGGCCGGGCCCCGCGCTGGTTGCCTGGTGCTTGCGGCGGTGTCCAGGGGGTTGCCTGAAGAAGTATGCACGGTTGATTCCTTGGGATTTCCCCGGTGCACTGGCAGGACTGCCGGACGGGCAGGTCAGGAAAGGCGAGTGCAGCCGGGCGGGATGGTTGATGTGATGGGTGCGTGGCGCTCAGGGCGCGCGGCAACTGCAGTCATCAAAACCACCTCCATTCCCTCGTGCGGTTTCCGTCCTCCTGCCGGGGACGGCAGGGCGGGACCGCGTCCTACTTTAGCGGCCACCGCCGTCGGGGGCTATAGCCTGGCGCGCAAAAAGGGGCGCGGATTCCCCTGGCCCGCGCCCCCTTTATGAAGCGGCTAAGCGCTGGTGGCGTCCTGCACTTCGCCCACCAGCTCCTCAATGATGTCCTCGAGGAAGAGCATCCCGGTGGTCCTGCCATCGGTGTCGAACACCCGGGCCACGTGGGCGCCGGTCCGGCGCATTGCCGCCAGCGCGTCCTCAAGGTCCGCCCCGGCGAAGGCCGAGGCCAAGCGCCGGATCCGCTTGGCCGGAACCGGCCGGTCGAACTTTTCCGCCGTGGTGAGGTCCATGACGTCCTTGAGGTGCAGGTAGCCGCCAGGTTCCCCGGCGCCATTGGTCAGGATGTACCGGGAGTAGCCGTGCCCCGCCACCGCCCGCTGGATGTCCGCCGGGGTGGCGGACTCCGGCAGCAGCACCATGTCCGCCATCGGCACCTGCACATCGGCCACCGTCTTGGCGGTGAACTCGAACGCGTTGGTCAGGGTGCCCGTGGTGTCCTTCAGCATGCCGTCCCGGGTGGACTGCTCGACGATGGTGGCCACCTCGTCCAGGGTGTAGGCGCTGGTGGCCTCGTCCTTGGGCTCCACCCGGAACAGCCGGAGGATGGAGTTGGCAATCCCGTTCAGCGTCCAGATCACCGGTTTGAACACCCTGGCCACCATCACCAGCGGCGGAGCGAGCAGGAGGGCCGCCCGGGTGGGAACCGAGAAGGAGATGTTCTTGGGCACCATCTCGCCCACCACCACGTGCAGGAACGTCACCAGCAGCAGCGCCACAACGAACGCGACGACGCCGATCGCCCCGGCGGGCAGCGGCGTCAGGCCGAGCGGGACTTCCACGAGGTGGTGGATGGCGGGCTCGGACACGTTCAGGATGACCAGTGAACAGACGGTGATGCCAAGCTGGCTGGTGGCCAGCATGAGGGTGGCATGTTCCATGGCCCACAGCGTGGTTTTGGCGGCTTTGCTGCCGGCCTCGGCCCTGGGCTCGATCTGGGAGCGGCGGGCGGAGATGACGGCGAATTCCGCACCAACAAAGAAGCCGTTCACCACCAGGAGCACCGCCAGCCAGATGATGCCGGGAAGGTATTCACTCATGGGTCAGCTCCTGGGTCAGGCTGTCGATGATCCGGTCATGCGGGCTGCGCGGCGGTTCGCCGGACGCGGCGGGGGTGAACCGCAGCCGTTCCACATGCATCCCTGCCGCGCGCTCCACGCGGAGGGTGCCGCCGTCGACCTCCACCTCATCGCCCAGCTCGGGCAGGCGGTCCAGCCGGTCCGTGACAAACCCGCCCACGGTGTCGTACTCATCCCCGTCCGGCACCTCGATGCCGGTGCGGTCCAGCAGTTCGTCCGGCCGCAGCTCGGCATCGAACGTGACGGACCGGCCCACGCGGACAACGCCTGCCCGTGCCCGGTCGTGTTCATCCTCCAGCTCGCCCACGATCTCCTCCACCAGGTCCTCCAGCGTGACGATCCCGGCGGTGCCGCCGTACTCGTCGGAGACGATGGCCACTTGGAGCCCCTGGCGCCGCAACAGGCCCAGGAGGGTGTCCACGCCCATGGATTCAGGCACCCGGAGCGGTTCGATCATGAGCTCCGCAGCGTTGGTGCTTGCCCGCCGGTCAAGGGCGACGGCGAACGCCTGCTTGACGTGCAGGAGGCCCAGCACGTCATCCCGGTCCCGGCCGATCACCGGAAACCGGGAGTAGCCGGTGGCCGTGGCGAGGGCCACGATGTCCGCCGCGGTATCGGCGGCGCCCACGGCGGCCATCCGGACGCGGGGGGTCATCACATCTGCGGCGCTGTACCCGGAGAAACGCAGGGTGCGGCGCAGCAGGGTGGCGTGGTCCAGGTCCAGGACGCCTTCGACGGCGGAGCGGCGCACCAGGGAGCTCAGCTCCTCCGCACTGCGGGCGCCCGAGAGCTCTTCCTTGGGTTCGATGCCGAAGCCGCGGATGATCCTGTTGGCGGTGTTGTTGAACAGCAGGATCACTGGTTTGAACACGGCCGTGAAGAGGGCCTGGAACGGAACCACCACCTTGGCGGTGGCCAGCGGCAGGGCCAGGGCGAAGTTCTTGGGGACAAGCTCGCCCACCACCATCGAAAAGACCGTGGCCAGGAAGATGCCGGCGACGGAACCGACGGCGGGCACCAGGGCTTCGGCCACACCTGCTGACTGCAGGGGGCCGCTGAGCATCCGGCTGATGGCCGGTTCGAAGGTGTAGCCCGTCAGGAGGGTGGTCAGCGTGATGCCCAGCTGCGCTCCGGACAGGTGGGTGGACGTGATCCGCAGGGCTTTGATGGTGGTGCCCAGGTGCTTCTCGCCGCGGGCCTGGCGGGCTTCGAGGTCATGCCGGTCCAGATTCACCAACGCGAACTCCGAGGCGACGAAGAAGCCGGTGCCGACGGTCAGGACCAGGCCGATGCCCAGCATGATCCATTCATACATTGGGGCGCCCCTCTCCTGTGGTGGCCGGTGATCCGGTCAGGCGGCAGAGGGGCCAGGGCATGTGTGAAGGGGGGTCGTCCATATCCGGTTCAACTTCGCGGGCACTCGGGAAGTTCCCGGGTGCTTCTACCGCCGAAGTTCCAGTGCCCGTTTCTGCCGGCCGGTGATGGACGAGACATAGCCGCAGTTGGTACAGGTGATCCGGAATTTGCGGGACACCGTGAGCACAGGAATGAAGAACAGCGTGAACTTGGTGGCCTGCTCATCCAGGAGGTGATGGACGAAACTGCCGCAGTGCGGGCAGGTTGCCGTCCGGCCCGGCAGGGCCTTGTGGACGGTCTTGAAACCGAAGAGAAGGAGCATGTCAGGCCTTTCGTGGTCCGGTGGTACCTGCCACCCTAGGCGAGTTTGAGGGGTCCCGGTGAGGGGTAGGAATGGTTCCACACCGTGTGGGCGGGTGCGATACTTGCGTGGCAACGTTGAGGCTTCTGGGGGGACTTCTGGCACATGGTTCTGGACACGGCGACCCTGCGCATCGCTTTTGGCCTCATGGCCCTGGTGCTGGTGGTCCTCTTCTACTTTTCCGCGTACCGGGTGACGCGCTCGCCCTACAGCGCCTGGTGGTGCGGCGCCTTGCTGTTCTTCCTGTCCGGATCGGGCTGCTTCCTCCTGGACGGTACGGCCCACCAGGCGTGGGCCAACCCGGTGGGGAACACCCTGCTGGTTCACGGCGGAGTTGCAGTGTGGGCCGGTGCGCGGTCGCTGCGGAACGTCCGGCCGCCCAGGTGGGCCTTTACCGGAATACCGTTGGTCACCCTGGTGGCCTCCCTGCTGGACCATCCCGCGACCAACACCTGGTCCGGCGGGCCCGTGTTCCTTGCCGCCATGAGCCTGACCGTTGGGTTGGCGTCCCGCGAGCTTTGGCGTCTTGAACCGGGTTATTCACGGGTCCGCATCCCCATGGCTGTGGCCGCCGCAGGGCTCAGCGTTTTCTACTTCTTCCGCTGGCTCGCGTTCCTGGTGGAGGGCCAGGACGGTCCCGTTTTCGTCACCGTCTTTGGTTCGGGCGTGACCACCCTGGTGACCATGGTGCTGCTGGTGGTGGTTTCCTTCAGCATGGCCGCGTTGAGCACCGAACAACAGACGCGCGCCCTGCGCGTGGTGGCCACCCGGGACGACCTGACCGGGCTCCTGAACCGCAAGGCGTTCCTGGACCTGGCCGCCGAGCAGTTGGCCGACCGTACCATTACCGGCGGCTCCGGAGCGTTGATCCTGGCGGACCTTGACCACTTCAAAACCGTCAATGATACCTATGGCCATGCGGCAGGCGACCTGGCGCTGCAGGCTTTCGCTGACGCCTGCGTTGCCACCGTGCGTTCCACCGACCTCACCGGAAGGTATGGCGGGGAGGAGTTCGTCATCCTGGTTCCGGGGGCAAACGCCGCACGGGCCGAGACGATTGCCGAGGAAATCAGCAGGCGCATGGCCGGTGCGGCCACCCCGGACGGCATGGAGATGCCCACGGCGAGTTACGGCATTTCCACCTACGACGGCGGGACCTCCGACGTGGACGAGCTCATCGGCTCAGCGGATGCCGCCCTGTACCGGGCCAAGTCCCTGGGCAGGAACCGCGCTGCCATCAGCGACGAGCTGCGCTAGCCCGTACTGCAACCGGCGGCGCGGTTCCTGTCAGCCGGTTACTGGGACTGCAGCGCGTCCGCCTGTTCGGCCAGGACAGTAAGCGTGACGCTTTCCGGCCGTTCGACGGTGCTCTGGATGGACACGGCTGTGCCCTTGTGCGCGGAGTCGAGGACGGATTCCATGACCTCCAGGACGTGGTAGGCCAGGGCACCGCCCGCCCGGGGCTCCTTGTCCGGCTGGGTGGCGGCCAGGTCGGCGATGCCGAATCCGCGGCCGGAATCGACATACCCTGCGGAGGCGGGCAAAGTTTCCCAGTCCTCGGCGCCGAGGGAGAACAGCTGGACGTCGCCGTCAAAGTGGTTGGGATCCGGGACCACCAGGGACCCGCGCTCGCCGTGGATCTCGATGTTCGGCGACTTCGACTTCACGGCATCGAAGCTCATGAACAGGGTGGACAGCGCGCCGGAGGCGTGGACCAGGACGCCGGTCACGTGTGAATCGATGGTGACCGGTACCTTCTCACCCTGGCGGGGCCCGGAGCCGATGGTGCGTTCATCCCGGGTGTGGCTGGCCGCGCCAAGGACGGAGACCACCGGCCCCAGCAGGGTTACGAGGGCCGTGACGTAGTAGGGGCCCATGTCCAGCAGCGGGCCGCCGCCGGGCTGGTAGTAGAAGTCCGGATTCGGGTGCCACCGCTCGTGACCCGGGGTCACCATGGTTGCCGACGCCGAAATGGGGGCGCCGATGAGCCCGTCGTCGATTGCCTTACGTGCGGTCTGGATGCCGGTGCCCAGGACGGTGTCGGGAGCACAGCCGACGGCGACGCCCGCCGCCCGCGCTGCGTCCAGCACCTGGCGCGCCTCGGCAGTTGTGGCGGCGAGGGGTTTCTCGCCGTACACGCTTTTTCCGGCGGCGATCGCTTTCAGTGCCACGTCCGCATGCGCGGCCGGAATGGTCAGGTTCAGCACCAGTTCCACGTCGTCGGCCGCGAGCAGTTCGTCCACGGAGAGGGCGCGGACGCCGTCGTAGTCATCCGCCACCGCCTGGGCACGTGCCGGATCCAGGTCCGCCACGGCTACCAGCTGGATCTGGTCCAGCCGCCGGAAATTGGCGAGGTACTGGACGATGATGGCTCCGCAGCCAATGATTCCGACTTTCAACGGCTTGCCCACAGCAGGCCCCTTTCGATGATGGTGCGAACGTTCCGGTCCTGGAGGATTTCCACGCGGTGCCCCGGGGTGGCCACGAAGATGCGGCCCTTGCCCCACTGGCGGGTCCAGATGGCAGGGGAGGTCACTTCCCGGTTCCACGGGTCCCACTCGCGGACCTTCTGGGTGGTGGTGGCCAGGACGTCGATGTAGTCGTCCGAGAGGACCCAGTACTGCTCGGTGACCAGGTCAAAGTCCTTGATGCCTTTGGTGATGGGGTGTTCCGCGGCTGCGGGGAGCATGTTGACGGTGTAGGGGACGTAGTTGTCCGACTGCTCGCCGGTGCGCTCGTCCGGGTGCTTGCCGGGGTGGCAGGCGAACTGGCCGCCGATCAGGTGGAGGTAATCGGAGTTGTTCCGGTAGGAATCGGCGATGCCGCCGTGCCAGCCGGCCAGGCCGGTGCCGTTTTCCACGGCTGCCCGCAGCCCGGCGAACTCCTCCTTTTCGATGGTGGTCATGGTCATGCACTGCATGATCAGGTCCACGCCTGCCATGTATCCGGCGTCGGCGTAGACCTTGGGCGATTCCTCCACCCGGACGTCGTAGCCGTTGTCCTTGAGGAAGGGGATGAAGAGCTCGGTGGCTTCATAGGGCTGGTGTCCGTCCCAGCCGCCCCGGACCACGAGGGCTGTTTTATTCTCGGTCATGAAGTGGTTCCTTAATGTAGGGCGCTGGTTTCAGCGGCTGGAAAAAGCTGCGTCGAAGGCGGCGGCCGGCGGGGCGATCCGGGCCAGGTCCTGGACCATGGCCAGCGCCTGCGGGGCGCCGACCAGGCGGTCCATGCCGGCGTCCTCCCACTCGATGCTGGTGGGGCCTTCGTAGCCGATGGCGTTCAGCGTCCGGAAAATCCGGTTCCACTGCACGTCCCCGTGCCCCGCGGTGACAAAGTCCCAGCCCCGCCGCGGATCTGCCCAGGCCAGGTGCGAGCCGAGACGGCCGTTGCGGCCGTCCAGCTGGCGGACGGACTCCTTCACGTGCACGTGGAAGATCCTGTCCGCGAAGTCCTGCAGGAACATCACGGGATCTAGGTCCTGCCAGATGAAGTGGGAGGGATCGAAGTTAAGGCCGAAATTCTCCCTGTGGCCGATCGCCTCAAGGGTCCGTTTCGCCGTCCAGTAGTCGTAGGCGATTTCGGACGGGTGGACTTCCAGGGCGAACCGGACACCCTCCTCATCAAAGACGTCCAGGATGGGGTTCCAACGGTCCGCGAAGTCCTGGTATCCGGCGTCGACCATTGCCTGGGACGCCGGCGGGAACATGGCCACAGCCTTCCAGATGGAGGAGCCGGTGAACCCCGTCACGGTCTTGACGCCAAGCCGTGCGGCCGCACGGGCGGTGTCTTTCATGGCTTCTGCTGCCCGGCGGCGAACTCCTTCAGGCTCGCCGTTGCCCCAGATTTCTGCTGACAGGATGCCCTGGTGGCGCTCATCGATGGGGTCATCGCACACGGCCTGGCCGGTCAGGTGGTTGGCGATGGCGAAGACCTTGAGGTTGTTCTTCTCAAGGATGTCCAGCCGGCCCTGGAGGTAGTTGTCGTCCTCCGCGGCCCGGCGGGGGTCAAGGTGGTCGCCCCAGCAGGCAATCTCCAGCCCGTCAAAGCCCCACTCGCCGGCGAGCCGGGCCACCTCCTCAAAGGGAAGGTCGGCCCATTGCCCGGTGAACAGCGTGATTGGTCGTGTCATGTGTGTTCCTTGGTTGCTTGAAGCTCGGTGCGCTCAGACTTTTTGCCACTGGCTGGCATTTGCGGCGCTGGACTCCACTGCCGCGAGGACCCGCTGCACCTGCAGGGCATCGGCGAAGGACGGTTCCGGCTGGCGGCCTTCGCCGATGGCCGTGACCAGGTCCACCACCTGGTGGGTAAAGCCGTGCTCGTAGCCCAGGCCGTGGCCGGTCGGCCACCAGTGTCCGACGTAGGGGTGCTCAGGCTCCGTGACGAAGATCCGGCGGAAACCGGCGTCCGGGGACTCGGCTGCGTCATAGAAGGACAGGACGTTCATGTCCTCGAAATCAAAGGCGAGGGAACCCTTCGTGCCGTTGACCTCCAGCCGCATGGCGTTCTTCCTGCCCAGGGCGTAACGCGTTGCCTCGAAGACGCCGATGGCACCCGCGGACGCGCCGCCGTCGAACTTTGCGCTGAAAATGGCCGCATCATCCACGGTGACCTTCCCGCGTGGGGAGTCGCTGCTGAGGTCGCCGTGGCCGCCAAGGCCCACCAGGTCGCCGGCAAGCGGACGCTCCCGGACAAAGGTTTCCAGCATGGCCGATACCCCGCTGATGTTTTGGCCCGTGACCCACTGCGCGGCGTCGATGCTGTGGGCTCCGATGTCGCCCAGGGATCCGGAGCCGGACTTGCTCTTGTCCAGCCGCCAGGTCATGGGGGCGTTGGCGTCCGAGAGCCAGTCCTGCAGGTACTGGGCCCGGACATGCCGTATTTCGCCGAGCCTGCCTTGTTCCACGAACCGCTTGGCCAGCGCCAGTGCGGGGGTGCGGCGGTAGCTGAAGCCGCACATGGAGAACACGCCATGCTTGGCGGCGGTCTCGGCAGCCAGCGTCATCCGCTCAGCTTCCTCCACGGAGTTGGCCAGCGGCTTCTCGCACAGCACGTGCTTCCCGGCTTCGAGGGCGGCGATGGCTATTTCCGCGTGGGTGTTGCCGGGTGTGCAGATGTCGATGAGGTCGATGTCGTCGCGCTCGATCAGGCGCCGCCAGTCTGTCTCCACGGACTCCCAGCCCAGTTTGTCTGCCGCCGCGCGAACGCCGTCGGCATTCCTGCCGGCCACCGCGGTGAGCTGTGGCTGCAGCGGCAGGTCGAAGAACCGTGGTGCCGTGCGCCAGGCGTGGGAGTGGGCGGCACCCATGAAGGCGTAGCCCACCATCCCCACGCGCAGGGGTTTGGTCCCGGTCATCGGGGTTCCTTTCTACTTGCTGAAGCCGGCCGTCAGGCCCGCGAGGAGCTGGCGGCGGCCGATGACGTAAAGCACCAGGATGGGCAACGTACTGAGCATCACGGAGGCAAGCACGGCCGGGATGTTGACGCTGAACTCGCCCTGGAAGGTCCACAGGCCCAGGGGCAGGACCCGCAGGCCCGGGCTCTGGGTGAGG
This sequence comes from Arthrobacter sp. B1I2, assembly GCF_030816485.1. Taxonomy (NCBI): domain Bacteria; kingdom Bacillati; phylum Actinomycetota; class Actinomycetes; order Micrococcales; family Micrococcaceae; genus Arthrobacter; species Arthrobacter sp. B1I2. Next base: position 988,817 of record NZ_JAUSYC010000001.1, on the reverse strand, counting down.
ACCAGGGGAAGCAGGAACCCGTTCCAGACATGCAGGCCGTTGTAAATGGCAACGGTCACGATGGCCGGGCGGGTTAGGGGCAGGGCGAGCCGCCACATTGTCTGCCACTCGCTGCAGCCGTCCAGCCGCATGGACTCGAACAGCTCGTTCGGGACATCACGAATGAAGTTGGACAGGATCAACACCGTCAGCGGGATGGCAAAGGCGATGGATGGCAGCATCAGGGCCAGCAGGCTGTCATACAGGTTGAGCCGGATGATCATGAGGTAGATGGGGATAATCGTTGCCTGAAGCGGGATGGCCAGCCCCATGAGGAACATGCCGTTGACCAGCTTGAGGAACCTACCGCTGCCGCGGACGATCGCGAACGAGGCCATGAAGGAGATCAGCACGGTGGGAATCACGGAACCGAGCGTGACGATGGCGCTGTTCATGAAGTACGTTGCGAAATCCTTCTCCAGAACCAATTGGTAGTTCTCCAGCGTCGGTGACGTGGGCACCGCGAGGGGATTCTGGCCGAAGTAGCCGGCCTGGGTCTTCAGGCTGGTGATGACCACGTAGTAGATCGGCAGGATGATGATGGCCAGCCAGATCCAGCCGCCCAGTCCTCCCGGGATGTTGAGCCGGCTCAGCCGTTGGCCGAGGCCCCGCTTGGGCCTTGAGGCGTTGGTGGGGGAGCCGGCGGCAGCCTCCTCCGTGCTGCTTTTCAATACGGTGCTCACCCTACAAACCTTCCAATTGGCTGCCCTGCTTGTCCTTGCCACCAAGACGCTGGAGGAACAAGGCAAGTGCAAGGCCAATGATGACGAGAATGACGGCGATGACGCTGGCAGGGCCCATCAGGTTTGCCCGGAAGCCCCGCAGGTACATGTCCAGCGCCAGGATCCGCGTGGAGTTTCCCGGTCCGCCGCCGGTGAGGACGAAGATCAGGTCGAAGTAGGTCAGCGAACCCACCACCATCAGCGTGGACGACGTGATGATGGTGTACTTCAGCTGGGGGAGGGTGATGTGGAAGAACTGCTTCACGGTCCCCGCTCCGTCGATCTGGGCTGCCTCGTAGAGAGACTTCGGAATCTGCCGCACGCCGCCTTGGTAGATGAGGGTGTGGAACGGGACGAATTGCCAGGCGATGACAAAGATGACCAGGCCGAGCGCCAGGTGCGGCACCCCCAGCCAGTCCTGCGCCAGGAACGGCAGCCCCAGTCCGGTTGCCAGGCCGAAGTTGGGATCCAGCAGGGCCTTGAAGGCGATGGCGACAGCAGCGGATGAGAGCAGCAGGGGCAGGAAGTACAGCACGGCCAGGGCGGCCCGGTAGCGCTGGCTTCCGGCCGTGAACACCCCCAGCAGGAGGCTGATGGGGGTTTGGACCAGCCAGGAGACGATCATGATCAGGAACGTCAGGCCCAGCGCGTTGTAAAGTACCGGATCCGCAAACACGGAGAACCAGTTGTCCATGCCCGCTGCCCCGATGGCACCGATGCCGTCCCAGCTGGTGAAGCTGAGGATGAGCACACCGGCCAGCGGGATGACGGCGAACACCACGAAGAAGAACAGCGCGGGAAGCGTCAACCACGCCAGGGCGGCCTTGCGCTGTCCGGCGTCCCTGGATTCACTTCTCCTGGCGGCTGCCCTGGGAGCAGTGGAGACGGCGTTACTCATTTCCCGAGGGTGCCGTTCATGTTCTCGGCGAACTGCTGCGGCGTAATCGACTTCAGGAACAGCTGGTCGATGTTGTTCAGCAGGGCCTCGGCGGCCGTGGGGCTCAGCGCCTGGTCCCAGGACTGCTGGAAGGTCGGGGCGTTCTTGGCCATGTCGTAGACGAAGTTGAGGAAGTCCTTGTCCGCGGAGCTGTTCAGCTTGTCTTCGATGCCGTTGACGATGGGAACGGAACCGGAGTTGATGTAGGCATCAATGACCGTGTCGGTCAAAATTCCGTCCTTGAAGAACTTCTTCGCCGTCTCCTTTTCCTTGTCAGTGGCCTTGGAGGAAATCGACATGTACGAGGCGGGGTTGCCAACGCCGTTCTTGGGATCGCCCTTGCCGCCTGCGACAGTGGGGAAGCTGACGAAGCCCAGCTTTCCGTCCTGGACGAAGTTCTGGCCGTTCTTCTTCATGCCACCATACGTCCAGGAACCATGCAGCATCATGGCGGCCTTGCCCGTGAACAGAAGTGCCTGGTCTGCGTTGGAGTCCGCCGTGATGGAGGAGAAACCCTTGATGAAGCCGTCCGCCGAGACGAGTTCCTGGATTTTGGTGCCGGTCTCGATCACGGCAGGGTCCATCCAGGCATTCGGCTTTCCTTCGAAGATGGCCTTGAAAACGTCGGGGCCGCCAATCCGGTCGAGCAGGTATTCGAGCCACATCATGGAGGTCCAGCGCGACTGCCCGCCCAGGGAGAAGGGGGCCACTCCCATGCCGTTGAAGGTCTTGACCAAAGACATGATGTCGTCCCAGGTCTTGGGCGGCTGCACGCCGGCCTTTGCGAAGAGTTCCTTGTTGTAGAAAAGGACGATCGGGGCGACGTACTGGTTGGGCAGTGCGTAAATCTTCCCGTTGATCGTGGCTGCACCGAAGGAGGCCGGGAAGAACTTCTTCTTCAGGTCCGGGTTCGCGTCAAACCAGCTGGTCAGGTCTTCCACCTGGCTGGCCTCGGCGTAGGTCTTGAGTCCACCGCCGCCCCAGCCGTAGATGATGGTGGGCGCCTGGCCGGCGCCGATCGCAGTCTTGATCTTGGTCTTGTAGGCGTCGTTCTGGAAATAGGTGACAGTGATTTTGTCATTCGGGTTCGCCGAGCTGAACGCATCTGCGGCCTTCTGCATGGTGGTCTGGTTGGGCTCGCCGGACAGGTACCACATGCTGGCTCCCCCGCCGCCGCTGGAGGCGCCGGGACCGGACGTCCCGCAGGCGCTGGTTGCGGCAACGGCAAAGGGAGTAAGGGCAGCGAGGGCGAGGAAAGAGCGCCGCGAGGTCTGGGATTGCTTCATTGCTTCTCCATCTGAAATTGCATCGTTGCAAACATTTAGGGGCGGATCACCTAGTTACTAGGTTCGAAACATTTCGATCCATGTAATTTGGGTCACGGTCTAAACTAAATGCGTTTGCTGGCCGGGTCAAGAGCAATCCGGTCGAAATTTCTCGAATCCCCCGGGTAGTGTCCTTGACGGGCGTGCATTCGGTTCCCCAGAATGGGATCACAAACTTTCGAAAGGTTGCGAACCTTCATGCCCACGAAGATCCCCGAACGGACCAAACCGACGCTCGCCACCATCGCGCGGCAGGCAGGGGTTTCGGCGCCCACTGTTTCGAAGGTGGTGAACGGCCGGGAGGATGTTGCGCCCGAGACCAGGGCCCGGATTCTTACTGCACTGGAGCAGGCTGGGTACCAGTCCCCTGTGCAGCGCCGGGCAGCAGCGGAAAGCGGGACTGTTGTTGAAGTGGTCATCGACGTGCTCGACTCCGCCTACACGATCCAGGTCCTGAATGGCATCCTGCAGTTCGCAGCCGGTGCCGACGTCGAAATCCTGGTCAGCGTGACCGGCCAGTCCACCCCGGGACGGCACACTCCGGAACGTCGTGCCCAACGGATACTGGAAAATGGCAGGGCCGGGATGATCGTGGTCACCTCGGCCTTCAGTGAGGCGCAGCTGCATGCGTTTCGGCGGCGCCAGATTCCCGTCGTCGTCATCGACCCGCTTAATCCGCCCTCAGCTGATGTTGTCAGCGTTGGAGCCACCAACTGGGCGGGTGGCAAGGCGGCCGCCGAGCATTTGCTGGGATTGGGGCACCGGCGCATTGCCTACATCGGCGGCATACAGGGTGCCGAATGCAACCAAGCGAGGCTGCATGGGTACATGGCTGCCCTGATGGCTGAAGGTGTACCGGTGGAACCGCATTACATTGTTTCGGGCGGCCGGTTCCGGACCGAGAGCGGAGTCAACGGACTCAGGGCCCTGCTTAAACTTGACCGGCGGCCCACGGCGATCTTCGCCGCAAGCGACACCATTGCCCTGGGTGTCCTCAGCGAGGCGCGGCGTCATGGAATCAGGATTCCCGAAGACATCAGCCTCATTGGCTTCGACGGCACCAACCAGGGCGAGCAATCGGTGCCGTCACTAAGCTCCGTGGCGCAGCCCCTCGAGGAGATGGGACGGGCGGCACTGAGGTCACTCCTTCGCCAGGTGCGCGGCGAGGTCCTTGATTCCCACAGGGTGGAACTTGCCACCCAGGTAATCGTCCGCGAATCCACCGCACCTCCCGCTGGCTAACCTGTGGCATGGCGTCCTATCGCGCCGCCGGTTCCGAAGTACTGATCGCGGAGTGGCCGATGGGTTCTTCAAAGACCGGTTCGCCGCTGCTGAGGTCCACGTCTGACTCCCGAATGGCAAAACGCATGGCGGCTTCGGCAGCTTCCGGATCTCCCGCCACCACCGCATCCAGCACCGCCTGGTGGTCCGGAACTGGATCAAGCCAGTCCGCGCCGGGATGGTGCTGGATACGATTTCGCGCATTGAGGGCGTGCACAATAACCACGTCCAGGCGCATCATCAGTTCGTTGTGCGTCGCCCGCAACAGGTTGATGTGGAAGTCCTGGTCTGCCGCTGCAAGCCGTTCAACATCGTGCCCTGCCTTCGCAAACTCCTCGAATGATCGACTGAGCGCCGCAATGTCCTCAGGCTTCCGGTACTGGGCGGCCAGTTTCGCCGCGGCCGGTTCAATGACGTCCCGCAACTGGGACAGTTCGGCCAACAGGCGATCATCGTCCCGCCGCGCGGAGCGCCGCCACATGATGACATCACTGTCGAGCAGTTTCCAGGCCGCGCGGTCATTCACAATGGTCCCCCGCTTGGGCCATGAGTCAATGAGGCCCTTCTCGCGGATGACACGCAGTGCCTCCCGGATAGCCGTCTTGCTCACTCCGAATTCAGGCTCGAGCGAGTCAATGTCAATGCGGGCGCCAGGGGGATAGTCGCCGCGGACTATTCGGAGCCCGAGCATGTCGACGAGTTCCGAGTGGAGGTTGGTCATAAGGCCCACTCTACCGTCCCAGAAGGACACTATTGCCTTTATACCTATTATTAGTAATATACGTTTTGATGTGATCAATCACACCTCCCGCCGCGTACAAAGGAGTAGCAATGCCATTACGTTCATCCCGAGCTGCGAAGGCGCTATCAGTCCTCGCCGTCCTGACTGTGGGCGCGGGCACTCTGGCGGGTTGCTCGTCAGAACCTCAAGGCTCTTCCGCAACGCCGCAGCAGGCCACGATTACGTTCGCCGCTTCCACGCTCGGTGATCCCGGCCGCGGGCCAGGGCTTCAGAAGCTGATCGATGAGTACAACTCCAGCCAGCACGTCGTTACCGTCCAGCCTGCATCCGTGCCGTATCCAACCTTCGGCCAAACCGTATTGACCCAGATGGGTGGCGGTGAAGGTCCGGACCTGGTCCGCTTCGACATGCCTGAGTTCTCCACCGCAGCATCCTCAGGCCTGCTCGAACCGCTGGACGACAAGATCGACGCCCAGAAGCTGAAGTTGATTCCCGGCCCCGACAAGTACCTCACTGTTGATGAACACCGCTACGGTGTGATCTTCGAGAACTCGAACTACGGCATGTTCTACAACAAGGACCTCATTCCCCAGGCTCCAAAGACGTTCGAGGAGTTTGTCCAGACAGCCAAGAACACAACAAAGGGTGACGTCTACGGGCTTGCTTTCCGCCAGACCCAGGCCGAGGAAGCGGGCGTTTGGCAGGATATCTTCAACTACGTGCTTGGTTTCGGCGGCGACTGGTCTGATGGCGGCAAGCTGACCATCGACTCGCCGAAGGTAATTGAGGGCTTGAAGGCGTACCAGCAGCTCTACGACGCGAACGTCATCCCGAAGGGTGCCGACGCCGCGACGTTCCGTAAAATGTTCGCCAACGGCAAGGTCGGAATGGAGCTCAACAACGGCGGCTATGTCACCGCTACGAAGTCGGCCAACGCGAACCTCAACTTCAGTGTCGCCCGCATCCCGTTCCCTGAAAAGAAGCAGGGGGCCTTGCTGGCACCGATCACCATCAACGCAAACAGCAAGCACAAGGACGCAGCGCTTGACTTCATCAACTGGCTGCTCAAGCCCGACCAGCAGGTCAAGCTGCAGGAAGTCCTCGGCGCCAGCAGCGTAGCCACGCCGACCGAGCGCAGCGCCGAGAGCCTGCAGAAGTTTCCGTTCCTTCCGGTCCTCGATGAGCTGACCGAGTCCGGCGTGCCACAGATCGTCAAAGGGTTCGGTCCGCAGACCGCCGACATCCGGCACATCGTTGTAAGCCAAGTTTTGGCCGCACTGCAGGGCCAGCAGGACATGGCTACTGCGATGGAAAAGGCCCAGAAGCAGGCGGAGGAGCTGGTCGGGCGATGACAGACCGCAGCCGGGGACCGCGCGTCTTGACGCGGTCCCCGGGGCTGGCCGGGCAACCAACCCCAAATACCAACCGACGCGTTGCGCCCCGACGCCGGAGGAGCCCTGCAGGCAGCCGGTGGACTCCCTACCTTTTCCTTGCTCCTGCCGCCCTCTACATAGTGGTTTTCCAGCTGGTCCCGCTCCTGCAGGAGGTCTGGCTCAGCTTCACCAAAACAACCCTGCTCAACCCAAACCTCAATGTCTGGGTTGGGATGGCGAACTTCCAGTCCGTCCTGGCGAACCCTTCATTCCGGCAAACGCTGCTCACCACGGTTATCTACGTCGCAGCCTGCGTCGTAGGTTCCGTGGGTTTGGGCCTGCTTGTGGCCCTGCTGCTGAACGGGCGGTTCCCGGGCCGCGCGGTTGCGCGTTCGCTCGTAACCGTGCCCTGGGCAGCGCCGGGGATTGCAGTTGCACTCATTGCGACTTGGATGTTCAACCCCCAGTTTGGGATCCTCACACGCACGCTGCGCGGAATGGGGATCGACCCCGGTCCGAATGGTGTCCTCAACAACCCCCAGCTGGCGCTTGGGGCGATTCTGGTCACCACAATTTGGCAGTTGGTGCCGTTCGTAGCGGTCGTCCTCCTCTCTGCCCTGCAGGGCGTTCCCCAGGAGTTGGTCGAAGCCGCGCAGGTGGACGGTGCCGGACGCTGGATGACCTTCCGCGTTGTCACCTGGCAGGTCCTGAAACCGACAATCGGCTTGGTTGCCGTACTCATGACCATCTGGTCGCTGCGTCGGTTCGAGCTGATCTGGCTGATGACCCGTGGCGGGCCCCTTGGTTCCACGCGAACACTCGTAATCGATCTGTACGCCCAAGCGTTTGAGTCGAAGCAACTGGGGACAGCGGCGGCCATCGGCATGGTGGGCGTCGTCATCGCCATGATTGTCATCATCGGCGGTCGACTGGTGGCCAACGCGGCCGCGAAGGAGGCATGATGCACCGCATACGTCTTGGAGTGGCTGGCCGTACAATCGCCGTTCTCGTCGTCCTCGGACTCGCGATCTTCCCCGTCTACTGGATGTTCGTGACTGCCCTGTCATCGGATGAGGAGCTTTTTTCGTCCTCATCGGTGAACATACTCCCCAACTTTTCCCGTTTCGGCGTCTTCGCAGCGGCCTTGGCCGACGGCCAGGTAGTCACTTGGCTGCTCAACAGCTTGATTGTCGCCGCCGGAACAACGGTTCTGTCGATCGGTCTGGGTATCCCGCTCGGTTACGCCCTGTCCAGGTTCACCTTTCGCGGCAAGGCCGCTGTTGGCCTTGCGCTGCTGTTTACACAAATGCTTCCTGAAGCACTGCTGGTGGTTCCGCTTTTCGCCATGTTCCGCCGCTTCGACCTGCTGAATTCGCTGCACGGACTGATCCTCGCCGATACCGCATTTGCCCTTCCGGTGGTCTCTTTGATCCTGAAGGGCGCGATAGACGGCGTTCCACGCGATCTCGACGAAGCCGCCCGCGTTGACGGGAGCCGCCCGCCTACCGTCCTCGCCCGCATCATCCTGCCACTGATCGCGCCAGCTATCGCGGCCGCGGCGGTGATTGCCTTCTTCAGCGCCTGGAACGAGTACGTCTTTGCTGTCACGTTCGTGTTCGACAAGCCCCTGCAGCCCGCCTCAGTGGGGGTGGCGGGTTTTATCGGCGAGCAGGACACATCAATTCAAAGCATCATGGCCGTCGGTCTCTTGTTCACGCTGCCGGCCGTCGCCTTCTACCTGTTCGCACAACGATATGTCGTCAGCGGGATGACCGCCGGCGCTGTTAAGGGATGAGACTTCCGAATATGAAAATCACCAACCTCGACACTGTTGTCGTCGACTTTTACAGAACAAACCTCATCTTCGTTCGGCTGAGCACGGACTCTGGTCTCACCGGCATCGCTGAAGCAACTCTCGAAGGCCAGGAGCATGCAGTCCGGGGAGCCGTTGCCGTGCTCGCCGACGCTGTCCGCGGCAAGGACCCAACAAGGATCAGCCAAACGATCTACGAGCTGAACCGTGATGCCTACTGGCGCGGTGGTCCTGTGTCAATGACCGCTCTCAGTGCCCTTGAAATGGCCATGTGGGATGTCTCGGCCCGTGCCTTGGAGGTTCCTGTCCACCGAATGCTGGGCGGACAAGTCCGTGACAGGGTCCGGGCATACGCCAATGGCTGGTTTTCAGGTGCCAAAACGCCTGAAGAGTTTGCCGATGCAGCCGTACACACAGTTGCCCAAGGCTTCCGGGGACTCAAATGGGACCCGTTCGAGGCCGCGGACCTCACCCTGCAGGCGCGGGACCTGCGGCGAATGCTTGAACCCGTAGCGGCTGTGCGGGAGGCGGTGGGCGATGATGTTGAGCTCTTTATTGAAGGACACGGCCGGTTCGATGTCCCGACAGCCATCCGGGTGGCGCGTGAAATCGAGCAGTTCCAGCCGGTGTTTTTTGAGGAACCCTGCCCTCCCGACGGAATTGATTCCCTCCTGGAGATACGCTCGAAATCTCCAGTTCCGATCGCCGCCGGTGAACGGTGGATGGGACGGAACACCTTCGTTCCCGCCCTCGCCCGGAAGGCAGTGGACTACATCCAGCCCGACGTCACTCATGCCGGCGGCTTGCTGGAGCTCGCATTCATTTCCACACTCGCGGCGGCCCATTACATTCCGTTCGCACCCCACAACCCCAGCGGTCCGCTCAGTACCGCCGCAACCTTGCAGTTGGGCGCCATGCTGCCGAACTTCCGGTACCTGGAAATCATGGCGACGGATGTGCCTTGGCGGAGCGAGATCTCGAATGAGCGCCTGCAACTGACCGACGAGGGTGACATCCTCATCCCGGAGGGGGTTGGCCTGGGGATCGAACTCGACTTCGAGGCCATAGCAGAGCACCCGTACACGCCACACCCAATGCGCATCTTCACTGATGCCGTCGCCGATATCCGCCCGCCGGACGCCCGCTCCTACTTCAACCTCGAGCGCACGCCGGCCATCTGAGAGGAGGAGACAGGGGAGCCAGGGCCCCCGGCACCCCTGCCTCCTGCCCAGCAATGTATGGGAGTAAGCCAATGGTCCGCGGCCCGAAAGGAATTAGCGATGATTACGTCACGCGAAGAGACAGAAAACCGGATAGTTGCCGCCCATAAAGCGTATGAGCGCGCCAGGGGCCTTGAGCCTCGGGCGCGCGCGCGTTGGCTGGAGGCGGTGGCGTCCGCTTTGAGCACCCACGCTGACGAGTTGGTGGCACTGGGGCATGAGGAAACACATCTGGAGGAGGCGCGGCTTCGTTTTGAGCTGCGACGATCCGTCTTTCAGCTCCGGCTGTTCATAGCGGAAATCGTTCGCGGGGAACACCTGGGCGCGACTATTGACCACGCCGATCCCGCGTGGGGGATGGGTCCGAGGCCGGATATTCGGCGGGTTTCCGTACCGCTGGGGGTCGTAGGTGTTTTCGGCGCCTCAAACTTCCCGTTTGCATTCAGCGTAATGGGTGGCGACACTGCATCTGCCCTGGCGGCGGGATGTGCAGTGGTGCATAAGATCCACGGGGGACACCTTCACCTGGGCACACGTACCGGTGAGGTGGTACAGGAAGCCCTGGCACAGGCCGGTGCTCCCGACGGCCTTTTCTCGACGGTTGTCGGCCGGGAGGCCGCTGAACAGCTGGTGGACCATCCATTGGTCAAGGCCATCGGCTTTACGGGATCCACGGCCGGCGGGAGGACACTCTTCGATCGGGCATCCCGGCGCCCCGCTCCCATCCCCTTTTATGGCGAACTGGGCAGCATCAACCCTGTCTTTGTCACCGAGCGAGCGTGGAGTGCCAGGCGTGAGGACATTTTGGCCGGCTATGCCGACTCCTTCAGCACGGGGATGGGCCAGTTCTGCACGAAACCAGGACTATTGTTCGCCCCGGTCGACGACCTCGAAGAGGTAAGCGGGATCCTCCGCAAGGAACTGGCCCCAAGCCAGCAAGCCTCCTACTTAGCCCGAAGCTGCGGGAGGAATTCGACAAGGCGTTGAATTCCGTACGGTCAACGCCCGGAGTTGAAGTCATAGTGCCAGGGGACGATTCGGCGGCGCCCCGGCCGACGGTGCTGTTCGCCACTGCTGATGAAGTTTGGCAACGCCCGGAAATCCTGGAACAGGAGATGTTCGGACCGGCAACGCTTGTGGTCGGGTATCCGCCAGGCGCAGACTTGCCGGCGCTCGCCCGCCTGTTGGAGGGACAGCTGACGGCCACGGTGCAGGCAGACCCTGACGAAGATGTGGCGGAGCTGTTGACGGAGCTGCAGGAGCGCGCCGGGCGTTTGCTCTGGAACGGGTGGCCCACCGGGGTAACCGTAACGTATGCGCAAAACCACGGTGGACCTTACCCCGCTACAACCGCCACCACGACATCCGTTGGAACCGCAGCGATTGGCCGCTTTATGCGTCCCGTCGCCTATGACTCCTTCCCACCGTCGCAATTGCCCGAACCCCTTCGTGATGACAACCCCTGGGGGATCCGACGGCGGGTTGATGGTGTCTGGGAATCAGAAACCGAGAATGAGGACAACCCATGAGCAGCATGCGCCCACAGCACATCCTTCCGGCAGACCAGGGAGCTGGGGTTTTTGTGGGCCGCGTGTGGGACCCTGTTTCCCAAGGCCCAAGGGTGGTCTGTGTCCGGGGTGAAGAGGTTCTCGATCTCACCCCCGACGTCAGAACTGTTGCCGAGCTCATGGATCACCCCAACCCCGTGGATCTCGTTCTACAGACGACCGGCGCCCCGCGCTGGGAGCTCGCCGACCTGTTCGAAGCCTCCTTGGAGGATGACCGGAGCCGTCCACGCCTGCTGTCTCCGGTGGACCTCCAGGTGATCAAAGCCTGCGGAGTGACGTTCGTGGAGAGCATGATCGAGCGGGTCATCGAGGAACGGTGCGGCGGTGATTTCAACCGGGCGGCTGAAGTCCGCAGGACCGTTGCCGGGGCTCTTGGGGGAAGCCTGGAGAGCCTGCGACCCGGGTCGGAGGAGGCGCGGGAGGTTAAGAAGGTGTTGTCGGCGCAGGGGATGTGGTCCCAGTACCTCGAGGTGGGCCTGGGCCCCGACCCCGAAGTGTTCACCAAAGCCCCGGTTCTGTCCTCCGTGGGTTTTGGCTCGCCCGTGGGCATCCCGGGCTTCTCCTCCTGGAACAACCCCGAGCCTGAACTCGTCCTCATTGCCGACTCTGCCGGGAAGGTTCGGGGTGCAACCCTGGGAAACGACGTAAACCTCCGGGACGTGGAGGGCCGCAGCGCACTCCTCCTGGGCATGGCCAAGGACAATAACGCATCCTGCGCGATCGGCCCGTTCATTCGGCTCTTCCACCAGGATTTCTCGCTGGAGTCCCTGCGGACGGAGGAAATCACCCTCACCGTGGAAGGAACGGACGGCTACCGGCTGGAGGGCCGCAACAGCCTGGCGCGCATCAGCCGTCCTTTCGAGGAGCTCATCGGTGCCGCCCGCGGCCGCCACCACCAGTACCCCGACGGCTTCGGCCTCTTCACCGGCACGTTGTTCGCTCCGAACCAGGACCGCGACGCCGAAGGCCTTGGCTTCACCCACAAGCCCGGCGACGTCGTCACCATCAGCAGCCCGCTGCTCGGGGCCCTGGTCAACCGGACTCACAAGACCGAAGACATGGAGCCGTGGACTTTCGGGATCAGGGCCTTGTTCAGTTACCTGGAACGGAGCGTGCCAACACCTTCAAGAGGTTCCCGGGAGATGGGGGAGTAGTTGCGTGATCGCCGGCTCGGATACCGTCTAGAATCGCTTGGCGCTCGGCGAGTGGGTCTGTGTCAATCCTGGACCGTCAGGTCAGCCTCAATAACGGCAGGTGAGTGCAGGTCAGCCGCAGCAAAGCGGCCCGGAGCCTTTCGGCGCCGGGCCGCTTTGTCAGTGCTCGGAATTCGCTACTGCTGGTACGCGGGGTGGTGGCTGTCGCGCTGCTCTCCGCCGGGGTTTGCCTTCAAGAGGGTGGACTGCAGTGCGTAGTACGACGGCTTGCGGGTGTAGTCCTCCCACATCACGGTAGCCTCACCTTCCTTGGGGAAGAACACCGGGACCCAGGAGTATTTGTCGTTAAAGCCCCAGATGGTGAACGACTTGCAGTCCTCGACGTTCAGGCATGCTTCGAGGGCCCGCTGGTAGTAGCTGGCCTGCTTCTCCAGCTGTGCCGCGGTGGGCTTGGTTCCCGCCGGAACGTCCATCCGTACGTCGATCTCGGTGATGGATGTTTCCAGTCCCAGATCGTTGAAGCGCTGGAGGTTGGCCTGCAGGTCTCCGGGGAAACCGTAGCGTGTGCTGAGGTGCCCCTGCACCGCGAAGCCGTCCACCTGGACGCCTGCGGCCCGAAGCTGCGGAATGAGCGAAAGATAGGCGTTGCTCTTCGCGTTGACGCTTTCCACGCCGTAATCATTAAAGAAGAGCTTGGCGTTCGGATCCGCTTCGTGCGCCCAGCGGAAGGCGTCGGCGATGATCTCCGGGCCAAGTTCCCGGATCCAGATGTTGTCCGTGGTCCTGAGGGTGCCGTCTCCGTTGAAAATCTCATTGGCTACATCCCACTGCTGGATCTTGCCTGCGTACCGTCCAACAACGGTACTGATGTGGTCCTTCAGGATGGAACGGAGTTCGTCCTTGCTGAAGTTGCCCTGCTCCAGCCAGGCGGGGTTCTGGCTGTGCCAGAACAGCGTGTGGCCGCGCACAACCTGGCCGTGCTGTTGGGCGAACTCGACGATGGCGTCCATCTCGGTGAAGCGGTACTGGTCCCGCTGCGGATGGATGAATTCCCACTTGGCCTGGTTTTCGGGGGAGACGGAGCTGAATTCCGCGGCCAAGACCTCACGGTATTGCTGGTCATAGGTGAAGGGGTTGGGGTAAGGCATGTTCTCATGATGTCCGCCGCCGGCAACTGCGGTGCCGATCCGGAAGCCCTTTGGTGCCGCCCACCGCAGGGTGTCCTGCTTTGCAAGGCCTGGGGGCTGCTGGTTTTCGTTCCCGCCTGCGGAAGCAGGCAGTGCAGTCGGGAGGACGAACGTCGACGCCAACAATGCGCCGGCGACAAGTTTTGCAACCTTCATCAAGAGCTCTCCTTTGAGGTACGGGGTATGGCAGCAGCGATGCGCTGACCGATACCTTCCGGAAATTTCCGGAAGGTATCGGTTGAAGCGTAGGAACATTCCGGAGAGAACGTCAAGGGTTTTCAGAGAAAGTGTCCAGCTTTGCCGGCCGGACAAGGCCTATACTTGCAGCGGACCAGGAGGAATGCGTGCAGGAAGCCCAGCGCCCGGCAGTGACGATTTCGGCCATTGCCGCCGAAGCGGGCGTGTCAGTGCCCACTGTTTCCCGCGTCCTTAACGGCCGTTCGGATGTTGCGCCGCGAACCCGTGAGCGCGTTGAAACCCTGCTCCGGGACCACGGCTACCAGCGGCGAGGAGTCCGCCCGGAAGGCCGTTCCGGCCTCATTGACCTGGTCTTCAATGACCTGGACAGCCCTTGGGCCGTGGAGATCATCCGGGGGGTTGAGGAGGCGGCGAATGAAGCCGGCGCGTCAACCGTGGTTTCGGCAATCCATCGCGGGACCAACCCGGCGTCCACCCGCCAGTGGCTGGACAATGTCAGCGCCAGGGCGAGCGACGGGGCCATCCTGGTAACCACCGACCTCGACTCGTCCCTGCGTGCCGAGCTGCAGCGCCTCCAGGTTCCCGCCGTCGTCGTCGATCCTGCCGGCGTGCCGGATCTTGACGTCCCCACCATCGGCGCCACGAACTGGACCGGTGCGGTCGGGGCAACGGAACACCTCACCGGAATCGGACACCGCAGGATCGGCTTTGTTGCGGGCACGCCGGGCCTGTGGTGCAGCCGGGCACGTTTGGACGGCTACCGGGCCGGTCTTGACGCTGCGGGAATCCCCTTCGATGCCAGCCTGGCCATTGAGGGCGACTTCGACTACCAGTCAGGGTTCCGGGCGGGATGGAAGCTGCTGGAACTGCCCGAACCCCCCACCGCCGTCTTTGCCGCCAGTGACCAGATGGCGCTCGGAGTGTACGAGGCGGTCCGCAAGAAGGGCCTTCGGGTTCCCGAGGACATCAGCGTGGTGGGCTTTGACGACCTTCCCGAGGCCCGGTGGGCCTCTCCTCCCCTCACCACCGTGCGCCAGCCCTTGGCCGAGATGGGAAAGCTGGCCGCACGCACTGTGCTCAGGATGCTCCAGGGCGAAGTCGTGGAAAGCCCCCGCGTGGAACTCTCCACGAGGCTGGTGGTGCGCGAAAGCACCGCTGCACCCCATGGGGCCTGATCCACCCGCTGCGCACTCTTGACGTGGCAGCGGAGGCCGCTCTACGCTGGGCCAATTCCGGAAACTTCCGGAACTTCAGCGACTTCAGTGAGGCAGCGATGAAATTCCCAATACGACGCCCGGCAGTTGTGCGCACGGCGGTATTGCCCATATCTGCCACCATGTTGGCGTTCGGCGCAGTCATCCCCGCGAGCCTTGCCGGCGCGGCGCCTGCCCGGGCCGACCAAGCGACCACCGAGATTGTTGATTCCACCCGACATGAGGGCAAATACGTCAGCCTGACCTTTGACGACGGCCCCGACCCCGTCAACACGCCAACATTGCTGGCCGTTCTCAAGAAGCATCACGTGAAGGCAACCTTCTGTCTTTGGGGGGACCACGTAAAACAATATCCGGAGATCGTTCGCCAAATCGCGGACGCGGGACACCTGCTGTGCAACCACACCATGCACCACGACGACATGGGCAACTGGAGTTCCGACGCCATCAGGGCTGATCTTGAAGAGACGAGCGCCGCGATCCGTGAGGCGGTTCCGGAGGCCGAGATCAACTACTTCCGGGCGCCCTATGGAAGCTGGGGCCAGACACCGCAAGTGGCGGCGGACATGGGAATGCAGCCCCTGGGTTGGGCCACCGCCATTGGAGACTGGGAACCGCCGGGAACGGCGGAGCTGGTTCGGCGCCTGAGGGAAGGCATTACGCCCGGAGGCGTCGTGTTGATGCATGACGGCGGTGGAGACAGGGCCCAGACCATTGAAGCTGTTGACCAGATTATTCCCGAGCTGAGGTCAGAGGGGTGGCGCTTTGACAAGCCCGCCCGCCGCGGCTGACCTTTCCGGGCGGAAAGTAACGACTACCCACTCTGGACCTCGGCGCATCCCAAACGGCGCCTGCTGGCGGGTTTTGACGCTTCGCAGTGAATTCCGGCAGTCAGTTGAGCGTGGCCGCCAACTCCTCCTGCGTCGGCTCCTGGCCCGTTCGCCGCGCGCCTACTGACCCGCGGCGCACCAGGGTGGCCGTGAACTGGGCCGGGGCGGCGGGCGGCAGGCCCTCCATCTGGCGGATGAGCGCCTTGGCCGCTGCCACACCCATGTTGTACACGGGCTGGGCGATGACGGTCAGGGGCGGGGTGGTGAGCCGGGTCCAGGCGAAGTCGTCGTACATCAGGAATGAAACATCGGCCGGAATGGAGAGGCCCAGTTCCTGGATGGCTTCCACCACACCGAGGGCGATCAGGCCGTCGGAGGCAACCACCGCAGTGGCCTGGTCCGGGCCCCGGAGCACCTCCCGCGTGATGCTGCGGATGGAGTCGGCGTCGCCGGCATTCAGGCGGACCAGGTCCTCCGGAAAAGGCAGCCCTGCCGCCGTGAATGCCTGCCGCATCCCCTCGAGACGGTCCGCAATCTGCGATGACTCAAGCGTCATACCGGGGGTGTAGGGCACGTCAGTCCTCAGTGTGGAGATGAAGGCGATGCGGCGGTGCCCGGCGTCGAGCAGGTACTGCGTGGCTTCCAGGGAAATCCGTGCCATGTCCACGGCCATGGTCTCCACCTGCAGGTCCCCGGCGGTGCGGTCGATGAAAACCAGGGGGCGCCCGGAGCGGTGCACCTCCTGCAGGTGTTCGGTGTCCACAGAGGACGCCGGAGCCACAATGAGGCCGTCCACACGCTTGTCCAGCAGGACCCGGACGGCGTCCACTTCCGCCGCGCGGTCCTCGTCCGTATTGACCAGGATGACGTTGTAGCCGGCCTTCTTGGCGGTGTCCGTGATGCCCCGCGTGGCCAGCCCGAAGTGCGGGTTTTCGATGTCGCCCACCACCACGCCAATGGTGTGGGATTTCCCGGTGTTCATGCTGCGGGCAAGCTCGTTGGGGCGGTAGGACAATGTCTCGGCAGCGGCCAGGACGCGCTCGCGCACTTCGTCGCTGACGGCCCCGTAATTTCCCAGTGCACGTGCGGCCTGGGCCTTGGAAACCTGGGCCGCCTTTGCTACGTCGGCAACGGTTACGTCCCGCCGTCGTGCTCCTTCACCGTTCATCTTCACCTTTCGACGGGGTATTGACGCCCCTTGTGACTTCGGCTACATTTCTATCAATCGATGTGAGTCCGGTCTCAATCCTAGGGTGTGAGACCGGACTCAACAAGAGCATCGGCGACTTTCTTCGGCGGCCCTGACAGCACCGCCTTCCCACCAACGATTGGACAACGCTGTGAAAAAGATGAAATTCCGCCCGGCCGGCATTGCCGCGGCAGCACTCGCGGGAGTCCTGGCACTCTCGGGCTGCAGCTCCACCTCGCCTGCCTCCACCACGGAGAACAACCCGTACGGCCTGATCCAGCCCGGCACCGTCCGCGTGGCCAGCCTGGGTGACTCCAAGCCGTACACTTTTGCCGACGCCTCCGGTAACTTCACCGGTTTCGACGTGGAACTCTTCAAGGACGTAGCCCACCGGGCCGGTGTGGACAACGTGGTCTTCACCGGACAGGACTTCTCCGGGCTTCTTTCCGCGGTGGCCAACGGCCAGTTCGACGCCGGTGTGGCCGCCATTGGCATCACGGACAAGCGCAAGGAGACCGTGGACTTCTCCGACGGCTACCTTGCCGGCTACCTGACCGTCATCACCACCAAAACCTCGGGCATCACCGGTACCGACGGCCTGGCTGGAAAACGGCTGGGCGTGGTCCAGGGAACCCTCCAGGAGGCCTATGCGGTGAAGAACTTCACCTCGGCCAACCTGGTCCGCTTCCCGGACAACAACACCGCCATCGCCGCGGTGAACAGCGGTAGCGTGGACGCCCACTTCCTGGACTACGAGGCCGCCAAGGCCTACCAGGAGCAACACGGCCTGGTCAGCGCCGCGGACATCCCCTCCTTCGACGCCCCGGCCGGGTTCGCGGTGGCCAAGGGCAAGACGGCGTTCAAGGAGGCCCTGAACAAGGGGCTCGCCGCAGCCATGGAGGACGGAACCTGGAAGAAGCTCTACCAGAAGTGGTTCCCGGGCTCCCCGATGCCGGAGCAGTACCTGCCCAAGGCCGAGCAGACCGCGTCGCCGGCGCCCAGCAAGTAAGCCCAGGCAAGTAGGCGAAGGCAAGTAAGCGTCCAGCAAACAAGCCTTCAGCCGCCTGACCGGACGGGCCGCAGCGCGCGGCCCGTCCGGAACCTCCACACAATCTACGTCTGAGAGCAACCATGGACTGGCTCAACACCATCATCCGAACCTTTCTCGACTTCGGCGCAATGGCCGAGGTCCTGCCCCAACTCCTGGCGGTCGGCCTGCTGAACACGCTGATCATCTCCATTGCCGCCACCGTCCTTGGCACGGTCCTGGGCATGGTGGTGGCCGTCATGGGCATCTCACCGTCCAAATGGCTGCGGGTACCTGCCCGGATCTACACGGACCTCTTCCGGGGCCTGCCTGCCATCCTCACCATCCTGCTGATCGGCCAGGGTTTTGCCCGCCTCAGCCAGTCGGTCTTCGGCCCCTCGCCCTACCCGTTGGGCATCATCGCGCTGAGCCTGATCGCCAGCGCCTACATCGGGGAGATCTTCCGCGCCGGCATCCTGAGCGTGGACAAAGGCCAGGGCGAGGCCTGCCGTGCCCTGGGCATGAGCTATGCCAAGTCCATGGCCCTGGTGGTGGTGCCGCAGGGCGTCCGCCGGGTGCTTCCGGCACTGGTGAACCAGTTCATCGCCATTGTGAAGGACTCCTCCCTGGTGTATTTCCTGGGCCTGCTGGTCACCGAACGCGAACTCTTCCGCGTGGGCCAGGATGCCGCCGTCCTGTCCGGCAACCTCTCGCCGCTGGTGGCCGCCGGCTTCTTCTACCTGGTGATCACCGTTCCGCTGACGCACCTGGTCAACTACTTCGACAACAAGTTCCGCACCGGCCGCCGCCGTGCAGCACCGCCCACCAGCGGCCTGAAGGAAGTCACGGAACTCGACGCGGCCTCGCCGCTCACCACCGGGAGCAACACATGAACACCCCTACCCCCACCACCAACAACACCGCCGCCCGCGCGGGCGCGCACGCCACCACGGACGCCCCGACATTCCATGGCTCCAGCCTGGAGCTGCGGAACCTCACCATGGCGTACGGGGACATCGAGGTACTGCGCAACGTCAGCCTCACCGTGGCCCCGGGCACCACCACGTGCATCATCGGGCCCTCGGGCTCCGGCAAGTCCACCCTGCTCCGTGGCGTCAACCGGCTCCACGAACCCAAGAGCGGTGACGTGCTGCTGGCCGGCGACAGCATCCTGGCGGCCAACCCGGACACCCTGCGCACCCGCATCGGCATGGTCTTCCAGCACTTCAACCTCTTTCCGGACCATACTGCCGAGGAAAACGTGGCGCTGGCCCTCTGGAGCGTCAAGGGAATGCCCAAGGCGCGTGCCATGGAACTCGCGCGCCGCCGGCTCGCCGAAGTTGGCCTCGCCGAACGGGCCGACCACCGCCCCCGGGACCTCTCCGGCGGCCAGCAGCAACGCGTCGCCATCGCCAGGGCCCTGGCCATGGAACCGGAAGTGATGCTCTTCGACGAGGCCACCAGCGCCCTCGACCCCGAACTGGTCAAAGGCGTCCTGAACCTGATGGCCGGCCTGGGCCGCCGCGGCATGACCATGCTCGTGGTCACCCACGAAATGGGCTTCGCCCGCAAAGTCGCCGACCAGGTGGTCTTCATGGACGAAGGCGAAGTCGTCGAAGCAGGCACACCAGCCCAACTCTTCGACAACCCCCGCAGCGAACGCCTCCAGCGCTTCCTCTCGGAGGTGCTCTGATGGGTGCTGACCCAACGGCAAAGCCCGCGGCAGCACCCATCCGGACCGCCGTCGTCGGCTATGGAATCTCCGGGAAGGTGTTCCACGCCCCGCTGATCGCTGCGGATCCTGATTACTCGCTGGACGTGATCGTCACATCCCAGCCGGAGCGTGCGGCGGAGGCGGCCCGCCTCTACCCGCAGGCACGGATCGTGGGGACACCGGAGGAACTGTTCGCCCGCGCGGCGGACCTGGATTTGGTTGTCCTGGGTACACCGCCGCACACACACTACGGGCTGGCGGCAACGGCGATCGCCCACGGCCTGCACGTGGTGGTGGACAAGCCCTTCGTGCCGACGTCCGCGTTGGGCGAGGAACTGATCAGCAGGGCGGCCGACGCCGGGGTGCAGCTGACGGTGTTCCAGAACCGCCGGTGGGATGCGGACTTCCTCACGCTCAAGAAGGTCCTGGCGTCCGGTGCCCTGGGGCAGGTCAGCAGCTTCGAATCGCGGTTCGAATGGTGGCGGCCCGAAGGTTTCGGAAACTGGCGGGACACGGTCTCCCTGGCCGATGGCGGCGGCATCCTGCATGACCTCGGAGCCCACCTGATCGACCAGGCCATCCAGCTGTTCGGACCCGTGGAGCGCACCTATGGCGAAACCGCCAACCGCGGGGCACATCCCGACGCCGCCGACACGGAGGCCTTCGTGTCACTGCTGCATACCTCGGGAGTCCGCACGCGGCTCTGGATGAACGGCATGGCTGCGCAGGCAGGGGCCCGGTTCCACATCCTCGGCTCCCAGTCCGGCTATACCAAGTGGGGCCTGGACGGACAGGAACCGGCGCTCGCTGGCGGAATGCCGCCGTCGGACCCTGCTTACGGCGTGGAACTCCAGGAGCGTTGGGGGCTCCTGGGCGTGGACGGGGCAACGGCTTCCGTTCCTGCCGAGCGCGGCGCCTACCCGCAGTTCTATGTGCAGCTGGCCACCGCCCTGCGCGGGAACGGGCCGCTGCCTGTCGATGCCGCCGAATCGCTTGACGTACTGAAAGTCATCGAGGGCATTCACGCCCTGGCCTGACTTCCCGCCAGATCCTCCTCCCCGGCGCATCGTTCGCGTCTTCCACAACCATGAACTTCATAGAAAGGGACACCATGTCCTCTGCAACAGCCACCAAGCGCGTCGCCGTCATCGGCGGCGGTATCCTCGGCGTCTCCACCGCGGTGCACCTGCTCCGCGAAGGTGCCTCGGTGATCCTGCTGACCGAGCGCGGCCTGGCAAGCGAAGCCAGCGGCCGCTCGCTGTCCTGGCTCAACTCCGCCGGCGAACGGTCCACCCCGTACCACCAGCTGCGGCTTGCCGGCGTGGACCGCTACCGGACGCTCTTCGCCGCGGATCCTAGCCGGGAATGGCTGCAGTTTGGCGGCGGCCTGATGTGGAACGCCGAAGGGCAGTGGGAGGCGACCGAGGCCCGGCACGCCTACGAAAAGTCCATCGGCTACGACTCCAAGCTGCTTGCCCCGGCCGAAATCGCCTCCGCGACCCCTGGAATCGACGCGGGCGCCGTGCCGGAAAACGCCATCTTCAACCCCGGCGAAGGCTGGGTCAGCCTGCCGGACCTGATCGACTTCCTCATGGAGGAGTTCCACGCCCGCGGCGGCGAACTGGTGCTGAACGCCGGCAAAGCCTCCGTCATGGTGGAGGGCGGCCGCACCACAGGTGTTGAGACCTCGGCGGGCGGGACGTACCCCGCCGACGCCGTACTGGTGGCCTGCGGCGCAGCGACGCCCGCCGTCGTCGAACCCCTGGGGGTGCATATCCCCAATGGCTCTCCCGTGTCCATGCTGGTGGTGACCAAGCAGGTGCAGCACGACGTGGCAGCCGTGATGAACACCCCCCGCGCAGCCCTGCGGCCCAACCCCGGCGGAACGTTCGCGCTGGACCACGACTGGTACGAAGAACAGATCACGGAGCACGCGGACGGCTCCTTCAGCGTCCCGGACGAGGTGGTGCAGGAACTGGCCGATGAGGCGTCCAAGCTGATTGCCGGCAACCCGGAACTCAAGCCCGCCTCCTGGAAGATGGGCTACAAGCCCATTCCCGGTGACGGCGAGCCGGTCCTGGGCGAATTGGGCCAGGTGCCCGGCTGCTTCGTTGCCTTCACCCACTCCGGCGCCACGCTGGGACTCATCGCCGGCGAACTTCTCGCCGGTGAGATCCTGACCGGCAGGAAGCACCCCTTGCTGGGCACCTTCCGGCCGGGCCGCTTTTCCTAGGCTGTACGGGAAGCTGTGCCGGGAAGAGGCGGGGCCGCACGTTTGACCAGTTCACGTTGCGCGGCCCCGCTTCTGCCGTGCGGGACGCGGCTACGGGCCGTCAGGCGCCCAGATGCCCGGTGAGGCGGCGGTGGAAACCGGTGCTGCGCTCATCGAGGCCTTCGATCGCTACCGTGGCGCCGTGGTCCGCGTACTTCGTTTCGATCGAGTCCAGGGCGGCGACGGTTGAGGCATCCCAGATCTGGGCACGGCTGAGATCGATGGTCACCAAGGCGGGGTCGTCGGCGTAGGCGAAGTGCTCCACGAGGTCATTGCTGCTCCCGAAGAACAGCGGGCCCACCACTTGGTAGCGAACGCTTTCGCCGTCGCCTGCCACGGTCCGCTCAACAGTGATGACGTGGGCCACCCGGCGCGCGAACAGCACCATCGCCAGGATGACGCCCACCAGGACCCCATACGCGAGGTTCCCCGTCAGGACCACGACGGCGACAGTGACACCCATGACGATCGTCTCCGGTATGGGCATCCTCCTCAGGGTGGACGGTTTGACGCTGTGCCAGTCCACGGTGCTGACGGCGACCACCATCATGACCGCGGCGAGGGCCACCATGGGGATCTGTCCCATGATCGGGCTGAGCCCGGTCACCAGGGCCAGCAGGAACAGCCCGGTCACGAACGTCGAAATGCGGGTGCGGGCCTGGCCGGTCTTCACGTTGAGGACCGTCTGGCCGATCATCGCGCATCCGGCAATGCCGCCATAGAAACCGGCAAGGATGTTCGACACACCCAGGGCCCAGGACTCACGGCCCTTGTGAGAAGGCGTGTCCGTGATGTCATCGACGAGTTTCGCCGTGAGCAGGGTTTCCATGAGGCCCACGAACGCCACACTCAGCGCGGTGGGCAAAACCAGCTGGAAGGTGGCAAGGTCAAGCGGAAAAAGGAACGGGGTGGTCCCCGGCAGCTTGCCCGTGAGGGGGCCCTCGCCCGCCACGTCCGGAACGGCGAGGCCGGCGATGATGACAATCGCCGTGACGACGACGATGGCAACCAGCGGCGACGGAACCACCTTGGTGAAGCGGGGAAGGACGAAAATAATCGCGAACGTCAGGGCGAACAGCACGTAGGCGAGCCACGGGACATTGAGGACATGGGGCACCTGCGCCATGAAAATCAGCACACCCAAAGCGTTGACGAACCCGATCATCACCGATCGCGGGATGAAGCGCATCAGGCGGGCAAGGCCGGCCAGGCCAAAAACCACCTGGATCACACCGGCAAGGAGCACGGCCGGCAGGACGTACTGGACGCCGTGCTCATGAACCAGCGGGGCGATCACCAGGGCGACGGAACCGGCTGCGGCAGTCACGACGCCGGGCCGTCCGCCAAGGACCGACATGGCCAGGGCAAGGACGATGGAGGCGACAAGACTCACCATGGGATCCACCCCGGCGACAATTGAGAACGAAATGACTTCCGGGACCAGGGCCAGGGTGGTGACCATGCCGGCCAGGACCTCGCGGGACAGCTGGCGCGGAGAGCGCAGGGCGGTAAGAACCGTGATCGGTTGCCTGACAGGGCGGGTTCGGCGGGCTACGGCCAAGGGGCGGCTCCAGGGGATTGGCTCTCCCGGGAGAGCAGTGGGCAACGTTTCTGCGCGCCACGATGCGCACGGCTCCAGCCAAGCCATGGAAGACAATGGGTGGAAAGGGAATGCGCCGGTGACTTTCGGCTGCGCATGCAACATTACCCTAACGTGAGGGTTGAGCTGGATTGGTGACGTAATGGTGAAAGAGATGACCGCTGAAGAAGTGGTGGCGACGATGCATATCGGGGAGCTGGCAAACCGTTCGCAGATGTCCCTGCGGACCATCCGCCACTATGACGAGGTGGGCCTGCTCAAACCGTCCGGCCGGACCGAAGGCGGATTCCGCCTGTACACCGAACGCGACTTCACGCGCCTGCTGTTGATCCGAAGGATGAAGCCGCTGGGGTTCACGCTCGAAGCAATGTCCGGGCTCCTGCGGGTCATCGACGCGCTGGAGGCCACCCGGCCGGGCCAGGAGGATAGCGGCATCAGGTCCGAATTGAACGAATTCATTGAAGAGGCAGCGAGGCGCCGGGCCAAGCTGGAGGAACAACTCGCCATGGCCGACGAGTTCCTGGCGCTGCTGCGCGCCCAGTAGCCGGCCGGTCCCGTTGCCAAACTGTGCCGTACCGTCCGGCCCTGGCCCAAGGGCGGCAGTAAGCACGGCTGATAAAATGGCCCGGTTGCAGGGCGGCCTTTTCAAGCTGGGGCGAGCAGTGCCGTAACAAGGTAGGGGACCACACATCATGACGGCAGGCGGGTCACACCTCAGGATGTCGGAGAGCCGGCCGGGTACACCGGCCGGAGTTTCCGCGCCCGCCAAGGGCCGTGCCTACCTGGCAACCCTTGAAGGTTTCATTGGCGCCCTCATGATGTTCATCGGCTCCATTGGGACGGGCTGGATCGCCAACGGCTCGCCCATGATCAGGCAGCCGGTGGTGATTGCACTCCGCACCGAAGGCTGGGGCGTGGCGGTGTCCACCGTGCTGCTGACGGCCGGTGCCATGCTCCTGATGCGCTCCTGGCTCCGGTTGGGCCAGCGGCTGGGGGACTGGGGACAATCGTCGCTGCGGTCCGTGGTGGTGGCCATTTCCGCATGGTCGCTGCCGCTGCTGTTCTGTGTCCCGGTCTTCTCCCGCGACGTCTACGCGTACACCGGCCAGGGCCGGCTGGTCCAGGAGGGCCAGAACCCGTATGAGGTGGGCATTTCCACCCTCAACAACTGGTTCGCCCTGGGTGCCGATCCCGCCTGGGCGGAAAACCGGACGCCCTACGGACCGTATTTCCTGTGGCTGGCGCGCGCGGTGGTGGGAGTGACCGGCGCCCAGCCCGACGCGTCCGTGCTGCTCTTCCGCCTCCTGGCCGGCGTCGGCGTGCTGCTCTGCGTGGTCTACGTGCCCAGGCTCGCCGAACTGCACGGCATCAACGGTGCGCGCGCGCTCTGGATCTCCGTGGCCAACCCGCTGTTCCTCATCAGTTTCATCGCCAGCGCCCACAACGACGCCCTCATGGTGGGCCTCGCCGTCGCCGGCGTCTACCTCGCCGCCACGCGACGTTACATCCTGGGGATCCTGCTGGTGACCGCGTCCATCGGCATCAAGCCGATCACCGTGCTGCTGCTGCCGTTCGTGGGCCTCATGTGGGCTGGCTACTCCGCCTCGTGGCCGCGCAAGTTACTGATGTGGGCTGCGACGGCGGGGATCAGTCTCGGCGTTCTGGCCCTCAGCGGCATCCCCTACAACCTGGGCATCGGCTGGACCTGGGCCATCATGGACCCCACCCCTGGCTATACCGGCTACTCACCGTCGGGTTTCCTGGGCCAGCAGGTGGAAATGCTCGCCAACGCGCTTGGGCTGCCCGGCGGCACGCTCGCCACCTGGCTGCGGACCGCCATGAAGTGGGCCGCGATCGCACTGGTCCTGCTGCTGATGTTCCGCGGCGACTACTCGCGCGCGGTGCGCCGGATGGCGCTGGCGTTCACCGCCGTCGTGATGCTTTCACCTATCATCCAGCCCTGGTACATCCTGTGGTTCCTGCCGTTCCTGGCCGTTACCGGGATCCGCGATGACTGGCAGATCCGGTCACTGTACGTGGGCGTGACGTTCTTTGTGGTGTTTGGCGCCCAGGATCAGCTCTCGGTCTGGTCCTTCGTGGAACTGCCCATCGACGCCTCCTCCCTGGCGTTCTTCACCGCCCTGGCGTTCACGTTCTACCTGCTGGTCCTGGACGTGCACACGCGCAAGCTGCTCATCGAAGGCAGGCCGCTGGACCTGGCCCGGCGTGCCTGGCAGTGGGCGGTGGAGCGCAGGGCCGCGCGCCAGGCTGCTGCCCGGCGCGCCGCCGCCGACCAGTCCGAAAGCCGCTAGCCGCGGAACCGGTCAGGCTCCGGCCGGCACCTGCGCCGAAGTCCTGCGTCCCAGCTCGGCGGTGCGCTTCACGGACCACCAGAGCAGCACCACCAGGAGCACGTTGCGGGTGGTGAGGATGGCCGCCATGACCGGGTGGGCATGGATGAGCGGTGTGTAGAACAGCGGGTAGATCACGAACGTTGTCATCGCGATGCCCATCAGCAGGGCGGCCGGGACCTTCCAGCGCTCCCAGTCGTGCGCCAGGCCCGCGATGATCACCGGAGCCAGCCAGATGATGAACTGCGGGGAGCCCACCTTGTTGAACACGATGAACGCGGTGACCATCATGAGCGCGCCTTCGAGGAACAGCTCCTCACGTTCGGCGCCGCGACGCAGGGCGCGCACCAGCAGGACGGCCGCGGTGATGGCCGCAAGGATCAGCAGCGGCTGCATCAGGAACGCGGCGGTGCCGGCACCCGGGCCGTAGACCTCGGTGGAGTTGATGGCCGTGTTGTCTGCCATCTTTGAGCCGGCGATGTGGAAAACGCTCAGCCAGACCCAGGGTGTGGAGAAGGTGGCCTCAAGCTGCATGCCGCGTTCGCCCTGGTTCAGGAGGAAGTCCATGATGTGCGGCAGCCCGCCGGTTAGCCACGTGCCCAGGCCCACCACGGCGGTGACGGCTGCGCCGGCGAGGACCACCTGGATCCGCTTGCGGCTGGCGATGATGATGGGCACCAGGACGGCTGCCGGCCACACCTTGATCCAGGTGGCGATGCTGAGCAGGACACCTGCCACCACGGGCCGTTCGGCGGCGTAGAGCAGGGCGATCAGCACGATCGGCGCCGTGATGCCCTCCACCCGGGCGAAGCTCAGGTAGCCCATGAACACCGTGAAGAACAGCCACCACCAAGCCGGCGCAATGCCCGTCACCTTCCGTGGACCGCGGGTGAGGTAGAGCAGGCCGACGGCGTTGAGCACCGTGATGATCAGGAACCAGACCAGCAGGTAGAGGCTGGGTCCGGCGATGTTGGCGAGGAAGATGGGGATCTGCGCCAGCACCGGGTAGACCCAGGGGCTGATCTTGCCGGTCAGGTCCGCCGGGTTGTAGCCGTCCATGGCCCACTGCCGGTACTGCTCGGTGTCGCTGAACGTATCCCCGTTCAGGAAGAAGGATGCCATCCACCCCAGGAAGTACAGATGGACGACGGCGAAACCCCACCACACGCTGGACGGGCGGGCGAACCAGTCCACCACTTTTGCCGGGAGCAGTTTGGTGCGGACCGTCACCAGGCGGTCGAAGAACCTTGTGGAAATCTTAGGTCTCCTTGAGCGCGGGGGCGGGGGTGGCGGTCTTCTTGCCCAGTTTGTACAGGCGTCGGACGCTCCACAGGAACAGGACCACCAGCAGGACATTGCGGATGGTCAGTACCAGGGCCATCCAGGGGTTGTTGTGGCTGAGGGCGTCGTAGAAGAGGGGATAGATGAAGTAGGTCCCCACGGCAATGGCGATCAGCATTGCCGCCGGAACGCGCCATTCACGCCAGCTGTGCGCCAGGCCGACGGCGACGGCGGGGCCCAGCCACACCATGAACTGGGGCGAGCCCACCTTGTTGAAGACCACGAATGCGGTGGCCAGGGTCAGGGCGCCGGCCAGGAGCAGTTCGGTGCGGTCCATGCCACCGGCCACCTCGTGCTGTTTACCGTTGTGGAGGGCCCAGAAAGTCAGCCCTGCCACCAGGAGTGCGGCCAGGACCAGGAGGGGCTGCATCAGGACGGACATGGTGGCAGTGCCGGGGCCGTCCACCTGCATCGAATTGATGTCCGTGTTCATGTACATGCGGGAGCCGCCGACGTTCAGGACGGAGAGCCAGAGCCAGGGGGTGGTGAACGTGGCTTCGAGCTGCATGCCGCGGTCGCCCTGCTGGGTGAGGAAGTTCAGGAGCTTGGGGACGCTGCCCAGTGCTGCTGCCAGCGCAACGACGCCAGCCGTCGTCGCGATTCCTGCCAGCACCACCAGCAGGCGGTTCTTCACGACGGCGAAGAGGGCCAGCATGATGGCCGCGGGCCAGACCTTCACCCAGGTGCCGATGGCCAGCAGGACGGAGGCGATGAAGGGGCGCTTAACGCCGTAGGCCAGGGCCACGAGGACCAGCGGGGCGGTGAGTCCGTCCACGCGGGCGAAGCCCAGCCAGCCCATCAGGAAGGTGAACGCCAGCCACCACCAGCCGGCCGGGATGGCGCTGGCGTTGCGGCCGCGCTCTGTGAGCTTCAGGAGCGCCCAGCCGTTGAGGAGTGTGGTCATGAGGACCCAGAGGAAGAAGAACGGCCCGGGTCCTGCCAGGCCGGCGACGGCCATGGGGATGAGCGCAAGGATGGGGTACACCCATGGGCTCGGGCCGCCCCTCAGGTTCGCGTCGTTGAAGCCGGCCATCGCCCAGTCACGGTAGATGAAGGTGTCGCTGAAGGCCTCGCCGCGCAGGGAGAGGGAGGCAGCGAAGACCAGGAAGACAAGGTGGACCACGATGAAGCCGCCCAACAGGCCGCGTCCGGTGTTCAACCCGTTCCGCACCGGGGTGGGAAGGATGACGTTGCGGATCCTGGTCAGATTGCCGAAGAAAGCGTCGGTGGAAATGGCGGGATCCTTGTCAGGTCGTGGCACACGTTTGGTTTTGTGCTGGTGGCTGGGTTCTGCCGCATGGCTGGTTCAGGGGCATTGGAGTCGTCCGGAAACAGCTTCCACTGCCGTCCAACTCTAATTCACGGTGCTTTGGCGCCCGTAATTGCTGGACCGTGCTCGTCCCTTCACGCTTTTGACCTGCGGCGACTTATTACTTGATTTTTCAAGTTGCTGGTGATCCATTACTCGGGCATTATGAACTGGGCACAAAGGTGCCCGACTTCGTCTGCAGCCTTGGGGAGCGCAGGTATGAGATATGATCCCCTACCCCCCAACACACTAAGGCTAGACCCATGAACTTCCCGCTGACCCTCACCGTGTCCGACCGCCAGAGTATGGACCGCGAGCTCGATGCTGCCGTCACGGCTGCCAAAGCCCACGCACTGGCCGAGAAGCGGCACGGCATCCTGGTTACCCGGCACGCCGTGGACAAGTTCACGGTGGCCCTCAGCGACGCGGTTCCCTTCGGCCTGACCCGCGAACACCAGGCCTGGTAGGTCACCTTTCCGCCGGCGCCTAACTGCCGGCGCTGTTGTCCCCGCCGCCGGCCACGCGGTTGCTGTGCTGCTGCAGCCGGTCGATGTGCTTTGACGCCTCCGCCTTGCTCAGGTCTGCGGGAAGTTCCTCCCCGGCCTCCCGCGCCAGCGTATCGAGGTAGCTGCGCTGCGCCGCGGTCATGGGTTCATCGCCGGTAACCCAGTCTTCCGGGTCCCTGTTGAGGCCTGCATTGGGTTCGGGTTCCGGGCTGCCGATTGTTTCCTGGTTGCTGTCGCTCATGGGTATGAGTCTAGGACGGCGCGCCGACATTCCGCAGGAGCTGTCATTCCCTGCCCGGCAGGCCTACTTCATAGACTTTGCGGCGGGCGGCAGTCCGTCCTTGCTGCCCGCCCTGCGCCACAGCGGCTCCAGATCCTGGAGTTCCTGATCCGTGGCGTTCCGGAACGGTGGAGTGGCCGGCACCGGCGGCTCGTGGCGTTGCTGGCCCCGGCTGGCGGCCAGGCTTGCCAGGATGGAGACGGCCAGGATGGCGGTGATGACGGCCAGGGAGATGGGCGTCGGGATGTAGTAGACATCGATCTTGAGCGCCATCTTGATGCCGACCCACACCAGCACCAGGGCCAGGCCGGTCTTCAGGTAGACAAAGCGGTGGATGAGGTCCGCCAGCAGGAAGTACATGGCGCGCAGGCCCAGGATGGCAAATGCGTTGGCTGTGAAAACCAGGAAAACGTCGTCAGTGACGGCGAAGATCGCCGGGATGGAGTCCACGGCGAAGACGATGTCCGTGACCTCCACAATCACCAGGACCGCCAGCAGCGGTGTGGCCAGCAGCGCGCCGCCCTTGCGGATAAGGAACCGCTGGCCGTGGAAGGCATCCGTCATGGGCACATGGCGGCGGAAGAGTTTCAGGGTCCGTGACTTCCCGGGGTCGATGTGCTCGTTTCGCTGCCTGAGCATCCGGTACCCGGTGAAGAGCAGGAATGCTGCGAAGAGATACAGCACCCAGCCGGCACTGGCAATGATGGCCGATCCCGCTGCGATGAACAGGCCCCGGAATACCAGCGCCCCCACCACGCCGAAGAAGAGCACGCGGTGCTGGTACTCGCGGGGAACGGCGAAGAACGAGAAAATAATGGCCCACACAAAGACGTTGTCCACGGCGAGTGACTTCTCGATCAGGTACCCGGCGAAGTACTGCTGGCCGAATTCCGCGCCGTACATAAACCAGACAAGCCCGCCGAACGCCACGCCGAACACAACCCAGACGGCGGACCAGGCGGCGGCCTCCCGGACAGAGATCACATGGGCGCGGCGGTGGGCCACAAGGTCCACGGCAAGCATGAGGAGGATGAATCCGACGACGGCGAACCACATCCAGAGGGGTACATTCACAGGGGACCTGCTTCCAGTCAGTATTACCAACTGGAGGTCTCTCCCGGCCGAATGCCGGCCCGCCCACCGGAAGGCGCTGGGGCCTCCGTATTGACGATGGACTGAAGTGGGGATACTCCCCTCCGCATGAATAATCTACAGAATCTTTGCAGCGTTGGGTAGGTAAAGAGGGAAACCAAACCTTGAACGGGAGATGAACTGATGGATACCAAACTCACAGTGGCTGTGCTGGGGACCGGGATCATGGGAGCGGCCATGGCACGGAACCTCCTGCGCGCCGGCCACGACGTTTCTGTGTGGAACCGGGACGGGGTCAAAACGGAACCGTTGGTTGCCGAAGGTGCCAGGAGTGCGGCTGACCCTTCCCAGGCAGTTGAGTCGGCGGACGTGGTCCTGACCATGCTCTACGACGCCGCCGCGGTGGAACAGGTCATGCGGAGCGCAGCTCCTGGCCTCCGGCCCGGCACGGCCTGGGTCCAATCCACGACCGTGGGCGTGCAGGACGTTCCCACATTGGCAGCTCTGGCCGCCGAGCTTGGCCTGGAACTGGTGGAGGCGCCGGTTTCGGGAACGCGCGCCCCTGCCGAAGCCGGCCAGCTTCTGGTGATTGCCGCCGGCCCCGAGGCAGTGCGCCAACGCGTGGCGCCGGTCCTCGATGCCATTGGCGCCCGCACCATCTGGACGGACGACGACCCCTCGAAAGGGTCAGCGGCCCGCCTCAAGCTTGTGGTCAACAGCTGGGTCATTGCAGCCTCCAACGCCGCCGGCGAAGTGGTTGCCCTTGCCCAGGCGCTGGGAGTCGATCCACAGCAGTTCCTCGGCGTGCTGGACGGCGGCCCCCTCGACCTGCCCTACCTGCGCACCAAGATGGACCTCATCATGAATGACGGGCTGGAGCCTGCTTCCTTTGCTGTGGACACTGCGCGCAAGGACGCCCATCTCATTGTGGACGCCGCCACAGGGCAGGGCCTGAAGCTTGACGGCGCTGCCGCGGCCGCCGCCCGGCTGGACCGGGTGGCAGGCCAGGGGCGGGCCAAGCAGGACATGGCTGCGGCCTACTACGCCAGCCGGTAGCAGCATGCCCCCTCCCGGCCAGGCAACACGGGCTGGGATAGCGCTTGCCATTGACGTCGCGCGCGTCACCTTCTATATTTAATGAATCGATTCAAGAGCTGACGCTTCAGCTCCTGCGGCGGTTTCGGCCGCAGACACCAGCCATGAACACTTGCTGAAACCGGCGGTTCAGGTTCCTTGCCAATGAAGACGAAGGACAAGCACATGAGCACCACCCCGACGCGCATGCCCCTCACCCTCCAGGGGGCTGGAACCGGGTTGCGGGACCCCAGGAAGGCGGCGTGGAGCGGCTGGATCGGAAGCGCCCTTGAGTACTATGACTTTGCGCTGTACTCGCTGGCGGCCACGCTGATCTTCCCCACCATCTTCTTTCCGTCGGAGAACCCCACGGTCGGAATTATCGCTTCCCTGGCAACGTACGCCGTCGGATATGTCTCCCGTCCGGTAGGCGCCGTCGTCCTTGGGGCCTACGGTGA
Organism: Arthrobacter sp. B1I2; assembly: GCF_030816485.1. NCBI lineage: Bacteria > Bacillati > Actinomycetota > Actinomycetes > Micrococcales > Micrococcaceae > Arthrobacter > Arthrobacter sp. B1I2. The sequence continues at coordinate 957,001 of NZ_JAUSYC010000001.1, read as the reverse complement.
CCGGCACGGCCGCAAGAAGGTCCTCGTCTTCGCGATGTTGCTCATGGGCTTTGCCACCTTCGCTGTTGGCCTGCTGCCCACTTACGGACAGGTCGGCCTCCTCGCCCCAGCCCTCCTGGTGGTCCTCCGCCTCATCCAGGGCTTTGCCGTGGCCGGGGAACTCGGCGGCGCCAGCGCGATGATCGTTGAGCACTCTCCCGACGCCAGGCGGGGATTCTTCGCAAGCTTCAGCCTCCAGGGCACGCAGGTGGGCTCCATCCTGGCCACCGCCGTCCTGCTCCCGCTCGCGGCAGTCCTCCCGGCGGACCAGTTCGGCTCCTGGGGTTGGCGCATCCCGTTCCTGCTCAGTGCCGTCGTGATCCTGGCGGGCTACTTCATCCGCCGGCGGGTGCAGGAGCCGCCCACCTACGTGGCGCAGTCAGGCAAGCCCGAAACCAAGCGCTTTCCGCTCGTCGAACTCCTGCGCACCCGCCCGGGTGTCCTGGTCCGTTGCGTTGCTATGACGTTCACCAACGTCATCGGCATGGCCACGCTGATCTTCGGCGTCTCCTACGCCACGCAAAAGGGATACGGCAACGGTTTCTCCAGCAGCGAGTTCCTGTGGGTGACACTCGTTGCCAACATCGCTGCCGTGGCCACCATCCCGCTGTTCGGCGCGCTGTCCGACAGGATCGGCCGACGGGCGCTCATGGCAGCCGGCGGGATCATCGGCGGCCTGCTGGTGGGCGGATACCTGTGGGCGATTGAACAGGGAAGCCTGCCGCTGGTCTTCGTCTGCGTGGTGATCGTGCAGGGCATCTTCTTCCAGATGTGGAACGCAACCTTCGCCACGTTCTTCCAGGAGCAGTTCCCCATGCGGATCCGTGTGACCGGCTTCGCCGTCTCGCAGAACATCGGCCTCATGATCGCATCGTTCTTCCCGAGCATCTTCACGGCGATCGCTCCTCCGGGCTCCACCAACGTCCCGCTGACCATCGGCCTGACCACCCTGGGGATCTGCCTTATCGCCGCGGTGGCCACCCTGATGTCCTCGGACACCAAGGGGACGTCGCTTGAAGACCTTGAGGTGGAGAAGGACGTGCGCGCGAAGGGAAGCGGCGCTTAAGAGCATTTGACGACGGCGGGACGTCCCGCCGTCGAACGCCACACGCGGTGCCGGCAGGGGGAGTCCCTGCCGGCGTTTCCGTGCTGTAGGTCCTCCCGAGGGAAGGCGCTACAGCCATTCGTTCTGTATAGATGTATACAAGTATGATTCCGGTGGAGGTACACCTTGCCGGAAACACCAGCCCGGAACACCGGAGCACACGTTGTCTATGCCGAACTGAAGCGGCGCATCCTCGCCCTCGAACTGAAACCGGGGGAGCGGATCTATGAGCCTGCCATGGCCGCGGCGCTCCACGTCAGCCGCACGCCGCTGCGCGAAGCGGTCAGGAGGCTTATTTCCGAGAGCCTCCTCGAGCAGCAACCCACGGGAGCGGTTCTGGTACCGGCGCTGGATGAGGCAGCCATCTCCGATTTGTTCGAAGTACGCGCTGCCATGGAATCCCTCATGGCCCGAAATGCGTGCCTGAGGGCGACGGAGGCCGACCTTGAGGCACTCCGGGGCATCCTTGCCCGCAATGCGGCCATGGTGGAGTTTGCCGATGATGCGATGCAGCAGGGGATGTCGCTGCACGCAAAGATCGCCGAGATCGCAGGGAACACATGGGCCCGGCGCTTCCATGGCCAAATCACCGGCCACATGGAGCGGTACCGGCACTTCACCAACAGCACGCAGCAACGAAGGGACCAGGCCTTGGTCCAGCACGGCACTTTAGTGGATGCCATTGCCGCCGGTAAGCCGGACAAGGCCGGCAGGATTGCCTTCGACCACGTCATGGCTGCCCGCGACGCAGCCCTGCGGGCCATGTCCGGCGACAGCGCCGCCGGCTCGTGATCGGTGAACTCGGACGCCGCTCCGCCACAGCCCTCCTGGTCCATTCGACGCTGATCCAGGCAGTGACCTTCCTGGTCCGTCCCGCTGCCACGTACCGCGCGCTGGAGCTGGACGTTCCCGACTTTGCCCTGGGCCTGCTTGCTGCCAGCTACGCGGTCTTTCCCCTGCTGCTCGCCGTTCCCACGGGCGGCCTGGTGGACCGCCTGGGTGAGCGCCGGCTGATGGCCATCGGGTCCGCCGTCGTCCTCGCCTGCTCGGCCTTCCTGTTCCTGTGGGGCTCGTCCATCGTGGCGCTGGTGATCGGCACCGCGCTGCTGGGCGCCGGCCAGCTCGCCTGTGTGGTGGGGCAGCAGGCGGTGGTGGCCAACAATGCCGCCGCGGCGCGGATGGACTCCGCCTTTGGCTACCTGACGTTCGCCGCCTCCTTGGGGCAGGCCCTGGGGCCGTTGGCGATTTCGCTGGTGGGAGGCGCATCCGTCCGCCCGGATACGCAGGCCATTTTCTTCCTTTCCGTGTGCATGAGCCTGGGGCTATTCGCCACCACCTTCGCGGTCTCGGCCCGGGTCAGCGGCGGGAAGCGAAAGGCAGTCGCCGCAGGTGGCAGCACGGGCGGCGCCATGGCGCTCCTGAAGACGCCTGGCGTGGCCCGCGCCCTTGCCACCAGCGCCACGGTCCTCGCCGTGGTGGACCTGACCATGGTCTACCTCCCCGCCCTGGGCGCCGACCGGGGGCTTACTGCTGCAACAGTGGGTGCCATGCTGACCGTACGGGCCGTGTTTTCCATGGTTTCCCGGCTGCTGCTGGGGAGGGTGTCCCGGAAGATCGGCCGGATGCGGCTGCTGGTGGTGAGCCTTGCCCTCTCAACAGTTGCGCTGGCTGCTGCTGCGGTTCCCATGCCGGCGTGGCTGTTGTTTATCGTCATGGCGGTGCTGGGCCTGGGCCTTGGCATCGGCCAGCCGCTGACCATGTCGTGGCTTTCTGCGCAGGCCCCCGCCGGGCAGCGCGGCCGGGCACTCGCGCTTCGGCTCGCCGGCAACCGCGTGGGCCAGGTGGTCCTGCCAAGTGCCATCGGCGTCGTTGCGGCAGGGCTTGGCTCCGCTGGCGTCTTCCTCGCCTCCGCCGTGGTGGTGGGCGGGACCATGGTGCTGCTGCGGGGTGTGCAACTGGACTGACTGCGGCAGCCGCACGTCACGCCGGGCATGCTTTGAACGAAGGCCCGACGGCGGGACCCTGGGTTTCCGCGGCGCCCCGCCGAAGGTGGGCCGAAAGCGTGCCGTGCGTGACGCCGTCGGGCGTTTTGCTAGGGCAGCCGCGATGGCCGCAGCAGGCTCGGCTCCCCGGCCTGCTCCGGATCCAGGGGCACGGGGCTGACCAGCACGGCCGGGCCGCGGTGCAGCAATCCACTCGAAAGGGCTCGGCAGCGGATGCCGCCACGTCCCCGCATGGCCGGGTGGGCGCCGGGTGCCAGCATCCCGTTCATCCATGCGCAGGGCTGGGCGTGCCGGCCGCCGTGGAAGCGCACCACGTCCCCGCCCGACTCCAGCCCAAAGTCCTGCCCCAGCAGCGGCGCCAGCTGGGCTCCGCGCAGCACCACGTTCCGCCGGGTCAGCAGGGGATCGAACGGCCCGGCGCCCAGCTCGGCCGCTATGGCTTCCAGGGACTCGACGGCGAACAGGGTCACCGCTGCGTCCATGTGTGCGGCCTTGCCGAAGAACCGGTCGCCCACGATGCCCTTGCCGGCCACTACCTCCGCCTGTGCAGCATCGGAGGTGGGAACGTCGGCGGCACCGTCCCGGGCCCGCCCGAAGTAGGCGTGCGCCGGGGACACCAGCAGGTGCAGGATTTCGACGTCGTACCGGTAGGTCCCCAACCGCTCCCTCACCTCGCAAGCTCGGCCAGGGAACCCTGCGGCCGTGGGCCCTGGTTCAACCAGCCTAGGCCAGCTGGCATTGAAATCCGGCCGGACGGTGGAAGGATCGAGGGCATGGACAGCTCTTCCCCGGCGGAAACCCGCCCTCCCGCGCGCCGGCGTACAGCCCTCTTCTGGGCATCAATAGCCTGCGCAGCGGCATTGGCAGGGGTTGCCGTGTGGATGCTGGCTGGCAACCCTGCGGTCCTGGGCGGGCACCCCCTGCTCCCGGGCATCCTGTTGGCGGTGGCCACTGTCGGTGTAGCCTGGGCCGTCCTGCTCTGGCGCCGCCGGGATGCTCCGAGGCCCCGTTCACGCGTCCGGACAGTCTCTGCCTGGGCCGGCCGGATTGCCGTCCTGGCGCTCGCCGCCGGGCTGGCCTGGCTTAACCCCTTCGCCTACCAGCCGGGGCCAGCGGCGGAGGCAGGGCCGACGTCGGACTTTATGGTCACCGAGACGAACACCGCGATCACCATGTCGCCCGAGGGAAGCGCGACCACCAAAGGGCTGGTCTTCTACCCCGGTGCCCGGGTGGATGCGAGGGCCTACCAGGACGTCCTGGCCCCTGCCGTGGGGGCCGGGTACCGGGTGGTCATCCTGAAGGAGCCGCTCGGGCTCAGCCTGCTGGACGGAAACCAGGCCCGCGGCGCCATCGCGGGGAACCCGGACATCACCACCTGGGCCGTGGGCGGCCATTCGCTGGGCGGGGTGTCCGCATCCTCGTTCGCGCTGGACAACCCCGACATTGAAGGCCTGGTCCTGTACGCCTCCTACCCGATCGACTCACTGCAGGACCGCGACGGGCTGTCCGTGTTGTCGGTCTCCGGGACCAATGACGGCCTCAGCACTCGGGCGAAGATCGAGGCCTCCCGGGACCTGCTGCCGGCCGGAACCACGTTTGCCGCCGTCCAGGGCGGGGTGCACGCCTTCTTCGGCGACTACGGCAGCCAGCCCGGCGACGGCGAGCCCGGCATCAGCCGCCAGGCCGCCCAGCAGCAGATCGGTGCCGCCACCGTTTCGTTCCTCGAGCGGCTTTAGGGCAGCCAGGCGGCAGCTTTCGGGCTGCTGGTCCGGCGGGCTTCAACCGCCGATGTAGGTGGCCAGATGCTGGCCGGTGAGCGTTGCCCGCCCGGCCACCAGCTCGGCCGGGGTGCCCTCGAAGACGATCCTGCCGCCGTCGTGCCCTGCTCCCGGACCGATGTCGATGATCCAGTCCGCGTGCGCCATGACCGCCTGGTGGTGCTCGATGACGATGACGGACTTGCCGGAGTCAACCAGCCGGTCCAGCAGGCTCAGGAGCTGTTCGACGTCGGCCAGGTGCAGGCCGACGGTGGGCTCGTCCAGGATGTAGATTTCCCCGGCCTCCGCCATCTGGGTGGCCAGCTTGAGGCGCTGGCGCTCGCCGCCGGACAGGGTGGTCAACGGCTGGCCCAGGGTGATGTAGCCCAGGCCGACGTCCGCCAGGCGCTCCAGGACCTTGTGCGCCGCGGGGGTCTTGGCCCCGCCTTCGGCAAAATAGGCCAGCGCCGCATCCACGGACATGTCCAGCACATCCGCGATGTTCTGCCCGCCCAGCGTGTACTCGAGGACGGCGGGCTGGAAGCGGCGGCCCTCGCAGTCCTCGCACGTGGACTCCACGGTGGCCATGACGCCGAGCTCGGTGAAGATCACGCCTGCCCCGTTGCAGGTGGGGCAGGCGCCCTCGGAGTTGGAGCTGAAGAGCGCCGGTTTCACACCGTTGGCCTTGGCGAAGGCTTTGCGGATGGGCTCCAGCAGCCCGGTGTAGGTGGCCGGGTTGCTCCGCCGGGAGCCCTTGATGGCGCCCTGGTCGATCACGACGACGCCCTCGCGACTGGCCAGCGAGCCGTGGATCAGCGAGCTCTTGCCGGACCCGGCCACGCCCGTCACTACGCACAGCATGCCCAACGGCACATCGACGTCCACGTCGCGCAGGTTGTTGGTGGAGGCGCCGCGCACCTCCAGCACCCCCTTGGCGGCCCTGAAGGAATCCTTCAGCCGGGCGCGGTCGCCCAGGTGCCGGCCGGTGATGGTGCCGCTGGAACGCAGCCCGTCGACGTCGCCCTCGTAGACAATCTCGCCGCCGCCGGTTCCGGCGCCGGGGCCAAGGTCGACGACGTGATCGGCGATGGCGATCATTTCCGGTTTGTGCTCCACCACCAGGACGGTGTTGCCTTTGTCCCGCAGCTGCAGCAGAAGGGTGTTCATCCGCTCGATGTCGTGCGGGTGCAGGCCGATGCTGGGCTCGTCGAAGACATAGGTCACGTCGGTCAGTGAGGAACCCAGGTGGCGGATCATTTTGGTCCGCTGAGCTTCGCCGCCCGAAAGGGTTCCGGCGGGCCGGTCAAGGGAGAGGTATCCCAGCCCGATTTCGGTGAAGGCGTCCAGCAGGTCCCGCAGACCGGCGAGCAGCGGCCGGACCGAGGGCTCGTCCAGAGCGCCCACCCACTTGGCCAGGTCGCTGATCTGCATGGTGCAGAGGTCCGCGATGTTCCTGCCGTTGATCCGTGAGTTAAGCACTTCAGGAGTCAGCCGCGTTCCGCCGCAGTCGGGGCAGGTGGCGAACGTGACGGCACGCTCCACGAAGCGCTTCACGTGAGGCTGCATGGCCTCCACGTCCTTGGACAACATGGACTTCTGGATCTTGGGGATGATGCCCTCGAACGTGAGGTTGACGCCCTCCACCTTGATCTTGGTGGGCTCGGCGTAGAGCATCGTGTCCAGCTGCTTCCTGGTGAACGCGGCAATGGGCTTGTCCATGGGCAGGCCCATGCCTTCGAACAGGCGGCCGTACCAGCCGTCCATGGAGTAGCCGGGGACGGTGAGGGCGCCGTCGTTCAGCGACTTCGAGTCATCGTAGAGCGCTGTCCGGTCGATGTCGCTGATGTTGCCCATGCCCTCGCAGCGCGGGCACATGCCGCCCAGGTAGGTGACCTGGCGGACCACGTTCTTTTCCACCCGGCCGCCCTTTTCCGTGCTCATGATGCCGCTGGCCTTGCGGGTGGGCACGTTGAAGGAGAACGCGGTGGGCGGTCCGACGTAGGGCTTACCCAGCCGGCTGAACAGGATCCGCAGCATGGCGTTGGCATCGGTTGCGGTGCCCACCGTGGAGCGCGGGTTGGCGCCCATCCGCTCCTGGTCCACGATGATCGCCGTCGTCAGCCCTTCCAGCCGGTCCACATCCGGACGGGCCAGGTTTGGCATGAAGCCCTGCACAAACGCGCTGTAGGTTTCATTGATCATCCGCTGTGACTCGGCGGCGATCGTGGCAAACACCAGGGAGCTCTTGCCCGAGCCGGACACGCCCGTGAACGCCGTGAGCCGGCGCTTGGGCAGCTCCAGGCTCACGTCCTTGAGGTTGTTCTCCCGCGCCCCTTGGACGCGGATCAGGTCATGGGTGTCGGCGATGTGGATCCCGGACTGACCGGCTTCCATGCCGGCGTCAGTAGTGATGTCCGTGGTCAAGATGTCCCCTTCTCCTGGAGCGGCGCTGGAGGAGGCTGTGCTGGCAGCCTTCCTCCGGCGTCGTCCGTTATATGCGCTGTTGGTTATATGCCTATGGCTGCTGGTTAATCCGGACCGTGTTGCCGGCGGGGTCGCGGAAAGCGCAGTCACGGATTCCGTACGGCTGGTCAATGGGCTCCTGGACGACGTCGGCGCCGCTGGCCTCAACCTTGGCGAACGCTGCATCCACGTCCGGCGAGGAGAGGACGATGGTGGCGTAGGTGCCTTTGGCCATCATTTCGGCAATGGTCTGGCGCTCGGCCTCGGTGATTCCAGGGTCCACGGCCGGCGGGTGCAGGACGATGGAGACGTCCTTTTGGCCTGCGGGACCAACGGTGATCCACCGCATGGTGCCTTTGCCCACGTCGTTGCGGATTTCGAAGCCCAGGGCGTCGCGGTAGAACGCCAGTGAGGCGTCGGGATCGGTAGCGGGAAGGAAGGTTGAGGAAATGTTGATGTCCATGGCAGTCATGCTAGTAACGGCTCAGGGACCGGCGCTTCTCGATTCCTGACCGGTCTGGTGACCTGTTTCGCCACGCAGGCGGGGATCCCCGCCGTCGACTGCGCCGCCTCCTGTTTGTAGATGCTGGGAGGCATGCCCACCAGCTCGCTGAAGCGGGTGCTGAAGGTCCCCAGCGAGGAACAGCCGACGGCGAAGCACACGTCAGTGACGCTGAGGTCACCGATGCGGAGCAGCGCCATGGCACGTTCGATGCGGCGGGTCATCAGGTAGCTGTAGGGCGATTCGCCGTACGCGAGCTTAAATCGCCGGCTGAAATGGCCGGCCGACATGTGCACGTCCCTGGCGAGGGATTCGACGTCGAGCGGCTGCGCGTACTCCCGGTCCATCCGGTCCTTGACACGCCTCAGCCGGGTGAGTTCGCGGAGGTAGGGATCGGAAGCGGGACTGGTGGTCACAGCTCTGATCGTGCTACGCGGCAGGGGTCTTGTCCACCCTCCGCCGGGTGCGGAATTGTGCGTCAGAAGAGCCCCTGGCAGCGGGGTATGGTTATGCCGCCGGCCAGCGTATGAGGTCCTCGCCCGAACAGGGCTCGAGGCAACGCAGAGCTGGATGATGCCGGTTCTTTCAGGACGCCCGGTGTCCCGGACACCACCGGCCAGATGGCCGTGGTCGAGGCGACGACCGGCTCCCTGCCTGTTGTAGCTTCCGTGCCTGTTGCTGCATCCGTGCACATCGGGGCGGACGGGCCGCGCCTGGCGGTGTAGGCGGACGACGGCGGTTCACGATACGGTACAACGGAGTTACGAGCCTGAGGGGGCAGCGCTTGACTACGGATCCATACATCCAGCCGCCCATGCCGCTAACCCAGTTCTGGAAGCTCGTTATCGCACTCGCTGCCGCCGTCGGGGTCGGTACCTGCGTCGGACTGGGTTTCATCTATTCCCACTTCTTCATAGTGGACTTCGGCACCCTAAAGGTCCTGGAGCGTCCGGCAACGGAGCGGGACGTGCCCGCCGCCAGCCGCATTTCGGACGGGGAGGCGAGAATCGATAGCGCCAGGTTTTTGGCCACCTACGAAAGCACCACTTACTACGCTGCCAAAGGGGCCACCGATTCTTCCTTCTGCATCCTCGGCAAAGGCGGCTACCGGGACGATTACTGGGAGCTTTGCCATGCGATGGGCGACGGCCGCGACCCCGTTGCCTACGTGTCGGGCCCCGATGGCAGGAACGTAGTACTCGTGCCGGACCAGTTCAACCACAGGGAGTTGGAGGCCGACGGGTGGGTCACAATCCATGACAACGTGATGATCCAACCTTTGGCGCCGTGCACGGCGCCGCTCGGTTGTTGAACGCAGTCCCGCGAATACGATCGTCCATATACCTGCGCGTTTCGGCCATGGGAAGCTGCGTCAGCAGTTCATAGCCTTGAGGGGTGACCCTCGACCAAAAGAGCCTGATTGTCCTGCCCGAAGCACCTGCCGACCAGCGGGACATCCTGGACGCAGGCGGAGTGGCCTGCTGGAGCGAGCCAGTCTGGATCGACACCTACGCTCCCGGCGATCCGGACCGGTATCCGCTGTTCCTGGACCGCAGGGTGTACCAGGGCTCCAGCGGCAAGGTGTACCCCATGCCGTTCATCGACAGCATCGAATCCGCCAAAAAGCCCAGACTGTGGCAGGCCATCCATCTGGAAAACCAATACATCCGGTTGATGCTGCTCCCGGAAATCGGCGGTCGCATCCACATCGGCTACGACAAGACCGCCGGCTACGACTTCTTCTACCGGAACAACGTGATTAAGCCCGGCCTGGTGGGCCTGGCCGGGCCGTGGATCTCCGGCGGGGTGGAATTCAACTGGCCCCAGCACCACCGGCCGGCCACCTTCCTGCCGGTGGAAACCGCCGTCGAGCGTGCTGAAGACGGGACCGTCACCGTCTGGCACAGCGACCTGGACCCGCTGCAGCGGATGCGCGGAACCCACGGCGTGCGGCTGTGCCCGGACACTTCCCTCATCGAGGTGGAAGCCAGGCTGTACAACCGGACGGATGAACCGCAGACCTTCCTCTGGTGGGCCAACGTGGCGGCCCGGGTGCATGAAAACTACCAGTCGTTCTTCCCTACGGACGTGTCCTACGTGGCGGACCATGCGCGGCGCGCCATCACCGCCTTCCCGCGTGCGGACCGCCCTTACTACGGGGTGGACTACCCCGCGCTCGCGAGGGAGGGCGGCAACCCGGACGCGGACCGGCTCGACTTCTACGCCGACATTCCGGTCCCCACCTCCTATATGGTCACCGACACCGCGGACAGCTTCTTTGGCGGCTACGACCACGACGCCGGCGCGGGCTTTGTCCATTGGGCGGACCGCAGCATTGCACCGGGCAAGAAGCAGTGGACGTGGGGGAACGGCCCGGTGGGCAAGGCATGGGACAAGCATTTAACGGACGACGACGGCCCGTACGTCGAGCTGATGGCCGGCGTTTATACGGACAACCAGCCGGACTTCAGCTACCTGGCACCCGGCGAGACGCGCACCTTCAGCCAGTACTGGTACCCCATCCGGCACATCGGCCCGGCGCACCAGGCGAACCTGGAAGCCGCCGTCGCGCTTTCCCTTGACCCTGCGGGACGCCATGTCAGGGTGGGCGTCTCAAGCACCGGCCACCACGGGCACGCCACCGTGGTGCTCACGCTGCGGGGCGAAAGAGTCCAGGACTGGGACGGGCCGCTCTCGCCCGCCCACCCGTTCACCGCCACTGTTCAGCTGCCCGCCCCGGCCAAGGAACCCGACCTCACTCTCCAGGTCCTGGACGGCAACCGGGAGCTGATTTCCTGGACCCCGCGGATACGCCTAGACAACCCGCCCGAGCCCTGGGCGGCCACGGAGCCTGCGGCGCCCCGGGACATGGAAGGCCAGGACGAGCTGTTCATCACCGGAACGCATCTGACGCAAAACCGGCACCCCACCAGGCGGCCCCTGCCGTACTTCGAGGAAATGCTCCGCCGGGATCCCCTGGATTCGCGGGCGTCGATCGCGCTCGGCGCGGCCACATACCGGCTGGGCCACTACGGCCAGGCCCGGAAACTCCTCGAGAACGCCCTGGCCCGGCTGACCCGCCGCAACCTCAATCCGGCAAGCGGAGAGGCCAGTTACCGGCTTGGCCTGGTCCTGGAACGCACCGGGCGGCTGGACGAAGCTGCGGAACGGTTCGGGAAGGCCGCCTGGGACCGGGCGTGGGGACACCCGGCGCAACTGGCCCTGGCGCGGCTGGCCCTCCGGTCGGGAAACCCGGCGCAGGCGCTGCAGCATGCCGAATCCGCGCTGGTTCTGGAGGCAACCAGCCCCGAAGCGCGTCACCTCCGGTATCTGGCACTCGAACACCTGGGGCGCCGGGACGAAAGCGCCCGGCTGCTGCAGGACATCCTGGCCGCCGACCCGCTGGACCCGGTGGCGCTGGCGCTCGCTGGAACGCTGGACGCGAAAGACCCCAAGACCAGCGTGACGGTTGCCTGCTGGCTGGCCCGCGCGGGTCAGTGGCAACGCGCCCTGGACCTGACCCGGGCCGACGGCAAGGTCCACGGCGAGGGCCGCAGCCCCGCGGCGTTCGGCAACCCCGGGGCGCTGCGGCACTACCTTCGGGCCAGCTGGCTTGAGGAACTGCGCGACCCCCAGGGCGCCGCGGCAGAACGTGCTGCGGTGCGGCGGGCGAACACCACTTACGCGTTCCCCTACGGCTTGGACGACTTCGATGCGCTGCACCGTGCCCTCGAAGCCGACCCGCGTGATCCCGTGGCGCACGGGTTGCTGGGATGCTGGCTGCTGGATGCAGGTCGGACCCGGGATGCGCTGGTGCACCTGGAGGAAGCGATGACCCATGGCGCCACCGACCCTGTGGTGTGGCGGAATGCCGCGTTGGCGACGGTGAACACAGGGGGCGACCCGGACGCTGCTGACGCGTACTTGGCCCGCGCCTTGGAGTTGGGCCCTGGTGACGCCCGGCTGGTCTTTGAACGGGCCGTGCTGGCGGAGCTGCGCGGCCTGCCCGCAGAGCAGCGGATCGCGGATATCGAGCGGCATGGGCCTGCCTCCCTGGCCCGGGACGACCTCGCCGTTCTCTATGCGAACCTTTTGACCGACGTCGGACGGGCTGCGGACGCCCTGGCACTCCTGGCCTCCCGCGCCTTCCAACCCTTTGAAGGCGGTGAGGGTTTGGCGCTCGCCGCTTACGACAGGGCTGCCGTCCGGCAGGCGCGGGCGTTGATGGAGCAGCAGCCGACGGCGGCAATCGCCTTGTTGCGCGAGGGCATCGATGCGCCGGCGAACCTGGGCGAGGGGCGGCATCCGGGGGACAGCATGGCTGAGCGGTTCGTCGCGCTTGGCGACGTGCTGAAGCATGTGGGTGACGCCAAGGCTGCCGAAGAGGCATGGACCAGGGCCTGCCGGCGGGAGAATCCCCTGGCCGTGGACCCTGGTCCGGTTGGGCCTGCCGGCTACTGGCGTGGTGTTGCCTGCGCCAGGCTGGGCAGGCTCGACAAGGCGGGGACTGTCTGGGGCAGCCTGGAAGCCCGGGCTGATGAGATGGAGTCCGCTCCCGCCGCTCCGGGCTACTTCGCCACGTCCCTGCCCGAGCTGCTGCTGTTCGATACCGGGACCACGGCGCCCCGGAGCCAACAGGCGGCATCTTTGCGCCACCTGGCCGCGGAGGGGCGCCTGTTGACCGGCCGCCTGCAGACGAAAGAAGGAGCAGCGCTGTGACAAGGGAACCGCGGTACCTGGGGTCCGGAACGATCGAAGGTGACACGCCCGCCCTGACCGGAGCGCCGCCGTCGCACCTTCCATCCCGCCTGGCCATCACCCTCTGGGACTTCTCCTGGTACGCCCGGGCCGAGGAGGGCGGGCCGTACGCGGACCTGGACAAGGCCTGCGCCGAGGCTGCTGCGCGGGGCTACAACACCATCCGGATCTGCGCCGCACCGCTGCTGCTCTTCGGCGGACTGGGGCTTGACGCCCTGGCGGAGGACCTCGAGATCGAGGGACTCGGAACAGCGCCCGACGGCGGAATCTACGGCCGGGGCACGCGCTGGTATGACGCTCCCGGGGGCTGCCGGCTGAACCTGTGGCAGCGGTTGCTGGACCTGTTCGATTGTGCCGCACGGCACGGTCTGGTGGTCATCCTGGCCAGCTGGGAATACCAGCAGTCACCGGTTTTCGCAGCGTCGCCGCGGTGGTTCGAAGCCATCGACGCGGTGCCGCTGGGGGAGAGGTACCGGGTCCTGGCCGATGCATGGGACCGGCTGATCCGGGCCCTGACTGAGGCCGGGCACCGGGAACGCATTGCCATGGTGGAGCTGCACAACGAGGTGGACTTCTCCATCCTCCCGGCGCTCGCCGACGGCGGGAGCCGGCAGCTGCAGCGGCTGCGGTCAGTGCATCCCGATCTTCTGCTCACGGCCAGCTACGGAAAGCCGCCGCACCTGGCCATGCACACGCTGCCGGATGGACTGGGCGCGGCGCAGTTCCATGTTTACAGCTACGGTGTGCTGGATGCGCTGCAGCGGCAGATCGACATCCGGTCTGAAGGGACCAGCGGTTTTCCCAACCCGGCGTTGCGGGCGCTGCTGAAGTCCGACGCTCCGTCCCTTGCGGAGTACGGTCGACTGGCCGAATGGAAGTACCGGGCCACCGTGGTCACGGACCAGATGTTCTACGGCTACGACTGGATCGACCCCGGCGCGTGGGACACCTGGCTGTACAACGAATACGGCCCCTACCGGGAAGTGATGCGTCGCGAGATCGAATCCCGCGTAGTCGCCATCGCGGCGTGGGCACGCTGGAAAGACGTGCCCGCGGTGGTGGGCGAGGGCTGGATCGGCTACACACCCCTGCTTGGCACTTTTGAGGAGGGGCCCGTAGGCCGCGACCTCGCCGAACGCGGCATCCGGATGGCGCTGGAGCACGGGGTCTGGGGAATGGTCCTCTGCTCCAATGCGGCACCGCACCACCCCATGTGGGCCGATGAAGAATGGCAATGCCGCATGAACCACCTGATCCTTACCGCCGCCGTGAACTGAAAGACGCCTGCATGAGCTCCCCGAACACCGCCCTTGAACTCCTGACCGCCGTCCACCTGCCGCATGAGCTGCCGCTCCGGCGCCCGCCCATGAGCAACACAGAGGACCGGCACAGCCGGTGGCGGCTCACCAGCCACTACCTGGAGTGCGGCGGCCGCCCGGCCATCCCGGTCTCAGGGGAAATCCACTTCAGCAGGCTTCCCCGGAACCGGTGGGAAGACAGGCTGCGTCTGATGAAGGCCGGCGGCATCACGGTAGTGGCCTGCTACGTCTTCTGGATCCACCACCAGCCGGTCCAGGGCGAGGCGCGGTTCGATGGCAACCTGGACGTTGCCGCTTTCGTCCGGCTGTGCGCCGCCCTGGATCTGGACGTCGTCCTGCGCATCGGCCCCTGGGCCCACGGCGAGGTCCGAAACGGCGGGTTCCCGGACTGGGTCCAGGCAGCCGCCGTCGAGCACCGCACCAACGATCCCGCGTACCTCGCGATGGTGGAGCGGTGGTACAACTGCCTGGGAGTTGAGCTGCGCGGCCTGACCGGGCCGGACAGCCACGTGATCGGCATCCAGCTGGACAATGAGCTCTACGACCAGCCCGCGCATCTCACCGAGCTGAAGAAGCTGGCCCGGGCGTCCGGGCTGACGGCCCCGGTGTGGACGGCAACCGCGTGGGGCGGGGCTGATCTTCCGGACGGGGACGTCCTGCCGGTCTTTGGCGGCTACGGCGACGGCTTCTGGGTGGACGCCGGCGCCCCCTGGGACCCCACCTTCCGCCAGCACTACTTCTTCAGCCACCAGTGGGATGACCCCGGCATCGGTGCTGACCTCCGCGAACATCTCTCCGGAAGCAATGCCGCTCCGCCTCGCTCGCCGTCGAACCTCTTCCCGCCGGCCACCTGCGAGCTGACCGGCGGCATGGCCACGGCCTACCAGCGCCGGCCATGGCCCCAGGGCAGGGACGTGGCTGCGGTGGCCAACAACAAGATCGGCAGCGGCTCGGCCTGGCAGGGGTATTACATGTTCGCGGGCGGAACAAACCCCGCAGGCGGCCTGCAGGAGTCCCAGGCAACCGGCTACCCGAACGACCTTCCGGAGTTCGATTACGACTTCCACGCCCCGATCGGTGCCGCCGGAAGGCTGGCGCCGGGCTTTGGGCTGCTGCGCCGGCAGCACGCGTTCCTGTCCGCGTTCGGGGAGCGCCTGGCACCGATGCCGTCCTCTTTGCCGGACCGGGTGCCGTCAGGGGTTGAGGATTCGGAGACGCTCCGCTGGGCGCTGCGGTCTGATGGGAACTGCGGGTTCGTGTTCATCACCTGGTACCAGCCGCATATTCCACTGCAGGAATATACCGGCGCGCAGTTCCGTCTGGGGCTGGCGGACGGGGCGGTGACCGTTCCCGCCTTGCCGGTGGACATCCCGCCCGGAACCATCGCTGCCTGGCCGGTGAACCTGGAGGTCGGCGGTGTCCGGCTCCTGTGGGCCACGGCATCCCCGCTGACCATCCTCGACGCCGATTCCGCCACCCCAACGTTGGTCCTGGCCGCCGAGGCCGGCATTGCAGCCCAGTTGTGCCTGCCGGAGGGGACAGCCCTTGAGGGGGCTGCCACCGCCTGGGGCGGAGGCACGTACACCGTTGATTCCTCTGTGCCGGTGACGCTGACGGTGACATCTCTCGAGGGCTCCCTGAAGATCCTGGTCCTGCCGGCAGCACTGGCGGACCAGGCCTGGGTTCTGGAAACCTTGCAGGGCAGGGAGTTGGTCCTGTCAGCAGATCCGGTCTGGGTTGATGCGGATGGGCTGCTGGCGGGCAGGGCGCTCGGAGCACCTTCGGCCCGGCGGTACTCTCCAACGGCCGGGACGTTCGAGGAGGTGGCTGCCGCTGCCGTGGTCCGTGAGCCTGCGCACCAGGCGCTTGCAGTGCAACTGGTACGCGATGCACGCCCTGTTCCTGCGTCCTTCGGTTCCCTGGCCGGCCGGGCAGCGGCACCAGACGACGGCGTCTTAGCGGAGCTTTCGGCCGCGTACAAGGTTGAGCTTCCGACGGCGGGACTCTCCGAAGTGCCAGGTTTCACCGAGTTGGAGATCGCTTGGGCGGGCAACGTCGCCCGGCTGCTCGTGGACGGCCGGGTGGTGGGGGACCGCTTCTGGGACGGGTCCGCGTGGGTCATCGAAATGCACGACGCCGGCATCCAGCCAGGGTCCGACGTCGCCCTCCAGATCCTGCCGCTGCCCAAGGAAGCAAAGGTGGGCTTGCCGCTGGCCGCACAGCAGCGGCGTGATGGCGTGGACGGTGACCTGATAGCCGTGGACGGGGTGCAGCTGGTCCGCTGGACCGACTGGTGCGAAGTCCGGCAGTGAGGCGGCCCTTCCGTCGTAGCATGGACATTCCGTGACGGAGGGAGCGAATGTGGAACGGGCGCACGGGTTCCAGAACCAGCGGCTGGTGGTGGTGCCGCGGCCGCTGGTCCGCGAAGCACTCACCCGCCCCATTACGCGCCACCTGGTGGTCACCGATGCCGGTGTTTTTCCTGCTGCAGAGGACCACGGACGGTACCGGCCCCAAGGCGCGGACGAAACCATCGTCATCCTCTGCGTCGCAGGGCGGGGGTGGGTGGAAACCGCCGGTGCCCGCAGCGACGTGGGCAAGGCCACCGCCGTCGTGCTTCCCGGCGGTACCGGCCAGGCACATGCCTATGGTGCCCACAAGGACGACCCATGGACGATCTGGTGGTGCCACGTCCGCGGAACCGATGCTGCCGAGCTGATAGCGGAGGCGGGAGTGCGCGTTGACCGTCCCACGATTCCGCTGGCGGCGGCGGACCGGTTGACGGCCATGCTGGATGAGATCATCACCGCGCTGGAGAAGGACCAGTCGCCTGCGCGTTTGGTTGCGACATCGGGGATGGTGTGGAAGCTGCTGGCGACGCTGGCCGTGGACCGCCGCGTCGCGGAGACCGGCACTCCGTTGCAGCAGGCCATGAACTACCTGGAGGAACGGGTAAACGGGACCATTCGCCTGGCCGATCTTGCGGCGCTGGTGGGCGTCTCGTCGTCGCACCTCAGCAAGCTGTTCCGGGAAGCGACCGGCGGGGGAGTCCTGGCCCATCACACCGCCCTGAAAATGGCCCGGGCCCGCCGCCTGCTGGATACCACCGACCTGACCATCGCACAGGTGGGCCGGGAAGTGGGCCTGCAGGACCAGTTCTATTTCTCCCGCCAGTTCCGCCGGCTGCACGGGGTCAGTCCCAGCGCCTACCGGGCGGAGCGGAAGGGGTAAGGGCGGGCTGCTGTGGGCCGGTTACAGCAGCGGGTGGTTCTGGTTCTCCGGATCTCCGGCCCGGGTGGTTGCCCGGTCCACCATGTCGCGTGCAATGTCATAAACCTTGCGGTTCGTATCCTGGCTTAGCTGGCTCATGAGTTCGTAGGCCTGGTCAGCGTTGACACCGGTGCGCCCCATCAGGATGCCCTTGGCCTGTTCGATCACTGCCCGGTTGCGGGCTGATGCGGCCACCGCCTCGGTGGCAAGTTGGTGGCGGTCAGTATGGATTGACTGCGTCAGGTCCACGACCACACCCCAGACACCAATAGGTGTGGCCCCGTCGAGGATGTAGTCCGCAGAGTAAAGCAGTTTGTGCTGACGGTCCTTGCGGTCCCGGATGGATACGTAGATGGACGATGGTCCGCCAGCCGATGACACGCGGTCCCAATAGGCCTGGACCCTGGGCCGGTCTTCGGGCTCGATGTGGGCGGAGGCCATCTCCATGGAGGGGACAACATCGCCCCGCTCATACCCGTAGATGCGGTACAAACTGTCCGACCAGCGGAAGACGCCATCCGCGAAGTAGTATTCGACGAGTCCCGTGGGACAGTCAAGAAAATCGTCTTGCGGGACTTTGCCTGGCACAAGCCCTGGGAAGTTGCTGCTGGATGTCACTGACGGCCATTCGACGTGCTTTGTCCTGGCTGCCCCCTGGCCTGGACTAGGAAGGATCAGGATATAGCAAGGGACCCCGCCTCCGGAGTGTTGGCGAGTAGCTATGGGCACCGCCAGCTGGATGGCCGTGGAACTATGAGGGCGCTTGCCGGAGAGCTGTGACCACCGCGAATGTTTCAGGTACAGGTCTTTGAATCTCCGAACGGAGTGTCCAAAAATCCAGTAACCGACCCTAACCTGACAGGCGACGGACGGACTGCCTGACGTCCGGTATGGGTGTAGTTCTATGGAACGAAAGGGCGCGTGGTCCGGACCGGGTTGACCCGCCCTTGTCTACGAGGGTGGACGAAACGTCGAGAAGATGTCCGTCAACTAGGGGCCAGCGACCAGTCGGTAAGTTCGTGCGAGTTCATTTTGCGCTATTGCCTTAGACATCATTTTGTTTCTGGGGGTTGAAACAGGACCGGGGTTGCCTATGCTGAGCGTATGTCCGACAGGGACCGCTTTTGGCTACCGTCCGCGTCGAAGTTCCGCGGTTCAAGCTATGCCCGGAAAGCGTTGCCAATCTGGGGCCATTCGTAGTCAACGATGGAGTACCAGGCAGTATCGCGGCTACGCCCTTTGTAGACCAAGGCCTGGCGGAAGATACCCTCGAAAGTGAAGCCGAGCCGTTGTGCAGCTCTCCTGGACGGGGCGTTGAGACTGCCGCATTTCCACTCGTAGCGCCGGTAGCTGCTACGAAGCTGGTAGCCGTCCCCTTCGGTTCTAAAATAGCCGATAGCTCTAGCGTCAATGTCCTGCCTGGCACTTCTGTCGGGTCAGATCGTCGTCCCACGGGGCACCGCCGCATCATCCTTTAGGGCCCCCATTGGCCGGTACGTTGAAATCAGGGGAAAAATGCCAAAACCGAGCCGGAAATGGCCCTCTTGCAGGCACTCCCCCGCGGGCTTCAAAGAGCCGATAGTAGATGTTCCGTCAAGCTACGCCCGCAGGGCAAAGGCACAACGACGGCAGGTAGCAGGGGAACGGTTTACTCCAGCTTGGCGTGACGCAGGTACTGGTAGAAGTCAAGACCTTGGGCATTCTCTTGTCCGGTTGGGGTGCGCCTAACCTGCGGCCGTGAGCCAGCTCTTCCGGGCCTGATTAGTCCGGTGACGCAAGGGCCCGTGCTCGGCAGAACTATGAGCGGACCCCGCCCTCCAGCGTGGTTCAGCGGGCACGAATAGTTCGAAATCGAATAGGCAGGCGTACCAGTAGGCGGTCTTCGAGGACCGGAGAGTTGCCTGTCTTTCCTGTCGGGTCAGGACAGGCGCGCTACGCTTCGGCGGCTGGGTCGGGGAACCGTACCGTCGGAAAAGAGCTCAGGGGTGACTTCCTGGATCCGCTGGACGTCCTCGAAGACGCCCCGCAAGTGGAGGCGCAGCGAGCTGTCCGCGTCAACGAAGTTGTTGGCTTCCAGCGCATCTACCACTGCGGTGTGCTGTTGGATCAGTGTTGCGATAGGTCTGGTGTCCAGCAGGCTCAGTCGTCGTGCGCGGTCGAGGTGTGCCTTGGCAGAGTTAACTGCAGCCCATGCGGACTCATGTCCGGCAAGGCGGAGGAGCTCGCGATGGAACTCCTCGTCGAGCCGGAAAAACTCCTCGACGTTTTTCTGCAAGTCGGCTTCCGTCTGGCTCTTGAGTATGTGCCGGAGTCCGGCAATGCCTTCATCGTCCACGGCCAGATCCCGCAGTGACGCACATTCGATGGCCTCCCGCACGAACTGGGCCTCCGACACGCGGCCAAGGTCCACCAGAGAAACGAAGGAGCCAATCTGGGGGAAGACCTGGATCAGGCCCTCTTCGCGCAGCAGGATCAGGCTTTCGCGAACTGGCGTCCGGCTGACCCCCAGTTCCTGAGCCAGCTCATTCTCAGAAAGCGGCTCGCCAGGGGGCAGCTGGAGGGAAATGATGCGACGCCGAATCGTTTCCAGTGTCTGATCCCTTACGGACAGCCGCGGCGCGCCGCCTCTTTTCTCGCTTGCCATAGCTCCAGTCTAAACTGTTGACACACTAGAATGGTAGTGCTTGTATGGTAGTAGCAAACGGGGTGCTGCCGGTCACACCTAAGATCCTCAGCCCAATGTCTCCGTTCACTCTCCCCCTTCGTTATTCATCGCCTGCAAAGGAGCACCAGATGACCGAGAGCATCTCGCCGCCTGTCACCAAGCCGGAAACCAAACCCACCCGCGAACTGGCCAAAGTCGCCGTGTCCGGCTGGCTGGGAACGGCCATGGAGTTCATGGACTTCCAGCTGTACTCGCTGGCAGCAGCCATCGTGTTCAACAAGCTGTTCTTCCCCGATGTCAGCCCGGTGATCGGCCTCATCGCTGCCATGGCCACTTACGGCGTGGGGTACGTTGCCCGTCTTGCGGGTGCTGTCTACTTCGGCCGCATGGGTGACAGGATCGGCCGTAAGAAGGTCCTCTTCATCACGATTGCCCTGATGGGTGCGTCAACAACGCTCATCGGCGTTCTTCCAACCCACGCAATGATCGGAATCTGGGCCCCCATCCTGCTGGTAGCGCTTCGCCTGATGCAGGGATTCGGCGCAGGTGCCGAAATCGCCGGCGCAACCGTAATGCTCGCTGAGTTTGCTCCCGCCCGCCGCCGCGGCCTTATTTCCTCCCTCGTGTGCCTGGGCACCAACTCCGGTACCCTTGCCGCCTCCGCTATCTGGGCGATCCTCGTGTCCACGCTGTCGGAAGCAGACCTGCTCAGCTGGGGCTGGCGCATTCCATTCCTGTTCAGCTTCGTCCTGATGATCTTCGCAGTTTGGGTGCGTCGCTCCCTCAAGGAAAGCCCCGTCTTCGAGCAGCGGGACGACGTCGTCGACGGCGTAGCACTGTCCAAGCGCGAAATCGCCGCTGCAGAGGAACTGGCAAAGACCAGCACCATCGAGGCCGCACTGCACCAGCGCAAGGGCAAGGCCTTCCTCATCGCCTTGGGCCTCCGATTCGGCCAGGCAGGCAACTCCGGGCTCGTCCAGACCTTCCTTGTTGGTTACCTCGCCACCGTCCTCCTCGTCGATAAGAGCGTCGGCACCACCGCCATCATGTACGGCTCCCTGCTCGGCTTCCTGACCATCCCGGTCATGGGCCTGTTGGGTGACCGCTTCGGCCGCCGGCCGCTCTACCTGGCACTCAGCTCCCTCACCGCACTGTTCGCCATCCCCATGATGCTGATGGTCACCAGCGGCAACACCACAATCATCACCATCGCCATGGTCATCGGCCTCAACCTGGGCGTCCTGAGCCTCTTCGCCATGGAGAGTGTCACCATGGCAGAGTTCTTCGGAGCCCGCACCCGCTTCACCCAGCTCGCCCTGGCAAAGGAAATCGGCGGCATCCTCGCCACCGCCATCGGCCCGCTGCTGGCCGCCACCCTCACCGCAATCACCGGCCACTGGTGGCCGTTGGCCGCAATGCTCATCGCCTACTCACTGATCACCCTCATCTCGGCCTTCGTAGGCCCCGAGGTCCGCGGCCGCGACATGGTCCGCCTGGAAGACGCCGTATGAAAGCCGTCGTCGTCCATGGCGCCAACGATCTCCGGATCGACGAACGACCGGAGCCTGTAGCGGGCCCCGGAGAGGTAGTGCTCGACGTCGAATGGGGCGGCATCTGCGGATCCGACCTTTCGTACTGGCGCCACGGCGCGTCGGGTACGGCGGCGCTGAAGTCGCCGCTGGTCCTCGGCCACGAAGTAGCTGGTCGGATCGCCCAGCTGGGCGACGGCGTGAAGAACCTCGAGGTCGGCCAGCCGGTGACCGTCCACCCCGCAGAACTGGTGGGGGACGGGGTCCTGCCGGAGCGTTTGGCCGGGCGCACCAACCTCTACCCGCAGATCCGCTATTTTGGATCCGCTGCCTTTGATCCGCACACTGACGGCGGCTTCAGCGAACGCAAGCTCGCCCGAGCTTCCCAGATCCGGCCGCTGCCCGACGGAGTGGACACGCTCCGCGGAGCCTTGGCCGAACCGCTCGCCGTCGCAATGCACGCAGTTCGCCGTGCCGGTGACCTTACCGGCCGGGACGTCCTGGTCAACGGTGCCGGGCCGATCGGATCCCTGGTGGTGGCGGCGGCCAGGTACGCAGGTGCCAGGACCGTCATCGCCGCTGACATCAACGACTCGGCACTGAAAATCGCCAAAGCCATGGGCGCCGATGAAATCCGGAACGTCTCCGGCGGTGGAAGCCTCCCGGAGGACATGGAGCTGGTGTTCGAAGCGTCCGGCATTCCCGCAGTGCTCGGCGGGGTTCTCCGCGCCACGGCCCGTGGCGGCACCCTCGTCCAGGTCGGAAACCTGCCGGGCGCCCCGGCCCCGGCAGCCTTGGGCGACCTGGTCACGCGCGAGATCACCTGGATCGGCTCCTACCGGTTCGCGGACGAGATCAGCGACGCCCTCCGTGCCATGGCCGAAGGCCTGGACGTATCCCCGGTCATCACGCACAAGTTCGGAATCGACCAGGCAGCCGAAGCCATGAGGGTTTTCGGGGATCCTGCTGCCGGCAGCAGCAAAGTGATGCTCAAGCTCAGCTGAGCCGTAGCCGGCAGCCCGTTTCAGTACCACTTCTCCACCATCAACATCCAAAGGACCAACCAGTGAAGATCACCGACGCACGCGTAGTGGTTTCGTCACCCGGACGGAATTACGTCACCCTCGTCATAGAAACCGAGGACGGCATCACCGGCATCGGCGACGCCACGCTCAACGGCCGCGAGCTGTCTGTAGCGTCATACCTGTCCGAACACTTGTGCCCGCTGCTGATCGGCCGCGACGCCCGCCGCATCGAGGACTCGTGGCAGTACTTTTACAAGGGCGCCTACTGGCGCCGCGGACCGGTCACCATGACGGCGATCGCCGCCATCGACGTCGCGCTCTGGGACATCAAGGGCAAAGCAGCAGGCATGCCGGTCTACGAACTCCTGGGCGGTGCAGCCCGCGAGGGCGTCATGGTCTACGGCCACGCCAGCGGCTCCACCTTGGAGGACCTCAGCGCAGACTTCCAGCACCACCTGGACCTCGGCTACAAGGCCATCCGCGCCCAAGCGGCGGTCCCAGGACTGGAAAAGACCTACGGCATTGCGCCGGTGGACGGAAAACTCTACGAGCCTGCCAGTGGCAACGTCCCCCAGGAGGACACCTGGGAGACGTCGGCGTACCTGGACTTCGCCCCAAAGATGATGGCCCACGTCCGTGAGGAATTCGGCTACGGCACCCATGTCCTGCACGATGTCCACCACCGGCTCTCACCCATCGAGGCCGGGCGACTGGGCGCCTCGCTTGAGCAGTACCGTCCGTTCTGGATTGAGGACCCCACACCGGCGGAAGACCAGTCGGCATTCCGCCTGATCCGTCAGCACACCACTACACCCATCGCGGTGGGGGAGGTGTTCAACTCCATCTGGGACTGCCAGCAGCTGATCACCGAGCGGCTCATCGACTACATCCGAACTTCCGTTTCACATGCCGGCGGCATCACGCACCTGCGCAGGATTTTCTCCCTCGCGGACCTGTACGGTGTGCGTTCGGGCTCGCATGGTGCAGGGGATCTGTCCCCGGCGTCGTTCGCGGCAGCCCTGCACGTGGACATGAGCATTCCGAACTTCGGCATCCAGGAATACATGGGGGCACCGGGAGCCGGCCAACGAAGTCTTTACATCGTCTTACACCTTCAATGACGGCTACATGCACCCCGGGGACGTCCCCGGCATCGGCGTGGAGTTCAACGAGGAAGCTGCCGCCCGCTTCCCCTTCGACCCGAAGTACCTTCCCATCAACCGGCGGCTCGACGGTTCGGTGCACGACTGGTGAACCCCTCAACGATGCATATCGAGAACCAGTCATTCGACGTCGTCGTGATGGGCGAAATCCTCGTTGAAGTGGCCACCGACGTGGCATTCGCTCATGGCGTTCCGGCCCAGCTCGGCATCTCCGGGGACGCCCTGAACGTCGCCGCCGCCGCTGCCGCCGCCGGCGCCCGCGTCGGCCTGCTGTCGGTACTGACCGACGACGACCTGGGCAAGGCGATCGCCGCCCGGATCGTCGAACTCGGCGTAACCCCCGACCTCCTGAAATTCCGGCAAGGGCAGCAGGGCGTCTACCTGGTGCACTGCGATCCCGACGGGCAGCGCGAGTTCTCCTACGCCCGCAACGGCAGCGTCGGATCCTCCCTGGCTCCGGACGACGTGGACCCTGCCGTGTTCTCGGCCGCCGGCGCCGTTGTGGCAGGCGGCATCGCGTGTGCCATCTCGGACTCCTCCCGGGCAGCCGTCCTGAAGGCCGCAGCGCTGGCCAAACGGTTCGTGTTCGATCCCAACTTCCGCCCCCGCCTCACGTCCGCAGAGGATGCGGCGGCCGTACTCCTGCAGCTCGCGCCCCGGACCCACCTGGTCACACCGTCCTTCCCCGGCGAAACATCTGCACTGCTGGGCTGCTCCACACCCGCGGAAGCAGCGGCCAAGCTCCGCAGCCTCGGCGCAGCGAACGTAGCCGTGACGTGCGGAGCCGAGGGCATCCAGCTCGAA
The DNA here is from genome assembly GCF_030816485.1 of Arthrobacter sp. B1I2. Lineage (NCBI taxonomy): Bacteria > Bacillati > Actinomycetota > Actinomycetes > Micrococcales > Micrococcaceae > Arthrobacter > Arthrobacter sp. B1I2. The sequence goes on along the minus strand of NZ_JAUSYC010000001.1, from coordinate 932,599 downwards.
GGCGAAGGCTCGGACAGCACGTGGATCGACTCCATCCCCGCCCCCGCCGTCGTGGACCAGACCGGCGCGGGTGACGCATTCGTGGGCACGCTGACAGCCCGTATAGTCCTGGGCGACAATTTCCCCGTTGCTGCCCGGTACGGGGCGGCGGCAGCGTCGCTGGTCGTTGGCGGCAAGGGCGGAACGGGACTGATCCCCACCTTTGAACAGACCCACGCCCACGCTGCCGGATCCACCGAAGGAGCATTGCCATCGCACGCCTAAGCGCAGCCTCCCTCGCCAACGCCAAGCACCGCGCGAAGGTGCCCGCCGGCACGTTCCGGCCAGGCATCGTGCACTTGGGACTTGGCGCCTTTGCCCGGGCACACACCGCCGTTTTCACCGAAAACGCCATGCTCGCCACCGGCGCCTCCGACTGGGGAATTGTCGGGGTAACACAGCGCTCGGACACAGTTGCACGCCAACTGACACCCCAGGACGGACTCTTCACCGTCACGGAGCGTGGCACCGGAGCAGCACCGCTCCAAGTTGTTTCCAGCATCGTGGAAGCCATCTCCGGCAGGGACGACCCGGAAACTGTCGTGGACCGGATCGCCGCCCCCACTACCCACGTGGTGACACTGACCATCACGGAAAAGGGCTACCGGATTGATCCCTCCACAGGATCACTCAACACCACGGATGAACAGGTGCAGGCCGACCTTGCCGGCCAACCGCCCCTGACGGCAATCGGACAGCTCACCCGGGGAATCCAGCAGCGGGCCCGCAACGGGGGAGGGCCCCTCACCGTCGTCTCCTGCGACAACCTCCCGGGCAACGGGAAACTGACAGAAACCCTTGTCCGCGCCTTTGCCGAAGCCCTCCCCGAAGCGGAAGCAGCGCCCCTGCTGGCATGGCTCGATACAAACGTAACGTTCCCCAGCACCATGGTGGACCGAATGGTCCCGGCCACCACCAACGCCGACCTGGACGCCGTCGAAAGTGAACTCGGGCTGCGGGACGAAGCAGCGGTAGTAGCGGAGCCCTTTATGCAATGGGTCATTGAGGATAACTTTGCGGGGGACCGGCCAGCGTGGGAGGAAGCCGGCGCGCTGTTCAGCAACGACGTCGCCAGGTGGGAAGCGGCCAAACTCCGCCTGCTCAACGCAAGCCACTCGATGTTGGCATACCTGGGCCTGGCTAGCGGCAAGGCGACCATCAGCGACGCCGTGGGGGAGGACGCCTTCCGCACCGCTTGCCGGTTGATGCTGGCCGAGGAAGCCCTCCCCACCCTCACCCTGCCTGACGGTCTGGACGGTGCAACTTACTGCACCCAAATCCTGGAACGATTCGCGAACCCCGCCCTGGGACACACCACGGCCAAGGTGGGCAGCGACGGCTCGCAGAAGATCGGTCTCCGCCTGTTGACCACCGTCCGCGCCACCCTCGCCGCCGAACGCGAGCCGCGCTGTGCCGCGCTTGCCGTGGCCGCGTGGATGCACCACGTCGCCACCACTGCTGCCGCAGACCTGAACGATCCCCTAGCGGACGAGCTCCAGAACGCCCTGCCGGCTGAGCGGTCCGCCGCCACCGTGGTGCCGGCGCTCCTTAGCTGCCGCAGCGTCTTCGACGCCGAACTCGCGGCAGACACCACCTTCGCAGAGCTCCTCAAGAACTGGTACCGCATCATTGACACCCAAGGCCTCGACGGCCTGAGAAACGAGATCAACCATGGCTAACGCCACCAGCGTCCTGCACGTTTCGCCCGTCATCCCAGTGGTAACCATCGATGACCCACAACACGCCGTCCCCCTTGCCAAGGCACTGGTCGAGGGCGGCATCCGCATCATCGAGCTCACGCTCCGCACCGAAAGTGCTCTTACTTCACTCAAGCTCATCGCCAACGAAGTGCCCGATATCCTCGTCGGGGCAGGCACCGTCCTTACCCCCGGTCAGGCGAACGCGGCCGTCGCCGCCGGAGCGCAATTCCTCGTCAGCCCAGGCGTGACACCGTCACTGCTGGACCACCTGCTGACCCTAAATATCCCTGTCCTGCCCGGCGTAGCCACAGTGGGCGAGGCAATGGCTGTGCTGGAGCGCGGGCTGGACACCATGAAGTTCTTCCCCGCCGGACCAGCCGGTGGCCCCGATTATCTCGCCGCCATCGGAGCCCCCATCCCGCAGGTCCAATTCTGCCCAACCGGTGGCATAAGCCTCGCTTCAGCCCCGGCCTACCTTGCCCTGCCCAACGTATCCTGCGTCGGCGGCAGCTGGCTCACCCCCCGCAGCGCCATCGAAAACCAGGACTGGCAGCAAATCACCAAGCTCGCCGCAGGGACTGCGTCTCTATGGATGGAATGATGCGGGCCAGCTCCTCGTAAGTGGCCGTAAGAACAACTTCGAGCGGTCCATCAGGCACTGACCGCAGCACCACCGGCACTAGGCGTTTGTGGCTTTGAGCTGCGGGTACAGGTCTTCAATGCCGGCGCTGAGGCCGGCTTTGACCTTCACTGATGCCTCGTCGGCCAGCACCTCGTACTCGCCCGTCTCAAGGGCGTCGAACACGCGCGTTACCAGGACTGCCGGCTGGAGCTTGGGCCCGGGCGTGTGTGCGGCCATGGCTGTATCCACCCACCCCACGTGCACCCCGAGGACGTGAACGCCCTCAGGGGCGAGTTCGAGGCGCAGGGCGTTCGTTGCTGACCACAAAGCGGCTTTGGACACACTGTAAACACCGGTCGTTGCGTACCAGCTCAGGAGTGAGTGGACATTGATGATCGCTGCGTCGTTGTGTTCCTTGAGCGCGGGTGCGAAGGCGCGGGCAAGGAACAGTGGGCCAAAGAAGTTGGTTTCCATGTTGGACCGGATATCTTCTTCGGGCAGGGCCAGAAGGCTGGCACTGGCCGGGGAGGCACCGGCGTTGTTGATCAGGACGGTAACGTCAGGCGCTGCTGCTACTGCTGCCTGGATGGAGGCGGCATCGGTGACGTCCAGAACGAGGGGAACGATGCGTTCGTCGTCCCATGCCCGGGGAGCGCGCGCAGTGGCATAGACCTTGGCTGCGCCACGATCGAGGGCTTCGTGGACGAAGTGTGTGCCGATGCCGCCGTTCGCGCCGGTGACGAGGACGATTGCTCCAGTAAGGGAAGTCATGGTTGGTTGCCTTTCGGTTGTGGTGCTGCCCAGAAACCCGGGCAGGGGGCGGGAGCGTCTAAGTGCCGGGTTCCGCGCTCCAGGTGCCTCTGGAGAGGATGGGCGCCGGGCGGAGGGATTCCGTCGTTTGGATGCGCCGGGCCGGGGTCTTGGTACTCCGGACTTAGGCGGGAAGGATTGCCGCTACCTGGTTCCGGATGTCCAGCAGCAGGTCTTGTATTGACCAGGAGACGTTGGTTGAAGCGGCCATGCTGAGGAACATGATGGCAGAGACGACGCGGGCAAGTTTGGCGGCAGCATCTGGAGTGGTGCGGCCGTCACGTTGCAACACGTCGGCGAGTGCGGCCTCGGTGCCTCCTGCGAGGGTGAGGGCAGCGTGGTGGTGGGGCTCGTTGGGGTCGCCGAAAACCATCTCCCGCAGGTAGGTGCGGCCGTTGTCGATCTGCTTCCGGTTGCACTCCACCACCGGGCGGATGATCGCCATGACGGCATCGAGAAGCACGGTGGTCTCCGCGGCGTCGGCCGTGCCCTTGGCGAGGGCATCAGCGTAGGCAGAGTTCTGGACGAGCAGCAGCAGTTCACCCTTGCTCTTGGCGTACAGGAACAGGGTGCCCGTGCCGATGTCGGCCCTGTCGGCGATCTGCTGGGTGGTGACATCGTCAATGCCATGCTCGGCAAAAAGCTCGCGGGCCGCCGCCGTGATCCGGTCGAGTTTGGCCTGCTTGTTCCGTTCCCGCCGTCCGACGGGCTGGGACGCAAGGTGCATGGCGGGTTGTCCTCCGGGGCGGTCTTCTGGTTGGGCTGACTCTGAGTGTAGTCAATGGTGGTCGCCTGCCCAGGGTCAGCGGCCGAGGAACTCAACGGCCACGGGGGCGAACTGCGTATGGAACTGGAAGATGCTGCCGTGACCTGAGTCCGCATACATGACCAGTTCTGATCCGGCGATGCGCCGGTGCAGGTCCATGGACAGGATGGAGGGAACCATGCGGTCGTGGTCACCGTTGGCGATGAGCGTGGGATGGGTGATCGTCGACAAATCGGCCGGTGTGGTCCGGCCCCAGTTCCTGATCGCTTTCAGCTGGGTCCGGAATGCCTGGATCCGGACCGGCCGGTCACGTCCGGCGGTGCGTTCGTGGAGGCGGGTGATGAATGCCTTTGCGGCCTTTTTGCCGGCGGCGTTGCGGTTAAAGAAAAGGAATTCCTTCGGATCCGCCCGGACCAGGTAGGCCCGCACTATATCGAGGTACGTGACCCGTGCGATCTTGTCCATGCCTTTGCCGCCTCGGGGGCCGGTGCCGGCAAGGATGAGTTTCCGGACCAGTTCGGGGTGCTTCCCGATCAGGGCCTGGGCCACCATGCCGCCAAGGGAGAAGGCGAAGATATCCACCTTTTCGAGGCCAAGGGAGCGGATGAAGCTGGCGGCATCGTCGGCCATGGCCTCGATGCTGTTGGGCACCGCACCGGTGGTGGCGCCGAGCCCGCGGTTGTCGAAGGTGATGACGCGGCGTTCCTTGGCGATGGGGTCGATGATCCGGGGGTCCCAGTTGTCCAAATTCCCGGCGAGGTGGAGGAAGAAGACCACCGGAACCCCGCCCTGGGGCCCCAGCTCACGGTAGGCATAGCTGACGCCACCGACGGCGATGTTGCGGGTGGGTGCCTCGGCATAGGAGGATGCGGGGGCATTGCTGGCGGCGCTCATGCCCACTCGCCGAGCCTACGCTGACCGGCAAGTTCCGTGGTGGCTGTGGCGGCGGCGTTGTCCGGGGGATTGATGATGACGGCCTTGCCGCGCAATCCTCCATGTCCCAGTGCCTGCAGGGCCTCCGGAGTCTGCGCGAACGGGGTGATGCGTCCGACGACGGGCCGCAGCACGCCGTCGTCGACGAGCCTTGCGACGTGGCCCAGTTGCTTGCCGCTGGCACGCATGAACAGGAATTCGTAGTGCACGCCGAGCCGGCGGGCCTGGCCGCGGATGCTGCGGCTCAGGCCGGCGATGGCAAGGCGGAGTACCGGATTGAGGCCGGACTCCCTGGCGAAGACGGGGTCCGGAGGTCCTGCGATTCCAATCGCCTTGCCGCCAGGCTTGAGGATGCGGAGGGATTTCTCCAGGTTCCGCCCGCCGACGCTGTCGAGGACCAAATCATAGCCGCTGAGGATCTGTTCAAAGTCTTCGTCCCGGTAGTCGATGACGGTGTCAGCGCCGAGTCCGCGGACGAATTCCGCGTTGGCGGCGCTGGCGGTGGTCGCTACCGTCGCTCCAAGATGCTTTGCCAGTTGAATTGCGATGGAACCTACTCCGCCGGCACCCGCATGGATGAGGACCTTCTGCCCCGGCTGCACCTTTCCGTGCTCCACCAGGGCCTGCCATGCCGTCAAGGCAACCAGCGGAAGGGAGCCTGCCTCGGCCATGGTGACTGACGCGGGCTTGGTCGCCAGATCCGCCTCTGCCACGGCGATGCGTTCGGCGAAGGTGCCGATGCGGGTCTTGTCCGGCCTGGCGAAAACTTCGTCGCCCGCCTTGAAGCCGCGCACTTTCGCCCCGACGCTGAGGACTGTTCCGGCCAGGTCATTACCGAGGATAAGCGGCAACGGGTAGGGGAGGATCTGCTTGAACTCGCCCATGCGGATTTTCTCGTCCAGCTGGTTGAGCCCGGCCGCTTCCACCCGGACCAGGACATCTTGATCCCCGATGACCGGCTCGGGAACCTCGGCCACCTGCACGTCGGCCTTGTACTTGGTGATGACGAAAGCTTTCATACCGAAACTCTCTTTCATATTGAGTGAAATCAATTATGAGTGTAATCAGTAAATGAGTCAAGGGCGACAGAAGCCAGCAGGGCAGGATTGAGCATGACAGGAAATCGCCCGATGCAACGTGGACGGCAGCTGTCCGGTCCCGGGCATCATGGGCCGTCAGCCGATCGAAGCAACGCGCCTCCGACTTCGGGAAAACGCCACGGACGAATGCCGTAAAACAGCCCCTTCCTCCGGCACTCCCCGCCAGTTTCGAAAGGCCGATATAGACCTTTCGTCAAGCTGCAAGCTGCGCCGGGGGAGAGGTCACCCCCTCGTAGTGGTAGGTCAGTGAGTGCTACCAGGCATCCGCAGGGTGCTTGATGAAAGAAGGCTTCAAAGTCGAGCGGGGGAGGGGCTGACGTCGCCTGTCACGAGCGGCTGTCGAGGTAGTGCATAATCGCCCGGGCCGTTTCCTCCGGAGCGCTGAGGTGGGGGCAGTGCCCGGTGGCCTGAAGCTGCATCAGGGTGCTGTGTTCCAGATTCTTGTGCAGGTAGGCGCCCACTTCCGGCGGTGCAAGCCGGTCGTCGGAGCACTGCAGAATCAGGCAGTTGGTGCGCAACTTTTTCAGCTCAGGTCGGGTGTCGGAGAAAAAAGTTACCCCGGCGAAGTGCCTTGCGATGGACGGATTTGTCCGGCAGAAGCTGACACGCAGGTCCTCCGCTAATTCCGGCTCCTGCGGATTGCCCATAACTATGGGCGCCAAGGCCGCGGCCCAGGCGAAATAGTTGCTGTCCAAAGATGCCAGCAGGGCCTCGATGTCTTCCCGCGAAAACCCGCCCACGTAGCCGTCGTACGGGTCATCGGTATGACGGGGTGAAGGAGCAAGCAGGACCAGGTGGGAGAAACGGTTGGGGTCCTGCACTGCGGCGATCACGGCGATCATCGTGCTGACACTGTGGCCCACCAGGATGACGTCCTCAAGTTCAAGGGCGACGCAAATCTCCAGCAGGTCCGACGCGTACCCATCCAGGGACCCGTACTTCTCCCAGTCGTAGGCGCTGATGTCGGAGTGTCCTGCACCGACATGATCAAAAAGCACCAACCGGTAATCATCAACGAAATAGGGCAGCAGCTTCCGCCACATAGCCTGGTCGCAGCCAAAACCGTGGGCAAACATCATCACAGGCCCATCATCCCGGCCCAATATTGTGACATTGTTCCGGCCGATTACCGCGGCAACTCCTTCGATCACGTCCTCACTGACCCTCGCGTAGGGTGGCGTCCTGTCCCAGATACTATCCACGGGAAATAGAGAATCCTGGATCCTTCCAGTATGACCTGTGCGCCTGCCGACCTATGAGGACGCGATGTGAATCATGAGGCAGGCTTGGCATGGAGCGAACAAAAAGAAGCTGGCCAGCATGTGCCGGCCAGCTTCCTAACAACCGCTTAGAGCGGCTGGATGTTCTCAGCCTGCGGACCCTTAGGGCCCTGGGTGATGTCAAACTGAACCTTCTGGTTCTCGTCGAGGGAGCGGTAACCGCTGGAAGCGATTGCCGAAAAGTGTGCGAACACGTCAGCGCTTCCGTCGTCGGGGGCGATGAAACCAAAGCCCTTTTCGGCGTTGAACCACTTGACTGTACCTGTTGCCATGCTTGTTTCCTTCACGGGTCGCGGGCCGGATCCGCTTTTCGGATTGCCGTCCCCGCCACTCACACTATGAGCCTATGTGCCAGCAGTGGGAGCGGGCAAGAGATCGGTCAAAAGAAGACTTCGGGAGGGCGGCAATACGAGGTTTGCGGCAGCTTGACTAGGACAGTGCTTCTAAGTGCGGAGTACCTAATAAGTCTTGACGCATTCATATACCTGCGACGCGTGAAGCGCTGCCACTTGTCTAACTAAGCGTCCTGTTATCGCTGGCATACCTTTTGAGGAACAACCGGGCAACCGCGTACGTTACAGTCTCGTCCGGAATGAGCATCAGAGCGACGATTGAAGGAAGAAGCACCTACGTGGCAGCCGACTATGACGAAGTCCGTTCCGATGTCAAGGAATCCCAGGATCGTTCACTGGAGGATTTGCAGTCCGCGAACGCCCCTGATGCCCGCAGCGTCGTCACCGAGCTGGACGGGGCCGATGCCCTCGATGAAGGGCTGATACCTGGTGGCGAAATCATCTCCGATGAGCTCATCGTGCAGGTGATTCCCCAGGCCGCAGACGAGTTCACCTGCTATTCCTGTTTCCTGGTCCGGCATCGGTCCCAGTTGGCGCGGGAGAGCAACGGCCACGCCTACTGCGTGGAGTGCGAAGGCTGAGCAGCTTCTTCCAAAGCTGAGTCCAGCAAATAGAAGAGAAGGTGCAACCCCTACTTCGTCGTCAGCCGGTACCGCTCGATCTGCCGCAGCCGCCGCATCAGGCTGTCGCGCCGCGGGTGCGGGACAGCGTCGGCGGGTTCTGCGGTGAGGTCGATGTGCTTGGTGCCGTACTGCCACAGCAGGAGGTCGTCCATCAGCCGGTCGGGGCCGGGGGAGTAGCGGTGGTCCAGGGCCCTGCGGACCTCGGTGATGCGGTTGGCGCTGAGCAGCCCGGCCAGCTGCATGGTCTGGTTCAGCCCGTGGGCGGCGAGGAGTTCGGCAGCCCAGCCCCAGTCGTCGTCCACCTTGCGGTCCACGTGCGGGAGCAGGGTGCGCCACACATCGCGGACCCGGTTTGGTGTGAGAGGCGCCGCGCCCTCCCCGTCCATGTCCCAGAAGCTGCGGACCTCCTCGTACCGTTCGTGCAGGTCGGCAAACGCCGTTTCCACCGTTTCCAGCATGGCGGCGGTGGCCGTGAACTGGCGGTCGAAGTGCGGCGTCCACGCGCGTGGGTCTTCGGCCTTGAATCGGATGTCGTGCTCGATCTCGCTCCAGGCATGGGCGAAGATGGTGCGGATCTGGCATTCGAAGAAGTAACTGCCATTGGGCACGGCGTCCGGGTTGAAGACCTGCTGGTACTCCTTGACGGCCTCGTTCTGGATAGTCCGCAGGATCAGGTGCCGGCTGGAGTAGCCGTAGGTGCCCGACTCGATGGAACCGATGTCCTTCTCCCGGTCCCCGCGGCAGTCAAAAAGCTGCCGCTGCCGCTTGATGATGTTGGCCACCAAGGCATTTTCCGCCGGTAGCTTGGTGATCACCCGAATCCCCACCATGTCATTGAGGGTTCGGAACGGATCCGGGAATTTGAGCAGCCGCGGGCCGCCGGGTTCCAGTGGCTCTTCCGTCCGGGAAATCTTCTCCTTGAAGGACTCCACCGTTTTGGTGCGTCCGCTGACGAAAAGCGGCGTCACCTCGGTGTCTTTGAGCATGTCCCGGAGGGTGAGCAGGACGTCCCGGGTGACGAGCTTCAGGGCAGGGCGGACGCGCTCATAGATCTCTACGTTGTGCTCCACCGACTCACGCAGCGGCGCGTCCAGACTTTCCCAGTTACTCGGCATGGTCCCAGCTTACGGCGGGCCCCCGACAGCAGGCCTTCGCATGCCCCTACGTTTCGGCGGCCGACGTGGACCCGCGCACCACCAGGGAGCTCTCCAGGATGAGCTCTTCCTGCTCCAGCGGCCGGCCCTCCATCAGGCGGCGCAACTGCTCGCCCGCCTTCAGCCCCAGCTGGTCGGCCGGCAAATGGACGCTGGTCAGGCCCGGGCTGCTGGTGGCCGAATAGGGCAGGTCGTCGAAGCCGGCCACGGCCAGCTCCCCGGGAATTTTGATCCCGGCCACCCTGGCTTCCTGCAGCACACCGTAGGCGTGGGTATCCGTGGCGCAGACGACGGCGGTGACGCCCGCGCGCTGCCAGCCCGGCCAAGCTGCGGCAAACGCAGCCGCCGCTTCACCGACGTCGATGGTGGTGCCGGGCATATCGCCCGGATCAACCGTCATGCCCCGGGCCGACGCCGCCGCCAGGAAGGCGTCGCGGCGGATAGTGAAGGTCGCGGTGCCGGTCACGCTGTCCAGGTAGGCCACGCGCCGGTGGCCGGCGTCGGCGAGGTGGGCGGCCAGTTCCCGGGCGCCCTGGGCAACGTCCAGGTTCACGGCCGGGGCAAGCGTCTCCAGGCCGGGCGCGTCCAGCAACACCAGCGGCCCTGATACCGAGAGGTCGGACAGGAAGCCGGCGTTCGGGGCATCAACCAACAGCCCCGCCGGCCGCAGGGACATCAGCTTCCGGATGTCAGCGGCCTTGGGAAATTCACCTGAATCCGTGACGGAGAGCAGGAGCTGGTAGTTGGGTCCCAGTGATTCCCGGACGCCGCCGATCACCTTGGCGAAGAACGGGTTGGAGATATCCGGCGCCACCAGGATCACGATGGAACTGACGCCACGGGCCAGGGAACTGCCGATCCCGTCCACCACGTACCCGAGCTCGGCGATGGCCTCCTGCACGCGGGAAATATTGTCCTCGGACACGCGTCCGGCCGTCTTGCCGTTGGCCACCAGGGACACCGTCGCCACCGAGACCCCTGCCCGGGCGGCGACCATGGCCGCCGTTACCCGCCGGGGACGGCCCCGATGCTGCACCTGTTCCCCGGAGTTCATGCTTCGATCCTAGTAGTTTCCGGGAGGACCGAGACCGGACAAGGCGTCAAGCGTTTGACGTGGGCAAACGCGGGCCTTGCGTTAAGCGTTTGACGTACGCCACAAAAGCCTGCCATGATCACTCCCGGAATACTGAAACCCTGGTGCACCGGCAGGCCCCAATGACGTGGAGAACCATCGTGGAACCAAACCCCCGGCCCCCGAAGGGCCAGCCCCGGAAGATCATCCTGGACTGCGACCCCGGCCACGACGACGCCGTGGCGCTGCTGCTCGCCCACGGCAACCCGGACATCGAACTGCTGGCCGTGACCACGGTGGTGGGCAACCAGACCCTCGAAAAAGTCACCCGCAACGCCCTGGCCGTTGGCACCATCGCCGGCATCACCGGTGTTCCCTTCGCCGCCGGCTGCCCGCGGCCGCTGGTCCGCAGCATCGAAACCGCGCCGGACATCCACGGCGAGTCCGGCATGGACGGCCCCGCCCTCCCCGAGTCCGCCATCGAGCTGGACCCGCGCCACGCCGTCGACCTCATCATCGACACCGTCATGGCGCACGAGCCCGGCACCGTCACGCTGGTGCCCACCGCAGGCCTGACCAACATCGCCATGGCCGCCCGCAAGGAACCGCGCATCGTGGAACGCGTCAAGGAAGTTGTCCTCATGGGCGGCGGCTACCACGTGGGCAACTGGAGCGCCGTGGCAGAGTTCAACATCATCATCGACCCCGAGGCCGCGCACATCGTCTTCAACGAGAAGTGGCCCGTGGTGATGGTGGGCCTGGACCTCACCCACCAGGCGCTGGCCACCCCGGACGTCGTGGAAAAGATCGCCGCGATCGGCACCACGCCGGCCAGGTTCGTCACCGAGCTGATGGACTTCTTCGCCCACACCTACAAGGACGCGCAGGGCTTCGACTATCCGCCCGTCCACGATCCCTGCGCCGTGGCCTACGTGATCGACCCCAGCATCGTCAGCACCCGCAAGGTTCCGGTCAACATCGAACTGCAGGGCACCCTCACCCTGGGCATGACGGTGGCGGACTTCCGCTCCCCCGCCCCCGCCGACTGCCACACCAGCGTGGCCGTGGACCTGGACCACGCACGCTTCTGGGACCTGGTCACCGACGCGCTGGAACGCATCGGCGAGCCGGGCACCAACAGCAACGCGGACGACGGCGAACGCAGCGAAGGCGCGGCGCCCACCAACGGCAGCGCGTCCGACGTCGTACGCCCGCAAAGTGCCCGCCTCACCGCCGGAGGGGTCAAGTAAATGGCTACCGCAACCATGGCCGAAACCAAGACCGGCCGCGGCAACATCGCCGCCCTCATGACCGCTCTGCTGGCAGCCTGCGTGGCCTTCCAGCTCAACGCCTCCATGCTCAGCCCCGCGCTGGTGACCATGGGCGAGGAACTGAAGACCGACCAGGCCGTCATCGGTCTCTCCCAGACCTGGTTCTTCACCGCCGCCGCGCTGTTCTCCCTGTTCCTGCCGCGCCTGAGCGACATCGTGGGCCGCAAGAAGGTCCTGGTGGGCATGATGGTGCTCATGGCCGTGGGCTCCGTCATCGCAGCCCTGGCCCCGGACATCACCTGGCTCTTCGTGGGCCGCATCATCCAGGGCGTCAGCGGGCCCACCGTGCCGCTCTGCCTGATCATGCTGCGCTCCGCCGTCAGCAACCCGCGCAAATACGGGACACTGATGGGCCTCATCACCGCCGTCAACGGCGGCGTGGCCGGCGTCGACTCCTTTGTGGGCGGCTACTTCGCCGAGCACTTCGGGTTCCGCAGCATCTTCTGGCTGATGGTGGTCCTGGCCGCCGCCGCCACCGCCCTTATTTTGTTCCTTGCCAACGAGAGCAAGCCTGCCGCGGGAACCCGGATGGACTGGCTGGGCGTGTTCTTTATCGTCGTTGCCGTGGGCGCCCTGCTGACCGCCCTGAATGAAGGCTCCAAGCTGGTGGCCGGCTTCTCATCAGCCACGCTGATGCTGAGCCTGGCCCTCGTGCTGGTTGCCGCCGTCGCGTTCTTTGCCTTCTGGCGCACCGAACAGCGCGCCGCCCAGCCGATGGTGGAAACCGTGCACCTGCGCCAGCGCTCCACCTGGGCGCCGCTGCTCACCACCACGCTCACCATGACCGGCATCTTTGCCGTGATCAACGGCATCGTTCCCGCCTACGTCCAGGCCGCCGACCCCGGCTTCGGCATGGGCCCCACGGAAATGTCGCTGATCATCCTCACCCCGTACGCCCTGCTGGGCTGGCTGGTGGGCCCGCTGAGCGGCAGGCTGGCACCGGTGCTCGGATACACCAGGGTGCTGCGGATCGGGCTGCTGGGCAGCATCGCGGCGCTCGCCATCATCGCGTTCCTCGGCCTGCACAGCCTGCCGCTGATGATCGCCGGCACGGTCTTGCTGGGCATCATGTACGCCGGTACGGTCAACATCATGCTCAACGGACTCGGCGTTGTCCTCTCGCCCGCCGGCAACCCCGGCTTCCTGCCCGGCATGAACGCCGGCGCCTTCAACCTGGGCGCGGGCCTGAGCTTCCTCATCCTGCCGGCCGTGCTGGTGGCGACGTCGTCACTCGGCGACGCGACGGCCTCCTACCTGACCGTCGTGGTCGTCGGCCTGGCCCTGACCGTCGCCGCGTTCGCGGCGTCACTCCTGATCCCCAAGCCGGTAGAGGCTGAGGTGGCAGCATGAGTGCCGCGGCTGAAAACACCGGCCGGATCGTCGTCGTCGGCTCCCTCAACGCAGACCTCACCATCTACTGCGAAAGGCTCCCGCAGCCCGGCGAGACGGTTCACGGCAATGGGTTCGTCGTGAACCCCGGCGGCAAGAGCGCCAACCAGGCCGTCGCCGCAGGACGGCTGGGCGGGCGCGTCAGCCTGGTAGGTGCCGTGGGGGAGGACGCCAACGGCGCCATGCTCGAAGCCTCGGTGGCCGGAGCGGGCGTGGACGTCAGTCATGTGCGCACGTCCAGCGAGCCTACCGGCGTTGCGGTGATCGCCGTGGACGCGCACGGCGAAAACAACATCATCATCTCCGCCGGCGCCAACGGCACCCTGTCCCCTGCCGACGTGGCCGGGGCTTCCGACGTCCTGGAGCAGGCCGCCGTGGTGAGCCTCTGCCTCGAGGTCAGCATGGACACCGTGCTGGCTGCCGCCCAGGCAGGGCACGACGGCGGAGCAACAGTCCTGCTGAACCTCTCGCCGTACGCGGAAATCCCCGCGGCCCTGGCCCAGCTGACGGACGTGCTGCTGGTCAACGCGCACGAGGCCGCGCTGTTCCTGGGTTCCTCGGTTCCCGGCGCCGGGGCACCTGCCGGCGAGTGGGATGCGGTGCGGGAGCGGTTTGCGGCCCATGGGATCCCGCAGGTCCTGGTGACTTTGGGTTCGCAGGGGTCCGTGGTGCTGGATTCGCTGCCCTCTTCCGGCTCCCGCGTGGCATTCGTGGCGCCCGCCCGGGTTGCTGCAGTGGACACCACCGGCGCGGGGGACGCTTTTACCGGAGCGGTGGCGGTGCGGCTGGCCGCGGGCGACGCGCTCGCCGATGCCGCAGCCTTCGCTTCCGTTGCCGCGGCCCTGGCCACCACCCGCAAAGGGACGCAGGCGGCGTACCCGGACACGGCCGACGTCGAGCGCCGCCTGCGTACGTCCTGACCCCCAATCGATTGCTCCGCACTTGTCGTTTTCGGGCCCGAAAACGACAAGTACTCAGCAATCGATGAGATCTAGAGTGTGACGCCGGTGTAGTCCGCGAGCTGCGCCAGGAGGGCGTCCTGGTACTTGGGGTCGTTGGCCGCAGGATGCGGCGTTTGCCGGTGCTGGTGGTACCAGTAGCCGCCACTGGCCAGGGCCTCGGGATCATCACTGGTGGCCAGCCACTCCTGGGTCCGGTGCCCCAGTTCCAGGTCATCCGGAGCTGACCGCCCGCCCATCCGGGTGGGCACCCAGCCGGGGTCGACGGCGTTGCTGGCGACGTGCGGCACCAGGCGGGCCAGCGCCGCCGACAGGGCAGTGACGTGCAGCTTCGTTGTGGAGTAGGAGGCCGTCGTCGTCCGTCCCGCCCAGTCCAGGTTGTCAAGGCCGGTGCCCCCGCCGCGGTGCATGCCGCTGCTGAGGTAGATGAGCCTGCGGGGGCCGGGGATGAGGGCGGTCAGCAGGTACGGGGCCACCACGTTCACGGGAAGCAGCGCGGCGCCGTTGAGCACGCCGGCGTTGTGGATCACGGCGTCGATATCGCCAATTGCGTTTGCCTGGTCCGCTATCTGCCGGACTTCCTCTGCGACGGCGAGGTCCCCGATAAGGCATTGCGCCCCGCGGTCCAGCAGATGCTGGACCGCGGGGCGCCGCCGGGAAGACCGGGCGTGCACGATCACCTCGTGGCCGTCCCGGAGCAGCGTGTCCGCCGTCGCGAGACCCAGCCCGTCCGCGGATCCGGTGATGAAAACGCGTGCCATGCGCGGCCCTCCCTGATTCTTAGTGTTGGCCCCTACGCTACTGCTGAGACACTCCCTTGCGTGTGCTGGCGGCGGCGCTTCCGTCCACCGGGCCGGCTGCAGGGTTGGCGCCGGTTGCGGCAAACAGGCGGGCCTTCCGGGTGGCGGGGCCGAAGATGGCCAGAGCGACTGCGCCGAACATCCATGTGCCGGCGATGAAGAAGAAGACGCTCTGATAGCCGCTGCCGTTGTAGAGGGCCGCGATGATCAGCGGGCCGGCGGCGTTCGACAGGCGGCCCAGGCCGTACGATACGCCGGTGCCCATGGAGCGCCCGTTGGTGTCGAAGAGTTCGGGGGAGTAGGCGTAGGCCAGTGCGGTGTAGCCGCGCTCGAACATGTTGACCAGGAAGCCGAACAGGACGATGAGTACAGGGTTGAATGTGAGCCCGTACAGCAGGCCGCACACGGCGATGACGCTGCCAAAGGCCACCAGGCACCATTTCCGCTCGAACCGGTCGGTGACAAGGGAGGCGAGGTAGGAGCCAAGCGGTGCGCCGACGGTGGTCAGCGCCACGTAGAAGATGGAGTTCTCAACGCTGAAGCCTTCCTTGGACAGGAGGGTCGGTGCCCAGCTGGAGTAGCCAAAGAAACCGATGGTCTGGGTGACCCAGAGGATAGTCAGCAGGGCGGTGGGCGCAAGGTACTTTTTCTGCAGCAGGAGCGTCAGGGGTGCCTTGGCGGCTTTGGGGGTCTCGACCGGTGCTGCAGGCTCGGGAAGTGCACCCTTCTCTGCGCTGACCGTTGCTTCAATCTCTTTCAGGATGGCGTCAGCTTTCGCGTAATCGCCCTTGTTCTCGTACCAGCGCGGGGATTCCTTCAGCCGCTTGGTGAACAGGATGAAGAGGATGCCCAGAGCGCCCCACACATAGACCAGGCGCCAGGTCCAGTCCGACAAGGGAACCACCAGGCTGGCGATGAGGTTGGTGGCCGGCGTGCCGCAGATGCCGATGACGATCGCGTACGCCTGGTACTTGCCGCGCTTGGCCGCGGGGAACAGTTCGTTGACGTAGATCACGGCAACGACTGTCATCGCGGAGAGGCCGGCCGAGGTCAGGATGCGGAAGAGGCCAAGCGACACGATGTCCCAGGAAAAGGCAGCGACCAGGGAAAACGCTGCGTACCAGAGCGTGGTGATGACCAGGGCGTTCTTGCGTCCCCACCGGTCGGCCATCCAGCTGGCGATGAGCGATCCGAAGAACATGCCCACAAAGGAGGCGGAGGTCACGTACGCCACCTGGTTGACGGTGACGCCCCACAGCTTGATCAGCTTCGGAACGGTTGTGGCGAAGCTGTTGATATCGGCGAACTCGAAGAAATAGGCAAACGAGACGGCCACCAGGGCGATCTTGTGGAATTTGGAAATGGGCAACCGGTCCAGCCGGTTGGCGGCGTTGGAATGCATCATTGGAATCCTTGGGGCAAAAGGTCAGGGGAGTCGGAGCGGCCGGTTAGGCGTTTTCGCCGGGCCAGTAGAGCTTCATGGGGTTGCTGACCAGCAGTTTCTGCTGCAGTTCAGCTGTGGGGGCCACGTGCGGGATGTAGTCCACCAGCAGCCCGTCATCAGGCATATGGCCGGTGAGGTTGGGATGGGGCCAGTCGGTTCCCCACAGCACGCGGTCCGGGAATTGTTCGACGACGGTGCGGCCGAACGAGACGACGTCACGGTATGGCTCGGCTTCCCCTTCCAGGGCCGGCGGCCCCGAGACGCTGAGCCGCTCGGGGCAGCTGACCTTGACCCAGACGTCGTTGTTCTTCACGAACCGCAGGAACCGGCTGAACTCAGGGCCGGTCACCGGCTTGGTCACGTCCGGCCGGCCCATGTGGTCGATCACCAGCGGTGTGGGCAGGGACCCGAAGAAACCTTCCAGGCCTTCCAGGTCCTGTCCTTCGAAGTAGATGACCACGTGCCAGCCCAGCGGGGCGATCCGGCGGGCGATTTCCGCCAGCTCCTCCTGGGGCGCCGCGTTGACCAGCCTTTTCAGGAAGTTGAACCGGACACCGCGCACGCCGGCAGCGTCGAGTCGCCGGAGCTCGGCATCGCTGATGTCCGGGCGGACGGTGGCCACGCCACGGGCGCGGCCACCGGCGGCCTGGACCGCGTCCACCATGGCGCTGTTGTCTGCGCCGTGGCAGGTGGCCTGGACGATGACGTTGCGGCTGATGCCCAGGTGGTCGCGCAGGGCGAAAAGTTGGTCCTTGCCGGCGTCACACGGAGTGTATTTGCGTTCGGGCGCGAAAGGGAACTCGGCTCCGGGCCCGAAGACGTGGCAGTGGGCGTCTACCGCGCCGGCCGGAAGCGTGAAGCGGGGCGTGGACGGGTTGCTGTACCAGTCGAGCCACCCCGGTGTCTTGGTGAATGTGGTGTCCATAGTGTTCCTTTGCCCGGCTGCGGGTTGGTCCGTTTGGGTGGTTGAGTCCGCGTTAGTCGACATACCGCAGTCCGGCAGCTTCGAGCGGTCCGCGCATGTTGTAGATGTCCAGGCCGAGTTCTCCGTTGGCAAAGCGGAGGCGTTTCGCATCTTCGTTGTCCTCGCGTTTACGGGCCGCTTCCGCTACTTCCGCAGCACGGGCGGCCGGAACCACTACAACGCCGTCGACGTCCGCAATCACCACGTCGCCCGGGTTGACCAGTGCGTTGGCGCAGATAACCGGGATGTTCACGGATCCGAGGGTGGCCTTAACGGTGCCCTTGGAGTTGATGGCGCGGCTGAAGACGGGGAAATCCATGTCCTGGAGGGTGGCGACGTCGCGGCAGCCGCCGTCGATGATCAGCCCCCGGGCGCCGCGGGCTTTGAGTGAGGTGGCGAGCAGGTCGCCGAAGAAGCCGTCTTCACTTTCGGTGGTGCAGGCTGCGACGACGACGTCGCCGGGCTGGACCTGTTCGGCGGCAACGTGCATCATCCAGTTGTCTCCGGGCTGGAGCAGCACGGTGACGGCCGTGCCGCACATGCTGGCCCCGGCGTAGACGGGGCGGATGTAGGGGCGCATGAGGCCCAGGCGGCCCATGGCTTCATGGATGGTTGGGACGCCGAACTCCGAGAGGGCTTTGACGTCCTGCTCTGCTGCGCGGGTGATTGATGTGTGGACAACGCCTAGTTCCTGCATATTTTTTCTCCTGGCTGTTAGCGCCCCTGCTGCTTAAGCAGGGCGTTGAGGCGGGGGTAGACGGTTCGGGCGTTGTGTTCCTGGATGGCCGCCTGGTCTGCTTCGTTCAACCCCGCCGCGTCAATGTAGCGGTGCGTGTCGTCGAAGTTGTGTCCGGTGCAGGGGTCGATGTCGCGGACGGCGCCGATCATTTCGGACGCGAACAGGATGTTCCTGGTGGGAATGACGTCCAGGAGCAGGTCAATGCCCGGCTGGTGGTAGACGCAGGTGTCGAAGAAGACGTTGCCCAGCAGGTGCTCCTCCAGGGCGGGCTTTCCCAGCGCCATGGCCAGTCCCCGGAAGCGTCCCCAGTGGTAGGGGACTGCCCCGCCGCCGTGCGGGATGACCAGTTTCAGGGTGGGGAAATCTGCGAACAGGTCGCCTTGGATGAGTTGCATGAATGCCGTGGTGTCCGCGTTGAGATAGTGCGCGCCGGTGGTGTGGAAGGCCGGGTTGACGCTGGTGCTGACGTGGACCATGGCGGGAATGTCGTACTCGACCATCTTTTCGTAGATCGGGTACCAGTATCGGTCGGTCAGCGGGGGAGCGGTCCAGTGCCCGCCGGACGGGTCCGGGTTCAGGTTCAGCGCCACGGCGCCGTATTCCTCCACGCAGCGGGTCAGTTCGGGGATGCAGGTGGCGGGGTCAACGCCGGGGGACTGGGGAAGCATGGCGGCCGGGACGAACCGGTCCGGGTAGAGCTGGCTGACCCGGTGGCAAAGCTCGTTGCAGATCGCAGCCCACTCGGCGGAGGTCTCGAGCGAGCCGACGTGGTGGGCCATGAAGGACGCCCGGGGTGAGAACACCGTGAGGTCGATGCCGCGCTCGTCCATGAGCCGCAACTGGTTCGCTTCGATGCTTTCCCGCAGTTCGTCGTCGGAGATCAACAGGTCAGCCGGGGACGGTGCCAGGGTGGGGTCCTGCAGCGCGGCGACCTGCCGGTCCCGCCACTGGCCCAGGGCGGCGGGGGCCGTGGTGTAGTGGCCGTGGATATCGATAATCACAGTGTGTGCTCCTGGAAAGAGAGGTGTGCGGGAACCATGACGGCGCCTGCCATGAGAAGCCGGGCGGTGCGGATCAGTGCTGACTTGACCACCTTGGTGGGGTTTTCGGCGTCCAGGCCGAGCTGGACGGTGAATTCGCCGCTGGGGTGTTCCACGGAGACCGTGGGCGCTGCGCCTTCCGGGAGGACGGCCACGTCATGTGCCACGGTTCCCTTGAGGATTGCGGCGGTCGCGGCGGTGACGGCAGCGAGCACCCCGATGGATTCGTGGCAGACGTGCGGGATGAAACTGCGGGTGTTGACTGCACTACCCGCAGCGGGAGGCGAAACCAGCGTCATTTTCGGGTAATTCTTGTCCCTTACGTCCCCGAGGCCCATGAGTTTTCCGCATGTCAGACGCAGATCCTCAAGGCGGGCCTTGAGCTCGGCGTCCTTGTTAAGGTCGACGGCGGACTCCCGCCCCGTGCGCCCCAGGTCACCGGCGTTGATGATCACCAGCGGTTGTCCGTTGTCGATGCAGGTCACGTCCACCGGGCCCACCCCGGCGACGTCGACGGTGTCGCGAACGTTGCCGGTGGGCAGCAGCGAGTCGCAGACCGAACCCGCAGTGTCCAGGAAGTTAATGGTCACCGGTGCGGCTGTACCGGGGACGCCGTCGATCCGGGCGTCCCCGGCGTATTCGACGTACCGTCCTGCCGTTCCCAAGGGTGTCTGGACCGTAATCTCGGCCACCATGCCCGTGTTCAAGGTGAGGACGCGGGCAGTGGTGGTGTCGCCGTCGGGCGTTAGAAGTCCGGACTCAATTGCGAAGGGGAGCGCGGCCGCCAGCATGTTCCCGCAGTTGGGGGTGGTGTCTACGGTCCCGCCAGCGGGCTGCAGCTGGGCGAACAGGAACTCCAGGTCCACGCCTTCCCGGCCGCTGGTGGAAACTATCCCGGCCTTGCTGGTCAACGGGTGGGCGCCGCCCAGCCCGTCAATCTGCCGGGGGTCCGGTGATCCCATTGCCGCCAACAGCACTGCGTCCCGTGCGGGTATGTCAGCGGGGAGATCGGCGCCCCGGAAGAACGGACCCTTTGACGTCCCGCCGCGCATGAACCAGCACGGTACCGGGGTCTGTCCGGCTGCCCGGTGCTTGCCATCGCCTGGTTCGGAGCTGGTGTCCGGGGCCAGTGCGCTAACGCTGCCCGTGCTGGCCGCCAGGGGAATGCCCTCATCCATGGTTTGTCCTTTGGTGATGTGGGAGGGCGCCCTCGGAAACGACGCCGTCGCCTCAAGTGAACCAAGTTACATTCAGGATTGTCAACAATTTCTTGTACATTTATGTTTACGTTTGGTTCGACTTCGCCCGCTTCCGGATGGAGAAGGCCAAGTAGGCTGGTACAAAGTTGTTGACAATATTGCTTGCTCTGAACAGGGGCATGGAGGTGGCAAGGCATGGAAACCGTCGAAGGCATCACGGGCCGCTCCCTCACGGTTGCTGAACTGGTGGGTGTGCTGAGGTCTGCCATCGTGGCCGGGGACCTCGTGCCGAACCAGCGCTTGGTGGAAGCGGACCTTGCCGCCGAATATGGGGCCAGCAGGGGAAACATCCGCGCGGCCTTGGCGGAATTGACCGTGGAAGGTCTGGTGGAGCGGGTTCAAAACCGGGGTGCCCGGGTACGCGCGGTTTCCGTGGAGGAAGCCGTGGAGATCACCGAGGTCCGTGCTGCCCTTGAGGCTTTATGTGCCCGGAAAGCGGCCGAGCGGATCAGCGATGACGAGGCCGCCGAGCTTCAGGAGCTCGCCCGGTGTATGAAGGATGCCGTGGAGCGTGGCGACCGGGACTCCTATTCGGAGTGCAACCAGATCCTGCACGCCAGGGTCATCGAGATCAGCGCACAGCAAACGGCGGCCGCTACAATCCATCGGCTCCGCGGCCAGGCGGTGCGCTTCCAGTTTCGGCTTGCCCGGCAGCCCGGGCGGCCGGCAGTTTCGCTGCCCCAGCACCTCGCGATCATCGACGCCGTCTGCGCGCATGACCCCGACGCGGCTGCCGAGGCCATGCGGGTTCATTTGGAAAGCGTCGCCGACGTAATCCGCTCGACGCACGCCTAGTTTCAATTTCTTTCGTTCATGCCCGGGCTGCGGCCTGACTGCACGTGCAGTCAGGCCACAGCCCTGGACTGATTAGCTCCGCTTGCGACGAAGGACCAGCGTCAGCACTCCTCCGAAGGCAAGGAGCAGCAGGCCCACCATCAACATGCCGGTATCGACGCCTGTGTTGGCAAGGACGGTTGGGGCGGAAGAGAAGCCCGTCGACGTCGGCGCAGCGTTCGTAGTTGCTGCGCGGACTTCAGAGCTACCTGCCGAAGGCTGGCTTGCCGGGAGTGCCGCGACCGGAAGGGTCACTGCGGGCGGGGTGACGACGGGCGGGGTGACTACCGGGGGAGTGACGACCGGCGAGGTGACGGCCGGGGGATTAACCACGGGGGGAGTGACGAGCGGCGAGGTGACGACCGGGGGGTTCACTACCATGGCTGTCGTATCGCCCGTGACACCGACTGAGGTGGCGCCCAGGGAGATTGGAACGGTGATCGGTGCGAAGACCTGCGTTCCGGAGAGGATTCCGTCATTGCCGCTGGTGGCGGCGGGTGCCGGGGCTGGTGCCGCAACGGGCGCGCTAGTTTCCGTGCTGGCTGCAGAGTCACCCAGTAGTCCTACTGACGTGGCGTCGAGGTTAATCGGAACGGTGATCGGTGCGACGATCTGGGTTCCGGAGAGAATCCCGTCCGCTCCGCTGGTGGAGGCGGCGGGTGCCGGAGCAGATGCCGGCGCCGAAGCGGTACCGGGGGTGCCTACGCCTTCAGCGCTCGCAGCCGAGTCGCCGAGCAGGCCCAGCGAAGTAGCGCCGAGGTTGACCGGTGCGGTGATCGGGGCGACGATCTGGGTTCCGGAGAAGACGCCGTCGCTGCCGCTCGTGGAAACTGTGGGGGTCGGAGCAGGTGAAGGAGCGCTGGTGTTCTCAACGCCCGCGGCCGAGTCGCCGAGCAGGCCCAGTGAGGTGGCGCCGAGGTTGACCGGTGCGCTGATCGGGGCGACGATCTGGGTTCCGGAGAAGACGCCGTCGCTGCCGCTCGTGGAAGCTGTGGGGGTCGGAGCGGGTGAAGGGGCGCTGGTGTTCTCAACGCCCGCGGCCGAGTCGCCGAGCAGGCCCAATGAGGTGGCGCCGAGGTTAATCGGAACGGTGACCGGGGTGACGATCTGGGTTCCGGAGAGAATCCCCTCCGCTCCGCTGGTGGAGGCGGCGGATGCCGGGGCTGGTACCGCTGCGGGCGTGCCTGCGCCTTCAACGCTCGCGGCGGAGTC
The DNA here is from genome assembly GCF_030816485.1 of Arthrobacter sp. B1I2. Taxonomy (NCBI): domain Bacteria; kingdom Bacillati; phylum Actinomycetota; class Actinomycetes; order Micrococcales; family Micrococcaceae; genus Arthrobacter; species Arthrobacter sp. B1I2. Next base: position 910,176 of record NZ_JAUSYC010000001.1, on the reverse strand, counting down.
CCCAAGCAGGCCCAGTGAGGTGGCGCCGAGGTTGATGGGAATGTTGATGGGGGCTACCACCTGGGTGCCGGACAGGAGCCCGTCAGCCCCGGAAGTGGTGTCCGCTGCGGTGGCAGCCACGCCACCAAAAGCCAAAAGGCCGCCTGCGAAAGCGGTGCCGAGCAGGCACCTGCGGATGTTGCGATGCGTCATTGGAGTTCTCCTGAAAGTTGTATTGGGCCTACTGCTTAGCCCGGAAATGGCTCGTTTCCGCAGAGGGATGCGGAGAGGCCTCAACTAGTCAGGAGATGATCCGGGGTCGAATGACACCGGCGCGGGGGTGGCGAGCAGACTGCCCTGGACGGCGGCTGTACCGGCCGCGGGGACTACGAAGTGCTGGGGGCTAAGCCATGCAGGCATCGCCGAACCGCCGCTGGACGAGCTGCTTCCGCCCGTGGTGGCGCCCGGTGTGGCGGGAAGTGCATCCGACGAGCCGTGTACCGGCGCGTCTTCCGGGCTGGACTCGGACAGCAACGGAAGCGCCGCCTCGGAGTCCATCCGGGCGTCACAGGCCGGCTCCTTGCCGTGCAAGGTTTTGGAGCTGAGGGCGCGGGCGGAACCCGCCCCAGCGGTGTCCGCCGCCGCTTCACCAGGCTGGGCAGCCGCCGGATCGCCCAGCTGCTGCAGTTCAGTAACAGCAGGAACAGTAGCCGCCGACGCGGCCCCGGATACAGTCGAGTCGATGACATCCGTGACCGCAGGGAGAGCCGCATCGGGCTCTACTTCCGGGACAGTCACGGGCAATGGCGCAGCGCTGATGATCGGCTCAAGGACGGGGTCAAGGGGTTCGAGGGCTCTGCTGGCCAAGGGAACAACGGTCCCAAGGGCACTGTCGGCGACGCCATCCACAGTGCCAACGACGGGGTCGACCACTGCCGCCACGGTGCCACCCGGCACTACCTGGTTGATCACCGGAACAGCCTGCACAACGTGGTCGGCCAGGGCGCTGGCATCCTCCACGACCGGGCGGAGGGACGGGACCGTGACGAGCGTTGGGACGGTGGAGGCGGGGGCCTCCGCCCAGTCACCGCCCAGTCCTGCTTCCACCGGATCCAGGACATCTTTCGCCTGGTGGGTCACAGCGGCGGTCGCTGAGCTTAGTGAGGACCCAACGGTTCCCAGAAGGGAATCACGTGAAGTGGAAGAGTCCGCGGATGCGCTGGCAGCTGAGAGGACCATCCAGGATGCAACGGCTGCTACGGCCAGCAGAAGGGGTCGGAGGAACGCCCAAGCATCGAGCTCTGACTTCACTTAGTACGCCTCCCCCCAGAGATGGCTCCTGCAAGCAATGCTGTCCACCATAAGCGCAGGTCAAGCGGGAAGTCCAGTCAATAGAGGAACTAAATAAGAGGGAACTTTCGGTTACCCTAAAGCGTTTCGAAGGCTTTTGGCGGCCCGTTGCCCCCGGTGCAGTACAAAGTCAGGCAGCGTCGGTGGGCGCGGCGCGGTTGTCAATCGCAGCCGTCAGTTCGTCGATGCGGTCCATGGCGTCGTTAAGTTTCTTGACGGCGGCCCACAGCTCCGGCTGCTGCTCCCGGACCTGATCAAGGCTGGTACCCGCCGAGCGGAGCGATCCCAGGTCAAAGCTGACATTGGTGCGTGCCCCGGCCACAGCGGCGCGGAGGGCGCCGAACGCGACCACGACGTCCGCAACCAGGGACCGGTTGCCTTTGGTTGCCAGCCAGGCGAGGTCGTCAATGGCCTCAATGGCCCGCTCGCCAAGGACGGCAGAGGCTGCCGCGGCATCCACGGAAGCGCGGCGGATCGCTTCGTCACGCTCCCGGCCGGGCTCCAGCCGGAAGGCGGCGCCGAATGCCTTGGAAGCGGACGCATCGTCATCTGCCAGGCCCAGGGCTTCCTCACGCAGTGCGCGTGCCCGCGCCCGTATCCGTGCCGGTTCCCCGCCGTCGTCCTCGCTGTAGCCAGCCACCATGGACGTCAGGGAAGCGGCCACGGCGAGCATCAGCCCTGTCCCCGCCCCTCCGCCCGGTGAACCCGTCGACTCCGCCAGCGCGCGCGTCCATTCTTCTACGGTGGACCCCTGCGTGGTCACTTCAGGCTTTTCCATGTCAGGAAGCGTCCCCAGACATGCGCGCGGCTAAACGGCAGAAGGCCACGGCGTCACGCACCACGCGCCTCTGGCCCACTTTTAGGCGGGCGGCGGCCGGAAATCCGGGGCCCGGCTGCCGGGTTCAACCTATAAAGTGGGCCAGTGTGACGCGACGCTACCGCTATGAGTACGGGCCGGACCGCAGCCAGTGGGGCGAGCTGTTCCTCCCCGACCTTCCCGAGGGTGGGAAACACCGCGGCGTGGTGGTGGTGATCCACGGCGGCTACTGGCGCTCCACATACGGTGCCGAACTGGGGGAACCGCTGGCGCAGGACCTGGCGGAGCACGGCATGGCTGCGTGGAACCTGGAGTACCGGCGTGCCGGCAACGGTGGCGGCTGGCCGGGCACCTTCCAGGACATCCTTGCGGGCATCGACAAGCTGGCCGACCTGGCAGAACCACACGCGCTGGACCTGGGCAAAGTGGTGGCGCTGGGCCATTCCGCCGGCGGGCACCTGGCAGTTTGGGCGGCGGGAAGGCGCCGGCTGGATGCGCCTGGGCCGGCGGAAGACGGCCCCGTGGAAAACATTGACGACGGCGTCCGACTCACCGGGGTGGTGAGCCAGTCGGGCGTCCTCAACCTGGCCGAGGCCGAACGGTTCAACCTCAGCAACGGTGCGGTGGCCAACTTCCTGGGCGGGCCGTCGTCGGAATTTCCGGAACGGCACCGGTGCGCGGATCCCATGTCGGCGCTGCCGCTGGACATTCCCGTCCACGCCGTGCACGGCGAGGAAGACGAAGACGTCCCCCTGAGCGTGTCCGCCACCTATGTTGACGCCAGCCAGGCGGGACCCGTGCCGGCCCGGCTGGTCATGGTGCCGGGGGACCACTTCGCGCTGATTGACGTGACGGCGGCGGCGTATCTCACGTGCCGGGAACTGGTTGGCCGGTTGCTTCGCTGACACGAACTGCTGACGCTGTCGCGTTTCTGGCAGAGTATGAGCATGCTCACAGTTATCGGCGAAGGCCTTGTTGACGTTGTCCAGCGCGCCTCCGGCATCGAGGCCCACGTGGGCGGCAGCCCACTCAACGTTGCGGTGGGCCTGGCCCGGCTGGACCACCCGGTGCAGTTCATCGGCCGTTATGGCCGGGACGCCTACGGGGACTCGGTGGCCGTGCACCTGCGCGCCAGTTCGGTGATGCTTCCGGTGCCGCCGGACGACCTGCCTACCAGCGTGGCCACCGCCTTGATTGACGACGACGGCGCCGCCACCTACACGTTCGACCTCACCTGGGAGCTCCCGGGCATCGCTGACCGGCTGGGCTTCATGCTGCAGGGCACCACCCTGCTGCACACGGGGTCCATTGCCACGATGCTGGCTCCCGGGGCAACCGAGGTGCTGGCCGCCGTCGAATACGCCCACCCGTCTGCCACCATCAGCTTCGACCCCAACTGCCGGCCCAGTATTGTCACGGATGTGGACTTCGCGCGCCGGCAGGCAGAAAAGTTCGTGACGCTTGCCGACGTGGTGAAGGCCTCGGATGAGGACCTGGAATGGCTCTATCCGGGACAGGACGTGCTGGATTCGGCGCGCAAATGGCTGGCGCTGGGCGGCTCCGAAGGCCCTGCGATGGTGGTGGTCACCCGGGGCGCGGAAGGGCCATGGGGTGTCTGCCGGTCCGGGGAAGCGTCAGTCGCGGCCCCCAAGGTGGAGGTGGCGGATACCGTGGGGGCCGGCGACTCCTTCATGGCCGCACTGTTGTCCGGCCTGGTGGACCGGGAACTGGATGGCGCCCAGAACCGCGCGGAGCTTCGGGACCTGCCGGCAGAAGGGCTTGCTGAACTCCTTGAGCATGCAGCCAGGGCGGCGGCCGTCACGGTGTCCCGTCCGGGCGCGAACCCTCCCACCCGGGCGGAGTTGAACGCCCCGGCGGAGGAGTAGGCCGGCAGACGGGCAGGGAGGTCTTGTCCGGGTCGCTCTGCCCATCCGTCCCGTGGATACCAGCTATGCCAAATCCGTGATTCCCGGATGGCCCAACGATCGTCACAGTGAGGGAAGTCACTTTCGGTGCCCAGGCGGCACCGGTCCCTCCGTGACCATGAACAGGCTAAGGAAGATTCAATGGAGAATATTCAGCTCACGGGTGCTGCCCGGAATGGGGCGCCGGGACCTTCGGAGCAGCCCAGGGCAGGACGGCTGCAGGCGGCCCTCCTGGTGGCCGGCAGCTGCATGCCGGTCCTCGGGGCGGTCCTGCTGGCACCGGTCCTGCCCACGCTTAACCAGGCTTTTGCCGATACCCCCGGCGTAGCCATTCTGGTCCCGCTCACGCTTACCCTGCCCGCCCTGTTCGTGGCACTGTTTTCTCCCCTGGCGGGATGGGTGGCGGACCGGGTGGGCCGCAAGCAGCTGCTGGTCTTCGCGATGCTGGCATATGCCGTGTTCGGAACGGCGCCGCTATGGCTCGGCTCCCTGGCCTCGATCGCCCTTTCCCGGGTAGGCGTGGGCATAGCCGAAGCCGCCATCATGACCTGTTGCACCACCCTCCTCACCGACTACTACGCCGGCGAGCAGCGCAACAAGTACCTGGGGCTGCAGACCATGGTCAGCGCGCTCGCCGCGACCGCCTTCTTTGCCCTGGGCGGCGCCTTGGGCAGCATCAGCTGGCGGACCCCGTTCTGGCTTTACGCCGCCAGCGCAGTGATTGTCGTCCCCATGGTCTTTAAGCTCTGGGAGCCCGACAAGACCCAGCGCAACCCGGCGGCCAGGACCCCCGTGCCCTGGCGGCAGATCGGCGCCCCGGCTGCCGTCACGCTATTCGGCGGGATTGTTTTCTACGCCCTCATCGTGCACCTGCCATATGTCATCACCGGCCTGGGCGTTGCCGACGCAGCGCTCATCGGCCTCGCCGCAGCCATCGCCTCCCTCGCCACAGCAGCGGGCGCCATCTCTTTCCGCTTTCTGGCGAAGCTGGGGACGCGAAACCTGCTGGCACTGGCGTTCGGGCTGGCCGCCGTCGGACTGTTCCTCGTCTCCATCGCCGGCAACGTGCCGCTGGCCATTACGGGAGCGGTGGTTGCCAGCGCGGGAACCGGTGTCCTGCTGCCCACCCTCCTGACCTGGGCAGTGAACGGACTCGAATACCAGCAGCGCGGACGCGGGACGGGAATCTGGACCGGGACTCTGTTCATCGGGCAGTTCCTGACCCCCATCGTCATTGGGGTGGCAGCCGGCGCCCTGGGAAACCTCAGCGTGGCCCTCGGTGCACTCGGTGTTGCCTGCGCGGGGGCGCTCCTGGCCGTCCTTCTCCGCGGACCCCGGGTGGCGCCGCTCATCCATACCTGAGCTGAACAGCGCTGCGGCGCGGAACAGGGGCCTCCTCCGGCAAATTGCTGGGGGAGGTCCCTGTTCGTGTCAGGCGGGGGTTTACCCCGCAGCGTCCACCGCCCAGCTTTTACAAGTTCCTGGTATTCGCCTCGTGAATAGTAGGTAGATGAATCGCTGGATTCCTGAATGGCCGCACCGCCGCCATTGTTAATGCAACCAGCCTGACAACCGGTTGTCAGAAGGGGCAGACCACGCTTTTGTGCCCCTGCCGGATCAGGCACCGAACAAGCAATCAGTGACGATTCTTAGGAGCCAACAATGAAGTTAGGTCCCATGGCGGCAACAACTGCCGTCGCTCTCAGCGCCGCACTGGCGCTTACCGCCTGCGGCGGCAGCAGCAGCGGCAGTGCGCAGGGCGCGGCCCCCGGAAAGCCCACCGTTACTTCCCTGACCCTGGGCGCACTGCAGGACGTCACCTCCTGGGATCCCGCACAGGCGGGCGTAGGTAACGCACTGCAGCCTTACCAGATCGCGTACGACTCCTTGCTGCTCCGCGAACCGGACGGCAAGCTCAGCCCGATGCTGGCGACGGCGTGGAAGTACAACGACACCAAGACGGTCCTGACCGTTGACCTGCGGACGGATGTTACTTTCAGCGATGGCGCCAAGTTCGACGCTGAGGCAGCCAAAGCCAATATCGATCACTTCAAGAAGGCGAATGGTCCGCAAATGTCCCAGCTGGCTTCCGTCTCGGAAGCCAAGGTCGTGGATGCTGACACTGTGGAGCTTGGCCTCAAGGCGCCGGATCCGGCCCTGGAGTATTACCTGAGCCAGGCAGCCGGCCTGATGGGCAGCCCCAAGGCCCTCGAAACCGAGGCCATCAAAACCGAGTCTGTGGGCAGTGGGCCCTACGTGATGGACAAAGCTTCCACCGTGAAGAACTCCCAGGCCGTATTCAACGCCCGGGAGGGCTACTGGAATAAGGACCTGCAGAAGTTCAGCAAGGTCTCGTACAAAGTTCTGACCGACATTACGGCACGCACCAACGCCCTCGTCTCAGGTCAAGTGGATGCTGCGATTCTTGACCCCAAGACGGGCAAACAGGCCGAGGGCGCGAGGATGAAGCTCGAAAGCAACCAGGTGGATTGGCAGGGCCTTATCCTGTTCGACCGGGACGGCACCAAGAACCCTGCGTTGAAGGACGTCCGCGTCCGGCAGGCCATCAATTACGCGTTTGACCGCAAGACGATCCTGGACCAGGTCCTGCTGGGCCAAGGCACTCCGACGTCGCAGCCCTTCGGCAAGGATAGCGGCGCCTGGCTGGACGAACTGGAAAACAGGTACCCTTATGATCCCGCCAAGGCAAAGGCCCTCTTGAAGGAAGCCGGCTACGAATCCGGAGTCGTCCTGGACGTTCCGCTGGTACCGGCGTTCGAAACGCAAATCAACGTCTTGAAGCAGCAGTTGGCTGATGTGGGAATCAGTTTGAACGCCGTTGGATGGTCCGGTCCCAGCTTCCCCAGCGATGTCGCCGCCCAGAAGTACACCAGCATGTACTTCTCCCTGTTCCAGGGCGAACCGTGGGTAGCCATCAACCAGCTTGCCTCAACCCGGGCCTTCTACAACCCCTTCAAGAACACCACGCCGGAACTGCAGGCGAAGATCGACGCCGTCCAGAAGGGCGGCGGAGATTCGGCCAAGCTGGCGCAGGAAGTGAACCGGTACGTCGTCGAGGAAGCATGGTTCGCTCCTCTGTTCCGGATCAACCAGATGTACTACCACAATGACAAGGTCAACGTCACGCCGCAGATCCAGCAGGCTGTTCCGTCGATCTACAACTACTCACCCGCCAAGTAGCACCCCTTTCAAGCCACCCACCGTGTCCGGCCGCCGAAAGCCGCCGCCGGACACGGTGAGCGCCCGCCAGTTCGACGGAGAACCAGCAATGATCCCATTCATTCTTAAGCGCCTTGGCAGCGGCGTGATTGTCCTTGTCACGGTGTCGGCACTGACTTTCTTTCTCCTGCATGCCTCCAGCGGCAGTATCGCCCGGAACATCCTGGGAGATCAGGCCACCCCTGAGCAGGTTGCACTGAAAGAGGCCCAGCTCGGACTCGACCAACCGGTTATTGTCCGCTACGGCACCTGGATCGCTGACACCTTGCGCGGAGACCTGGGGTCTTCATGGTTTACCTCTGAACCGGTGGCCGCCTCCCTTTCGACCCGGATCCCCGTCACCATGGTCATGGTTTTCACGGCAATGATCCTGATCGCCATCATGGCCACCCTGGTAGGCGTGGCAGCTGCGGTGAAGCGGGGGTGGGTGGACCGGACGGTACAGGTCGGGGCGGTCATCGGAGATTCCATCCCTGGGTTCGTCATCGGCATCTTCCTGGTCACCGCCGTGGCAATCCAGCTGCAGATCTTTCCTGCGACGAGCACGATCTCCCCGGGTGCAGGAGCCGACGCCTGGGTGTTGTCCCTGACCCTCCCGGTCGTCGCACTGCTGATCAATGGTGTGACCGGTGGCGCGCAGCAGATCCGCAGCGCCGTTATCAAGCAGCTGGAACGCGATTACGTGCGGACCCTCCGGAGCCGTGGCATCGGGGAAAAGGAAATACTGTTCAAGCACGTCCTTCGCAGCGCCGCACCGGCAGGCCTCACCGTCTTGAGCCTGCAACTGGTCAACATGCTCGGGGGCGTCGTCATCCTCGAATCCATTTTTGCCCTCCCGGGAATGGGCCCGCTCGCTGTCACCGCGACCGCCCAGAACGACCAGCCCGTGGTGATGGGCGTCGTTATGTACACAGTCGCCGTCGTGATTGTCGTCAACCTCCTGGTAGACCTGGCAAACGGCTGGCTCAACCCTAAGGTCCGTGCCTCATGACCGAGTCCGTAGAAACATCGGCGCTGACGCCCGCGCCCGGCGCAACCGGCCAGACCGGAACCGTGGTCCGGTCAACGGTTCTCAAACGCCTCTTCAGGAACCCCCTGGGCATTCTGGCGATGGCCATCCTGCTGGGCATCGCCCTGCTGGCCACCTTCGCCGATGTCCTGGCCCCGTTCGAGGAGAACTTCGCCAATATCTCCAAGACCCTTGCGGCTCCGGACGCCGTCAACATCCTCGGTACCGACAGTGCCGGGCGCGACGTGTGGAGCCGCCTGCTGTTTGGCGCACGATTGACGCTGCTCTCCGCGTTGCTGTGCGCCGCCGTCGCAATCGGAATCGGCCTGCCTTCCGGCCTGCTGGCCGGCTACTACGCAGGCAAGTTCGAAGCCGTCTCGAACTGGGTGGTCAGCATTCTTATGAGCCTGCCCGGCCTGATCGTGCTGCTGACCATCCGCGCAGCCTTTGGGCCGTCAGTTTGGATCGCCATGGTCGCCTTCGGAATCCTGATCAGCCCTTCCTACTTCCGCCTCACCCGGTCGGCCGTCCAGTCGGTCCGCAACGAGCTCTATGTCGACGCGGCCCGCGTCTCCGGCCTGTCGGACCTGAGCATCATCGCGCGGCACATCTTCTCGGTGGTCCGCGCGCCCATCATCATCCAGACCGCCGCGATTGCCGGGGTTGCCATCGCCATCCAATCAGGCCTGGAGTTCCTGGGCCTGGGGGACCCGGCCAAGGCGACGTGGGGGGTCATGCTCAGCGAAGGATTCAAGAACGTCTACCTCACGCCGACGCTGCTGTTCTGGCCGGCCCTTGCCATGGCCCTGACCATCGGAGCCCTCGTCCTGCTCGGCAACGCCATCCGTGACGCCCTCGAAGACGGCGACAAGATCAGGCACCGCAGGAAACCCGCTGCGGGCGCAAACAAGGGTACGACGACGGCCCGCGCCATGGGGCGCCCGTCCCGTAAGTCCGTGGCCGCCGTGGCTTCCGGGACTGAGCACCACCTGGTCAAAGTCACCAACCTCGCCATCGGCTATCCGCAGGCCGACGGGACGGTCAAGAAGGTGGTGGATGACGTCTCGTTCCATGTTGAGCGCGGGGAGATTCTCGGCATCGTGGGCGAGTCCGGCTCGGGCAAGTCCCAGACTGCCTTCTCGATCCTCGGATTGCTGCCGGAGGCGGCTCGCATCGTGGCCGGTTCCATCCAGTTCGACGGCAGCTACACCGTGCACCCAGGTGACGAAAAGGTCGATCAGGCCCGGGTGTCCAGGCTGCGGGGCAAGCGGATTTCCTACATCCCGCAAGAGCCGATGAGCAACCTGGACCCGGCGTTCACCATTGGCTACCAGTTGGTCATACCGATGGTGCGCGTGCTCGGCATCTCCAAGGAGGAAGCGCGGAAGCGGGCGCTGAAACTGCTGGCCGACGTTGGGATTGTTAATCCGCAACGGACTTTTGACTCTTACCCGCACGAGGTGTCCGGCGGTATGGCGCAACGGGTGCTCATCGCGGGTGCGATCAGCTGCGAACCGGACCTGATCATCGCCGACGAGCCGACCACCGCATTGGACGTCACCGTCCAGGCCGATGTCCTGGACCTCCTTCGCGACCTCCAGCGGCGCCTGGGCGTCGGCGTCATCCTGGTGACCCACAACTTCGGTGTGGTGGCGGACCTCTGCGACCGTGTCGTGGTGATGCAGAACGGCCGGCTCGTGGAGGAAGGCCCGGTCAGGGACATCCTGCGCAATCCGAAAGAGAAGTACACGCAGACGCTGCTTGGCTCAATGCTCGAAGGCAAGGAACCCATGACCATGCTCGTCTCCGCCAGCCCGAAGGGAGCAGCACTGTGAGCGCATCCATCCCCAATTCCAGCGTCCCGGCCAGCCCGGCGGGCGCCGAACTCCTCCGGGTGGAGGACCTCGTGGTGGAGTACCGGGGCAAGGGCTGGCGCTCCAGGCCGTTCCGGGCCCTGACGGACATCAACATCACCATTGGCCAGGGTGAAACCCTGGGCCTGGTGGGGGAGTCCGGATCCGGCAAAACCACCCTGGGCCGGGCCGTCCTGGGCCTCGCGCCTGTCACGGGGGGAGGAATCGTCTTCGAGGGCAAGGACATCAGCCACGCCGGCCGTAAGGAACGCCGGGTCCTCAGCAGGGACATGCAGGTTGTCTTCCAGGACCCCTACACCTCGCTCAACCCGGCCCTGGAAATCGGGGACATCCTTGCCGAGCCCCTCGGTGTCCAGGGCATGGACTCCGCGGCGGCGAAGAAGCGGGTGAAGGAACTGCTGGACCAGGTGGGGCTGCCCTCGGATGCGATTCACCGCCTGCCCCGGGAGTTCAGTGGCGGCCAGCGGCAGCGCGTCGCCATCGCCCGCGCCCTGGCCCTCGCACCCAAACTGATCGTTTGCGACGAACCCGTCAGTGCCTTGGACCTGTCCACGCAGGCACGCGTGCTGGACCTGTTCCTGCAGATCCAGCGGGACACCGGCGTCTCCTACCTGTTCGTCTCGCACGACCTGGACGTGGTCCGCCACATCAGCCACCGCGTGGCCGTGATGTACCGCGGCGGGATTGTCGAACAAGGTCCTGCCGGCGTCGTCACCACCGACCCCGAACATCCCTACACCCAGCGGCTTCTCCTCGCGTCCCCGGTGCCCGACCCGGACCGCCAGGAGAAGCGCCGCGCGGACCGGCATCGCCTTCTGGAGATACAGCGTGGCCAAAACGAACAGGCGCTCCTGGCATGAGCAGCGGCGGGCCGGCACCCACCGAGGGTGCAGCACAGGTCAGGTCAAGACCTACGATTTACGACATTGCCAAAGCTGCCGGGGTCAATCCCTCCACCGTTTCGCGGGCTTTGAACAAGCCTGGGCGCGTCAGCGCGAAGACCCAGAAAGCTATCCAGGACGCGGCGGAGGAACTGCAATTCCAGGTGAACCCCTACGCGCGGGCCCTGGGCACGGGCCGTTCGGAAACTTTGGGGCTCATTCTCACGGATATCACCAACCCGACGTTCTTTGACATGATCCGGGCCGCGCAGTCCACCGCGATCACCCGGAACTACACCATGATGATGGCCGAATCGTCCGAGTCGGCCGACACCGAGCTCAAGGCGGCGCTGAGGATGCAGGCGACGGTCGACGGGCTGATTTTGGCAAGCCCCCGCATGGATGATGACAACATCCGCATGCTTGCGGCCATCAAACCTCTCGTGGTGATGAACCGGGAAGTCGACGGCGTTTCCTGCGTGGTCCCGGACGTAACCGCCGGGATAAGTGCTGCTGTCAGGGCCTTGGCCGAACAAGGGCATCACCGCATCGCCTATCTGGGCGGCCCGCAGAAATCATGGATGTCGGTCCGCCGCTGGGAAGGCGTCGAAGCGGCCTGCGACTGGTCACGGCTGGATGCAGTAAGGCTGGAAACAGTTAATCCAACATTGGATGGCGGCCGGAAGGTCGCCCGCGAGGTCCTGGCCAGTGGAGCGACGGCGGTCATGGCCTACAACGACCTTCTCGCCATCGGATTGATGCAGGAGTTGCAGGCAGGAGGCGTTGCAGTGCCTGACCAGATCAGCATTATCGGGTTTGATGACATTTTCGGAGCCAACTTCACCACACCGCCCCTGACAACCGTTCGCTCCCCTTTAGGAACGTGCGGCACCACTGCGGCCACACTCCTGTTGAACAAGCTCGACGGCGAATCCGACGAAAAACCGTCCCTGGTGCATGTCAACACGGAACTCATCGTCCGGGGCTCCAGCGGACGGCTGCTGCCCGCCGTGCACCAAACCATCCACTGAGGCCCGCTCCGGCGGACGGGAGCCCTTCGGTGCCCCACTACATGACAAAGGACAAGAACATGTTGAAACCCCAAGGCAATGAAACCCGCGAACTGGTCAACCTGGACGGCCTGTACCGGTTCAAGGTGGATACCGGGCGCACCGGACACAACGAGGAGTGGTTCAAAGCACCGTTGGAAACGCAGCTGGAGATGGGGGTCCCTGGCAGCTATAACGACGTATTCCCGGACAAGGCCATCCGTGACCACGTGGGTTACGTCTGGTATCAGCGCGAGGTGCGCGTACCCCGTGGCTGGGCGGGGGAACGCATCCACCTCCGTCTGGATTCCGCCACCCACGAGGGCATGGTCTGGGTGGATGATGTGCTCGTCGCCGAGCACGTTGGCGGCTACGCACCCTTCAGCGCGGACATCACCGACCACGTCACCGCCGGCCGGCCTTTCCGGCTCACCGTCGCGGTCAACAACGAACTGACCCAGGCGACCATTCCCCCCGGAAAGATCACGGTGGGGGCGGACGGCCGCAGGACGCAGACCTACTTCCACGACTTCTACAACTATGCCGGCCTGCACCGCAGCCTCTGGCTTTACAGCACACCCGCCGTGACAGTCGATGACATCACGGTTGTTACAGGGTTTGAAGGCCACACCGGCAGCGTCGACTTCAGCGTCGCCGTGCGTGGCGGGTCCGGCACTGAAACTGTCACCGTCACGCTCCAGGATGCTTCAGGCGCCGAAGTATCCCGGCGTGACGGAACTGACGGCACCCTCACGGTCGACGACGTCGTCCTTTGGCAACCCGGGGCCGGCTACCTCTACAACCTCACGGCCGAAGTACGTGACGGTGAGCGGCTGCTGGATACCTACAGCCTGCCCGTAGGCATCCGCACCGTGGAGGTCAGCGGTGCCGAGTTCCTGATCAACGGAAAGCCGTTCTACTTCACGGGCTTTGGAATGCACGAGGACCACGTCACCATCGGAAAGGGCCACAGCAACGCCCAGATGGTCAACGACCTTGAACTCCTGAAATGGACAGGGGCGAACTCCTTCCGGACGTCCCACTACCCCTATGCCGAGGAGTTCCTGGAATACGCCGACCGGCACGGCATCGTGGTCGTTGACGAAACGGCCGCCGTTGGCCTGAATCACGGATTTGCTGCTGCTTTCGGCGGTCTGCCCCAGAAGACCTATGAAGAAGGGGCAGTGGACGCCAAGACTGCCAAGAACCACCGCCAAGCCATCATTGAACTCGTCAACCGGGACAAGAACCACCCTTCGGTGGTCCTTTGGTCCATCGCCAACGAGCCAAACGCGTCGGAGGATGGCGCCCGCGAGTACTACGAACCGCTGGCAAAACTCACCCGCCAACTGGATCCAAGCCGGCCTGTTGGCTACGTCAATTTGATCTTTGACCCCATTGGCAAGGAAAAGCTGGGAGACCTCTTTGATGTCATCATGCTTAACCGCTACCAGGGCTGGTACACCAACACCGGGGACCTGGAGACCGCGGAGGTCCTCCTGGAAGCCGAGCTTCGCACCTGGGAAGCCGCCTACGGCAAACCCATGATCATGACTGAATTCGGGGCCGACACCATGACCGGCCTGCACTCCATCTATGAACAGCCCTGGAGCGAGGAATACCAGGCGTCCTTCCTTGCCATGTACCAGCGCGTCTTCGACCGCATAGACGCCATGGTGGGCGAGCACGTGTGGAACTTCGCCGATTTCCAGACCTCCGACGGGGTCCGCCGGGTCGACGGAAACAAAAAGGGAGTCTTCACCCGCGACCGCCGGCCCAAACCGGCCGCCTACTCCCTCCGCCAGCGCTGGACAGCCTTGGGAGACAAAAAGGACAACATCCTTCCGGTGCAGGAATAGTCGGTAGGTCCCACCGGAATGGTCTTTGCCGTGCTGCCGGGGAACTGATCGCGGATACTCTATGAGCGTGAAGAACCTGGACCTCAACCTGTTGCCCCAACTCCAGGTCCTGCTGGAGCTGCGCAACGTCTCGCGGGCGGCTGAGCGGCTGCAGCTCAGCCAGCCCGCCACCAGCGCGGCCATGGCCAGGCTGCGGCGCCATTTCGACGACGAACTCCTGGTCCGGAATGGCCGCACCTACGACCTCACACCTTTTGCGCAGTCCCTGGTCCCGCTGGTTGATGAAGCGATGCTCCACATCCAGCGGGCCACCCGTGTGCGGTCCGGCTTTGATCCGGCCACGAGCGAGAGGGAATTCGTCATTGCGGCCTCGGACTATGCCGCCGCGCTGATCGTTGGGCCTTTGCGGGGAATCCTGGGGAAAGAAGCACCCAGGGTGTCCGTGGACGTCATTCCCACGGCCGGGACCGGTATCCAGGGCCGGCTGGCGGACTACTTAAAGATCGACATGCTCGTCGGGCCTATGGGATACCAGATGCAGGGGGCCAGCAAGCAGGTGTTCCGTGACAGCTTTGTGGCCATAGCTGACGCTGGAAACCCGCTGCTCCAGCAGCCGCACCTGACGTTCGCGGACCTGGCCACGGTGCCCCACGCCGTCGGCTATTTCGGTGAGGGAATCAGCACCCCGGCAGACAAGCTGTTCGAGGCGGCAGGAATCCAGCGCCGCGTCGCAGCCGTGGTGGCCGGGTTCCTGTCCCTGCCGCTCCTGGTGGAAGGGACGGACCTCCTGGCCCTGGTCCCGCGGATGTTGGCGGCCCGGGCGCAGCGGGGCGCGGACATCGCGGTGCTGGAGTTCTCCGAGGGAATGGAAGCGTCCCTGGTGGAGGCCATGTACTGGCACCCCTCCCAGACGGAGGATCCCGCCAGCGTCTGGCTGCGCTCGGTGGTCCAGCGCTCCTGCGCGCGGTTGCATGAGCTCTACCCGGTCACCGCCCACCCGGTAGCCATTAGTGCAGGGGACGCCGCCTAGGTACTTCCCTCCCCGTGACCGGTCGGCCCCGCAGACGTAAGATCGTGCCCACGGCGGGACGGCGGAGGCCGCCCACAACACAAGGAGGACTGCTATGAGCCATCTGACCACCAGCCCTGGCGCGGCGGCCGCGGCGCAGACCCTGTTCCGGGTCGGCCTCGGAGGCGTGCTCTTCGCGCATGGATCCCAAAAACTCTTTGGCTGGTTCGGCGGCGGAGGCGTTGAGGGCACCAGCAAGGGGATGCACGCCATGGGCTTCCGCCCCGCGAAACCAAGTGCGGTCCTTGCTGGCGTGGGTGAGGCAGGAGCCGGGCTTGCCCTGGCCCTGGGGCTCGCTACTCCTGCCGCCGGCGCGGCTGCTGCAACCACCATGGGCGTGGCGGCCAGCGTCCATGCCCCGAACGGTTTCTTCGCCCAAGAGGGCGGTCTCGAGTACCCCGCGGTGCTGGGCCTGGCAGCAGCGGCGTTCACTATCGGCGGCTCCGGGCCCTACTCCCTGGATGCCCTTACCGGTCATGTCCTGGACCGGCCCTGGATGCGGATCACTGCTCTGGCTGTTATCCCCACAGCAATTGGAATCCAGATCTACCGTCGGCGTAAGGCTTTGGCCGCCGACGCTGCCGCACCGGCGGAAGGCACCGCACCGGACCGAGGCTGAACCGTTTCCGCTGTCCTAGCTGCGAGCTTCGCTGAACCCGACGCGCTCCACACTGGAAGGAGCTGCAGCGGCAATCCGGTTTCGTGGCCGGGTCCTGGCGGGAACCCGGGTCACAGCCTCGCGCCGGGCGCCCACGGTGTTCTCGATGCTGCCGATTCCTTCCACAGTCATGCGGACCACGTCGCCGGTCTTCAGCGGCGGGGGAGTCTTCGCGCCGTTGCGGCCCCAGAGCTCGGCGAGGCAGCCGCTGCCGCAGGTGCCCGAACCGAGCACGTCGCCCGGCCGCACCACGGAGTCCTGCGAGGCGTAGGCCACGAGCTCGGCGAAGGGCCAGCCCATGTTGGAGAGCAGGTCCTGGCCGATCTGCTCGCCGTTGACCTCAACGGACATGGAGATGGGCAGGAACCCTTCGGCGTCGTGCCGGTCCTCGAACTCGTCCGCGGTGACAATCCAGGGCCCCAGCGTGTTGGAAAAATCCTTCCCTTTGCACGGCCCCAGGCTGACCTTCATCTCGCGGCGCTGCAGGTCCCTGGCGGACCAGTCGTTGAGGACTGTGTACCCGAAGATGTGACGGTGCGCCTCCGCCGCGGTCAGGTTCCGGCCGTCGCTCCCGGGAACGCGTCCGACGACGGCTGCCACTTCGGTTTCGAAGTCCAGGTCCGTGCAGCCCGCCGGAATCCCGATCACCTCGCCGGTGCCGGTCACCGTGTGGGGGTTGGTGAAGTAGAAGGTGGGTGCCTCGTACCATTCGGGCATGACGCCGGCCACGCCGTCGATGCTTATGCGCATCCCTTCGACGTGCTCCTCGAAGGCCACGAAGTCCCGAATGGTGGCAGGCGCCAGCGGGGCAAGGAGCTGGACGTCCGCCAGCGGGATGCGGGGAGCGGTGCCGATGGTCTGCCGGGCAAGATCCAGCGTGTCCTCCAGACCGGCCTCCAGCAGCGCCTGCACGGTGCCGCCTGCGGGCAGTGCGAAGCAGGCGCCGTCCGCTACGAAGCCGGACTGCGTCCCGCCGTCGTAATTCCAACGGGCAATCTTGACCATGAAAATCTCCTTATGCTGTGCGCGGGGCAGCGAGGGTGGAAGCTGGCGTGATGCCAAGGGCGGCAGCGTTGACGGCCAGAACCCTGGCTTCGTCCCCGCCGGAAAGCCGTGCCTGGACAACCTCGTCCACGGGGCGGTCGGATCCCATGTCGAACGGGTAGTCCGAGCCGAGCAGTACCTGTTCCGGGCCGGCGGCGGCCACGAGCGCCCGCAGTTCCGCGGGGCTGTGGACCAGCGAATCAAAGTACAGCTTCTTCAGGTACGACGACGGCGGGTTGGTACAGCCGTGTGCGTCCGGGCGGACCTTCCAGGCGCGGTCGGAGCGGCCAAGGGTGGTGGGAAGGTAGCCTCCGCCATGGGCGGCCAGCACCTTAAGTTCCGGGTGCCGGTCCAGGACTCCGCTGAAGATCAGGTGGGACAAGGCCACAGCATTCTCGGCGGGCTGGGAGACGGTGTTGGCCAGGTAGAAGCGGTCCAGCCGCTCATCCAGGGAACAGCCGAACGGATGCAGGAACACCAGGGCGCCCAGCTCCTCGGCCTGGCTCCAGAAGGGTTCCAGGCGGGGATCGGACAGCTCGACGGTGCTGCGTTCCGCGTCGCCGGGAGTCGCGGCGAACGAGCCGATTTCAACGCCCAGCAGTCCGCACTCCAGTACGGCATGTTCAAGGGCTTCCACCATCAAGGCAGGATGCTGGAGCGGGACCAGGCCCAGGCCGTTGAGCCGCGACGGCGCACGGTCCACGAATTCCCGCACGGCCTGGTTCGCCTGCTTCGCTACCTCCAGGGCCAGCTCTTCCCCTGCGAAGTAGTAGAAGTGCGACGGCGACGGCGACACCAGCTGCACGTCCACGCCCTGGGCATCCATGTCCGCGAGCCGGCGGTTCAGGTCCGTCAGCTGCGGCCAGCGCTCCTTGATCATCCTGCCCGAAGCGGCCATCGACTCAGCGCCGTGTCGCCGCACTTCCAGGGCCTGCTGGGCGTCAAAACCTTCAGGGTCGGCTTCCGCAACCAGTTGCTGCAGGCCCGGAAGCAGGATGTGTGCGTGGACGTCCACGGTGGGGGTTTGGTCAGTGCGGGTGCTCATGCGGGTTCCTTCAGCATGGTGGACAGTGAGTTAACCAGGCCCGGCACGTCGGCATCGCGGACGCCGTCGAGCATCCACTGGCCCAGCTGTACGGAGGCGTTGACCACGGCCTTGGCGCGGTCCAGCCGCCGGTCCGTGAATTCCTTGAACAGGGTCTCGGTAACGTCGTCGGCTTGGATCAGCAGCTCTGCCAGGACGGCGGCATCTTCCAGCGCCATGGCTGCGCCCTGCGCCACCGTGGGCGGGCAGCTGTGTGCCGCATCGCCGATGATGACAGTGCGGCCGCGGTTCCACAGACCATCCACCAGGTGGGTGGTGAACCACGTGTAGTTGATGCGGGCGCTGTGATCCAGGTTGGCGCGGATTTCCTTCCACGGACCGCCGTAGGCCGCGGCGAGCTCGGCCATGATGCGGGGGCCGTCCTCGTGCCTGCGCTCCTGGGCCTTCTCCACGAGGTAGGCGTAGATGGTGTCCGGGCCGGTGGGGCAGTAGCCGGCTATGAAGCAGGGACCACCGTAGGTCAGGTCGGTGCGGACCACCTCTTCGGGCCGCTCCACGAAAGCCCGCCAGATGCCCATGCCGGTGGACCGGGGTTCCACCTCGATGCCGATGGCCTTGCGGACGGCGGAGTGCAGCCCGTCGGCGCCGATCAGGAGGTCGTAGGTAGTGCTGCCGCCGTCGGCCGTGACGACGGTGACGGACCGGCCGTCGTCCTTAATTCCGGTGACCGTCTTGCCGTAGCTGATGCGGGCGCCGGCCTGCTCAGCCCGTTCGCGGAGGATGGCCGTGAGATCCGGCCGGTACATGCCCACGGTGGCGGGGAGGTCGTCGCCGCCGGTACGGATATCCTCCAGGACTGCGATGACCGTGCCGGCCGGGTCCGGGGCGCGCAGGCCCAGGGTGCTGAACCCGTAGCCCTTGGCCTCAACCTGCTCCCAGACGCCCAGCTGGCGGAGTACCCGCAGGGCGTTCCCCTGCAGGGTGATCCCGGATCCGAGGGTCTGCGGTTCGGCGGCCTTCTCGAGGACTTCCACCTGGACTCCGGCGTCGGCCAGGAGGATGGCGGCGGCCAGTCCCGCGGCTCCCGCCCCCACGATTCCGACGTTCTGTACTGCTGCCATCGCTGACTCCTTTGTATTGACGGCGTTACGGCTGGTGGTTCTGTTGCATAAGTACTGAAAGCTACCGCAGTGCGATGGGGTTGACCGGTGAGCCCACGGCGCCGGTGATGGGGAGCGGTGCGGCGGTGAGCAGGAAGTCGTACCGGCCGTCTGCCGCGCAGGCTTCCGCCAGGGCGTCCGGGTCCCACATTTCGCCGAGGAACAGGCCGAGGTTGGGGATGGCGATCTGGTGGAGGGGCTGGAAGGCTTCGTCGAACTCGTTCGGTCGAACTTCGAAGCCCCAGGTGTCCGTGGCGATCCCGGCGATTTCGGAAGCGTGCAGCCAGGGCGCAGCAGTGAAGGACAGCCCCGGCGCTGCGCCGCCTGCGTAGTCACCCCAGCCTTCCCGGCGGGTTCGCGTGTACTGTCCGGTTCGGACCACGACGATGTCGCCGCGGCCCACTGTGGAGCTCGATCCCTGCAGTTCAATCGTCCGCTCGAGGTGCTCGGGGGTGACCGCGAATCCGTCCGGCAGCTCGCCGTCGTCCCGTCCCAGTTCGGGGCCGAGCGCACGTCCGACGTCGAGCAGCACGCCGCGGGTGACGATCTTCGCAGCAGCGGTCTGGATGCCGGTCACAAGGTCGCCTTCGGAGGTGACCACGTCTCCGGCGGCCCGGCCGTTCCAGGCCTTGCCGCGGTCGAAGATGTGCCCCAGGCCGTCCCACTGCGTGGAGCACTGCAGCGGCATGGCGATGACGTCGTCCGCGCCACCGATACCGTGGGGGAAGCCCTGGTTGCCGCGTTCGGCGTCCACGCCGGTGTCGGTCATCGTGTGGACCGGGTTGGTGCGCCGCCGCCAGCCCTTCTGCGGCCCGTTGGTGTCGAACGGTTGGGACAGCGAGAAGGCCTCGCCGGTCTTTACCAGGGCCGCCGCTTCGATGCGTTTGGCGGCGTCGATGAAGTTCAGGGTCCCCAGGACGTCGTCCGCGCCCCAGCGTCCCCAGTTGTTGTGGGCTGCTGCCATGGCGCGGATGCTGGCAAGAGGGTCTTCACGCCGGATCACCGGGGAATCAACCGAATCCCCGGTTCCGGTCTTGATGGTGTCCTGTGTGGTCACGGCTGGCTGCCTTCGGTTGGCGCTTCGTCCTTGCAGTGGATGAGCTGGGTGCCCAGGCCGGTGATGGTTCCCTCCATGACATCGCCGTCCTGGAGGAGCCGGCCCCAGTGTGCACCGTTGCCGGCGGGACTGCCGGTGAGGACCAGGTCGCCGGGGCGCAGCGGCATGATCTGCGAGGCCTCGCTGACCAGCTTGGCCACGCCGAAGATCATGTCCGAGGTGGACTCGTCCTGCATGGCCTTGCCGTTGAGCTTGAGCGTCACTTGCACGTCCTGCGGGTCGCCGAAGAACTTCGCGGGCACCAGCAGCGGACCCGTGGGCAGGAAACCGGGGGCGTTCTTGGCACGGTACCAGTCCGAGCCGATGGCGGGCATGTCCTTGCGGAACACGTACTCGCGCGTGGTGATGTCATTGACCATCGTGTAGCCAAACACGTAAGCCAGGGCTTCCTCGGGGGTGACCCGGAAGGCCGTCCTGCCGATCACCGCCGCCAGTTCCAGCTCCCAGTCGTGGGACTTGGAGTAGGACGGCAGGGTGAGGTCGTCCGTTGCGGACGCGACCGCCGTCGGGAGCCCGATGAAGAAGTACGGCGTGCCCTGGCCGGCGCGCTTGTCCATCATGGCCGCCGTCCTGGCGCGCACCTCCTCCTCGTCCTCGCCGGGCTCACGGTGCGCCGCGGCCAGGTCGATGACGTGCTTGCGGTAGTTTGCGCCAGTCTGCAGCACCTGCGCGGGTTCCACCGGAGCAAGGATTTCGACGTCGGCCAGCGCCAGCCCGGTGTCCTCGCCAACTGAGGCGGCCAGGCTGTCCAGCTGACCTTCGGTAGTGTCCCAGTGTTCGATCAGGGAGTTGATGTCCCCGTCCAGCGGCAGGACGCGGTCGTCCACCAGCAGCCCTGCGCGGGCTTTGCCGTCGCCGGCTTCCTGGAACCGGATAAGTGCATAGTGGGTTTCAGTCATGGCGTCTCTAGCCCCGGCCCTGCTTGGCGTACGGGTTCAGGAGGGCTTCCTTCATTTCCGGGGAGGCGCCTTCCTCGGTGGCCGTGAAGCCTTCGGCCGGCGGGAAGGACTCGGTCATGGAGTGCGGCATGGCGCCGTTCTTGTAGAAGTTGTTGGAGCCCTCGGACGGCTTCCAGGTGTTGGCCTCCCAGTCCGGAACGTAGTTGCGGTAGCCGCCCGAGTTAAGCTCCACGCGCAGGCCGGAAGGCTCACGGAAGTAAAGGAAGTTCTGTTCGCCGATGCCGTGGATGGACGGGCCGTACTCCATGGGGGTGCCATTTTCCATGAGGACATCCGCGGTGCGGAGGAGGTCCTCGTGGGTGTCCACCCAGAAGGCGATGTGGTTCACGCGGCCTGCGCGGCTGGAGGTGTCCAGGACAACACCAAGGTCGTGGGATTTCTCATTGGTGGTGAGGACGGAGAACACCGTGATGGGGGCTTCGTCGAGTTCAGTAAAGGCCATGACGCGGAAGCCCAAGGCCTCGTTGTACCACTTGGCGAAGCCGCGGACATCCGAGGACGCCACCGTGACGTGGTCCAGGAAGCGGGGAGCGGCCGCGTGGCTGCTGCGGCGCTCCGGCCGGTCCGGGTAGGTGGATTCAAACCCGGGCTCAGCCACGAACTTTTCCACATCGTAGAAGAGACGCATGTGGTGCCCGTAGGGGCCGGTGAATTCGTAGGCCTTGCCGTAGCCGTGGCCGCCGGCGGTCCAGGCGCCCTGTACGCCGGTCGCTTCGACGCGCTGGGCGGCGGCTTCCAGTGCTGACTGGGAGTTGGTGCGCCACGCCATCCGGCCCAGGGAGGCTTCCGGTCCTTCCGTGATGACCAGGCTGTAGCGGTAGTAGTCGCCCCAGCAGCGCAGGTAGACGTTGCCGTCCACCCGGTCAATGATGCGCATGCCGAACTTTTCCTCGTAGAACCGTGCCGAGGCTTCGACGTCCGGGCTGGTGATCTCGAGGTGGGAAAGATGGGAGAGCGGAGTTTCCACGTTGAAGTCCTTCGGGGTACTGGCTGCTATCGGTTGGTGCAGGTCCTGTAACCACTGTGGGGCACTTCATATATCTGGGGAAGGCGAGTTTTTCGATATCAACTATCCGCCCGGCTGATACTTAGGGCGCCGAGTGTAAAAGGGCTTCATCGATTGCTCCGCACATGTCGTTCTCGCCGCTCAAAACGACAAGTGCGGAGCAATCGATGGGGCTAGTGGGCTACTCCTTGCCCAGCCCGGCCGCCGAGGTCTTCTCGCCGGAGACGCTATTGAGCGCCCGCAGGTCGAAGATGCCGTTGATGTCGGCCTGCTTGGTGGTGCCGGCGGTCACGCCGTCGGCCAGGAGTTTCTGGTAGGTTCCGGCCAGCGGGTCCACGGTGAACACGATGTTTTTCAGGGACCGGTCGATCACGTCGGCTTTGAGCTCCGCGCCGGCGGCTTCCTTCAGGGCGGCGTTGATGGTGGTGGCCTTTTCACCGGCCGGCGCCGCGTTCAGCCACTCAACCGACTTCACGTGGCCCTTCAGGAGTGCCTTGACGGTGTCCGGGTGGTCGGCAGCGAACTTCTGGTTGACGATCAGAATGGTGGTGGGAAACTCGCCCGGCTTGCCGGACAGCGAGCCGTCCCACAGGTCCTTTTCGTCCACCAGCACCTTCGCGCCGGCGGTCAGCACCAGGCGTGAGGCCCACGGCTCTGGCAACCACGCGCCGTCGAGCTTCCCGTCCTGGAACAGCTTGAGGGTCTGTGCATTTTCAGTGGGGTTGATGGCGACGTCACCGCTGCCGTCCACGTTGGTCTTGTAGCCCTGCGAAGCGAGCCAGGCGCGGAGAGCCACGTCCTGCGTGCCGCCGAGCTGCGGCGAAGCGAGGGTCTTGCCCTTCAGGTCTGCAGCGGAGTTGATCTCCGGCTTGACCACCAGCTGCGCGCCGCCGGCAGCAGCGCCGGCGATGATGTTCACTGATTCTCCCTGGCTCTTAACAAAGGAGTTGATGGCCGGGTTCGGCCCGATGTACGTGGCATCGATGGCGCCCGCGTTCAGCGCTTCGATGGCTGCCGGCCCGGCGTTGAACACCTGCGTGCTGAGCTTGGTGCTGCCGAGTTCACCGGCGATGAAGCCCTTGCTGACCCCCACCAAGGCAGGGGCGTGGGTGACGTTGCCGAAGTAGCCGAGCTTCAGCTCGGCGGCAGGGTTCCCTGCGGGGGCCACCTCTGCTGCCGGTGCTGTGCTGCCGCTGTTGACGGCGGAGGCGACGGCGGCACCCCCGCCGACGAGGGCCAGTAGGGCTGCCGCGATGCCGATCTTCAGGCCAAGCGGGCGGCTGGGCTTTGCTGATTGGCCGGCGACGATGCGGGTGGAGCCTTGCTGGTTCTGCGGACGCTTGTCCTGCGGGTTTGCCATGGGGAATCCTTTGCTGGGGCGGATGCTGAGACGAGATTACGGAGCGCCCAGCGGCCCCACAATCATTCGTGTCGTACTGGTTCACGCGACGACGCGAACGCTCAACGCGGCGTAGCGCGGCGTCAAGAATCGTCGCGCAACGTCTTTTGCACATCCCACCAGGGTGCTGCGCCGCGGCACGGCACCCGGCCAAAACCCGGTCCAGCACCCGGCCGGCAAAGGTAAACGGGGGACGGTCAGGGGATGATTTTCTCGTCACGGTAGCGGTCGAACAGCCGCAGGAAAGACGCGTCCGTGCGGCGGTAGCCGGTGAAGCCCCGGTCCCGGCTCTTGCCCATGTCGGCCAGAACCTCCACGTTCCGGCCCAGATCGGCGTCCGTATGCCACCAGGACGCAAGCCGGCTCACATCAGGTTCAACCAGTCCGTGCCGGTCGGCCAGGGCCTTCCAGCTCTGCGCGGCGCCCTGCATCTGCTCCTCCAGCGGGCGCGCCGCCCCCTGGAAACCCTCCGGTTCAACCCCGAAGTATGCGGCGATCCGCGGCCACATGCCCCGCCAGCGGAACACATCTCCGTTGACCACGTTGTACGCCTCGTTCCGTGCCCCGTCCGTGGTTGCTGCCCACACCATATGCTCAGCCAAAAGCCCGCCATCCGTCATATCCGTAAGCCCGTTCCACTGGGTTTCCGAGCCCGGGAACACGAACGGGCGGTCCTCCTCCCGGCATAGGGAGGCCTGGACGGCCAGGGTCAGTCCCATGTTCATGGCGTTGCCCACGGCATGGCCAACAACGGTGTGGGAGCGGTGCACCGACCAGCCGAATCCCTGGCGTTCAGCTGCCGCCCACAGCTCGTCTTCCTGGGCGTAATAGAAATTCGGCACCGGAAGTCGCGGCTCCTCTTCCCTGAAAGGAGTGTCCGGCATCGGGCCCGAACCATACGCCTCGAAGGGGCCCAGATAATGCTTCAGTCCGGTCATCAGGGCCACATGCTCCACCGGGGCGTGCCCCAGCGCGGCCAGCAGGTTGCGCAACATCGCCGCGTTCACATCGATGTTTTCCTGCTCGGTGGCCTGCCGCGCCCACGCGGTGAAGAACACGTGCGTGGGCTGTTCGGGGTGCAGGGCCGCCGAAAGATTCTCCGGGGAGGACAGGTCTGCAGCAATGTGCCTTGCTGTCTGGCCTGGCACGGGCCGGCGGGACAGGGCGAGGATATCCCAGCCGCCTTGCTGCTGGAGGTGTTCGACGATCGCGGAGCCGGCAATGCCGCTGGCCCCCACCACCAATGCCGTCTTCTTCTGATTCGGGCCGGTGTTGTTAAACGACGTCACCGTGAGTCCTTCCGCTTTGGGGGCTGGCACCGGACGTGCCTTTTCGAGCCTATCCCGTCCGGCTGGCCCGGGACGCGGCAAGCGGACCGGGCCCTGCGGCAAAGTGACCACCGAATGCGGCGGCAGGCTCCAGCCGGCGTTACGCGGCCCTGACCAGGGGGAGCTCATCCCAGTGCGTGGTGTAGCGGGGCGAGCGCATCTCCCGCTTCATGGTCCAGTCCAGGCCGGACTTAATGCCGGCGTACCCCAACCCGATGGAGCCCCGCCCAAACCGGCGGCTTACGTCCTCAAGCAGGGGCCCGATGCCGCGTTCTTCATGCGGGTTTTCGAACGGCTCCAGCGGGGGTTGGTTTCCCGTGGGCCGCAAGTCGGTGAGCATGAGGCCCGCCTTGGCGTACTTGAGTCCGTCCCGAATGCTGGGCAGCAATGCGTGCGCGGCTTTGGTGAGGAGCAGCGGATCCGCCGTGGGCATGGGCAGGGAAACGCATATCGACGGATAGGCCTGTTCGTGACCCCTGAAGGGGGACGTGGCAGCGAATGCCGTCAGGACCTTCGCCTGCAGTCCGTGCTTGGAGAGCCTGGCGCTCGCCTGCTGGCCGTAGATACTGAACACCTCGCGGAGGCCGCCGGCGGTGGTCACCGGGGTGGCGAAGGAGCGGGAAAAGATCAGCTGGTCGCGTCCGATGCGCTCCTCCTCCATGGGAATGCAGGGGATGCCGCGCAGTTCCAGGACGGTGCGCATCAGCACCACCGAGAACTTGTCCCGGATCATTACCGGATCCGCCCGGACCAGGTCCAGGACGGTGAAGATCCCCAAAACGTTGAGCCGCTTCATCAGCCGCCCGGCAATGCCCCAGACCTCGTCCACCGGCAACCGGCCCATCAGTGCCTCCCGCACGCCGGCCGGGACCGACTCCCACAGGCAGACTCCACTGAAAGCGGCATTGTTCTTGGCCCACTTGTTGCAGAGCTTTGCCAGGGTCTTGGTGGGGGCGATGCCCACGCAGACCGGCACCCCCACGTGCCGCCGGACTGCGTCCTTCATTGCACGGCCCACGGCCAGCAGCTCTTCCGGTCCGCCCTTCACGCCCAGGAACGCTTCGTCAATGCTGTAAACCTCCAGCCAGGCCGAGTACCTGCCCAGCAGTTCCATCACGCGCGCGCTGATGTCCCCGTAGAGCTCATAGTTGCTGGACTTCGCCACCAGCCCCCACTCTTTTGCCCGCGGCGCGAGCTTGAACCAGGGCTCCCCAGTGGAGATGCCCAGTGCCTTCGCCTCGGGGGAGCGGGTCACCGCGCAGCCGTCATTGTTGGACAGCACCACCAGCGGCCGGCCCTCCAGGGAGGGATCGAAAGCGCGCTCAGCGGAGGCGTAGAAGCAGTTGACGTCCACATGGGCAATCTGCGTCATCCGCCGCATGGCAACAGGCTTAGGCATGGCGCTCCTCAAACATGGTGCAGGCACCTGGTGGCAACACCCCAGATGGTCAGCTCGGACAGGGCAGGGACGCGGATGTCCGGATACTTTGGGTTCTCCGCCTGCAGCACCACGCCGGTCCGGGTGATGCGCAGGCGCTTCACCGTCAGTTCCCCGTCCAGCACGGCGATCACCACGGACCCGTCCTTCGGCTCCAGTGCCCGGTTCACGATCAGTTCGTCACCGTCGCTGATGCCCGCGCCCTCCATGGAGTCTCCGGTGACCCGGACCACGAAAGTGCTGGTGATGTCCTTGATCAGGTGCGCGTTCAAGTCGATCCGGCCGTCGAAGTAGTCCTGCGCCGGGGACGGAAATCCTGCCGCAACCGCCACAGGGGAGACCAGCACCGAGAATAAGGAGGCGCCCGCATCTATCACGCGGGGACCGATAATAACGCCCACAACACACCTTTATTCGAATATATGTTCGATAAGCTCAGTGTAGCCCCGGAGGCTGACAACGGGCATTCCCTCCGCCCACGTAGACTTGCAGGATGCGGCTGGTAGCAAGCGACATCGACGGAACAATCCTTGGGCACGACGGAAAAATCAGCCCCCGCACCATCCGCGCCTTCCACGCCTGCCGGGATGCCGGCGTCGAACTGGTCTTCGTCACCGGCCGCCCGCCGCGGTGGCTGCACCCCCTCGAGGAGCAGCTCGGCCACACCGGACGCGTGATCTGCTCGAACGGTGCCGTGGTGTGGGACCTTGAAGCGGACCGCCTGGTCTCCGCCCGCGCCCTGGCCATCGACACCGTCCTGGAAGCCCGCCGCATCATCAAGGAGCTCCGTCCGGCCGCCCTGTTCGCCGCCGAAACGCTCACCGGCTTCCACCTGGAACCGGGCTTCATCGAAAACGAATCCAGCGAACTGCTCGCCGAGTTCACCCCGGCGCCGCTGAAGGACACCCTCACCAACGACGATTCCGTGGTCAAATTCCTCGCCATCGTCCGCCACGGCACACCCGACGATTTCCTCGCCGAGGTGGCGCCCGCCGTCGAACACCTGGCCGCGACCACCCACTCCTCGCCCGGCGTCGCCATGCTTGAACTCTCCCTGCCCGGCGTCAACAAGGCCGTCACGCTGGCTGAATATGCCGCGGCGCTGGGCATCGACGCCGCGGATGTGGTGGCCTTCGGTGACATGCCCAACGACATCGAGATGCTCCGTTGGGCCGGCCACGGCTATGCCATGGCCAGCGGCCACCCGGAGGCCATCCGGGCGGCGGGGCAGCAGGCGCCGCATTTTGACGACGACGGCGTGGCCCAGGTTTTGGAGGCCAGGCTCGCTTCCCTGGGCGTCCAGTTTTCCTGATTCCCGCCCCCCAAACTCCCAGCTGGCGCCCACCTGGCGTTTACCTTTCCGCCGTAGCGTCAAACCTGGAAAGCAGGCACCTCTTCCGCCGGCTCTTAGGGGGCAACCATGGCAAAGCACGTCAAGCAGCACCTGGCCGATGCGCCGCTGCGCAAAGCAATGCCGGCTCCGCACTGGAAGCAGCTGCGGCAGGGCGACCGCGTCCGGGTCCTGTTCTCGCCCGGCTTTGAGGCAAGTGGCGTGGTGGACACCATCACCGGAGACCACACTGCGGTTTGGGTCCATCTCGACGGCGGCCGCGGCCGCACCCTGCTGCACTGTGGCGACGGCGTGGACATCCTTCCCTGTGCCGGCTGACCGCGACGACTGATTGCGGCGGCCGTCGCCAGCTGCTCCGGTACGCTCGCTGTGTGACCCTGCCCTTTTTTGAGCACCCGGACGACGACGGGCTGCAGCTTCCCATCGCCATGGCCCACCGCGGGTTCTCGGCTGAGGGGCTGGAAAACTCCATGGCCGCGTTCCGCGCCGCCGTCGAGCTCGGCTTCCGGTACCTTGAAACGGACGTACACACCACGGCCGACGGGGTGCTGCTGCTCTTCCATGATCAAACCCTGGACCGGGTGACCGACGGCAGGGGCCGGGTGGCCGACCTGCCAGCCACGGACGTGGCGAAGGCCCGGATCAACGGCCGCGAGCCCATCCCCACGTTCGACGAGCTGGTGACCCGGCTTCCCGGAGTCCGGCTGAACCTCGACGTCAAGGACTGGAGCTCGGTCCACAGCACGGCGGCCGCCATCGAGCGGCACCAGGTGCACCAGCAGGTGCTGGTCACCAGTTTTTCCGACCGCCGACGGCGGGCGGTGCTGAAGCTGCTCAGCCGGCCGGTTGCCTCCTCCGCCGGGGTGGCCTCAAGTGCGCTCTTCACCCTGCTGGGCCCCGTGCTTCCGCGCCCGGTGTTCCGCCGGCTTATGCGCCGTGTGCTCCGCGACGTGCATGCGCTGCAGGTCCCCGTCCGCTACGGGCGGGTTCCTGTTGTCACCCCGGGATTCATCGGGCGCGCCCACGACCTTGGCCTGGTGGTTCACGTCTGGACCATCAATGATGCCGACGAGATGCACGGCCTCCTCCAGCAGGGCGTGGACGGCATCGTCACGGACCGGGCGGACCTGCTCCGCGACGTGCTCATTGAGCGTGGCGAATGGCCGGAGGGCCACCCGCCCAGGCCGGGTTCCTAGCCCCGTCCCGTGCTGGTTGACGGGTCCTCGTCGCCCTCGGAGGGATCTGCCCGCAACTCATCAGGATTGCTGTCAGGAAGTCCGCCGGACCCCGCCACGCTGCCTCCGGCTGACCCTGCACCGCCGGTGGGCGCCGTGGCGTCGCCGGCCAGGCCGACGTCGTCCGTCCTGTCGCTGTGTGCCGTGTCATTCCCCGTCTCGTCGATGTCCCCGCCCAGCGGACTGTTGGACACCGGCGCGGGAGCAGCGCCGGTCTTGAGGCCGGGCGCCTTCTGCTTCTCGGCCTCCATCGCGTTTGAACCTTCGCTGAGGGAGGAGTGGACTTCCACGTCGTCATTGGGGTCCGCGGGATCGGGCACATCCATCTTCTCTGTCGGCTTGGATGTTCCGGCCAGGTCCTCCATTGCGTTTTCTGCTGCCTTGCCGATGCTGTCGCCGATTCCCATCTGACTGCTCCTTCCGACATTGGGTGCCGGCGCCCCAGCGGCGTTCCGGCCCTACTCCTCCAGAATTATCAGCATGCTTACAATTAGTCCAGTGCTGGGGAATCGGCCCGCAGCCGGAGACGAAGGAAAAGCAGCATGAGCACTTACCATCCGGAAAACGACCCCGCGAATCCTGACCGTCCGGGTAAGGACGACGTTGGCGCTGCCCAACCCCACCTGGCGGAGCAGCGGAGCAGGGAGTCCGCCGGTTCCGCGAACCCCGACCCGGCGGAGGACAATGTCACCGGCCTGGAGCCGGGCGGGGGAGTGCCTCCCGGAGAGACGCCGCCGGCTGAGGACCAGATGAGCCGGGACCAGGGCCACTCCGAATAGGGCTTAATGCCGGCGGGGCGGCAGGCACATATCGCCTAACGCCCCGCCGGTCTGCCTTCAGTTTTCAGGGTCAGGATGACTCTTTGCCCTGGCGAAGCACCCCGGGCTCGGCCGGGCCCGCCAGGTGGCGCTCCAGGCCGTCCACGTCCAGGCGCGTGTTCCAGTTGGCCCAGTCCCTGGGCCGCACGGACGGCCGTCCCAGCAGGTAACCCTGGCCGGCGCTGATGCCAAGCTCGGTCAGGACCTTGAGTTCGCCCACCGTTTCGATGCCCTCAGCCACCATGGTGATGCCGGTCTGATCGGTGAAGTCCACCAGGCAGGCGGCCAGCGCGCGCTGGAGGCCGTCCTTGTCGACGTCGCCGATCACGTTGCGGCCCACCTTCAGGAAATCGGGACGCAGGTGAAGCATACGGCTGAGTGCGCCGGCACCGGTGTGGGTATCGTCGACGGCGATCCGCAGGCCTTTTTCCCGCAGCGGATTAATCGCGGAAATTAACTGCAGATATTCCTCTTCCGGAATGTCCTCGGTCAATTCGAGCACCACGCGGTCGACAGGGAGTTCAATGCGGTCGAAGAGTTCCGGCAGCCGCGGGTCCAGGCAGGACGTGGGCGAAATGTTCAGGGACACATAAAGGTTTTCCGGCAGGCTGGAGGCTGCCGCGGCTGCGGATCCCAAAGCCGAGAATTCAAGATTGGCGCCAAGGCCCACGGCTGCCGCCTCGGCAAACCACAGCTCCGCGGCTGCGCCGTCGTCGCTGACGAAGCGGGAGAGGGCTTCCGCCCCCACCACGTTCTTGCCTTCCAATCCGTAGATGGGCTGGAAGGCGGTCATCAGCATCTGGTTTTCAAGCAGCGCGCTGATCCTCGAGGTGCTGCGGATGGCGTCCAGCTGCTCGGCGAACTGCGGCGGCAGCACGGGCGGGGTGAGACGCATTTCCCGGGCCGTTTCCAGCTTTTCCCCCGTGTTGGCGTCGCTGCCCCGGGTCTCGAGGAGATATTCCAGCAAAGCGCGCTCGGGCACGCCGGGATTCTCGTCGAGGCTGTTGCTCAGCCGTTGCCGGACGGCGGCTCCCGCAGGATCCGTATCCGCCAGCACGGCGGCAATGATTCCCCATGCCTGTACACGAACCGACATTAGCAACGCCCCCAGTTGACGAAGTAATGACCCCATGGCCCATTAATGTTCAAATTTCCAGTGCCTTATAAAAGTACGATGCTGTGAGACCTGATTTCCGTGGCGGCGAAAAACCAGACACCGCACGCTGATCGTATAACGGCGGCCACAAAAGCGCAGTAGTTTTGCGCTATTGGTTAGCGCTTTCCTGCTGGTCAGCCAGCAGTTCCGGAATCAGGTCAGGCGGGACGGGCCGGCTGAAGTAGTAGCCCTGGGCGCTGCGGCAGCCCAGCCCGCGCAGGATCTCCGCCTGCTCTGCCGTCTCAACGCCCTCCCACACGGCTTCCAGGCCGCACGCCCGCACCAGCTGCAGCACCGCGGCCACCAGGGCTGGCTGGCTTGGGTCGGTCCCCAGCCCGGTAACCAGCGACCTGTCCACCTTGACCCGGTCCACGGGAAGCCGGCGGAGGTAGCTGATGGAGGAGTAGCCCGTGCCAAAATCATCAATTTCGATGCCCACGCCCAGGCCGCGGAGTCCGCCCAGCGAATACCGGTCCAGCTCATTGCCTTTGACGATGGCTACTTCCGTCAATTCCAGGACAACCTGTGCGGGTTTGACCCCGTTCTCCTGGAGCACGTTCCGCACGTCCTCGATGAACTGCAGGCTTTGCAGGTCTGTGGCGGAAATGTTGATGCGCACGGAGAACGTCTCGTCCACCAGGCATGCATCGATCCAGGCCCGCAGCTGCCGTACGGCTGTGCTGAGCACCCACAGGCCCAGTTCCGAGATCAGCCCCGCCTCCTCGGCAAGGGGAATGAATTCGTCTGGCATGATGAAGCCGCGGCTGGGATGGTTCCAGCGGACCAGCGCCTCCACGCCTTCGATCCGTCCGGTGCCCAGCTCAACCACCGGCTGGTAATGCAGCGTCAGCGCGTCATCCTTGATTGCGTCCCGCAGGTCATCCACCAGCTGGCTGCGGAGGCGCCGCATCAGCAGCAGGGCCGGCTCGAACCGGTGCAGCTTGTTCTGCCCTTCGGCCTTGGAGGCATACATGGCCACGTCGGCCTCCATCAGCATGTCCTCCGGGCTCTGGCCTTCGCTGCCCACGCTGAGCCCTAAGCTGGCGCCGCAACGGACGCTGCGGCCCGGGAGTTCGATGGGCTCGGTGAGCGCAGCCAGGATGCGGTGGGCCACAATGGCAGCCTGCTCAGCCGAAGCCGACGGCATGACGATCGCGAATTCGTCACCGCCCAGCCGGGCTACGACGTCGGACACGCGAACGGCGGTCCGGAGCCTTTCGCCCACGGTCACCAGGACCTTGTCACCCGCCGTGTGCCCCAAGCTGTCATTAATGGACTTGAACGCGTCCAGGTCCATCAGCAGGATGGCGGGGCCGTCCTCCGCCGGTTGGCCCTCCGCGCCGCGGGCTTCCAGTGCGGTGCGAAGGGCATCGATCAGGGCCGACCGGTTGGCCAGGCCCGTCAGCGGGTCCTGCATGGCCATCTTCTGCATCTCGAGGTGTGCCTCGTGCAGCAGCTGCGTCCGGACCTGGACCCGCTGCTCAAGCTCTTCGTAGATAATCTGCAGGTCCTCGGCCAACAGATTGGTGCCCATGATGATGGCGTCGAGTTCATCCCGGGCAGGTGAAACCTCGATCCGGGAGCTGAGGTCGCCGGACGCAAGCCGGACAATGCCTTCCAGCAACTGGGAGAGTCTGGGATCGTCGTCGGCAAACATGGCAGTCCTCCTTCGACGCCTAGTTGGCCTGGGCGTGGTCGGTGCCGAGGGGAAGGCTGACGGTGACGGTGGTCCCCGCGCCCAGGGTGGAGGCGACGTCGATCCGGCCGCCGTGGCGGTCCACGATGTCCTTGGAAATGGCAAGGCCCAGCCCTGTTCCCGGGATTGCGCCGTTCATGGCGTTGGAGGCCCGGTAGAACCTGGTGAACACGTGGTTGATTTCGTCGCTTGAAATGCCGATGCCGGTATCGGCGATACGCACGGTGGCCCACTGGGAGCCGTCAGCCGCGGCGTGGGATTCGCTTCCCACCTCGATCCGTCCGCCGCTGGGCGTGAACTTGATGGCGTTGGAAACGAGGTTGGTGAAGACCTGCTGCAGCTGCACCTCATCGGCGAGGATTTCCGGATCCTCCGGAACCGGGCCGACGTCGATGGTGACGTTTTGCAGCGTGGCCAGCGGGCGGAGCGCCGCGGCCACCAGGTCCAGGGTCTGTCCCAGCCGTACGGGTGCCAGCTGCATCGCCATGTTATCCAGTCCACCGCGCGAGACGCTGAGCATGTCCTCGATGAGCGTGCGCAGCCGTCCGGTGTTGCGGACCACGATGTCCAGCATCTGGTGGACCTCCTTGGACACCGGATGCTCGGTGCTTTCCTGGATCATGTCGAGGTACGCCATGATCGAGGTCAGCGGTGTGCGGAGCTCGTGGTTCACCGTTGCCAGGAAGTCCGTCTTCGCCTTGTCGAGTTCGCGCAGCTGCTTCACCACCTGCTGCTGGCTGCTGATCAGGTGGCTTTGGATAAGGCCGTAGGCGGCGTTGCCAGCCACGTGCTGGATCAGCCCCAGTTCAGCGCTGGACCAGGTCCGGGGCCGGTCCATCATGGCGATCCAGATGATTCCCAGGGAGGAATTCCCCTCACCGATGGGTACCGCCAGTGTGGAGGCTGCTCCAGCGACGGCGGGGGCCGCTTTCGCTTCGCTGCGGGCGACGGCTTCATTTCCGTCGGCGGAGAGCGACTCCGTCCCGGCCCACAGGGCGTCCGCTGTGGCGCGGGCCTCGTCCTCGCGCGGAAGGGCGCCCGCAGGCAGCTCCGCCAGACCCCGCCTGTGCCAGCTGGCCGTGATGACGGGAACCCGGTGGTCCTCGAAGGTTGCCAGGACAACGTGGTCGGCCTTGAAGGTCCGGCCGAACCCGGAGACAACGTGGTTTGCGATCTCCTGGGGATCGTTGGTGGCGCGCACGGCGGCTGAGACCTCACGCAACTGCTCCCGGAGTCCTTCGGCTTCCTGTCGGGAGGCACGGCGCCGGGACACCTGATCAATGAGGGCCGACACGCGGTGGACCAGCTCTTTGGGTGCCGGCGGCTTGGTGATGCAGTCGTGGACGCCTGGCGGATTGGCGGCTGCTGTCTCCCCGGGGTTGTCCAGGTCCACCATGACCAGGACCGGGGCCGTGGACCGGACAGCGGACAGGACGGCGTCGGCCACGATGATGGAAGGTTCGCCGGCCTCCAGCAAGGCGGCAAGGCCGGCGGCGTCTGTGGCTTCGAGGACGGTGTACCCGGCGTCGCGCAGTGCCTTTGCGTTAAGGGCCAACCGGCCGGCGTCGGGATCGGCGACAACGGCGGTGCGGGACAGGCGCACGTCACTCGGGACAGCCGTCACGGTGCTCCCTTCCCTCCCAGTTGAGTACATTCTAGGGGGAAGCGGGCGCGGCGGGTCCACATCGTGCGGACCCTTACGTCCACCTTTGGCCAGGGCCGGGGAGGCTGTGGCACGCCGTAATGTTGCCGAAGGTCCGCCGGCGGGGCTCGAGGGACCATATATTTGAGCCGTGTCCTCAACAAAGTCGCCCCGGTACGCCTGGCAGAAGTACCTGATGATCCCCAAGCTCGTCAGGCTGTCGCGGAGCGCCCCAAAGGACCGGCACCAGGCGTGGGACCGGTACTGGGCAGGCATCAGCGCCACCGGCCCGGGCGGCGAGGTCCTGTGGGATTCGGGCAGTAACCATGAGTTCCAGGGATACCAGGACAGCCTCCTGCGTTACCTGGACCCGGCGCTTCCAGTGGTGGACACCGGCTGCGGGCACGGCAGCTTTACCCGCGCGCTCGCCGGGATCTTCCCCAGGGTCATCGGCGTGGACGTCTCCCAGCATGCAGTTGCCAGGGCGCGGGCGGAGTCCGCAGAAACCGGCAACACGGCATTTGAAGCACGCGACATGACGGCGGACGGCGCCGGTGCAGCCCTGGCAGAGTCCTTGCACCTGGACGGGGACGGCGCCAACGTCTTCATCCGCGGCGTACTGCATGTCCTCGACCAGGCCCATCAAGCGGCGCTGGTCGAAAACCTGCGGATCCTGGTGGGCCGCCGCGGCACGGTGTTCATGGCGGAAACCAACTTCCAGGGGAACCCGGTGGATTATGTGACCCACCTCGGGGCAACCACCCGCGGCATCCCGGCGCCGTTGGAACTGGCCATCCGCGGGCTTCCCATGCCCGGGCACTTCGGGCCCGAAGAGCGCGAACGTGCGTTCCCGGCGTCGGACTGGGAACTCCTTGAGGACGGCCACGTGGCCATCGAAACCAATCCCGTGACAGGGGTGCCTGGCCAGGACCGGGTGCCCGGGTATTTCGCTGTGGTCCGTCCGCGGCGATAGCCCTGGCCTTGCGGGCAAACCCCCAGCCGTCCCGCAGACTTCCCCGAATCTGCGCAGGCCATCCGCAGAGTACCTTCCATCCCCTTGACAGGGGGCGGATCCGGAGGCTCCATAGTAAGTAGACTTACTAGTTAGCCGGAGGAAAGGAGGCCGCCGTGGCAGAAGACAAAGGCACCAAGGCCGGCAAAGCGGATGAAAACAGGGACGAAGACGACCTGGGCGCAGGCCCGGAGGACGGCAGGATCCGGCACGGGCCGGACTCCTCCAAGTCCCTGAAGTACTCACAGGAAGTCACTTCAACGGACGACGAACCGGAACGCGAAGGCCGCAGCCTGGCCACCACCCACCATGAAGTCATCAGACAGTGGGCGGAGGAGCGCGACGGTGTTCCCGCCACCGTGGAAGGCACCGAACACGGCGACCATCTCGGAGTGCTGCGGATCGACTTCGGTGGCAAGGACGACAAGCTCCGCCACATCAGCTGGGACGAATGGTTTGACACCTTCGACACCCGGAAACTGAACTTTATTTACCAGGAACAGCGCAGCGACGGCACACAATCCAATTTCTTCCGGTTGGAGAATCCCAATCGGGAAGACGCCTAAGCCGCACCCGCGCCCCAGCGTTCGGCCGGCACCGGATCATCCTCCGGTGCTGATGCGCCGGCCGCCGGCGCAAGACCTACAGGAACCATCATGAGCAACCTCATTCCGTCCGGCTCACTCCGCCGGATGCTGCTGCCCCCCACCTATGGACGGCACGTCACCTCCGCCACCGAATTCACCATCCTTTCAGTAGAGGTGTGGGCCTCCGGGCTGGTGGTCAACATCCACCTTCCCTCGGATGACGCGCCCGAGCCCCGGCTGGTGCTCCAGGATCATTTCGGAACCGAATACACCCTGCAGGAATCGGCAACGGTCGCTTCCCGCAACCTGCAGGTGTTTGCCCCGTCGGTGCCGCCCGGCACCAGGAGCCTGACCGTCAGGTCGGCGGATGATGCTGATGGCCGGCTCGTGGTGACCTTCGCGGTCCCGTTGATGTCCGTGCCGGAAACCCAGCCGGACCTTGAGGCAGCAGGCCGGGGATCCTCCACCGAGGCCGATGATGAGTCCTACCAGCCCGATCTCCGCCGCCCCGCCTGACTTCGCGAGCCGCCTGGCCCATTGACCCGCCTGACCCAACGAAAGGACCCGCCATGCCGGAAACCAGCAACTTCACGCCCACCACTGCCATCGTCACCGCCTCCGACTCAGGGATCGGCAAGGCCACCGCCGTGGCGCTCGCCCGAGCCGGGATGGACATTGGCGTCACCTGGCATACGGACAAGGCGGGCGCCGAGGGAACCGCCGAAGAGATCCGCGGCCTGGGCCGAAAGGCTGTGGTCCGGCAGTTGGACACCACCGAACTCCAGGCTGCTGCGGGTGTCATCGACGAGCTTGCCGAGGAGCTGGGCGGGCTGGACGTCTTCGTGAACAATGCGGGCACTGGGGCAAGTACCAGGTTCCTGGACATGGGCATCGATGACTGGATGCAGATCCTGGATACGAACCTCAACGGCGCGTTCGTCTGCCTGCAGGCAGCGGCAAGGCGCATGGTCAAGGCCGGCAGCGGTGGCCGGCTGGTGGCGGTGTCCAGCGTGCACGAGTTCCAGCCCCGCGTCGGCTCGTCCGCGTACGACGCGTCCAAGCACGGCCTGGGCGGGCTCATGAAGACGCTGGCGTTGGAGCTGGGCCAGTATGGCATCACCGCCAATACGGTGGCCCCCGGCGAGATCGCCACGCCCATGACGGGGCAGGAGGACCAGGATCCCACGACGACGGAGCGGCCCGGGGTGCCGCTCGGCCGGCCAGGGCATGCACGGGAGATAGCGGACGTCATTGCGTTCCTCGCCTCGCCCGCGTCCAGCTACGTGACCGGTGCGGCCTGGGTGGTTGACGGCGGCATGCTCCAGATGGGTCCGCAGGCGGGATCGCACATCACCAGCAACGACTGGCGCGAGGCATAGCCGCCTCCGGCGGGGCAGCAGTTCCTGCCCGGCCGAGGCGCCAGTCATAGAGGTCCATATCCCGGATTTGGCAAGCGCTTTCCGCGCCCTTGCTGGCATGATGGAGCGCATGCGCATTCTTATCGCTCCGGACAAGTTCAAGGGGTCCCTTACCGCGGCTGAGGCCGCCGCCGCCATCGCGGAAGGCGCTTTGCGGGTATACCCGGACGCCGTTGCCACCCAGTTCCCCATTGCCGACGGCGGGGAGGGCACCCTTGAGGCAGCCGTGGCGGCAGGCTACGAAGAGCGGCTGAACGCCGTGGTGGGGCCCATCCTCGCCCCGCTCGGCGCCGCCTGGGCAATCCACAAGGCCGGCGGCGGCAAGGCCACCGCCGTGATCGAAACGGCCCAGGCCTCCGGCCTCGCTGACATGGAACCAACTCCCGCCAACGCCTTGCGCGCCCACAGCTACGGATGCGGCCAGCTCATCGCGGCCGCCCTGGACGCGGGCGCCACCGAGATTGTTCTGGGCCTGGGCGGTTCGGCCATGACCGACGGCGGCAGCGGCGCACTGCGCGCCCTGGGCCTGAAGCCCCTGGATTCCGCCGGGAACGTGGTTCCCCTGGGCGGCGGTTCGCTGGCTGACGTCGTCGCCCTGGACACGAGCGGGCTTGACCCCCGGTTGTCCACAGCCACATTCCGCATCGCCGTCGATGTCCGCAACCCGCTGTACGGGCCGTCCGGCGCCGCCCACGTTTTCGCACCCCAAAAGGGTGCTGACCAGGAGAGCGTTGAAATGCTCGACGCCGGGCTGCGCAACTGGGCCTCAATCCTGCGGGAAGCAACGGGCCGGGACGTGAACGTCCCCGGCGCCGGCGCCGCCGGCGGCTTCCCGGCGTCGTTCCTTGCCTTCACCAACGCAACGCTGGAAGGCGGCTTCGCCCTGGTGGCGGGGCTTACCGGCCTGGCCGGGCAACTTGACCAGGCGGACCTGGTGATCACCGGTGAAGGATCGATGGATTCGCAATCACTCACCGGCAAGGCGCCGATCGCGCTCGCGGATGCCGCCCGGGAACGCGGAATCCCCGTCATCGTGGTGGCCGGACGGATTTTGGTGACCCCGGAAGATCTCGCCGGGCACGGCGTGGTTGCCGCGGCGCAGCTGCTGGATGTCGCATCGGGCCCTGATGACGCCGTGGCGAACGCCGGCAAGTACCTGGCCTGGGCAACAAGCCAGGTACTTGAGGGAGCCTAGCTGTACTAGCCCACGATCGTGGTGTTGCGGCGGCGCCGGATGATCAGGATCGCAATCACCAGCAGGATCGCGACTCCAGCTATCACCCACGGGAAGTAGTTCAGGCGCGTGGACTCATTCTGGGCCGATTCACCCGTGCCGGGGTTGGCCGGGCCGGTGGACGCTGTATCCCCGGGTGACGGCGTGGGAGAAGTGCCTGCCGGCAACGCCACTCCGAAGGATCCCGAGGCCACGTGTGCCGGGACCGCCGCGGCCGGGCCGGCCTGGACGGCGGCGGCAGGTGCGGCCTGGACGGCGGCGGCAGGTGCGGCCGTGGCCGTTGCCGCGCCGGCGGGAAGGGCCGGGGCGGCCAGGAGCAGCAGGGCCAGCAGGGTGGTTCGCACGAAAGTTCTCATACAGTTTCTCCTCTTGGATGGGCTGGTTGGGTTGGATTGGGCCCTCAGGCCCCGGTCTCGTAGTGGGGTTCTGCAACGGGCTTCGATTCCGGGGACCCCTTTTCCCGGAGGTAGACCGACGCGCCCACCAGGACGGCGACGGCCAGGAACTCGCTTTGCCAGTTCTGGAAGGACTCGAACCAGAACCGGCTGGTGCCCAGGTACTGCAGGAACGTGATGGCGGGCTGGCCATGGCTCTGCTGGTCCTGGTTGTACTCATCCACGCCACCGGCGGCGTGCAGGATAAATGAGGCGAGGAACAACACGAAGAACATGATCGACAGGGAGTGCTCGTAGAACTTGAGCACCACGCCGCCGCGCCGGATCGGCCACGGCGTGGCCTTGCTGATGTTGGCTTCGCGTGGGTCTTCGTCCTGCGGTGCTTTCCTGCCCACCGGCTTGGATTCGGAAGAGCCCTTCTGGAAAAGGAACACCGTCAGGACCACATACATGGCCATCTGCAGGAATTCCGATTCCCAGTTCTCAAAGGTGGCCTCGACGAAGGCGCCGGTGCCCAGGAACTGCAGGACCGAGACCGCAGGTTCCCCGTGCGCCTGCTGATCGTCGCTGTAGGACGCGGCGCCTGAGAGGATCATGCCGGCGAAAAACGCCAGGAAGAGGCCCGCGTTGGCCAGCAGCAGTCCGTGCTCTTTTGCCCATTTACGCATGGCTTACTCCTTCTCCGATGCGGGCGGCAGGAGTCTGCCTGAAGCCCGCTTGTTCAGGTGAAGCGGCACGAACACCAGCATGACCACCATGACGCCCAGGAGCGCCCCGCCGGCGGTGATGCCGGCCGTCTGCCCGGCAGCAACGTCGAACACCAGGGCGGCCGTTCCGGCACTCAGCAGGGCGATGCCGCCAAGCGCGATCTTGGTGATGCTGTCGGCGCTGGATACCAGGGTTTCCTTGAGCCGCTTCCGGAAGAGCCGGCGGTGCACGCTGACCGGGAGGAGGATGAAGGCTGTGGTCAGGGCGGCGATCACCACGTTGGTGAGGTAGAGGCCAACCTCCCAGTCATTCAGCTTCTCGAACCGCTGCTGGAACGGCAGCGTCAACAGGAAGCCGGCCAGGATCTGGACACCGGTCTGGAGCACGCGCAGCTCCTGCAGGAGTTCCGCCCAGTTGCGGTCAAGCTGCTCCTCACGGGTTTCATTGCGTCCCGTCCGGCCCGTGTAATCCTCAACTTCGGACATCGGCCCTCCTTCTCTCCGGCAACGGCCCCGGCCTTCTTTCTGCTCATCCCGTACCCAGAAACAGGGCTGGCCGTTGCGCCCGCTACAACATTTGATAAGTTTACTGATTATTACCCGGAGTGGTGGACTTGGACCTCCGCCCGGGATAGCTTCGAAGGGCCGGAGCACGGCGGTGCTCTTCTCAACCCGACACAGGTCAACCGACACCAGGCAGGCGGACTATGAGCGACACGGACAAGCAGACAGACCAGCCGAAAGACCCGCGCGGCGGCTACCACTCGGGCCCGTTCCCGGAACAGGAACAAAAGCAGCCCGGCCTCACGGCGCCCATGGACCCAAAACCGGACCACGGCGAGCTCAGCTACGAGGGCCACGGCAAGCTCGAAGGCAAGGCAGCACTCATCACCGGCGGCGACTCCGGCATCGGCAAGGCTGCGGCCATCGCCTTCGCCCGGGAGGGGGCCGACGTCGCCATCTCCTACCTGCCCGAGGAGGAAGACGACGCGCAGGACACCGCGGAGTGGATCCGGAAGGCGGGCCGCCGCGTGCTCCTGTTTCCCGGCGACGGACGCGAGGAGGAATTCAGCACCCGCATTGTGGACGAGACCGTATCCGGGTTCGGCCGCCTCGATGTCCTGGTGCTGAACGCCGCGTACCAGAAGAACCGCGAGAGCCTTGAAACGCTTCCCACTGAGGAATTTGACCGGGTCTTCCGCACCAACCTTTACTCGCTGCTGTGGTCCGCGCGGGCGGCCGTGCCGCACCTGAAGGCCGGGGCCTCGATCATCACCACGGCCTCAATCCAGGCCTTCAACCCATCGCCCGGGCTGATCGACTACGCCATGACCAAAGCCGCGCAGGTCGCGTTCACCAAAGCCCTGGCGCAGGAACTCGGGCCCAAGGGGATCCGCGTC
Organism: Arthrobacter sp. B1I2; assembly: GCF_030816485.1. NCBI lineage: Bacteria > Bacillati > Actinomycetota > Actinomycetes > Micrococcales > Micrococcaceae > Arthrobacter > Arthrobacter sp. B1I2. The sequence goes on along the minus strand of NZ_JAUSYC010000001.1, from coordinate 869,319 downwards.
AACGCTGTGGCTCCCGGCCCCATCTGGACGCCCCTGATCCCTGCCACCGAGTGGCCGGACAAGCTCCCCTCCTTCGGGCAGGACACACCGCTGGAGCGCGCGGGGCAGCCGGCAGAACTTGCCGCGGCGTATGTACTGCTCGCGTCTGAAGACGGATCCTACATTTCCGGCGCAGTCCTGCCGGTCACCGGCGGAAAAGGGCTCTGAGCAGGATCGTCCCGAACAGGGGCATCCAAGCCAGCATCACCAGACCAGCAATATCGGCAACGCACAACAGGAGGAAGCATGACGCAGGAAAACCAGCAGGCTGAGCCCGAGACGGCCCCGGGCGGCTACGGCACCCCCACCGCCGAACAGGAGGCGGCCGGTACCCAGGGCGGCCAGGGCCAGCAGTCCGGCGGCACGTCTTCGGCCGGCGCGGACACCAACGAACCGCAGTCGGGCACGGGCCAGAACCCCGTCCCGCACGACATGGATCTTCCCTCCAGCGCGGCCGAGATCGATGAGTCCAATGACGATTCCCAGGGGTCGGCTCCGGTTTCCTCGGAGTCCGGCCAGGAAGCCACGGGCATTCCGGACGGCAGCGGAAACGACCTTCCAAAGGAGGAGTCGCCCAACGACGACGACGAAAGCTTCGACGCCGGATAAGCCGGCCTGATCCACCGGGCCCCCGCTGCTGCTGCCTTCCAGGCAGTGGAGGCGGGGGTCTTTGCCGTTCCAGCTGACCCGCCGGCCCACCCCCGGTGAACCCCCCATGGACCAGTGCCGCCCGGCTGGCAGGGCGAATACATCCCGTCCGGCTGGGTACAGAACAGTCGGAAGCAAATCCCCAATCCCAACGCCAGGAAGGTGGACCGTGGGCAGGAGATCTTCGGAGCAGTGGGCGCGGCAGCAGGAACAGCCGGACAAGGTAGCGGTGGATGTCCTGGTGCCCACGTGCAACCGGCCGGCCGAGCTCGCCGTCACCCTCGCAGGACTTGCCGCACAGTCCGAACCCGCGTTCGCCGTCGTGGTCAGCGACCAATCATCGGGCCGGCCCGCCTGGGAGCACCCCGCTGCCGCAGCGATGGTGCGGGTGCTTGAGGCACAGGGCCGGCCGGTCACGCTGCTCCGGCACCTGCCGCGGCGCGGACTGGCCGAACACCGCCAGTTCCTGCTGGACCGGTCCACGGCGGACCAATGCCTCTTTTTGGACGACGACGTCTGGCTGGAGCCGGGTGCCGTGGAGCGGCTGAGCCGGGCACTGGACGAGCTTCAGTGCGGCTTTGTGGGAATGGCTCCGCAGGGGCTGTCCTTCCTCAATGACCGCAGGCCGGAACAAACGGCCACCTTCCAGGCCTGGGACGGGCCGGTGGCTCCCGAACGCATCCGCCCGGACACCCCGGGATTCGAACGCTGGCCGCTGCACAGTGCCGCCAACCTGGCCCACCTCAGTGCCGAGATGTCGCTGCAGCCCGGCGAATGGCTGCCCTACCACGTGGCATGGCTGGGCGGCTGCGTGCTGTACCGCAGGGAGGCGCTGAACGACGCCGGCGGGTTCCGTTTCTGGACAGGCCTTCCGGCCGACCACGCCGGCGAGGACGTGGTGGCCCAGTGGCAGGTGATGGAACGGTACGGCGGGGCGGGCATCCTGCCCGCCGGCGCGGTCCACCTGGAGTCGCCCACGACCGTGACGGACCGGCAGGTGGAGGCGTACGACGTCGTCCTGAAGGAAGAGCCGGCGTAGGGGCAGGTCAGGCCATGCCGCTCTCGGCCGTTGCCGGGGCCATCGGGTACGCCACGTAGGCGAACCGTTCCGAATCAGGCGACCAGCTGTTGACGTTGAGGGTGCCTTGGCCGCCGAACACCTGCCAGGTGTGCAGTTCTGCGGTCCAGCCGCTTGTGGAGACGAGGACGACGTCGACCGGCAGGTCCGCGGGGTGGCCCCGGGTTCCAGCGGGAAAGCGGACGTAGCTGGCCAGGCGGCCGTCGGGGGACAGGTGCGGGAACCAGTCGACGGTTGCACTGTCCACCAGCCGCTCGAACTGGCTGCCGTCCGGTCGGACACGGGCAAGCTGGGCATGGCCGGGAGCCGTGCTGAAGGACTCCGTGTTCAGGTACAGCCAGGTTCCGTCCGGAGAAAATTCCGGCCCGTCACAGTGCCCCTGGCCCACCTCCACGCTTTTTGTCGGGCCGCCGCCCGCCGGGATGGTCCGGAGCCGGCCCGGCCGGCCGAAATCCCCCTCCGGGATGTCCACGTAGGCCAGCCTGCGGCCATCAGGACTGACTCCATGAAGGAAATGGAAGGATCCATCGTGGTCCGTGATCCGGGTGGCCTCCCCACCCGCCAGGGGTGCGCGGTAGATGTGGCCGTCATCGCCGGAGAGGAAGATGGCGGTGCCGTCCGGGTCCAGGACGTGGTCATTGTTGAGGTCAGGGGCGCCGGACAGCGGAATCTCGCTGAGGGTGCCGCTCTCCAGTTCGAACCTCCACAACCTGCCATTCCCGTTAAGGATGAGCGCCCGCCCGTCGAGGGTCCAGTTGGGTGCCTCGACCAGCATGTCCTCTGTGTGGAAGACGAGCGAAGTTTCCCCGGAGACTGACGCGGTCCGCACCTCGCAGCATTGGCCTGGTTGAAGGGTGCGGACCACGTCGGGACCTCCTAGTCCTTGCTGCTGAAGGCGGCGTCGAAGCTGGTCTGGGAGGCGGGGAAGTCGTACTTCTTCAGGGCGGCGAGGGCTTCGGGAGCGCCGTGGAGACGGTCCATGCCGGCGTCTTCCCATTCAACGCTGATAGGGCCGTTGTAGCCGATGGCCGCAAGGGCGCGGAAGGAGGCTTCCCAGGGGACGTCGCCGCGTCCGGCGGAGACGAAGTCCCAGCCGCGGCGGGGGTCGCCCCAGGGCAGGTGGGAGCCCAGGACGGTGTTGCGGCCGGTCTGGCGGATCTTGGTGTCTTTGCAGTCCACGTGGTAGATCCGGTCCTTGAAGTCCCAGATGAAGGAGACGGGGTCGATGCCCTGCCACATCATGTGGGACGGGTCCCAGTTCAGCCCGAAGGCTTCGCGGTGGCCGATGGCTTCGAGGGTGCGGACGGTGGTCCAGTAGTCGTAGGCGATCTCGGAGGGGTGGACTTCGTGGGCGAAGCGGACGCCGCATTCGTCGAAGACGTCCAGGATGGGGTTCCAGCGGTCCGCGAAGTCCTGGTAGCCGGCATCGATGACCTTTTCGGGGACGGGCGGGAACATGGCCACGTACTGCCAGATGGAGGAGCCGGTGAACCCGACGACGGTGTCCACGCCGAGTGCTTTGGCCAGCCGTGCGGTGTGCTTCATTTCCTCCGCGGCACGGGTGCGGACGCCTTCGGGGTCGCCGTCGCCCCAGACTTTGGAACCGACGATGGCCTGGTGGCGGAAGTCGATGGGGTCATCGCAGACGGCCTGGCCCTTGAGGTGGTTGGAGATGGCCCAGACTTTGAGGTTGTACTTGTCCAGTATTTCGAGTTTGGACTCGACGTAGCCGGGTTCGTCCCAGCGCCAGGCGTCCAGGTGGTCGCCGGAGACGGCGATTTCCAGGCCGTCGTAGCCCCAGCCGGAGGCGAGCTTGGCGACTTCTTCGAAGGGGAGATCGGCCCACTGGCCGGTGAACAGGGTGAAGGGGCGGGGCATGTGATTCCTTGGCTAGTGGCGGCGGTCAGCGGCGGAGGTTAGTGGCGGACGACGGTGAGGGTGCTTTTGTTGGCGGCGGATTCCTCCACGGCGTCCAGGACGTACTGGACGTTCAGTCCTTCTTCGAACGACGGCGAGGGCTGGGTTCCGTCCTTGATGGCCAGCAGGAAGTCGCGGACCTGGTGGGTGAACGTGTGTTCCCAGCCGATGATGTGGCCCTGCGGCCACCACGCGTCCAGGTAGGGGTGCTCGGGTTCATTGACCAGGATCCGGCGGAAACCCTGCTCACGGACCGGGGCGGTGGCGTCCAGGAATCCGAGTTCGTTCAGGTTTTCCAGGTCGAAGAGGATGCTGCCCTTGTCGCCATAGACCTCGATCTGGAGGGAGTTCTTCCGGCCGGTGGCCACCCGGGAGACTTCGACTGAGGCGATGGCCCCGGAGGTGAGGGACAGCGTGGCCCAGGCGGCGTCGTCGACCGTTACGTCTTCCGTGCCGTCCGCGCCGGGGCGGCGGGGCACGAAGGTGTTGAGGCGGCCGCTGACCTCGGTGACCTGGTCACCCAGGAGGAATAGGACCTGGTCGATGGCGTGGCTGGCGATGTCCCCGAGCGCGCCGGAGCCCGCGGTTTCCTTCCGCAGCCGCCAGGTCATGGGGGCCTGGGCGTCGGCGAGCCAGTCCTGCAGGTAAGCGGCGCGGACGTGCCGGACCGTGCCCAGGCGGCCCTCGGCGATCAGTTCCCGGGCCAGGGCCAGGGCTGGGACGCGGCGGTAGTTGAAGCCGATCATCGACTTCACGCCGTTGGCCCGGGCCTTGGCCGCGGCGGCGGTCATGAGTTCGGCCTCGGCCAGGGTGTTGGCCAGCGGTTTTTCCACCAGGACGTGCTTGCCGGCCTCGAGGGCGGCGACGGCGATCTCCGCGTGCATCCAGCCCGGGGCGCAGATGTCCACGATGTCGATGTCATCGCGGGTGATCACCGTGCGCCAGTCCGTGGCTGATTCGGCCCAGCCGTATTTGGCTGCAGCCCCGGCAACGGCGCCGGCGTCCCGGCCAACGAGGACTTTCTGTTCGAAGGCCGGGACGTCGAAGAAGCTGGCCACATTCCGCCACGCGTTGGAGTGGGCCTTGCCCATGAAGGCGTAGCCGATGGCGGCCACGCCCAGCGGGCGGGAGGCCTCCGGATCGGCCGGAGGTTCGGACGGGTGTGCGGGTGCGGTCATGATGCGTTCCTGCGTGCTTCCTGCTTGCTGGACTACGTGCTGGATTAATTGCCGGATTAGAGGGTGGCGGTTTCCGGGGCCCAGTCCTCGGGGAGGGCCGGGGATGCCGGGGCCGAGCTTTCGACGTCGACGAACGTGCCGGAGCCGATGGACTCCGAGATGGAGACCATCGTGTCCAGGACGTGGTAGGCGAGCTCGCCGGTGGCCCTGTGGGCTGTTCCTGCCCGCAGGGAGCGTGCCATGTCCAGCACACCCATGCCGCGGCCGTTGGCGGGCCCGGTGGCTGGAACGGTGGTCCAGTCCTCGTCGCCGGCACGCCAGAGCTTGATGTCGCCTGTGAAGTAGTTGGGGTCCGGGAGCGAGATGGTGGCTTCGGTGCCGGTGATTTCCACGAAGCCCATGCGGGTCCGGGGGGATTCGAAGGAGAAAACGCTGTGCGAGGAGGCGCCGGACTCGAACTGCGCCATCGCGGAGACGTGGGTGGGCACCTCCACGGTGAACTCCTCGCCGGCCTTGGGTCCCGAGCCGATGACCCGCACGTCCTTGGCCTTGGAACCGACGGCGGCCACCTTGCGGATGGAACCGAAGGCCTGGACCAGGGTGGTGAGGTAGTACGGACCCATGTCGAACAACGGGCCGGCGCCGTGCTGGAAGAGGAAGGCCGGGTTGGGGTGCCAGGCCTCCGGGCCTGGGGTCTGGAACATGGTCATGGCGGTCAGGGGGGTGCCGATGTCGCCGCGCCGGATGAGCCGCAGCGCGGTCTGCAGGCCGGCGCCAAGGAAGGTGTCCGGGGCGCAGCCCAGGCGGATGCCGGCGGCGTCGGCCGTCTTGAGCAGGCCCAGCCCGGATTCGCGGTCCAGCGAAAACGGCTTTTCCGTCCACACGTGCTTGCCGGCGTTGACGGCGGCGGTGGCCACCTCCACGTGGGCGGCTGGAATGGTGAGGTTGACGATGATTTCGACGTCGGGATGGTTCAGTGCCTTGTCCACCCCGCCCCACTCCGGGACGCCGTATTCCTTGGCGCGGGCCTCGGCGGCGTCCTCGAACAGGTCTGCGATGACATGGACTTTCAGGTCCGGGAACGCGGTGAGGTTGTCCAGGTACTGCTTGCTGATCACGCCGGCGCCGATGACGCCAACGCCCACCGGGCCCCTGCGGGAAGCTGTGGTGCTCATGCCTTGACTCCTTCGCCTGCAGCGTTGAGGAAGGACAGGCTCTCGTTGATGCCCTCGAAGATGTCGCCGGCGTAGTCATCGAACTCCACCACGCCCACCTCCAGCGACTTTGCCGCGGCGATGACGTCCATGACCGGCACCTTGCCCTGGCCGGCCGGCTGCTGGGCCTTGTTGTCCTTGTTCAGGGGGCCATCCTTGATGTGGATGAATTTTACGCGGTCGCCCAGCCTGGTCAGGAGCTCCACGGGGTCCTGGCCGCCGACGGCTGCCCAGTACGTATCAACTTCCAGGACCAGTTCCGGATCCAGGAGGGACTCGAAGTACTCCAGGGCCGTGCGTCCCTCGACGGTGGACTCCAGTTCCCAGGCGTGGTTGTGGTAGCCCACGCGGATGCCGTACTCCGCGCCTTTTTTCGCGGCGGCATTAAGCTTCTCCGCCGTGGCCTGGATGTCCTCGGCCTTCTGCCAGTGCTCGGCGGGCAGGAACGGATCGATGACGGTGGTGATGCCCAGCTCCTTGGCCGCCGCGAAGATCTCGTCCTGGTCCTGGCTCATCAGGGGCGCGTGGCCGGACGGTGCAGTGAGGCCGTTCTCCTTCAGGGCCGCGCCCAGTTCCTTGGCCGTGGCCACAAAGTTGTACGGCTCAACCTGGGTGAAGCCGATCTCCGCCACCCTCTTGATGGTCCCCGGAAGATCCTCGGAGATGGCGTTGCGGACGGTGTAAAGCTGCAGTGAGTAGGACATGGGTTTCCTTAGCGGTTCTGTCGTGGATCGTTGAGGGCTGGGGTCAGCGGCCGGCGAGCGAGCCGCCGATGCCGCCGACGCTGAAGTACTTGTTCAGGGTGGCGAAGACGATGACGGGCGGGAGCATCATGACCACGGCCAGGGCCATGACGGAGGTCCAGTCCGTCGCATTCTGCTGGAAGAAGGACTGCACGCCCATGGGAAGGGTGAAGATTTCATTCGAGCGCAGGAACACGATGGCCACCAGGTAGTCGTTCCAGGCCAGGAGGAAGGCAAAGATCGCGGTGGAGAGGACGCCCGGGAGGGAATTCCGGAGGACCACCTTGGTGAAGGACCCGAAAACGGAGCAGCCGTCAATCCAGGATGCCTCCTCCAGGCTGATGGGGATGGAGTCGAAGTACGCTGCCATCATCCAGGTGGCAACCGTCATGGTGGAGCCGACGTAGATGATGGTCAGGCCCAGGAGGTTGTCCACCAGGCCCATGCCGGCGAACAGGATGAACAGCGGCACCACCGAGGTGATGATGGGCAGGGACTGCATGACGAACAGCAGCAGCGAGTATCCGGAAACCGCCTTGCTGCGGCCCCGGGAGAGGACGTAGCCTGCGGGCGCGGCCACAGCCACTGAGACCACAACGGTGGAGAGCGTGGTGACCAGGCTGTTCTTCAGCCATGTGGCGGCGAGCGTCTTGGAGAACACGTTGCTGAGGTTCTCCAAGGTCAGGCCGGTGGCGGTGCTGTTGGGCCCGGGCGTGACAGCCAGCAGCACGGTGACCATGATGGGAACCAGCACGATCCCGGTGATGATGAGGATCGCGGCGAAGCGCCACCAGCGGCCGCGCTGGCCGGCCTCGGAGAGGACCGGGCGGCGTTTGCCGGCCTCGATGCCGAGCGTGGGGCCGGATTCGGGATGGGCGTGCAGTACTGCGCTCATTATTCGACGCTCGACTTTCGGATCTGGCGGTACAGGATGACCGAGATGACCACCAGGGTCATGGTCATGAGGAAGGCGATGGCCACGCCGGGGCCGGTGGCGAAGTCCTGGAAGACGGTCCGGTAGGCCAGGACCACCAGGGAGGTGGTGGCGTTGACCGGTCCACCACCAGTGAGCAGGTAGATGGTGGGGAAGTCGTTGACGCAGAAGATGGTCATCAGGATCCAGCTGATGTAGGTGGAGCGGGCAATCAGCGGCAGCGTGATTTGGGTGAACTGCTGCCAGCGGCTGGCCCCGTCCATGCTGGCCGCCTCATAAACGGTGGTGTCCACCGACGCCAGGGCGGCGGAGATCATCATCATCATGAAGGGGAAGCTGACCCAGACCTTGAACACCATGACGGTGATGGAGGCGAGGTTGGGGTCCGCCAGGAACAGCGGGGTGCCCATGCCGAGGTTGCGGAACAGCGACGGGATAAGGCTGTCCGGGGTGGCCACCAGCCAGTTCCAGGCGGTGGAGGACACCACGATCGGCACCACCCAGGGCAGGAGCAGCAGGACCTTGAAGGTGCCGGCGCCCGGGATCCTGGTGCGCAGGAGCAGGGCCAGGCCAAGCCCGACGAGCCAGGATCCGAAGACGCCCACGATGGTGAACCAGAGCGTGAACTGGGCGGCTTTCCAGAACGCCGGGGAGGTCAGGACAGTGGCGAAGTTCTCTCCGCCCACGAAGTTGCCGGTCTGGAGCAGGTTTCCGTCGTGGGTGGCCTGGACGGCCGCGTAGATCAACGGGTAGCCGTGGATCAGGACAAGCAGGACCACGGAGGGGAGCAGGAGCCAGAAGAACGTCCTGGTGGTCTGCGCGGAGAGCTTGCTCTTGCGTTTGCCGGCGCCGGTCCCGGACCCGCCGGGGGCAACCCCGCGGCGGGCCCGGGACAGCCCGGACTGGGCAGTGGTGGAGGACATGGCGGGCGCTTACTTCTTCAGGACGGATTCGAGGCCGGACTGGAAGGTCTGCAGCGCTGTCTTGGCGTCTGCCTTCCCGGTGATGATTGTCTGGCTGAACTGGTTCAGGGCCTGTCCGCCGTCGAGGGCGGCGAGGTTGGCGTTGAGCTTGCTGCCCTGGGCGGCGAAGGTCTTGGCGATGGGCTGCCAGTCCTTGACGATCTTGACGTTGTTGGGGTCGTCCGCGAACTCGGGGATCTCCGTGATGGACTTGAAGACCGGGAGGGCGGACATCAGCTTCTTCTGCCACAGCTGCTTGAGCTGGCCCAGGTAGTACACCAGGAATTCCTCCGACGCCTCCTGGGACGGGGTGTTGGTGTACATCATGATGTTGTTGGGGAAGACGATGGTGGCCTTGTCCCCGTGCGGACCCTTGATGGGATCAGCCACCAGGAGGTCGCCCGAGGTGTCGCCAACGCGCTGCGGGACGTTCACCTGGAACAGGCCGTAGCCTGCCTTCCCGTCCTTCCACTGCGCCGACATGTTGTCCGTGGTGTAGCTGACCGCGGCGGGATCGACGATGCCGTTGGACACAAGCTCCAGGACGAACTCCATGGCCTCGACGTTGCGGTCGTTCAGCAGGTCCAGCTCGCCGTCCTTGTTGAAGACGCCGCCGCCGTTATTGACCATCATCATGATCATGGAGTGGTTGGCGTAGTTGTTGCCCGCGCCCGCGCCGGTAGTGAAGCCGAACGCGCCCACCTTCTTCAGGGCCTTGCCTGCTTCCAGCAGAGACGGCCAGTCCGTGGGCAGGGCGACGTTTGCCTTCTCAAACAGCGACTTGCGGTACCAGAAGACGCGCATGTCCAGCTGCCAGGGGACCGCCACGTAGCCCTTGTCCGACTTGAACGGATCCAGCACGCCAGGGAGGAAGTCGTCGAACTGGCCGTTCGACTTCAGCTTCTCGATCACTTTGTCCGCATACGCGATCTGGCCCTGCTGCTCGAACTGGAACGCCTGGAAGCCGCCGCCCGTGGAGACAGCCGGGCCCGTCTTTGAGGCGATCGCGGAGGAGAAGGTCTGGTAGAAGTTGTTCCACTGGATGATCTGGTAGCTCGCCTTGGCACCGTTGGCACCCGAGAAACCTTCCGCGATGCCCTTGGCGGCGTCGTTGTACGCGGGCGTTGCCCAGGGCATATCCCAGAACTTGACGGTGCCGCCCGTACCTCCGCCGCCGCCCTGGCTGGCGGAGCCGCCGCCGCAAGCGGCAAGCAGCGGCACGGAAGCAGCGGCAGCTGTCAGGCCAAGGAAACCGCGCCGTGAGAAGGAGCGGCGCTGTTCAGGAGTTGCGTTCATGATGTGTCCTTTCGGGACCGTCCTGCGCTAAGCGCCGTTGGTGCGGTCCTGCTCATCGTTGAGAGTGAAGGTGGGACTGGACTGCTTGTTCGGTTGCGTATCGGTGGGTTGGTTACGTGGCAGCGAGGGTTGCGTAGAGGTCGGTCAGCCGGGCGAACCCGGCCAGATCGTCCGGCCGAGTGCCGGCGCCAAGATGGTCCTTCAGGCGCCGCCACGCAGACCGGTGGGCGGATTCATAAAGCGTGGGAAGCAAGAGTTCGCCGTGGGCCCCGGTGATCCGGACTTCTGCCGGCCAGGCGGCGTCCGGATCGGGAACCTGGACGGCCACTCCGCCGTCGGTGGTGTAGAGGCGGATATCGACGCCGGCGGGCCGGGCGGCGGTCAGCAGGCCCTGGGCGGTGAACGGGGCGCCGTTGGCCAGCCTGCCGCTCACCGTGTACCCGGCGGCGCCGCTGCGGAGGATGCGCCCGCCGTCGAGCGGTCCGGTAACCGCCAGCAGCGCGGCGAGGTGCTCGCCCAGGAGCCGCTGCGGGTCGGTGCCGGGAGCCGCCGTCGCAACACTGTCCAGCAGTGACGCAGTGCCCACGGCACTGCGCAGGGCGTCGCGGGCGTCGGGGTCGGTGCTTTCGCCCACCAGCGCGGGGTTGGAGGCCCAGCGGAGGTCCAGGACGACGGCGGTACCTGCGGCGTCTGCCGCGGCGGCCAGTTCCCTGGTGTCCTCGGGAACAGGGTTGGCCACGACCAGGCCCCGGACACCTGCGGCGACGGCGTCACGGGCCTCGGCGGTCCAGCCGGGTCCGCCCGCGACCACCACCACGTCGGCGGCGCCCGGCTGGTTCTCCGGCGCAGGGCCGAAGGTTGCGGGCAGGGAAGCAATGGTCTGTGTGACCGCCCCGGCTTCCCGGGCGGCGGGGGTTGCGCACACGGTGTACTGGCCGCTCATGCCGAAACTCCTGCATTGTCGGCGGCGTTTTGGACCGTTGCGTCCGCGATCGCCAGGGCGAAGGTGAGGTCGTCGATCAAGGTTTGGGGGGAGGGCGCCTGGCGGGTTCCCCTGGCCAGCTCCGCCAGTTCGCGCCACTCGCCCTCGTAGCCGTTGTGGCCGTACGGTCCGAACGTGGTGGTTTCGCTGCCATTGCCGCGGGAGAAGGTGGCGACGGCGGAGCCTGCCTGGACGTAGGACGGCGTGAAGTCGATACGCAGTGCGGAATCGTCGGCGATGGCCTCGAAGGTCCATTCCGGCTTCCAGGTGCTGTTCATGACGGCGCGCAGTTCGATGGCGCGGGTGGGGGTGCGAAGCGAGACTGCGTACCCGAACGGGCGGACGTGGAGCGCCTGGAGGACTTCGATGTCAGCGAAGTCGGGGGCAAACCGGCGGACCAGGGGCAGGTCGTGGATGGCCAGGCCCATGATCCCGCCCCGGAGGGCGCTTTTGATGACCTCGATGTCCGAGTAGTCGGGCTGGCCGGCGGCGGGTCGGGTGACGATTTCCGTGGCGAAGTCCTCGAAGCGGGCGTTGGGCGGCAGGACGATGGAGGAGCGGATGGTGTGCACGTGTTCCGGAAGGTCAGCCCAGTTCCGTTCCGCCTCGAGCCAGGCGGGATCGAACGTGTGCATGGCCCCCACGACGATCGGCACGCCGGTTTCGGTGCTGACCGCCGAGATGCGCGCGGCTTCCTCCCCGTTCATCGCGAAGGGCTTTTCGCAGAGGACTGCTTTCTTGCCGGCCCTGCAGGCGGCGATGACCTGGTCGGCGTGGAACTGGTGGGGGCTGCAGATTGCCACGATGTCCACGTCCTGATCGCGCAGCAGGGCGTCCATGCTGGTGCTCGACGTTGCACCGACGCGCGCCGCCACCGAAGAGGCCACGGCGGCGTCCACGTCCATGATGTGCCGTACCTCCAGGAAGTCCTGGAGGCGGGCCAGGGCCGGGAGGTGGATGGCCTGGGTGACCGGTCCGGCACCGAGGATGCCGACGCCGAGGGGCCGGTCTGCTGGCGCTGCATGGTGGGACAAGTTCAATTACCTCTTTGTAAGCGGACTCTGGACTACCGGGAGGATCACTGCGGGTGATGTTTATCATCGGATCCGCGGATGTGCCTTGAATCACAACGTAGAACTACTTTTGACACACGTCAAGCAAAAGTTGTTCGTTGCGCGTCATTCTTCTGCTGTGATGACAGCACTAAGTAAGAGTGTTATGACTTAGACATGACTTCAGTGACGGGCAGGCAGGCCGGAAAAGACTCGGACGTCGGCAGCCTGTCGCGGGCCGGGGACCTTTTCCAGCTGCTGCGTGACGGCCGGGCCCGCACGCGGGCCGAGCTTGCCCTGAGCACGGGGCTGGCCCGTTCCACCGTCGCCTCGCGGATCGACGCGCTGATGCTGTCCGGGCTGGTGGGCCCCGCAGGCGAGGCGCTCTCCAGTGGCGGCAGGCCGCCGTCGCGCTTTGCCTTCAACCCGTCCGCCCGCCTGGTGTTGGCCGTGGATGTGGGGGCCACACACGTCATCGTCGCGGTCACGGACCTCGGCGGGAAGATCCTGGCCGAACACCGGCTGGCGCAGCTGGTGGCTGACGGGCCGGAAGCGGTGCTGGACCAGGTGGTGGCGCAGGGCAAGGAGCTGCTGGCGTCCACCGGACGAAGCGTCGCGGAACTGGCCGGGATTGGCATCGGACTGCCCGGACCGGTGGAACACGACACCGGCAAGCCGGTCAAGCCGCCCATCATGCCGGGCTGGGACGGGTTCGACGTGGTCAGCTACGTCCAGCGGTCCCTGCCCGTCCACGTCCTGGTGGACAACGACGTGAACATCATGGCGCTGGGGGAGCAGTCCGCCCATTGGCCCGAGCACAACAACTTCTTCTTCGTGAAGGTGGCCACCGGCATCGGCTCCGGCATCATCAGCAACGGGGAACTCCAGCGCGGCGCCAACGGCACGGCGGGCGACCTGGGGCACGTCCAGGTGGCGCGCGGTGCGGATGTCCTGTGCGCCTGTGGAAACTATGGGTGCCTGGAGGCGCTGGCGTCCGGGCCCGCCGTCGTGCGTTCAATGCGGGAGCAGGGACTGGACGTGGAAAAGGGCGCGGACGTGCTCCGGCTCGCCGCCGACGGCAACCTGCAGGCCATTCAGGCGTTGCGGCAGGCCGGCCGGGACGTCGGTGAGGTGCTGGCCACGGTGGTCAACCTGCTCAATCCCTCCGTGATTGTGGTGGGCGGCAGTGTCGGTGAGACGGGGGAGCACCTGGTGGCCGGTATCCGCGAGGTGGTGTACCGGCGCTCCCCGCCCCTGGCTACGTCGCACCTTCGCATCAACGTTTCCCGGGCAGGCGGCCAGGCGGCCGTCCTCGGGGCGAGCCAGCTGGTCACCCAGTACGTCCTCTCGCCGGCCGTCATTGAAGAGACGCTGGCAGGCGCCGTCGCGGGGTGACGCCGGGCTGTCCCGGTGCCACCCCCCCACCCCGCGCCTGGGTTTACGCTTCCGCGTCCGGCTCCGGCGCTTCGGTCAGCAACAGGGCAGTTCCGCCGTAGGCCGGCAGCTCCAGGAAGAAACTGTGGAGGTCGTCCACCTGCCCCACGGTTTCGCCGCTGAACAGGTCCCTGACGTTGGCGCCGGACGGCAGCTCGTTGGACTGGATGCTGCCGGAGATGTCCTGTCCGGAGAAATTGAGCACGGTGACCTGCAGGGCGCCGTCCTTCAACCGGTTGACCAGCACCAGTGCTCCACGGTTGGAAACTTGCGGGACGTCAAGCAGCGTACCGGTGGCGATCCCGTTTTCTTCTCGCACGGTGAGGATCCGCTGCAGCCGGCGCGCAAACGAGTCGGGGTCCTGCAGCTGTTCCGGAAGCGGCCCGTACAGGCTGCGGGCCCTCGGCATCCCGGATGACGAGGTAGTGGCGTCCGGGCTGGTTCCCATGAGGTCGTGGGCGCCGCGGTTGATCCACCGGGTATCGCCCTGCGAGGTGAGTTCCCGGACGCTGCTCCGGTCCAGGGCCAGGATGCCCGCGAGGTCCCAGCCGGAAAGGGCAAAGACGCCCGGCTGCAGGGCGTTGTACATCGCCAACAGCAGGTGGACGTCCCGGATCTGGACTTCCTGCTCCGCGGTTACGGCGGAGGGGTCCTTGATGCCCAGGGCGGCCATGATGAAGCTCACCGAGGTGCAGGCAATGCCGTTGGTGGTGAAGACGGCGTTGTACGGCCCGTTTTCACCGGTCAGCCGCTCCCGCAGGGTCTGCTGGACCTGTTCGGTCAGCTGCGCGCCTGTGAGTTCCTCGCCGTTGAGCTCGAAGATCTCGTCCCGGTGCCCCGCGGCGAAGTGCAGCAGCTCGTAGGTGAGCTCGTCATGGTTCTGCAGTGCATGCACCAGCGAGGCCTGGTCCACGCCGATTTCCATCGACAGGCGGAGGGTCAGCCGCAGGAACTCGGTATCGGCCGTGACCAGGGCGTAGTGGTAAGCAGGCCTGGTGATGAAGTCGTAGGACAGGTCCGGGCCTGCTTCGGAGGTTGCCTTGATGTCGTCAATGGTCAGGTTCAGCTCCTGGAAGGAGAACCCGCCCACTTTGCGGATCATGGACCCGATGAGCTGGTTGGCGGCCTCGGACACCGGGTGGCCTTCGGACCATCCGGGCTGTTCCTCGGCGCTCTTCTCCACGCCCAGGAACCCGTTGGCATCCAGGCGCAGGGCTCCCGTGCCCAGGTCCACCAGCGAATGCAGGGCATCGCCCACCACCAGCCGCATTCCCGCGAAGGTGGGGTCCAGCCAGTTAATGGAGGGCTGCCCTGCCTTGAAATAGTGCAGGTAGACCCAGCGGCGGGTCTTGCCGGTGGTGTCCACGATGGGCCGGGTGGCGCTCCAGTTGGTCTCCTTCACCCCGGGCTCGTAGAAGATGACGCGCTGCAGCCTGCCGATGATGTAGCCGGCCTTCTGCAGTGCCTGCTCGGAGTCGGGGCTGAGGTTAACCGAGTCCGCCCCCTCGGGGACGTCGGGGAGCAGGTGCCAGTCCTCCTCCGGGATGTCAATCATGTGGTAGATCCCGGGATAGTCCCGGAAATTCATTTCGGCCAGGCGGAAGTCCGCGCCCTTGCCGGTGTGGCCCGGGACGATGTCGTCAATCACGGTGCCATCGTGCTCAGCGGCCACCTCGCACATCCGGCGGAACTCGTCCTCGGTGCCGAAGACCGGATCGATCGCCATGCTGATGCGGTCGAAGTGCCCGTCCACGCTGGGCGTGTGGGACCAGCCGCTGATGCCGCCGGCAAGCTTCACGGGCCCGGTGTGGATCCCGCGGATTCCGATTTCGCTGAAGGCTTTCCACATGGCCGGATCGCCCAGGGCGGAAAGGAATGACTGGCCGGTGGGGGTAATGAAGGACAGCGGGTAGGCGGTGAACCACACGGAGGCGCGTTCGACGGCGGCCCGCGGGTTGGGATGGGCGTACGAGTTTTGCCACATGCTGGCCTGGCCGGACAGCTGCCGTGCCAAGGTATTCGCGTCCCCGAGCATGGCCTGGTTGCGGAGCCAGTCCACGTAGGCCGCGTTCCGCCCGTCGAACTCGAAAGACGGCCTGCTGCCTACGAACTGGCGCCGGCGAGCGATGGGCCGCAAAGCCTTCGGCCTGGCCGCGAAGAACTGCTCGTCAAAATTGACGTCCAGTTCCGCTGGCGGCTCCGCAGCGCCCACTTCCCCATTGCCCGCGGCTGCATCCGCTTCCGAAGTGTGCTCGCTGGTGCCCGGCTCCCGCATAAAGCTCCTCTTTCCATTGCTCGTTTCCGTGCTGGCATGGATGCTCCCAAGGCCCCTTGCTCAAGGACAGGTACCCAAGCCAACAGGGAGTATTCGGCGTTCCCTTCTCCCGATGCTACTGCGCACGGGGGCCGGCGGAAGGGACACCGGCGCGCCGCCCGTCGCACAGCCGGCGAATCCCCCTTGTTTCGCCGACTTTCCCCACTAAGGCGGTGAGGGGTCGTATTCTTAGAGCAAAGGTTTTGCAGTGGGCCCGGAGCACCGATAGCAGGGCTGGAGCATGGCCGCTGATCCCACGGAGCAGGTTGGCTGGGGACCGCTTCCAGTTTCCCCGGAGCCGGTTTTCGACAGCAAGGATGTCGAAGGCTACCTCTGGGAAGTCACCTATGACCTGATGGTGGACATCAAGGGTGAACACCGCGGCATCGGCTGGGCCGCCACCCTGATCCGCCGTGGCGTGGGGCGCACCATTGCGGCCAGCACCGAGCAGGCCGGCGAGGCCAACCGGGAACAGTGCTCGTTTGCCGACGGGCCCCTCATGGAAGCCCTGCGCAGCGGCGAGCTTGTCCTGGTTTCCGACCTCAGCCGCGACCGGCGCTGGCCAGGGTATTCCAGTGTGGCAGCGGGCCACGGCGTGCAGTCCCTGCTCTCTGTCCCCATCCTCACCGAAGGCGGGACCAGTGCCGCCATCAATCTTTACGCGCCGTCGCCTCACGCCTTCACCAGTGACGACCTGGTGCGCAGCCAAAGCTATTCCCGCCAGGTGGCGCGGGCCCTGCATGTTGTGCTCCGGGTGGCCGAGCGCGCGGAAACAACGGCGGGTCTCGCCGTCGTCCAAAGTTCCCTGGTCCTGGTGGACCTCGCTGTCCGCAGCCTGATGAACGAATACGGACTCACCCGGGAGGGCGCGCTGCGGTTCCTGCAGACCCAGGCGCTGCACCACGAACTGGACCTCCGGGAGGCCGCACTCAGCGTCGTGGTGCCCGGCGGCATCCGCGGCCCGGGGCAGCCTTCCGGGCTGCGGCAGGAAACGTACGACGGCGTCGCGGAACTCCCGCGGCCGTCGGCGGCGGGGCGCGACTTTCCAACCGGAACGTCGCCCCGCGAGGACGCTGCGGCGGGGACGGAACCCCCGCCCGCTGCGGAAGGGAGGACGGCATGACCGTCGAGAAGCAGGAGCTGCGGTTAATCACGGAAGGACTGGGCAGGCACCCCTGGCGCCGGTTCGTTGCGCTGGGGGACTCCTACACGGAAGGAATTGGCGACCCCGAACCGCACAGCCTGGGCGGGCTCCGGGGCTGGGCGGACCGGGTTGCAGAGGAGCTGGCCGAAGGCCAGCAGGACTTCGCCTATGCCAACCTGGCCATTCGCGGCTTGCTGCTGCGGCAGATCCTTGACGGGCAGCTGGCACCGGCCCTGGCGCTGAAACCCGACCTGATCGCCATGTCCGGCGGCGGCAATGACATCATTTTCCGCCACGGCGACCCGGACAAGCTCGCAGAAAAAATCGACGAGGCCGTGGGCATCCTGGCTGCAACCGGTGCCACCGTGCTGCTGTACGCCGGTCCCGACTGGGGCAACACGCCGGTGTTCGGCAAGATCCGCGGGCGCGTGGCGATCTACAACGAACATCTCCACAGGATCGGGGCCCGCCACGGTGCCATCATGGTTGACCTCTGGTGCCTGCCGGAGCTGCATCATGCCCTGATGTGGGATCTGGACCGGCTGCACCTGTCCCCGCTGGGCCATCACTCGGTGGCCGTGGCCACCCTCAACGCCCTGGGCGTACCTCACACGCTCAAGCCGCTGCAGCCCCGGCCACTGCCGGCCCATGGGTGGACGCAGGCCCGGGCCGAGGACCTCGTCTGGGCGAAGCAGTACTTCGTGCCGTGGGTGCTGAGGCAGATACGGCCGCACCCGGGCGACGACGAATTGGCGGCGAAGAGGCCGCAGCCTGGACCGGTCTCCGGTCTCGGCCGTCCCGGTCCCTTCCCGCCCGGACACCCGGCAGCCAGGACGCCAGGCCCTGTCGCCGGCTATGAGCCACAGCCGGGAATGGACCCGGGCCTGGGAACCGGGAGGGTGGCTTAGCGCTTTTTAGGTGAACGCTTCGCCGCGGCCTTCATGGCGGCCTTGGCCGCGGGCGGCAGCACGCCCTGTTCGGTTTCGGGTTCGGCCACCGTTCCGCGTGCCTTCGCAATGGCCTTCATGCCGTGGTAGATCACCAGGGCGGCGGCGGAACCCAGGGCAATCCCGGTGAACTTCAGGTCACCGATGGTCCACGTGTAGTCGGCGATGCCGATGATGAGGGCGACGGCGGCGGTGGTCAGGTTGACCGGGTTGGAAAAATTCACCTTGTTCTGCACCCAGATCTTCACGCCCAGGATGCCGATCATGCCGTACAGCATGGTGGCGGCGCCGCCCAGCACACCGGCCGGGACGGTGGCGATCAGTTCGCCGAACTTCGGCGAGAAGCTGAGCAGGATGGCGAACATGCCCGCCACCCAGTAGGCCGCCGTCGAATACACCTTGGTGGCGGCCATGACGCCGATGTTCTCCGCGTAGGTGGTGGTGCCCGATCCGCCGCCGAAGCCGGCCAGCACGGTGGCCGCACCGTCAGCCATCAGCGCACGTCCGGAGACGCCGTCGAGGTTATGCCCCGTCATCGCGGCAACGGACTTCACGTGGCCGATGTTCTCCGCCACCAGGACCAGGACCACCGGGACAAACAGGCCCAGGACGCCGATGTGGAACTCGGGGGTCTGGAAATGCGGCAGGCCCACCCAGGCTGCAGCGTCCATCTTGTCGTATTTCACCTCGCCGCGGAGCATGGCCACCAGATAGCCCACCACCACGCCCACCAGGATGCTGAGCCGGCCCAGGATCCCGCGGAACAGGACGCTGACCAGGATGATGGTGGCCAGTGTGACGAGGGCGGTGATGGGGCCGGCGTCGAAGTTCTGCTTGGCCGCCGGGGCAAGGTTCAGGCCGATCAGCGCCACGATGGCGCCGGTGACGATGGGCGGCATCAGCCGGTTGATCCAGCCCGCGCCGAACTTCTGCACTACGGCACCCACCAGGGCCAGGGTGGCGCCGGCCAGCACGACGCCGCCCAGGGCGCCGGGGATGCCGAACTGCGCCTGCGAGGCGGTGATGGGCGCGATGAAGGCAAAGCTCGAGCCAAGGTAGCTGGGCACCCGGCCCTTGGTGACCACCAGGAACAGCAGCGTGCCGATCCCCGAGAAGAACAGCGTGGTGGCGGGCGGCATCCCGGTGATGATGGGAACCAGGAAGGTGGCGCCGAACATGGCCACCACGTGCTGCATGCCCACGCCGATGGTCAGGGGCCATGCCAGACGCTCATCCGGGGCCACCACCTGGCCGGGCTTGATGGTTTTGCCGGTGCCGTGCAGCTTCCATTTGATTCCGAGCATGCTCATGGGAAGGAATGCCTTTCAGGGGTGCCGCGAGGGGGCGAAGATCAACTGGCTCCAGAATACCGCCAAGTTTTTGTGCCGGGCCGCTGTGGCCAAGGTCACCCGGCGTCACGGGAAGAGGAGGAAAGCAGTTGAAGTTGCAACTATGGAAAGCATCAGAGGCCACCCCGGCAGACGGGCGGCGCAGCGAAAGGTAAGTCATTGACCATTGCCCATGAAGAAGCGGTTATCGATTCGGCAGCCGTGGACGCCATCTTCGCCCAGGCCCGCACTGCCAACTCGTTCACCGGCGAGGTGACCGAGGAGCAGGCCCAGGCTATTTACGAGCTCACCAAGTTCGGCCCCACCGCCTTCAACTCCCAGCCGTTGCGCGTCACCTACGTCCGCTCACCCGAAGCCCGCGCCACCCTGGTGGACGCGCTGTCCCGCGGCAACCAGGCCAAGACGGCGTCGGCTCCGCTCGTGGCCATCCTCAGCTTCGACACCGACTGGGCCGGCAAGTGGGATGAGTTCCTGCCCGGCTACAACGCCCCCAAGGCCATGTACGACGCCGACCCCGCCCTGGCCGCTGCCACCGGCAACAACAATGCACACCTCCAGGCCGGCTACTTCATCCTGGCAGTCCGCTCGCTCGGTTTCGCCGCCGGCCCCATGACCGGCGCTGACTTCGACGCGATCGATGCCGCCTTCTTCCCCGCCGGCAACCAGAAGAGCTTCCTGGTGGTCAACATCGGCCAGCCCGGTCAGGACGCCTGGGGCGAGGCCAAGCCCAAGTTCTCCTACGACGAGGCCGTCCGCACCGTCTAACCCCCTGATGCTCCATCACTTTTGGTCCTTATTCAGCCCGAATGGCGACCATAAGTGATGGAGCATCGGTGTTTAAAGGGGCAGGTGGGAGACTGGGCGTATGCCGATGCGGAACCTGATCTTCGTGGTGTTCGTGGAGCCGGTGGCTGATTGCCAGGTTTTTCCGCGGACGGAGTGGCCGCTGCACATCACCCTTGTGAGGTTCGACGCCGGCAGTACAGACGGTGCGGACGTCGCCGAAAGCATCGCCGGCTTAGCGGACCCGCCGGCCGCGGCAGCGCTCGGCACCATGCTCACGGTCGGGGCGGACGCAGCTTTTGGCCGCAACGGATCTGTCCCCGTCAATCTGGTGGAACCGCACCCCGCACTGCAGGAACTGCATGAGCGGCTGGTGCAGGTGGTGGCGGACGCAGGCGGCACGATCCTCACACCGCACCACACGTTGTCCGGCTACCGGCCGCACGTCTCCCACCAGGCCGGCGCCCACCAAGCCCCGTCGGGGCCCGGCGGAAAGCGACTCCGCCAGGGCGACGCCGTCGTGCTTGACCGCATCGCCCTGGTGGATATGGCTCCAGGCGGCGACCACACCATCAGGCGTGTCCTCCGGCTGTGGAGCCGTGAGGGCGGACGCTAGGCGATGACGCTGTCCACCAGCGCCTTGGCCTCCGCCTGCACCTGCTTCAGGTGCTCCTCGCCCTTGAAGGACTCGGCGTAGATCTTGTAAACGTCCTCCGTGCCGGACGGGCGGGCCGCGAACCAGGCGTTCTCGGTCACCACCTTCAGGCCGCCGATGGGCGCGCCGTTGCCGGGGGCTTCGGTGAGCTTGGCAGTGATCGTCTCGCCCGCCAGTTCCGTGGCCGTGACGTCCGACGGCGACAGCTTGCCAAGTGCCGCCTTCTGCTCGCGCGTGGCGGCGGCGTCGATCCGGGCGTAGACCGGGGCGCCGAACTGGTCCGTCAGGCCCTTGTACAGCTGGGACGGGGACTTGCCGGTGACCGCGGTGATCTCGGAGGCCAGCAGGGCCAGCAGGATGCCGTCCTTGTCCGTGGTCCACACGCTGCCGTCCAGCTTGTTGAAGGACGCCCCGGCGGATTCCTCGCCGCCGAACGCGCCCTCACCGGAGAGCAGGCCGGGCACGAACCACTTGAAGCCCACCGGGACCTCCACCAGCTTCCGGCCCAGGCTTTCGGCCACGCGGTCGATGATCGAGGAGGACACCAGGGTCTTGCCGACCACCGAGGCCGGGTTCCAGCCGCTGCGGTTGCGGTAGAGGTAGTCGATGGCGACGGCCAGGTAGTGGTTGGGATTCATGAGCCCGCCATCGGGGGTGACGATGCCGTGCCGGTCGGCGTCGGCGTCGTTGCCCGTGGCCACATCAAAGGCGGGCTGGCCGGACGAAGCGGCGTCCGCCATGCGCTGGATCAGCGACGCCATGGCCGACGGCGAGGAGCAGTCCATGCGGATCTTTTCGTCCCAGTCCAGGGTCATGAAGGCCCACTGCGGGTCCACCGTGGGGTTCACCACGGTGAGGTCCAGGTGGTGGCGCTCGCCGATCTCGCCCCAGTAGTCCACGGACGCGCCACCCATGGGGTCGGCACCGATCCGGACCCCGGCATTGCGGATGGCGTCCAGGTTCAGGACGGACGGAAGGTCGTCCACATAGCTGCTCAGAAAATCGAACTTGCCGGTGCTGTCCGCGGCCTGGGCGTCGGCCAGCGGGATCCGCTTCACACCGCGAAGGCCGTTCTCAAGCAGTTCGTTGGCCCGGTTGGCGATCCAGCCGGTGGCGTCGGAGTCCGCCGGGCCGCCGTGCGGCGGGTTGTACTTGAAACCGCCGTCACCCGGCGGGTTGTGGCTGGGAGTCACCACGATGCCGTCTGCCTGCGGGGCTCCCGGCGCAGCTTTCCGGTTGTAGGTGAGGATGGCATGGCTCAGTGCCGGGGTGGGGGTATAGCCGTGCCTGGCATCGACGAGGACCTGGACGCCGTTGGCGGCGAGCACCTCCAGGGCGGAGTTCTGCGCGGGCTCGCTCAGTGCGTGGGTGTCCTTGGCCAGGAACAGCGGGCCGGTGACACCCTGCGCCGCGCGGTATTCCACGATTGCCTGGGTGATGGCCACGATGTGCTGTTCGTTAAACGACGCCTTGAGGCTGGAACCCCGGTGCCCCGAGGTGCCGAACACTACGCGCTGGCCGGGGTCCCCCAGGTCCGGCGCAACGTCGTAATACGCGTCAAGGAGCGCAGTGATGTCAACAAGGTCCTGGGGTTGGGCAACTGTGCCCGCGCGGCTAGCCATGGCTCCAGCATGCCAGAAGCTGGCAGGAGTCCAAACGACCCGCCCAAAATCCGGACCCTGTGACACGCCATGACGCCGTCAACCAAGTAGTCCACCTGAGTACAGGGCCGGAAAGTACCTATATACCGGCCCTTTGGCGCCCTGCTACCTTTCAAAAAAATCCAGGAAAACAACCGCAGGAAACGGACGACGGCGGGCCGCCGGCGCCGTCCTGTGCGGCAAGGAAACGGGGACGTCCAATGGGGGCAGGAGACGGGGCAGCGGAGCAGTCCAGGCTGGCTGCCGAGCGCGTTGCGAGGCTGAAGCGCCAACTCGACCAGGCCGAACGTTCCACGAAGGCGTGGGATACCGGCGCCGTGGGGGAGCGGGTGGTGGCCGACAAACTCAGCGAACTGGTCCCGCGCGGCTGGTATGTGCTGCACGATGTCCACTGGCCCGGCCGGCCCAAAGCGAACCTTGACCACGTCCTGGTGGGCCCCGGCGGTGTGGTGGTGGTTGATTCGAAGAACTGGACCGGCGAGGTGCGGGTGGCCTCCGGCGTACTGTGGCAGGGCCGGTTCGCGCGGACCCAGGCAGTGGAAGGTGCCCTGGCCCAGTGCGCTGCCGTGGCCTCGGTTCTGGCCCCGCCGCACCGCCGCCTGGTGCGTCCACTCATCTGCATGGCCTCGCAGCCGGACCTTTTTGGGGTGACGGACTCAGACGTTGCCGTGGCGGGTTCCCAGCGGGTGGTGGGGGCCATCGAGGCGCTGCCGGCAGTGCTCGACCAGCAAACGGTCGTGGGCCTGTACGCGCACCTGGGCCAGCAGCTCACCCATGAGCAGGAGCCCGGCATCACCGCCCTGCGCAGCGTGCGCCCCGGAACCGTGGTCCGCCCGGCCGGGGCGCTGCCGCCCCGGGGCCCTGCAGCAACTCCGCGGGAGAAGCCCGGGTCCGCCGACGGCACGGGCCGCAGCCAAAGCGCGTCGCGTCACCCCGCGGGGCGTGCCCTGCCCCCAAAGGGGACGAAGGCCGGACAGCCCGGACTGCAGAGGGCAGGAACGCCGGCAGGACCGCGGACAGGGGCGTCGGCAGGATCGGCGCGCCGCGGCCGGAACGGCAAAGCGCAGCAGCACGGCGGTACCAGCGGAGGGAAGCTTGCCCTGCTGGCGGCCTTCGTCATTTTTGCCGTCTATATCCTGCCCTACTTGGGCCGCTAGCCTCCCGGGCAGCTCCGGGCCGCAACCGGTCTTCGGCGGCCACGCGGACTGCGGCGGTGATCCGGTTGAGCCGTTCCGAGTCTAGGGTCCAGGCCTGCCAGTAGAGGGCCACGTCCTGAGGGGCACCGTTTTCGAGCCGGACCAGGGCGCCGGATTCCAGCTCATCCGTGAGCTGGAGCTCCGGAATCATTCCCCAGCCCAGGCCGGCTTTGACGGCCGCCAGGAATCCCTGGGACGAAGGGACGGTATGCGTGGGAGGGAGCTGCCGCACACTCTTCCCGGTAAGAAGCTGCTGCTGCAGGTTGTCTTTCGTGTTGAATTTCAGGACCGGCATCGCCGCCCAGTCCACGCTGCCCATGGTGGCAAATCTGCGGCGCAACCGGGGGGAGGCTACCGGGACGTACCGCATGGACCCCAGGAGTTCCACCCTGCATCCGCTCACCGGGACAGGATCCGAGGTCACCGCGCCCATCACCTCGCCGTCGCGGAGCAGCTGGCTGCTGTATCCCTGGTCCTCCACGTGGAGATCCAGGGCCGAGTCCTCCCACCCGGCGGCCTGGTGCAGGACCGGGACAAACCAGGTGGCCAGCGAATCCGCGTTGACGGCCACCGGCAGGTGGGCCCGGGCAGACGACCCGGAGCCCAGGGCTGCCGAGGTTTCCGCCTCCAGCACCTGCACCTGGCGGGCCATCCGCAGCAGCAGGGCACCGGCGTCGGTAGCCGTACACGGTAGCCGTCGGCGCACCAGCACCTGGCCTGTCGAAGCTTCCAGGGCCTTGATCCGCTGGCTCACCGCGGACGGCGTAATGCCGAGCAGGTCCGCCGCGGCCTCGAACGTGCCTTCGTCAATAACAGCCACCAGCGCTTTTAGGTGCTCAAGGTTCATGAAGCAATTCTAATGAATACGAAGAATCCTTTATTTGCCTACAGGTCGGCGGGAAACCTACCGTCATAGCTATGTGGACTGCAGGAATAACGGGAATGCTCACCGGTATGGCGCTGATCGTCGCGATCGGTGCCCAGAATGCCTTCGTGCTCCGCCAGGGCATCCGGCGGGAGCACATCGGTGCGGTGGTGGCCGTCTGCATGGCCGGCGACGCCGTGCTCATCGTGGGTGGCACGGCGGGCATCGGGGCTGTGGTCGCCCGGTTCCCCGAGGCGCTGGAAGTGCTGCGTTGGGCGGGAGCCGCCTATCTGCTGTGGTTTGCGGCGCGGTCCTTCATGGCAGCGGCGAAACCCTCGGCCCTGGCGGAGCAGGCGCCCAGGTCGAAGAACTCGGTGCTGGCCACCACGGCCGCCCTGACCTTCCTGAACCCGCATGTCTACCTGGACACCGTGGTGCTGCTGGGCAGCCTTGCCAACCAGCAGGGTGCCGATCTGCGGTGGATCTTCGCCGCAGGCGCAGTCGCCGGAAGCGTGCTGTGGTTCTCCGCCCTGGGGTACGGGGCACGGGCGCTGGCAGGAGTGCTCAGCAGTCCCCGCACCTGGCGCTGGATTGATGCTGCCATCGGCGTGCTGATGCTGGTCCTGGCCATCCGCCTGGTCCTGCACTGAAGTAGGCTGTAGCCAGATTCGCAGGGAGAAATCATGAGCAACCAGCCATCCCAGGAACCTGACCACCAGCGGGACGATTCGCCGTGGCCCAGCTACCAGCCGCCCGCCCAGTACGGGCAGGGGTCCCCCTATGGGCAACCCCAATACGGCCAGCAACAATACAACCCAGCCCAGTACAACAATGGTCAGCACAACAATGCCCAGTACGGGCAGCCGCAGTACGGGCAGCCGCAATACTTTGGCCAGCCGTCCTACTATGGGCGGCCGGTGGAACCGAAGACCCTGAGCATCGCGAGCATGGTCTGCGGCATTGCCTCAGTCATCATGGGCTGGCTGTTGCTTCCGCAGCTGGCAGCCATCATCACCGGCCACCTGGCCCTCCGCCGCGAACCCTCCGGCAGGGGGATGTCCATCACCGGCCTGGTGCTGGGTTACCTGTGCCTGCTGGGGTATGGGGCCGTCTGGCTGCTGCTCATCATAGGTCTGGCCGTTGCCGGCACTGCCGGCTCGAACACGGGCACTTTCTAGCGCCGCTTATCTCGAAGAGCGACGGCGACGGCGGCCGGGGCACCTGCTGGGGTTGCAACCCAACGCCCAGGCCGCCGTCGTGCCCTATCCCTTCACGGCCGCGGCCGCCGGCACCTCAACCGGGCTTCCCGGGTAGATGGTCTGCGCCGGGGCACGGTTGGTGGCCTTGGCCCACGGGTAGTAGATGGCCAGCGTGGCAACGATCCCCACGAGCCAGGAGATGTCCGCGCCGCCCAGCAGTTTGGTGACGGGGCCCGTGTACAACGCCTGCGCCAGGAACGGGATCTGGATGACGACGCCGGTTCCATAGGAGACCAGGGCGGCAGCGTTCCAGCGGCCGTAACGGCCGTCCGGGTTGTAGAGGGCGGGGATGTCCAGGCGGTCCCGGGAGATCTTGTAGTAGTCCACCAGGTTGATCACGGACCATGGCGTGAACACCATGAGCAGCAGGAGGACGAAGTTCTTGAACAAATTCAGGAAGTCCTTGCTGGCGAACAACGCGATGAGCACGCTGGCGCCTATCACCGCCACGATGAAGGCAATCCGGACGGCCTTGGAGACGGTGTCCCTCCGGTTGACGGCGGTGCTGATGGTCACGCCGCACATGAAGGCGCCGTAGGCATTCAGGCAGTTGACCGTCAGCTTGCCGGTGACGATCATCAGGTAGATGAAGACGGCGATCAGCCCGCCGCCGGCGAGATCGCCCATGTAGCCCACCTGGTTCTTCAGGAAGTCCCCGCCCAGCTTGGCGGCGGAGAGCCCGCCGGCCAAAGCGCCCAGCGTCATGGCCCACTGGGCCCCGCCAACAGAGCCGGCGAAGGTGTACCAGAAGGTCTTCCGTTCCGAGGTGTCCGCGGGCAGGTAGCGGGAGTAATCGGCAACATAGGGGCCGAAGGTGAGCTGCCAGCCGGCGCCAAGGGCAACGGCCGTGAGGAACGTGGGCCATTCAAAGCCCTTGCCCATCATCAGCTGGGTGACGTCGAACTTCGTGGCAACGGCCAGCGTCAGGTACAGGAAGCCGGCCAGGCCCAGCACGGTGGCGATGCGCCCCAGCGCGTGGATGTATTTGTATCCCAGGATGGCGAGCAGCGCTGTTGCGGCGCCGAAGAGGAGGATTCCGACGGCGGGAACGTCCACTCCCAGCATGAGGTTGATCGCCTGCCCCGAGAGGACCGTGCCCGTGGAGGCGAACCCGACGTACATCAGGATGACCAGCACCAGCGGAATCACGGCGCCATAAACCCCGAACTGGGGCGCGGCTGGAAATCATCTGCGGCAGTCCCAGCCTGGGACCCTGCGCCGAGTGGAGTGCCATGACGGCGCCGCCCGCCACGTTTCCAATTAACAGACCCACAATGGCCCAGAAGGCGTCCGCGCCGAACACCACCGCCAGGGCGCCGTCCACCATGGCGGTGATCTGGGCATTGGCGCCAAACCACAGGGTGAACTGGCCGCGCGGGTGGCCGTGGCGTTCACCCGGCGGGATCATGTCAATGGATCGTGCCTCTACGGCGGTACTGCCTCCGGCCATGGCCAAACTCCTCAGTGATGGAAACGTTAGGTCCATCACATCGGTTTGGGTGGCCGAAAAGAACAACGGGGCTGTGTATCCTGTCCGGGAAACCAGACACGCCGGCGTGTCGCCGTGATTCCTCAGGCCGGCCGGGCTGTTAGCGCAGCAGCTCCACGTCCGAGACGAGCTCGATGTGCGCCAGCATGGCGTCTGCGGCCGCCTCCGCGTCCCGGGCGCGGACGGCATCGGCGATTTTCCGGTGCGACGCCAGGGACTGCTCGGGCCGGCCGGGCTGGCCCAGGGACTGCATCCGGGTTTCCAGGATCATCTCGGCAATGAAGGCCATGAGCTGTGCCAGGACGGAGGAGTGTGCGGCGGCGGTGATGGCCTGGTGGAACAGTTCGTCGCCGTGGGTGCCGCGGTCGCCGTCGTTGATTTCCTTCGCCATGACGTCCAGGGCGTTGTCGATGGCGGTGAGGTCCTGGTCGGTCCGGCGTTCCGCGGCGAGGGCGGCAAGCTTCACTTCCAGGGTGCTGCGCGCCTCCACGATCTCCGGCAGCCGGCTCTGGTGCTCACGCAGGCCCTTGATGACCGAGGCCACGCTGGGCCGCCGGGCCAGGACTGCGCCGGTGCCGTGCTGCACGTCGATGACGCCCAGCACTTCCAGGGCCACCAGGGCCTGGGCCAGGGTGGCGCGGGAAACCCCCAGCCGTTCGGCCAGGTCGCGCTCGGCAGGCAGGAGATCGCCGGGGCGGAGCTGGGCGGACTCGATGTAGGCCAGAATCTGTTCCACCAGCTGCTCGTAAAGCCGGGGCCGCGAGACGCGTTCCAGGCCCAGCCGTGCTGTCTTCTCCACAAAGCCCTCCCTCGGGTAGCAAGCACCAGAATACCTCCTGTGTCTATTGACAGATAGACTCACTGTCTAAGAGGCTAGTCCAGTGAGCCAGTAACTCACATCACATTCTTCTTCCCCAACGGAGGACCAACGATGTCCGCTCCTGTCCTATCGATCATCATCCTGGCGGCGATGTTCCTGCTTGCCACCGTCCTGCCCCTCAACATGGGCGCACTCGCCTTTGTGGGCGCCTTCCTGCTCGGCGCCCTGGTGCTGGGCATGTCCACCAACGAAATCCTGGCCAACTTCCCGGGCGGCCTCTTCCTGACGATCGTCGGCGTCACCTACCTGTTTGCCATAGCGCAGAGCAACGGCACCATTGACCTGCTGGTCCGCGGCGCCGTCCGCCTGGTGGGCAGCCGCGTTGCCCTGATCCCCTGGGTCATGTTCGCCATCACCGCCGTGATCACCGCCGTCGGCGCACTGTCTCCCGCCGCCGTCGCCATCATTGCCCCCATCGCCCTGAGCTTCGCCGGCAAGTACAAGATCAGCCCGCTGCTGATGGGCATGATGGTGATCCATGGCGCCCAGGCCGGCGGCTTCTCGCCCATCGCCGTCTACGGCGTCACGGTCAACGGCATCCTGGCCAAGACGGACCTGGCCTTCAGCCCCACCGCGCTCTTCCTGTCCAGCTTCATCTTCAACCTGGTCATTGCCCTGGTGCTCTTCGTGGTCCTGGGCGGCAGGAACCTCCTGTCCGCCAAGGTGGGCCACTTCGTGGAGCAGGCAGCCGAGGCCAGGATGGCCGTCAGCGTCGGCGCCAAAGCCGGCACCGACGTTCCCTTCAAGGGTTCCGGCTCCGGCATGTACGGCCCCCGGGACCCCGCGGGCGACGGCGTGGCGGCCACCAGGGAGCGCTCGCAGCGGATCCCGCAGCTGGTCACCATCGCCGGCCTGGTCGTTCTGGCCGTCGTGGCCCTCGGCTTCAAGATGGACGTCGGCTTCGTGTCCATCACCATCGCCATCATCCTGGCCCTCGTATCACCCGCAGCCCAGAAGGGTGCCATCAACAAGATCAGCTGGTCCACCGTGCTGCTGATCTGCGGCATGCTGACGTTCGTCGGAGTGCTGGAAGAAGCCGGCACCATCGAATTCGTCTCCAACGGCGTGGCCGGCATGGGCATGCCGCTGCTGGCGGCCCTGCTCATTTGCTTCATCGGCGCCGTGGTCTCCGCCTTCGCCTCGTCGACGGCCATCCTCGCAGCGCTCATCCCGCTGGCCGTGCCGTTCCTCTCCACCGGCGAGATCGGCGCCGTCGGCGTTATCTGCGCCCTTGCCGTCTCCGCCACCATCGTGGACGTCTCACCGTTCTCCACCAACGGCGCCCTGGTGCTGGCCAACGCCCCGGAAGGCGTGGACAAGGACAAGTTCTACAAGCGGATCCTCGGCTACAGCGGAATCGTCATCGTGGCCGGCCCCGTCCTGGCCTGGCTGGCACTCGTGGTCCCCGGCTGGCTCTAGCCGCAGCAGCGCCCGTCCGGCGGTTGTCCGCCACCCGTTCCAGAAAGGAAACCCAGACCATGAGCACCGAGAACCGCCAAGGCCCGCTGGCCGGGCACACCGTCGTCGACCTCAGCCGCGCACTGGCCGGACCCCACGCAGGCATGATGCTGGCGGACCTCGGGGCCCGCGTCATCAAAGTCGAGAACCCGGGCAGCGGCGACGACACCCGTGGCTGGGGCCCGCCCTTCGTCGGCCCGGAAGACGACCTGCAGTCCACCTATTTCATGTCCTGCAACCGCAACAAGGAGTCCATCAGCCTGGACCTGAAGAGCGGTGACGGGCAGGCGGTGCTGCGCGGACTCCTGGAACGGGCCGACGTGGTGATCGAGAACTTCCGGCCCGGGGTCATGGACCGGCTGGGCTTCTCCACCGCGGCGATGCACGAGCTCAACCCGCGGCTGGTGATCCTGTCCATCACGGGCTTTGGCCACGACGGGCCCGAGTCCCAGCGCAGCGGCTATGACCAGATCCTGCAGGGCGAGGCCGGCCTCATGTCCCTCACCGGGTCAGGTCCGGACGACCCCCAGCGGGTCGGCGTTCCGATTGCTGACCTGCTCTCCGGGATGAACGGTGCGTTCGGCGTGCTGGCTGCGCTGGTGGAGCGGAACCGGACCGGCCAGGGCAAAGTGGTGCGCACCTCGCTGCTTGCATCACTGATCGGCGTGCACGCGTTCCAGGGCACCAGGGCCACCGTTGCGGGTGAAGTTCCCCAGGCCCAGGGCAACCACCATCCGTCCATCGCCCCTTACGGCCTGTTCAACTGCAAGGACGGGAGCGTGCAGATCAGCGTTGGCAGCGAAAAACTGTGGGCCTCCTTCGCCGCAGCCTTCGGGCTTGACCCGGTGGCGCCGGGCTTTGCCAGCAACGCCGAAAGGGTGCGGAACCGCATGGAGGTGATCGCCGCCGTCGAACGCGCCTTTGCCGGCTACGGCGCGGCGGAACTGCTGGAAAAGCTGAACGACGCCGGGATCCCGGCAGGGAAGGTCCGCTCGCTGGACGAGGTGTACGCCTGGGAGCAGGTGGCCTCCCAGGGGCTCGTGGTGGATGTGCAGCATCCACTGCTCGGCAAGGTGAGCCTGCCCGGACCGCCGCTGCGGTTCTTCGCGGCCGGTGACAGCGCCGAAACCACCGTGACGGACCATGACGCGCCACCGCTGCTCGATGAGGACGGTCCGGCCATCCGGGAGTGGCTTGGCCTGCCCTCACCGGTTGCGGCGGGGGCCAAATAGCATGCCGACGACCGAGAAGGTGCGGCACCTGGCTGCCACCGAACTGCTGGACGCCGTGGTGGATGCCGGTTCCTTCGTCTCCTGGGACACGGAGCCGCAGCAGCCAGTACTGTCCGAAGAATATGCCCGTGACCTGGCCAAGGCGCGCGAACGCAGCGGCGCCGATGAGTCGGTGATCACCGGCGCCGGTCTCATCCGCGGCCGCCGGGTGGCGCTGATCGCCAGCGAATTCTCCTTCCTGGCCGGCTCGATCGGCCACGCGGCGGCGCAAAGGATCGTTGCCGCCGTCGAACGCGCCACCGCGGAGGGTCTGCCCCTGCTGGCGGGCCCCGCCTCCGGGGGGACGCGGATGCAGGAAGGGACGCTCGCGTTCCTGTCCATGGTGAAAATTACCGGCGCCGTGCGGGCACACCGCCAGGCCGGCCTTCCCTACCTGGTCTACCTGCGGCACCCCACCACCGGCGGCGTCATGGCCTCCTGGGGTTCTTTGGGGCACATCAACGTTGCGGAGCCGGGAGCCCTGCTCGGTTTCCTCGGTCCGCGGGTGTATGAAGCGCTGTACGGCGAGGCGTTCCCGGAGAACGTGCAGGTGGCGGAGAACCTCTTCAATAAAGGACTGATCGACGGCGTCGTGGAACCCGGCGGGCTTGCCGACCTGGTGGGCCGCGCCCTGGACATCCTCATGCCCAGGGAGACGGCTGCCTCTGAGGCTGCTGTTCCTGAGCCGTCCACGCTGGCGGTGCGGCCTGCCGCCGTCGGCGCCTGGACATCCATCGGGATTTCCCGCCGCCCACGCAGGCCCGACCTCCGCCAGCTGTTGAAGTTCGGCGCCACGGATGCCCTGCCCCTGAACGGGACCGGACAGGGGGAGAAGGACCCCGGCTTGCTGCTGGCACTGGCGCGCTTTGGCACCCAGTCGTGCATCGTGCTGGGCCACGCCCGTCCGCTGCGGAAGGACGCAGCCGGCATGGGACCGGGTTCACTGCGTGAGGCGCGCCGCGGCATGAAGCTGGCGGAGGAACTGCGGCTGCCCCTGCTCACCGTTATCGACACGGCCGGTGCCGCGCTCTCCCAGGAGGCGGAGGAGGGCGGGCTTGCCGGGGAGATTGCGCGCTCGCTGCACGAACTGATCGGCCTGGAATCACCGTCGGTCTCCGTGCTGCTCGGCCAGGGCGCCGGCGGAGGCGCCCTGGCACTGCTGCCCGCGGACCGGACCATCGCCGCCCAGCACAGCTGGCTTTCACCGCTGCCCCCGGAGGGTGCCAGTGCAATCGTGCACAGAACCACTGCGCTCGCCCCGGAGATGGCACAGGCCCAGGGGGTGAACGTCGCCGCGCTGTACGCGAACGGCCTCGTGGACCACATCGTGGATGAGCGCGACGACGCTTCGCTGGAGCCGCGGGAATTCTGCACGCGGATGGCGCGGGCCATCGAGTATGAACTGGGCTCGGTGGCCGGCGTTCCAGTGCCTGAACTCGTGGCCGCGCGGGCCCGGAAATTCGCAGCCCTTGGGGTCAACCGAGGCTAAGGCACCTGCCTCCGGTCAGGCGTATAAAGGACCATGAGGACGCCGGTGGCCGTGTGGTCGGCTTCGAGGAGCCGCAACGGGGTTTTGGTGCCGCCCGCGAAAAGTTGGTGCCCGCTGCCCAGCACCAGGGGATGGATCATGAGCAGGTACTCATCGATCTGATCCGCGGCCATGAGTGAGCGGATCAGCATCCCGCTGCCCATGATCACGAGGTTGAGGGGAGAAGTTTCCCTGAGTTCCTTTACGGCGGCGGGAACGTCACCGGAAAGAAGGGTGGAGTTTGCCCACTCAAGCTTCATCGCGGGGTCCCTGGAAGCAACGTACTTGGGCGTGGTGTTCAAGGCTTCCTTGAAGGGACCGCCCCGGCTGTTCCAGGACCCCAGGAGCTCCACGTAGGTCCGCCGTCCCAACAGGAACGCATGTTCGGGGCCCATGCGTTCGCCCATCTTCCGGACTGTGGACTGGTCGGCGTACGGAACCGCCCAGCCGCCGTGGCTAAAGCCATCCCGTGTATCTTCGTCCGGCCGGCCGGGTCCCTGCATGACGCCGTCGAGCGTCACGTGGTTCATCAGGATGACCTTGCCCACCGCAGTCAGCCTTTCGTTACCCGCGGCCTCCTGTTACTGGCCCTGGGCCTACCTGCGCTGCGCCGTCCGGGCCCGGTGGGCGTTGGAACGGAGCTGAAGGATGCGCGCACCACCCGCTACGGCCACCAATACGCCGCCCGTCACAGCGGCGATAAACAGGGCCATGCCCAGCGGGACGGAACCTTCAAATCCCAGGAACCGGACCAGGGCCTGGTCCTGGTTCTGGAGGATGAAGATGATCAGCAGGATCAACAGCACCAATGCGGCCACCACGCCGGCCCAGATAACACCCGCGCGGGTGACTTTGCGGTCGGCGGTGCCGCCGGCCGCGGGCCCGGGGGTGGTTGCGGTGGGAGGTGTTCCCGGCTCCTCCGGTGAGTAGGAGGGGGCGTTGCTATAGGTTCCTGCACCTTCACCTGACGGCTGGGCCGCGTTCGACGGCGTGGCATTGACGTCCGTTTCGGGCCGTCGGTCCGGTCCTGGCGTGTACTGTCCTGCGCTCATGCTCGTCCCCTTTCCCAGAATAATAAGCATGCTTATTGTGCAACCATAGACGCCCGGGTTGCCCCAGCACAACGACCGGTACGTCGGCCACTGATGAAGAGCTGCCCAGGGGACAGGGGTGGGGGGAGCTGTCATAGCGGAGGGGTCCTCTCGCGAGAACCCCTCCTTTGGTTCCTGCCCAGGCCATTCCTGCCCGGACATCAGACCCTCTCCTTGCTCCGTTCGCTGGAGGGGGCGCCCGGCGCAGGCGTCCTGCGCCAGGTTGGGAAGGCCCAGAACGTGAAGTCCTGTGCCTTGACCGGCTCCTCCGGAGTTTCCGCAGGGGCTTCAGTTTCCGCTTCAGGCCGGCGCTTGGTTTCTTTCCTGGCGCCCCACCCGAAGTCCTTGTTCGATGCGTAACACATCACAGACCTCCTCATGGTGACTGCCCTTTAATCGTCCTCCTGATTGGCGGGGGAGTCGATACGTCAGCAAGCCGATTGGCCGCCACGGCATCGGGGCGCCGCCGGCGTAAACGCGTCAGCTCCCGCAGGGCAAAGGCATGCCGGGTCCCTTAGAGGCCCCCCACCACGTCCTGCGCCTCCTGGGGGCCGTGGAATTCGCAGGGACCCTGATGCCGGAGCGGGAGGAGGCAGGTCCGGCCCGTGGGCAGGTGGACCAGCGCGCACCGGCCGGTCATCGCCAGGTCCTCCCTGACGTTCGAATTGCTCATGTCTGGACGTCCGTCGTCGGCGGTCACTGTGGTTTCGGCACTTGGAGCAGGGTATTCGGCGTTCATGATGGGGCAACTCCTCATCGGGCGGAGGCGAATGGAGGGTGCTGAAAGGTGCTTTTTCCAGTGTGCGCCGCCAGGGTTACCAGCGGATTAAGCCGGCGTTAGGAACAGGTCAACAACTGGCCTGGGGCGGGATTTCCCTAGTAGCCCAGCTGGTGCGCCACCTGCAGGAGGAGGGCTTCGGAACCCATGGGGCCAATTAGCTGGATTCCCATGGGAAGTCCGCTGCCGGTGGCGCCGCCGGTCCAGTGGACGGGAATGGTGATTGCCGGCAGGCGGCACACATTCACCATGGAGGACCACGGGGCGTATTCGCACTGCTTCCGGTAGTCGCCGTCGGCGTCCCCCGGCCACTGTGCCGACGGCCAGCGTTCACCGCCATGCGCAGTACCGGTGAACCAGCCCACCGGCCGCGGCGTCTGCGCCAGCGCGGGCATCAGCATCAGGTCCCACTGCCCGTACTGCGCCAGGGTGTCGTGCTGGAACTGCCGGAGGAATGCCAGTGCCTCGGCGAGCTTGGCGGGGCTGCGCTGCTGGGCGCGCCGCCGGAAGGTCCGGGTCAGGGGTGCCAGCAACGCTTCGCGCGAGGGGCTGATCCGGGCCGCACCCACCCCGGCCGTCCACGCTGTGGTGAAGGCGTCCGGGTAGCGGTTGTCATAGCGGATGGAAGCGTCGCCAAGGCTGTGGCCCGCATGCTCCAGGAGGGATTCGCCGGCATGGAGCGCGTCCAGGGCCTCCCGTTCCGGCGTAAAAGGGAAGGTGCTTGACCACGGGCTGTCCAGCGTGACGCCGATGCGCAGCCGCGGTGGCTCCTCCTGCACTGCCCGCAGGTAGTGGTTTCCCGGCACCAGGGCATCCATCATCAGTGCGGCGTCCTCCGCGGTCCGGGCAAGGGGCCCGGGCACCACCAGCCGCCCAGGGTCGGCCGCGCTTTCCCCGGCTGCCACCAGCCCACGGCCCGGCTTGAGCCCAACCAGTCCGCACGCGGCGGCCGGGATGCGCACGGATCCGCCGCCGTCGGTGCCGGGGGCGAAAGGCAGCAACCCCGCCGCCACGGCGGCGGCACTGCCGCCGGACGAACCTCCCGAACTCCTGCTGGGAGCGTGGGGATTGCGCGACGGCGGTGCGACGCGGTTTTCGCTGTAGGCCGTCAGTCCGAATTCAGGAACCTGCGTCTTGCCCAACGAAATTGCACCGGCGTCCTTGAAGAGGGAAACCAGTGGAGAGTCGGCGGGAGCGGGTTTGTGGTCCAGGGCGGCACTCCCGTGCGTGGTCACCACGCCGGCCACATCCGTGAGGTCCTTGAAGGCAAGCGGCATGCCGTGCAGCAGCGGCAAGTCGTCGGCGTCGGCGCTGGCGCGCACCGCGTCAGCCGCCCGGGCCTGTTCCAGCGCCTGGTCGGCGGTCACAGTGATGAAGGCGCCCAAAAGGGGATTCTGCTGTCCGGTCCGGGCCAGGAAATGGGCGGCCGCATCCGTGGCGGACACCTTTCCGCTCCGCAGGAGGTCCCGCAAGGCCAGGGCCGGGAGTTCGTGGAGTTCAGCCATGGAACCGGGTCTCCATTTGGAGGCCGGCGTACCGTTCCGCAACCGGGTCTGGAAATGCCGATGGTGCGGGGAAGGCGGTGGTCTGTTGAGACATGGAAACCTCCTTGGGCCTCACCAGCCTAACCCGGGGTTTTAGGCAGCTGTTCCGGGCGGAAGGGCGCGAAGGGCTAGGCTTAAACCTGACTCTGATCCGCCAAGACAGGACTCCGATGAGTGATTTCGATACCGTCCCCGTTCATGATGTTCCCGCTGGCGCCCTGATCCTGGACGTCCGGGAGGACTACGAGTGGGTTGCCGGCCACGCCGACGGCGCGCTGCACATTCCCATGGACCAGATCCCGGCCCGGCTGGGCGAGCTCGATCCGGACGAAGACCTTTACGTCATCTGCCGTACGGGCGGCCGGTCCTTCCGCGTTGCCCAATGGCTCACGGGCCAGGGATATACCGCCATCAACGTCTCCGGCGGCATGGACCAGTGGCTGGAATCCGGCAAGCCCCTGGTCTCGGACAACGGACTCAAGCCGCTGGTGCTTTAGTGCCCGCTACGCCTCGCACCTACGCGTTCCTGGGCCCGGAAGGCACCTTTACCGAGGCCGCCCTGCTGCAGGTACCCGGCGCCCTTGATGCGGTCCGGCTCCCGGCGTCTAACGTCAATGCCGCCCTTGAAAAGGTGCGCGACGGGTCGGCGTACGCCGCCATGGTCCCCATCGAAAACTCGGTGGAGGGCGGTGTCACTGCCACACTGGATGCCATCGCCACTGGCCAGGAACTGCGGATCATCCGTGAGGTCCTGGTTCCCATCAGCTTTGTCCTGGCGGCCCGGCCCGGGGTGCGGCTGGAGGATGTCCGGCGGGTGTCCACGCATGGCCACGCGTGGGCCCAGTGCCGCATGTGGATGGAGGCAAACATACCGGCCGCGGAATACGTCCCAGGCTCCTCAACCGCCGCTGCGGCCCTGGGGTTGCTGGCCGGGGACTGCCCTTACGACGCGGCCATCTGCACACCGCTGGTGGCCAGGGAACATCCGGGGCTCTCGGTACTGGCCGAAAACATCGGTGACAACCCGGGTGCGGTGACGCGCTTCATCCTGGTGAGCCGGCCGGGCATGCTGCCGGCCCGCACCGGCGCGGACAAAACCACCGTGGTTGTCCCGCTTCCGGAGGACCGGCCCGGGGCGCTGATGGAGATCCTGGACCAGTTCGCCAGCCGCGGGGTCAACCTCAGCCGGATCGAGTCCCGGCCCACCGGCCAGTACCTGGGCCATTACTTCTTCAGCATCGACGCCGACGGCCACGCCCGCGAGGCGAGGATGGCCGACGCACTGGCCGGCCTGCACCGCATCAGCCCGGCGACGCGCTTCCTGGGCTCGTATGCCAGGGCCGACCAGCAGGAGATTCCGGTGCCGGCCTATACCTCGGACGCAGCGTTCTCGGCGGCCCGGTCGTGGGTCCAAGCCATACTTGCTGCGGAATCCTTCGCAGGTGAAAACGCTTCCGCAGCTTCGCCCACAGCGTAGGCAAATGCGTTCGGAAGTACTTCCGCGGGCTGTGGACAATGCGTATGCTTACCTGATCCACACGGGGTATGGCCCCTGACGAAGGGAGCGGGTCATGACCAGGAGCACTGACGACGACGGCCAGGGGATAATCGTCAACCCCAAGCCCACGGGCGACAACCAGGACTGGGACGGAGACGACGCGGACCGTGCTGACCGCCTGCGCTTCGAAGAGGAGCAGGCCATGATCCGGGAGCAGTCCGAAGCCCACGCAGCGGCCAAGGCCGCCGCGGACGCGAAGAAGCAAGCCAGCGCCTGACCGGCACGCCGTTCAGCGCGATGCGGCGCTGCTGCCGTGTACCTGTCTCCTGACCCGGACCAGGAGCGACCGAGGCTCAACCTGAACGGTGAGCTGCGTGGCTTCACCTGACGTGTCGCCGTCGAGCTGTGTGGGCATGGGTTCGGGGCACTTGATCACCACCCTGCCCGACCGGTAGACGGTCATGACGGGCAGCTTCCCGCTGTGCTTGAACATGATTTTCACGTACATCAGCAGCCAGCCCAGCGCGCTGCGGGGGCTCATCACCACAACGTCCAGCATCCCGTCGTCGATCATGGCCTGCGGGATGAAGTCGATCCCGCCGGGGACCAGGCCGCAATTGGCGAAAAGCACGCTGCGGATGTTCCTGACCTGCTCCGGGTTGCCGTCCATCGTGATGGAAATCTTCTTGCGCCGGCCCGGCAGGTGGCGGACGCCTGCCTCCGTGTACGCAAGCCAGCCCACCGCTTTCTTCAGCCCCGCGTTGGTGTCGGCAAGGACCTCGGCGTCCATGCCGATTCCGGCGATCACCAGGAAGGCGTGCTCTGAGTAGTGGCCGGTGCGGGAGTTCTCGATGGCCATGCGGGCGGTATCGATGTAGCGCTGGCGGCCGAACAGTGCGGTCTGGACGTTGCCGTGGAGGTCGTTCACGTCCAGGTCCACGTTCCGTGCCAGCAGGTTGCCTGTGCCCAGGGGAATCAGGCCCATGGCAACCTCCGTGTGTGCCAGGGCCTCAGCCACCACCCGGACCGTGCCGTCACCGCCGCCCACCAGGACGACGTCGGGCTTGCCGGCAAGGGCGGCCTGCATCTGGGAAAAGCCCGGGTCCTCCGCCGTCGTCTCGAAAAAGACAGGCTCCTCCCAACCGGCCGCCAGGCAGGCCCGCTGGATCGTCGCCTTAGCTTCCCCGGCCCGCGCCTTGATCGGGTTCAGGACCACGGCCACCCGCTGCTGCCCCAGCCCCGAGTCGTAAGCCTCCCCGGCCACGGCGCTGCGAATATGCAGGGCTTTGAGCCGCCGGACCCCCCACCAGCTGGAGGTGGCGAAGGCAAGCGCCACCGCAATCAGCAGGTAGAGAATCCAGTCGCTCATGGTGCTTCAACAGTAGCCCGGCGCACGGCGGGCGGGGGCACGGCGCCTGCCGCCCGCCGTCGTGCAGTGAATTGGATACCCTTGTGTGGTGATCGACGTAAAAGACCTCAGCGAAAACCCGGACAAGTTCCGTGCAAGCCAGCGCGCCCGCGGCGCCGACGAATCAGTGGTGGACGCGATCATCGCCGCGGATTCCGCCCGCCGCGCGGCCCTGCTCCGCTTCGAAAACCTCCGCGCCGAACAGAACGTGTTCGGCAAGAAGGTGGCGAAGGCCAAGGGTGAAGAGAAACAGGCGCTGCTGGCCGAGGTCAAGGAGCTGGCCAACTCCGTGAAGGCCGCCTCTGCGGAGGCCGATGCCGCGCAGACCAAGCAGGAAGAGCTGCTGCGCACCATCCCCAACCTCGTCGAGGACGGCGTTCCCGCGGGTGGCGAGGATGACTACGTGGTGGTCAAGACCGTCGGTACGCCGCGTGAATTCCCGGACTTTGAGCCGAAGGACCATCTGGAAATCGGCGAGCTGATCGGCGCCATCGACATGGAACGCGGCGCGAAGGTGTCCGGCGCACGCTTCTACTTCCTGCGCGGTGTGGGTGCGCGGCTGGAGATGGCCCTGCTGCAGATGGCCATGGACCAGGCCATCGAGGCCGGCTTCATCCCCATGATCACCCCCACCCTGGTGCGTCCGGAGACCATGCAGGGCACCGGCTTCGACGTAAAGCACGACGCCGAGATCTACCGTCTCGCTGAGGACGACCTTTACCTTGTGGGCACCTCCGAGGTGGCGCTGGCCGGGTACCACGCGGACGAGATCCTGGACTTCTCCGCAGGCCCCATCCGCTACGCGGGCCAGAGCTCCTGCTACCGCCGCGAGGCCGGTTCGCACGGCAAGGACACCCGCGGAATCATCCGTGTGCACCAGTTCAACAAGGTGGAGATGTTCATCTACACCACGGTTGAAGAGGCCGCCGCCGAGCACCAGCGCCTCCTGGCCTGGGAAGAGGAGATGCTGGCAAAGTGCGAGCTGCCGTACCGGGTGATCGACACCGCTGCCGGCGATCTTGGCACTTCCGCCGCCCGGAAGTACGACTGCGAAGCGTGGGTTCCCACCCAGGGTGCCTACCGTGAGTTGACCTCCACCTCCAACTGCACCACCTTCCAGGCCCGCCGCCTGAACATCCGTGAGCGCGTGGTCAACTCGGAGGGCGTCTCCAAGGGCACCCGCGCCGTGGCCACCCTGAACGGCACGCTGGCCACCACCCGCTGGATCGTGGCGCTGCTTGAGCACCACCAGAATGCGGACGGCTCGGTCAACGTGCCCAAGGCGCTGCAGAAGTACCTGGGCGGCCTGGAAGTCTTCCCGGTCCTCTAGGGGTTTTCATAAGCTTGTTCGCAGATCCGGGCCCTTAACCCATCGGATTCGCGGACAAGCTTAGGTTTCCTTGCCGCTGTCCACATACGGGCAGAGGCGTGCCGCCCGCGTGGCTCCATCCCCGCATCATGAGGGCATGGAGATACCACCCGGACTGATTGACACCGCTGCCGTACTCCGCTCCGGCGCCGGCACCGATGGCGTGCACCGCGCCTTCAAGGCGGGGCAGCTTGTGAGGATCCGGCGCGGCTTCTACGTGCGTACGGGTGACTGGGTCAGTGCCGGGCCTGAGCAGCGCTTCGCATGGTCGACGGCGGCAATCGCCAGGTCCGTGAAGGGCGCGGTCCTGTGCGGGCAGACGGCTGCACTGGCGAGCGGATTACCGACGCTGGGCACCCCCTCCCTGTGTCGAGTTGGCAACAGCCTTACCGGGCCGGAGCGGCCTCAGGAAGTCGCCCTTCCTGGTTCTGGGTACTGACAAAGCGGCTCGGGAAGCACGGGCGACGCGCTCTTATCCCCTCCGGTACCGGCTCAAGACCGTGCTGGAACCCGTCCGCCATGGCGAGTTCCTCTGCCCGGGGCTGGTGGAGACCACCGTGGATGTCATGTCATCGACAAACCTGAGTCGGGCGCTGGTGGTGGCTGACGGGGCCGCCCTAAAGCTTTCCAGGGACGGGAGTCTGCCAGCTGGTACGAGCTTGTGGTCCCTGCCTGAAATTCGGACCCGCATTCTGGCGCTTCCGCACGCCGCCGCCGTGAACCGGGCCAAACGAGCGGCTACCCTGGCCAGCCCATTGCCGGAATCTGTGGGGGAATCTTACAGCCGGGCAGTCTTCGAACTCCTGGGCTTTGAGCAACCCGCCCTTCAACATGCCTTCGCCGACCGGGAAGGTTTTATTGGCAGGAGTGATTTCTGGTGGCCTGCGCAGGGAGTGGTTGGTGAATTCGATGGCAAAAGCAAGTACGTGCAGGCCGCCTTGCGGGGAGGAATCACCGCGGAGGAGGCGGTGTACCGGGAGAAGATCCGCGAGGACCGGATACGGGCTCTCGGCCACGGCTTCGTACGCTGGCGCTGGGTGGACTTGCAGAATCCGGACCGGCTGCGGGCCAAACTCCTTGCTGCCGGAGTCCGTATCCGTGCCCTCTAGAAGCTACGCGCCGCCGTGTTCCTAAGCTTGTTCGCGAATCAGCTTCTTGAAGGGCGTGTTCCGCGAACAACCTTGTGATGGATGGAGATCGGGGCTGGTGGCGGGTGTCGTCTGCGGGAACCCGCAGTTAACCAACAGTTCAGTAAACCTGTGGCCCGCGTCCTAGCGCGTGTCAGTTACGTCTGGTTCACTATGTGAATGACAACGCTGACTGAAACCTCAGTCGCCGGCAACGATGACCGGCGAGACAACAATCGAGACAACAACGGGAACACCATCGGCTACGCGGGTGTCGACCGGAAATTCATGGTCGCCCTGGACGTGGACGGCACACTGGTAAACCATGACGGCCACATGTCCCCGGATGTGCGGGAAGCTGCGCAGGCCGTGGTAGCCGCAGGGCACGAGGTAATGATTGCCACCGGCCGCTCCCTGAATGCCACGCTTCCCGTCATCGAGAAGATCGGAATCGAGCGCGGGTATGCCGTGTGCTGCAACGGAGGTGTGACCCTCCGGCTCCACCCGGAATTGGAAGACGGCTACGAGGTCATCCACAAGGCCACGTTCGATCCCGCCCCCGCCCTGCGCGCGCTCCGTGAACGGCTTCCGTCCGCCAAGTATGC
Organism: Arthrobacter sp. B1I2; assembly: GCF_030816485.1. Taxonomy (NCBI): domain Bacteria; kingdom Bacillati; phylum Actinomycetota; class Actinomycetes; order Micrococcales; family Micrococcaceae; genus Arthrobacter; species Arthrobacter sp. B1I2. Next base: position 827,623 of record NZ_JAUSYC010000001.1, on the reverse strand, counting down.
GCTTGAGGACGCCGACGGCAATTTCCTGTCCACCGAACGGTTCCAGGACGCCAGCTTCGGCGTCGAGGCCGTGGGCGTGGACTTCCACACCATGCTGGAAGCCACTGCCGTGCGCGTGGTGGTGTTCAGCACCGAAAACACGCCGGAGGAGTTCAACGAGGCCATCAACCACGTGGGGCTTGCGGGAGTGACCTACTCGGTCGGTTGGACTGCGTGGCTGGACATCGTTGCCGCGGGCGTAACCAAGGCCAGCGCCCTGGAAAACCTCCGGCTCCGGCTCGGCATCGAGCAGCATCTCACCGTGGCGGTGGGCGACGGCCGGAACGATATCGAGATGCTCACCTGGGCCGGGCGGGGCGTGGCCATGGGCCAGGCTCCGGAGGAAGTCATCGCCGCTGCGGATGAGGTCACCCATTCCGTGTTCGACGACGGCGCCGCCCACGTGCTGCGGAGCCTCCTCTAACCGGTCCGTCCACGGTCGGCGCCTCCGAGTTGCTCCATCACTTATGGTTCCCAACCGCCGGTTTAGCAACCATTGGTGATAGAGCAAGCGGATTCCGGTCCCCGCCCGCGTCCAAGGCAGAATGGAAAGCATGACCCTCACGACGTTCGCCCTCATCCGCCACGGCCAGACCGACTGGAATGCGCAGCGCCGGCTGCAGGGAGCCACGGACATCCCCCTGAACCATGTCGGCCGCGGCCAGGCGAGGGACGCCGTCGCGGTCCTTGCACCGTATGAATGGGACGCCATTGTCTCCTCGCCCCTGAGCCGGGCCGCAGAGACGGCGGACCTGATCGCCGAAGGGCTGGGGCTGACAGTGTCCCGGCGCGTTCCGGAGCTCACTGAGCGCAGCTTCGGCCCGGCCGAAGGAATGCAGGCGGGCCCCGAGCTGGACGCGCTGCGTATTCCGGGCGGGTTCAAAGGCGCCGAAAGTGAAGGCGAGGCCGCCGACCGCGGCCTAGCCGCACTTGAGGCCCTGGCGGAAGAGTTCCGCGGCCAGCGGCTCCTGGTTGTCACCCACGGCACCCTGCTGCGCGTCAGCCTCAGCCGGGCCATCGGCCAGACCCTGACCAGTGTGGACAACGCCATGCTGAACCTGGCACACCACCACGCGATGGACGGGTGGAAGCTGGAGTACTTCAACGGCGAGCCGGTTATGGCGGCAGCCGGCAGCTAGGCCGGTGCGGCTTACCTCGCTTCGAGGATCAGCGCCAGCAGTCTTGCAGCGGCAGGCCGGGCGGCATGTTCCTCATTCCACTGCGCCCGCGCCACCGCTTTGCTGACCGCCTGGGTGGTAATTCCCAGTTCGTGCGCCACCGCTTTCTGCTGGCCGCGGACCCCCGGGGTCAGCAGGTCAAGAACCCGCCACTCGGCCTCCGACCGGTCCCGGACGATGAATCCGAGCAACCGCAGCACGGCCTCGGCGTCCTGGGCAACATCCGCCAGGGGCCCCTCCACCGCGACCGGGACCCGCTCCTTGCTGCTGCGGAGCCGGTCCACCGCCCGGCGGGCGTAGACCAAACCGTGGCCGGACGCGTCCTTGATCTGGTTGGGCAGCGGCTCATTCACCGGCCCCGCGCCAATTCCCACGTACCAGTGCCCGCTGCGCAGCGCAACGAGTGCGGCATCAACGGCCTGGTGCGGGCAATCGACGATTCCCTGGACTTCATCCTCCACCGACCGGTCAAAGTCCAGGCGCGCAGGGATGTGCCGCAGTGCCTTGAGCAGCTGCGGGACTTGGTCGCCGTCGCGCCGGCGGTCCGTCTGGTTGATGGTGAGGGTGAACATTCTGGGTCCACATTACCCGGAAGTAGGAACGGCGAAACGGGCAGTGTTATGGGCCCGCCGCGCCCGTTCCCGCCGGCAAGGCGGCTGGGGCCCGCGCCAGGTGACGCGGACCCCAGCCGACTACCGGTGAAGCCACCGGCAGCGTTAGCTGTCCCGCCCCGCTGCCGGCCCGCTTGCCGGGAAGCGGTCCCAGGCGCGGTGGGCGGCGAGCAGTCCGGAGACAGCGGAGGCCACCGAAGCCGCGGTATCCCCGGCAGCGATGCCCGCCGTTTCCACCGGGATTCCTGCGGCCTCCAGGACAGCGGAACCGGAGCCCCAGGTGCCAATGGCTTTGGCGTGGCGGTAGGCCTCGGACAGCATGAGGGCGACGCGCGGGTCCGCGCCTCCGCCCGGTACTCCCGCTTTTGCGTCGCGTCCTGCGGTGGCATCCGGGGCGGGCTGCCGCCCGCCGGCGACGATCAACGCGTCGAACTCCGTGGACCGTGCCGTGAGGAATGTCCGCTGCACCGTGAGCGAAAGGCCGTCTGCTGAAAGCGTCCCGCCCGCCGGTGCGATGACCAACGGGACCATGCCCTCGTCGTCGAACGCCTTGCGGGCAACCTCCACCTGGGACAGGTCGCTGGAAGAATCGGCGATGATGCCCACCACGCGCCCCGCAGCGGGCCAGGTCCGGCCGATCTGGGAGAGCGCCGGGCTGGGGTCCCGGTCCAGGACCTGCTCGCTGGCCTCCGGGGCAGGCATGCCAAGGCCGGCAGCGACGGCGGCGCAAAGCCCGGCGTCGATGTTGGCCAGCGCGCGGAGCTGGCGCTCCCGGATGGTTGTTTCGAAGCATTTGCCGAGCTCGAACGTGTACGCCTGGATGACGTGGTCCTGTTCCACGGCGCTCAGGCTCCGGAAGAACAGCCGCGCCTGGCTGTAATGGTCGTCAAAGGAAGCCGGATTGCGCCGTTCCTTCACGCTCTCCGCCAGGGCCTCGGGCACGTCCACGAATGCGCCCACATCCTCTCCGGCCAGGAAAGGGCAGCCGCCGTCCAGCGAATTGGGCCGGTACGGGGCAACCCCGCCGTGGACCGCCGTCTGGTGCATCCCGTCACGGAGCATGTCATTAACCGGGGCCTGCGGCCGGTTGATCGGGAGCTGGGCGAAGTTGGGCCCGCCCAGGCGCGAGATCTGGGTGTCCAGGTAGGAAAAGAGCCGGACCTGCAGCAGGGGATCGTTGGTGACATCGATACCCGGCACCAGGTGCCCCGGATGGAACGCCACCTGCTCCGTTTCTGCAAAGTAGTTGGTGGGGTTCGCGTTGAGGGTCATGAGGCCGATGGGCTGCACCGGCGCGAGTTCCTCAGGAACGAACTTGGTGGGATCGAGGAGGTCGATGCCTTCGAACATCTGGTCTTCCGTGTCCGGGAACGTCTGGATTCCGAGTTCCCATTCGGGGTAGGCGCCGGCCTCGATCGCGTCGGCAAGATCGCGCCGGTGGAAGTCCGGGTCCATGCCGTTGATGATCTGCGCTTCTTCCCAGACAAGGGAGTGCACACCCTGTTTGGGCTTCCAGTGGAACTTCACCAGTGTCGTGTCGCCGGTGGCATTGATGAGCCTGAACGTGTGGACACCGAAACCCTCCATGGTCCGGTATGACCGGGGGATGCCGCGGTCGGACATATTCCACATCGTGTGGGCCTGCGCCTCGGTGTGGAGCGATACGAAGTCCCAGAAGGTGTCGTGGGCGCTCTGGGCCTGGGGAATCTCCCGGTCCGGGTGGGGCTTGGCCGCGTGGACGACGTCCGGGAACTTGATGCCGTCCTGGATGAAGAACACCGGAATGTTGTTCCCCACCAGGTCGTAGGTGCCCTCGTCCGTGTAGAACTTGGTGGAGAACCCGCGGGTGTCCCGGACGGCGTCGGCCGATCCACGGGAGCCCAGCACAGTAGAGAACCGCACAAACACCGGAGTTTCAACGTCCGGGGCAAGGAAGCCGGCCCGGGTGACCTTGGAGGCGGTCCCGTAGGAACGGAAGACGCCGTGTGCTCCCGCTCCCCGGGCATGGACAACGCGCTCCGGGATCCGCTCGTGGTCAAAGTGGGTGATCTTCTCGCGCAGATGGTGGTCCTGCAGCAGGATGGGGCCGCGGGCGCCGGCTTTCAGGGAATGATCCGTATCCTGCAGCCGAAGCCCCTGGGCTGTGGTCAGGTACTGGCCCGACTGCGCCCGGGAGGTGGCCGGTGCGCCCGTGGGGCTTCCAGTGAGGGACACGGCCTCGGGACCGCGCTGGTCCGGCTTCGGCGGCAACGGCTCCCGCGGGATGGTGGGTTCCTCAAGCGCCGGAGGTTCGCTGGCGGGAGCCCCGGGAATTACGACGTCGTCTTCGGCTGGCATGTCTTGATCTCCCCACAGTAGATTTTCCCAGCCCCGCCGAGCGGAAGCTAAGCTTGCTTACTACCCTACAGGCCGGCCACCGCGGTGCGGCAAAGCGGAAAGCCCGACGGCGGGGGGTTGCCCGCCTGCCCCTCCATCTGTTGCGATGGGGGAACGGCCGCCTGCAGCGGCACACCCGACGTGAGGATGGTTATGGCCGGCAGTACCGGGCAGGATGACATGCGGCAGGACGAACTGGACCTCGTTGACAAGTGGTGGCGGGCCGCCAATTACCTTTCGGTGGGACAGATCTACCTGCGGTCCAACCCGCTGCTGCGCGTACCGTTGCAGGCAGAGGACACCAAGTCCCGCCTGCTGGGCCACTGGGGCACCACGCCCGGGCTCAACTTCATTTACGCCCACCTGAACCGCGTGATCCGCCGCGACTCCCTGGAGATGCTCTTTGTTGCCGGTCCCGGCCATGGCGGCCCCGCCGTCGTCGCCAATGCCTGGCTGGAGGGAACGTACTCCGAAATCTATGCCCACGTGGGCAATGACGAGGCCGGCCTGGCCGAACTGTTCCGGCAGTTCTCCTACCCCGGCGGGATCCCCAGCCACGCGGCACCGGAAAGCCCCGGCTCCATCAGCGAGGGCGGCGAACTCGGGTACTCCCTGGCCCACGCCTACGGATCGGTGTTCGACAACCCGCAGCTGGTGACCGCCGTCGTGATTGGCGACGGCGAGGCCGAAACAGGCCCGCTGGCTGCCAGCTGGCACTCCCACAACTTCCTGGACCCCGCGGTGGACGGCGCGGTGCTGCCCATCCTGCACCTGAACGGCTACAAGATCGCCAACCCCACCATCCTGGCCCGGATGCCGCAGGACCAGCTGGAGCAGCTGCTGCGCGGGTACGGGCACGAACCGTACTTCGTCACCGTGGCGGACCCGGACAAAACCGAGCAGGCGCACCGCGATTTCGCCGAGGTTTTGGACCGCTGCCTAGCCGACATCAGGGCCGTCCAAACCGCCCACCGGCAGGACGCAGCCGGTGAAGAGTCGGGCGAGGGGGAACGCCGCTGGCCGATGATCGTCCTGCGCTCGCCCAAGGGCTGGACCGGACCCCGCATGGTGGACGGGCTGCAGGTGGAAGGCACCTGGCGGGCCCACCAGGTGCCGCTGTCCGAGGTCCGGACCAACGGCGAGCACCTGAAGCAGCTGGAGGAGTGGCTGCAGTCCTACCGGCCGGAGGAATTGTTCGACGGCGACGGCCGGCTCCGGCCCGGCGTCGCCGAAGGAGCACCCACCGGCGACTTCCGCATGAGTGCCACGCCGCATGCCAACGGCGGACTGCTTCGGCGCGCCCTGAAGCTGCCCGCCTACCAGGACCACGCCGTCGAGGTTCCCACCCCGGGCATCGACAGGGTCAGTCCGATGGTCACGCTCGGTTCCTGGATGCGGGACGTGATCGCGCAGAACATGGAGAACTTCCGGTTGTTCGGGCCGGACGAGACGGCGTCCAACCGGCTGCAGAACGTCTACGAGGTCACGGACAAGGTGTGGCAGTACCGGATTGACGACATCGACGAGCACCTGGCGCGCTCCGGCCGGGTCCTGGAGGTGCTGAGCGAGCACCTGTGCCAGGGCTGGCTTGAGGGCTACCTCCTCACCGGCCGGCACGGGGTCTTCAACTGCTACGAGGCGTTCGTCCACATTGTCGACTCCATGTTCAACCAGCACGCCAAATGGCTGAAGGTATCCCGCAAACTGCACTGGCGCCAGCCGGTACCGTCGCTGAACTACCTGCTGTCATCGCACGTGTGGCAGCAGGACCACAACGGGTTCTCGCACCAGGACCCGGGCTTCATCGACCACGCCGTGAACAAGAAGGCCGAGGTCATCCGGGTGTACCTGCCGCCGGATGCCAATACCCTGCTGTCCGTCATGGAGCACTGCCTGGCCTCCACGGACTACGTGAACATCGTGGTCAGCGGCAAACAGCCCTCGCCCACCTGGCTTGGCCCGGCCGACGCCGCCAATCATTGCCGCCGCGGCCTGGGGATCTGGACGTTTGCCGGCTCCGAGGTGCCCGGCGAGGAGCCCGATGTCGTCCTGGCCTGTGCGGGTGACGTCCCCACGGTGGAAACGGTGGCGGCCGCCGAACTGCTCCGGGAGGGCGCACCCGGACTCAAGGTGCGGGTGGTCAACGTGGTGGACCTGATGCGGCTGCAGGACGAAAGCGAGCACCCGCACGGCCTCCCTGCCCATGACTTTGATGGCATCTTCACCCCGGACAAACCCGTCATCTTCGCGTACCACGGCTACCCGGCCCTGATCCACCGGCTTGCCTACCGCCGCACCAACCAGCAGGACCTGCACGTGCACGGTTACCGGGAGGAGGGGACCACCACCACGCCGTTCGACATGGCCATGCTCAACGGCATCGACCGCTACACCCTGGCGATCGACGCGATCGACCGCGTGCCCGGCCTGGCGGAGAAGCACTCGCTCCTGCGCCAGGACCTTCAGGACCGCAGGATCCGCGCGCGCGAGCACACCCGCACCCACGGCGAGGACCCGGAGGAGATCCGGAACTGGAAGCTGGGCGGCTGAGTCTTAGCCGGGCAGTTCGTCCAGGCGGCAGTTGGGCAGGTGGATCCAGCCTTCCGTTCGGGCGGCTTCGGCGTGGGCACTGTCAGGCGCAAGCGTCCGACGGCGGGCTGCGGCACGGGCGATCAGGGAAGCGATGACGGCGTCGAACAGGTCGTCCGAGCCCGACAGCCGGTCCTGGTGCCCGGCCAGGTCCAGCCAGGGCGCGGCTTCTTCGAGGGCCGCCAGCAGGAGGCCAAGGCGTTCGGCTTCGGGAACGCCCCGGCCCTTGTAGCCGCGGCCGTTGAGGCCCCAGATCTTCAGTGATGCCGCCGGGTACACCTCGGCAAGGCGTCCCGAGCCGTCCCGCGGCTGCGGCCCGTGCAGCGCTGCAATCTTCGCCTGGATGACCGCGCAGCGCATGGCCGGGTGCGCCAGCCGGTCGGCGGAGACACTGAGCGGAATCAGCCCGGTCTCGCGGGTGACGAAGCGGTCCGTGTCCCGGTAGGCAAGCAATCTCCGGCCCGCAATACCGTCGTGCTCCAGGACGGGAGCGGCGTGGAAGTTGAGGTGGCCGGTGAGGAACGGGATCAGCGCGTCCGGCCAACCCACGGGACAATCGACGCCGGTCATGTCGGAGGCACCGAACAGTTCCACGATGTGCTGGTCGCCCACGTCCAGGGCCAGTTGGGTGAGCCGGGCGGAGCCACGGCCCCCGGAATCCCTGCCCCATTCGATGACGGCCACGGCTGTCTTCTTCGTGGCCGCCGCGAGGTCCACGCCAAGGGTCATCATGCGCCCTTAGACCCTCCTGTAATGGAGGGCGTCGTCAACAGCCCCAGCTTCGCCCAGGTCATCACCCCGCGCAAAACCGGCCCATAGCGCCCGCACCGCCCGGCCGGTCATGTCCACATCCGCCCAGCGGGCACCGGCAATCAGCCCTACGCCGTCCCACGTCTTGCGGTTGCCGAGCAGCAGGGGCAGGTCCACGGTATGGGCGGCACCGAAGATGTTGCCGGGGGCGTGCCAGTTCATGACGTAGCGGTGGGCCCGTCCGCCCGCCTTGGCGTGCCGGCGGGCAAACCGGCGGGTTGCCCGGCCGTACACGGTTTCGGTGACCACCCAGTCGATGGCACGCACCGCGGCAGCGCCCACCACCGGAACCCCGGCCAGGCGCATCAGGCGAGGGCTGCGTGGAAGGAACAGCCGCGCCTCCTCCGAGGTATGGCCGATCAGCACCTCAATGGCAGGCGCGGAACGGTCCCAGGCCGCTTCGATCCCGGACTCCTCCGGGAGTGGATCGTGCCCGTACTGCGTGCCAAAGGGCATGGCGGCCAGCATGCCGAATTTCTTTGCCACCTGGGTCACCTGCTCCTCGAGCGCAACCACGTCCATTGCCGGCGTCTCCGCCGTCACGGAATCCGCGGCAATGCCCATCGCGTGGTTCATTTTGGCCCGCCCCCGGGTGATGCCCAGCGGCGCGCTCTGGATGATGGCGCGCTGGAAGAGGGCGGGCGCTTCGGGTGTGGCCATGAGGTGGGCGATCGCGTCACCGCCGGCGGACTGGCCGAACGCAGTGACCCGGCGGGGGTCGCCACCGAATGCCGCGATGTTCCGCTGCACCCACCGGAACGCCTCGAGCTGGTCCAGGAGTCCCAGGTTTCCGGGACGCCCGGCCGGTGTCGCGAGGAACCCGAACAGGCCCAGCCGGTAGGTCACAGAAACCACGATGACGCGGTTTTCCGCCACCAGCCGCGCGGGGTCGAAGATGGCCAAATCCCCGGACCCTGTGGTGTAGGACCCGCCGTGGATCCAGACCATGACGGGCAACTTTTCATCCCGCGTAAGGTCGGCGGGCATGGTGATGGAAAGGTTCTGGCAGTCCTCGCTGCCCGGAAGTTCGCCGTATTTGGTGCCCAGGACGTCGTCGAGGAAAGGGACGGGCGCCTGCGGGCAGGCAGGGGACAGGGCAGTGGCGGAAAAGTCCGAGGTCCAGTCCGGGGCCGGTGCCGGCGGCTGGAACCGGCCGGCGGTGGCGTAGGGGATGCCGGTGGCGCGCAGAACGCCGCCGTCCCGCCAGCCGGTGACAGGACCGCAGGGCGGACTGAACGAAAGTGCGGAATTCAGGGTCGGCTCGGTAGGCACAGTGCCACCATGCCACAATTCTCCCCGGAGTTTTTGGGCACGTATGCGGACTTAAACCATCCGGAAGTCCTCGTAACTGTCCAAAAACTCCGGGGACAACGACGGGGACAACGACGGCGGGTGCCCGGCTTCGAAAAGCCGGGCACCCGCCGTCGGACGGTGCCAAGGAGAAATCAGTGGCCGGCGGTCGGCACGTAGCGCTTGATGGAGGCTTCCAGTTCGGCCTCGGCGGCGGCACGGTCGCCCCAGCCCTCGGCCTTGACCCACTTGCCCGGCTCCAGGTCCTTGTAACGGGTGAAGAAGTGCTCGATCTCCTTGATCAGGAACTCGTTGACGTCGCTGACTTCCTGAATGTGGTCAAAGCGGGCATCCACCGGAACGCAGAGAATCTTGGCGTCTCCGCCGCCGTCGTCGGTCATGTTGAAGACGCCGATGGGGCGGGATTCGACGATCACGCCGGGGTGCAGGTCGAAGTCCTGCAGGAGCACCAGTGCGTCCAGCGGGTCGCCGTCCTCGCCGAGGGTGTTCTCGAAGTACCCGTAGTGGGTGGGGTACTGCATGGAGGTGAAGAGGACGCGGTCCAGGCGGACGCGGCCGGTCTCGTGGTCAACTTCGTACTTGACGCGTGATCCCTTGGGGATCTCGATGGTCACGTCGTGCTTCATGGAATGCTCCTCGGCAATTGCAGGGGGTGCGCGGCACACTTGACGGGCCCACAAAAAAGAGTGTCGGTGCCGCCGACTACTATTGAGGATATAGCGAGAGGCCCTGGAATCAGGAACTTGTGGGGAAATTTCAGGACTTGAGGACCAGCACCAGCATGACCAAAACAACCGGCCGGGAACAGCCTCACGGCCCTCGGTCGCCGCGCCCGGGCAGCGTGAAACAAGGCTCCCGCAAGCCCTGGCCCCTGGCTGTGGCGGCATTGATCCTGCTGGTCCTTGCCGTCCCGGGAGCACTGCTGGTGGCCCCCGGATTCCTGGGCCCCGATGCCCCCGGGCCCACCCCGGCGCCGCCGGCGTGGCAGCAGGCCCCCGCCACGCTCCCGGCCCCGCAGGTACTTGCCCCGCTTCAGCCTTCCGCCCAAGTCCCGGCGCAGCCCGCGGTGACGGCGCAGGTGGATCCGGTGTTGAAGACCGACGGCGGCGGTACTTTCACGGGCATGGTGCAGGACGCGCTCACGGGCCAGGTCCTCTTTGACCGGGGCGGCGCGGAAGGCCGGGTGCCGGCGTCGAACCTTAAGCTCCTGACGGCCGTTGCCGCGCTGCGCACCCTGGGCCCGGACCACCGCTTCACCACCAAGGTGGTGCAGGGCCCCGCCGCCGGACAGGTAGTGCTGGTGGGCGGCGGCGACGTCCTCCTGGCTGCGGGGGAGTCGCAGCCAGAACAGGTGATGGGCCACGCCGGCCTTGCCACCCTTGCCGCCCTGACGGTGGAAGCCCTGCAGGCCGCCGGGACCACGGGCGACGTCAAAGTCCTGGTGGACGACTCCCTCTTCACGGGGCCCGCGCTGAATCCCGCCTGGCAGTCCGGCGACGTGGAGGCTGGTGAGATAGCCCCGCTGTACCCGCTGGCGCTCAACTCCGCGCGCTTCGATCCCGCCGTCACCACGGGACCCCGGCCCCAGGACGCCGCCATGGCTGCCGCGGAGGAGTTCGCGGGACGGCTCCGTGCGGCAGGTGCCGGCGTGGGACTGACCGTTGCGGCCGGCGTCGAACGTTCCCCGGGTGCAGCCCAAGCCAACACGGCAGTCCTGGCGGGCGTTGAGTCGGCCACGGTGGCGGAGCAGGTGAACCTGATGCTGCAGGTATCGGACAACTACCTGGCTGAAACCTTGGGGCGGATGGCGGGCGCTGCCACCGGCCGGCCCGGAAGCAACGACGGCGCCACCGCTGTGGTGAAGGCCGAGCTTGCGGCTGCGGGCATACCGTCGGACGCGGTGACGCTGGTGGATGTATGCGGGCTGGCCATGGGCAACCAGGTTTCAGCGCGCCAATTCGCTGAGGTGGTGCGCGCCATTACCACCGGCGCGGATACCAGGCTCCGTGCAGCCCTGGACGGCTTTCCGGTCGGCGGCCTGTCGGGAACCCTGGGCACCCGCTACGGGGACGCCACCACCTCCGGCGGCGCCGGCCTGGTGCGTGCCAAGACCGGGACCCTTAATACGGTCCTGGCGCTCAGCGGCTATGTGGTGGACGCCGATGGCCGGCTCCTGGTGTTTTCCTTCATCGGCAACGGCCTGGCACCCGGGGCGGCCGGCAACAAGGAAGCGCTGGACCGGGCTGCGGCGGCGTTGGCGGGCTGCGGCTGCCGCTAGCGCTGCCGTTGGTATAACTGCTGCTGGTACTACTGCGGCTGGACGCCCAGCAGCGCGGCCATGACGACGGCGGCAAGCACCGATGCCCAGCCCTTGCGCGATCCCATGGTCAGGGGAGGAATGGGGCGGTAGGGGATCATGGCTGCCTCGTTCTTAAAGGGATTCTTACTGCACTTCCAAGGTGCAGGACAGGGCTGGGACCGGGCTTTCGCCCTCCTGTGCAGTGGCTGTGGAAGTTCGCCGGTCAGCGAACTTAAGGACGATCCCCAGCAGGCTGTGTTCTGATGGGAACCATGGAGTCCACTGCGCGCGAGTCCGCATCGACGTTGTCCCCAACAGCCCAGTCCCTGATCAACTGGGATCTCGCTGCTTCTGCCGCAGCGCGGCTGGCTCCCGCCGGCCCGGTACTCGATGGAAGAACCATCGGTGAGGCGGTGGACAGCCTTCGCCGGCTGGCGGACGCTTCCGTTCCGCACGTCCACGAAATCACCGGGCTGGAGGCGGCACGCGACCTGCGAGATTCCTCGGTGCTGGTGGTGGACCGGGCGTCGTGGGCCAAGGCGAACACCCAGAGCTTCGCAGTGATGCTCAAACCTGCCATGCAGAAGATGCTGGACAGCCGGCGCGGAAACCTCACCCCTGCTGCCGCCCAGGTCAGCGGCGCCATTACCGGAAGCCAGCTGGGCGCCGTCCTTGCCTTCCTGTCCAGCAAGGTCCTGGGCCAGTACGATCCCTTCGCCGCGCTGGCGGAGAACTCCACGGCGCCCGCGGCCGGAAGGCTACTGCTGGTGGCGCCGAACATCGTCTCGGTTGAGCGCGAGCTCAACGTCACGCCGGAGGATTTCCGGCTCTGGGTGTGCCTGCACGAGCAGACCCACCGGGTCCAGTTCGCCGCAGCCCCCTGGCTGCGCCACCACATGCTGGAACAGATCGACGAACTCAGTGGGCACCTCCTGGGCAACGTCGATTCCCTGATGGAACGGGCTTCGGCTGCCGCGCGCTCCCTCAAGGACCGCTCCGCCGCCGGAAACACCCCCGGCCGTGGCGCCATCCTGGACCTGCTGCAGGACCCGGAGGAGAAGGCCGCCATCTCACACCTCACCGCCGTGATGAGCCTCCTCGAGGGGCATGCGAACGTGGTGATGGACGCTGTCGACGCCAGCATCGTGCCGTCCGTCAAGACCATCCGGCAGCGGTTCAACGACCGCGGCAAGGACCGTGGTGTGATCGAGAAGTTCATCCGGAGCCTCCTGGGCCTGGACGCCAAGATGCGCCAGTACTCCGACGGCGCCCGCTTCGTCCGCGCCGTGGTGGACGTGGCCGGCATGGACGGCTTCAACAAGGTCTGGGAGTCAGTGGAGCACCTGCCCACCGAGCCGGAGATCCACGACGCCAAGCTGTGGCTTGACCGGATGGGCCTCTGATTGCCCGACGCCGAGTTGCCTGACGCGCATATGCCTGAAGTCCCGTCCGCCGCCTCAACATCGGCCTCAACACCGGGACGCGGCGGACGACGCCGGCCCGGAAGGCTCGCGCCCGTCGTCGGGACTGCGCGCAAGATGCTGCAAGACGCGCTCGCCGACGCCGGATATCCGCGGCACGTCGTGGTGGCGTGCAGCGGCGGGCCCGACTCCCTGGCCCTCGCCGCCGTCGCCGCATATTTTGCGCGCCGCGGCCACGTCGGCGGCCACCCGCTGACTGTGGGCGCGGTGGTGGTGGACCACCAGTTGCAGGACGGATCGGGCGAAATTGCTGCCCGTACCGCCCAGGTTCTGGCTGAACTGGGCCTGTCACCCGTGGACATCCGCACCGTCACGGTGGCTGGTGCCGGCATGGGCCCCGAAGCCGCCGCCCGGGAGGCCCGGCATGCCGCGCTCGAAGCCGCGGCCGCGGACCAGGGCGCGGAGGCCATCCTGCTGGGCCACACCCTCGACGACCAGGCAGAGCAGGTACTGCTGGGCCTGGCCCGCGGCTCCGGCACCCGTTCCCTCGCGGGGATGCGTCCTGCCCGGTCAGGCGCCGGAAACAGTGTCCTGCTGCGCCCGTTCCTTGGCCTGCGCAGGGCGGACACGGAGGAGATCTGCGTGGTGGAGGAACTGGATCCCTGGCACGATCCCACCAACGCCGACCCCGCATTCGCACGGTCCCGGGCCCGGGTGCAGGTCCTCCCGCACCTGGAGGAGAACCTGGGTCCCGGCGTCGCCGAATCCCTGGCCCGTACCGCCGCCATCCTGCAGCTGGACGCAGACTACCTGGAGGATGTGGCGGAAAGCACCTTCGCGTCCCTGGCAGAGCGGGAGGGCAGCGTGCTGACCCTGCCGGAGGAGGCGTTGCGCGCCCTGGCCCCGGCCATCAGGTTCCGGGTCATCGCCAAGGCAGCGGCCGACGTCGGCGGGCAGCAGCCCAGCTACCAGCGCCTTCTGGCGGCGGAAACGCTGCTGCGGCGGCAGGGTTCGGCCGGTCCGGTGGAGCTTCCCGGCGGCGTGAGTGTGTACCGGTTGTCGCTGGCACAGCTGGAGGGATCGAAGGACGCCGCCGTGCCGGGGGCCCAGGGCGGCCCCGGTTCTGTTCCCCGCGAACGCGCGCGCTGTGGGAAGCTAGTATTCCGGCCTCAAAAGCCACCCGCAAAATAGTCGCACCCCGCATCTAAACAGGAGCCATTGGTGGATTCAAACGACGTCCAGGCAGATCTCAAGCACGTTCTCTACACCAAGGAACAGATCCAGCAGCGGATCACCGAACTCGCCGCGCAGATCGACAAGGACTACGAAGGGCGCGAAATCCTCCTTGTGGGCGTCCTCAAAGGCGCCGTGATGGTCATGGCTGACCTTGCCCGTGCACTCCACAGCCACATCTCCATGGACTGGATGGCGGTGTCCTCCTACGGTTCGGGAACCCAGTCGTCCGGTGTGGTGCGCATCCTGAAGGACCTGGACACCGACCTGATGGGCAAGGACGTCCTGATCGTCGAGGACATCATCGACTCCGGCCTCACCCTGTCCTGGCTCAAGACCAACCTGGAATCCCGCGGCACTGCTTCGGTGGAGATCTGCACCGCGTTCCGCAAGCCCACCGCCGCCAAGGTGGAGATCGACGTCAAGTACGTGGGCTACGACATCCCCAACGAGTTCGTGGTGGGTTACGGCCTGGACTACGCCGAAAAGTACCGCAACCTGGACTTCGTGGGCACCCTGGCCCCGCACGTATACGAGTAACCGCACCGCACCCCGCGGCGCCGACGTTCTCCGGTAGACCCCGCCGCGCAGGCAGGTCCTGCACTGTCCCGGCACAGCTACGCCCACAGGGAACTTTTGGTTTTCGCTATGCGTGATGTACTCCGGACGGTGTATAGCTAGAAGCTGACGCAGCACCATCACGTGCGGAGACTACTCGCCGTGAAGCACTACCGGAAGGGACGGGGCCAGCCCCCGAACAGATGAAAGCTAAGAACTTCTTCAAAGGCCCGGGCATCTGGATCGTCGTTGTGGTCGGTCTGCTCCTTGTGGCTTTTGCAACGCTCGCCCCCGGCGGTGCGGCCCGGATCGACACGGACAAGGGCCTGGAACTGCTCTCCGGCAACAAGGTGGAGCAGGCCAGGATCTTCGACGGCGAGAACCGCGTTGACCTCACGCTGAAGGACAACCTGCAGGTGGACGGCCAGGACAAAGGCAAGAGCGTCCAGTTCTTCTTCGTTGATGCCCGCGCGCAGGACGTGGTGAAGGCTGTCACCGACGCCAAGCCCGCCGGGGGCTTCACGGACCAGCCGATCGAAAGCAACTGGTTCTCCGGCCTGCTCTCGCTGCTCATTCCGGTCATCCTGCTCGGTGCCCTGTTCTGGTTCCTGATGACCCGGATGCAGGGCGGCGGCTCCAAGATCATGCAGTTCGGCAAGTCCAAGGCCAAGATGGTCAGCAAGGACATGCCACAGGTGACATTCAATGATGTTGCCGGCTCCGATGAGGCTGTGGAGGAACTGCAGGAAATCAAGGAATTCCTGCAGGAACCGGCCAAGTTCCAGGCCGTTGGCGCCAAGATCCCCAAGGGTGTGCTGCTCTACGGCCCGCCAGGCACAGGCAAGACCCTCCTGGCCCGCGCTGTTGCAGGCGAGGCCGGCGTCCCCTTCTTCTCCATCTCCGGCTCGGACTTCGTGGAGATGTTCGTCGGCGTCGGCGCCTCCCGCGTCCGCGACCTCTTTGAGCAGGCCAAGGCCAACTCGCCCGCCATCATCTTCGTGGACGAAATCGACGCCGTCGGCCGCCACCGCGGCGCCGGCATCGGCGGCGGCAACGACGAACGCGAGCAGACCCTCAACCAGCTGCTGGTGGAGATGGACGGCTTCGACGTCAAAACCAACGTCATCCTGATCGCTGCCACCAACCGTCCCGACGTGCTGGATCCCGCGCTGCTGCGTCCCGGCCGCTTCGACCGCCAGATCGGTGTGGATGCGCCGGACCTGATCGGCCGGGACCAGATCCTTCAGGTCCACGCCAAGGGCAAGCCGATGGCACCCGGGGTTGACCTCAAGGCCGTGGCCAAGAAGACCCCGGGGTACACCGGTGCAGACCTGGCGAACGTCCTGAACGAGGCCGCTCTGCTCACGGCGCGCTCCAACGCGAACCTCATTGACGACCGCGCCCTGGACGAGGCTATCGACCGCGTCATGGCCGGCCCGCAGAAGCGCAGCCGCGTGATGAAGGAACACGAGCGCAAGATCACGGCCTACCACGAAGGCGGCCACGCCCTGGTGGCGGCTGCGCTGCGCAATTCGGCTCCGGTCACCAAGATCACCATCCTTCCCCGCGGACGTGCCCTCGGGTACACCATGGTGGTCCCGGAAAATGACAAGTACTCCGTGACCCGCAACGAGCTCCTGGATCAGATGGCCTACGCCATGGGTGGCCGCGTCGCAGAGGAAATTGTCTTCCATGACCCGTCCACGGGTGCCTCCAACGACATCGAGAAGGCCACCGGTACCGCGCGCAAGATGGTCACCGAGTACGGAATGAGCGAACGCGTGGGCGCCGTCCGGCTGGGCCAGGGCGGCGGCGAACCCTTCCTGGGCCGCGATGCCGGGCACGAGCGCAACTACTCGGACCAGATTGCCTACGTTGTGGACGAGGAAGTGCGCCGCCTGATTGAGCAGGCCCACGATGAGGCCTACGAAATCCTCACTGAGAACCGGGACGTCCTGGACCTCCTGGCCTTGGAGTTGCTGGAGCGCGAAACGCTGAACCAGGCCGAGATTGCCGATATCTTCAGGGACGTCCGCAAGCGCGACTTCCGCGAGGTGTGGCTGTCCAAGGAAACCCGCCCGGTGCAGATGGCGGGCCCGGTGGAGTCCCGCCAGGAGCGGGCCGAACGTGAAGCCCAGGAAGAAGCGAAGAAGGCCCGGCTCGACGAGCCGCTGGACGCCCAGCCCCCGCATGCACAGGGCGTTCCGGAGGATGCTCCCTTCCAGGGCGGCGCCTCCGACTCGGGGCCCGGCACCCTTCGCGGCTAAGCTTTCCCTGTGACTTCTTTCGACGACGACGACGTTCCCGCCTCCGCCGGATCCCTGGCGGAGGGCGGGTCCCACCATTCGAAAAGCGAAAAGGTGGACCGGCCGAGGATCGAGGCGGCCGTCCGCGAGATCCTCATCGCCATCGGCGAGGACCCGGACCGCGGCGGCCTCCTCGACACGCCGAAAAGGGTGGCGAAGGCGTATGCCGAGATGTTCGCCGGCCTGCACCGCGATCCGGCAGATGTCCTGTCCACCACCTTCGACCTGGACCATGAGGAACTGGTCCTGGTCAAGGACATTCCTTTTTACTCCACCTGCGAGCACCACCTGGTGCCGTTCCACGGGGTGGCCCACGTTGGCTACATCCCTTCGCATGACGGCAAGGTCACCGGGCTGAGCAAGCTGGCCCGCCTGGTGGACATTTTTGCCCGCCGCCCGCAGGTGCAGGAGCGGCTCACAACTGAAATCGTCGAAGCGATGGTCCGCCACCTCAAGCCCCGTGGCGCCATCGTCGTTGTTGAATGCGAGCACATGTGCATGTCTATGCGCGGTATCCGCAAGCCCGGAGCGAAGACCGTCACCAGTGCGGTCCGCGGGCAGCTTCATGACCCGGCCACCCGTGCCGAGGCCATGAGCCTCATCCTCGGAAGGTAACCACAGACCATGGATTCACTCGCCGCAGCCCCTGGAACGGGGCCCGCAACGTCACCGTTGCCCGTCCTGCGCAAGCCCCGCCCGGCGGCGCGCTTCGAAGACCTGCCCGCTGACCGCACCCTGGTCATGGGAATCCTGAACGTAACCCCGGATTCCTTCAGCGACGGCGGGAAGCATGCTACGGCGGACACTGCAATCGCTGCCGGCCTGCGTATGTTCTACGCGGGTGCGGACATCATCGACGTCGGGGGCGAGTCCACCCGGCCCGGCGCTGACGACGTCACCCCGGACGAAGAACAGCGCCGCGTCCTGCCCGTCATCGAGGCCCTGGTGAAGGCCGGCGCGCTGGTCAGCATCGACACCACGCACGCATCAACGGCTGAGGCGGCAGTGAAGGCCGGCGCCGCCATCATCAACGACATCTCCGGCCTGAGCATCGAGCCCGAGATGGCCGAGTTCGTGGCGGCCGCCAAGGTACCCTACGTCCTCACGCACCGCCGCGGTGACGCCCGGACCATGAACTCGCTCGCCGAGTACACGGACGTTGCGGGGGAAGTGGTAGCGGAGCTGGCAGGAGTGCGGGACAAGCTGCACGCCGCGGGCGTCAGCCAGGACCAGATCATCATTGATCCTGGCCTTGGCTTCGCCAAGAACGACGCCCAGAACTGGGAACTGCTGCAGAACCTGGACCAGCTGGACAGCCTGGGCCACAAGGTCCTGGTGGGAGCCTCCCGCAAGCGCTTCCTGGGCACGCTGCTCACGGTGGCCGGCAAGTCCGCTGCTCCGGAGGAACGGGACGGCGCCACGGCCGCAATCACAGCCATCAGCGCGTACCGCGGAGCCTGGGCGGTCCGTGTGCACGACGTCGGGCCAAGCCTTGACGCCGTCAAGGTGGCGGCACGCATGGCCGCAGCATCCACAGCACAAGCCGTACCCAAAACACAATAGGGCCGGGGGACCCATGGACAGGATTACGCTGACCGGAGTGACCGCCTTCGGCCATCACGGTGTCTTCGATTTTGAACGCCGGGAGGGCCAGCCTTTCGTGGTGGACGCAGTGCTCTACCTGGACTTCACTGAAGCGGCGCAGTCCGACGACGTCCGGGACACCGCGCACTACGGCGAGGTGGCGCAGCGTATCACCGAGTGGATCTCCGGCGAGCCACTCAACCTGATCGAGGCCCTCGCGGTGCGCATCGCGGACAGCCTCCTGGCGGAATTCAAGCTCCAGGCCGTTGACGTCACCGTGCACAAACCCCAGGCCCCCATCGAGGTCCCGTTCGGTGACGTTGCGGTGACCGTTCACCGGGAGCGCGTCCCCGCCGGCCAGGCGCTGTCAGGGGCCCGGACATGAGCGGGACCTACACCAAGGCCGTGCTCGCCCTGGGCAGCAACCTTGGGGAACGGAATGAGACCCTGACCGAGGCCGTGGCGGACCTGGTGGATCCGCCGGAGGTCCGGCTCATTGCCGTCTCACCCATCGTCCAGACCAAAGCCGTGGGCGGTCCCGCCGGGCAACCGGACTTCTTGAACATGGTCATCACGGTGGAAACCAGCCTGACCCCGCAGGAGCTGCTGGAACACTGCCAGGCGGTGGAGAACAAGCACCTCCGCGTCCGCGAGGTCCACTGGGGGCCGCGGACGCTCGACGTCGACATCATCACCTACGGGGACCTCCGCAGTGACGATCCCATCCTGACCCTCCCGCACCCGCGCGCTGCGTCACGCGCTTTCGTCCTCTACCCGTGGTCACTCATCGAGCCCGCCGCCACCCTGGACGGCGAACGGATCAGTGCCCTGGCAATGCGGGCGCACGATTTTCCCGATCTTGCCCCGTTCGACGGGTTCGGCGATTTTGACGGCATGCCCACGGCGGGAGCGGTGGAGGAGCGATGAAGCCCATCAACCCGCTGCGCCTGCTGCTGATCTGCGTCATCCTTGCCGTTGCGGGCTGGTCGGCCACGGTGGTCACCAGCCGGTACAGCATGGCCACTCCCGTCCTGCCTGCCACGGCACTTGCCACCATGGGTGTCATCGTCATCATCACGCTGGTTCTTGGCATCCGGGTCCTGCGCTGGCGAAACAGCCTCAAGGCCAACAGCACCGCGAAGAAAACCCAGCTGGATCCCCTGCTCGCGGCGCGGACGCTGGTCCTGGCGCAGGCGTGCGCCTACGCCGGAACAGTGCTGCTGGGCTGGCACGTGGGGATCTTCCTGGACCAGCTGCGGATCTGGAGCCTGCGCAGCGACCAGGACATCACTTGGCTGGCCCTGGCCATGGCCGGCGGCGGGCTGGTGATGATCGTGGTGGGTCTCCTCGTGGAGCGGTTCTGCAAGATTCCCCCGGAGGACAGCGACGCCAGCGGCGTCGACGGGAAGAAGAGCCGGCCCGCACGCGGGGAAGCCGCGGGGGAAGGCGAATATGCATACCGAGGCGATTGACCCGCCGGGTATCGCCTGGCAGCGGGTGTCGCCGAAATACATTACAGTCCGGCTGGTGGAATGGGCGGTGGCCAACCTTGTCACGGTGCTGGTCCTGTCCGCGCCGCTGGTGTTCATCCTGCTGGGATGGTGGCGCTGGCCGCCCCTGTGGCTGGCCATCACCGTTCCGGCAGTCACGCTGCTGGCTGCCTTGTGGCGGCTTGTGCTCATCCCGCGGCAGGTCCGGGCCATCGGCTACGCCGAGCGCGACGACGACCTGTTGATCAGGAGCGGCATCTTTTTCCAGCGCACCATGGCCGTTCCCTACGGCCGCATGCAGTACGTGGATATCGCGGTCGGGCCGGTGGAACGCGGGTTGGGCCTGTGCACCGTGAAGCTCCACACGGCCTCACCCGGCACGAACGCGCGCATCCCGGGCGTGCCGGCATCGGAAGGTGCCAGGCTCCGCGAACAGCTGGCCGCCCGCGGCGAAGCCAGGCTGGCAGGACTGTGACCACTGACGGCCAGCTCCCCGGGCCGCCTGCGGGGCCGCCTGCCGCGGCCGGCCCGGAAACCAGGGGAACGCCCGACGGCGAGTGGCTGCGTGTGCATCCCGCCTCACCTTTCGTGCGGGGGTGGGTTGCCCTGGCCGCCATCACCTACTTCTTCGGCCGGGACCTCTTTGAGCGGTCACTGCAGGGCCAGCCCGTGTTCGAGGACGGCTTTGCCAGGCGCGCCCCCTGGCTCCTGGGCGGCGGCGCGCTGCTGCTCGCCGTGGCGGTGCTGGGTTTCGTCCTCACCTGGTACTTCACCAAGTACCAGGTGTCCGGCGGTTACGTCCGGGTCAACAGCGGGCTCCTCTTCCGCCAGCACCGGCAGGCGAAGCTGGACCGGGTGCAGGCCATCGATATCGTGCAGCCCCTGCTGGCCCGCATCTTCGGACTGGCGGAACTCAAGTTCGAGGTCGCCGACGCCGGCGAATCAGCGGTGCGCCTGGCCTACCTCAAGATCGATGATGCCCGGCAGCTTCGTGCCACCATCCTGGGGCGCGCATCCGGAGCCGTTTCCGATGCCGTTTCCGATGCCGTTGCAGGCGCCGGTCCCGCGGTGGGCACTGGTGCCGGGGACTTCGCGCGGCCGGAGCATCCTGCCCGGCCGGTTCCCGAGGCGCCGGAAACCACGGTCCTGGCCGTGCCGCCGTCGCGCCTTATCGGATCGCTGCTCCTGAGCGAGCAAAGCGTCTTTATCCTGGTGGGCGGCGTCGCTTCGGTGGTCCTGTCCGTGGTGATGGACAACCGCGCCTTCTACTTCTACCTGGTGCCCGCAGCCCTGGGCCTGGCGGCGGGCTACTGGAACTTCTTCAACAAGGGGTACAACTTCACCGCCTCGGTCTCGCCCGACGGCATCCGGCTGCGGTACGGGCTGCTCGACACCCAGGCGCAGACGCTTCCGCCCGGCCGCATCCAGGCGGTGAAGATCGCCCAGCCTCCACTGTGGCGTCCGTTCGGCTGGTACCGGATGCAGGTGAACGCTGCTGGCTACGGGGTTTCCGGCAACGCCGCCGAGGGCAACACCAGGACCATCCTCCTGCCGGTGGGAAAGCTTTCCGACGTCATGGCCATGCTCTCGCTGGTCCTGCCGGACCCGGGGACCGGCCAGCCGGCGGTGGTGTTTGCCGCCGGCCTTACAGGCAGGGATTCCGACGGCGGATTCGTCACCACGCCGCGCCGGGCCCGGCTGCTGGCACCTCTCGCGTGGCGCCGTAACGGGTTCGCCGCAACGGACACGGCCCTGCTGATCCGCTCCGGGCGCTGGTGGCGGGAGCTCGTGGTGGTTCCCCACCAACGGACACAGTCACTGGCCCTGCAACAGGGGCCCCTGGCACGCCGGTTCCGGGTGGCGGACCTGGTCCTGCATACAACTGCCGGACCGGTGGCCCCGCGCCTGGCCCAGGCTGGGCTGGACGAGGCCAGGCAACTCTTCGACGAGCAGTCGGCGCGGGCGCGGCTGGCCCGGAAGCGGCAAACCACCGAACAATGGTTGCGACAGGTTGCTCCGGCAGCTGCGCCCAGGCCGCAGCGTGGTGAGCCGTTGCCCGGGGCCGCAGCCAGTGAAACCCGCATCCCCTACCAACAGGAAGGCCAGCAGCATGGCTAAGCCCGGACGCCTCGGCGTCGGAATCATCGGTGCCGGCAAAGTGGGAGCCGTGCTTGGCGCAGCTTTGCGCGCGGCCGAGCACGCCGTCGTCGGGGTGTCAGCTGTGTCCGAGGCAAGCCGGGAACGGGCCGAAGCGCTGCTGCCCGGCGTGCCCGTCCTGGAAGTGCAGGACATCGTTGAACGCGCGGAACTGGTGCTGCTGGCGGTGCCTGACGACGCCCTGCCTGGCCTGGTGGAGGGGCTGGCGAAGCTCGGCGCATGGCAGCCCGGCCAGCTCGTGGCGCACACCTCCGGCCGGTTCGGCGTGGGCGTGCTGCATCCCGTACGCGCCGCCGGCGCCGTTCCGTTGGCGCTGCATCCTGCCATGACCTTCACCGGCATGAGCCTGGACCTCACCCGGCTGCTGGACTGCACCTTCGGGGTGACGGCCGATGCCGCCATGCTGCCCATTGCCCAGGCGCTGGTGGTAGAGATGGGGGCGGAGCCCGTTGCGATCGCTGAGGCCGACAGAACGCTCTACCACGCAGCCCTGGCACACGGGTCCAACCACCTGGTAACCCTGGTGGCGCAGGCGTCGCAGCTGCTGCGCGAGGTTGGGGTGGAATCGCCGGAGCGCATGCTTGGACCACTGCTGCGGGCCACGCTTGAGAACGCGCTGGCGTCGGGGGAGTCGGCGCTGACGGGCCCGGTGGCCCGCGGGGACCTGGGAACCGTCCGTGCCCACGCTGAGGCTTTGCGCGAGTTCGACGGCGGCGGGCACGGTGACGTGCTGGCGGCCTACCTTGCGATGGCGCGAGCCACTGCCCTGCGGGCAGAAGGGCGGGGGCTGCTGAAACCTGACCAGCTGAAGGGGCTGCACGAGGCCCTCGATCCGAAGGAAGACTGAATGCCCATTCAACTCGTCACCACCGTGGCCGAATTACACACCGAAAGCGCCCGTTTGCTTGCTGCGAAGCAGGGCGCCTCCCAGGGACTGGTGCCAACCATGGGGGCACTCCACGAAGGCCATGCCGCCCTGGCGCGCACCGCCGTCGAGAACAATGACGTGGTGGTGGCCAGCATCTTCGTCAACCCGCTGCAGTTCGGCGATGCCGTGGACCTGGACCGCTACCCCCGGACGCTTGACGCGGACCTGGCGCTGCTGGAGGAACAGGGCGTTGACCTGGCCTTCGCGCCGTCCGTGGAGGAGGTCTACCCCGGCGGGGGAGCCCTTTGTGCGGATCACATCCGGCCGGCTGGGGGAGAAGTGGGAGGGCGCCTCGCGTCCGGGCCACTTCGACGGTGCCCTGACCGTGGTGGCCAAGCTGCTGCACTACGGAATACCGGCGGCGGGCCGTCCGGCCGGTTCAGCCGACGGAGCTTCCCTTGCCGGCGGCCTGCCCGCGTACCGGGCCTACTTCGGGCAGAAGGACGCCCAGCAGTTGGCCCTGGTGCGGCGGATGGTTGCCGACCTTAACTTCCCGGTCGAGATCGTGGGCGTTCCGACGGTCCGGGCGGTGGACGGGCTGGCGTTGTCCAGCCGGAACCGCTTCCTGTCCGACGCCGAGCGGGACGCAGCGCTGGTTCTGTCCAGGGCCCTGCGGCTGCTGGAGGAGCGGGCGAATGCCCATGAGCCGCTGGACCTTGATTCCGCGCTGGCGCTGGTGGAGTCCCAGCCCCTGGTGGAACTGGACTACTTCGAAGTGGTGGATCCAGTAACCCTTGAGCCGCTTGCCGAGAACTGCAGGGAGACTCCGTTCCGCGGCGAGGCGCTGGCGCTTGTCGCCGCCAAGGTGGGCCCGGTGCGGTTGATAGACAATATGCCGCTCAATTCCTGAGGGCTGCCCAGGCGCGGTTCGTGTCCGGAGGGTGACTGGTCTACAAGCCTGATTTGTCCCGGCTGGTCATGAGCTGTTCGAGGAGTGCCCGCTCAGGGCGGCCGGGGTTCCTGGCGACACAGCGGCGGAGGCGGGCCCTAACGAGTTCCTCGCCTGGGTCCTCGTTGCAGAGCAATTCATCGATGATTTCCTGCGCCTGCCAGCGGAGCGACTCGATGGCGTACTGCCGGACTTCGGCCGGGGTGTCGCTGGACATCCAGGGGGCCGGGTCTGACGGGACGCTGTGGAACATCCGCTCTGCTGACATGGGGGCCTCCTTGCTCCAAACCGGCGACCTTTGGGGTGGGCCTCTGCGGCGTTCGAAAGCACTGCGCGTAGGAGAAAGATTACAGTGGGAAAGACCGGTCTGTCTTCCCCTGCGCTAGACTTCAACTCCCATGAGTACAGAGGCGAAGGTCCCGGATTCCCCCGCGTCCCCAGAAGCGGTGCCTGCGGAGGGCAACGCCAATTCCGTGGAACGCATCCTGGCAGTGGCCTATGAGCTGTTCTCGCGTCGGGGAATCCGGGATGTGGGCGTGAATGAGCTCATCGATCGGTCTGGGGTTGCCAAGGCCACCTTCTACCGGCACTTTCCGTCCAAGGACTCGCTGGTGCTGGCATTCCTGGAGCAGCGGGACAAACTCTGGACTGTCGAAGCGATTGTGACCCAGGCACGACGCCGCGGTGAAACCCCCGTTGGGCGTTTGCTGGCGATTTTCGATGTCTTGGGTGAATGGTTCCGGCGTGAGGACTTTGAGGGGAGTACCTTCATCCACGTTCTGCTGGAGATGGGACCCTCGCATCCGCTGGGCCAGGCCAGCATCGATTACCTGGCAAAGCTCCGGGGACACGTGCAAGCGTTGGCGGAAGAAGCCGGACTTGCGGATCCTGAGGAGTTCGCCCGTTCCTGGCAGATCCTGATGAAGGGATCCATCATTTCAGCTACAGGCGGTGACCTGCAGGCCGCGAGGCGGGCCCAGCAGATGGCGGGCTGGCTTATCGAGCATCACAGGCAGTAGCGGCTTAGGAATCGGCGGCTTAGGGCTGAAAGGCTCAGCGTCCGGCGCCGCGAAGTTGCGGCTGTTCGGCCTGTCAAGTACCTACGTAGTCCTCCGGCGCGAGGAACCCCCGGGCACCTACCGCAGGACACCAACACAGTCCGGGAAGAGCGCGAATGGCTTTGCGAAGAATTCGGCCCAGAGTGGATCGTCTGGGGATAGGTCGTTGAGGTCCACGA
Source organism: Arthrobacter sp. B1I2 (assembly GCF_030816485.1). NCBI lineage: Bacteria > Bacillati > Actinomycetota > Actinomycetes > Micrococcales > Micrococcaceae > Arthrobacter > Arthrobacter sp. B1I2. The sequence continues at coordinate 802,607 of NZ_JAUSYC010000001.1, read as the reverse complement.
GGTTGTCGTCGTCCGGTTCCCATGGTGGGAGGTCTTCCGGGTTTGCTTCTACGCAGGGGGTTGCCGGTGGCATCAGCCATTGCGGCCAGTGGGTTGGTTCGTGGTCTTGGTGTTCGGCGTTGTAGTGGCGGCCGGTGGGTGAGGTCCAACCGGGCGGCTCGTCTTCTGTTGCGGTATCGGGTATCCACGGGCGGGCGTGTTTGAGCCGGTGATGTTTGGGGCAGAGCTGTCCGAGGTTGCTGGCACCGGTGGTGCCGCCGTGTTCCCATGCTGTGAGGTGGTCTGTCTCGTTGTCCGGGGAACGGTTGCTGCAGCCGGGGAAGGTGCATGTGCCGTCCCGCATCCGGATCCATTGTTTGATGGTTTCCGGGAGCCGGTAGCGCGTCCGGCCGATCTCCAGTGGCGCCCCGTCCCGGGGGTCGACCAGGACCCGGTAGAACGAATCCGCCCCGTCCGCGACGAGCCTGCGCGCCATGGACGCCGGGATCGGCCCCAGACCGTCCAGGATTGCGGGCTCGTCCGTCAGGCCGAGCAGGGAAAACACCGGCACGGTAACCAGCACATCGGCCCGCGGGGTAGGGATCCTCCCGATCCCCATGGTGTTTTCGGCGGCTGTAGTGCTGGTGGTGTCAGAGGCGGTGGTGCTTGCGGCGCCGAGGAGCAGTGAGGCGGCGATGTCGGGGCGGAGTTGGGTAAGGGTGCGGTCTTCGCCGGGTCCCTGGAGGCCGCGGGCGGTGGCGGTGGTGCGGTTCCAGATGGCGCAGGCGGTGTCCCCGGGGAGGTAGAGGTTGATCCAGGCCATGCCGTCCCGGTCCGGGGTGTATTCCATCCGCCGGTCGGCCACGGACTTGGCGTGGCGTTTTTCGAGGGTTTCGGGGTGGTGGCGTTCCCGCCAGGCGCGGACTTTGGCCCGGAACCGGGACGGGACCAGTTCTCCGGGGGCGGCGCCGCCGGCCGGGTTCGGGGCGGCGGGGTCAAAGAAGTGCGCCACAAGGGCGGCGGCAGCGTCGGGGGTGAGGCCTTCGGTTTCATCGGCCACGATCCTGGCGTGCTGCCAGGAGATGGCGCCGGCGGCCAATGCATCGATCACGAGCGGCAGGGAACACACCCGCCGGGACTGTTCCACGAACGCCCCGGCGGCCGCGGAGCTGAGGGTCAGGACCCCGGCGGTCTCCTCAACCGCCGACATCTCCGCATAGGTCCGGTCCTGGACGGTCGCGCCGGGCGGGGTCATGGCCTGCTGGAATTCGAGGGCCTGGACCACGTCCTCCGCCTGCCCGGCCATCAGCTGCGCCTGTAGTCGGGACCTGAGTTCCATACGTTCCAGCCGGAGCTCGTACCGCCGCTGCAACACATCCACATCAGCACCAACGCCAATCCCAGCACCAACACCGGCGCCAACGCCAATCCCGGCAGCCAGCGAAGCGTCTTCCAGGGTCAGGGCATTAAGGGCAGCAACGGAGGCATGAACACCCTCCAAGGCCACCCCAACACCCGTGCTGATTCCCATACGAACATCATCCAACGAGGCACTGACATTCAGACCTGATCCCGCCCAGACCTGATCCCGCCCAGACCTGATGCCGCCCAGACCTGATGCCGCCCGGACGTGCGCCCGACGCGCGCAGGCGCCAACCTTGAGTTTGTACATCCAGCCCAGCCGCTGCCGGGCCGCACCGGCGCACACAACCGCGTGCCGCCGTCGTACGTCTTCTCGCTGCGCAGAATCCCTGACGCACCGCAGACAACCGCTGCGAAACGGAATTTGCGCAGCGCTAGAACCTACCCGCCGCGAAAAGGAACCTGCGCAGCGCCAAAACCTGCCCGCCGCGCGGAAAATCAGCTAAAGCCGCCAGTTTCGCGTGATTCGATCCCCAGCTAAGGCAACTACCCCTCGAAGCAAATAGTCAGCTTGCTTATTACTTTCAGCTTTCCTAGGCTTGTAACCGTCAGGCAATCAACTCTCGAAGCGGGACCCCGCGCGCCAAAAGCGCGCAACCGCAGCATGAGGAGGAACAATGTCAGAGCACAGCATCGCAGGCAAGAAGGTGGCATTCCTGCTGACTGACGGCGTGGAGCAGGTGGAACTCACCAGTCCCTGGCAGGCCGTGAAGGATGCCGGCGGCGAGCCGACCCTGGTTGCACCCAAGAGCGGCAAGCTGCAGGGCTACAACGGCACGGAAAAGGGCGACACCTTCGACGTCGACCTCACGGTTGCGGAAGCGAACGCCTCCGACTTTGACGCCCTGGTCCTTCCGGGCGGCGTCGTCAACGCGGACCACCTGCGCGTGGACAAGGATGCACAGAGCTTCACCCGCAGCTTCTTTGAACAGCACAAGCCGGTGGCCTCCATCTGCCACGGCCCGTGGCTGCTCATCGAGGCCGGAGTCATCAGGGGCCGGAACGTCACGTCCTACTTCACCCTTGAAACCGACCTGAAGAACGCCGGCGCCAACTGGACGGACCAGGAAGTGGTGGTGGACCAGGGCCTGGTCACCAGTCGGAACCCGGATGACCTGCCGGCCTTCAACAACAAGCTGGTGGAGGAAATTTCCGAGGGCCAGCACGCGGGCCAGACCGCCTGACCCTAATGTTCCCTCAGGGCTAAAAACCCGTATGGAGGAATTACTCCAGCGGGTAGAGTGTTTGAATCTGCAGCGGCGCCGTCCGTGCATCATTCATAAAACCCCTGAGGGAACACCCATGTCTACCGAGACCTCACCCACAGCCAGCGGCCAGCCCGTCCAGAACGAACGAACCCACGCGGAAGTCCGCGAAGGGATCCGGCCCGCTGCGCCGGAGAAGATGTCCCGCGAGTCCGTCACCATCATCAGCACGCTGCTGGTGGCGACGTTCGTGGTGATCCTCAACGAGACCATCATGAATGTGGCCCTGCAGCGGCTCATGGTGGACCTCCGGGTGGACGCCCCCACCGTGCAGTGGCTGTCCACGGGGTTCATGCTGACCATGGCCGTGGTCATCCCCACCACCGGGTTCATTCTCCAGAGCCTGTCCACGCGAGCCGTCTTTATGCTCGCCATGGGCCTTTTCGCCGGCGGAACAGCGCTTGCCGCAGTCGCACCCGGGTTCGAAATCCTGCTGCTGGCACGCATCGTCCAGGCAGGCGGCACCGCCATCATGCTGCCGCTGCTGATGACCACCATCCTTACCCTGGTCCCGCTGGCCAAACGCGGCGCCGTCATGGGCAACGTCAGCATCGCCATCTCGGTGGCACCGGCCATGGGTCCCACAGTCTCCGGGCTGATCCTGGAGCATTTCACCTGGCGCTTCATGTTCGTCTTCGTGCTGCCGGTGGCCCTCGCGGCCCTGGCTATTGGCGCGAAATACCTCACCAACGTGGGCGAGCCTGAAAAGGCAAGGCTGGATGCGCTGTCCGTCATCCTCACCGTCCCCGCCTTTGGCGGCCTGGTCTACGGGCTCAGCCAGATCGGCGGCGGCCACGGCGGCCAGGCCGGTCCCAGTGCCGGCGCCATCGCAGCCCTCGTCATCGGCGTCGCGGCCCTGGCGGTTTTCGTCCTCCGCCAGGTGCGGCTCCAGAAGGCAGCCGCGCCACTGCTGGACCTGCGCGCGTTCAACTTCCGGATGTTCACCGTTTCGGTCCTGCTGATGGTGGTGGCCATGATGGCCCTGTTCGGCGGCGTCATCCTGCTGCCGCTCTACCTGCAGGAAGTCCGGGGCCTCGGCTCGCTCGAAACCGGCCTTGCACTGCTTCCCGGCGGCCTGGCGATGGGCCTGCTCGGGCCGGTCATCGGCCGGGCGTTCGACAAGGTGGGTCCGCTGCCGCTCACCATTACCGGGTCCATCCTGATGGTGGTGGCCCTCTGGCAGTTTTCAATGCTCGACGCCGGCACGGCAGTCTGGTGGATCGTCACCTTGCACGTGGGGCTGAGTTTCGGCCTGGCGCTGCTGTTCACGCCCGCCTTCACCACCGGGCTGAACCCGCTTCCGCCGCACCTTTACTCCCACGGGTCCGCGATCATGAGCACCGCGCAGCAAGTGGCCGGCGCCGCGGGTACGGCGCTCCTGGTATCCATCTTCGCCGTTGTGAGCGCGACGTCGGGACTCGTCGCCGGGATGAGCGCCGCCTTCCTGACGGCAACCGGCATAGCCCTCGCCGCCGTCGTACTTTCCGCGATGATGCGCAAAACCGAAGGTGCCGGCGCGGGCCACGGCGCGCACTAGCCCAACTGGGTCGCGGTAGTTGTCGTTTGAGCGCCCAGAACGACAACTACTGCGACCTGCATGGGTCAGCCCGCGAAGAAGTCGCTCAGTTCCTTGATCAGCTTGTCCGGGGCCTTGATGGCGCCGTCGTGGCCGAAGCCGGGCAGGATGGTGTAGCTGGAGCCGGAGAGCACATCATGGATCTGGCCGCAGGCGATGCCGAAGTAGGCCGGAGACTTTTCGCCAACCACAATCAACGTCTCCAGGGGCAGCGCCTGGAACGGTTCAGCCGGCATGTCCGCGGCAATAATCGCTCTGATCTCACGGACGCCGGTGCGCATCAGCTCGCGCTGCTGCTTTCCTTCGGTGGTGCCTGCGGTCAGCTTGTTGGCGAGGGTGAGCATGGACAGCGGCATGCGCGATGAAAAGGAACCACCGGCTTCCAGGCCCCGCTGGATCACGGCGAGGGCGCGGTCATGGTCTCCGGCTGCGATGGCCCGCTCATACTCCACGATCCAGTCGGCTGTGACGCTGCCGTTCACCGAGACCGCCGGGTCATAGACGGCGAGCCGTTCCACGGGAAGGGTCCGCGCAGCGTGCAGGGCGACGGCGCCGCCGAAGCTGTGGCCGAAGACGTCAGTGCTGGAGGTGTGCTTCATGACCGTGGCCAGGTCCCGGATGTCCACGTCGAGTGTGTAATCCTCGGGCTGCGGCGACGAGGACCCACGCCCCCGCCGGTTGAAGGTGTGCACCGGCCGGCCCAGGGAGGCGCTCAGTTTTTGGGCGAACTTGGTGTAATCCGCGGCCGTCACCATGGAGGGCGGCACAACCACCACGCCCGAACCTGCAGAAGCAAGTTCAGCGCCGGTGGAGAAGAGCTCCACAGTGCCGCCGTCGGGGGTCCTGATGTTCTCTCGCGTCATGTTCCGAGCCTAGCCGAGCAAACCGGGCAGGGCATCCCGGAGTGGGCGACCGGGACGTCAGGCCAGGCGGTCTATGAGGGCCTGGCCGGCCGCGCGAATGGCCGGAAGCCGGTGCCCGAGCCCGCAAAGGATCAGCCCGGCATCCGCCGCCTGCATGGCCGATTCTGCGCTTACTGCGCCGTCCGCGCGGAGGTAGATGAGGGACTCGACCAGGCGGAAGGTGAAGTCACCGCCGTCCGGTGCGGCCGGGGTGGCCGACAAGCCGGTCCCCAGTTCCCCGTAAAGCCGCCTGAGCTCCCGGCGGTCACTGAGGAACCGGGCAAAGCGGGTGCTGCGGACCTCCGGCAGGTGGTACAGCACGCCAAGGTTCCACCGGGCGCTGCACAGCTGGGTGCCGTCGTAAAGCGCGACGGCGTAGAGCCGGCTCCCAGCCGGGCTTTCCGTTCCAGCGGCGTCAGCAGGCAGCGCGGCCACCGCGCGCGCGAACTTCAGGCCACCGGACACCGTCCCCTCCAGGAGGTCCTCGAGGATATCGTCCTTGGTTTTGAAGTGGTGGTAGAGGGACGACTGCCGGATGCCAACCGCGTCTGCGATGGAACGGGTGGAGGTGCTGGCAAAGCCCTGGGTGGTGAAGAGCTCCGCTGCGGCGTCGAGGATTTCATCGCGGGCGGTGGCACCCGGCCGCGAGGGCTGTTGATGGCGGGGGCGTCCCGGTCCGGCGGAAGTCACTGCCTCATTCTTGCATTACCGCGGAGGCATGACAGGGCAGGGCGAATCCGCCGGCGGGCATTGTGAGGGGACGGAAATCCGCCCGAAACAAGATGTCTATCCGCCTTTTACAGAGGTGAAACTGTTTGGGGACATGGCGCTGGAAAACTATCAATTGACCGGTAATCAGCAGCCTTCGGCCGAGTGCTGCAGTGCCGGGAGGCTTCGCCCCCAAGATCCCTTTCCAGCCCCGGAGATTCCCGATGACATCAACCGTCCTCCCCACCGTCCACCAGGACGATGCAGACCTGACGTCCCTTGGCTACCAGCCCACCCTGCACCGAAAGCTCGGCCGCTACGCTTCCTTTGCCGCCGGCTTTTCCTTCGTGTCCATCCTCACCACCATCTTCCAGCTCTTCGCGTTCGGCTACTCCTTCGCCGGGCCCGCGTTCTTCTGGACCTGGCCGGTTGTCCTGGTGGGGCAGCTGCTCGTGGCGCTGAATTTCGCCGAACTCGCTGCCCGCTACCCCCTGTCCGGTGCCGTGTACCAGTGGGCTCGCCGCGTTGGGGGAGAGGGAGTGGGCTGGTTCGCCGGCTGGTTCATGGCCATCGCGCAGGTGGTCACAGCTGCCGCTGCAGCCATCGCCCTGCAGGTGGTCCTGCCCCAACTGTGGGACGGCTTCCAGGTGGTAGGCGGTGATTCCGCGCTGAACACCGTGACCGGAGCCTCCAACGCGGTGGTGCTCGGCGCCGTCCTCCTGGTGGCCACCACCGTCATCAACTCCCTGGGCGTGAAGCTGATGGCCCACGTGAACTCAGTGGGCGTTACCTGCGAGATCGTGGGCGTAGTGGCGGTGATCCTGGCCCTCATCAGCGCCGCCCAGCGCGGACCGGACGTGGTTGCCGACACCAGCGTGATGCAGGGGTCCGACCTTGGCGCCGTGGGAGCCTTCCTGGTCTCAGGACTGATGGCCGCCTACGTCATGGTGGGCTTCAACTCGGCCGGTGAACTGTCCGAAGAAACCAAGGACCCGCGCCGCACCGCACCGCGGACCATCCTCTCCGCCCTGCTCATCTCCGGCATCGGCGGCGCGCTGATGATCATCACCGCCCTGATGGCCGCGCCCAGCCTCGACGACGGCCGTCTCGCCACCGAGGGCCTGCCCTACGTCCTCACCGCAGTCCTGGGCACCTTCTGGGGCAAGGTCCTGCTGGTGGATGTGGCCATCGCCATCTTCGTCTGCACCCTGGCGATCCAGACTGCCGGTTCCCGCCTGGTCTTCTCCATGGCCCGCGACGGCAAGCTCCCGGCGTCGGCCTTGCTCTCCTCCGTCCACCCCACCCGCGGCACGCCCATGTGGCCCTCCATCGTGATCGGCGCCCTGGCTGTTGCGGTGCTGGCCATCAACGTAGGCAACGCGGCGCTGTTCACCACCCTGTGCAGCGTCTGCATCGTGATGGTCTACCTTGCCTACCTCCTGGTCACCGTCCCGCAGTTGCTCAACCGGCTTCGCGGCGACTGGGAGCGGGTGGGGCAGACCATGCCGGCAGGCCTCTTCTCACTGGGCCGCTGGGGCCTTCCCGTCAATATCCTCGCCGTCCTCTACGGCGGTGTCATGGTGGTCAACCTGGCGTGGCCCCGGCCCGAGGTGTACGACCCCTCCGGAGAGAACCCAATCCTCCTCTGGTCCGCGCCCCTGATGGTCACTGCCGTACTGCTCCTGGGCATCTGGGTCCGGAGCCGGAACCTGGCAGCCAAGGCCTGACGCCATCCCGACCCCCTTTCCTTTCGACACAACACGCTTCCGAGACATACAGGACTGACATGACACAGACCATCGAAACGCCAGTCACTGGCACGGCCACCACGGCCGGCGCCCGCGCCCACGCCAGGGAACAGCACGGCAAGACCGCCGAAACCATGCGCCACGTGCCGGCAGCTTCGGCGCCGGCCCGCCTGACGACCGGACTGCCCGACGGCGCGTCCCCCACTTGGGCCGAATCCCTCGCCTTTGGCCGTTACACCAGCATGGCCCTGGCCCGCGGCACCCGGATCCGGCTGACCGACACCGGCGGTGACGCCTGCGTGCACACCCTCCTGTACCGCACCGGCGCCCTTCACGAACGCCTCAATGCCGCGGACACCGTCAAAGTCCCGTGGCAGGCCTACCCGGGAACGGGCCACCCGCTGCTGTCCGACGCCGGCCGCCTGATGGCCACGATCGTTGCTGACACCTCGTCCCGCCACGACGCACTCACAGGCGCCACCACCCTCGCCGGCAACACCGCCAGGTACGGCTCCGGAACCGCCCACAGCGCCTCCCCGGCAGCACGCGAACTGCTCACCCTCGGCGCGCTGAAGAACGGCCTGGGCCCCCGGGATGTGGCGCCGTCGCTGTCCTTCTTCAAAGGCATCACCGTGGACCCTGCAGGCAGCATCACCTTCACCGGAAGCGCGGGGCCGGGTGCCGCCGTCGAACTCCTGCTCCAGATGGACGCAGTGCTGGTACTGGCCAACACCGCCCACCCGCTGGACCCACGGCCGGACTTCACCGGGACGGCCGTGGACATCGTCGCCTGGCACGCACCGCAGGACCTCGCCGAACTGGAGTCAGGCCGCCTGGCCGGCCCGCTGGCCCCGGAACACCTGCAGGCCCTCCGCAACACCGAACACGACCTCACCGCAAGGAACGCCCGATGAACACCGCCATCCACACTGAAACCATCGCGGAGGCCCGCGACATTGCCCTCGCACCCGGCGACGTGGTGCTTGACGAATTCGTCGAGGCCCGCGGCCCCTGGTCCGCCGTCGTGGCCGCCGGGGATGTGCTGACCATCGTGGACCTTGAGGGCAACCAGGCCGTGGACTGCCTGTTGTACGCGGCGGGGGACACCACCGTGCGTTACTCGGCACCGGTCACCATCGCCTCACAGCAATCGATCGTCCTGACCACGGGTTCGGTCCTGCGCGCCGACACCGGTGCGCCGCTGATGACTGTCGTGGCTGACGAAGTGGGCGTGCATGACACCATCGGGGGCGCCTGCTCACAGGAGTCCAACACCCTCCGCTACGGCCAGCACACCCGGGAACAGCATGCCTGCGTGGAGAACTTCCTGATCGAGGGCTCGCGCTGGGGCCTGGGCAAGCGGGACCTGGTGTCCAACATCAACTGGTTCATGAACGTCCCCGTGGACCCGGACGGCGCCCTGGGCATCGTTGACGGCCTGTCCGCCCCCGGCAAGCGCGTGGCCCTGAAAGCGGAGGTGGACACCCTGGTGCTCGTCTCCAACTGCCCGCAAATCAACAACCCCTGCAACGGCTTCAACCCCACCCCCGTCCGCATGATCGTCACCCGGCCGGAGGCAGCCAAGTGAGCAACAAGAACCTGAACTCTTTCAACACGCTCCTGATCGCCAACCGAGGCGAGATCGCGTGCCGGATCATCGAGTCCGCCACAAAGCTGGGACTGCGGACTGTTGCCGTCTTCTCCGAGGCGGACCGGGGTGCCAAGCACGTCAGGCTCGCCGACGAGGCCGTGCTGCTGGGACCGGCCCCGGCCAAGGAGTCCTACCTGCGGGTGGACGCGATCCTGGCGGCAGCCAAGGCCACCGGCGCCGGTGCCATCCACCCCGGCTACGGCTTCCTGTCCGAGGACGCAGCCTTTGCCGAGGCGGTGGAAGCAGCCGGACTGGTCTTCGTGGGACCCACCGCCGAACAGTTGCGCATCTTTGGCACCAAGCACACAGCGCGCGACGCCGCCCGGGCAGCCGGGGTGCCGATGATCGCAGGGTCCGGGCTGCTGGAGGACGTGGACGACGCCGTCCAAGCCGGCAAGGCGATCGGCTTCCCGCTGATGCTCAAGGCCACCGGCGGTGGCGGCGGGATCGGCATGACCGTCTGCCGCTCGGAGGCGGAGCTTGTGGAAAGCTTCCCCCGCGTGGCCCGCCTCGCCGGCGCCAGCTTCGGCACCGCCGGCGTCTTCGCTGAGCGGTACGTGGAGAACGCCCGGCACGTTGAGGTGCAAATCTTTGGCGACGGCGAAGGCCGGGTGGTCAGCCTCGGCGACCGCGACTGCTCCCTGCAGCGCCGCCACCAGAAAGTCCTTGAGGAAGCCCCGGCTCCGGACCTCCCCGCCGAACTGCGGGAGGAACTGCACCGGAGTTCCCGCGCCCTGTGCGCCTCCCTTAACTACCGCTCCGCCGGCACGGTGGAATTCGTCTACGACTCCGCGCGTAAGGAAGCCTCCTTCCTTGAAGTCAATGCCCGGCTCCAGGTGGAGCACCCCGTCACCGAAGCCGTCACCGGCGTGGACCTGGTGGAATGGATGCTGCGCCTGGCCCAGGGCGGCAGCGAAGCCCAAACGGTCCTGGAAAGCCTGCCGGACAGCCTGCCCGTGACCGGCAGTGCCGTGGAAGCCCGCCTTTACGCCGAGGACCCGGCACGGGGATTCCAGCCCAGCGCCGGAACCGTCACCAATGCCGCCTATCCCACCGCAGCGGAGGCAAGGGTGGACGCCTGGGTGGAAACCGGCACCGAGGTCGCCACGAATTACGATCCCCTCCTGGGAAAGATCATCACCTCCGGCGCAACCCGTACCGAGGCCTTTGACCGGCTCGCCGCAGCCCTGGAAAACACCCGGATCGACGGCATAGAGACCAACCTGGGCATGCTCCGCGCCGTCAGTGGCATGGACGTGGTCCGCAGCGTCCAGCACTCCACCAACACGCTGGACAACGTGGGGGACCCGGAGCCGCGCATCACCGTGGGCCGCCCCGGCCTGCAGACCAGCGTGCAGGACTGGCCCGGCCGTACCGGGCTGTGGCAGATCGGCGTGCCGCCCAGCGGCCCCATGGATGACCTCTCCTTCCGGCTTGGCAACACCGCGCTGGGCAACCCCGAAGGCGCACCGGGCCTTGAGTTCACCATGACCGGCCCCAGCCTGGCCTTCACGCATGCCACCACCGTCTGCGTTACCGGCGCCGACGTGGCAGTGACAGTGGACGGAATGGAATTGCCCGCCTGGACGCCCGTGACCATCCCGGCAGGGGGAACGCTCGACGTCGGCACGGCAGCCGGCAAGGGCCTTCGCGGCTACATCCTGTTCCAGGGCGGCCTGGACATCCCGAAGTACCTGGGCAGCGCCTCAACCTTCACGCTGGGCCAGTTCGGCGGCCACGCCGGGCGGGTCCTGCGCGCCGGCGACGTGCTGAGGGCCGTCAAGCCTGCCGGCACGTCAGAACAAGCACCTGCCACTGCCGTCCCGCTCGACAACCGTCCCGCCCTCACCTCCACCTGGGAACTTGCCGTGGCCGAGGGCCCGCACGGCGCCCCGGAGTTCTTCCAGCGCGAAGACATCGAAGAGCTGTACAACGCGGAGTATGAGGTCCACTTCAACTCCGCCCGCACCGGGGTGCGCCTCATCGGCCCCAAGCCCCGCTGGGCGCGGACCGACGGCGGCGAGGCGGGCCTGCACCCCTCCAACATCCACGACACCGCCTACTCCGTGGGTGCCCTGGACTTCACCGGCGATACCCCCATCCTGCTGGGCCCGGACGGACCCAGCCTGGGCGGGTTCGTCTGCCCGGTCACCGTAGTGACGGCCGAGCGCTGGAAGCTCGGCCAGCTCCGGCCGGGGGATAAAGTCCGGTTCGTGCCCATCGAAGCCAGCCAGGCGCCGTCGGCCAAGGACCTGGGACCCGGCCGCCAGCTGGTCCTTCCGGGCGACGCCGGCTGGTCCGACAGCCTTTCAACGAACCCTCCGGCGGGCGCTTCGGCGGGGCAGCGCGTGCTCCGCGGCGATGGCGACGACGGCGTGCTGGGCCGGGTGCCCGATGGTCCCGGCCGGCCCGCGGTCACCTACCGCCGGTCCGGCGACGACAACCTGCTGGTGGAATACGGCGAGATGGTGCTGGACCTTGGCCTGCGTGCCCGGGTGCACGCCCTGCACCAGCACATCGAGCAGCTCCGCGTGCCAGGCGTCGTGGACCTCACCCCGGGAATCCGGTCTCTGCAGATCAAAGTTGACCCGTCCGTCCTGTCCACCACGCGGCTGCTGGACCTGGTCCAGGAAGTCGAGGCCGCCCTGCCGGCAAGCTCCGAACTGGTGGTTCCCAGCCGCACCGTCCGGCTGCCGCTGTCCTGGGACGACCCCGCCACCCGCGAGGCGATCGAACGCTACATGGCAGGCGTCCGCGACGACGCCCCCTGGTGCCCCTGGAACATCGAATTCATCCGCCGGATCAACGGCCTGGACTCCGTCAACGATGTGTTCGACACCGTCTTCAACGCCGAATACCTGGTCCTGGGCCTGGGTGACGTATACCTCGGCGCGCCGGTGGCCACCCCGCTCGACCCCCGGCACCGCCTGGTCACCACCAAATACAACCCGGCCCGGACCTGGACGCCGGAAAACGCCGTGGGCATCGGCGGCGCGTACATGTGCATTTACGGCATGGAAGGACCGGGCGGCTACCAGTTCGTTGGCCGCACCACCCAGGTGTGGTCGCGGTACGCGGACTCGGCACCGTTCGAAGCCGGTTCGCCGTGGCTGCTGCGCTTCTTCGACCGCATCTCCTGGTACCCCGTCAGCCCCGAGGAACTCCTTGACCTGCGGGCAGACATGGCGGCCGGACGTGGCCGCGGCGTGGAGATCGAGGACGGCACATTCTCCCTGGCCGAGCACGAACTCTTCCTGGCGGAGAACCGTGAGTCCATCGACGTCTTCCGGGAGAAACAGGGGGCAGCTTTCGCAGTGGAGCGGCAGGCATGGGCCGACGCCGGCGAGTTTGACCGCGCCGAGGCGCTGGCTGCCGTCGTGGCACCGGCAGCTGACGATGTGGTGGTTCCGGACGGCGGCTCACTCGTCTCCGCACCCTTCGCCGCGAGCGTCTGGAAGGTAGACGTGGCGGAAGGCGACCGGGTAACCAAGGGCCAGCCCCTGGTGTCCCTGGAGGCCATGAAGATGGAAACCGTGCTGGAAGCGCCGTGCGACGGTGTGGTGCTCCGGGTGCTCCCCGGTGCCGGCTCGCAGGTGGTCGCAGGCGAGGCAGTGGTGGTCCTCGGCGGCTCGGAGCTGGAGACGGCCGGTTCGGAAACCCTGGAACTGGAAGAGGCAGCAGTATGAGCACAAACAGCACCGGCAAGGCCACACGGCGCGTCCAGGCTGCGCTCGCGGCGGTTGAAGCAGCGGACCGTCCCGAAATTTGGATAACGCTCCGCAGCGGCGAGGACCTCCTGGCGGAGGCCGGCACCATCGACGCCGCGGCGGCCGGCGGCGCGGACCTTCCGCTGGCCGGGCTGCTGCTCGCCGTCAAGAACAACGTTGACGTGGCAGGCATCCCCACCACGGCGGCCTGCCCGGGCTTTGCGTATACCCCGGAAAAGGATGCCGAAGCAGTGGCCCGGCTCCGTGCCGCCGGTGCCCTGGTCCTGGGCGCCACCAACCTGGACCAGTTCGCCACCGGCCTCGTGGGGACCCGGAGTCCATACGGCGCCGTCCGCGATTCCCGCCGGCCGGAGTACATCTCCGGCGGTTCCAGCTCCGGCTCCGCGGTGGCCGTGGCACTGGGACTGGTGGACATTGCCATTGGTACGGATACCGCCGGCTCGGGCCGGGTCCCGGCCGGGCTGCAGGGCATTGTGGGCATCAAGGCAACGCTGAACGTCGTCTCCACGGCGGGGGTGGTGCCCGCCTGCCGGTCCTGGGACGCCGTCACCATCTTTGCGCGGCACCTGTCCACCGCCGAACTCGCCATGGGCGTCATGGCCGGCAACTCCCGGCCCTGGCCGGCGGACATCCGGCTGGCAGCGCCGGAAAGGCCGAGGGTGGCCTACCCCGCAACCCTGCCGGCACTCCCGGAGGCCTGGGCCGCCGAATTCCACCACCAGATTGACCGGTTGCGGGACACCGGCGTGGACGCCCAGGCCATCGAATTTGATGCCTTCCTCGATGCCGCACGGCTGCTGTACGACGGCGCCCTGGTTGCCGAACGCCACGCTGCGGTGGGGGCGTTCCTGGAGAAGAACGACGGCGGCGCTGGTGGCCCGGCGGGTATCGATCCCACGGTGGAGGGCATCATCCGGGCAGCCGGCACCGTTCCCGCCCACCGCTACATCGCGGACACGGCCCGGCTCGAAGCGCTGAAAGGGAAGGCCATGACGGGGCTGGAAGGCTTCGACGCCCTCCTTGTTCCCACGGCGCCCTTCCACCCCACCCTCGCCGAGGTTGCCGCGGACCCCGTGGGCGTGAACTCGCTGATGGGCACCTACACGAACTTCTGCAACCTGTTCGACCTCTGCGCCGTAGCCGTCCCTGCCGGGGAAGTGGACGGCGCCCAGTTCGGGCTCACAGTGGTGGGCCGGACCTTCGATGACGCCTTGGCAGCGGACATCGCCCGCCGAATCGAAACCACCCCCGCCCCGCCCGCACTCTTCGACGGCGCTGTGGCGCACCTCGAAGCGGCACCCGGCCAGCCGTCGTCGTCCGCGCCCTGGCCTCTGGCCGCCGGTGCAACCGCCGTGCCGCTGGTGGTGGTGGGTGCACACCGCAAGGGCCAGCCACTGGCCCCGCAGCTGGAGGAACTCGGGGCGTTCTGGGACGGCCCGGTCCGGACCGCTGCGCGTTACCGGATGGTGGCGCTGGACACGGTGCCGGCCAAGCCTGGCGTCTACCGGTCCGACGACGGAGCAGAGCTGGTGGGGGAGCGGTGGCTGCTGTCCCCGGCGGCCCTGGGGACGTTCCTGGCATCCCTTCCCGAACCCATGCTCCTCGGATCCGTGCAGCTTTCGGACGGCTCCACCGCTGTTGGTTTCGCCTGCGACGCCGTTGCCGCTGCCGGCGGGAAGGACATCACGGCCTGGGGTGACTGGCTGGCGGACCGGAACGTGGAACCGAAGCCGCGGACCGTGTGGCGGGACCTTGGGGAGGTTGCCCTGGCCGGTTTCAGCCGCGGCGAACGGGGCTGACCTCAGCAGCATCCGCGCGGTGCTCCCCGTCCGGAGTCCCTCCCCTGAAGTACGCCGCGATGTCCGCCACCAGCTCCTTGACCGCTGCTGGAATGGACCCGTGGAAGCCCTTGGGGGAGAGCTGGTAGGTGCTGCCCGGGACGGCAGCGTGCAGCCGCTCGGCCGTCACCCTGTAATAGCTTGGGCTTTTTCCGCCTGCCATGAAATGGGTGCCGGCGGGCAGCACGCTGAAGTCCCGGGCGTGATCCTTTTCGTCGTACGCTGCCCTGAGCTCGCCCACCCCGCTGGGCATGACCTGGCGGAACATCTTGTTGACCTTGGTCCGGGACAACAGGGCCATCAGGCCCGCCAGCACCGGTTCGGGGATCCTGGCCATGACTGAACCGGGGCTCGTGGCCTTCTTCATGTGCGCCAGCGCGTGGCCCATCCTGCCGTTGTTGACCGCGTCCTCGAATCCATCCAGCCACGCGGTGTCGATGCTGCCATCGATGTTCACAGCGGCGTCGTACACCGCAAGCTTGTCCGGGACGAATGCGGTCCCGGTGAACTCCTGCACCGCATTGAGGGCCACCGATCCGCCCAGGCTGTGGCCCAGGATGTTGCGTGCGCTTGTGGCAGTGAGCACAGTCCGGACATCCTGGATCTCGGTGGCCATGGAGTAGTCCGCCGGCTGTTCGGACGAGTTTCCCCGGCCCCTGCGGT
This sequence comes from Arthrobacter sp. B1I2, assembly GCF_030816485.1. Taxonomy (NCBI): domain Bacteria; kingdom Bacillati; phylum Actinomycetota; class Actinomycetes; order Micrococcales; family Micrococcaceae; genus Arthrobacter; species Arthrobacter sp. B1I2. The sequence goes on along the minus strand of NZ_JAUSYC010000001.1, from coordinate 787,127 downwards.
CATAGACATCGACCGCCCAGCCATCTCCCAGGCCTTTCGCCAGTGCAATGGAGAACGGGCGGTAGATCAGGGCCGTGAGGAACGCGCCGCCAATCAGCAGCACCCTTTTTTCGCCCGGCGCATCCTCGGAGCCGTAACTGTACAAAGCCAGCCTGCCGCCGTCGTGCGTTGGAAGTACCCGTTCTTTCACCAGCCCATCCTAGGGCGCCCACCTGCGGGGCAACTGGGAGCCCGGGTACCTGATGCCCGGTAAACTTGATGATTGTGACTTCCCAAAACACCCCCGCGCCCAAGAACGCCCCAGAGCCCGTCGATGCCAGCGAGCAGATGCGGATCCGCATGGAAAAGCGTGCCAAACTCCTTGAGCGCGGCACCGAGGCGTACCCCGTGGGTGTGGAGCGGACGCATTCCCTCGCCGAGATCCGGGAAAAGTACGCCCACCTCGAGGCGGACGACACCACCGGCGACATCGTAGGCGTCACCGGACGCGTGGTCTTCATCCGCAACACCGGCAAGCTCTGCTTCGCCACCCTGCAGGAAGGCGGCACCGACGGCAAGGGAACGCGGCTGCAGGCCATGCTGAGCCTGGCCAACATCGGCGAAGAAGCGCTCGCCGACTGGAAGGCCCTGGTTGACCTCGGCGACCACGTGTTCATCAAGGGCGAGGTCATCTCTTCCCGCCGCGGCGAGCTGTCCATCATGGCTGAATCCTGGTCCATGGCCTCCAAGGCCCTGCGCCCGCTTCCGGTGCTGCACGCGGACCTGAACGAGGAAACCCGTGTCCGCCAGCGCTACGTTGACCTGATGGTCCGCGATGAAGCGCGCGAGATGGTCTACACGCGTGCGGCCATCACCCGCTCCATCCGCGAAACGCTGTTCCGGCACCGCTACGTCGAAGTCGAAACACCCATCCTGAACCTGGTCCACGGCGGCGCCCTGGCCCGGCCGTTCGAGACCCACATGAACGCGTTTGACCAGAAGATGACCCTGCGCATCGCCACCGAGTTGTACCTCAAGCGCGCCGTGGTGGGCGGAATCGACCGCGTCTACGACATGGGGCGCGTGTTCCGCAACGAGGGCGTGGACTCCACCCACAGCCCCGAATTCACCACCCTTGAGTGCTACGAGGCCTGGGCAGACCAGTTCGTCATGGCCGAGCGGATCAAGGAGATCATCCTCGACGCCGCCGACGCCGTGGGTGCCGGCCGCGTGCTGCAGACCGAGGCGGGGGAGATCAACCTCGACGGCGAGTGGGCCTGGCTGGCCGTCTACCCCGGACTTTCCGACGCCGTTGGGCAGGAGATCACGCCGGACACGCCTGCTGTGGTTCTTCGCGAAATCGCGGAAAAGCATGATGTCAAGGTGGACCCCAAGTGGGATGCGGAAAAGCTGGCGGTGGAACTCTTCGGCGAAATCGTGGAGCCCACCCTGCTCAACCCCACCTTCGTCTACGACTACCCGCCCTCCGCCCAGCCGCTGGCCCGCCCGCACCGCGAGGACGGCCGGCTGATCGAGGCCTGGGACTTGATCATCGGCGGCATGGAGCGCGGTACCGCCTTCTCCGAGCTGATCGACCCCGTCATCCAGCGCGAACGGCTGACCGAGCAGTCCCTGCATGCGGCCGCCGGCGACGTGGAGGCCATGCAGCTTGACGAGGACTTCCTGCGGGCCCTGGAATACGGCGCCCCGCCCATGGGCGGCATCGGCCTGGGCATCGACCGGCTGGTGATGCTCTTCACCGGGGCCGGTATCCGCGAAACCATCCTGTTCCCCCTGCTGAAGCCCGAAGGGCACTGATCATGGAATACGTAGCAGTTATTCTTCCCTCCCTGGTGGTGGGCCTCCTGTTCTGGTTCGCCATGAAGGCGATCTTCAACGCGGACAAGGCCGAGCGGCAGGCGGAGGCCCGTGCGCAGGCCGAAGCCGATTCCCTCCCCGTGCAGCCTTCCGACCGCCCGGGCCCGGAATCCAAATAGATAAAACCCCCTTCTTTCCGGCTTTATCCCCAAGGAACCAATAGGCGCTTTGACGCGTTGCCAAGATAAGAGTCATAATTTTTTTGGGAAACATCCTGCTTTTCTGAAAACCCAAGAGGAAGACCTTTAATGGCACAGAAAGTAAACATCATCCTCGTTGATGATCTGGATGGGGGATCCGCAGACGAGAATGTTAAGTTTGGCCTCGACGGGGTCAACTACGAGATTGACCTGTCGGCATCCAATGCCGCTGAACTTCGCTCTTCACTGGAGAGGTTCGTCACTGCTGCACGCAAGGCATCCGGCGCAGGCCGCGCGGCCCAGCGGGCCAAGGCGCCAACCGGCGGACGCAGCCACGATTCGGCGCAAATCCGGCAATGGGCGCGGGATAACGGCTACACCGTTAACAGCCGCGGCCGAATTCAGGCCGAAATCCAGGAAGCCTACCAAAAGGCAAATTCCTAGGACTGCCTTTAGCTCCGCCGAAACCCCGCTTACCGCCGCCAGGCGGGGCGGGGTTTTTCAATTTTCGGATTTAACTGCTATGGGCTGGCTGTGGAGCCGCCCAAATAGGCCTAATTAGGCCGCCGTCCGGCCGCCTCGCGTCCGTCAGTATTTTCACGGCCCATGAACCGCCGGGCGCGCTGTCCCACGCGCCGCCTGCTTCCGTGCCTGCCCGGTTCGCGGCGCTACAGTTCGCCGCTGTGCTTATTCCCGCAAGGCTCCGGGTTTCCCCTGTGGCGAACACGCTCCACAAGTCCGGAACGGCCACGTAGCATCAAAGTACGTCGTAGCTAGGAGTGTGGCGAAATGTTTGAGCGATTTACGGACCGTGCCCGTCGCGTAGTTGTGCTTGCCCAAGAAGAGGCACGCATGCTGAACCACAATTACATCGGTACCGAACACATCCTCTTGGGTTTGATCCATGAGGGTGAGGGCGTTGCCGCCAAAGCTCTTGAGTCCTTGAGCATTTCGCTCGACGGCGTTCGCGAGCAGGTGCAGGAGATCATCGGGCAGGGCCAGCAGGCTCCCTCCGGTCACATCCCCTTCACCCCCCGCGCCAAGAAGGTGCTGGAGCTCTCGCTGCGCGAAGCACTCCAGCTGGGCCACAACTACATCGGCACGGAGCACATCCTGCTCGGCCTCATCCGCGAGGGTGAGGGCGTCGCCGCCCAGGTGCTGGTCAAGCTTGGTGCCGACCTCAACCGGGTCCGCCAGCAGGTCATCCAGCTCCTTTCCGGATACCAGGGCAAGGAAACCACCGGCGCAGGCGTCGGCGGCGGACAGCCCGAGGGCGCACCGGCCGGTTCCGTGGTGCTGGACCAGTTCGGCCGCAACCTGACGCAGGCTGCGCGCGAGAACAAGCTGGACCCTGTCATTGGCCGCGAGCAGGAAATGGAACGCGTCATGCAGGTCCTTTCCCGCCGCACCAAGAACAACCCCGTCCTCATCGGTGAGCCCGGCGTCGGCAAGACGGCCGTCGTCGAAGGGCTGGCCCAGGCAATCGTGCGCGGCGATGTCCCGGAGACCATCCGCGACAAGCAGCTCTACACCCTGGACCTTGGTTCCCTGGTGGCAGGCTCCCGTTACCGCGGTGACTTCGAAGAGCGCCTCAAGAAGGTCCTCAAGGAGATCCGCACCCGCGGTGACATCATCCTGTTCATCGACGAGATCCACACCCTGGTGGGTGCCGGTGCCGCCGAAGGTGCCATCGACGCGGCCTCGATCCTGAAGCCCATGCTGGCCCGCGGCGAGCTGCAGACCATCGGCGCCACCACGCTGGATGAGTACCGCAAGCACATCGAGAAGGACGCCGCGCTGGAGCGCCGCTTCCAGCCGATCCAGGTCAAGGAACCCTCCGTGGCACACGCCATTGAGATTCTCAAGGGCCTGCGCGACCGGTACGAGGCACACCACCGCGTCACCATCACCGATGGCGCCCTGGCTTCCGCTGCCAGCCTGTCCGAGCGCTACATCTCGGACCGCTTCCTGCCGGACAAGGCGATCGACCTGATCGACGAAGCCGGGGCCCGGCTGCGCATCCGCCGCATGACCGCTCCGCCGGAGCTCAAGGCCATGGATGAGCGCATCGCCAAGCTGAAGATGGAGAAGGAATCCGCCATCGACGCGCAGGACTTCGAAGGCGCCGCTTCGCTCCGCGACAAGGAACAGAAGATGATTTCCGAGCGCGCGGAGAAGGAACGCCACTGGAAGTCCGGCGGCATGGACGACATCTCCGAGGTGGATGAGGATCTCATCGCCGAGGTGCTGGCCAACTCCACCGGCATCCCCGTCTTCAAGCTGACCGAGGAAGAGTCCTCGCGCCTGCTCAAGATGGAAGATGAACTGCACAAGCGCGTGGTGGGCCAGAACGAGGCAATCAGGTCCCTGTCCCAGGCCATCCGGCGCACCCGTGCAGGACTCAAGGACCCCAAGCGCCCCGGTGGCTCGTTCATCTTCGCCGGCCCCACCGGCGTCGGCAAGACCGAGCTCGCCAAGGCACTCGCGGAGTTCCTGTTCGGTGAAGAGGACGCCCTCATCACGCTGGACATGTCCGAGTACTCCGAGAAGCACACCGTCTCGCGGCTCTTCGGGGCCCCTCCGGGCTACGTGGGCTACGAAGAGGGTGGCCAGCTGACCGAGAAGGTCCGCCGCCGTCCGTTCTCCGTGGTCCTGTTCGACGAAGTGGAAAAGGCCCACGCGGACCTCTTCAACTCGCTGCTGCAGATCCTGGAAGACGGCCGCCTGACCGACTCCCAGGGCCGTGTGGTGGACTTCAAGAACACCGTGATCATCATGACCACCAACCTGGGTACCAGGGACATCTCCAAGAGTGTGGCCACCGGCTTCCAGTCCGGCACCGACACGCAGACCGGCTACAACCGCATGCGTGCACGTGTGACCGAGGAGCTCAAGCAGCACTTCCGGCCCGAGTTCCTGAACCGCGTGGATGACGTTGTGGTGTTCCCGCAGCTCACCCAGGACGAGATCATCGAGATCGTGGACATGTTCGTCAACCGCCTGGAGAAGCGCCTCAAGGACAAGGACATGGGCATCGAGCTCACGCCGGCCGCCAAGGTGCTCCTGGCAACGCGAGGTTACGATCCCGCCATGGGTGCGCGGCCGCTGCGCCGCACCATCCAGCGTGAGATCGAGGACCAGCTCTCCGAGAAGATCCTCTTCGGCGAGATCCACGCCGGCGACATCGTCGTAGTGGATGTGGAAGGCGAAGGCGACGACGCGAAGTTCACCTTCGCCGGCAACGCCAAGCCGCGCATCCCGGAGATCGCCCCGAGCGTCTAGTCTCCACAGCCAAAGCCCCGCCACTCCACCAGGAGCGGCGGGGCTTTCGCTCGTTAAAGCCACAGCGGCTGGGTTCGGTGCCGGCGGCGCCTTGGGTTACGACCGGCCCGAACCCGCACAACCGTTGCAGGCCAACACCGGTCATGCGGGGCAGGGCCGGTCATAGCCGGAGCGGACCCAGCCACGGAGCCGCGTCTGGCCTTCCAAGGCCGCAGGAAGCGAAGCGGGAGCGTGGCGGCTGTGATGCGGGGCACAAACCGTGTTGAATCGGGAGCATGGCTAACTTGGAACCGGTGATCCCGGATGAGCAACCACTGACCCCTTTCCACGACCTCGACCACTACCTGTCCATCCCCCGGGTAAGCGGCCTCGCCCTGAGCCCGGACGGCTCACGACTGGTGACTACCGTCAGCACCCTGAACGGCAAAGGCACCGAGTTTGCCACCGCACTGTGGGAGTTGGACCCGGCCGGGCAGAGGCACGCCCGGCGCATTACGCGCAGCGCCAAGGGTGAGGCGGGAGCCGCTTTCGCCGCCAACGGTGACGTTTACTTCACGTCCGCGCGTCCCGATCCGGACAGCCCCGACGAAGAGCCGGTCAACGCGCTGTGGCTGCTTCCGGCCGACGGCGGGGAGGCCCGCGTGGTCCTCAGCCGGCCCGGTGGCATCAGCAAGGTGATGACGGCCAGGGACGCTGATGCCGCGTTCGTCACGGCGGAGGTCCTCGCAGGGTCCACCGACGAGGAGGACGACGCCGGGCGGCGCAAGTCCCGCAAGGAGAAGAAGGTCTCGGCCATCCTGCACAGCGAATATCCGGTCCGCTACTGGGACGCGGACCTGGGGCCGGGCCAGCCGCGGATCTTTGCCGTGGAAGCGGGGGAGGACAACGCGTCAGGCAAGCCCTCGACCGTTGACGCCATCGGTCCGTTGGTCCTGCGCAACCTGACACCGGACGCCGGGCCGCGGCTAAGGGAAGCGGAGACGATGGTCAGCCCGGACGGCAGGACCGTCTACAGCAGCTACACCAAGCCGCTGGCCAAAGCGGACAGCCGTTCCATCCTGGTTGCGGTGGATGTGGCCTCCGGCAGCCTCAAGGTGCTGCTGGACCAGGAGGGGATGAGCTACTTCCCGGGTCCCGTCAGCCCTGACGGGAGGACGCTGGTGGTGCTCAGTGAGAGTGACTCCACCCCGCAGCAGGCTCCCCGGATCACAATGCACCTGCTGGATGTCTCGGGTGAGGCTGCCGGGGATGGCGCAGGCCTGCAGCCCTTGGCCCACGACTGGGACCGCTGGCCCAAGCCCGCGGCGTGGCTCCCTGACGGCTCCGCCATCCTGGTCACGGCGGACGACGACGGCGCGTCGCCGGTTTTCCGGGTCAGCGTTCCGGCGGCTGCCGCTGAAGTGGGCGTCACCCGGGTGACGCAGGACACGGCGGCCTACTCCGACGTCGTGATTTCTCCCGACGGGCGAAGCGCGTATGCCCTGCGCAGCTCCTACGAATTTCCGGCCGAAGCCGTGCGGATCGACCTGGCCACGGGGGAAACCACCCGCCTGCCCGCACCGGCAGAACGCCCGTCCTGCCCGGGACGGCTGGAGCGCATCGCCGCCACAGCGGCCGACGGATCGCGCGTATCCGCCTACCTCGCCCTGCCGGAGGGTGCCTCCGCGGATGAGCCGGCGCCGCTGCTCCTCTGGATTCACGGCGGTCCGCTGGGATCCTGGAACGCCTGGACGTGGCGCTGGAACCCGTGGCTCCTGACGGCCAGGGGGTACGCGGTGCTGCTGCCGGATCCGGCCTTGTCCACCGGCTATGGGCAGTCCTACGTCCAGCGGGGCTGGGGATCCTGGGGGAAAAGCGCCCTTTACCGACCTGATGGCCGTGACCGATGCAGCCGTGGAAAGGCCTGACATCGACGAGTCCCGGACAGCTGCGATGGGCGGCTCTTTTGGCGGCTACATGGCCAACTGGGTGGCAGGCAGCACGGACCGCTTCAAGGCTGTTGTCACCCATGCCAGCCTCTGGGCCCTGGACCAGTTCGGGCCAACCACGGACGCCTCACAGTACTGGCTGAAGGAAATGACCGAAGAGATGGCGCTCGAGAACTCGCCCCACCTGAACGTGGAGGACATCAGTACCCCAATGCTGGTGATCCATGGGGACAAGGACTACAGGGTGCCTATAGGGGAGGGCCTGCGGCTCTGGTACGAACTGCTGTCCAGGTCCCGGCTCGCAGCGGACCAGGACGGGCAGACGCCGCACCGGTTCCTGTACTTCCCCGACGAGAACCACTGGGTACTCCAGCCACAGCACGCCAGGGTCTGGTACCAGGTGGTGGAGTGGTTCCTGGCCAAGAACGTGCTGGGCAAGGAGATCGAACTGCCGGCTGAACTGGGGCTGTGAACAACTGGTCACCTCCGGCTCGGAGGCTGGGACATTTACCGCTTGCTGCTCCTCCGTCGCCTTGACGCAAGCTACGTAAATGTCCCAGCCTCCTTCGCCTCGTAGGATGGCTTCTGTGACCGACTCCTTCCACATCCGCCCAGCACGCACCAGTGACGTCTCTGCCATCAAGAAGCTGGTGGCGCCGCTGGCAGAGGAGCGCATCCTGATGGCGAAGGAAACGGTGGCGTACTACGAGAGCCTCCAGGAGTTCCGCATCGCCGAGTCCAGCGACGGCGACGTGATCGGCTGCGGCGCCCTGCACGTGATGTGGGAGGACCTCGCAGAGATCCGCACCCTCGCAGCTTCGGGGCAATGGCGCGGCAAAGGGGTGGGGCACGTCCTGGTGGAAAGCCTGCTGGAGGAAGCCCGTGCCCTTGGTGTGGCCAGGGTCTTCTGCCTCACGTTCGAGGTGGACTTCTTCAAGCGCCACGGTTTCGAAGTGATGGCGGACCAGTCCGCGGTGGACCCTGAAGTGTACTCGGAGCTGCTGCGCTCCCACGACGAAGGTGTGGCGGAATTCCTGGATCTGGCACGGGTCAAGCCCAATACCCTGGGCAATACGCGGATGATCCGCACCCTCTAGGCGTCTCCCTGGGCGCACAGCGGTAACCCTTCTTGGCTTTACTCGAATTGATGGATAAACTTCTGGAGGCCGGTATGTGGGGGGCCTCAGGAAAGGGACAGTCATTGGGGGCTGTCCCTTTGCTGCGTCCTGGCCCGGAGGGCCCCGGGCCAGCCGGTAAACCGGGCGGAAGGAACCTACCGCCACCCGGGATGACGGTAGTAGGGTTCAGAACACATCCTTCAGGACACAGCCAGGAGCACGGCCATGAAGAAACTCATCAACGATCCAAAGTCCGTTGTCCAGGAAGCTGTCCAGGGGTTTGGCCTGGCGCACGCCGGACTGGTCACGGTCAGCGAAGACCCCGTGTACATCACCCGCAAAGACGCGCCGGTGGCAGGCAAGGTGGGGCTGGTTTCCGGCGGTGGCAGCGGTCATGAGCCCCTGCACGCAGGGTACGTGGGGCAGGGAATGCTCGACGCCGCCGTGCCGGGGGCGGTGTTCACCTCACCTACGCCGGACCAGATCCTTCCCGCCACCCTCGCAGTCAACTCAGGGGCCGGCGTGGTCCACATCGTCAAGAATTACACCGGCGACGTCCTGAACTTTGAGACGGCGGCCGAACTGGCCGAGGCCGAGGGCGTCAGCGTCCGCACCGTACTGGTCAATGACGACGTCGCCGTGGAGGATTCCCTCTACACAGCCGGCCGCCGCGGGGTGGGCGGCACCGTGCTGGTGGAGAAAATTGCGGGGGCCGCCGCCGAACGTGGTGACGGCCTGGACGCCGTTGCCGCCATCGGTGAACGGGTCAACGCCAATGTCAGGACTATGGGCGTGGCACTGTCCGCCTGCACCGTTCCTCATGCCGGCACGCCGAGTTTCGACCTCGCCGAGGATGAGATCGAGATCGGCATCGGTATCCACGGCGAGCCGGGCAGGCACCGCATTCCCATGGAAAACGCGGACAGCATCACCAACCGCCTGCTGGAACCGGTCCTGGCTGACCTGAAGATCAGCTCCGGGGACAAGGTGCTGCTTTTCGTCAATGGCATGGGCGGCACCCCGCTGAGCGAGCTTTATATCGTGTACCGGCGTGCCGTGCAGGTGCTCGCCGACGCAGGTGCCACGGTGGAACGCTCACTGGTGGGCAACTACATCACGGCGCTGGAGATGCAGGGCTGCTCCATTTCGGTTCTCCGCCTGGACGACGAGCTCACGGAACTGTGGGACGCGCCCGTGCACACCGCCGCGCTGCGTTGGGGCGTGTGATTGTGGTCCTGGACGTCAACTGGGCCGTGAAATGGCTGACCCTTTGCGCACAGGCCATGGCTGAACACCGCGTGGAACTCATTGAACTGGACCGCGCCATCGGGGACTCGGACCACGGCGAGAACATGGACCGCGGCTTCCAGGCCGTCCTGGCCAAGCTCGGCGAAGCCGCCCCGGAGACGCCCGGGGCGGCGTTGAAGATGACCGCCATGACCCTGATGTCCAAAGTGGGTGGAGCTGCCGGCCCCCTTTACGGCACCGCGTTCCTTCGCGCCGCCACCGCCCTCGGCGATGCCGCTGAGATCGATCCGGCCGCCTGGGCCGGTGCCCTGGAGGCCGCGCGGGACGGGATCGTGGCGCGGGGGAAGGCGGAGCCCGGGGATAAGACGATGGTGGATGCGTGGACGCCGGCAGTTGATGCTGCCCGGGCCGCGGCCGACGGCGGCAGTTCGGATGTCCTTGATGTCCTGGTGGCGGCCGCCGAGGCTGCCGAGGCTGGTGCCGTGGCCACCGATCCCCTTATCGCACGGAAAGGCCGGGCCAGCTACCTTGGCGAACGCAGCGCCGGCCACCGGGATCCCGGTGCCGTCTCCAGCGCGCTGATCCTGCGCGCGGCAGTTGGGGCAGCTGCGTGACCGTAAGCATCGTGGTGGTGTCCCACAGCGAAAAGATCGCCGACGGCGCCGTGGAGCTTGCCGCCCAGATGGCGCCGGACGTCGTGATCCTGCCCGCCGGCGGCACCGACGACGGCAGGATCGGCACCAGCCTGGAGAAAGTCCTCGCCGCCCTTGAACAGGCCGCTGCACAGGACAGCGCGCACAACAGCGCGCAGGCCGGCGGGGACGGCACGGTGGTCCTTACGGACCTGGGATCAGCGGTGATGACCGCCGAATCGGCGCTGGAGTTCCTGGAGAATTCCGCCGGCGTCCTGCTCGCCGACGCGCCGCTGGTGGAAGGCCTGGTGGCCGCGGCGGTCGCCGCGCAGGGCGGAGCCGACGTGCAAGGGGTCCGTGAGGCGGCTGAAGCCGCACGGGGTCCGGCCCACCAACCCGGGCCCGCAGATGCGGAACCGGGTACTGGGCCGGTCAGCAGCCCTGCCCCCGATTTCACCGGCGACTTTGAGCTGGTCAACCAGGCCGGCATGCACGCACGGCCTGCAGCGAAAGTCGCAGGGGGGCTCGCTTCGCTTGGCGCCGAGGTCACCATCAACGGGGTGGATGGCGCGTCCATGACGGGACTGATGACCCTCGGCGCCGGCAAGGGCACGGTTCTGCACGTGGAAGCGTGGGGCGCGGATGCGCAACAGGCAGTGGAGTATGTTGGCGGGCTGGTGCAGGCCGGCTTCGGCGAGCCCTAAGCTCCATGGCGGCGGCCTGCGAATAAGCTCGATGCCATGGAACGGCCGCTTGCAGAGAACTCCCAGGAAATCGAAGTGCTGGACGGCCAGATCTCCGTAGAGGAACTGCTCGCCGAACTTGGATTCAACTGGAGCGCTGAGCCCGTGGGCGGCGCTCCCGCAACCGGGACTTCCGAGGGCGAAACCTTCACACAGCCCGCGCTGTTCTAATCCTGCGCACTAGAGCTTTATGACGGCGACGGACGCCGCGAATCCCACGACGTAATGGAACTGGCACCATTCACAGCGCATCCATAGGCGTCTCCGGTCATGCCCACAGCAGCCGGACGAGGATGTATTAGGGGGGAGCTTAGGAGCCAACCATGAGGATTTGGAAGAAATACGTGGTGCCCCGCATTGCGGCCATAACTGTAGTCCTTCTTGGCGGTGCCGGAGCGTCCGGTGCCGATGAGATGGCAAATGCCAGAATCACACATCCGGCCGCAGTTACGACGGTTGCTGCACACACCGGACAGCTATCGCTGCGACACCTCGTGCTGCTCGGACTCGCCAAGGGTTCGCTGCCAGGCCGTACGACGATCTGCAGGAAGAGACGCGCGAAGAGAGCTACCAGGAAGCCACGGTACGGCTGGACAGTGCCGCCAGCGGAAGCCGCCGCACGGGAGCTTAGCGGCGTGCCGGCATGATTTAGGGCCGGGCCAGCTGGTGCAGCCCGGCGTCATCCAAAGAGACAGACGCTGAAAGGACCTTCCCGCACTGCTCGCCGAACGGGTACGCCGCCTGCGGCTGGAACTCCAGGGTGCGCACCGGCAGCGCGGTTCCGTCCGGGGCCGTGCCGGACACGGTCGCCGTCATGGGTGATTCCGTCAAGGACTGAAGCATCAGCACCGCGACTTTGGTGCCGTCGGGCGAGGCAGTAGCTGAACACGAACCCTCAGGACTGCACCCTGAGTCCACGGAAGTACTGCCCGGGCGAAGTTCGACGTCGGCCTCTTTGCACGTGCCGTCCTGGCAGGCCCGGACATGCAGCGCCCCCACCTGCGGTGAGTACCCCACTGTGACTGTTACCGAGACAGCGGTGGCCTGCGCAATAGCCGGGCAGGCGCCGACGGGGGACCCGCAGGCGGAGATGAGCGCCGTCGTCGTCAACGCCAGGAGCAGCCCGGGCTTGTGCATGCCTACAGGCTACGCCGGGCGGAGGCACGCCAACCGGGCCGGCTCCAATTGGAGGCGGCATTGTTATGCTCCCGCCCTAACCCAGCGGGAAGATGCCAATGAACCAGAACAGCGCAATGGCAAAGACCGCGAAAAACGGAATCAGGCAACCCATGGCGGTGCGCGGCTCTGCGGAAACCTGGAGGGATTCGTTGGGGTTCTGCGGGTTGTAGGCCACCTCGATCAGCGACCCCGGCACCGGCTGCTCTACGCCGGAGATCTCGGACTTGCCCATGAAAAGGCTGCCATGCGGATCAGTGAACTGGTACGTGGGGTAGTAACGGAGGTTCCGGCTGGCGCCGCCCACGCCGCTGGTCCAGCCGGTGGTGCTGCCGGTGACGGTGGCCTGCGCCTTGGGCCAGTCCGCCATCAGCTGTCCCTGGCGCCTGGTCCTGCGGGCCGCATGGACCAGCGAGAATATCGCGGCGGCAACAAACAGCGCCCAAACGACGTACAGAATGGTTTTCATGGCTTCCCCCGGTTCCGGTCACCAAGAAGTATGCCATTCCCGTGGTGCGCCGCCGGCGGTTCAGGCTGGGAGCCGGTAGCCGCCGTCGTGCATCTCGGCCAGCCCGTCCGCCAGCAGCCCGGCCAGCGCCCGCTCCAGCTGCTCGGGAGCGGAGTTGAGCCGGTGCAGCGCGGCCAGGGGCACGCCGACTCCTTCCGGGGTAAAGCCAAGATCGGCAGGCTCGCGCTGGAACATGTCCGGCGGCACGGGAGATTCCGCCAGCCGCAGCACAGCCAGGACTGCACCGCGCACCTGGCGGTCGGTCCCGTGCCACGCCTGGCCTTTGGGAACGTACGACGGCGGGGGCTCACCCGCCGCGAGCCAGGCACAGGAGTCTTTCACCGGGCAGGCAGCGCACTTGGGCGCCCGGGCCGTGCACACCAGCGCCCCCAGTTCCATGACCGCAGCGTTCCAGCGCACGGAGGTTTCGTCGTCGTCCGGCAACAGGGCTGCGGCCAGGCGCATCTCCGCCGCGGTCAGCGTGGGCGCGGGAAGGGCAACACCGGTGACCAGCCGGGCGTGCACCCGGCGGATGTTGGTGTCCACCACCGTTTCGCGGCGGCCATAAGCGAAGGCCGCCACTGCCGCTGCCGTGTAGCTGCCCACCCCGGGCAGGGCCAGCAGCTCCGCGTAGGTATCCGGGACCTGGCCGCCGTGGTCCCGGACAATGGCGGTGGCCGCGGCGTGCAGCCGGAGAGCCCGCCGGGGGTACCCCAGCCTGCCCCACGAACGTACCGCTTCCCCTGCCGGTTCGCCGGCCAGCCCGGCCGGGGTGGGCCAGCGCTTGAGCCACTCGTGCCAGACGGGGAGGACCCGGACCACGGGTGTCTGCTGCAGCATGATCTCGCTGACCAGCACACCCCAGGCGGGGCAGTCAGGCTTACGCCACGGCAGGTCGCGGGCGATGCCGTCGAACCAGGAGTTGATCCGGTAATGGAGCGACTCCCGGTCTGCGAGGCCCGTGGGAGTGCCCGCGGCGGCGGTGGAGGTTTGAGTGTCGATGCCCAATACCTTAGTTTATGGGTTCGGGCGGGCTGCAAACCGGGTGTGACCAGAGCGATGGGCGTGCGGCGGCGTGGTGGCAGTGCAGATCCGGCGGCGTTCCCTAGCCTAGGAGGATGGGCAGGCAAGGCAATTCACCAGAACGCGGCACGGCATCCGGTTCCAGCAGTGTCCGGAAGCCCAGCGCGGCCGTGTACCGCCGCCGTCGGCTGGTTGTTGGCGGGGCGCTGCTGCTGGTGATTGTGCTGGTGGTCAGCGGTTTCGCCCTGGCCGCTGCCTTCAAGGGCGGTTCCCAGCAGGCGTCCTCCACCCAACCGTCTTCCACTGACGCGGCCGCCCCGTCTGCTTCCGCCACCCCTTCTGCTTCCGCGCCGGCAACCCCGTCCGCCACGCCGTCGCCCACTGCCTCCGCAACCCCCTCCTGCAACCAGAACCTGGTGACTGTTTCGGCCTCGACGGACAAGCCTGCCTATGGCCCGGGAGAAAACCCGATGTTCAGCCTGAAAGTGACCAACGGCGGCACCGTCGCGTGCGAGGTCAACATCGGAACCTCGCAAATGGAATTTCTGGTGACCAGCGGCTCCGACCGGATTTTTTCTTCAAAGGACTGCCAGGCGTCCAGCGAGGACCTGGTGAAGGTGATCGCGCCCGGCGCCAGCGAAACGGCGAACTTCCCGTGGAGCCGGAACCGCAGTGCCGAAGGCTGCAAGGCCGTGGCTGCAGCCCCGGGCGGCGGTGGTGCGTACTACATCTTCACCGCTAAGCTCGGCTCGCGGGCCAGCCCCAAGGCCGTCTTCCAGCTGAACTAATCCGGCCTCACGGAGTGCCGCCCACGGGCCCTTGCCCCGCTGGCCAGGCCAGGAAACCCCTGCGCGTTTAGATCGATGTTGCTTAGAGGAAGCGGTCCAGGAGGCTTGCTTCGGCCATCCGGCTGAGCCCCTCCCGGACGGTGCGGGCACGCTGGTCGCCGATGCCGTCAACGGTCATGAGGTCATCAATGGTGGCGGCCATCAGGAACTGCAGCCCGCCGAAATGGTCCACCAGCCGGTCCGCCACGGCTTTCGGGACTGCCTTCAGGCCGGACAGCAGCCGGTAGCCGCGGGGCTGCACCACGGCGTCAAGGTTTGCTTCGCCGCCCGCAAATCCCACGATCGACGAGATCTTGCCCAGGTCGATCAGTTCCGTTGGTCCCAGGTTGACGAGTTCATTCACAGCATTTTCGATGTCTTCGGCGGAAGCATTGGGGCTGGCGTAGTCGCGGATGATCACGTCGCTGCCCGGACCCCGTCCCACGGTCAGCTCGTCCAGCTGGAGGGAGAGGAGGCGGCCGTCTTCGCCCAGTTCCAGGACGTACTGCGAGATTTCCTCCGAAATGCGGCGGACCATTTCCTGCCGCTGGAGGGTCACGGCCACGTCGCGCACCGTCACCATCGCCTCGATTTCCAGCGCTGACAGCGAACTGGTGACCTGGTCCAGGCGGGCCACGTAGCGCTCCAGGGTGGCCAGCGCCTGGTTGGCGCGGGCAAGGACGTTTTCGGAGCCCTCCAGGACGTGCCGCAATCCGTTGACGTACAGGGCGATGATCTGCATGGACTGGCTGACGGAAATGACCGGGGCTCCGGTCTGCTTGGCTACCCGTTCCGCCGTGCGGTGCCGGGTGCCGGACTCCTGCGTTTCGATGCTTGAGTCCGGGACCAGCTGGACCGCGGCACGCAGGATGTTGCCCGCGTCCTTGTCGCAGATGATGGCGCCGTCCATCTTGGCCAGTTCGCGCAGGCGGGTAGGCGAGAATTCGATGCCGATATCGAATCCGCCAGAGCAGATGGAATCGATGGTGCGGTCGGAACCGAGGACGATCAGCGCGCCGGTGCGCCCGCGGAGGATCCGTTCCAGGCCGTCGCGGAGGGGGGTTCCGGGTGCAACCCTGCCCAGAGTAGCCCTCAGCGATTCTTCGGGGCTCCGCGCCATAGGTGTTTCCCTTCGAAGGTGCGGACCGCCGCCGGCAGGAATGCCGACGTCCGCAGTTGGCCGGCAGGATCAAAAAGTGCTCTGATTCCCGCAAGCTCAATGATAGGGGTAAGAAACCGAACTTCCGCACGGGCAAGCCCCAAAGTGCCCCATTAGGGGGTGCCCGGAACGGCCGGGAAAACGCCTGTTTAACCCTGTCCGGTCCGGGCACTTTCGCCGCTCGTGACCCGGGGTCCACCGTCTTGCTCAGGCGGGCTGCCCCAGGGGTGTGACCGTTTTGGTGCTGCTGTCCCAGAGCCGCGCTCCCGTACAGCGGCCCTCAAGGCGCAGGTCCAGCAGGTCCATGGCTGTTCCGAGCTGGTGCCCGGGAATGCGCCGGGAGATCGTGGCGTGCGGTGTCCACGCCCCCGGGCACGTCAGCGGCAGCGCCCCGGACAGGGCCTGGTGCAGGAGGCAGTGCAGGTCCAGCAGGGGAGCAGTCAGCAGGACCGCCCGGGCAAGGACGTACTTACCGGCGCCCGCGGGAAAAACGATCGCTCCCGAGAAGGTGATGTCCATGGGCAGCCTCTGCCAGGGGCCTTCCTGCGCGGCAACCAGGTCCAAGCCGGCGGCAAGCGTGATGTGTGGGCTGTTGCTGGGGGAGGAATGCGCGGCCAGGCTCGGGAGGCCGGCGGCCGCGAGCCGTGCCCAGTCGGCCCTGATCAGGGAATCGGTGGGGCCATCAAAGACCAACTCGATGCTTCGCATGAACACATCATGCCGCTGCCCGCTGCCCGCTGCCTGCTGCCCGTTGTCCGTTGTCCGATACCGGCTGCGCGCCGGAAGCTGCCACTGCCCCGGAGGGCTTCAGCGCTTCCGCTCCCTGAGCATCCGTTCCAAGTCCCTGCTGACTTTGGAGAGGGACGCGGCCCGGAGTGCCTTATGCTCAGCCGCTGTTTGCACCCTGCGCTTCCGGGCCGGGCTGGAAGGAGGGGTAGAACCAGGGGCCTGCGCCCCGGCGGCGCCAAGGCCTGTTGCCAGTTTGGTGCCCAGGTTGGTGGCCAACGGGTCAAAGAAAAGGTTCCCGGAGAAAGTGACGCCATGGATCATGCGCCCAAGCTAACGGTCCCGCATTTCGCAGCTTTGAACGTCCGGTTTCGCCTGCGTTAAGCCGAACCCGTCCCGTTTGCAGCGCTGCGATAAACTTGTACTTTGGCCGTTTGCCAATAACAATCCCCGCCCTCGAGTCGCAGCGCATACCCAAAAGCGCACTGGGCAGCCCAACCGCAGCGAAGGTAGCACCGTGTCCCAAGATGTCCTGACCCCCGCCAGGGTCTCTGCCATTCACAAAGAAGCGGGCCGCCGTCGGACCTTTGCTGTCATTTCCCACCCCGACGCCGGCAAGTCCACGCTCACCGAGGCGCTGGCCCTGCACGCAAAGGTCATCGGCACCGCGGGCGCTTCCAGCGGCAAAGCCAACCGCAAGGAAACCGTCTCCGACTGGATGCAGATGGAGAAGGACCGCGGCATCTCCATCAGCTCGGCGGCGCTGCAGTTCTCCTACCGGGACACCGTCATCAACCTCCTGGACACCCCCGGCCACGCCGACTTCTCCGAGGACACCTACCGTGTGCTGGCCGCCGTCGACTGCGCCGTGATGCTGGTGGATGCCGCCAAGGGCCTGGAAACCCAGACCATGAAACTCTTCGAGGTCTGCAAGCAGCGCAACCTGCCCATCATCACGGTCATCAACAAATGGGACCGGCCCGGCCTGGACCCCTTGGCGCTGATGGACGAGATCACCGAACGCACCGGCCTGCAGCCCATGCCGCTGACCTGGGCCGTGGGCATCTCCGGCGACTTCCGCGGCGTCTGGGACCTCCGCAACGACCGCTTCGCCCGGTTCCAGCGCAACAACGCCGGCGCCCAGATCGCCATCACTGAATACTTCACCCCCGAGGAAGCGGCAAAAACCCAGGGCAGCAACTGGTCCGACGCCGTGGACGAGGCCGGCCTGGTGATCGAGTCCAACCTCGAGTTCGACGTCGACGCCTTCCACGCCGGCAAGGCCACCCCCATCCTGTTCAGCTCCGCCGCGCTCAACTTCGGCGTCAAGGAACTGCTGGACGCTCTGGTGGACTTCGCGCCGCCGGCAGCGCCCCGCCCGGACGTGGAAGGCAACCCCCGTCCCGTGGAATCCCCGTTCTCCGGCTTCGTCTTCAAGGTCCAGGCCGGCATGAACAAAGCGCACCGCGACCATGTGGCCTTCATCCGCGTCTGCTCCGGCGTGTTCGAGCGCGGCATGGTGGTCACCCAGACCCGCACCGGCAAGTCCTTCGCCACCAAGTACGCGCAACAGGTGTTCGGCCGCGAACGTGAGGTGATCGACGAGGCCTACCCCGGGGACGTGGTGGGCCTGGTCAACGCCTCATCGCTGCGCGTCGGCGACAGCCTGTTCCTTGAAGAACCCGTGGAATACCCGGCCATCCCGCTGTTCGCCCCCGAACACTTCCAGGTGGCCCGGTCCAAGGACCCCAGCAAGTTCAAGCAGTTCCGCCGCGGCATCGAGCAGCTCGAACACGAAGGCGTCATCCAGGTGCTCCGCTCCGACGTCCGCGGTGACCAGGCGCCGGTGCTTGCCGCCGTAGGACCCATGCAGTTCGAGGTGGTGGAGGACCGCATGGCGCATGACTTCAGCGCCCCGATGCGCCTTGAACGCCTGCCCTACTCCCTGGCCAGGATCTCCACGGCGGACGCCATGCCTGCGCTGGCCAACGTGATCGGTGCCGAGGTGCTGTTGCGGTCCGACGGCGAGTACCTCGCCCTGTTCAACGACGTTTACGCGCTGCGCCGCATCGAAAAGAACCACCCGGACCTGACGCTCGTGCCCATCGGCACGCACAACCCCGCGAAGTAGGACCAAATGACCAACCATCAACGCGCGCTGGTCACCGGCGTCGGCACCATCAACCCGCTTGGTTCCACAGTCAAGGAAACCTGGGAGGCCCTGCTTGGCGGGCGTTCCGGGATTGCGGCTCTGGAGCAGGACTGGGCGGAGCAGCTGCCGGTAAGGATCGCCGGGCAGGTCACGGCAGACCTTTCGGAGCACCTGAGCACCCGCGAGCTGAAGCGGATGGACCGGTGCGGGCAGTTCGCGCTGATTGCGGCACGTGAGGCGTGGGAACAGGCCGGTGCCCCGGAGGTGGATCCCGAGCGGTTCGCGGTGGTGATCGGCTCCGCGTATGGCGGGCTGGGCTCCACCATCGAACAGGACCGTACGCTCAACCAGTCCGGCCCGCGCAAGGTTTCCCCGCACACCCTCACCCGGCTGATGGTCAACGGCCCGGCCGCCTGGGTGTCCATCGATCTCGGCGCCCGCGGCGGCGCCCGGACGCCTGTCAGCGCCTGTGCCTCCGGGGCTGAGGCGATTGTCCAGGCAGCCGAGATGATCCGCTCCGGTGCTGCCGACGTCGTGATTGCCGGCGGTGTTGACGCCTCGGTGAATGACCTGGTGATCAGCGGCTTTGCCCAGATCCGTGCCCTGTCCACCCGTTCGGCTGACCCGCAGCGGGCGTCGCGGCCGTTCGACGGCGGCCGGGACGGCTTTGTGCTCGCTGAGGGCGCCGGGGTGGTGGTGCTGGAGAGCGAAGAGCACGCCCGCGCCCGCGGCGCCGCGGTGCTTGGGTCCGTGGCCGGGGGAGCGGTGACCTCCGACGCGAACGACATTGTGGCCGCCGATCCTGCCATGCAGCGGCGGGTCATGGAGAAGGCGCTGGACTCCGCGGGCATGCAGCCGGCCGACATCGGATTCGTCCACGCGCACGCCACCTCAACTCCCGTGGGCGACCGGTTGGAAGGCCAGGCCATCAACGCGGTCTTTGGTGCTGATGTGCCGGTCACTTCCACCAAGGGGCATACCGGCCACCTGCTGGGCGGCGCCGGCGCGCTGGCCGCCGTCGTGGTCCTCGAAGCCCTGCGCACCGGCAAGGTGCCGGGAACGCTGAACGTGGAGACGCTGGACCCGGAAGTGGACCTTAACGTCATCACCGAAGGCACCCACCAGCTTCCGCCGGGTTATGCCCCGGCCGGGCTGGTGAATGCCTTCGGTTTTGGTGGCCACAGCGTGGCGCTGGTGATCACGGGCTCATAGCCTCAGAGTCCCGGGCCGTTTGCGCCCGGGACGCCGGAACGGTGCGGTAACGCCCGAACGTTAGGGCGTCCCGGCACCGATCCGGCGATTGCGGCGCAATCGCATCATCGCCTAGGCCCGGGTGGGCACTGCCGCCTCCACGCTGCGGTCCTGGGCTTCGGCGGCCGGCGCTGCGTCGTGGCCGCTGCGCCGCTCCTTCAGGAAGTACACCAGGCCCGCGGCGATCGTGGACGCGGCGGCAAGCGCGAAGAGGCCGGGGATGACGCTTCCGGTGTTCGCCGTTCTGCGGTGGCCTCACGTCGCAGCGGCGTCCTTGGCCAGCGCGTCAAGGATGGGCAGCTGGCCCTTCACGAGTTTGAGCCGGGCCTCCTGTTCCGGGAACCAGCGGGCGTCGTCGATTTCGGGGGTAGTGCTGGATCCGGCCGGACCCCTTGGGCCATTCAAGCGGGAAGGTGTTGCTGGTGATCACCCCGGGGGCGAAATCTGCCTGCGCCGCGTAGACCATGATGAGCTTTCCGGAGGGTTGCCGGAATTCGCCAAGCAGCCGGTATTCAGCTTCCGGGGCCGCGGTGCCCATCTCCTCTTCGAACTCGCGCAGTGCGGCGGCCAGCGGGTCCTCCCCATCGGCATACTCGCCCTTGGGAATCGACCAGGCATGCGCGTCCTTGCGCGCCCAGAACGGGCCTCCCATGTGGGCGATCCATACCTGCAGCCCGTCCGGGGCACCGGCAGCGGCGCCCGGGTCCTGCCGGTACAGCAGGATGCCGGCGCTTCGAATGGGCATGTGGTACTTCCGATCTGTCGTTTCCATGGAAAAGTTCAGTTGCTGCCTGCCGTTAACGTGGAGTTCACGGCGCTGCTTTAGGTTATTCCTTCAGGCACTCTGCTCGAAGGGACCACTCATGGCAAACATTGCCGAGGTTTTGGGACGGCTCACGCCGGAGGAAGTCGATGAGCTCCGCAGCATTGGTGCGCAGGGCCACCTGCCACGGCATCTGGTGGATGCCCTGGACCGCGCCGCCGGGGGAACAGGTTCGGGCCGCGGGTACTACGTGGCGAACGGCAACGTGAGCGCCACCGGCGGCCCCCTCCTGGTGCTGCGCAGCGACGTCTCGCGGTGGCTGGCCGACGCCGGCTCCTGACCCGTTCGCCCGGCCCGCTACGCGGTCCGGCACGTCCCGCCACCACAGGCAGGGATAACGGGTCTTGCCGGTACCGGTCAAGTCTCCGGCAGGATGAAGGTTGCCCTGGTGCCCACGCCGGGCTCACTGTCCAGGCTGATTGACCCGCCGTGGCCTTCCACGATGGTCTTGCTGACCGGCAGTCCCAAGCCTGCGCCCGGGATGGCTGTTGCGCGGGACCGTGCCGAACGGAAGAACTTGGTGAAGGCCTGTTCCTGCTCTTCCTCCGTCATCCCCAGACCCGGATCGGTGATGGCACAGGCCGGGCCCGTCTCGGCCCTGAAGGCCCTGGCGGTGATCACGCCGCCGTTGGGGGAGTACTTGATGGCGTTCGAGAGCAGGTTCCGGACCACCTGGCTGATTCGTGCCGGGTCCATCCTGGCGGGCAGGGGCTGCTCCACGTCAAGCACCAGCCGCAATCCGTTGCCGGCAGCCTTGGGCAGGGCTGCGTCCACCTCCCGGGCCACCAACCGGGCGAGGTCCGCCTCCTCCAGCGAGAGGTCAACACGCTCTGAAGCGACCGCAATGAGGTCATTGACGAGGCCCAGCAGGTGTTCCGCGTTCCGGCGGACCACCAGAAGCTCCTCGCGGATGTCCTCATGCCCCGGTTCGTCCAGGACCAGTTCCAGGTAGCCGAGAATGGACGTCAACGGGGTCCGCAGCTCGTGCGAGACAGTGGCAACGAAGTTGTCCTTGGCAGCCAGGGTGCCGATGAGGCTGGTCACATCCACAAACGTGATCACGGCGCCGCCTTCCTGCCCGCCGGCGGGAGGGAAGCCGTGCGAGCCCACGGAGTAGGCGCGCTGGCGGTCCGGTGGACCTGCCCAGTACAACTCGTCAGTGAATGATTCCCCTGCGGCGGCGCGCGCCGCAGGCAGCAGGTTCTCCGGGACCGGGGTGGAGCGGTCGGGCGCCAGGAGCTGCCCCTGGCCGCGGGCCGGGTTGATGACACCGGCAAGGGCAGGGTCCGCATGCATGGCCCTGTTTGCCAGCACGGTGCTGCCACGGCCGTCCACCACCCAGACGCCCACTCCGACGGCTTTGAGGACGGCGTCGAGCAACCCCTGCCGGCGGATGCTTTCACCGAGCGTGCGGGCCAGTTCATTCTCGTTTTCCATGAGCCTGATCCGTTGCCGGCGGATAGTGGTGGCCACCACGTGTGCGGTCACGGCGATAACCGACATGACCAGGGGGAGGATAAGGGTGCGGATCATCGATCCCCCCGCCGGCGGTGAGCCCTGGACGGCGGAGGGGACGACCGTGCTGAGGACGGTCCCTGCAATGGCCAGGGCAGGCATGTATGGCGGGACATGGGCGGAGAGCCAGATGACGGGGAACACCAGCATCATGCTGAGGACACTGAAGGCGGGGCCTCCCGCCTCACGGGTGAAGCCGATGGCAAGGCAGTCAAGGAGCGGGATCACGGCGAATGCCCTTGCGGGAAGTCGGGCCCACGGTATGGCCACGCACGCTGCGGCGATGGCCAAGTGGAACAGCAGCGCCGCCAGGAACAAATTGCTGGTCAATGTCTCCGGGCTGAAGATAGCCGCGGCAACCACCACGAGTGCGATGGTCAAGGTGACCGGCATTTGGCTGGCCACTACCCTCTTGCGCGCACTAAGGCTGCCAAAGAGCCCGTCAAGGCGGTCCGACACCACGGGCTGCGCCGGCACCCTCCGTCCGTGGCCCCCACCTGCAGCGGTGCCCTGCTGTTCCTGAATTACCACGGTGCCCCCAGAGCACAGAAATTCAAGCCTCCGTCTGCAAGAAGGCGCTGTACACAGATTACCCGTGGAAGGGGAACTACCAGCAGGCGCTATCCGATCAGCAGGCTCAGCGCTTCCGTGAGGTGCTCCACTTCGCGCACCGAAAATCCTGCCGGTACCGGGCCCGGTCCAGTATGGCTGGCCGGAACCACGGCATGGGTGAATCCCAGCCGGTGGGCCTCCTGGATCCGCTGGTTGATGCCCGGTACCGGCCGGACCTCGCCGGCCAGCCCCACCTCACCAAACGCGACCAGCCGGATGGGCAAGGGCTTGCGGGCTTTTGCAGAGGCCACGGCAAGGGCAACCGCAAGGTCCGTGGCCGGTTCACTGAGTTTCACCCCGCCCACCGTGGCAACGTATGAATCGTCCTTGTGCAGCAGGGTCCCTGCCCGCTGCTGCAGCACGGCCAGGAGCATGGACACACGCGAACTGTCCAGTCCGCTGGTGGCCCGCCGCGGCTGCGAATTGGGACTTTCGGCCAGCAGCGACTGCACCTCCGCCAGCAGGGGGCGGCGCCCCTCCATGGTGACCGTGATGCAGGTTCCGGAGACCGGGTCCTTGGTGCGGCTGACGAACAGCCCGCTGGGATCGGTCAGGCCCTCGATGCCGTTCTCGTTGAGGTCGAAGCAGCCCACGTCGTCGGTGGGGCCATACCGGTTCTTGACCGCCCGGAGCAGCCGCAGCCGGGAGTGCCGCTCACCCTCGAACTGGCACACCACATCCACCAGGTGTTCCAGCAGCCGCGGCCCGGCGATGGAACCATCCTTGGTGACGTGACCCACCAGCAGGGTGGTCATGTTCCGCCGCTTGGCCGCGGCAATAATGGACGCCGCCACTTCGCGGACCTGGGACACGCCACCGGCGCTGCCGTCCACGTCCGCGCTGCTGAGGGTCTGCACGGAGTCCACGATGAGCAGCCGCGGTTCGATTTTCTCCACCTGTCCCAGCGCCTGGCCCAGGTCCGTCTCCGCGGACAGGTACAGGGAATCTGCAACCGCGTCGATCCGCTCCGCGCGCAGCTTCACCTGCGCGGCCGACTCTTCGCCCGTGACATAGAGGACGTCCTGGGCGGTCCGCGCGAACTTCGCAGCAACGTCCAGCAGCAGGGTCGACTTACCCACCCCGGGCTCTCCTGCCAGCAGGATGACGGCGCCGGGAACCAGGCCTCCGCCCAACACCCGGTCCAGCTCGTCCACCCCGGTGGGCAGGAACGCGGCGGTGGTGGCGTCCACGTCCGCGATCCGCCGCGCCGGCTCCACGACTGTTGTTGCCGCAGTCGTCCGCGCTGTCGCAGTGCCCGTTTCCTCAACCGTGCCCCACGCCTGGCACTCGCCGCAGCGACCCACCCATTTGGCGGTGGTCCAGCCGCATTCTGCGCATTTGTACGCGGGCGCCTTGGAGGCCCGGGAAGTCTTTGTTGCCATGAGTTCAACCCTAGTGGCGGGCACTGACATTCCCCGCCCGCACCCGTCCCCGGCCCGTGGGCCCACCCGCACTACAGCGCGGGCAGCACGTCCCTGGCCTCGTCCGCGTCCATGCCCGTGGCCTCCAGCAGGTCCACCATCAGCGGCCGGAACAGCATCACCACGGTTTCACCCTCCAGCCGCTGCACCTCCAGCAGCTTGGGGTGCAGGCGCAGGGCGATTTCGCTCAGGTCGCGCCGGGCAGTGCGCAGGTGGGCACGGCGTACGCCGTCGTGCGATTCCGCAAGGCCCAGCGAAAGCTCATCAATCGCGGCAGCGGTCTCCTGCAGCACCTCCGCGATACTGTCCGTCGCCTCGTCCGAGAGGGCGGCATGGTTGATGGCGCTGGTGAGCCTGCGGGCAAAAACGCGGCTGTTGCGCAGCGCCAGGTCGATGAAGTCCAGCGACTGCTTGAGCCGGTCCAGTTCCTCCCGGTGCCGGCGGTAGGCGGGCGCCAGCGTTGCAACCTCCCCGGAGGCCCGGAGCGACTGGCGCATGGCATCCACCAGGGGCTGGCAGTTCCTGCCCCGGATCAGCGCGTGCCAGGCCTGTGTTGAGTCGCTGTTGGCCAGCGCGCCGGCGCATTCCCGCAGCACCTCGGCCAGTTCGTGCAGCAGTTTCTGGACGTCACGGCGCGGCTCCCGGCGCGGATCCTTGGGCATGAGAATGGTCACCAGCAGGGCGCAGAGGCCGCCCACAACAGCGTCGATGCTGCGGGTGAACGGGCCGCCCGCGGGCGCCGGCAGCAGCACCACCAGCAGCGACTGCAGCCCCAGCTGGGTAGTGAAGATGGTGCCGCTGTCCAGGAAGCGGGCCAGGAGGATGGAGAAGAGAAGGACGACGGCGGCCTGCCAGATGCCGCTGCCCAGCCAGTGCAGGAGCAGGTCGCCCACCGCGATCCCGATGGTGCAGCCAAGGCCAACCTCCACTACCCGCCGCAGCCGCGGCTCGCGCGAAAAACCCAGGGCGATCAGGGATGACGTTGCAGCGAAGAGCGGGCCGCTGTGCCCCAGGACGTATTCGGCGAAGGCGTAGGCCGCCACCGCGCAGATGGTCATCTGGATGGCGGGAACCAGGGAGTTCCGGCTCCGGATCAGCCCGGTCCGGATGCGGCCGTGCAGGAACCGCCTGCCTGCTGAAAGTCCTGCTGCTGGAGCCATGCCGTCCAGTCTATTTGCTGCCCCGTCCGTTTATTTGGCAGCCGGCGCACTAGGGCCGCCCATGTGATCCACGCAATGGCGACCCGGCATTTGTCAGCCAATATGCCGCCGTCGTTAATCCTGCGTTCACTTTGGACAGCCCATCCCGTTACCTGCGGCCCATAACTTTCTAGAAGGTACACACCGTACGCATCGCGCAGCAGGGTTCTCCGCCCTGTCCCGCACCTGAAAAAACCCTGGAAGGGGTATATCCAGTGAAGGCACTTCGCTTCGGCCGCCACGCGGCTATCGCTGTTATCGCGGCAGGCGCACTCGCGCTCACCGCATGCGGTTCAGACAACGCCACGGGCACCGCGCCGGCCGGCAACCAGTCTGCCGGCGGCACCAAGGTTACCGGCACGCTGACCGGCATCGGCTCCTCCGCGCAGGGCGCCGCCATGGACGCCTGGAAGACCAACTTTGCCTCCGCCAACTCCGGCGCCACCGTGCAGTACTCCCCGGACGGCTCAGGTGCGGGCCGCAAGGCGATCCTGGACGGCTCGGCCCAGTTCGCCGGCTCGGACGCCTACCTGAAGGATGACGAATACGCCTCCTCCAAGGCAGTCTGCGGCCCCGACGGCGCCATCAACGTACCGGTCTACATTTCGCCGATCGCCGTGGCATTCAACGTTCCCGGCGTCACGGACCTGAAGCTGGACGCCACCACCGTGGCCAAGATCTTCCGCGGCCAGATCTCCAAGTGGAACGACCCCGCCATCGCCGCCCTGAACGCCGGCGTCGCGCTGCCGGACCTGAAGGTCACCCCGGTGAACCGCTCCGACGACTCGGGCACCACCCAGAACTTCACCGACTACCTGGCCGCCGCAGCCTCCGACGTCTGGACGGACAAGGCCGCCGGCATCTGGCCCGCCAGCCTCCAGGGTGAGAACGCCAAGGGAACCTCCGGCGTGGTCAAGACCGTCACGGACACCCCCGGTGCCGTGACCTACGCGGATGACTCCGCCGTCAGCGGCAAGCTGGGCGTGGCCCAGATCAAGGTGGGCGAGTCCTTCACCAAGATCTCCGCCGATGCCGCAGCCAAGGCAGTGGACGCGGGCAAGCCGGTCGAGGGCCGCGCCGCCAACGACCTGTCCATCAAGCTGGACCGCAAGACCACCATCGAAGGCGCCTACCCGATCGTCCTGGTGTCCTTCCACGTCCTGTGCAGCACGTACGACAAGCAGGAGACCGTTGACCTGGTCAAGGCCTTCGAGAACTACGTGGTTTCCCAAGAAGGCCAGAAGGCCGCAGCAGAGTCGGCCAAGTCCGCTCCGCTGTCCTCGGACCTCGCAGCCAAGGCCGCCAAGGCCATCGACTCGATCAAGGCCAAGTCCTAGCCAACGCTGCTAAACCGGGTTCCCCGCCTGCCGGAAAGGCAGCGCGGGGAACTTGGCTTTGCACCCTCCTCAATCCAGCAACGAATCGAAGGGCCGTCGAATGACCGCCACCTCCCTGACCAGTACCCAGGGCGCCGGGCGCGCCGGGGACAAAGTCTTTTCCGGCGCCGCGCTGGCAGCCGGGTGCCTGATCCTCGCCGTCCTCTTCGGCGTCGCACTCTTCCTGGTGGTCCAGGCAATTCCCGCGCTGACCGCGCCTGCCGACAAAATCCAGGGCGGCCAGGGCTTCTTCGCCTACATCGGGCCCATCGTGATCGGCACCCTCATCGCCGCCGTCATTGCCCTGGTGATCGCCACGCCCATCGCCATCGGAGTGGCGCTGTTCATCTCGCACTTCGCGCCCCGCGGACTGGCCTCCGGACTCGGCTACGTGGTGGATCTCCTCGCCGCCATCCCGTCAGTGGTCTACGGTGCCTGGGGTGCCGCATTCCTGGCCAAGGAAATTTCGCCGGCATACGGCTGGCTCGCGGCAAACATGGGCTGGCTCCCCATCTTCCAGGGCCCTGCCTCCACCACCGGCAAGACCATCCTCACCGCGGGCATCGTCCTGGCGGTCATGATCCTGCCGATCATCACCTCCCTGTCCCGCGAGATCTTCCTGCAGACCCCCAAGCTGCATGAGGAAGCTGCGCTGGCCCTGGGCGCCACACGCTGGGAAATGATCAAGATGGCCGTGCTGCCCTTCGCCCGCCCGGGCATCATCAGCGCCGTCATGCTGGGCCTGGGCCGCGCGCTGGGCGAAACCATGGCCGTAGCCCTGGTGCTGTCCTCAGGCGCCCTGACGGCCAGCCTGATCCAGTCCGGAAACCAGACCATCGCTGCCGAGATCGCGCTGAACTTCCCCGAAGCCAGCGGGCTCAAGGTGAGCACCCTGATCGCTGCCGGCCTGGTGCTGTTCATCATCACCCTGGCAGTGAACATGATCGCCCGCTGGGTCATCACCCGGCACAAAGAATTCTCGGGAGCCAACTAAATGACCTCCACGCTTACCCCGGTCCGCAGCAAGCGGTCCGCACTCACCAAGGGCCAGCTCCCCAAGTACGCCCCCTACGCCGTTCTGGGCGCGGCCCTGATCGTGGGTGCCGCCATCCTGGCGCTGCTCGGCTTCAACGCGTTCGGGTGGGGGCTGGTCTCGGCACTGCTGTTCACGATCGGCCTCGTGTCCTGGAGTGCCGCCGTGGAAGGCTCCCGCAAGGCCAAGGACAAGCTGGCCACCTGCCTGGTGGTGGGCTCGTTCCTGGTGGCGCTGCTGCCCCTGGTTTCGGTGATCTGGACCGTGCTGGTCAACGGCGTGCCGGGGCTCATCACCCCCGGGTTCCTCACCACCTCCATGAACGGGGTCACCGGCGCCTTCGACAACAAGGCCGTGGAAAGCGGCGGCCCCGTGCTGGGCGGCATCTACCACGCCCTCCTGGGCACCGTGCAGATCACCCTGCTGGCCACCGTGATCTCCGTTCCGGTGGGGCTGCTCACGGCCATCTACCTGGTGGAGTATGGCCAGGACGGCAAACTGGCCAGGGCCATTACCTTCTTCGTGGACGTCATGACCGGCATCCCCTCCATCGTGGCGGGCCTGTTCGCCGCCGCGTTCTTCTTCGTGGTCATGGGCCCGGGAACCAAGACCGGTGCGGTGGCGGCGGTCGCGCTTTCGGTGCTGATGATCCCCGTGGTGGTCCGCTCGAGCGAGGAAATGCTCAAGATCGTCCCCAACGAACTCCGCGAAGCCGCCTACGCCCTGGGCGTCCGCAAGTGGCGGACCATCCTCAAGGTGGTGATTCCGACGGCGATCTCCGGCATTGCGTCCGGCGTCACCCTGGCGATCGCCCGGGTCATCGGCGAGACGGCGCCCATCCTGGTCACCGCCGGGTTTGCCACCAGCATCAATTCCAACGTCTTCGGCGGCTGGATGGCGTCGCTGCCCACATACATCTACACCCAGATCCTCAACCCCACCTCGCCCTCCAACCCGGACCCGTCCTCGCAGCGGGCCTGGGGTGCGGCGCTGGTGCTGATCATCCTGGTGATGGTCCTGAACCTGGTGGCCCGCCTGATCGCCAGGATCTTCGCCCCCAAAGCGGGCCGGTAACCAGACCGGCCGCTGACCGGCTCCGCCCTCCCGGGGCGGATCTAGACTTCAACCACACCCAGCAAGTGAAGGAACACCATGTCTAAGCGCATCGACGTCAAGGACCTGAACGTGTACTACGGCGATTTCCTCGCCGTGGAGGACGTCAGCATCAACATCGAGGCCAAGTCCGTCACCGCGTTCATCGGCCCGTCCGGCTGCGGAAAGTCCACCTTCCTCCGCACCCTGAACCGCATGCACGAGGTCATCCCGGGAGCCCGCGTGGAGGGTGAGGTCCTGCTGGACGGCGACAACCTCTACGGCCCCGGGGTGGACCCCGTGACCGTGCGCTCGCAGATCGGCATGGTCTTCCAGCGCCCCAACCCGTTCCCCACCATGTCCATCCGGGACAACGTACTGGCCGGCGTCAAGCTGAACAACAAGAAGATCTCCAAGGGCGAGGCCGATGTCCTGGTGGAGCGCTCACTCAAGGGCGCCAACCTGTGGAACGAGGTCAAGGACCGGCTGGAGAAGCCCGGTTCCGGCCTCTCCGGCGGCCAGCAGCAGCGCCTCTGCATTGCCCGCGCCATCGCCGTGGAGCCGCAGGTGATCCTCATGGACGAGCCCTGCTCCGCCCTTGACCCCATCTCCACACTGGCTATCGAGGACCTGATCAATGAACTCAAGGACCAGTACACGGTGGTGATCGTGACCCACAACATGCAGCAGGCGGCGCGCGTATCTGACAGGACGGCGTTCTTCAACATTGCGGGCACCGGCAAGCCGGGCAAGCTGATCGAGTACGGGGACACCCACACCATCTTCAGCAACCCCGTGCAAAAAGCGACTGAGGACTACGTCTCGGGACGTTTTGGGTAGGCACTGCTCTTGTTGGCGTTCTGCTGAAACGTTAGTACGCTCAGCCGGATACTTCCGGAACCAGTAGTAAGCAGTTTGAGGAGTTTTGCCATGACGCAGACGGCCAGCAACCCCCTGGGCCCCCGGCTTTCGGTTTCCGTGCCTGAGCCCGGGTCAGCGGTGCAGGGATTTGCCGCAGCCGCCGGCCTGGCTGGACCCCTTGCCGCGGGTCCTCTGGTCCCGGAGCTTGAGTCCCACCTCGGGCCGGCCGCGGCAGTCGTGCAGGAAGAGGGGGATGTCCTCTCGGAGGTGTGGCGAACCAGTTCGCACCTTGAGAGCATGCAGTGGGAACTGGACAACGCCCTGGAGTCCCTGCGGCAAGCGGTCCGCAGAGCCTCCGCCGCAGGAGTGGCTCACGATGAACTGTGCACGGCGGGGAACCTGACGCCGGACGAGCTGTCAGCCGTCCTGGTGCCCGCAGCCGGCGGTCCGGCCGGCGTCCAGGTTTAGCAAGGTGCCCGTTCCGTAGGTTACTCCGGGACTTCCAGCTGGAACCCGCAATGGCAGCGCAGCACCCGGGTGGGCAGGGACACGGCATTGAGGCCGCTGCCCGTGTTGCTGCTGCGGTAGCAGAGCCGCTCAACCTCGTACTCCGCTTCCTCCATGGGATAGCCGCAGTGGATGTACTCGTCCCCGAAGAGGATCACCTTGGCCATCCAGCGGACCTGGTTCAATGCGGCGGCCACGTCGGTGGCGAAAGCGGTGTGTTCCTGGAAGAGGTTGCAGTCGTCGCAGGTGTAGGACACCGTGACCAGGTCCCCGCCGGCGGCGCCGATTGCCGTGATGGCGTGAATGGTCAGGTGGTGCCCGGTTCCGCAGGCCTCGCACTGAACTTGCAGTGGCTGTGGCAGGGGGCGCCGGGAATAGGAGGGAGACATGACGCCTGCTCTTTTCCGCGTTGTGCATCCAGGCCGCCGTGTTGCTGCAGCGGCGCTCGTCCGCGGCCCTGCACGCGGCGCGGACGCCGGTCCCCGGCAGCACCATTGGCCGGGGGCGCATTACCGAATGTACGTCACGGCAGTGCCCCTGTACAGGGCGGCTCCAACTCGGCTCCACGGCCCAAACGGTGCAGGCTAAACAGCTATGGGGGAGAGGGCCAGCGCGAGCACGAATGCCAGGGCGCAGGTGGCAAGGGGGGTCAGCGCCCAGAGCCACAGGATCCGGATGACCAGCTTCCGGTTGGTCACCGAAAAATGTTGGTTCTCCCCCGCGCCCAGGGCGCCGGCCGTTACGGTGTGGGTGGTGGAGAGCGGCCAGTGAAGCCCGATGGCGCCCACAAAGAGCATCAGGGCGCTGAAGGTTTGGGCCACGGATCCGCGCAGGGGGTCGATCCTGGTGATTTTGTATCCGATGGTGTGCGAGATCCGCCATCCTCCGAAGAGCGTCCCGGCCGTCATCATCACCGCGGAGAGCCCTGCCACCCAGGTGGGGATCCCGCCGTCGGAATAGCCTGCCGCCAGGAGGGCCAGCAGCAGCACGGCGCTGACGCGCTGTCCGTCCTGCAGGCCGTGGCCGAAGGCCACTGCGCCGGCGGCAACGGCCTGGCCCCGGCGGAAGCGCTGGTTGACGACATTCGGCTGGGTGTACCGGGCCACCCACGTGGCCGGATAGACCAGGAGGAAGGAACCGCTGTAGGCCACGAGCGGAGACAGCACCAGCGGCAGGACCACCTGGAACAGCAGTGACTGGTCCACCCCGGCCACCCCCGGTCCGCCGATGGCGAGGCTGGCCAGGCCGGCCCCGGCAAGCCCGCCCACAAGTGCATGGGTGGAGGAAGCGGGGATGCCGCGCCGCCACATCAGAAGGCCCCAGACGCAGGCGCTGGCCAGCCCGGCCACGAGGATGGTGAGTCCGTCAGTACCGGCCGGAAGGTTGATCCAGGTCTGGCTGGCGGCGACGGCGAGCAGGGCGCTCAGGAGGGCGCCGACGAAGTTGAAGAACGCGGCAAGGAGCACGCCGACGCTGGGGGTAAGGGCGCGGTTCCGGACGGCAAGGGCAACCGAGTTGGAAGCGTCGCGGAAGCCGTTGAGGAAGGCAAACACCGCGGCCAGCAGCACCACCGCGGCGAAGATGACTGCCGCCACCTCAGGATTCCTTGACGATGATGCTGCCTACCTGGGTGGCCACCCGCCGCATGTCCTTGGTGACCTCCACCAGCTGGTTGGCAATATCCCGGTTGCGGGAGTACTGCGCCCACTTCATCTCCGCGATCATGTCCGCCACCCAGACCCGGTGGGTCCGCTCGGCGCGCTGGGCCAGGCGCAGGATCTCGATCCAGTAGTCCTCGAGGTCATCCAGGTTGTTGAGCCTGCGCATGGCGTCCACCGTCAGGTCTGCCTGCCGGCTGATGATCTCCAACTGGTCCGCGGCGCGCCTGGGCAGGCGGTCCAGCTTGTACAGGGCCACCAGCTCCGCGGCGGCATCCATCTTCTCCATGGCCTCGTTGAGGTACCGGGACAGGGCGTACATGTCCTCGCGGGGGAGTGGGTTCACAAAGCTGGTGCGCATGTGGGTCAGCAATGCGAAATGCAGTTCGGCGGACTTGGCCTCGTGGTTGTGCATGTCCTCCACGAGCTTGCCGTGCTCGTCCGCGGGTACCCCGAGTATTTCGGCCAGGGTGGCACTGGCCAGCACGATCTGGTGTGCCATCTGTGAGAGCAGGTTCAGCCCTGCGGGCTCCTGGGGAAAAAGGCGCAGCTTCACGTGTTTACCGGTCTCCGGGGACTTATCAAGGCGGGGGTTGCTGCCGTGTGACTTGACCCCGGCGCGCAACTGTCGCCTACTCTACCGGCCCGTTACAGCGGCCCCGGAATTGGACTCCTGGAAGAGGGCAGAAAAATGGTGCCGAACCGGATACGCCTCTCGGCGGTAGGCCGCTCTAGGCGGCTAATTGTTGAAGCCCGGGGGTTTCGCGGCTCGGCACCGATTTCAGTCTTCTACTTCACTGGGCCCAAGTCAATCTTGACAGCGCGGGCCCGGCCTGTCCCGGAAAACCGGTCCGCCGGTATCAATGAGGCCCAATCCAGCAAAGAAGCCAGTCACTCAGGGAACTCAGTCCAGTTCACCCAGGCGCCACGCGTTGGCGGCGTGTTCCAGGTCCTCGGCGGTCTTCACCAGCTGGTGGGAGTTGCGGGTCAGCTTGCTGGCGTGGGCCTCGTTGGCATGGTCGGCGCCATCGGCAAGGGTGGCCTGGCCGAGCGCCACCACGCGGCAGAAGGCAGCGGAGCGTTCCAGCGCGACGTCGAAATCGCCGTCGAACGCCCCGGAAAGGATGGCATCCGCCATGGTGCGCATTTCTTCCGCGCCCGGCGGTTCAGCCGCGCCGGCCACCACGTTGGAGACCTGGGCAGTGTCTTTGCCCGCGCGGAAGTAGACCGAGATGCGTTCCGGGTCCTGGACTGTGGCGGCGCGCAGCGCGTAGAGCCGCCACAGTGCGCCGGGAAGGGAACGGGCGGGACTCTCGGCCCACATTTCGGCAATGGCCTCCAGCCCCTGTTCATCGGCGAGCTTCACCAGGCGTTCGGTCACCACGGGATCATCGCTGTCGCGGCCGTGGCGGACCAGGGCCTGCGCGGCAAGGTGGGCGGCCTCGGACACGCGGGCGGGATCGGCCCCGCCGGCGAAGGGTTCGAAATCCATTGGGGCGAAAGGCTTGGGCTTATGGTGCCGGTTGCTGCCGCCGTACGGACTGGTTCCTGCTTGCTCGCTCATGCCCCCCACGCTACTCCTGTGCCCATGCCGAAATCGAGCATCTGCCGGGCTTGTCCGGTGGCCGCAGGAAGTGCTTTTGCCGAGGGGGCAAAGCGGCCGACGACGGCGCCCGGGGCGTGTGCGAAGACGCCGGAACCATGGGTTAGAGTGTTAACGTCCAGAAATGGATTGGGCCGGACGGGCAGACACAGCGTGTTTGACTGGCCGGCAGGGGCCTTTAGCTCAGTTGGTAGAGCATCGGACTTTTAATCCGTGGGTCGTGGGTTCGAGCCCCACAGGGCCCACCGTTTACGCAGGTCAGAGGCACGTCGCCTCTGGCCTGCTGGTGTTTTAGGGCAGCAACCCATCTGAAACCCAACTAATTCGATTCGAAGCCGCTTTTGGGAAGTAATCCTTGTTGCCACCCGTGCTCGATCAACCGCACCGCGTGCCCAAGGAAACAGCAGCTCTGCCTCACTCGGTTTTCGGCCGCTTTCGCGTGCAACGCCCGGATCATAGTCCCCATCTCCTCGAGCTGAAGCTGCCTTTCATCATCAGCGCATCAAGTACGTCCGCCACCGTGCTAGATGGGGAATCTCTGGCGAGACACTTCCCTCGCCAGCTGTGTTGAGGAAGACGGAGTCGTCGAGGAACAGAACCACACACTGCAGAACGAGATCCAAGAACTGCAAGCCAGGCTGCAAGATCAGGAGGAGGCACTAAGTGCCGCCCGCGAGGCGGACCGCGACCTGGGTCAAGAGCACTTGATGACAGCCCGCTGTTGTTGGTTTTAGAAGCCGAACAGTTGAGCTGCCAGCGAATATAGCCCCCACAACCCGGCCGCTAACAGGACGCCCAGGTAGGCCAGGACCAGCCTCGTATCGCGGAGGTAGCACTTCGACTTCGTCAGGCCCCGCCGTCGGGCTTTCCAATAGCCTGTGAATCCGACTGCAGCGAACACGGCCAGTGCCAGGGGACCGGCCGCCCAGCCGAGCAGGGCAATGGTGGCGAAGATGCAGAGCCGCAGCGGATCGAAGGGCGGCGGGGCCTGAGGATCCGCTTCGGGGTCAGGTCTGTGTCCGTGCGGGCCCGCGTGCTTGAAGCGCATCAGTTGCGACGGCGATGGCCCGGCTGCAATACGCCGGGCATCAGAAGCTGAACTCATCATTCCTCCTTATCGCTGACTCAGACTTGGCGGACCGGGAGAAGCCGTGTGCCCGTGGCTGTGCTCATTCGTTGCCGTGCCAGGGCAGGCCAGGCCTGGACGGCGCAGAACGGAGCACACTGGTGATCGCCGGCGTCGCTCTTGGTTCCCACATGGACGCAGCATTGCGTGAGCCGTTCCTCGATCATGGTCGAGATGTCCATGAAGGGCTTGACCATGATCCGGGTGATTCGTTCGCCGAGGAGTCGACGCAGCCGCTGTTGCTGTCCTGGAAGCTTACCGGCAGCCAGTGTGGTGAGCGTGCCGATGCCGAGGTCGCACTGGGTGCAGATGCTCTTCCAAAGATCCATAGTCCGCGGGTGGGACAGCGAGGACTGCTCGCTCAGCAGGTCCAGCAGGGAGGACTTCATGAGGTTGCGCAGCTCGAGCGGGATCGCGCTGTCGGCGATGCGGTTGGCGATGCTGTCAGGATTAAGTTCCAGCCAGGCGAGCAGCTGGTCGTGCCCGATGAGGGCTGTCAGGGAACGCCAGACCCCTGAGTCGTCCTTCAGCATGTAGCCCACGGATGCGCAATGCGGATGTGAGCACGGGAGTGCTGTCAGGTCGTGCCATGAGACCACCCCTGCCGTTTGCTCCCCGAGCCGTTCCAGCACGCCTGTGTGGGTGAGCCGGTCCAGGGGGTCGATGCCGTGGCCGCGCCCCGAACCGAACACCGGCTGCAGCGCAACCCCACCCACGAACGGTGTTTCCAAGGCCCTCATCACGACGGCGCCGACCTCACCATCGTTGACACCGAGGGCCGCCGTCATCGTCAGGGTGGTGAAAACACCCGCCTCGGACAGGCGCGCAATGGCCATATCTTTGAAGCGGGTCAGGTCTCCTCCCCGGTGGTGGATGGATGCTTCTTTGGACGGGCCGTCGTATTGGAGGTACACCTCAACGCGGTCCCGGTGCCTGGCCAGCAGTGCGAGCAGGTCGTCGTCGGTGGCCATCAGCATGCCGTTGCTGTTCACCATGATCCGGACGATCGGCCGGGCCACGAGCTCATCCAGCAGTTCGGCCAGGTGGGGATAAAGCGTCGGCTCGCCGCCGGAGAGCATCAGCACGTCCAGCCGCCCGTTTTCACGGGAAAGCCGGGTGTCGATGTTCGCGAGCACTTCGCTGAGCGGCGCGACTCCCTGCAGTTGGGGGCCGGAGGCGGTGAAGCAGGTGGGGCAGCGCAGGTTGCAGTGCTCGATGATGTCCTGCAGGAGGATGCAGGTGTGCTGCGTCTGCATGGCGGGCAGTCCATAGGCGTAAGCCTCCGGTATCTGCCGGTAATTGCCGGCCTGGTCAGGGACGTGTTGTTTGGTCGGCGCCTGCCATTTCTCCAGGTAGCGCAGGATTTCGGGAGACTCGTCATACAGGGTGCTGACGAGGCCGTGATCCGGGCAGCCGCGTTCGAGCCAGACCCGGTCCTCGCGGATTAGCAGCGCGCCGGAGAGGCGCCGCACCTGGGCAAGCGGGGGGTTTGTCTCGTGGCAGTGGGGACAGAAGGCTGTGACGTACCGGTGGATGCGGTCCCCGCGCAGCGGCTGGCCGGGTCCCGGCAGCGCCTGCCGGGAAGTAAATGGAGACGGGCTCATATCCGCCTACTCATCTGTGCGAGGTATCCGACGCAGATCCCGCCGCCGACCAGGATGAAGATCCCCAGGCCAATCAGCAGCCCCGCACCCCACCGGGACGTGCGTGGCCGGATTGCCAGGGCACCGGCTACTGCCAGATACGCGCCGATTGGTATTAGCGCTGCAGGCCCAGCGAGGAAGGTCTTGTACCCTTCATCCGGAGCAATGCCAGCTGTTGTCCCGAAATAGAGGGCATAAAGGGCAACAGCGCCCAGCAGGATGCCGAGCACCATGGAGCCACGTCTTGGTTCAGGGGGCGGCTCCTCTTCCCGGGGCGGTGGCAGTGGGCTCCAAGCCTCTTCGGGGTTGTCATCGCTCATGCCACTCTTCTTTCCAACTTTGGGCGGAGTGGTTTCCCGAATCCCGCAGCATCCGCCAGAACAGCAGGGGGAGAATCATCATGAGGAACCATTGGGGACGGCTCAGCCTCCACCAGAGCAGCTCGTTGCTGCGCACGAATTCGACGCCGAACCGGAATGCGGTCCCCGCAGAGCGGCTGGCCCGGGCCGGGCAGAGCCTGCCGGGAAGAGAACGGGGACGGATTCATCTCAGGGCCTTACCTGCGCGAGGTATCCGACGCAGATTCCAGCGCCAGCCAAGGTGAAGATTCCCAGGCCAATCAGCAGCCCCGCGCCCCAGCGGGACGTGCGTGGCCGGACCGCCAGCACAATCGCCACTACCAGATAGACGGCGATTGGTATTAACGCTGCAGGCCCAGCGAGGAAGGCCATGCCAAAAAGGGCAACAGTCCCCAACAGAACTCCGAACCCCATAGGGCCGAGCCCTGGTTCAGGCGGCTCCTCCTTTTCCTGAGGCGATAGGTTGTCCTTTCTCATGCTGCTCTTTCCTCCAACTTGGGGCGGAGAGGCCTCCCGAATACCCGCAGCATTCGCCAGAGCAGCAGGGGGAGAACCACCAGGAGGAACCACTGGGGACGGCTCATCCCCAGCCAGAGCAACTCATTGCCGCGGACGAATTCGACTCCGAAACGGAACAGGGCGTAGGAGGTTACGTAGCAGATGAAGAGGTCGCCGGACCGGGGCAGGCGGTCCCGGTAACGCCACATGAGCGCGAACGCGGCCACATGGAACACGATTTCATAGGCAAAGGAGGGGTGGAGCCCGACCCCGGGAACTCCACCCAACATGGCAGTCTGCCCGGGCGTCAACGTTATCCCCCATGCGCCCCCGGTCGGGGTGCCGGGCAACTCAGTCAGGAGACACCCGACGCGCCCGAGGATCAACGCCAAAGCGACAGCGGGCGCAAGCAAATCCCCAGTGGACTCCCGGTAACCTGTCAGCCGCTTGCCCAGATGGACCCCGAACCACGCGCCCACAAGGCCCGCGAGGATGCTGCGGTCGCCGTTGCCCCACCAGTCCGCCAGGGAGACTTGCCGCGAAACATCCCATGTGAGGACCCTTGAGCCGATGGCTCCGAAAGCGATGGCGAAACCTGCAATGGGCCATAGCCGGGGATCGGTGAGACCTCTGCGGCGCTTTTCGTAAGCGTAGAACAGCAGGGCTGCGAGGATTCCCAGCCCTAACAAGCCGGCGTGCACCAGCCCGTCTCCCGCGAGGGGAAGCCCGATCATGAGCAGAGTGTAGCAGTGAGCATTCCCCCACTCCGGTCCTACATCTGCAGGTTCGCGGGCACTATATGTGGACGTGAAGCCGCGCGGCTTCAGAGATACAACCGCTGAGAGACGGGCACACGATGAACGTGCTCGCGAAGCCCTACTCATTAAGGGAAGCAGGGCGTCTGCAGGATGGTTTCGGTGGCCGATGCGGCACCAACCAGCAGGAGGCCTACCAGGGCTGAACTGCCCCGCCCGGTGGATGTCGCGGGTGGCAGAGCGTGTGTGGCCCTTATCGGCCAGCTACTAGGCGCAGGATGATACGACTCAGTATGCCGACGTGGTTCAAGACCACTCACGTGGTCTGATCCAGGGCGACCCGCTTATGCTGGATACCGCCACCGAAAGTGCCAGAACCAAACAGCAGTATCGGGTCCTGTGCCGAATTCAGTTGCTTCCCTCGCCGGACGAGTTGTGCTCGTTTTGCGCTACTTCACGAGTAATTAGGACCCGATAGCCGTCGGAACTTCGGCTCGAAAAGCATCTGGCCAGGCAACGCTGCAGGCGGAGGAACGCCCTTTACAGCCTTCGCCAAGACCACCTCCAGCGGTGGGTGAAGCGACGGAGGAATCACCTCACTGGGCCAATTGCTCCGATTGGAGTAGGAGCCTCTCAACCCTAGCGTTTCGAGACACTGAGGCTATGAGACACCCAGGCGGGTTCAGAGAAGGAGCCGGCGCCCCCAGGCGGGATCGCCTATCGCATCAGCTGGTCACTTGTCGGACCTGAACACGATGGAGTCGGCGCGTGCCTCTCTCGTCAGTTCCGGATTGATCGATTCGTGGAATTCGGCCATCCCGATCAACGCTTGGCGGGCCAACCGGGCAAGAATACCGGGCCGGACGAAGTCAGTTTGGGCTTTCGTGAGCACGGCCAGCTGACGACACTCGCCCGAATAGATGGCCCGTATCTTTCCACCGAGGTCGCGGGCGGGTTCACTGGCCGCGTTATCGGGCTGGCGGCAACCAGTGGCAGCGTTATCATCGAACGGTTCGAATACAACCATCGCGACTAGCCCGGCCAGACTGGGTTCTTCGTGCCGGCGTGCGGTGCCGATCATCAGCTCCGCCGCGGCGTCGTCGTCACAAAGAACTAGCGACACCCGACCGAACCCAGAACGCCGCCAGCTATCGTCAAACCGCACGAGGTATGCGTCAGGTGGTCTCTGCTCTGACGGTGTTGGTGATGCTGCCGACCCCTTCCACGGTCACGGTTACGGTGTCACCGTCTTTGAGGAACAGTTGGGGGTCTCGGCGGTATCCGACTCCGGCTGGTGTGCCGGTGAGGATGACGTCCCCTGGTTCCAGTGTGGTGAATTCGGAGATGGTGGCGATGAGTGTGGGGATGCTGAAGATCAGGTGGGAGAGATCCGATTTTTGGACGACTTCCCCGTTCAGGGTGGTGCTGATGCCAGCCTTGCTGATGTCGGTTTCTGCGGGTGTGACGATGTGCGGGCCGAGCGGGGTGGTGTTGTCCCAGATCTTGCCCTGCAGCCATTGGTGGGACTTGTTCTGGAAGTCGCGCATGGTGACGTCGTTGGAGACGCAGTAGCCAAGGATGTGGTCCATGGCGTTCTGTTCGGCGATGCGGCGGCCTGTCTTGCCGATGATGACGGCGAGTTCGCCCTCGAAGTCGACCTGGGTGGATTCCGGGGGAAGGATGATGTCGTCGGCAGGTCCTATGAGGGTGGATGTGTACTTGGGGAAGAGGACGGGAAAGGCGGCCATGCTGGTGTCGTCGGCATGGTCTTTGTAGTTCAGGCCCGCGCAGAGGATCTTGCCGGCCCTTGGTGACGCCGCGCGCAGGGTGACTTCGGATATGGGAACCCGTGATTCCCCCAGACGGGCGGCACTGGCAAGGAGACCGGCGGAGGTTTCCGATCCGATGTCGGTGAGCCCGGCCAGCGGGATGAGGTGTTCGCCGTGAACTTCGCCAAGGTAGTTGTGACCCTTATATCGGTAGTTTGCGTAACCCATTCGTTCTCTCCTCATGATCTTGGTTGCTGATTACGGCAGTGGGGTCGGACGTGCGAAGGGTGGTTGTTCGCTTTGGTCGCCCTATGCAGGCGTCCGCGCGGGCGTTAGTGTGCCGGATGCACGCCAAAGGCTACGGCGAGTTTCATGATCTTCTCGGCGCGGCCCAGGCGGGGCAGGTCGGAGCCGTCACGGATGACGCGGCCGTTGGCTTCGAAGTCGTTCATGAAGTCGGTGGCCCAGGCGACGTCCGACGGGGTGGGGCTGATGACCTCGTTGATGACCGGGGTCTGGTCGATGGCCAGGCACAGCTTGCCGGTCATGCCCATCATCACGGTGATGCCGGTCTGCTCGCGCAGGATCGGGTGGTTGGTGCCGACCGTGGGGCCGTCGATGGGGCCGGGCAGGTTGCCCACGCGGCTGGCGACCACGAGCTTGGCCCGCGGGTAGGCCATGGCCTCCGGGGTGGCGGCCATGCCGGTGTCGCGGCGGAAGTCACCGGAGCCGAAGGCCAGGCGGAACGCGCCCTGGGCCTTGGCGATGTGGTTGGCTTCCTCGATGCCGAGGGCGGATTCCACCAGGGGGATCACGGGGGTTTTGCCGTCCATGCGGTGGAAGCTCTCGGTGACCTGGTCGGCGGATTCGGTCTTGGCGAGCATGACGCCCAGCAGGCCGGGGGTGCCGCGGAGGCCCGCGAGGTCATCGGCCCAGAACGGGCTGGTGGCGTCGTTGATCCGGACCCAGGCCTTGCCGCCGGCAGTGAGCCAGTCGATCACGTTGCCGCGGGCCTGGTCCTTCTGGGAGGGGTCCACCGCATCTTCAATATCCAGGATGACCGAGTCAGCGCGGGAGACAGCCGACTGGTCGAAAAGCTCCGGCTTCATGGCATTGACCAGCAGCCAGGAGCGGGCGATCTCTGCTGGGATATTGCGTTCGGGGATGAAGCCCGGAAGCACATTGCCTGGCACGGGGGTGGAGTAGGAGGTGTCGTCGGTGCTTTGGGGCATGTAGGTGGGCTGCGTCATGGGTCTCCGTGCTAGATCAGTTCTGTGATGATGTGGATGTCATCCGGTAGCAGAGCCCGTCTTCGGCTTCTTCCGGGTGGGCCCACACTTCGATCCCGTGTGCGGCTTCGTACATGGTGCGTGGTTGGGCGGCGTCGCCTGCGATCCAGAGCGCTGTGGAGTCTGCCATGGCGTCATCCACGGTTCCGGTGCGGATGATGTGGCCGTGCTCGTGGATCTGGACGGTCTCTCCGATGAGCCGGCGCCAGTGGAGGTGCTGGCGGAGCATGATCCGCTCTCCGAAGGCGGGTGTGCGCCCGTTGCTGGGGCCAGTCGAGGGGGTCATGATGCGGTCAGGGCCGATGCCACTGCTTTGCCCAGTTCCTCTGTGGTGGCATTGCCGCCCATGTCCGGTGTGAGTGCTTGCTGTCCGGTGGCGAGCACGGTTTCCATGGCGGTGGTGATGGCGGCGGCGGCTTTGGGTTCTCCCAGGTGGTCCAGCATCATGGCGGCGCACCAGACCTGGCCGATGGGGTTGGCGATGCCTTTGCCGGCGATGTCCGGTGCGGAGCCGTGGACGGGTTCGAAAAGGCTGGGGAATTTGCGTTCGGGGTTGATGTTTCCGCTGGGTGCGATGCCGATGGTTCCGGTGCAGGCCGGTCCGAGGTCGGAGAGGATGTCGCCGAAGAGGTTGCTGGCGACCACGACGTCGAACCAGTCGGGGTGCATAACGAAGTTAGCGGCCAGGATGTCGATGTGGTACTTGTCGACCTTCAGGTCCGTGAAACCCTTCGCCATGGCTTCCACGCGTTCGTCCCAGTAGGGCATGGTGATGGAGATGCCGTTGCTCTTCGTGGCGGAGGTCAGGTGCTTCTTGGGCCGGCTTTGCGCCAGGTCGAAGGCGTACTTGAGGATACGGTCCACGCCGGTGCGGGTCATGACGGTTTCCTGGACCACGGTTTCGCGGTCGGTGCCTTCGAAAATTTTGCCACCGATGCTGGAGTATTCGCCTTCGGTGTTTTCGCGCACGACGTAGAAGTCCACGTCGCCGGGGACCCGGCCGGTGAGGGGGCTGGGCACCCCGGGAAGGAGCTTGACCGGGCGCAGGCTGACGTACTGGTCGAAATGGCGGCGGAACTGCAGCAGGCTTCCCCACAGCGAAACGTGGTCGGGGACGACGTCGGGCCAGCCGACGGCGCCGAAGAAGATGGAATCGAACTGGTTTAGTTCCTCAAACCACTCGTCGGGCAGCATTTTGCCGTGCCGGCTGTAGTAGTCAGCCGAGGCGTAGTCGAAGTGCTCGTATGTGAGGTTGAGGTCGAAGGCTGATGCTGCGGCGTCCAGGACGCGCAGCCCTTCGGGCACGACTTCGGTGCCGATTCCGTCGCCGGGAATGACTGCGATGCGGTGGGGTTTCGACATCAGGATCCTTCTTCGTCTTTGTTGGGTGTGCGGGGTTAGCGGTCGACCGGGTGGGCCGGTTCGCGGTTTTCGAGGACGTCGATGACGGCGTGTGCGGCAGCGAGGCCGGCCCGTGCCCGTGCCTCGATCGTTTGTCCGGCGAGGTGGGAGGTGATGAGCAGGTTGTCCAGGCCGCGTAGGGGGCTGTCGTCGGGTAGGGGTTCGCTCTCGAGTACGTCCAGCGCGGCGCCGGCGATGGTGCCGTCGGAGAGTGCTTTGGCCAGGGCCTCTTCGTCCACGAGGGAGCCGCGGGCAGTGTTGATAAGGACTGCGGTGGGTTTCATTGTTTGCAGCCGGGGCGCGTCGATGAGTTTGCCGGTGCTTTGGCCTCCGCGGGTATGCAGGGAGAGGTAGTCGGAGCCGGCGATGACGGTGTCGAGATCCGTGTACTGGAACGTGGTGTTTGCTGGGTCCGGGTGGGAGGTGCTGACCAGGACGTTCATGCCGAGCGCTGCGCCCAGGTTTGCGGTGGCGCGTCCGCTGGGGCCGTAGCCGACTATTCCCAGGCTGGAACCCCGGAGCTCATGGCCGGCTTCCCGGGGCCAGCCACCCTGGCGAACGGCGGCGGTGACCTCCAGGAGGCGGCGTGCGGCCATGATGATCAGTCCGATGGCCAGTTCGGCGACCGAGTGGTGGTTTGTTCCGGGCGCGTTGCAGACCCTGACTCCGTGGGCTGCGGCGGCCTCGACGTCGATGGAGTCGTAGCCCACGCCGCTGCGGGCGATGACTTTCAGGGACCCGGCGCCGGTGAGCATGTCGGCGGTCACGGGTTCGCTGGCGAGGATCGCGCCGGAGATTCCGTCGAAGAGTGATCGGCGTTCCTCCGGGGTCCGTGGCCCCCGGGAGGGTGCGTAGACCGGTTCCAGGCCGTGCCCGCGCAGGAGCCGGTCAACGGCGTCTCCCGGGTGGAGGTAGTCGGTGGTGATCAGGATGCGGCCGGCCATGGTGCTGGTAGGTTCCTCTTGTTGTTTGATACGGATGCGTTCCGCCCCTGTGGGCTTACTTGTTTACGCGGTCAGGGCCGCCGCGGTTGCGCGGCGGCCCTGCGTGATGCGGTGTTAGTGGACCTCGATCTTGTCCGCTTCCACGGAGGCCGGTGTCTTTGACTCGATGGCGGGCTTTTTCTGGCCGGCGGCGTGCAGGGCTTTGCGGGCTTGTTCCGGGTCGAAGTCCTTTTCCCATTTGCCGACGACGACAGCTGCCATTGCGTTGCCCAGGACGTTGATGAAGACGCGGCCTTCGTTCAGGAGCCGGTCGATGCCGACAATGAGGGCGAGGGCGGCCAGCGGGATGCCGCCGACGGAGCTGAGGGTGCTGGCCAGGACGATGAACGCGCCTCCGGCGATGCCAGCGGTGCCTTTGCTGGTGAGCATCATGACGCCGACCATGACCAGCTGCTGTTCCCAGGAGAGGTCCATGCCGACGGCCTGGGCCAGGAACACCGAGGCCATGGTCAGGTAGACGGCGGATCCGTCGAGGTTGAAGGAGAACCCGGAGGGGATCACGATACCGACGGTGGATTTGCCGACGCCCATGTTTTCGAGTTTCTTGATCAGCTGCGGGAGGACTGCTTCGCTTGAGCAGGTGCTCAGGGCGATCAGCAGTTCGGCCTTGAGGTAGCGCATCACGGTGAAGATGTTCAGTCCGCAGGCCCGGGCGATGGTGCCCAGGACCACGACGACGTAGACGATGCAGGTTCCGGTGAACAGCAGGACAAGGTAGCCGAGCTGCTGCAGGCTTTGGGTGCCGTAGTTGGCGACTACTGCTGCGAGTGCGCCGAACGTGCCGATGGGTGCGAGGCGCATGACCCAGCTGACGATCTTGAAGATGACCGTGGACAGGGCCTGGATGCCCTTGGTGAGGAACGCGCCGGATTCGCCGGAGACGTTCAGGGCGGCGCCGAAGACGATGGAGACCATGAGCGCGGCGATGATGGTGTGGCCGGTCAGCGCCCCGAAGAGTGATTCGGGGATGATGTTGCTGATGAACTCGAGACCGTCGAAGCCCTTGTTAGCGGCGGCGGGCACCTTGCTGGCGTCCAGTTTGG
This sequence comes from Arthrobacter sp. B1I2, assembly GCF_030816485.1. NCBI lineage: Bacteria > Bacillati > Actinomycetota > Actinomycetes > Micrococcales > Micrococcaceae > Arthrobacter > Arthrobacter sp. B1I2. The sequence goes on along the minus strand of NZ_JAUSYC010000001.1, from coordinate 742,770 downwards.
AGGGATCGATGTTCATGCCTGTGCCGGGGTGGAAGACGTTGGCGACGACCAGTCCGATCAGCATGGACACCAGTGACAGGGTGATGAAGTAGCCCAGGGCCTTCACGCCGATCCGGCCTGCTTTGCGCAGGCTGTCCATCGAGGCGATGCCAAGGGACACGACGCAGAACACCACGGGGATGACGATCATCTTCACCAGGGCGATGAACCAGTCACTAAGTGGGGTGAGTTGTTTGCCGACGGAGGGCAGGAGCAGGCCGACGGCGATGCCCAGGACGGCGCCCAGGACGACTTGGAACCAGAGTTCGCGGATCAGCCGGCCGAACCGGGATCGCTGCTTGGGCGGGTGGGCTGAGTGTTGCGGGTTCTGCAGGGTGTGGGACGACATCTTGGGTGCTCCTTTGCACGACAGACAGAGAAAAAGGGGGAGGTGCGGTCCCGGGCAGTGATGCTGCCCGGGACCGGGGCACTACCAGGATTGATTAGTTGTGCAGCGCGCGCAGGACCTTGTAGAACTCGGCCTTGCCTTCGAGTCCGATGCCCGGCAGGTCGCCCGGGGCCACGCGGCTGTTGACGATAACGGCGTCATCGGTGAAGCCGCCGGTGGGCTGGAACTCGCCCGGGTAGGACTCGTTGCCGCCGAGTTTGAGGGCTGCTGCGATGTGCAGGGAGAACTGGTGTCCGCCGTGGGGGATGCAGCGGCGTGAGGACCAGCCGTGCTGGGCGAGCATGTCCTGGATCCGGCGGTATTCGGTCAGGCCGTAGCTCAGGGCCGGGTCGACCTGAATGAAGTCGCGGTCCGGGCGCATCCCGCCATAGCGGACCAGGTTCCGCGCGTCCTGGAGGGAGAACAGGTTCTCTCCTGTGGCGATCGGGTTTTTGTAGTGCTCTGAGAGGGTGGCGTTGAGGGCGTAGTCCAGCGGATCGCCGACTTCCTCGTACCAGAACAATCCGTACTGGTCGATGGCTTTGCCGTATTCCAGGGCGGTATCCAGGTCGAACTTGCCGTTGACGTCCACCATCAGGCGGGAGGCGTCGCCGTCGAGGACCTCGATCACGGCTTCGATGCGGCGGAGGTCCTCGGCGAGGTCGGCGCCGCCGATCTTCATTTTGACCACGTTGTAACCCTTGGCCAGGAAGCCGCGCATCTCGTTCTGCAGGTCTTCGAGGCTCTTGCCGGGGGCGTAGTAGCCGCCGGCGGCGTACACGAAGACGTCCTTGTCGGGGTTTCCGTCACCGTAGTGGTCCGAGATCCACCGGTAGAGCGGGACCCCGGCGATCTTCGCGGCAAGGTCATGCAGGGCCATGTCGGCTACGCCGACGGCGACCGAGCGTTCGCCGTGTCCGCCGGGCTTCTCGTTGGACATCATCAGGTCCCACGCCTTCTCCGGCGAAAGCTGGCCGTCCTCATCGAGAAGGTCCTCCGACGGAGCATCCATGATGCGCGGAAGAATGCGGTCCTTCAGGATGCCCGTCGCGTTGTAGCGGCCGTTGGAGTTGAAGCCATAGCCAACCAGCGGCTTTCCGTCGACGAACACATCGGAGACGAGCGCGATGATCGTGCAGTCCATCTTGGTGAAGTCAATGAAGGCGTTCCGGATCGAGGAACTGATGGGAATGGTGCCAACGTGGGCGGAAACGATTTTCATCTTTGAATCTCTCCTGTAGGGATATCTTATTTCTTATAAGCTCGGATTCAAGGCTAACCCGAGGTGATGCGGGAACAAGCCCCTCTGACGAATATCTTATAAGACCTTGCGACAAGGCTAGCCCGGAGTGACCGGAAGCACAAGCCTCCTGTTGAAACTTCTTATAAGATGTTTCCATAGCTATACTGTGAGCAACGGGGGCCACGCCTCGTGAGAGATTCGGAGTATCAGATGAGCACCACGAACGTCTTTTCCAGTAAGGGCAGTCTGGCTTACAGCGAACTCCGCCAATTGATCCTCTCCGGTGGCCTTGCCCCGGGCTCGCGCATCTCCCAGTACGAGCTGGCCGACAACATGCAAATGAGCATCACCCCCCTGCGTGAAGCGATCCGCCGCCTCTCAAGCGAGGGCCTGATCATCATGGACACCCACCGGGACTCCCGCGTGGCCACCATGAGCGCCTCCGAAGCACGGGAACTCCTTGAAGTCCGTCTCTCACTCGAACCATCAGCAACAGAACTGGCGGCTTCCCGCCGGACTGACGCTGATATCGCAGCAATGCGCACAGCAGCCGAGAAGCTCCTGCCTGTCACCCGGGTATGGGGCGAGGACGCGATCACGGTGCACCGGGAATTCCACCGGGCCGTCTACGCCGCCTCGCACAACGACGTCATGATCAAGCTCCTGGATGACCTGTGGGACAAATCCGACCGCTACCGCCGCATCGGCCTCGAGCTCCCCTCCGGGGATGAGCCCCGGACCATAGACCTGAACCAGCACCACCAGATACTCGAGCTCGTCATTGCCGGGGACGGCGCCGGTGCTGCCGAACTCGCCCGCACCCACATCGCCAACAGCCTCACAGCCTCGGTCACCGGAGCTCTGGAGGAACGCGAGAACGTCCAATCTGTAACCCTGGAGAAAACCGCCTAGTATCCGCCGACTCCCGTCCGACCGACAGCAACCGGGCCACTGCCGCGGGCCCTTGTCCCGCCCCGGCTATTCAGTCCGAGCATCCACGGGGCCGACGGCGCGAAACTTTCGTTCAAGCGGGCCCTTCAGCGCGGCAGTTAGGTCACTCGTCCACACCAGCAGTATGCCGTGCCCATTAAACCTGGGCGCCGTTAGTACGGAACCGCTGCAGAAATGCCGCCATTTAGCGCCGCGATCCAGCCAGACAGCCGGACTCAGGCAGATACAACAATTCCGTTCCGCGGCAGACCGCCAGGGAACAAGATGGAAACGGCGGAAGCCCTTTGGGGGTCTGCGGAATCCATCGCCTGCACGTGCACATGCGGTTCGGTGCTGTTGCCGGAGTTGCCGCAACCCGCCACCACCTCCCCGCACTCCACCAGCTGGCCCGGCCGCACGCAGACGCTCCCGCGCCGCAGGTGGCACAGGGCGACAAACACCCCATCCCGCTCGATGATCACATGGTTGCCTGCAAGGCCAAGCCACCCCTCCCGCACCCGCTTTGCCTGCGTGGCCGCGTAGCCAACCGATGGGAAGCCGCGAAAAGCGGCGTGGTCCGGTTCCCCGTCATGGACGGCCCGCACAACCCCGGAGAGCGGTGCCGTCACAGCCCTGCCAAACCCCACGAACCGTTCCGGCGGCTCGGGCAGGAACAGCGATGCCAGGGTCATCGGTGCGAACCGCCCGTTCCGGTCCACGGGCGTGAAGTCGATGGAGTGGCTCGTGGCGAAGAGCCGTGTTCCGTGGCTGGGTACGCGGTCCGCGGGTGAATTCTGCACCAGCCAGTGCCCCGCGAACGGATACTCCAAGTGGACCGAATCTGGCGGATTCACCGTTCCCCGGGCTTCACGGTTCACTGGACTTCACAGGTCAGCTGGCGGGGTCGTATCCGAAAGCGCGCACTTCCTGCGCGCAGCGGCAGGCTGCGGCAATCTTCGCTGCCCAATGCAGCGCAGCGTCGTAGGTGGGCAGTTCCAGCACGGCGTAGCCGCCTTCGATCTGCGCCGTCTGGGGGTAGGTGCCCTCGCTCACGGTACCGGCGCCGTCGACCATCACGGGCGGAACACTCTCATCGATGCCGCCGCCGAAGACCCAGACGCCGGCGTCCTTCGCCTCCTGGACAACGGCGTGCGATGCGTCCGATACCGCCTGCAGGCCCCCATCCGGGATGTCCATGGCACCGCTGGGAAACGAGATCAGGTACTTGGTCATTCCGCTGGCTCCTTCGTTGCAGACACGGGATCACCTTCATCCTTCCCACCCGGCCGGCGCCGCGCAAGGATTCAACCGCGTGGCCCCGTGACCGGTGATGCCAGTACCGGGTGCGCAAACATGGCAACAGGCACAATAGGCACATGGGAAAAACCAGCAAGGGCCGGATGCCGCGCCTGGAAGACGTGGCCAAGGTTGCCGGCGTCTCCCACCAGACCGTCTCCCGCGTGGTGAACAACCACCCCAACGTCAGCAAGGCGACCCGGGAAAAGGTGGAGGCGGCCATTGCGGAATTGGGATACCGGCGCAACACCGCCGCCCGGAGCCTGGTCACGCGGCGCTCGCAGACCATTGGCGTGCTGGCAAGTGAACTTTCCCAGTACGGCCCGGCGAACACCCTGCTGGGGGTTGAACACGCCGCCCGCAACGCCGGCTACTTTGTCAGCATCGCGGCCCTGCGGGAAGTCAGCCGGGACACCATATCCGACGCCGTGGGCCACTTCATGGACCAGGCCGTCGACGGGATCGCCGTGCTGGTGCCGCACTCGGACACCCTCGCCGTGCTGGAGCAAATGAACCTTCCCGTGCCAGTGGTGGCTGTCGGATCCGCCGGCAGCGCATCCATCAGCGGGGCCATGGTGGACCAGCGCGCGGGCGCCAGGCTCGCCGTCGAACATCTCATCAAGGAAGGCCACCGGCAGATCGGGCATATCGCAGGCCCGCCTGACTGGACGGACGGCGCCGAACGCGCGGAGGGGTGGCGTGCTGCGCTGCGGCAAGCGGGGCTGGACGAGTCCCTGCTGGTGGAAGGGGACTGGAGCGCGGGCAGCGGCTACGCCATCGGCCGCAAGCTGGCATCCGGACGCACAGCCACTGCCATCTTCGTGGGCAATGACCAGATGGCCCTGGGCCTGCTGCGCGCGTTCACCGAGGCAGGGGTCAGGGTGCCCGACGACGTCTCCGTGGTGGGCTTCGACGACCAGCCGGAGGCGGGGTACTTCACGCCCCCGCTGACCACCGTCCGCCAGGACTTCGAGGAGCTGGGGCGGCGCTGCATGGACATCATGCTGAAGGAAATCGAGTCCGGTGCCGAGGTGAGCTCCACCGTGGTGGAACCGGTGCTGGTCCGCCGTGCCAGCACCGCAGCACCCGCGTCCGCATAACCAGCCGGCCCGAACAGCCAAAAAAATATTTCCATGATTCTGCATCCAAACCGGGGGCTGCGCCGGTAGTAGGGGTGTCAGCAAAAAACGCCCGACAGCCGGGCCGTTCTAGGAGATAGACATGCGCAACAAAATCTTCACCGCAGGTGCCGGTGCAGCAGCCATTGCAGCCGCAATCGCTCTGGCCGGTCCCGCCCAGGCAGCAGGAGGGGATGCCCAGCTGTCGGTGCTGCACGGCGTTCCCGGACTGACCGTTGACGTCTGGGTCAACGGCGACCGCACCCTGGATGATTTCACCCCGGGAACCCTTGCCGGGCCGCTCGCCCTTCCCGCCGGCACCTACGAGATTGCCATCACGGCAGCCGACGCCGCCGACGCGTCCGCACCCGCCATTGGTCCCGTCAGCGTCAACCTTGCCGCAAACGGAAACTACACGGCAGCGGCCCACCTGGGCGCCGACGGCAAACCCACCGCCAGCCTCTTCACTAATGATGTGTCCCAGATCCCCGCCGGGAAGGGCAAACTCACTGTTCGGCATGCGGCCGCGGCCCCCGCCGTCGATGTCCTGGCAGGCGGCACCGCCGTTATCAGCAACCTGGCCAACCCGAACGAGCAGACCCTGGCACTTGATCCCGGCACTGTCCCGGCCGCAGTTGCCGCCGCCGGAACCACCACCCCGGTGATCGGTCCGGCGGACGTGACGGTGGCTGAGGGGACCCACACCATCGTCTACGCCTGGGGCAGCCTTGCCGACCAGAACCTGAAACTCGCCGTGCAGACCATCGAGGGCCTGCACTCCGCGCCGGCTTCGGTGCCGGGTGCCCTTGACGGTTCCAAGGATGCCGGTGGAGCGGGCACTGCCGTTGCCACCGCAGGGTTTGGCCTGGCAGCGCTGGCCCTCCTGGCAGGGGCGGTGGGCGCAGCCCGCGCGGTCCGCACCCGGCGGGCGGAGCTGTAACCGGACAGAAGCCTGAAGTACCAAAGCGCAGGGGCCCGGCCGGACATCCACGGACGGGCCCCTGCGCTGATCCAGCCACACGCACACAACACACGGAGGGAGGCGGCAGGCATGAAGGCACCCACGACGCCGGAAAGGGAGTACCGCCCTCGGCGTACCGCAGGCGCCGCCGCAGCAGCGATGGTGGCTGCTGCGCTGGTTCTGTCCGGTTGCGGTTCCGCCAGTACCGCGGTTTCCACGCAGCCGGCACCGCCTTTGGCCGCAAGCAGTCCGCCGGCCCCGTCGAACTCCCCGCAGCCGCCGGCTGCTTCCGCTCCCGGTGGCCCGGCCGGCCCGGCTGTTAATGCCCCCAGCGCCATCCCGCTGCGGCCGGCGACTCCGCCGGCCGCAGCCACGGTTGTGCCTGGACCAACGTCACTCACCGTGGCGGGCACAGCGATCAACATGCCGGTGGTGCCCGGGGGAGTGTCCGCCGGGGGAGCGATGGAAATACCTGACGTCTTCGACCGGGCCGCCTGGTACAAATTCGGCCCGGCGCCGGGAGCGGCTGAAGGAGCGGCGGTGATCGCCGGACACATCGACACCACCTCCGACCGGGCCCCGTTCTCGGCACTGAAGTCCCTCGCCGCCGGAACCGTCATCCGGGTGGGGCGGGACGGCGCTCCGGCGCTCACGTACCGGGTGGTGCGGGTGGAACTGATGGCGAAGGACCAGTTCGACGGCGGGTCGCTGTTCCGCCGGACCGGTCCGCATGAACTGAAGCTGGTCACCTGCGGCGGCAGATGGCTGGACGAGCGGATGGACTACAGTGACAATGTGATTGTCACCGCAGTCCCTGGATGATCGGTGGCCACCTATGTAACTCGTGCGCCGAAGCCGGGAAGGAGTCGCCCTGTGACGCTTCCCGGGCACGCTTCCCGCGGGTGGGATGACGCACTGACCGACTCCTTCCTGGCCGGGGATGAGCATGCGCTGGCGGCGGCCTACCGCGAGTTCGCGCCCCTGGTGCACACCCTGGCCCTGCGTTCCCTTCCGGACCGAGCGGCGGCGGACGACGTGACCCAGGAAGTCTTCATCCGGGCCTGGCGTTCGCGGAGCACCTTCAATCCGCAGGTGGCCAGGCTTCCGGCGTGGATTGTGGGAATCACCCGTAATGCCATTACGGATGCCCACTCGGCGGCAGCCCGGGAAGCCCGCAAGGCCTTCGCGGCGGCCGGAGCCGGCATGGCGGAAGATGCAGGAACAGGAACGGAAGCGGCGGAGATGCTGGCGGACCGCCTGCTCCTGGACGGCGAACTGGAGCGGCTGGGGGAGCCTCAGGGTTCGATCATGAAGCTCGCCTTTTACGAGGACCTGACGCACGAGCAGATCTCGCGCAAACTGGGCCTGCCCCTTGGTACCGTCAAGAGCCACATCCGCCGCAGCCTGTCGCACCTAAGAAGCAGATTGGAGGTAGACCATGCCGCATCTTGATCCGGAACAGTTGAGCCTCCTGGCGCTCTATGACGACTGGGGTGACCCGGGTGGCCGGGAGCACCTGGCGGCCTGCCCCGAGTGCGCCGCGGACTATGCCGCCCTTCGCCGGACGGTGGAAGCGGTAAAGACGGCCCCCGACACCAGCCGTTTGACGGTTCCCGGGCCGCAAGTGTGGGCTGGAATCCACCGGGAACTGGGGCTTGCTGATTCCCTCAGGGAGGATCCGCTGGCCGCGGGCTCAGCCGGGGAAGGTCCAGCGGGTCCTGCCGCGACGGCGGCACCCGGCGACCAGCCGCCGTCGAACGTTATTCCTATCCGTCCGCGGACAAAGGCCGCGTGGTGGCAGCGCCCCGGTACCTGGATGGCAGCGGCGGCGGCGGCCGTCCTGGTGGTTTTTGGCGCGGTGTGGACCTTGAACCGGCCGCCCCAGCCCCAGCAACTGGCCGCTGCCCAGCTGACGCCGTTGGCGCAGCACTCCGCTGAAGGATCCGCCAAGGTGGTGACGACCGCCGATGGTTCCCGCAGCCTCGAGATCAGCCTCGACAAGGATGAAGCCAGGGGCTACCAGGAGGTGTGGTTGATCGCGCCGGACCTTTCCCGGCTGGTGAGCCTCGGCGTCATGAATTCCACGTCCGGAACGTTCCAGGTGCCCCCCGGCCTGGACCTCTCCCAGTACCCGGTGGTGGATGTTTCAGACGAGCCCCTGGACGGCAACCCTGCCCACTCCAGCGTGAGCATCGCCAGGGGCACCCTTACGTCCTGACAAGTGCCCGTGCCCACCCGGTGATCCTGTTCCACTGGGCCACAGCGCCGGCGGTTACCAGCGCGGCGCCGGCATGCAGGTACAGCATCAGGTGCAGCGAGTGGGCGGCCGGAGCGCCAGGCGACGGCGGAACATCCGGTGCAGGCAGGCCGCCATGGACGTGGCCCGGCAACGGGACGGCATTGGCCGCGGAAAAGGCTGCGAAGGCAAGATGCAGCAGTTGTTGTGCGACGGCGGACACCAACAGGACTGCCCAGCCGGGAAGCTGCGCGGAGGCCAGCCGCTCCAGGACCACGGCGCCCAGGCTCAGCAGCGCCGCCAGTGCGGCCACGATGGCGATTGCGGGTGACTGGCCCCCGCCCGCAATGTGCGCGGCCAGTCCGAGGACGGTGCCCAAGGGTCCGGCCAGCCAGGTGAAGGCGCTGATGCGCGTACCGCGGGCAATCGGCTGCGTGTTTTCCATCCGTCCGCCCCTCCCGCGCTGCCTGGTCCTCATTGTTCCCTACCCAATCGGGTGCGGGTGAACCAGGGGGCGGTCAGCGGCCGAAGTGCGAGTGCGGCGGACCTTCCGGCAGCCGGTCCAGCAGCTCCTCTGCCACCTTGCGCACCTTGATGTTCCGGTGGCTCGAAGCCTTGGCGAGGATGGCGAAGGCCTCCTGGTAGGAGCATCTGTTCTGGGCCATGATCACGCCGCAGGCAACATTAATGGACGTGCGGCTGTCCAGGGCCGAGCGGAGGTCGGTGGCCAGTGAGCGGGCCGCGTGCAGGTTGATGGCCATCTGCAGGCTTTGGGTTGCCAGCGCGGCAAACGTGCGTGCCTCGGCAATGGCCTGCAGCGGGAAGGCTTTCGAGTCGCATGCGAAGAAGGCAAGCGCGGCGCTCGTCTGGCCGGGGACCTTGTGCCCGTCGGCCTGGTCATCTGCGGGGTTGTCGGTGTCCAGGCGGAGCCTCACCGCCAGTGCGCTGCCAAACCCGGACAACTGCAACTGTGCGGAGTATCGCTGCCACCGGAAGTCCCCGTTCCTCTGGAGCACCGCAACCGGGTGGCCGCCGGACATCACGTCAGTAACCGGCCCCTCGGCGCTTTCACGTTCCCAGTCCAGCAGGCGCACCACCTCATTTGTGGTGCCTGTAATGGAAGGAACCCGCTTGGGCTGGTGCAGCACCAGGCCGCACCCGACGTCGATCCCGGCAGTCCTGGCCACATGCCCAGCCGAGGCAGCCACCAGCAGGTCAAGCGAATCGGACAGGGTCTGCGCACCGTTGACCAGGTCCAGAACGAGGGCCGGGTTCCGTGGCGCGCCCCGTTGATGGCCTCCTGCTTCCGGATGGGGCACACGGCCCCTGCGGGCGTTCCCTGAAGAAAGAGGGCCGGCGACGGCTGGGGGAGAGCCCTTGGTCTCAAAGGACTCCTCGTCGCCGGCCCCGCTTATTACCCGTGTCCTATGGACCGGGAAGCCTGGGTTTACCTGTCGTGCATGCATTCCAGTCTCACACCCCCTAGTGAGCCAAGTACCGGGAAGCAGAACAGGTCTTGTCTCTGTGAAAAACCTAATTGCCGCCCGGCCTTCGGTGAATGCGTAACCGGTACCTGTCTTTTCAATTAGGTATTACTTGGACCCGGCTGGACAAAACACTTGACTCCGGAAGCAGGGCCGCCAACAATATTTCTATAACGTTGTAAAAGCCAAGCCGAGGATGCCTTCGTGACCCAGCCAGAACCCGCCGCAGCAAAAATCACCATCGACCCCTCCTTCGCCGTGGGGCCGGTCCGCCGTCGTACTTTCGGTGCCTTTGTGGAACACCTTGGCCGGTGCGTGTACACCGGCATCTTTGAGCCTGACCACCCGGACGCTGACGGGGCCGGCTTCCGCAGCGACGTCCTCGAGCTCACCCGCGAACTGGGCGTGTCAACGGTGCGTTACCCGGGCGGAAACTTTGTTTCCGGCTACCGGTGGGAGGACGGCGTGGGCCCGGTGGACCAGCGCCCCGTGCGGCTGGACCTGGCCTGGCACTCCACCGACCCCAACACCGTGGGCGCTGACGAGTTCGCTGCGTGGTGTGCCAAAGCCGGCGTGGAGCCCATGATGGCGGTCAACCTCGGTACGCGCGGCACCCAGGAGGCGCTGGACCTCCTGGAGTACTGCAACATCGACGCCGGCACGTCCCTTTCGGAACAGCGCCGGGCCAACGGCGCAGAAAAGGGCTACGGCATCAGGATGTGGTGCCTGGGCAACGAAATGGACGGCCCCTGGCAGATCGGGCACAAGAATGCCCTGGAATACGGCCGCCTTGCCGCCGACACGGCGCGCGGCATGCGCATGATCGATCCCGACCTGGAACTGGTGGCCTGCGGCAGTTCCGGGCCCACCATGCCCACCTTCGGTGAATGGGAGCGCGTGGTCCTGGCGGAAACCTACGAGCTCGTGGACCTGATCTCCGCGCACCAGTACTTTGAGGACTTCGGCGACCTGCAGGAACACCTCGCCGCCGGTCACAAAATGGAAGCCTTCATCCGCGACCTCGTCAGCCACATCGACCACGTGAAGTCGGTGAAGAAATCCAGCAAACAGGTGAACATCTCCTTCGACGAGTGGAACGTCTGGCACATGAGCCGGGACGAGTCCAAGGTGCCCACCGGCAAGGACTGGCCGGTGGCCCCCGTCCTGCTGGAGGACACCTACACGGTGGCGGACGCCGTGGTGGTGGGCGACCTCCTGGTCACCCTGCTCCGGAACACGGACCGCGTCCACTCGGCAAGCCTGGCGCAGCTGGTCAACGTCATCGCGCCCATCATGACCGAGCCCGGCGGCCGCTCGTGGAAGCAGACCACCTTCCACCCCTTCGCCCTGACATCCCGGCACGCGTCCGGCACCGTGCTGCAGCTCGCCGTCGAATCCCCGCTGGTCAGCGGCGGCAAGACCGCCGACGTCGCCGCGCTGTCCGCCGTCGCGACCTATGACGCGGACAAGGGCGGGGCCGTGGTGTTCGCCGTCAATCGGTCGGCCGACCAGGCGCTTACGCTCGACGCTTCCGTGGCCAGGCTGGGCAATGTCCGGGTGGTGGAGGCGCTGACCTACGCCAACAAGGACCCGTACTGGCAGGCAAGCGCGGATGATTCCACCTCCGTCCTGCCATCGGAAAACGGCACGGTAAAGGTCGACGGCGGCCAGCTCACCGCCGAACTCCCGGCAGTGTCATGGTCCATGATCCGGCTGGCGGTCGGTTCCTGACCCACCCCCGGAGTTTTTGGGCAGGTACGGGGACTTCCCGTCGCTTGGAGTCACGGTATCTGTCCAAAAACTCCTGGGCGGGGAGGGCGGGGGCGCCCCTATGACGACGGCGGGGCCGCAGGTGGGAGGATGGACCGCATGGAACTGCACATCACGGGCGATCCCGCTGCGGACAAGTTGTTGAGTGAGGACGCTTTCGCCCTGCTGACCGGCATGCTGCTGGACCAGCAGGTAACCATGGAATCGGCCTTCGCCGGGCCCGAGAAGATCCGCACCCGGATCGGGTCGCTGAAGCCGGAGGCCATTGCCGCCCACGATCCCCAGGAATTCGTGGAGGTATTCAAGGAACGGCCCGCCGTCCACCGTTTCCCCGGCTCCATGGCTGCACGCGTGCAGGCGCTCGCCGAGGCAGTCCAGAACGAGTGGGACGGTGACGCCGCCGCCATTTGGACCAAGGGCTCACCGGACGGCGCGGAGGTGCTGCGCCGGCTCAAGGCCCTGCCCGGGTTCGGCGAGCAGAAGGCCAGAATCTTCCTGGCCCTCCTGGGCAAGCAGCGGGGCCTCGAAGCGCCCGGGTGGCGTGAAGCCGCGGGACATTACGGTGAGGACGGCAGCTACCTCTCAGTGGCAGACATCGTGGATCCGGAATCCCTGGCGAAGGTCCGCGCCAGCAAGCAGGCCGCCAAGGCGGCAGCGAAAGCAGGAAAAGAACGTTAATGGCAGTCACCATGAATGACGTCGCACGGGCGGCGGGCGTTTCCCTCAAGACCGTTTCCAATGTCCTGAACGACTACGAATTCATCCGTCCGGCCACCAAGCAGCGGGTGCAGGACGCCATCGCGGAGCTGGGCTACGAGGCCAACCTTACGGCCCGCAGCCTCCGGTCCGGCAAAACCTCCATGCTGGGCCTGGTCCTGTCCGACCTCTCCGCCCCGTACTACGCCGAGCTGGCCTCCAAGCTGATGAAGGCCGCCTCCCGCCACGGCTACCGGGTGCTGGTGGAGCAGTCCGACGCCGAGGAACCCGTTGAACTCAGTGCCCTGCAGGGGACGTTCCGGCAGCTCACGGACGGCCTGTTGTTCACGCCGCTGGTGGTGGACGCGGACGCCATTGCCGCACGGGCCGGCAACAAGCCGTTGGTGATGCTCGGTGAGCACATCATGGATCCCCGCTTTGACCTGGTCACCATGAAAAACGAGGAAGCCGCGGCTTCGCTCACAGCGCACCTGCTGGCTGGCGGCCGCCGTCGTATTGCTGTCATCGGAGCGAACGCCGGGGAGTCCTCCGGCAGCGCGGGCCTGCGGCTGAACGGGTACCGGAAGGCACTCGAGGAGGCCGGCGTCCCGTTCGACCCCGCGCTGGTGGCACCCGCCGAGTGGCGCCGCGACGCGGGTGCGGCCGCCGTGGCCCGGCTCCTGGAATCCGGCGTGGAATTCGACGCCGTCTTCGGGCTGAATGATGTCCTGGCACTGGGCGCATTGCACGAACTCCTGATCCGCGGGGTCAAGGTGCCGCAGGAAGTGGCGGTGGCCGGCTTTGACGACATCGACGAAGCCCGGTTCGCGTCCCCGTCCCTGACCACCGTCTCGCCGGGCATGGATGAGATCGCGGAGAGGTCCATCGGCCTGCTGCTGGACCGGATAGGCGGCCGTGAGACCTCCGGTGCGGGCGTGCACGTGAAGGCCGGGTTCGAGCTGAAGATCCGGCAGTCCGCGCCCTAGTTTCCCGGACACTGCAGGTTTCGCACTGCAGGTTTGGCCCGCTCCGCCTGCGGGTACGCCTATGGCACCGGTTCAAGAGAAGGAAAGGTGCCCCCATGATTGCCCTCCTGGTCATCGACATGCAGAACGCATTCTTCGAAACACCCGAACTGGCAGCCCAGCAGGAGCGGGTGGTCAGTGAGTGCAACCGGCTGCTGGAAAGCTTCAAGGCAGCCGGACACGCGGCCCTTCTGGTGGGCACCGAACATGAGCGGGACAAATCCACCTGGACCCTCAGCATGCTCGACGACGACCAGGGCTTCATCTTCCGCGGCAGCGAGCAGGCCCGGTCTGTGCCGGGGCTCATCACCGAAGACCTGCCGCAGCTGAACAAGACGAGGGACAGTGCGTTCGTGGGCACCAACCTGCTGGCCCGGCTGCGGAACTGGAACGCGGATGAGGTGGTGCTCGCCGGAGTTTCCACCCACAACTGCATCGCCCAGACGGCTGCGGACGCATTCGCGCACAACATCCGCGTGACGTATGCGAAGGACGCCATGGCATCCGAGGCGGACCAGGACGCCGCCGACATGCTCCGCATCCTCTCCAGCACCTACCGCCAGCCCGTCCAGTCCAGCGACGAGATCCTGGCCCGGCTCAGCGGGTGAACGCGGCCGGATAGAGCTGCCTGACGCTGCTGAAACGTGGTGGAAACGTGCCGGGTTTACGCTGGACCCCACGCCGTTGGCCGTCGAAGGGAACTCCATGCATCTGATGCCGCGTGAGCAGGAAAAGCTTCTGATCGTGGTGGCCGCGGACCTGGCCCGGCGCCGGCAGTCCCGCGGCCTGAAACTCAACTACCCCGAGGCCGTGGCCATCATCAGCTACGAACTGATCGAGGGCGCCCGGGACGGCCGCACAGTGGCGGACCTGATGAGCTACGGCACCACCCTCCTCTCCCGCGGGGACGTCATGGAAGGTGTGCCGGAAATGATCCACGACGTGCAGATCGAGGCCACCTTCCCGGACGGCACCAAGCTGGTCACCGTCCACAACCCGATCCGCTAAGGAGCGCCGCAATGATTCCAGGCGAGTACGTCCTCCGGCCGGAGCCCGTGACCGCGAACGCGGGCAGGGACGCGATCGAGGTGGCCGTGACCAACACCGGCGACCGGCCCGTCCAGGTGGGCTCCCACTTCCACTTCGCCGAGGCCAACACGGCCTTGTCCTTCGACCGGGACACCGCATACGGCCGGCGCCTGGACATTCCCGCAGGAACGGCTGCCCGGTTTGAACCGGGGGACTCCCGCAACGTGCGGCTGATCAAACTGGCAGGGCACCGCGAGGTGTACGGGCTCAGCAACGCAGTGAATGGACCGCTCGACGGCGGCACCCGCCTGGAAGGGGATGCCAAGTGAGCTTCGAGATTCCACGCCGTCAGTACGCGGACCTGTACGGCCCCACGACGGGGGACAAGATCCGCCTGGCTGACACCGAGCTGTTCCTGGAGATCGAAAAAGACCACACCGTCTACGGCGAGGAAGTGGTGTTCGGCGGCGGCAAGGTAATCCGTGACGGCATGGGCCAGAACGGCCAGGCGGTCAGGGACGATGACGGCCAGGGCAGCGCCATCCCGGACACCGTGATCACCAACGCGGTCATCCTGGATTACACCGGCATCTACAAAGCGGACATCGCGCTGAAGGACGGGCACATCTTCCGGATCGGCAAAGCCGGCAATCCGCAGATCACCGACGGTGTGGACATCGTGATCGGCGCCGGCACGGAGATCATCGCGGGGGAGCGGAAGATCCTCACCGCTGGCGGCATCGACACGCACATCCACTTCATTTCCCCGGACCAGGTGCCCACCGCCCTCGCCAGTGGCGTCACCACCATGATCGGCGGCGGCACCGGCCCGGCCGAAGGCACCAAAGCCACCACCGTCACCCCCGGAAAGTGGCACATCCAGCGGATGCTGCAGGCCGCCGAGGGACTCCCCATGAACATCGGCCTGTTCGGCAAGGGCCACGCGTCCGCCGTCGAACCCCTCGCCGAGCAGATCCGCGCCGGTGCCATCGGGCTGAAGGTCCACGAGGACTGGGGCGCCACGCATTCCTCCATTGACACCTCGTTGAAGGTGGCCGACGAATACGACGTCCAGGTGGCCATTCACACCGACACCCTCAACGAGTGCGGCTTCGTGGAGGACACCATCCGGGCCATCGGCGGCCGCGTGATCCACACCTTCCACACCGAAGGCGCCGGCGGCGGCCACGCGCCGGACATCATCAAGATCGCCGGCATGCCCAACGTCCTGCCGGCCTCCACCAACCCCACGCTGCCGTACACGCGGAACACCATCGAAGAGCACCTGGACATGCTGATGGTTTGCCACCACCTCAACCCGGACATCCCCGAGGACGTGGCCTTCGCCGATTCGCGCATCCGCGCCGAAACCATCGCCGCAGAGGACGTCCTGCAGGACCTGGGCATCTTCTCCATCACTTCCTCCGACTCCCAGGCCATGGGCCGGGTGGGCGAGGTGATCACCCGCACGTGGCAGGTTGCGGACAAGATGAAGAAGCAGCGCGGGGGTTTGGACGAGGCCGACGGCGGGACAGCCCCGGGTGCCCACGGCTCGCCAGGCAGCGACAACTTCCGGATCAAGCGCTACGTGGCCAAGTACACCATCAACCCTGCCATCGCCCAGGGCATCGCGGACTCCGTGGGGTCCGTGGAAGTGGGCAAGTTCGCCGACCTGGTGCTGTGGGATCCCGCGTTCTTCGGCGTCAAACCGGAACTGGTGCTCAAGGGCGGGCAGATCGCCTACGCGCTGATGGGGGATGCGAACGCTTCGATCCCCACCCCGCAGCCGCGCACCATGCGGCCCATGTTCGCGACCTTCGGCAGGGCCATGCAGCAGTCCTCCATCACCTTCCTGTCGCAGGCCGCAATCGACGCCGGCGTGCCCGAGGAACTGGGGCTGGAGAAGGTCATCCGGCCCGTCTCCGGCATCCGCACGCTCACCAAGGCAGACCTGAAGTACAACGACGCCACCCCGGACATCCAGGTGGACCCGGAAACCTACCAGGTGACGGTCGACGGCGAAGATGTCACCTGCGACCCCGTTGACGTGCTGCCCATGGCGCAGCGCTACTTCCTGTTCTAGACCTCCATCCAACTTTCGGAGAACTACGTGATCATCGAAAAAATCCTCGGCAACCTGAACGACCTGCCGGACCCCGAAACCTACGCCGGCCTCCACCGGGAAAAAGTGGTTCTCCCCAGCGCCCAGCTGGTCAAACGCATCCAGCGCGCCACCACAGACCACGGCAAGGAGATCGGCATCCGCCTCCCGGCCGGGTCCGGGGACCTCCGCGACGGCGACATCCTCCACGTGGAAGAGTCCAACATGATCGTGGTGTCAGTCCTGCCCACCGACGTGCTCGTGATCGCGCCCCGGAGCATCCCCGAAATGGGCGTCGTGGCCCACTCCCTCGGCAACCGGCACCTCCAGGCCCAGTTCTTCGATGCTTCGTCCGAGTACGGGGCCGACGTCATGGTGTGCGCCTACGACCACACCGTCGAGGACTACCTCCGCCACAACTCAGTGCCCTACACCCGCCAGGAACGCGTCATGCCTGTACCTTTCCGCCATGCTGAGCACTCGCACTGAGGTTAATGCGCTGCACGCTTCCATTGAGGTGCGGGCTAGGGACGCCGCGAGGGATATGGGGCCGTGCCCGCTTCGCGGTGCCCGCCACGCCGCGGCCCCATATCCCTCGCGTCGCTTGGGTTCCTCACCTTGGGTGCGCCTTCAGTGAGTGGGTATCAGCTTGCACTTCAACAGCTCACCGACTCTGCGCTTCCTACTGGGGCTTTTGCGCACTCGCTTGGGTTTGAGACTTATGTCGACGCCGGGCTCGTTTTTGATGAGGAGTCATTCGGAGTGTGGCTCTCTGCTTTTGTGGGGCAGCAGCTTACTTACTCTGATGGATTGGCCATTCGCCTTCTCTTTGAGGGGGTTGATCTTGGGGAACTGGACTCGCTGCTTACGGCTTCGCTGTTGCCCCGGCAGGTTCGGGAGGCCAGTTGCAAGATGGGGCTTCGGTTGCTCGAAATTGGTGGGGAGGTGTTTCCTTCGGCTGCGCTGGCACTGTACCGGGACCTGGTGGGTGCAGGCCTTGCCGCCGGGCACCAGCCGTTGGCGTTCGCCGTCGTCGCCCGTTCCCTTGGGGTGCCGCTGCAGGAAGCGCTCGCCGCCTACCTCTTCGCAGCTGTCACCTCGCTGACGCAGAACGCCGTCCGCGCCGTCCCGCTCGGCCAAAACGCCGGGCAGCGGGTGCTCAGGAAAGCGCACGACGACGTCGCTGCCGCCATCGACAGCATCGCCCGCCTCACGCCGGACGACTTGGGCGCCGTCAGCCCCGGACTGGAAATTTCGCAAATGCGGCACGAGCGCCAACGCGCCCGGATGTTCATGAGCTAGCTGTGCTTTGAATTCAAGGAGGAAACAATGAGCGAACCCATCAAGATCGGCATCGGCGGCCCCGTCGGCGCCGGCAAAACCCAGCTCGTGGAGCGGCTCACCCGGCACATGAGCGGTGAGATCTCCATGGCTGCCATCACCAACGACATCTACACCATCGAGGACGCCAAAATCCTTGCCGCCAACGGCATCCTGCCCGTGGACCGGATCATCGGCGTCGAAACCGGCGGCTGCCCCCATACCGCCATCCGCGAAGACACCTCCATGAACACCGCCGCCATTGAGGAACTCAAAGCCCGGCACCCCGACCTGCAGGTCATCTTCGTCGAATCCGGCGGCGACAACCTCTCCGCCACCTTCAGTCCCGAACTCGTGGACTTCTCCATTTACATCATCGACGTTGCCCAAGGCGAGAAAATCCCCCGCAAAGCCGGCCAGGGCATGATCAAGTCCGACCTCTTCATCATCAACAAAACCGACCTCGCCCCCCACGTGGGTGCCGATTTGAGTGTAATGGAGAAAGATTCGAAGGACTTTAGAGGGGATAGGCCTTTTTGTTTCACTAACCTGAAAACTGACGAGGGCCTGGACAAGGTCATTGATTGGATCCGGCACGACGTCTTAATGCTCGACTTGGCGCAATAGACATGGCTATGGACCTGCGCAAAGGTGACGTACTCGTTGAGGCGGCGAGGCCGGATTTTGGGGCCGCGGCGTGGCGGGCACCGCGGAGCGGGCACGGCCCCAAATCCGGCGAAGCCGCCGGACCCAGCCACGGACAGGCACCAATGGGGCGGCTTGAGCTGGGCGTCGGTATTCGTGGCGGCCAGTCGGTTGCCTCGCGCCAGTTCCACGAGGGCGCTCTTCGGGTGTTGCGACCTCATTATCTGGATGAGTCCGGGCAGGTTTGTTATGTCGTTGTGAATCCAGGCGGGGCTTATCTTGGGGCTGATCTCTTTGTCATTGATGTGGAAGTGGGGGACTGCGCCTCGCTGCTGTTGACCACTCAGTCCGCTACGAAGGTTTACCGGACTCCCGGGTCGTTTGCCGAGCAGCGGATGAATGTCCGGCTGGGGGAGGGGGCGCGGCTGGAACTCATGCCGGACCAGCTCATCGCCTACCGGGAGGCCAGCTACCGGCAACGGACCTGCGTGACCCTGCGCCCGTCGTCGAGCCTTGTCATGGCGGAAGTGGTGACACCCGGCTGGTCCCCGGACGGAGCGGCCTTCCGCTACGAAGAAGTCCGGCTGCGCAACGAGGTCCATGTTGAAACCGGCCAAGGGACGGAGCTGCTGGCGTTGGACAACCTGCTGATCCGGCCGCCGCTGCATGACATCACCGGGCTCGGCTTCATGGAGGGCTACAGCCACCTGGGGTCGCTGGTGGTGGTGGACGCCCGCGTGGATCAGGCGCTCGCCGACGAACTGCACCTGCTCACCGCCGGCCGGGAAGCCCTGACCGGTATCTCGCTGACCCGCACCGTAGCAGGGACCACGGGGCTGGTGCTGCGGAGCCTCTCCAACAGCACCGACGAACTGAACCGACTGCTTCGATCCTGTACCGATTTGCTCCGCCACCGCTGGTACGGCCAAGAGCCATTGGACCTGAGGAAGCACTGATGACCAGCATCGCCGCCCTCTACCGGGAACGGGACGCACTGCCGCTTCGGATCCGGGCGCTGTTCACCTTTGGTGCGGTGGCCGCGCTCCATGCTGCCGCCGTCGTACTTCTGTTTGCCGGGAACACCGGCGCTGACCGTTCGCAGGCACTGTCCGGGGGACTGGTCCTCACCGCTTACCTGGCGGGCGTGAAGCACAGCTACGACTGGGACCACCTGGCTGCCATCGACAACTCCACGCGGAAGTTCGTGGCGCAGCGGCAGGACCCTGTGAGCGTGGGCTTCGCCTTCAGCCTGGGCCACAGTTCGGTGGTGACCCTGGCCGGCGTGCTGGTGATCGCCGGCGCGTCCATGGTGGGCGGGCTGATGCAGGAGGGGACGGCCGGAAGCGTGGTCCTGGGGCTGATCGGCAGCGGCGTGTCCGGGCTGTTCCTGCTGACCATGGGTTTGTTCAACGGCTCCGCGTTCGCGTGTTCGGCCAAAGCGTACCGCAGGGCGCGGACCGGCGCCGCCATCAACCCCCGGGACCTGGAGCCGCAGGGCATGGTGGTACGGCTCCTCGGGCGGCCGCTGTCCCGGGTGCGCCGGCCACGGAACATCTACGTGATCGGCTTCCTGTTTGGCCTGGGGTTCGATACCGCCACTACCATCGGGCTGCTGATGATGACGACGGCGGCCTCGCTGGCCGGGGTGCCGCCCTTCGCCTTGCTCGCGCTGCCGCTTGCCTTCGCTGCCGCGATGACCCTGTGCGACTCGGTGAACGGGATGGCCATGATGCGGATGTACCGCTCAGCGCTGGACGATCCCCAGCGGAAGCTTGGCTTCAACGCGCTGGTCACCGGCATTTCCGCGGTGTCGGCGCTGTTCATTGCGGTGGTCACGCTGGGCGGTTTCGCCCACGCGGCGTTTGCCCTCCAAGACCCGCTGACTGCGTGGCTGGGATCCATCGACCTGGGCGACGCCGGCCTGCTGCTCGTGGGTGTCCTGCTGGCCGCCTGGGCCGCGGCGGTGCTGAAGTTGAGGCGGTCCCGGCACCAATAGTCGGGCGCGGTGCCGGCTTGACTGCCTGCACCGCGCCCTCCGCCGGTCCTGACTGGCTCCTTGGCCTCTTTAGCCGAAGTCGGCTACGTAGCTGGGAACCCCGACGGCATCGGTCGAAACCGGTGCGCCTGTGTCGTTAACAACGTGATCCAGCGTCCCCGCGCCAAGATTCACTGTCAAAAGGCTATGAAGCTTCACTCCGGGCGTTACGGGCACCTCGAAGCCCCGGGTAGCGTGGATGGTGGGGTCCACGTTGTTGTACACGTAGCTGCCACCGCCCCACAGTTCGTGGGCCTTGACGGAATCCGAGACCTTGTAGCCTGCCCAGCCGAGGACCCCGTCGTGCTGCCAGGCTGCCTGGTTGGGCGCATCGTAGGGCAGTTCATTCTGGAAGAAGACCGTCTTGCCGCCTTCGCCGTTCCAGATGACGTTGTACTGCTGGTAATGCTCCACGAACAGGCCCGTCGCGGTGACGTTGTCACCGTTGATGATGACGCCGTTCCTGCCCGTGTTGGTTGTCCAGCCGACGCCGTTCCCGTGGTCTGCCCGCCAGGCCCAGATGTGGTCCAGCAGGACATTGTCGCTGTTGACCTCCAGGCTGACCGAGGCTTTGCCGACGTGCGGGCCGCCGATCCGGAAGAACACGTCGTGGAGTGTGGTGGGGTTCGCGGGGTCGCTGTGCACGGGCGAGTTGGCCGACCCGCCTCCCGCACCCTCGGCGGCCTTGCCGATCCGCATCAGGGCCGGTGAATTTACCTCGCCGGCATCAACGGTAACGGCGGCGATATCGACACCGGGTACGTCTGCGACCGTCAGGGGAACTGCTCCATTGACAGCGGTGAGTGTTGCCATGCCCAGCCCAAGAACCACGGTTCCTGCGCGCTTGACCTCGATGCTCCGGTCAACGTCGTAAACCCCCGGGGTGAGGATCAGGTTCTTTCCCCTGGCCAGCTGGGAGTTGATGGTCTGGACCGAATCTTTGGGGGTTGCGACATAAAAGTCGGCCAAGGGGATGCTGCGGCCCTCCGTGGGACCGTTTTCCCAGGTGGTCCCGGCGGAGTCCTGACGGACGGCAGGCACGAACACGCTGTACTGGCCAGCTGAATCCAAAGTCAGGTATGGCTTCTCGCGGCTTATCGGGGTGCTGGTCAGCGTGGTGTACGGCGGGTTGGGGAAGGAATCCGCAGGTGCCCCGCCCACGCCCGAGAACACCTGGTTCCAGACTCCGTTGGACCAGCTTCCTATGCTGCTGTCACGCACCAGGTATTGCTGCTGGGAGCCGTTTATGACCGCACCAGCCTTTGAATCCGCAATAAAACCCCCACTGGCGTACTGCGGTCCGGCGGTGCAGTAGTCCATCAGGGAGAGGTTGCCGCCGGCGATGTTGACCCGGCGCATGGGGGAGGCCTGTGAAGCTGCCCAGAAATTCGCTGAGCTGCGGCAGCCTTCAAGTCCCGTGACGTTGATGGTGAGATTGGACAGCGAACGCCAGAAGTTGTTCAGCGCGATACAGTTGTCCGCGGTCAGGCAACGGTTGTAAACGTCAACATGACCGTTGATGGTGACATCGGTAGGTGCAGCACCCAGCCCCGCAACCTCCGTTGAGTAGCCCACCTGGACAATCAGCGGCTCCTCCGGGGTGCCATAAGTGCCGGGCTTGAACAGCAGTGAGTAGCGCTTGGTCCCCATCTCGTCGTCCACCTGCTGCGCCGCAATGGAGTCCACCGTGGCTTGGATTTGCGCCACTGGCATGCTCGGATCGAAAACGTAGACATTGGGTCCGAATGGATGCTGGGCCGCCCGTAGTGGCCCCGCTGGTGAAGCTTGGACCTGCTGTGGTGATCCCTGCGGCAGTACTGACGGTGAAGCATGGGCTGAAGCGTTGCCACTGGCGGCGAGAAGTCCGATGAGAAGGGCGGTGCTGGTGGCAAAAAGGCTGGAGTGGTGCCGGCGCGATGCCGGGGCGGGTTGCGACGTGTCAGGGCGTTGGGCTAGCGGCATTGCTGGTCCTGTCATTGGTGCGGCGGGTTTGAACGGGGCCCTCTCGTGTAAGCACCCATAGGGTGGTGGGAGCGCTCCCGTCGGGGAAGCGTAACATCGCGCTTTTACGGCGGCAAGGGTTTGAGGGAGCGCTCCCACCCTCCTTGACATGCTTTGTGAACTGCGACACCATGGCGTGGAAGCGCTCCCACGACGGGTGTGCGTCTGCTCTCTCCCTTCCCGGCACCTGTCGCATCTGTGGCCGCATCCTGCGGGGAAGTGCGGAAAATCTTTTAGACAAAGGAGTCCTCCCCTGTGAAAAATTCCGGCAAGTTTTCCCTGCTTTCGGCTGCCGCCGTCTGCCTGGCCATGTCGCTTTCGGCCTGCGGATCCGCGGCCCCTGAAAAGGGCGGTGTGAATGAGGCCACCGGCTCCAAGCCGGTCACCCTTACTGTCGCCACCTTCAACGAATTCGGCTACGAAAAACTCTTTGATGAGTATGAAGAACTGAACCCGAACGTCACCATTGAGCACAAAAAGGCTGCCACCACCAACGAGGCGAGGGACAACCTCACCACACGCCTGGCTGCCGGCTCTGGACTGTCCGATATCGAAGGCATCGAGGTGGACTGGCTGCCGGAACTGCTCCAGTACCCCGACAAGTTTGCCGACCTCAGTGACCCGGCTGTGGAGGGACGATGGCTGGACTGGAAGGCCCAGGCCGCCACGACTCCTGACGGCAAGCTCCTCGGTTACGGCACGGACTCCGGGCCCGAAGCCGTTTGCTACAACGCCGAATTGTTCAAGAAGGCGGGATTGCCCACCGACCGCGCTGAGGTGGCCAGGATGCTTGGCGGAACCTGGGACAGCTACTTCGACGCCGGCCGAAAATTCAAGGCGGCCGCTCCGGGCGCTGCATGGTTCGATTCTGCCGGGGCCATCTACCAAGGCATGAGCAACCAGTTGGAGAAGGTTTACGAGAACGAGGACGGCACCGTCATCGCTACTGAAAACCAGAAGGTAAAGGACATCTACAGCCAGGTGTTGAAAGCTTCCACGGAGGACGGGCTGTCCGCCCACCTCAAGCAGTGGAGCGACGACTGGGCCGCCGGCTTCCAGAGTGGAGCTTTCGCCACCACTCTCTGCCCCGGCTGGATGCTCGGTGTCATTGAAGGCAATGCGGCAGGAGTCACTGGCTGGGACGTAGCCAACGTCTTTCCCGGCGGCGGCGGAAACTGGGGTGGGTCCTACCTGACCGTTCCCACCCAGGGCGCGCACCAGGCTGAGGCCAAGAAGCTGGCCGGTTGGCTGACGGCGCCGGAGCAACAGATCAAGGCGTTCACCGCAAAGGGCACCTTCCCCAGCCAGAAGGAGGCCCTGGACAGCAGCGAACTGCTTGGCCAGACCAACGCATTCTTCAATGGTGCCCCTACCGGCGAGATCTTTGCCGAGCGTGCCAAGGCTGTTGAGGTGACCCCGTTCAAGGGCGCCAAGTTCTTTGCCATCAACGATGCCATGCAGCAGGCCCTCACCCGGGTGGACGTCGACAAGACGGACGACGCCGCCTCCTCCTGGGATAAGTTCGTTGCCGCGGTGAAGTCGCTCTAGTCGTGGCTGTCACCGACCGGGTCAAACCGCCAAGCGCCGGGCGCAACCTCCACGCCATGAATGAGGAAAAGAGCGTCCGGCGCCTCGCGTTCTCCCACAGGGCTTCCAAGTGGGATGTCAGGCTGTCCCCCTATCTCTATATCTCCCCGTTCTTCATCCTTTTTGCCATCACGGGTCTCTTCCCGCTTGTGTACACGGCATGGGTCTCACTTCATAACTGGAACCTCATCGGAGGGCAGGGAAAGTTCGCGGGACTGGAAAACTATGCCTTCGTAGTGGCCCAGCCCTACTTCTGGAATGCTGTTGGCAACACCTTCAGCATCTTCATCCTGTCCTCGGTTCCCCAGGTTGCCATCGCACTGGTGATTGCGGCGGTTCTGGATGCGAACCTGAGGGCCAGGACGTTTTGGCGGATGGGGGTCCTGGTGCCGTTCGTCGTCGCGCCCGTGGCGGTGGGGCTGATCTTCAACAACCTTTTTGCAGACCAGTTCGGGCTGATCAACGAGATGCTGAAGGCAGTGGGCCTTGACCCGGTCCGCTGGCATTCGGATTCGCTGGCAAGCCATGCGGCCATCGCCACCATGGTTAACTTCCGGTGGACGGGCTACAACGCGCTGATTTTCCTTGCTGCCATGCAGGCGATCCCGAGGGACGTGTTCGAGGCGGCAACGATCGACGGAGCCGGCCGCCTGCGCCAGTTCTTCTCCGTAACGGTGCCCATGCTTCGCCCCACAGTGATCTTCGTCGTCATCACCTCAACTATCGGTGGGCTCCAGGTTTTCGATGAGCCACGAGTGTTCGACCAGTCCGGCCTGGGCGGAGCGGACAGGCAGTGGCAGACGCTGACCATGTACATCTGGGAGCTGGGCTGGGGCCAGCGGAACTTCGGCCGGGCCTCCGCAGTGGCGTGGCTGCTCTTCCTCATCATCGTGCTGATCGCCCTCCTCAATTTCATCGTCACCAAGCGCATCGCCAGCCAGGGAGGCCGCAAGTGAGCTCCATTCCCATGACTGAACAGACTGCCGGCAAGGGAGCCGCCAGGGCGGCGGCCCGGCGAAACGCCGGCGGGAAACCCAAAGCAGGGTTTGGCGGTGCACGTCGGCCCGGCTTCCTCACCTATGGTTTCCTGGGCGCTGTGCTTCTCGCCTCGATTTTTCCGCTGTACTGGTCCTTCCTGGTGGGCAGCCACGACAACACGGTACTCAGCCGCGGCATCCCGCTGCTCCCCGGCGGAAACTTCCCCGCCAACGCCGCAAAGGTCCTCGACAGCATCCCGTTCTGGAAAGCCATGGGCAACAGCCTCATCGTCTCCGGCGTGACTGCCGCGTCCGTCGTCGTATTCTCCACCCTGGCCGGATTCGCTTTCGCCAAGCTCCGCTTCCGGGGTAGCAAGGCGCTGCTGATCTTCGTTATCGCCACGATGGCAGTTCCCACCCAGCTGGGTGTTGTCCCGCTGTTCATCGTGATGTCGAAGCTCGGATGGACAGGTTCGCTGTGGGCCGTGATCATCCCGGGCCTTGTCACGGCCTTCGGAGTGTTCTGGATGACGCAGTACCTTCGGGACGCCCTGCCGGACGAGCTTATTGAGGCGGTCCGGATGGACGGCGCGTCGATGATCCAGGCGTTCTGGCACGTCGGATTCCCGGCCGCCCGGCCTGCAGCGGCAATGCTTGCCCTGTTCACGTTCGTGGCCACCTGGACAAACTTCTTCTGGCCCTTCATCGTCCTCGACCCCTCAAACCCCACCCTTCCGGTGGCACTGCAGTTGCTCCAGGCTGCCCACTTTGTTGACTACTCGGTGGTCCTGGCCGGCGCTGTTCTCGCTACCGTCCCTCTCTTGCTCCTGTTCATTGCGGCAGGCCGGCAACTCGTATCAGGAATCATGCAAGGAGCAGTAAAAGGATGAGTTTCACCCCACTTTCGTTTCCCCAGGATTTTCTCTGGGGTGCCGCCACGGCTGCCTATCAGATCGAAGGCGCCACCCACGCGGACGGGAGGCAGGACTCGATTTGGGATACCTTCGCCCGTATTCCCGGAGCCGTGGCGGACGGGCATAACGGAGACGCGGCCTGCGACCATTACCGGCGCTACCGGCAGGACGTAGCGCTCATGGGCCAGTTGAACATGCAGGCCTACCGCTTCTCCACGTCGTGGGCCCGGTGCATGCCTGACGGTGTGACGCCCAACCCCGAAGGCATCGCTTTCTACTCCCGCTTGGTGGATGAGCTGCTCACGGCCGGCATCACGCCCTGGTTGACCTTGTACCACTGGGACCTGCCGCAGGCGCTGGAGGACAAGGGCGGCTGGGCGAACCGGGAAACCGCCTACCGCTTCGCCGAATATGCGGCGGTTATGCATAACGCCTTGGGCGACCGGGTCCGGTTCTGGACCACCCTGAACGAACCCTGGTGCGTCGGCATTCCTTGGCTACGCGGCCGGCGTCCACGCGCCGGGCCGGCAGGAACCCCGGTCCGCGCTGGCCGCGGCCCACCATCTTCTGCTCGGCCACGGACTCGCGACCCGGGAAGTGCGCACTCTGGATGAGGACGCCGCCCTGGGCATCACTTTGAACCTGACCGTGGCGGATCCCCGGGATCCGGACAGCGAAGGTGACTGTGACGCCGCCAGGCGGATGGATGGGCAGTTCAACCGCATCTTCCTGGATCCGCTGTTCAAGGGGGAGTACCCGGTCGACCTCCTGGCGGATGTTGCGCACTTGGGGCTGGTTGATTTTGTACGGGAGGGCGACCTGGACATCATTTCGGGGCCCCTGGATCTGCTCGGCGTCAACTACTACCACGGAGAATCCGTGACGAAGGATCCCCAAGCCCCATCCGAGGGTGGGGAGGAGGTGCCGGGGGCGGCCGCGGGGCAGGCGCTCCGCCCGACGTCTTCCCCCTTTGTCGCCGCAGATGGCGCGCGCTCCGTCCCCCGGGGGCTACCTGTCACCGGCATGGGGTGGGAAGTCCAGCCGGAGGGGCTGCGGCGACTTCTTAACAGGCTGCAGGCCGAGTACACCGGTCCGGCGGAAATCCCGGTCTACATCACCGAAAACGGTGCTGCATACGATGATGTCCCGGACGCATCCGGCTTCGTTGACGACCAGGACCGGCTCTCGTTTTTCTCCGCCCACCTGGAGGCTGTCCACGCTGCCATTGCTGACGGTGTGGATGTCCGCGGTTACCTGGCCTGGTCCCTCATGGACAATTTCGAGTGGTCCTTTGGATACCACCAGCGTTTTGGTCTGGTCAGGGTGGACTATCAAACCCAGGAGAGGATACCGAAAGCAAGCGCTCTGTGGTACAGCGAGGTGGCCGCTGCTAACGCCTTGACCACTGCCGGCCTCCACATGCCATCTTCTGGACGGGGTGTCGTATTGTCTGTGTAATGAACGAAAAGACTACCCGCCCCGCCCTTGCCAGGGCGGGGCGGCCAAGTCCGACGCTGGAGGATCTGGCCTCGGCTGCCGGGGTGTCCCGCTCCACTGCCTCACGGGCCATCAACGGCGGATCGAAGGTCAGCCCGGAAGCCCAGGCCGCCGTCGATGCCGCGATCATTACCCTGGGCTACACGCCCAACCGTGCCGCACGCAGCCTGGTGACCCGTCGCACGGCATCGGTTGCGCTGGTCATTCCGGAACCGGATGCGCGGGTCATGATGGATCCATACTTCGCCGCCGTGATCACGGGCGTTAATGAAGCACTTCGCAATACCGACATGCAGCTCGTGCTGTTGATGTCCCGGGCGGGGGACGACTCCGCGCGGACCCTCCGGTACCTGCGCGGTGGCCACGTGGACGGGGCAATCGTGGTATCACACCACCGTGCAGACGATTGGGTGGAGACCTTGGGGGAAACAGGACTGCCAACAGTCTTTATAGGCAGGCCATGGGACACGGCCTCAGGGCTGCCCTTTGTCGACCTGGACAACTTTGAGGGTGGCCGCTTGGCTGCGCGGCACCTGGCCCAAATGGGACGTACCAGGCTGGGAACTGTTGCCGGTCCCACTGACATGACAGCCGCCGTCGACCGCCTGGAAGGATGGATGCGTGGGCTCAGTGAGGCCGGGCTGCAGCCCGGCCCGGTCATCCACGGCGACTTCACGACGGCGGGCGGTGCCGGCGCCGCAAAGAGCCTCCTCACCCAATCGCCCGGGCTGGACGGCATTTTCGCCGCCTCGGACCTCATGGCGCTGGGCGTGGTGGACGCCGTGCGGAGCATGGGCCGGCGTGTGCCTGACGACGTGGCCGTTGTTGGCTTCGACAACCATTCCATCCTCGCTGCCGACGGCCTGGGACTGACCACGGTCGCCCATCCGATGGTTGACATGGCGGTGGCAGCGGGACAGCTCTTGATCCGCGCCATCGAGAACCCCGATCAACGGCTGGACCCGGTAATCTATCCGGCCGAACTGGTGGTACGCGGGAGCGCAGCTTCCTGACCCCTAAGCCGACAGCGTTTCCTGCCGGCTTACGCCGCCATTCCGCCCCTGGTTTTGCGGTGCGTCCGGTGCCTTGCCGGTGCGAGGCGGGAGTGCGCCCCGGCGAGGACCTCGCTGCCGTCGGGAACCGTGCTGTCGGTATCCAGGTGGACGCCGTGCTCGATCAGGACGCTGGAGCCGATGCGCGAGTGGCTGCCGATGTTCACCCGGTTGCCGATGACGGTGCCCCGGCCGATCCGTACGCCGTCCCCGATGACCGTCCGGTCACCGATGACTGCGTCCCGGTCGATCCAGCTGCCGTGCCCAATCCGGCAGCCCGCACCCACCTCGGCGCCGTGCTCCACATAGGTCATGGGGCCGATCCTGGCGCTGTCCGCCACGTGGGCGCCGGGTGCGATGAGTCCGCCGCCGTTGTCGTGGCGGGCGTACCGGGTGACCTTGCCGGCGTCGTCCTCAACTGACACAAACTTTGCGGTCATACCATCCCTCGTTAACGCCGCGGTTATTTACCGCGCAGTAGGTTAACGGGCGGGAGGGAGCTGGGATTCCCGAACGTGCCCCTGAAAGGGGACTAAGCCACCAGGTTCGCGGCAGCGGTAGCCATGTGTTCCAGGATGGTCTTGCGGGCCAGGGTGGCATCCCCGGTGTCGATGGCTGCCACGATGTCCTTGTGGCGGTCCACGCTCATGTTGCTGACACCTTTTTGAAGGCCGGCGAACATGATGGACATGCGGATGGAGCCCTCCAGTGATTCCCAGGAATGGAGCAGCGTTTCGTTGCCGGTGAGCCGGCAGAGTGTGCGGTGGAACTCAAGGTCGGACTCGATCCGTTCCTCGAGGCTTCCGCTGGCTGCCGCCGCCATGGCGTCGATGGCTTTGTGCAGGGATTCGGTGACGTGCTGCCGGTCCGGCAGTTCGCACAAGGTCCGGGCGGCAAGGGATTCCAAAGCGGCGCGGACGGCGTAGATGTCCCGGATGTCCTTTTCGTCCAGGTGCCGGACCGACAGCCGGCCGCGCGGCCCTGCGGACAGTAGCCCCTCCTGCTCCAGCTGGCGGAGGGCTTCCCGAAGGGTGCCCCGGCTGATCTGCAGCATTTCGGAAAGTTCTGTCTCCACCAGGTGCCGGCCGGGCTCCAGCTCGCCACTGGTGATGGCGGTCCTCAGCGCCGAGAGCGCCTGCTCGCGCAGGCTCTTCTTTTCCAGTCCCAGCAGCGGGGCGGTCAGTCCGGCCATGGCTTCTGTCCTCAATGTCATAAGTCGACTGTTTACAGTCGGAAGTAGTTTCGATAGTACGGCAGAAAGCACGGCACCGGCCGGGACCGGTGCCGTGCTTTCCGGAATGTCCTGATGCCCGGGCTGCAGGTCTTAGCCGAGCTCAGCCAGGACCTTGGCCACGATGCGGTCCACGGCCAGGCCGTAGCGGTCGTGCAGGGTGGGCAGTGCGCCCGCGTCCAGGAACTGGTCCGGGAGCGCGACCGGCACCACGCGCTTGCCCAGGCCCGCGGTGACGACGGCGGACGCGACGGTTTCGAACAGGCCGCCCACCACGGAGTGGTTTTCCAGGGTGACAGCCAGACGGTCCGTGTTGATTTCCTTGAGGACGGTTGCGGCGTCGAACGGCTTGATCGTGGGGGTGTGCACGACGGCGACGTCCACGTTGTGTGCCGCGAGGGCCTTCGCTGCCTGCAGGGCACGCATGGTCATCAGGCCGGAGGAGATGAACACGACGTCGTTGCCGCCGCGCAGGACCTTGGCCTTGCCGAGTTCGAACGTGTAACCGTACTCATCCAACACGGTGGGCACGTTGCCGCGCAGCAGCCGCAGGTAGGTCGGTCCCTCCGAAGCTGCAAGCTGGGGGACTGCCTGCTCGATGTCCACCGAGTCGCAGGGGTCCACGATGGTCAGGTTGGGCATGCCCCGGAAGATCGCCATGTCCTCGGTGGCCTGGTGGCTGGGGCCGTACCCGGTGGTCAGGCCGGGCAGGCCGCCCACGATGTTGACGTTCAGGTTCGGTTCGGCAGCGTCCAGGCAGAGGAAGTCGTAGGCGCGGCGGGCGGCGAACACCGAATAAGTGGAGGCGAACGGCACCAGCCCGGTCTCAGCCAGGCCGGCGGCGGCGCCGAAGAGCAGCTGCTCTGCCATGCCCATCTGGAAGAACCGCTCCGGGAAGGCCTTGGCGAAGATGTGCATGTCCGTGTACTTGCCCAGATCCGCGGTGAGGCCGACGATTTTGTCATTCTCCTGTGCGGCCTTGACCAGTGCGTGCCCGAACGGTGCGGAGGACGTCTTCTGGCCGGGGTCGGCGAAGGAGGCGATCATCGCGGAGGTCTTCAGCTTGGGCTTGGCCGCTGTGGTCGTGTCGGGAGCCTCGGTGGTGGTGCTCATGCTGAAGCCTTTCCTTCGTAGCCGGCGGTGAGCTGCTCGCGGCAGGTCTGCCATTCGTGTTCTTCGATGCGCATGAAGTGCGCCTTTTCGCGGTCTTCCAGCAGCGGCACCCCGCGGCCCACCTTGGTGTCGCACAGGATTACGGAGGGACGCCCGACGGCGGCGGCCTGGGCGGCTGCGTTGTCGAACGCCGTCAGCAGCGCGCCGACGTCGTTGCCGTCCACCCGCTGGGTGTACCAGCCGAACGATTCCCACTTTTCCGTGACCGGCTCGGTGCGCAGCACGGTGTCCGTCTTGCCGTCGGCCTGCAGGGCGTTGATGTCCACCATGGCGGTGAGGTTGCCCAGCTGGTGATGGTGCGCCCCCATTGCCGCTTCCCAGGTGGAGCCCTCGTCCAGCTCACCATCGGAGAGGAAGTTGAACACCCGGGCGCTTGAGCCCTGGTAACGCAGGCCCAGGGCCATGCCCACGGCGATGGTCAGGCCGTGCCCCAGGGAACCGCCGGAGATTTCCATGCCGGGCGTGTAGGTGGACATGCCGGACATCGGCAGCCGGGAGTCATCGGAGCCGTAGGTTTCCAGTTCCTCGACCGGAACAATCCCGGCCTCGGCGAGGGCAGCGTAGTGGCCGATTGCGTAGTGCCCGGTGGAGAGCAGGAACCGGTCGCGTGCCTCCCAGTGCGGGTCCCCGGCGCGGAAATTCAGCTGGTCCCCGTAGACCGTGGCGAGCATGTCCGCGGCACCGAGGGCCTGGCCCACGTAGCCCTGGCCCTGGACCTCGCCCATGTTCAGGGCGTGGTGCCGGATCCGGTAGGCGGCGGCGCTGATCCTGTCCACCCGCCCCGGGGTCACTTCGGTCTGCAGTTTAGGTCCCTGTGGGGCACGGTCCTGGACGGTATCTGTTGGCATTACTGGCTCCGTGATCATTTGGCGCGTGGTGGTCATTCAGGCGTTGACGGTGTTGGGGGTGCTTTTGGTGGCTTCGTCAGCCAGCTCGCGCTCCCGTTTGCCCCAGGTTTCGCGGGTGGCGATGGCGGCCCAGAGTCCGATCAGGGCGTAGGTGCCGAAGAGCAACGCCGGACCCATCCAGCCGAAGCTGACAAACAGCAGGGTGGTGATGAACGGGGTGAAACCGGACACCATGGCGGAGATCTGGTACGCCAGGCTGGCGCCGGAAGCGCGGGTCTTGGCCTGGAAGAGCTCGGGGAACCAGGCGCCCTGGGCGCCGGCGAGGGAGTTCTGGCAGACCGCGTAGGAGATTACGAGGGTGATGATGATGGCAATGAACAGGCCGGTGTTGACCAGCAGGAACATCGGGATCGCAAACAGGGCGGCAAAGGCCGTGGACCAGACGTACAGCGGACGGCGGCCAATGCGGTCGGTAAGGGCTGCCCAGGCCTGGGTGGCAAAGATACCGATAGCGGAGGCGATGCAGAGGGCGACCAGGGTCTGGCTCTTGTCCGCCAGGTGCTGGCTGTTGAGGTAGGAAATCATGTAGGTGATGGACACGGCGTAGCCGGCGGTTTCGGCGATGCGCAGGCCGATGCCCTTGACGATGTTGCGCCAGTCAGTCCTGATGACCTCGACAATGGGCGACTTGACGATGGTGCCGCTGTCCTTGACCTCGTCGAAGACGGGGGACTCCGGGACCTTGGAACGGATGATCAGCCCGACAACCACCAGGACGATGCTTGCTAGGAACGGGATGCGCCAGGCCAGTTCGCCGCCGAGGCTGGTGCTCGCCAGGAAGGTCAGGTTGGCCAGGAGCAGGCCCACGGGGAAGCCGGCCTGGACGATGCCGGTGTACTTGCCCTTGGTCTTCCAGGGTGCGTGCTCGTAGCTCATCAGGATGGCACCGCCCCATTCCGCGCCGAAGGCCAGGCCCTGGACGATTCGGACAAAGACGAGCAGTGCGGGGGCCAGCAGCCCCACCGCCGCGTAGGTCGGGAGCAGGCCGATGGCGAACGTGGCCAGGCCCATCAGGATCAGTGAGGCGACCAGGACGGGCTTGCGGCCCACCTTGTCACCGAGGTGGCCGCCGATGATGCCGCCCAGGGGACGGGCCGCAAAACCGACGCCGAGGGTGGCGAAGGAGGCAAGGGTGCCGGTGACAGGATCGCTCCCGGGGAAGAATGCGGTGCCGAAGTACAGTGCGGCAGCGGTGCCGAAGCCGATGAAGTCATAGGTCTCGATGACGGCCCCCACGCCGGATCCGATGGCAACACGCCTGGCGTCCTTGGTGCCGTGGACCGGACCGCGCATGGTCAGAGCATCTTTGCTCATGGTGGTTCCCTTTCGAAGAGCGGCTGAAGGAAGTCGCCGCTGTCGACTGTTAACAAATTGATACGACCCAGTGTGACCTCCATCATGCTTCAGTGTCAACAGTCGACTTCCATAGTTGACTGTTGACAGTGGACGCAGATACTGTGGTCTCCATCACTACCGCTTGGCACAAACCAGAGGATCAACGATGTTCCATTCCAGACTCGGGTGCTCATCCATCAGCTTCCGGCACCAGGACCTGGGCGGCGCCCTGCGCACCATGAAGGGGCTGGGCTTCGAGGAGATCGACCTGGGCGCACTGCCCGGTGTGTGCGACCACGTTCCCTACGAACTCGATGCGGCCGCGGTTGCTGCGGTGTCAGCCGAAGTGGATGCCTCCGGCCTCCGCGTCCGGTCTGTGAACGGCGACATTGGGGACCTGAACGCAGTGCTCGACGCCGACGGCAAGGCAGCAAGGCAGCGCCACCTGGACGCCTTGCTCACCCTCACGGCCAACACCGGCGCCAAGGCCCTGGTCCTGCCCTGCGGCGCCCTGGACCACAACCCGGTCCGGAGCGTCGAGGAGGACCTGGACCTCATCGCCGCGCAGCTCATTGGTGCCGGTCAGCGGGCGGCGGAGTTCGGCGTCGAACTCTGGACGGAATCGCTGCACTTTCTGCGGTTCTGCTGGAACCTGCAGCGCGCGGGACTGCTGGCGGACCGGTTGGCCGGATCCGGCGTCGGAATCGTCATGGACTTCAGCCACATTGTGGCGTCCGGCGAGGACATCCGGGCGTACCTCCACCGGCACCGCGGCCGAATCAGCCACGTACACCTGCGCGACGCCGTGCCGGGGAACATCAACCTCAGCATCGGCAACGGGGACGCCGACTTCGCCGGTGGCCTGAAGCGGCTCGCCGCGGACGGTTACGCGGGCCACTTCTCACTTGAACTGGAAACCCGGGACGTCACCAACGACGAACGCCCGGCCGCCGCCGCCAAGGCGGCAAGCTTCATCACCGACCTCATCTAAAGCACAACGCAAAGGAGCACCATCATGACCACCATCCACCGCACTGCAGTCCTCACCGGAGCAACCTCGGACCGGGGCATCGGCATCACCACCGCCCGCCGTTATGCCCGTGAAGGCTGGGGCATCGTGATCCTGGACCTGGACGGCGAAAAGTCCGCCAAGGTCGCCGCGGAAATCGGCAATGAATTCAACGTTCCCGCGTTCGGCCACGAAATCGACGTCGCCAACGAGGCTTCCGTGACCGCAGCCCAGGCCGCCGTCGCCGCCGAGGTGGCCGCCGGCAACCTTCCGCCGGTCGGTGCCCTGGCCAACATCGCCGGCATCACCTCCCCGGTGCCGTTCCTGGAAACCACCCTTGAGCTGTGGCACAAGGTGATGGACGTCAACGCCACCGGCACTTACCTGGTTACCAAGGCGTTCCTGCCGGACATGATCGAAAACGGCTGGGGCCGGATCGTGAACATGTCCTCCGTCTCCGCCCAGCGCGGCGGCGGCGTGTTCGGCAAGGTCCCCTACTCCGCTGCGAAGGCCGCCATCCTGGGCTTCACCAAGGCCCTCGCCCGTGAGCTTGGCACCACGGGCGTCACCGTCAACGCCATCACCCCCGGCGCCGTGGACACCAACATCCGCGTGGGCAGCACCGAAGAGCAGGAAGCCGCCATCAACGCCGGCATTCCCCTGGGACGGAACGCCACCACGGAAGAAGTGGCCTCCGTGATCACCTTCCTGTCCTCCGAAGACTCCGCCTACCTCACCGGCACCACCATCGACATCAACGGCGGCAGCCACATCCACTAACAGCAACGGACCCCCGGGAGGCCATCATGAAGCCCTACCGCTATCAGGACTGGAGCCGGCTTGTTGGAACTCCCGTGGAGGTCCGCAAGGATTCCGAGCTTGTCCGGGCCGGAGTGGTCGATGACGCCATGCAGGATTCCTCTGCACTGTGGCTCGCCGCCGACTCCGCAGCGGGCCGGGTGCTTTTTTCCGCGGACGAGGGATACGAAGTGTGGATTACTCCCCGGGAACTGGAGGGGAAACTCTGCTACAAGATGGCTGCCGCCCAGCTGGGGTCGGCTCCTAGACTGGGGTGATGATCACAGTCACCGGAAGTGTGGAAACCAACCTGTCCGCCGAGAAGGCCTTTGCCTTCATGAGTGAGTTCGAGAACACCAGCAAGTGGGACCCCAACACCCCTGTCATGGACAAGCTCACCCCCGGGCCGGTGGCCGTGGGGCACAAGTACCACGCTGAGTCCGAGTTCCGGGGGAAGCGCCAGACCCTGGTCTATGAGGTCCATCGAGCTGACGGACAACCACATCAAGCTGCGGGGCGAGAACAAGACCGTGACTGCTTTCGACTCGATCGACGTCAGCCCCAACGGGACCGGTTCGGTGGTCAAATACACGGCTGAGTTCAGCATCAACGGACCGGCCAGGATCATCCAGCCGCTCCTGAAACCTGCGTTCATGTCGCTTCGGGATCCGGCACTGAACGGCATCCGGGACACGCTTAACTCGCTGGCAGCAGCCTGACGGTTTCGAAGAACTCGCGGATCTCGCTTCGGGGGTCGGCTTCCAGCCGGGACTCGCCGTCGAGCACCATGGTGCTGCGGTGCCCGCCATACTCGGGCCACGCAAGAGCAGGCGTGCCGGGCGTTCCCGTGCGCGCGAAAGCGCCCCATGCCCCGCTCATGGCGTCGCTGAGGGACTGCGGCGCCTCGCCCCGCGTGAGGAAGGCAGCTTCCGGCGCATCCAGTTGCCGGAAGACGAAAGGGATGTCCAGCGCGTGGCAGGCGCCGAGCTTCCCGCCCATGGCGGGGCTCCGCCAGGTGAAGAGGTAGGCGAAGTTTTTCCCGGGAGCGCCACCGCCGGCAGCCACCTGCCGTGCAGCCAGGAGTCCGTTGCTGGGCTGGCGGTAGAGGGAATCCGCGATGGCCGCCTCCAGGAGTTCCTTGTCTGCCGGTTCCCTGCGCAGCATCCGGGCCAGCGCGTCTGCATAGCCGGAGGCAAGGGCCGGCGGAACCCCGGCACCGGACAGCACGGCGGCGGCACGGTCCGGGTAGTCCGGGTCAGCAGGAGCCGGCGGGCGCATTTCGACGGCGAAAGAGCCCTCGTTCAGGTTGGTTCCGATCAGCAGGTCTACCCCGCGGTTGACGCCGTTGCGGACGCTGTCGAGCGGCGGAACCGGCAGCGACGGCGTGCCCACCGTGGGCTGGAACGGCAGCGGGACCGCGAAGGATTCCGCCGCGACGCGCTGTTCGAGCGCAGCCTGGGCTTGCAGCAGCTGCTCCACCGGGAGCGTGAGCAGGTGTTGGGCCGAAGAGGCGTCCAGACCGCACAGCTCAAGGAAAGTGGAGGTGACTCGTGCCGAGTCCTCCGGCCGGCAGTAGCGTTCGGCCGTGCCGCTCTGCATGATGGCCCGGCGGAAGAGACCTTCCGACGCCGGCATGCCCAGCAGGGTCCCGATGGCTGCGGCGCCTGCGGACTCGCCGAAAACGGTCACGTTGTGCGGGTCGCCGCCGAATGCGGCGATGTTGCGGCGGATCCACCGCAGGGCCTCCAGCTGGTCCAGCAGGGCAAGGTTGGACGAGTCCTCGTAACCTGCCCCCAGCAGGTCCGCCAGGTGCAGGAAACCCAGCGCGCCCAGCCGGTAGTTGACGGACACCAGCACCACGCCCGCCGCAGCGGCGAGCCGGGTGCCGTCGTACATTGCATCACTGTTGGCGCCCATGAGGTATGCGCCGCCGTGGATCCACACCATCACCGGTTTGGCCGGTCCATCCGTCCCCGGCGTCCAGACATTCAGGTTCAGGCATCCCGCTTCGCTCCAGGAGCGCGGCGTAGAGCCGGGAGGTGCATGGGACTCGGGGTTTTGGGGCGCCGCCGGGCCGGGAGCAGTGCAGTCCAGCGCGCCGCTCCAAGGCAATACCGGTACCGGCGGCCGGAAACGGTTGGCTCCCGACGGCGGCCCGGCGTACGGGATGCCGAGGAACCGATGGATTGTGGTCCCGTCAGTCACCAAAGAGCTGCCATCGACGGATCCGCAGGGGGTGGAGAGGCGCGTCATGGTTGACACATTACGACAGCGGCGAAGGTAGGCTGGCATCACCGTCCGGCAGTGGGCGGCCACAGTGATGTGGCTCTTAACTATTGTCCGGGAGGTAAGACGCGTGCCCCACGCCGGCGTGCCTGAAGACGAAGACTTCGCAGACGTTGCCCTGCATCTCCAGGAGTCGTTCCTGCAGAACCCCGAGGTTGAGGCATTTCTCCAGGATCTCGCGACCTACGCTGCCACCCGGCTCGGCGGGCAGGGCCACGAATGCTCCTGTGAAATCGTGGTGCTGCGGCCCAAGAAGCCTGCGGCGAGCGCCGGCAGCAATCCCAGTGCACAACTCATATCGCAGCTGGAGTCCACACTCGGTGACGGTCCGGGCAGAACGGCGATGCGGACAGCGACGACCGTGCTGGTTGCCGACCTGCGGCGGGAAAAGCGCTGGCCGGAGTACGTCCAGGCCGTCCAGGGCCGGGGCTTCCTCTCCGTGCTGAGCATTCCCGCAGCGCTTGAAGGGGGTTCGGAGGGAGTGCTCACGTTCTACTGCTCGCGGCCCGTCGCCTTCGGCACCAACGGTGTTGATGCGGCGGAAGCGTTCGTCCGGCAGGCCTCCAAGGGCCTGAAACTCGCCCTGCGGATGCTGAAGCTGGAAGAGACGAAAGACGGCATGAGCGCCGCCATGCAGACACGCACCGTGATCGACCTGGCAACCGGAGCCATCATGGCGCAGAACCGGTGCAGCCAGGCTGCGGCCTTCAAGCTGTTGGCGGACGCATCCAGCACGCGGAACATGAAACTCCGGGATGTTGCGGCCGCCGTGGTCGCATCAGTTGCCGGCGCCGCGGACACCTTTACCTACTTCGACGAGTAGGGGTCCTTCCGCTCCGGGTCATGCCGTTCCGGCTGCAAAAGGAAAAGGGCAGATTCGCTGAGGGGAGCCCGGAGCGGCAGGCCAACGGCCGCACAGTGTTCGTTGACGGCCTGCGCCAGTGCGTCACGTTCCTTTGCCGGCAGCGCGGCGTCGCCCGCACAGTAGTCCCGGATGAGCTGTTCTGAGGCGTCCCCGCCCAGCCCAACGAACTCCAGCCACAGCTGTGCCAGATCCAGCCGGTACTCCTTGATGACAGCACCCGTCATGGATTGCTGGTCCACGGCATCCATCGCCCCGTCCTTGCCTTTGGTTGCAGTACTACGGTTGGGGTTCGGAACGTGCGGCCCGGTGGATGGGAAGGGATCGAAGAATCTGCTGCGCGAATGGCCCCGGGCCTCCGGGGGACTTTTGCCCCTAGGCAGGCCGCTCCTGGCAGCAGTCCACTTGAGTGTCTGGATCAGTCGAGTACAACAGGAGGCAAAGACCATGGGCTCATGTGATGTCTGCGGCAGCAGCGAGGGCCGCATGTTCACCGTCAGCATGGGGCACCAAACCGGAACTTTCGACAGCTTCGAATGCGCCATCCACATGATGGCACCGGCATGCGAGCACTGCGGCTGCCGGATCCTGGGCCACCCTGTTGAAAGCGACGCAGGCATCTACTGTTGCCTCCACTGCGCCAGGGAAGCAGGAAATCCCCAGAAGGCCGCTAAAGCCGGGAACGCCACGGTGGCAGTGCCGGCGCAGGGCGCGCCAACGGGCCAGGGCTAGTCCCGCCGGCAATGGTGCAGCAGGAAGAGGGGAACCGTGGCAGGTAGCGGGACTTTCAGGATTGTGGTGGGCGTGGACGGCTCCGACCAGTCCCGGTCTGCCATGGACTGGGCTGTTGAAGAGGCCAGGCTGCGCGGAGCCGAGATACAGGCGCTGGCAGCCTGGAACTTTCCCTACGTCAGCGATGCCCTTGGCACGGCCTGGGATTATGAAATTTTCCAGAAGGACGCGCAGGCCATCCTTGAAGCCGAGCTCGAACGCGTCAAGGACCGGGGGGTGCCTGTTACGGGGAAAATCGTGGAGGGCAATCCGGCTTCGGCGCTTATCGATGCTTCCCGGGATGCAGGCCTCGTCGTTGTCGGCTCACGCGGCCACGGAGGATTCACCGGGATGCTGCTCGGCTCTGTATCCCACCAGACCATCCACCACGCACACTGCCCGGTACTGGTGATCCGCGGGCCGGGTGCCGATTAGGGCGTGCGCTGGAGTTTTTGGGCAGATAACGCGACTTAGCCTGCGGCCAAGTCGCGTTATCTGCCCAAAAACTCACCCCTGTTACGCGGGCTGCTGTGCCTCCGCCAAAGCTTGCTCCCGGGCAAGGCTGCCCAGCCAGCGCGCGCTTTCCTTCGGCGTGCGCTCCTGGGTGGAGCGGTCGACGGCGATCAGGCCGAACTTGGGCCGGTAGCCGAAGATCCACTCGAAGTTGTCGAAGGCCGTCCAGGCGATGTAACCCCTGACGTCGATGCCGTCCGCAAGGCAGGAGGCCACGCCGTCGACGGCCGTCTTGAGGTACGCCACGCGTTCGGCGTCGTCCTCCGTGGCCAGTCCGTTCTCGGTGACGATCACCGGAATGCCGGCAACCCGGTGGGCCTCGCGAATGGTCGCCTCCAGGCCTTCCGGATAAAGTTCTTCACCCATCTGGTTGGTGGGCACCCCTCCCGGGGCCGGCACGTGTCCGTCCGGGCCGTAGACCGTCCGGCCGTACGTCTGGATACCCACGAAGTCGTCCCCGCGGGAAGCCTCCAGGAAGCGTTCGTTGACGTCCCGGCGCACGCGGGCGGCGGTTTCTTCGCCGCCTTCGATCCACTGGATGTCCGAATTTGCAAGGGTCCAGCCCACCGGCAGGTCCGGGCGCCGCGCCTTGATGGCTGCAGTGGCGGCGCGGTGGGCCTCCAGTTTCACCTGGAAGCCCGTTTCGGTGGAGCAGAACTGGAATGGCGCGATGGTGCTGGCGTCAACACCGAGGCGTTCCGCCGCGGCAGCCCACACCGGCACGGACCCGCGGTTCTCCGGTGCCTCTCCGCCGATGCCGAATGATTCAAGGAGCCACGGAAGATTGGGTTCGTTCAAAGTGCAGGCGACGCCGATGAGGTCACCGAGGTGCGCCATCACCCGGTCGCAATAACGGGTAAAGAGTTCAGGTGTCCGGGCCCCTTCCCAGCCGCCCACCTGCAGGAGCCAGCGGGGTGAGGTGAAGTGGTGGAAGGTGACAACAGGCGTCAGGCCGTGCTCCACGCACGCCTCCAGCACACGCTTGTAGTGGTCCAACTCCGCCACCGAGAACTGGCCTTCCTCCGGCTCGACCCGGGCCCATTCAATGGAGAAGCGGTAGCTGGTGAAACCCAGGCCGGCGATCAGCGCGATGTCCTCCCGGTAACGGTGGTAATGGTCCACGGCATCCCCGGAGGGCTCCGCGAAGATCGTCCCGGGCAGGTGCTCCAGGAACCAGGTATCGCTGTTGACGTTGTTGCCTTCCACCTGGTGGCCTGCGGTGGCCACGCCCCAAAGGAAGTTGCGGGGGAACGTATTGGTCATGGGATTCCTTTCGTAATGGACGCGTGGGCGTCCCAGGCTTCACTGCCCTGCTTCCATCCTGCGGGCCAGCGTGATGGCCGCCACAATACTTTTTCAATCAATGACATTGACATGTTTGGTGGGACCAGCCGGGGCCGATTCTGGAAGGGAGCCGGGGACGTCCGGCCCCACTTCTTTCTTTCCGTTGCAGTCATAGAAGAATGCGAAGGCGCACCACATGAAACTTCTGACCACCACCGCACGCGGCAGCGCTGCCGTTCTGACCGGTGCCCTGCTGATGGGTTCCCTGGCCGCCTGCGGCGGCGGGTCCAGCCAGGCCGCCCCCAAGGCAGACACCAGCAGCCTGACGCTCGCCATCGACAGCGACTCGGCCTCGTTCGGCTTCGATCCGCTGCGTGTCTCAGCCGCCCAGCGCCAGTTCTTCGAGGGCCTCTACGACAGCCTGATGACGCTCCAGCCGGATGGTTCCGCGGGTCCCGGCCTGGCCAAGGAGTTCAGCTACAACGCGGACAACACCGTCCTGACGCTGACCCTCAAGGATGACGTGACTTTCACTGACGGCTCCAAGCTGGACGCCGCACTGGTCAAGGCCAACCTGGACCGCCGGTCCGATCCCGCGTTGAGCGCCTACTCCGCCGTCGCCAAGGGCGGAGCCCAGGAAATCACCTTCGTGGACGTGGTCAGCCCCACCCAGGTAGCACTGACCTTCGCCAAGCCGCAGCCCGGATTCGAGAAGAACCTCACCTCCACCACCGGCATGATCGTGGGCAAGAACGGCGTCACGGACACCGCAAGCCTGTCCGCCACCCCCGACGGTTCAGGCCCCTACACTCTTGACCCGTCCACCGTGAAGGGCAACAAGTACGTCCTGGTAAAGAACGACAAGAGCCCCGACGCTACCAAATACGCCTTCAAGAAGGTGGTCTTCAGTGTTGTCCTGGACCCCCAGGCGCGTGCCAATGCGCTGGTCTCCGGCCAGGCGGACGTTGCGATGCTGACGTCCTCCACGGTCGATTTCGCCAAGTCCAAGGGCGTCGGCGTCTCCCAGATCGGCGGCACCGTCAACACCATGATCTCCTTCGACAAGATCGGCAAGACCGCCCCGGCCTTCGCCCAGGAAAAGGTCCGCCAGGCGATCCAGTACGCCATCAACCGCCAGGCCCTGGTGGATGCCCTGCACAAGGGTGACATCCCCGCCTGGAACGCCCTCCCCAAGGACTCGGCCGGCTTCACGAAGGACCTGGAAACCAAGTTCGCGTACAGCCCGGAGAAGGCAAAGAGCTTGCTGGCCGAGGCCGGCTACCCGAACGGCTTCGAGTTCACCATCCTCGCCGGCGCCCAGACCCAGACGGACCTGCAGGCAGTCCAGAAGGACCTGGCCGCCGTCGGCATCACCATGAACGTGAAGATGGCAGCCTCCACCGACGAAGCTTTCGCCGCCGTCGCCACCACGCCCCTGGGCTATGCCCCCCTTAACTGGGACAACCCCGTCGGCGTGATGTACGGAGCCATCCTCAACGGGTTCACCAACGTCCAGAAGGCCACCGATGACCAGCTGTCCGCCGCCACCGGCGAGCTGGCCGCAGCCAAGGACGACGCAGCCGTCAAGGCAGCCGCCACCAAGCTGAACACGCGGCTGGTGGAGTCCGGCTGGATGATCCCGCTGTACGAGGCGCTGACCAACCAGGGCTACAACACCAAGAAGGTGGCCCCGGTGAAGTTCGCCGGCACCAACGCCTACCCGCTCCTCTCGTCCTACACGCCGGCCAGCTAATACCCGCACCTGTCCGCGGGGCCCACGCAACAGGTGGGCCCCGCGGACAGGGCCTGACCGATGGAGGTCACCATGGCACTATTCATCACTAAGCGCCTGCTGATGGCGCTGGCCACCGTGCTGGTGGTTGCGGTGCTGGCATTCATGCTGGTCCACGCAATGCCCGGCAGCCCGGGCGCCGTGTCCCTGGGCGCCGGCGCCACCCAGGAAGCCATCGATGAGGTGAACCAGAGGCTGGGCTGGAACGATCCGCTGTTCGCCCAGTTCTTCACCTGGCTCGGGTCCGCCCTTCAGGGCGACCTGGGCGTCTCGCTCATCGATGGCCGCTCGGTCAGCGCCGACCTTGCCAGCCGCCTGCCCGTCACCGCCTCGCTTGCTGCCGGCGCCACCGTCCTCAGCGCCGTCCTCGGCATCGCCCTGGGCGTCACCGCCGCCGTCCGCGGCGGCCTCCTGGACCAGGTAATCGGCGGCTTCGTCGGCCTCCTCGTTGCCCTGCCGGCCTTCTGGGTGGGCGTCCTCTTCGTGTACCTGTTCGCCGTCCAGTCCTCGGTCTTCCCTGCCACCGGCTATGTGCCGTTCGAGGTCTCCCCGCAGGACTGGGCGATGTCCCTGGCGCTGCCGGTGATCACCCTTGCCGTGGGCGGTGCCGCATTCATTGCCCGCCAGACCCGCGCCTCCATGCTCGAAGCGCTGCAGCAGGAACACATCCGCACACTGCGGGCCACGGCCACCCCCACCTGGAAAATCCTCTACATCCACGCCCTGCGCTACGCCAGCCTGCCCATCGTGGCCGGCATCGCCCTGCAGTTCATCGGCCTGTTCGGCGGCTCCGTGATCGCGGAGCAGCTGTTCGCCATGCCCGGCCTGGGCCAGGCCGTCCAGACCTCCGTCAGCACCCACGACGCACCCGCCGTCCAGGGCGTGGTGGTGATCGCCACCGTGGTGGTGGTTGCCGTCAACCTGGTGCTGGAGCTGGCCACCAAGTTCCTCGACCCGAAGTTGCGTGCCTCATGATCCCAACAGTTGCCCCGGCCCCCGCGGACGCGGACCAGGCAGGAAGTACGACGCCGGCAGCAGCGCCCGCGCCCAGCGCCGGCAAGGCGGCCATCACCAGGCTTTCCCGGCACCGGCTGCTGACCTCCCCGGGTGCCGTGGCCGGACTGATCTGGCTCGCGGCCATTGTCACCGCATCCCTGACCGCCCCGCTCTGGCTGCCCTTCAAGACCGAGGACCAGGACTTTACCGCGGTCCTCTCCGGCCCCACCGCCGCCCACTGGCTGGGGACCGACGAACTGGGCCGGGACATCCTCAGCCGCATCTTTGCCGCCGCAGCCGGAACCCTGGGGACGTCGATGCTCACGGTGATTGT
This sequence comes from Arthrobacter sp. B1I2, assembly GCF_030816485.1. NCBI lineage: Bacteria > Bacillati > Actinomycetota > Actinomycetes > Micrococcales > Micrococcaceae > Arthrobacter > Arthrobacter sp. B1I2. The sequence continues at coordinate 699,134 of NZ_JAUSYC010000001.1, read as the reverse complement.
CGGCGTCGGGCTGGGCACCATCCTGGCCATGCTTGCCGCCGGCGCCGGCGAACGGACCGAGGCCGTGATCAGCAGGGTCACTGAAATCATGATGTCCCTGCCGGGAACCGTGATCATCCTGGCCGTCATCGGTGCGGTCGGAACCAACATTCCGGTGGTCATGGCCATCCTGGGCATCCTGATGTCCGCCGGCATCTACCGGGTGATCCTGGGCCAGGCCAAGTCGCTGCAGTCCCAGCTCTACGTCGATGCGGCCAAGGTGGACGGTGTCGGCCCGCTGGGGATCAGCCTCCGCCATGTCCTGCCCGGACTGGCCAACACCATCGTGGTGCAGGCCGCGCTGATTTTCGCCGTCGGTATGCTCATCCAGGCCGGCCTGGCGTTCATCGGATTCGGGCCGCCCATCCCGCAGCCCAGCTGGGGCGGCATGATCCAGGGCGCCTCCCAACACGTCTACGACGCCCCCTGGCTGATGGTGCCCACCGGCGCCGTGCTCGCGTTGACGGTCCTGTCCGCCAATGCCATCGGCAACGCCCTCGGCAAGGCACCCAACGCCGCCGCCCCGCACCTGCCCTCCGCCGCGGCCCGCCGGCAGCGCGCCAAAGCAGTCGCCGCCATCGCCGCCGCGCCGGCTCCTGTCACCGAGGACGGCGCCGCGACGGGGACGCTCAGCGTCCGCAGCCTGTCGGTCGGCGTCGACAACGGTGTCCCGCTGGTCACCGACGTCTCCTTCGACGTCCAGCCCGGCACCGTCCTGGGCCTGGTGGGTGAATCCGGCTGTGGCAAGACCATGACCGCGCTGTCCCTGTTGGGCCTTCTGCCCTCGGGTGTAAGTGCCACGGGCGGCCGGATCCTGTGGAACGGCAGGAACCTGGCCGGGGCCACCGAGAAGGACATGGAAGCCATCCGCGGGCGGGAGATCGCGCTGATCAGCCAGGAACCCATGCGCGCCCTGGACCCGATGTTCACCGTGGGCTACCAGCTCACCGCCACCATCCGGCGGCTCCGCGGCATGGGCAGGGCCGAGGCCCGCAAGGAGGCGCAGAACCTGCTGGAGAAGGTGGGCATCGTGGACGCCGCCCGGATCCTGAAGACCTATCCGCACCAGATCAGCGGCGGCATGGCCCAGCGCGTGGCCATCGCCCTGGCGCTCTCCGGGCAACCGAAACTGCTGGTGGCGGACGAACCGACCACCGCCCTGGATGTCACGGTCCAGGCCGAAATCCTGTCCCTGCTCCGGACCCTGGTGAAGGACACCGGCATGTCCGTGGTGATGGTCACCCACGACCTCGGCGTGGTGGCGGACATCTGCGACCAGGTGGCCGTGATGTACGCCGGCCAGGTAGTGGAGAACGGCAAAACCTCCGCCGTCCTGGACCACCCCCGCCACCCCTACGCCCTGGCCCTGCTGGCGGCCGACCCGCACGCCAACCACGCAGCAGACATGCCGGAACGCCTTGCCACCATCAGCGGACAAGTGCCGCAGCCCAAGGACTGGCCCACCGGCTGCCGCTTCGCCGCCCGCTGCCAGTTCGCCGGCTCCGCCTGCACGGAACCCGTACCGCTGCTGCGCTCCGGCACCGGCGAAGGGCTGGTGCGGTGCGTCAAAGCGGACCAGCTGGCCGTTGAGGGCATGGACTGGCTGGCCACGGACGTGCCGGCCTCCCGCGTCCTGAAGGTCACCCCCAAGCAGAACCCGCCCGAACTGACCGGCATCGTCGAAAAGGACCTGGCATGAGCACCTCAGTCACCGAACGCCGCGGTTCCACCCTGCCCGCCGCCGCAACCCCCATGCTCGAGGTCAAGGACCTGGTGGTCCGTTACGGCCGGGGCCGCAGGGCAGCCGCCGCGCCGGCCGCCGTCGACCAAGTCAGCTTCAGCATCGCACCGGGCGAGACCGTGGGCCTGGTGGGGGAATCCGGCTCCGGCAAGTCGACCATCGGCAAGGCGATCCTTGGCCTGCAGAAGGTCTCCGGCGGCACCATCAGCTACCAGGGCAAGGACATCACCTCCGCCGGCGCCGCGCAGCGCCGGGCCCTGGGCGGGGAACTGCGGGCCGTCTTCCAGGACCCCAACTCCTCCCTCAACCCCCGGACCACCATTGGCACCTCGCTGGCCGAACCGCTCCGGCTCCGCGGCGTGTCCGCCGCGGAGGCACGGCAGCGCGCCGGGGACATGCTGGAACGCGTGGGCCTCCCGCGCGACGCCGTGGACCGGTACCCCAGCCAGTTCTCCGGCGGCCAACGGCAGCGCATCTCCGTGGCCCGCGCCCTGATCTGCGACCCCCAGCTGGTGGTCTGTGACGAGGCCGTGAGTGCCCTGGACCTCTCCACGCAGGCCCAGGTGCTCAACCTCCTGGCCGACCTCCGCGACGAACGCGGCTTAAGCTACCTGTTCATCGCCCACGACATCGCCGTGGTCCAGTTCCTCGCCCAGCGCGTGGTGGTGCTGTACCGAGGGCAGGTCATGGAAAGCGGACCTGCCGCTGCGGTCACCGGGAACCCGAAGCACCCCTTCACCCAGGCCCTGGTGGCGGCGTCCCCGGTGCCCCGGCCCGCGGAACAGGCGGAGCGCCGGGAAGCCCGCGAGTCGCTGGGCGTCCGCACCGGAGCGGCTGCTGTACCGGGGCCCGGCGGCTGCCCCTTCCGGCTCCGCTGCCCGCTGGCCACGGACCTCTGCGCCGCCGAACGGCCCGCGCTTCGGCGCGTGGGCGCCGCGGACGTCGCCTGCCACTACGCCTGAGTCCCTTTCACTCCTTCTTCAGAACGGAACACTTTCTCCATGACATCTGCCCCTTGGCTCGCCGCCATGATCTCGCCCGAGCAGGACTTCGACGGTGCCCCGCTGCTTCGGAAGGAGTTCACCCTTGAGGAGGGCCACGGCGCAGTGGTGAAGGCGACGCTGCGGGCCACCGCCTTCGGCGTCTACGAGGCATCCATCAACGGCGTTCCGGTGGGCCCGGACGTGCTGAGCCCCGGCTGGAGCTCCTACGAATGGCGGCTCCGCTACCGCAGCTACGACGTGACGTCCCTGGTGGGGCCGTCCACGGCAATCGGGGTGGAACTGGGCAACGGCTGGTACCGCGGCAGGCTCGCCTGGCACGGCATGTCCAACCTCTACGGCAGTGAGCTGGGCTTTTTCGGCCAGCTGGACATCGGGTTCGCGGACGGCCACGTGCAGTCGGTTGCCTCGGACACCACCTGGCTGGCAGGCCCCTCAACCACCACCTCCAACGACCTCTACGACGGGCAGACCATTGACGCCCGCCGCCTTCAAAGGGGCTGGGCGGAGCCCGGCTTTGCCCCCGGCGCTGCCTGGACGGGCGTGCGCAAGGTGGCGTTCGACGTCGACCGGCTGGCTGAGCCGGTGGGCCCGCCCGTGGTGCGTGCCGGCGTCGTGCGTCCCGTGGAAATCTTCACCTCGCCAAGCGGCAGGACGCTGGTGGACTTCGGCCAGAACCTGGTGGGCTGGCTGCGGTTCACCGTCCGGGGCGAGGCTGGCCGGATGATCACCGTGCGGCACGCCGAGGTCCTGGAAGACGGCGAGCTGGGCGTCCGCCCCCTGCGCTCCGCCAAAGCCACGGACACGTTCATCCTGTCCGGGGGCCAGGACGTTTTCGAGCCCACCAGGACCTTCCACGGCTTCCGCTACGCTGAAATCGCCGGCTGGCCGGGAACCCTGGCGGAAGGTGACCTCGAAGCCGTGGTGGTCCACTCCGATTTGAACCGCATCGGCACCTTCGAATGCTCCAACGAACTGGTGAACCAGCTGCACCGCAACATCGTCTGGGGGCTGCGGGGCAACTTCCTGGACCTGCCCACGGACTGCCCGCAGCGGGACGAGCGGCTCGGCTGGACGGGCGACATCGGCGTGTTCGCCCCCACCGCCGCCTACCTGTACGACGTCAAGGGGTTCCTGCAGGACTGGCTGCTGGACCTCGCCGCGGAGCAGAAGGCGCAGGACGGCCTGGTCCCGATTACCGTGCCGGACGCCCTGAAGTACTGCCCGCAACCGGCGGAATTCCCGGAGCCCGAGTCCTCCGCGCTGTGGAGCGAAGCCTCCGTCTGGGTGCCGTGGGCCTTGTGGGAGGCCTACGGCGACATCAGCGTGCTGGAGAACCAGTTCGACTCCATGGCCTCGCACACCCGCCGGGTGGAGGGCCTGCTCTCGCCCACCGGGTTGTGGGACTCCGGTTTCCAGTTCGGCGACTGGCTGGACCCGGACGCCGCGCCCGACCAGCCGTGGGCAGCCAAGGCGGACACCGGCGTGGTGGCCACCGCCTGCATGTACCGGACGGCACGCATCACCGCGCAGGCTGCACGCCTGCTGGGGAAGCACGACGACGAAGCGTACTTTGAGGCACTCGCCGCCCGGGTGCGTCATTCCTTCGCCGAGCACTACGTGGCAGCCGACGGCACCATCTTCAGCGACTGCACCACCGTTTACGCACTGGCTCTCGCGTTCGACGTGCTGGACACTCCGGAGTTGCGGGAGTTTGCAGGGAACCGGCTTGCGGATCTGGTCCGGGACAACAACTATCGGGTGTCCACGGGGTTCGCCGGGACGCCGTTCATCACCCACGCGCTCACCGACACCGGCCACGTGGACGAGGCCTACCGGCTGCTGCTGGAGGAGGGCTGCCCGTCCTGGCTCTACCCGGTAACCATGGGTGCCACCACGGTCTGGGAACGCTGGGACTCGATGCTCCCGGACGGCACCATCAACCCCGGCGAAATGACCAGCTTCAACCACTACGCCCTGGGCGCAGTGGCGGACTGGATGCACAAGGCCATCGGCGGCATCCGCCCGCTGGAGCCGGGGTATGCGAAGGTTCTCATCGCGCCGCAGCCGGGGGAGGGGATCCACTGGGCCAGGACGTCGCTGGAGACTCCGCACGGTGAGGTCCGGGTGGAATGGAGGCTCGACGGCGGGGAGTTCCGGCTGGAGGCGACCGTCCCCGACGGAGTGGCGGCCGACGTCGTGCTTCCGGACGGTGCGCGGCAGACCATTGAGGGCGGGACACACAGCTTCAGCGCGTCTGCGGACTCGGCCATCCCCAGCCGGGTATAGGGGCTTCCACCTCTGGATCGCACTGTTGCTGCATGGTACTTTGACCGTCTTATGTCGCTTGCCGGAAGCTATCCAGGAGGAGTGCCAGCTTATGAGTGATACCAATCCCGCCGGAAACATGGATGTCGTGGACATCCTGACCAGCGATCACCAGGAAATGATTGCGTTGATCGGGCAAATCAAAGGCACCACCGATGAAAGCCAGCGCAGGGACCTGGCGGACACCCTGATCGCGGAGGTCATGCGCCATGCCGTTGCCGAGGAAATGTACGTCTACCCGGCCATCGAGGACCACGTGCCCGACGGCCATGACGAAGTGGAACATGACAAGAAGGAGCACCAGGAAATCGTCAAGCTGATGAAGCGCTTGGAGAAGGTGGAACCTTCAGAGGCGGGCTTCATGGACCTGGTCAATGAGCTTGAGGCACAGCTGAGCCACCATGCCAACGACGAGGAATCCGATCAGTTCCCGAAGCTCCGCCTGCACATTCCCCGTGAGAAACTCGTCGACATCGGCGAAAAGGTGCAGCGGGCGAAGAAGCTGGCGCCGACCAGGCCGCACCCGAGTGCACCGCATTCCGAGTTGTTCCACAAGACCGTGGGGCCAGGCGTCGGCATGGTGGACCGGATCCTGGACAAACTCACCGGCAGGCACACGGACTCGTAGAGGAGACCGGCGCGTTTCGCGGGTGCCGCCCCCGGCACGGGTCTGCGAGGATGAGCGAAAGATCATTCCCAGGAGGACTCATGCCCTACACCGTGGATTTCAAGAACGTGTCCACCGTTGGTCTGGAATCGTCGCCGGTGGCGGAGCCGCTTGCAGGGCTGCGCGCCAACGAGGCGCGCTACTACAAGAACAAATACGACCACGACTTCACCGTTGTCCCAGCAGAAGATGCTCCGGATGTGCTCGAGTACGTGAACAACATCCTCAAGTCGGAGCGGAACCTGGTCATCGCCGCCAAACCCCTGGAAGTCTCTTCCTTCGAGGTGGACGGGCTGCGGATGGCCTACGTGTTCTATGAATCGGGCCTGTCCATCAATGTCATGTACGGCATCGAAGAGGGTGGCAAGCGGGCTGTGGGCTTCAAGCTCTCCGACGGCATGGACGTTCCGGAGGAGCTGGCGTCCAGCTTCAAGTTCGCGCGGCAGAAATCGAAGCTCGCCGGCACCATCCGCGGCTCCTACTTCGTGATCAAGGGGCAGTACTGAGCCGGGCCGGCGTCAGACGCTGGTGTAGCCGCCGTCCACCAGGTAGTAGCCGCCGGTAGAGAACGACGCCTCATCGGAGAGCAGGAAGGCCACCATGTGGGCGACCTCCTCGGCCGTGCCCAGGCGGCCCAGCGGATGCTTGGCGATCAGGCCGCTCCGGGCCTCCTCGTTCAGGTTCTTGTCCAGCAGCGGGGTGGCGATGTAGCCGGGGCCAACGGAATTGATTCGAAGGCCCTGGGCGCCGTACTCGGCGGCAGCGTTCTTAGTCAGTCCCACCACACCATGCTTGGCGGCGGTGTAGGCACTGCTTTGCGGCGCGGCGACTGCGCCGTGGATGGAGGCCATGTTGACGATGGCACTTTCATGCGCGCCGGCGTCGAGCATGGCGGGAATCTGGTACCGCATGCCGTACAGCACCCCGTTGAGGTTGATGCCGATGACCTTGTCCCAATCGTCCAGGTCCAGCTCTCCGGTGGGGGCCTGCTTGCCGCCGATGCCGGCGTTGTTCACTGCGTAGTTCAGCTTGCCGTAGGTGTCCACGGCAAACCGGACAGCCTTTTCGTTATCCTCCCTGACTGCCGTGTTGCCCTGCAAAGCCACCGCCGTTCCGCTGGCCTGGCTGATGTCGTCGGCCACGCGCTGGGCAGCCGCCAGGTCCAGGTCCAGGACCACAACCTTGGCGCCCTTGGCCGCCAACTCCTTTGAGGTGGCCTCGCCGATCCCTGAACCGCCGCCGGTAACCAGTGCAACCCTGTCCGTGAACTGTGCCATGCCTGAATCCTCGATTCCGGATCCGCCGCTTCCGCCGGACCCGCTAGTGTCTGTAAACCGGTGCGCAGGAGGTCTTCCCGCACTGCTTGTACAACCACGTCGGGGCAGAACGCATTCCTGACCAGCCCAAACGCTTCCGGCCCTACCCCTGCGAGTGCGTCCTGAGGCCGGTGCTCGTCTGCGCCTGGTACCCCAGGTTCCGGGAGACGGCGCGGGCGGCGGCCCGCACGGCCGGGGCCAGCACGTTTGGGGGAGTGGACCCGTCCGGAACCACGATGGACAAGGACGCCACCACGGAGCCCTGGGCATCAAAAATTGGGGACGCCACGGAGACGGTGCGGGACGGCAGGCTGCGGCGGATCATAGCGATGCCGGTGCGCCGCACGTCGGACAGGGTGCGTCGGAGCTGGCCCTCCGGCATCTCGGACACCCCGGGCTCGTTTTCCGGCGGCCGCTTCAGGATGGTCTCCTGGAACTGCTGGTCCGCCCCGGCCAGCAGCACCAGCCCGATGGCCGTGGACCGCAGCGGCGCCCGGCCGCCCACCCGGTAGGCCACCTCGGTGGCGTCCTTCGCGGACAGCCGCTCGATCAGCACCGCCTGTTCGTTGTCCCGCACGGCGAGCAGGACGTGGTGCCGCGTGACCTCGAAAAGGTCCTCCAGGTAGGGCAGCGCGATTTCCCGCACCCCGTGCCCGCGGGGCGACAACGACGCGACCTCCCACAGCCGCACCCCCACCACGTAGCGGCCGTCGTCGAGCCTTTCCAACGCGCCCCAGGCCACCAGACGCGCGATCAGCCGCAACGCCGTGGGCGCCGGCATGTCCGCGTACCGTGCCAGCTCGGACAGGGTCAGTGCCCGGCGCCGGTCCGAAAAAACAGCGAGCAGGCTGAGGGCGCGGTCGACGACCGGTTCGCCCTGTTTGGGCCGCTTTCCGCGGGCGGGCGGGGTGTCCGTTTCCGGAGTGGCAGTCATGGCAGGAGTTCCTAGCGCCGTTGATGGATCCATGGCTCGCAGTGAGCTGAACCACAATACTATTCCAACTATTGAAAGCCCCCTGTGGGGGACGGGTCGTGGCGCAGGAAGCTTGAACTCCCAGCCACCGCACTCCAGGAGTCCTGCCGCATGACCGCCCCCACCCGGCTCCGGGCCGAGCACCTGTCCGAGGCGATGGGCCTGACCGTCCGGGAGCCCAGGCTCAGCTGGACACCGGCCGCCGGAACCACCAGTCAGGCGGCGTACCGCGTCACGGCCAGCAACGGCTGGGACACCGGCAAGGTGGAGTCAGGAGCGAGCAGCGGCATCCCGTACAGCGGCCCGGCGCTGCATTCGAGGGACCGGTTCGAGTGGCGCGTCCGCACCTGGAACACCGGCGCCGACGGCGGGGTGACGGCCGGCGGTTGGTCCGGGCCGATGCCGGTCGAGCTGGGCCTGCTGGACGCCGCGGACTGGACGGCGCAGTGGATCGGGCCCGAGGAGCCGGAGGTGCCGGCGCCAGGAGAGCGTCCCGGATATGCCTTCACCAAAAGCTTCACGCTGGATGCGGCCCCGCACAAGGCCCGCGCCTACGCCACCGCCCACGGCATCTACGAACTCTTCATCAACGGCCGCCGCGTGGGTGACCAGCAGCTCACCCCGGGCTCCACCAGCTACAACACCACCCTCCAGGTCCAGGCCTATGACATCACCGGGCTCCTCCGCGCGGGCACCAACACCGTCAGAGCGATCCTCAGCGACGGCTGGTACCGCGGCACCTTCGGATACACCCGCGACGCCGACATGTACGGCACGCACACAGCCCTCCTGGCGCAGCTGGAGATGGAGTCCGGGGCGGGCAGGCAGGTCATCGGCACCGATGCGACCTGGCAGGTGTCCGCAACGGAGATGCTCCGCGCCGACCTTATGGGCGGCCAGTGGGTGGACTTCCGGATGTACGACGGCGGGAGGGCGCCTGTGGCGGCCGGCGCACCGCAGCCGCGTCCCGCCGTCGTACGTCCCGGCAGCTTCAATGCACTGACTGGCTCCCTGGCCCCACCCACCCGGGTGACGCAGGAGCTGGCCCCGGTGTCCATAACGCGCCTGCCCGGCGGCAGCCAGGTGGTGGACTTCGGCCAGAACATCCACGGCTGGATCCGGCTCACCAGGCTCGGGCTGCCGGGCGAAACCGTCACCCTTGAATACGGCGAAGCCCTTGGGAAGGGCGGCGACGTTACCCGGGACCACCTGCGGCCCCTCGATTTCCGGACTCCGGGTGCCCTCCGTGATGCGGGTCAGGTGGACACCGTCATTTCGTCCGGCGCCCCGGGCGAGGTTTTCGAACCCCGGCACACCACCCACGGGTTCCAGTACGTCTCCGTCCAGGGGCTCAGGGAGGATCTGCAACCCGGGGACATCACCGGTTGCCTGGTCCGGACCGACCTGGAGCGCATCGGCACCTTCCGCTGCAGCGATGAACGCCTGAACAAGCTCCAGCACATTGTGGAATGGAGCTTCCTGGACAACTCCTGCGAGGTCCCCACCGACTGTCCGCAGCGCGAAAAGGCCGGCTGGACCGGGGACTGGCAGCTGTTCGTTCCCACCGCCGCGTACCTGTACGACGTCACCGGCTTCTCCCGCAAGTGGCTGCGGGATGTCCGCGCGGACCAGTGGGACAGCGGAGTCATTGCCAACATCTCGCCCACGCCCGGCCCCGCTGTTACCTCCGCCGAGTTCATGGGTTTCACCAACGGATCCTCCGGCTGGGGGGACGCGATCGTGATGGTGCCGTGGGAGTTGTACCTGGCCACCGGAGATGCCTCGCTCCTGGCCGAGAACTGGGACGCGATGAACCGCTGGCTGCGCTTTGTCCGGACCACCGCGGAAACGCAGCGGCACGCCACCCGGGTGGCCGCAAGCCCCGCCCCTGCGCCGCACGAGGAGTACCTCTGGGACACCGGCTTCCACTTCGGGGAGTGGATGGAACCGGACGGGCCGGAGCCGGACCTGTTCGCCGCCCGCAGCGCAGACCACGGCATCGTGGCTACGGCCTACTACCGGCACACCACGGACTTGATGGCCCGCATCGCCGGTGTCCTGGGGCTGGCTGGGGAGGCAGCGGAACTGGCGGTGCTTTCGCTCCGGATACGGGACGCGTGGGAGACGGAATACCTCAACCCTTCCGGCCACGTCACCCAGGCCAGCCAGGCCAACTGCGTCCGCGCCCTGGCCTTTGACCTGGCCGGCCCACACCACCGCGCCACCGTCATGGCGCAGCTGGTGGAACTGATCCGGGACGCCGGCACCCATCTGGGCACAGGCTTCCTGGCCACGCCCTACCTGCTCCCGGTCCTGGCCGACAACGGCGAGCTGGGCCTGGCCTACGAACTGCTGATGCAGGACACCGAGCCGTCCTGGCTGGCCATGGTAGACCGCGGCGCCACCACTGTGTGGGAACTGTGGAACGGCATCGACGCCCGCGGTACCGCGCACCAGTCGCTCAACCACTACAGCAAGGGCGCCGTGGTGTCCTTCCTGCACCGCTACGCCGCCGGACTGCGGCAAGCACCCGGAAGCGCGGGCTGGGAGCGGATCATCATCGAGCCGTGCCCGGGGGCCGGCCTTACTTCCGCTTCCACCTCCCATCACGGGCCGCACGGCCTGGTCGAGGTGCGATGGACTGCGTTGGAGGGGGCAACGTCTGAGGGGATACAGGACGACGGCGTGCTGACGCTCACTGCCACGATCCCCCCGGGCACCACGGCGGAGGTGCTGCTGCCCGGCCAGCCGGCCGCCGTCGTCGGACCCGGACACCATACTTTCCTTGCCGGAACCGGTGGGGACACCGCACAACCTGAGCTGATGAGGAGCACACTATGACAGTGGATGACGCTACCGACGTACTTGACCCGTCCCGCCCGGACGTATCCCAGCCCGGAGGCAGGGAGGTTCCGCCCTTCCCGGTCTTTGACGCGCCCGGGACACCGGAGCCGGCCGGCGACGTGTCCGTGGTCCACCGCGAGGTGACGTATGCGCGGGCCATCGGGTTCCGTCCGCTGAAGATGGATATCTGGCTGCCGCGCCAGGCGTCCGGGCCGGTGCCGCTGGTGCTGTGGGTGCACGGCGGTGCCTTCCAGCTGGGCGACCGCCGCGAACTGCCGCCCACGTTCGCGCCCGGCTCCGTGTTCCGGCTGCTCAACGAGGCCGGCATCGCCTGCGCCACGGCTGACTATCGGCACTCCCTCGAAGCGCCCTTCCCGGCGCAGCTCCACGACCTCAAGGCCGCTGTCCGCTACCTCCGGGAATTCGCGGCTGACCTCAACATCGATCCGGACCGTATCGGCGCCTGGGGCGAATCCGCCGGCGGCCACCTGGTGGCGCTCCTTGGACTCACCGGCAACCGCCCCGACCTTGAGGGTGGACTCGGTGCGCAGGGGCACCCGAGCAGCGTCAGCGCCGTCGTCGACTTTTACGGGGTTTCCTCGCTGGTGGACATCCCGCCCATGCAGCGCCCGGACGGCCTCTTTCCGCCCGCGTTGACCGCAGCTGTCCCGCCGGGGATGCCGCTGCAGCCCGAATACATGCTGGTGGGCGGATCGGATGACCCGGAACTGCTGGCCGCGGCCAGCCCGGTCAGCTACGTGGCCGCTGATGCCGCGCCGTTCCTCCTGGTCCACGGCGACAGCGATGGCCTGGTCCCGCACTCGCAGACCGAGCTGCTGGCCGCCGCGCTCGCCAACTCCGGCGTCGAGCACCAGGTGGTGACCATCACGGGCGGTGACCACTGCTTCTTTGGAGCTGAGGACCAGATGGACACCATCCTGGACACCGCCGTCGACTACTTCTCACGGAAGCTGGGAACACCATGACACCCCGAACTGAACCAGCTGCGGCATCCGCCGACGCCACGGAAACCGCGGGACAGGGCGAGGCATCGGCCGCGGGTTTCGCCGAATACCTGGCCAGCCCGGAGGGGCCGCAGTTCCTGAACCCGGACGCCGTGCGCTCGCCGGGCCCGGATGTCCCCATCCGTACCGCCACCGCCGACGGGCGGCACGGGCCGGTGGCCATCCGCATTTACGGCGAGCCGGCAGGCACGGACAGCCCCGCACTGGTGTGGCTGCACGGCGGCGGTTTCGTCAGCGGCAGCGTGGACACCCCCGAATCGGACTACCTGGCACGGGTGCTCGCCAGCCGGGGGACGCCGGTGCTGTCCGTGGACTACCGGCTGGCACGGGACGGCGTGTCCTTCCCCATTCCGCACGACGACGCACTGGCCGGCTGGTTCTGGGCCCGGAAGAATGCCGTATCACTGGGACTGGATCCGGAGCTGCTCTGCCTGGGCGGTGCCGGTGCCGGCGGCAACCTGGCCGTGGGGGCCGCGCTCTACCTGATTGACGCCGGCAAGCCGCTGCCGGCCAGGCTCCTGCTGGCCTATCCCTTCCTGCACGCCGAACTCCCGCCGCCGGCCGGGGGACTGGACCAGGAGGTCATGGCCGGGCTGCCGCGGCATCTGCGGTTCACGCTGGAGGACTGCATCCGCACTGCCGAAAACTACGTGGGCGGGCCGGTCAGCATGGCACCGTCCTACGCCATGCCGGGCTACGCGGACCCTGCCGGGCTTCCGCCCACGGCCCTGCTTGCCTGCGAGTACGACGACGCCCGCGGCTCAACGGAGCAGTTCGCCGCGGCTTTGGAGCGGGCCGGGGTACCGGTCTCCTACTTCCTCGCCGAGGGCGCGGTGCACGGCCACCTCAACCACACCGCCGGCCTTCCCGAGGGGCAGCAGGCCCTGGATTTCCTGGCCAAGGAACTGGCGGCGGCGCGGCGGGCGTGATGCCTCCGGCGTCCCCAGCGCTGCCGCCGGTCACCTGACTTAGCAGGGCACCTGACTTAGCCGGGAGCCGGGCTGCTTTCACCGGCAGGGTGGCTGCTGGACCAGATATCGCCCATCTCCTCGGTGGACTGCTCCACGATCCTGCTCATGGCGGCGTGCGCGGCGCCTGCCTGGCCGCGTTGGATGGCGCTGGCCACATCGACGTGCAGTTGCAGTGCCTCATGGTCCGGGAGATGCGGCATCAGGCCGTGCTGGGTCCGCCCCGCCAGCACTTCCGCCACGAGTTTATGCAGCTGCGAGAACATGAGGTTGCCGGACGCGTTGAGGACCGCGGCATGGAATTCGATATCCAGGCGCAGGAAATCGTCCTGGTCTCCCCGCTGCCCGGCGGCCCAGAGCCGGGCGGCCATGGACACAAGGTCGCTGGCCTCATCCAGTGAGGCGCGTTCGGCGGCAAGCCGGGCGGCCTGCGGCTCAATGGCGCCGCGCAGTTCGTTCAAGGACTGCAACTGTTCCAGCCGCTTGGCCGATGCCAGCCGCCACCGGATCACCTGGGGGTCATAAAGGTTCCAGCTGGCTTCGGGCTGCACCACCGTGCCGAGGCGCCGGCGCGACTCCAGCATTCCCATGGAGGACAGGACACGGGTGGCCTCCCGGATCACGGAGCGCGACACTTTGTGCTGCGCCTCCAGCTCATCCAGCCGAAGGATTGAATTCGGTGCCAGTGTTCCCTCGGCAATGGCGAGTCCCAGGTTGTCGACCAGCGATGAGTGCAGGTCAGGGGACAACGCCGCCTTTGGGATGGTCATGAATAAATCATATGGGGGGACAGCAAGGTCTTGTATATGTCTGCGTTATTTGTTTATGCTCGCTGAACACAGCAGACGTAAAGAGGCGTTTGCAACCGGCCCGCGGAGCGGCGGGCCCTGAAGGCAAAGGGAGTCGTAATGAAGCGGCGTTCGATTGTGAAGTACGCGGCAGTTGCCGCGGCGATGTCGCTGGGGCTGACCGCCTGCAGCGGCGGTGGAGGCGGCAGTGACCAGGCGAAGGAGTCCGGGACCGTCCGCGTCACCCTGGCCAACCACGTCTGGACAGAGGGCATCAAGTCAGCCATTCCGGAGTTCGAGAAGTCCAGCGGGCTCAAGGTGGAGCTGACCCAGCTCGGCGAGGACCAGCTCTCGGACCAGTACAACGTCAAGCTCAACGCAGGCAGCGATGAGATCGACGTGATGATGTACCGCCCGCTGCAGGAAGGCAAGGCCTTCGCCAAGAACGGTTACCTGGCGGACCTGACCAAGAACGTCTCTTCGGACTCGGGCTGGGACTGGAAGGACTACCAGGAGGGCCCGGTCAAGGCCACCACCGTTGACAGCAAGGTGGTGGGTGTTCCGATCATCACCGAACGCGAAGTCCTGTACTACCGCAAGGACCTGCTGCAGGCCGCAGGGCTCCAGGTACCCAAGACCATGGAGGAACTGGAAGCGGCAGCCAAGGCCATCAAGGCTTCCTCTCCTGACACCGCCGGCTTCGTGGCCCGCACCGGCAAGTCCGCCGCAGTGACCCAGTTCTCCAGCTTCCTGTACAGCTTCGGCGGTGACTTCATGGACTCCAGCGGCAAGGCCTCCGTCAACACCGATGCCGCCAAGAAGGCCTACGCCTACTACGGCGGCCTGATCCGCAACTACGGTCCTGCCAACGTCAGCACGGACATGAGCTGGCCGGAGGCGATGGCCATCTTCACCCAGGGCGGTGCCGCCTTCTACACCGAGGCCGATTCGCTCTACAAGAACGCCACCGACCCCGCGAAGTCCAAGGTTGCGGACAAGGTGGGATTCGCTGCGCTGCCCGCCGGCCCCGCCGGTTCCAAGCCGTACAACATCCCCTCCTGGGCGCTGGGCGTGAACCAGAACTCCAGCAACCAGGACAACGCCTGGAAGTTCATCCAGTGGGCAACGAGCAAGGAACGCACCCTGGCAGCCCAGAAGGCCGGCGTCCCCGGCCCGCGCACGTCCGTCTGGTCCAACCCTGACGGAACCTCCACCTATCCCAAGGACCTCGCCGAGGCGATCTCCGCCAGCGCCAAGAACGGTGTGGGCCACGACCGGCCCGAGGTTGTCACCGTGGGCAAGGCGCGCGAAATCGTGGGCGCGCCGATCGTCGCCACCATCACCGGCGCAGACGCCGCCGCGGCGGCCAATGACGCCCAGACTGCTTTCCAGACCTTCCTGGACAGCGAAAAGAAGTAGGACGCCAGGCGCCGTCACGGCGCCACAACGTCCCGCCGGGACGGCCCATGGCCGCCCCGGCGGGGCCAACTTCACCCCCAAACTCCTTAGGTGAACCATGTCTGTTTTGAACCCTCCCCGCAGCGCCCGCACCCGCCGCCCGGGTGGCCCCGCCGGTGCCGGGGGGAGCTTTTCCGCCTGGGCCAACCGGCACCGCAAGTGGCTCTTCGCGGCACCGGCCATGATCTTCGTCGGCGTCCTGATCGTCTTTCCCCTTGCCTGGACCGTGTACCTCAGCCTGACCGATTCCCAGGGCTCCGTCCGGGCTGCCACGGATTTCATCGGGCTGCAGAACTACATCACGGTCCTCAGTGATACCGAGCGTTTCTGGCCCGCCGTGGGCCGCACCCTTGCCTTCACCGGCGTCGCACTGGCGTTCGAGGTGGTGCTTGGGATGGGCGTCGCGCTGCTCCTGTGGCGGCCCTTCCGGGGCGAAAAGTGGGTCCGGGTGGCCATCCTGCTGCCACTGGTGGCCACCCCCGTGGCTGTCGGCATGATGTGGCGGCTGATCTTCGATCCCAACATCGGTTTCGTCAACCAGCTCCTGGGCATGGTTGGCATCCCGCCCCAGCCGTGGCTGTCCGGGCAGGACACTGCCTTGGGCACCACCATCTTCATGGACGTGTGGCAGTGGACCCCCATGGTGGTCCTGATCCTGCTGGCAGGCCTGACGTCGCTCTCCGATGAACCGGACGAGGCCGCCCGCGTGGACGGCGCCAACGCCTTCCAGCGGTTCTTCTTCATCACCCTGCCCCTCATGATGCCCACCGTGATCGTGGCCATCCTGCTCCGCGGGATTGATGCCCTGAAGACCTTCGACATCCTCTACGCCACCAAGGGCAAGGGCGGCGGCTCGTTCCACGAGGTGGAAACGCTGAACGTCTATGCCTATGGGCTGAGCTTCGACTACAACCAGTACGGGCTCTCCTCGGCAGTGCTGATCCTGTTCTTCATGATCATCATCGGCTCGATGTGGCTGCTCACCATGCGCAGGAAAGCGGTAAGCAAATGACCGTCATGACAGATTCCGCCGCCACCGCCGCGGACAACCGGCGCCCGCGCCGCCGCAAGCCGCTGGCCACCCGCGCCTACAAGGTCTTCCGGGTAGCGGCCCTCATCCTTGTGGTGCTGTTCCTGCTCGCGCCGCTGTTCTGGATGCTCCTGGCCTCGCTGAAGACCAACGTGGACATCTACGACACCGGCAAGGCCTTCCTGTTCTCGCCCACCATCGAGAACTACGCGAATGTGCTGCAGCGCAACAACTACTTTGTCTTCGTCATCAACAGCTTCTGGGTGGCCTTCGTCTCCACGGCGCTGTCGATCGTCCTCGGCGTCCCGGCGGCCTACGCCATGAGCCGGTTCACCATGCACCGCTCAGCGCTGGTGGTCCTGATGGCCCGCGTCATCCCCGGCGTCTCGCTCCTGGTGCCCTGGTACTACGTCTTCTCCAACCTGCGCATGGTGGGGAAGTTCGAGGTGCTGATCCTCAGCCACATGTTCGTCGCCCTGCCGCTGATCGTGTACATCATGATGAGCTACTTCGACTCACTGCCGCTGGAGCTGGAGGAATCAGCCGAGGTGGACGGGCTTACTCCAATTGGAGCCTTCCGGCTGATCACGCTTCCGCTGTCGGTGTCCGGCATCGCCACCGCAGGCATCCTGTCCTTCATCTTCTCGTGGAACAACTTCATGTTCGCGCTGGTGCTGTCCGGCGCGAAGACCAAGACCCTGCCGGTGGCGATCTTCGACTTTGTCTCCTACGCCAGCATCGACTGGGGCGGGCTCATGGCCGCGGCGACCGTTGTCACCATCCCCATCATGATCATTGCGCTCTTCACGCAGAAGTACATCGTCTCCGGCCTGACCGCCGGCGCCACCAAGGGTTAGGAACCGCCGCGTGACTGTCATCAGCCGGATCGAAACATTCCTCGTTCCACCCCGCTGGCTCTTCGTCCGGATCGAGACGGACAGCGGAATCGTGGGATGGGGCGAGGCGACCTGCGAAGGCCGCAGCGAAACGGTGCGCGCCGCCGTCGGGCAACTTTCCGAACTGCTCATCGGCAGGGACGCCCTCCGGATCGAAGACCACTGGCAGGTGATGACCAAGGGCTCCTTCTACCGTGGCGGGCCCATCCTGGCCAGCGCCGTCTCCGGCCTGGACCAGGCACTCTGGGACATCGCCGGCAAGCACTTCAACACCCCCGTGCACCAGCTCCTGGGCGGCCACGTCCGGGACCGGATCCGCATGTACGGCTGGGTGGGCGGCGATGAGCCGAACGAGGTGGCGGACCAAATCAGCGCCCAGCTGGAGGTGGGCCTCACCGCCGTCAAAATGAACGCCAGCGGACGGATGAGCCCGGTGGCTTCGGTGGCAGAGATCGACGGCGTCATCCGCCGTGTTGCCGCGGCCCGGCAGGTCCTGGGCGACCACCGGGACGTGGCCGTCGACTTCCACGGCCGCTTTACCCTGGCCAACGCCAGGCGCGTGGCCCCGTTGCTGGAACCGTTCCGGCCCTTCTTCCTTGAGGAACCCGTGGTGCCCGAAAACACCCACCTGCTCCGGGAATTCACCTCATGCACCACCACACCGGTGTCCACGGGGGAGCGGCTCTACAACCGGCAGGAGTTCCTGCCCGCGCTGCAGGCAGGGATAGCGGTGGCGCAGCCGGACCTCTCGCACGCCGGCGGCATCACCGAGGTCCGGAAGATTGCCTCGCTGGCGGAGGTCTACGAAGTCCAGCTGGCGCCGCACTGCCCGCTGGGGCCCCTGGCGCTCGCCGCCTGCCTCCAGGTGGGATTTGCCACCCCCAACTTCCTCATCCAGGAACAGAGCATCGGCATCCATTACAACCAGGGCGCAGAAGTCCTTGACTACGTGGTGGACAAGACGCCTTTCAAGTTCGTGGATGGCCACATCGAGCGGCTCACGGGGCCCGGACTGGGCATCGAAATCGACGAGGCCGTGGTCCGTGCCGCGGACAAGCGCGGTCACGCCTGGCGCGGCCCGGTATGGCGCCACCCCGACGGATCCTTCGCAGAATGGTGAACCCTATGACTATCCAAAACCCAGCCGTTACTGCCGCCAGCCTGCTCGAGGGTATCCGGCAGGCGCGCCTTGTCGGCATCGTGCGCGGGAACGACGGCGGTGCTGCCGCCAAGGCCGCGCTGGCCGCGATGGAGGAAGGCTTCCAGTACGTGGAGATCGCCCTCACCACGCCCAACGCGCTGGAGGCAATCCGCGAGGTCCGCGCGGCTGCCCCTGACGGCTGCCTGGTTGGAGCAGGCACCGTGATGACTCCGGCCGACGTCGAACAGGTCACCGCTGCCGGCGGCCAGTTCATCGTCACTCCCTCCCTGGCCCCCTCGATCAGTGAAGCAGCAAAGGCCGGAATCCCGGTCCTGGCCGGTGCGCTGACCCCCAGCGAGGCCTATGAAGCGATGGAACGCGGCGCCACCGCCATCAAACTCTTCCCGGCATCGATCGGCGGCCCCGGCTACCTCAAAGCCGTCCGGGATCCCTTCCCGGACATCCCCTTCATCGCCGTTGGCGGCGTGGGGCTCAGCGAAGCCACGGGATATTGGGAAGCCGGCGCCATCGCCGTTGGCCTGGGCGGGCCATTGTTCGGGAAGGCAGCCTCCGGCGGCGACCTTTCCGGAATGCGTGAGCGCGCCCGCAGTTTCCTGGGCCTCGCCGCCGGGTTCGCAGCCCGTGCCGGAACCGGGACGCAGATATGACGGCTGCTGCCGTGCCCGGCTCCGCGGGACGCAACCCCGCCGAACACCAGGTGGACCTGCTGACCTTCGGCGAGTCCATGGTCTCGCTCCGTTCCACCGGCCCCCTGGCGTCAGGCGGAACCCTGAACATGCAGGTGGCGGGGGCGGAATCGAATGTTGCCATCGGCGTCGCACGGCTTGGCCACACGTCGGCCTGGGCCGGGGTGGTGGGCGCGGATCCGCACGGTGAGTTCATCCTCAAACAACTGCGGGGCGAGGGTGTCCAACTGCACCACAGCGTGCATCCGGAACGGAGCACCGGGGTGATGTTCCTGGAACAGCGCACCGCCGATCTCAGCAGGGCCTTCTACTACCGCGCCGGGTCTGCCGGGTCCACCATCTCCCGCGGCCACGTTGCCGCCGCGCTGGATGGCGGCGCCCGGATCCTGCACCTGACCGGCATCACCGCGGCGCTCAGCGTGGAGGCCCGGGATGCCGTGGAATACGCTGCGGAACGGGCTGCGTCCGAAGGGCTGCTGGTCTCCCTCGACGTCAACTACCGGAGCAAGCTTTGGTCCCGGGACGAGGCGAGGGCCCTCCTGGGCCCCTTGGCCCGGCATGCCGCCATTGTCATCGCGTCCGACGACGAACTGGACCTGATCGCCCCGCCGCAGGAACGGAACGGGGCGGCAGGGCAAGCAGCCGCTGCCGCCGGCGAGCCTGCCCGCGGAGAGGCCGCTGACGATGCTGAGGCGTGCGCCGCCAGGGCATTGCTGGGCGCCGGAGTCAGCGAAGTGGTGGTGAAGCGCGGTGCTGCGGGCGCAGCAGTCTACACAGCGGAAGGCCGCCTTGAAGCGCCGGCCGTCCCCGTGACCAGCGTGGACACCGTGGGGGCGGGGGATGCGTTTACCGCCGGCTACCTTTCGGCGCTGCTCGACGGCGGTGACGTTGCCGGCCGCCTGAAGCGCGGCATCCTGGCCGGCGCTTTCGCCGTCAGTACCCGTGGCGACTGGGAAGGGCTGCCCCGCCGCGACGAGCTTGCCCTGCTCGACGCCGCCAGAGGCAGCACCCAACGCTGACCCTTGCCCGTCAAACCCCACACTTTCCGCACTTCCTGCCGTCCCCGACCCGAAAGCCAGCCATGAGAATCATTGCCGCCGATGTGTTCGTTACCAGTCCCTCGCGGAATTTTGTGACGCTCCGGATCACTACCGAGGATGGTGTGACCGGTATTGGTGATGCCACGTTGAATGGCCGTGAGTTGGCTGTTGCGGCGTATTTGAGGGAGCATGTGGCGCAGTTGCTGGTCGGTAAGGATGCGCACCGGATTGAGGATACGTGGCAGTTCCTGTACCGGAGCGCGTATTGGCGGCGGGGGCCGGTGACGATGGCCGCGATTGCTGCGGTGGATATGGCGTTGTGGGATATCAAGGGCAAGATGGCCGGGATGCCGGTGTACCAGCTGCTCGGTGGGGCGTCGCGGAACGGGTTGCGCGCGTACGGGCATGCGTCGGGTGCTGATCTTGAGTCGCTGTTTGATTCGGTCCGGGAGCACCTGGAGCTGGGGTACAAATCGATCCGGATCCAGACGGCCGTTCCCGGGATCAAGGCCGTGTACGGGGTGGCGGCGCAGGCGCAGGCCTCGGGGGAGCGGTATGACTACGAACCCGCCGGGCGTGGGGCGTTCCCGCTGGAGGAGGACTGGGACACCCGGGCGTACCTGCGGCACCTGCCCACGGTGTTTGAGGCGGTGCGGAACGAGTTCGGCCCGGAGATCCCGTTGCTGCATGACGGGCACCACCGGATGACGCCGATCCAGGCTGCGAAGCTGGGCAAGGCGCTGGAGCCGTATGACTTGTTCTGGCTGGAGGACTGCACGCCGGCGGAGAACCAGGAGGGCCTGCGCCTGGTGCGCCAGCACACCACCACCCCGTTGGCGATCGGGGAGATCTTCAACACCGTGTATGACTTCCAGACGCTGATCAAGCAACAGTTGATCGACTATGTGCGGGCCGCGTCCACGCATTTCGGCGGGATTTCCCCGTTGAAGAAGGTGATGGACTTCGCCGCGCAGTACCAGATCAAGTCCGGTTTCCACGGGCCCACGGATATTTCCCCGGTGGGCTTCGCGGCGCAGTTGCATGTGGGCCTGGCGATCCATAACTACGGGATCCAGGAATACATGCAGCACTCGGTCAAGACGAACGAGGTCTTCGAGCAGTCCATGACGTTCACCGACGGCTACCTGCACCCGGGCGAGACGCCGGGCATCGGCGTCGAATTCAACGAAGAAGCCGCCGCAGCCTACCCGTACCAGCAGGCCTACCTGCCCTACAACCGCCTGGTCGACGGCACCGTCCACGACTGGTAAGACAGGCCACGACTGGTAGCGCCCTGTTTTCTGAATAGCAGAAAGATGTCTTGAAAGTCCTTTTGTTTATCGAGGCGGTGCGGGCGGGCGAGCTTATCGACCTGCTTAGGTTTTGTTGCCGGTGAGGGCGAGGCCTCCGCCGAGGCCGATCATCATGACTCCGCCGCCGGCGCTCATGCGGGTGAGGCGTTTCGGGTTGCGGGCGAACCAGGCGCGGGCGAGTTCCGTGTCACGGCATTTATCCCCTACCTAACAGACGTTGACTCCCATGGGGAGATATGAACGATGCGGATGCTTGCCACTCTGACAGGCCCCGAGTAATTGCACTAACTACCTTCAACCGCGACCACGCCGTATTGGACGTTGTCCAGGCCGGCGCCAGCGGATACCTGCTGAAGAGCGCGGAACCGGAATTCCTGCTTGCAGCAATAAGAACCGTTCATTCCGGCTACTCGGTCATAGCGCCGGGATCGGTACACTCACTGTTCGAGCACGCCGCCAGCCGCGGTCCGAGCAGGGGACCGGACCTCTCGGTCCTGGACGTCCTCTCGGTCCGTGAACGGGACGTGTTTCTCCTGGCCGCCAAAGGCCTCAGCAACAGGGACATGGCCGAAGCCTTGTTCGTTTCCGATGCCACAGTGAAAACACATTTGCGTAGCGTCCTCGACAAACTGACTTTGCGTACCAGGCTGCAGTTAATCGCGTTCGCTCACGAACACAGACTCCTCGGAGAGTGACTGTGCTCGGAGCCAGCCGCCCAAAGACGGGCGAGGCACCCTCCAGTTAAAGAAGCAGCCGGATAGATCTTGGGGCGCCCGATGGAGGATCCTTCTGCGGGACGCTTCGAAAGTAATTCAGCTGGCAGTCGGATCCTCGTCGTTCGTGACACCCTCGATCCAGTCCACAGCATCGTCGGAAAGCTCGGGGCCGTCTGCTGATTCGCTGGCCCACCACCTGGAATCGGTGGTGCCGCCCGCAGCCGCCATGATGCCGGCGACTACTTTCGGCGGCAGTGGCTCGCCGTTGTGTTCAATGAGCCAGTCGCGGGTTTCGGCGTCGAGCAAAGGCCACCACGCTTGGATATCCATCAACACAGCATTCCACCGAGGAGGCCGTGGGTACATAGTCCACCCTGGACCATTCCCCGTCGGGCCACCTGACTTGCACGACGGCGGACACCGCACCCTCGTCCATGAACAGCTGGACCGGCATCCACCCGGTACGAGGTGACAGCTTCATGGCCGCCTGCGGCACATGGGGAAGGAGCACTGGACCGGGCCCGCGCCGGTCCGGGCCGCCGCGGCCTATTCCCCGATGCCCCTAGGAGTATTTGAGGCTTAGTATCAGGGCCTTGAGCTGTGCGTACTGCTCCGTGACCATCCATTCTTTCGCCCCCTGGCGGCTGTTGAACGCCGAGCGGGTGGCCAGGGTGGCGGGCTGGTCGACAAATATGACCTGGTTCACTGACCCGCCGTTTCCCATCACGAGCAACGTGCAGTGCGACCCGACGTCACCCTCCTGAAGATTGCGGCGGTTCATGACCGCCATGGCGTACTGGTCTTGACTGCCGATGCGTTCCACGATGAATCCGAACAGCGGCGTGCTGCCATCAACCTCCGTCATGCCTGGGACGGCTGCCTCATCGAGCACGGTACGGCTGACAGGTCCCGCCGTGCAGCCGATCCCGTCCGCGCCGCTCGCAATCCTGAACAGGTCAGCGCCGGTTCCGTCCGAGACAATCGCTTCAACGGGCTGGAACCCGGGCCCCTCCCGGCCCGGGCCCCGCTGCGTCCTCACGGACCACGAAGCCGGGTAGGAGAAGGACATGTGCCCATCAGGGAAGGTGAACGAGGCCAGTGCTGGCTGGACCGGCGCTGCAGGCTGGGCCGGAACTGCAGGTGCAGGCTCCGCGGGCGCGGACGGGGAAGCGGGCTGGACAGGAGCCTCAGCGGAGGGCGCAGCTGATGACGGAGCAGCTTCAGCGCTCGGTGTACCAAGAGCAACCGGCGGCGATGATGTGGTGGCCCATGATGCGGGAGCCGTTTTTTCCGCGGCCGCATTCTCTGCTGGCTGAGGCCCGCAGGCCGAAAGGACAAGGCTGATGGCGACGCCTGCGACAGTCACGGCGCCATAAAGGCCGAATCGGTTTGAAGTCATGATTTTGAAGCCCCCAAGAAAGCGCTTTTGCGCGCGGCATCTGCCGTGTCTCGCCCCTGAACAATCAGGGCACGGGCATTAGTCACAGATTAGCGCTGAATCGTTGTCCTGACAGCGCTTTTCCAGGCAGGACCACAATAGATAAATAACGGAAATCCGCTGCCCTGCGGCAATTTTGCGGGTTCGTGCGGCTACTCCGCCGCGCCCCACAGCGCTTTGCGGAGCAGCCGCTTCAACTCGTGCGACTCCTCGACGGAAAGTCCGGCCAGTTGCTTTAGCTCCGCCTCGTCCATGGCCGCGCGTGCCTTGGTGTGCATCTTCCGTCCCTCGGCGGTGGAAACGATGATCTTGGCGCGCCGGTCCTGTTTCCCCTGCGCCCGCTCCACCAGTCCGCGCCGCTCCAGGTCATCCACCAGCGTCACGACCTGGCTGGGGTCCAGGCTGAGGAAATCCGCCAGTTCCCGCTGCGTCGGCTCCAGCCCGCTGCATGCCAGCGTCAGGACGGAGAAGGAGCGCTCGCGCAGGCCGAAGTCCGCCAGCGCCTTGTTGTTTAGGATCGAACCCGCGGCATGCAGCTTGGCCAGCAGCAGGCCGACATCACTGCCGATTCTGGCGGCGCGACATGGGCTACCGGGACCAGGAAGGCTTCCTGTTCGTTTCGGACCGGCTCAAGGACATGATCATCTCCGGCGGGGAAAACATCTACCCGGCCGAGGTGGAAGCCGTTATCGCGGAGCACGGTGCCGTCAGCAGCGTGGCGGTCATCGGCGTCAGCGACGACAACTGGGGCGAGGTTCCCCAGGCGATCGTGACCCTCCGGGAAGGCGAATCCCTGACGGAGGAGCAGCTGCGCAGCTTCCTCGACGGCCGGCTTGCCCGCTACAAGATCCCCCAAGTCGCTGGTGGTGGTGGCGGATATGCCGCGCACGGCCAGCGGCAAGATCCGGAAGATGGAGCTCGGCAAGCAGCTCCATTGATAACTCCAACGGGCCAGTGTGGTTCCGCCGTTGTTACCGTTCACGGTCATCAATTGGCGGAACCATACCAGCCAGTGCCAGCATAGTTGGATGCTTGAGGCAACTAAACCCCACAATTCCCCGGACGGGACGCCCGTCAACCCCGCACTGGAAGCGGAGAGCAGGATCGCCCGCGTCGCCGTGACGGTGTTCCCCCTTTTGGTGGTGGCCGCAGGCGTCATCGGCTTCCTGCTCCCCGGAGTCTTCAAACCCCTTGCGCCCAGCGTGCCCTACCTGCTGGGCGTCATCATGTTCTGCATGGGCCTGACCCTGACCCCGCCGGACTTCGCGGCGGTGGCCAAGCGGCCCTGGGCGGTGGCACTGGGAATCGTTGCCCACTACATCATCATGCCCGGCGCGGGCTGGCTGATCGCGGGCGCCCTCAACCTCGAGCCTGAGCTGGCCGTCGGCGTCATCCTGGTGGGCTGCGCGCCCTCCGGGACCGCCTCCAACGTGATGGCTTTCCTGGCCAAGGGCGATGTTGCCCTATCGGTGGCGGTGGCATCCGTATCCACCCTGATCGCCCCGATCGTCACCCCGTTGCTGGTCCTGTTCCTGGCCGGTTCTTACCTCCAGATCGATGCTGCCGGCATGGTCCTGGACATCGTCAAGACCGTGCTGCTGCCGGTGGTGGCCGGCCTCGCTGCCCGGCTCTTCCTCAAGAAGCTCGTCGCGAAGGTGCTGCCCGCACTGCCGTGGGCGTCCGCCGTCGTGATCTCCCTGATTGTGGCCATCGT
Source organism: Arthrobacter sp. B1I2 (assembly GCF_030816485.1). NCBI lineage: Bacteria > Bacillati > Actinomycetota > Actinomycetes > Micrococcales > Micrococcaceae > Arthrobacter > Arthrobacter sp. B1I2. Next base: position 673,991 of record NZ_JAUSYC010000001.1, on the reverse strand, counting down.
GGTGGCAGGCAGCGCCGGCAAGATCATCGGGGCCGGTGCCATTGTGTTCCTCGCCGTGGTGCTGCACAACGGCTTCGGCCTGGGCCTGGGGTACCTCGCCGGCAAGCTCGGCCGCCTGGACGACAAGGCGCGCCGCGCCCTCGCCTTCGAAGTGGGCATGCAGAACTCCGGCCTGGCCGCGACGCTGGCCACCGCCCACTTCAGCCCGCTGGCCGCGCTGCCGTCCGCCGTCTTTTCCCTGTGGCACAACATCTCCGGTGCCATCGTCGCTGCCTGGCTCGCCCGGCGTCCGCTCGAGGACAAGCAGGCCTAAAAGCCCCGTTTCCAGCCATCCATTCCGGGTAAAGGATCCGGTAGGGACAACGCCGTTCCCGGCGTTGCCTGCCAGTTCCGAACGGGAGGTGGACAGATGGCTCGGATTGACCGAATAGCTGAACCATGGGGGACACGGACGCCGTACGCCAGTGGCGGTGACTGGCCGGTCAGGGTTGACACCCATCTGGCTGAAGGGGTTGCACCGGAGGACGTGGACAGGTGGGTCCAGACGGCGTCGCTGCTGCACTCGAACGGCGACGCCATGGACATCGCGGTCAAGGACAACCGGATCGTCGGTGTGCGCGGACGGGCCATGGACCGGGTCAACCACGGCCGGCTGGGACCGAAAGACCTGTACGGCTGGCAGGCGAACGCGTCGCCGGACCGGCTCACCAAACCCCTGATCCGCGATGGCGGGAAGCTGGTGGAAACCGACTGGGACACCGCCATGCAGCGCGTGGTGGACCGGTCCAAGGCACTGCTGGCGGAGCAGGGGCCCAGCGCCATCGGCTTCTACACCACCGGCCAGCTCTTCGCCGAGGAGTACTACACCCTGGGAACCCTTGCCCACGGCGGCATCGGCACCAACCACGTGGACGGAAACACCCGGCTCTGCACGGCGACGGCGGGGGAGGCGCTGAAGGAATCGTTCGGCTGCGACGGCCAGCCCGGCTCCTACACGGACGTGGACCACGCGGACGTCATTGCCCTGTACGGGCACAACGTGGCCGAAACCCAGACCGTCCTCTGGACCAGGATGCTGGACCGGCTGGCCGGACCCAACCCGCCCAAGGTCATCTGCGTGGACCCCCGCCTCACCCCCGTGGCCAGGGCCGCGACCGTGCACCTGGCCCCACGGCCCGGCACCAACGTGGCCCTAATGAACGCCATCCTGCACGAAATCATCGGCAACGGCTGGGTGGACCAGGACTACGTCGAGGCCCACACCGTGGGTTTTTCAGAACTCGAAAAAGAAGTCAAGAACTACCCGCCCGCCCTGGCAGCGGAGATTTGCGGGGTCCCGGCGGAGCAGATCTCCGAGGCGGCAAGCATCATCGGCCACGCCGAGCGGCTGCTGTCCACGGTGCTGCAGGGTTTCTACCAGTCCAACCAGGCCACGGCCGCCGCGGTGCAGGTGAACAACATCAACATCATCCGCGGCATGCTGGGCAAGCCGGGCTGCGGCATCCTGCAGATGAACGGCCAGCCCACCGCGGAGAACACCCGCGAATGCGGTGCCGACGGCGACCTTGCCGCCTTCCGCAACTGGTCCAACGACGCCCACATCCAGGACCTCGCCCGGGTATGGAACATCGACCCCATGTCCATTCCGCACTACTCGCCGCCCACGCACGTCATGCAGATGATGCGGTACGTGGAGGACGGCTCCATCCGGATGCTCTGGGTCAGTGGCACCAATCCGGCCGTTTCACTGCCGGAGCTGGCGCGCATCCGCAGCATCCTGGAACAGGACCGGCTGTTCCTGGTGGTGCAGGACATCTTCCTGTCCGAGACCGCCCAGCTGGCCGACGTCGTCCTTCCGGCTGCCACGTGGGGCGAAAAGACGGGCACCTTCACCAATGCGGACCGGACGGTCCACCTCTCAGAGAAAGCGGTGGAGCCGCCCGGCGAGGCCAAACCCGACCTGGAGATCTTCATCGACTACGCCCACCGGATGGGCCTGCAGGACAAGGACGGGCAGCCGCTCATCAAGTGGCACGATCCCGAATCCGCCTTTGAGGCGTGGAAGGAATGCACGCGGGGCCGTCCGTGCGACTACACCGGCATTACCTACAGCAAGCTGCGCGGCGGCTCCGGCATCCAGTGGCCGTGCAACGACGAGAACCCGGACGGCACCGAACGGATTTACGCTGACGGGAAGTTCTGGGCCCACCCGGAGTACTGCGAGACGTATGGCCGGGACCTGATCACCGGCGCGCCCGTGGAGCCATCCGAATACAAGGCGCTGAATCCGGAGGGCAGGGCCATCATCAAGGCCGCGGAGTACGTCCCGCCGCACGAGCTGCCCAGCCAGGATTTTCCGCTGCAGCTCATCACCGGCCGCACGCTCTACCAGTTCCACACCCGCACCAAGACCGGGCGTGCGCCGGAGCTGCAGGCGGCCGCACCCGACGTCTGGGTGGAGTCGTCAGCGGACGACGCCGGCGCGTACGGGATTGCCGAAGGGGACCTTGCGGAGGTGGAGACTCCCCGTGGTTCCGTCCGGGCGCGGGTCCGCATCAGCGGAATCCGGAACGGGGTGCTCTTCCTGCCCTTCCACTACGGCTACTGGGACACCGACGGCGGGCACCAGCCGGACGGGGCCGGCAGGGCAGCGAACGAGCTGACCATCACCGACTGGGATGCCGCGTCCAAGCAGCCCATTTTCAAGACGGCGGCGGCGCGCATTACCCGGGTTGCCGGCGGTGAGGGGCCGTCCCCGGCACCCACCAACACTGCGTCGGCTCCCGCCGGCGACTTTCCGGAAGGGGCCAGGACCAAGGGGATCGCCTCTGCCCTGGCGGATGAAGCCACCGGCACACAAGGAGGGGCACGATGAAGTTCGGGCTTGTACTCGAGGAAATGCACCGGTCCGAAAACGATCTGGCGCACCACCTGCTGGTCATCTCCGAGCGGCACAAGGTTGACCACGAGATCTACCACCTGGCCCGGGACCTGGCCCGCTGGTCCCAGCAGCACGTCCGGGACATCGCGGACATCGCCAAAAACTACGGCCAGGACCTGGATCCGGAGCCGCGCAGCGAAACGGGGCTCATGGAAACGCTCCGGGAGAAGGGCAGCGAGATGGTGGGCCGGCGCCCCGAAACCGGACTGCTTCTGCTGCGGGACCTCCGGGAGCTCTACCTGAAGGCCTGTGGCGTATCGGCCGACTGGGAGCTGCTGGCCCAGGCTGCCCAGGGGATGAAGGACCGCGACCTGCTGGCCCTTGCGGAGCGGTGCCATCCGCAAACGATCCGCCAGATGAAGTGGGCCAACGGCAAGCTGAAGGAGTCTGCCACCCAGGTCCTGGTCAGCTGATCTTCCGCACTGCGTCTTCCCGGCATCCGCACGCCGGGCACAGCCCGCCGAACTAGTTTCATTCAGTGAAACCGGCAGCGCGTGCAGTGCCGCCGATGGCCCAGAGTTGAGTCCATGAACGCGGACCAAGGTATGGACCCGCTCCAGCTACAGGACAGAAACGGCGCAGCACACATGGAGTCAACGATGACGGCACTGCGGATCCTCCGGGGGATCGAGTTCGCCAGGCCACAGAACGCGGAGCCGCTGCTGTTGGACCTCTACCTCCCGGCTGAATCCCACCTGCCCGCCGCCGGGGGCACCCGGCAGGGCCGTCCCGCCGTGATCCATTTCCACGGCGGAGGCTGGCGGACGGGGGAGCGGTCCTCGCTGGGACCGACTGTCGACGGTTTCGGCCTCAGTCCCATCGAGCAGCTGGTGGACGCCGGCTTCGTGGTGGCCTCCGCGGACTACCGGCTCAGCACCGCCGCCACCTTCCCGGCCCAGCTGCTTGATGCCAAGGCAGCAGTCCGCTGGCTCCGCGGCCACGCCGCCGACTACGGGATCGACCCGGACCGGATCTACGCCTGGGGCGATTCGGCCGGCGGGCACCTCGCCTGCCTCCTGGGCCTGACCCCGGGGTCCACAGCCTTCGCCGAGCCCGGCACCGATGCCGCCCACGATGCTGTTGCCGGTGCCGTTGACGTTGCTGATACCGTTGCCGCCGTCGCGGCCTGGTACCCGCCCACGGACCTGGAACGGATGGGCCAGCAAGCCCGGCCCGACGCCGTCGCGCGCGCCGATGACCCCGGTTCCCGTGAAGCCCTCCTGATCGGGGCGCAGCCAGCCGATGCCCCGGGGAAAGCCAGGGCAGCGAGTCCCCTCACGTACGTGCACCCGGATGCGCCGCCCTTCCTCCTCATCCATGGCACCGCTGACCGCTTCGTCCCCGCGGCCCAGTCCGCCAGCCTCGCCGACGCGCTGGAAGGCGCGGGCAACGCCGTCGAACTCCTCCTGCTCCAGGGCGCCGACCACATGTGGTCCACCCCGGACGGCGGCAGCCAAGCCGCCGCACAGGCAACCGCGGCCACCATCGATTTCTTCCGCCGCCACGCGAACCAGCACTGATTTCCGCATTCCCCCGGGGCGCCACGCGCGCCCGGAACAGACCTGAAAGGCCCTCCATGCAGTTCATTGGCATCAACCACCACGGCGAATCCTGGGCGGCAGCCCTTGCCGGTTCCCGCGTCCTCCCGCTCGCCACCGTCACGGACTTCTGGGCGGACGCCGAGGGCTGGCAGGACAAGGCCGCCTCCCTGGTTGCCGGCGCCGGCACCACAGCCGGAACGTCCGACGCCGGGACCTGGCTGGAGCGCGGCAGCGTCACCGAGGTGCCGCTCGTCCCCGCCTCCGCACGGGTCATCTGCGTGGGCCTTAACTACAAGGCGCATGCCGCCGAGGGCAGCTACAAGGACCAGGAACTGCCGCCGTACCCCACCCTCTTTGGCCGGTGGACCGCGTCCCTGTCCGTGGGCAATGTCCCGGTGCCGGTCCCCGCGGGCGAAGCCGGGCTGGACTGGGAAGGCGAGGTGGCCGCCTACATCGGCCGCCGGGTCGAATCCGCAGACGAGGCAACCGCAGCAGCGTCCGTCTTTGGCTACTCCACCTTCAACGACATCACCTCCCGCAAGGCGCAGAAGCTCACGTCGCAGTGGACCCTGGGCAAGAACGGCGACTTCAGCGGTCCACTTGGCCCCCTGGTCAGCCGCGATGAAGTGGGTGACCTCCGGGACGGCCTCCAGGTCCGCACCCTGGTTAACGGCGTTGAGGCCCAGAACGGGAACACCCGGGACATGATCTTCTCCGTCCCGGCCATCATTTCCCTCATCAGTGAAACCTTCACCCTCCACCCCGGGGACGTTATTGCCACCGGCACTCCGGAAGGCGTGGGCTACGCCCGCACCCCACAGTGGCTGCTGCAGCCCGGTGACACCGTGCAAGTGGACATTGAAAAGCTCGGCACCCTGACCACCCCCGTGGGCGATGCTTCCCTCCGGAGCCGTGCCTGATGAACGCTCTCCATAACGCCGAGGATATTCCGGGGGAAGTACAGGTCCTGATTGCCGGCGGCGGGCCCAGCGGACTGTTCCTGGCATTGGACCTGGCAGCGCGGGGCATCCCCAGCACCGTCATCGAACCCCGCACCGCCGTGGACCACACCCGGCCGCGGGCCAAAACCACCAACGCCCGCACCATGACCCACCTGCGCCGGCTGGGGCTCGCGGACCTGCTCCGGGACGCGTCGCCGCTGCCGGTGGACTACGCGCAGGACGTCATCTTCTGCACCGGGCTCACCGGTCCTGCCTCGCACGAGCTGCGCCGGTTCCGCAACGCCTTCCAGCTGGTTCCCGGCCGCTACGGACCACAGCCCGAGTGCGGCCAGCAGGTCCCGCAGCCCGTCCTCGAAGAGGTGCTCCGCGCCGCCGTCGCGGACAACCCCCTGGTCACCTTCCTGGCCGGCTGGACTGTAACTGGGGTCAGCAATGCTGAAGGTGACGCTGCCACGCCGCCATACGCCGTCGTCGCAACCAATCCCGGGGGCACGGAACGAACCGTCCGCGCGGACTTTGTCATCGGTGCCGACGGCGCGTCCTCCGCCGTGCGCCGGAGCCTGGGACTGCGGCTGGAGGGCGGGTCCGCGGCGCTGTCCAACATCAGCATCCTGTTCCGCTCGGATTCGCTGGCCTCGGCGATCACGCTGGACCCCGCCGTCCAGTACTGGGTGGTGGGATCGGAGACCTCGGGCATGGTTGGGCCCATGGACCTGGCCGGCACCTGGTGGGCCATCGTCCAGGGCGTGGACCCCGCCGTCGCCGTCAGCGCCGGGGACGCCGCTGCCATGGTCCGTTCACTGGTGGGTGCCGGCGTGGACATCGAGGTGCTGGCCACGGACCCCTGGACCGCCCGCATGCTCCTGGCCCCTGAGTACAGCCGCGGCGACATCTTCCTGGTGGGCGACGCCGCACATCTCAATCCGCCCTGGGGCGGCCACGGCTTCAACACCTGCATCGGCGACGCCGCAAACCTGGCGTGGAAACTCGCAGCCACCATCAAGGGCTGGGCCGGACCCGGGCTGCTCGACAGCTACGGGCAGGAACGCCGACCGGTGGCCGCCCGCACCATCCGCGACGCCGCCGAAAACGGCAAGGCCCTGGCCTACCACTTCGCTGATCCGGAGCTGGCGGCTACCGGGCCTGCCGGCGAGGCTGCCCGGGAAAGGGCGGAGGCGGCGCTCGCCGTGAAGCAGAGCGAGTTCGACTCCCTGGGCCTTGTTCTCGGCTACGCCTACGGGGACTCGCCGCTGGTGGTGCCCGATGGCCTGCCCGCACCGGCAGAGGACCCCATCCACTACGTCCCCTCCGCCCGCCCGGGCGCCCTGCTGCCGCACGCCTGGCTGCCGGATGGCACATCCCTCTACGGCCACGTGGGAACCGGCTTCACGCTGCTGGCCGACGCCGGCAGGCTGGGTGGGGTGCCGGCCGCAACATTTTTCGAACCGGTGCTGGCGGCCGCTGCCCGGCAGAGCATTCCGGTGGCCGTTGCCGCCGTCGGATCTTCCGGGGAAGGAACCCCGCTTTCCGTGCTGTGGGGCGCCGAGGCCGTGCTGGTCCGGCCCGACCAGCACGTGGCCTGGCGCGGCAATTCCGCCGAAGCCGCCGCAGCGGCTCTCTCGGTCGCAGCCGGGTGGGCGTCCGACCCGCTCGTCGAAACCGCATTACCCGAACAAGCAGCTTCCCTTGACAACACCAGGAGCACCCGTGTCGACGCCGTCATTCCGTGATTACCTGTTTGCCCCTGGCCACCCTCGGGTGGCGGACATCCGGGGCCTGAACGCCCGCGAGTACGCAGAAGCGGCCAAGACCGACTCGTTTGCCGGGCCCATGATCGAAGGCTGGCAGAAGCTCTACCCGCAGCCCTTCATCGGAATCACCAGCGACGGCGTCCGCCGCCAAGGGCTGTATCCGCTCACCCCGGCACGTCCGGGCGAAGAGGCGCCCACCGCGGAGATGGTGGCTGCCGCCGACAAGCTGCTGGGCACCGTGCGCGCTGACCAGGCCCGCAAGCTGAGCTACGCCGTGGACGCGCCCGAATGGCAGAGCTGGGCCAACCCCGAGTTCATGCAGCACGACACCGGGCTCCGCCTGGACGAGCTGGATCCTGCCGTCCGCGACGCCGTGCTGGGGGTGGTGGAGGCAAGCCTGAGCGCCCAGGGGTTTGAGCTGGTGCGGAACCTGATGCGCATCAACGGTTTCCTGGGCGACCTGGTGGAGCTGCCGCTGCTCATGAACGAGTACAGCTATAACTTCGCCCTGTACGGGGAGCCGTCCGAAACCGAACCGTGGGGGTGGCAGCTGTTCGGCCACCACGCGGCGCTGAACTGCCTGGTGGCGGGGACGCAACTGGTCGTCTCGCCGGTGTTCATGGGCGCGGAACCGGACATGATCGACGCCGGCCCGCACCAGGGCGTCAAGGTGTTCAAGGAGCGCATTGCGCTGGCCCGGGAACTGATGGGTGCGCTGCCGGCAGAGTTGCGGACCCGCGCTGTTGTGTATGAATCGATGGTGGATCCCGCCATGCCCGAAGGCCGGCTCCACCCCGGCGATGAGCGGCACCTGGGCGGCTGCTTTCAGGACAACCGGGTGATCCCCTATGAGGGCATCCCGGTTGCCGACATGCCGGCTGACGCGCGGAAGTTGCTCGACGCCGTGGTGGACGACTTCATCGCCTACCTTCCCGACGGACCGCGCGCAGCCCGCCGTCGGGAAATCCGGGAGCACTATGGGGAATCCTATTTCAGCTGGATCGGCGGTTGGGAGGGGGCAGAAGCGTTCTATTTCCGGCTGCAGAGTCCTGTGGTGGTGCTCGAGCTGGACCACCACACCGGGGTGTTCCTCAGCAACGATGAACCTGCCCCGTTCCACATGCACACCGTGGTGCGCACCCCCAACGGCAACGACTACGGCCGCGAACTGGTCAAACAGGCGCTCACCGGCAGCTAAGCTCGACGCTGGCGACTGGACCGCTACAAACAAATGGCCCGGACTTCCTTTCGGAAGTCCGGGCCATTTGCTTGCCTGGGCCTAAGAGCTAGGAGATGTCCAGTGCGGCACGGCGCTGCGGGGGCGGTCCCACGACGGTCAGGTCCATCTCGGCCTGGGCGCGGCCGAAGCCTTCCATGTCCATGTACGGCTCCCCGCCCTCGGTGTACATGTAGTCCTCGGTGGGCTTGTTGAAGTACTCGAAGAACCCGTTGAAGACCGACGGCGTCAGGAAGCCCACCATCTGGGTGTTGTGCGCATCAAGCGCGAAGGAGTGGATGGTTCCTGCGGGCGCGTGCACAAAGTCACCCTTGGTCAGGAGCATCTCGCGGCCGTTGGCGTACAGCCACATGCGGCCCTCGGTGCAGAGGAAATTTTCGGTGTGCTCCGAGTGGAAGTGCAGCGGGATGTAAGGGGTTTTGGCGCCCTTGGTGTGCACGGCGAAGTAGTTCGACCCCGTGTTGGCCGGGCGGGACAGGTAAGTGAACATAGTCTGGTAGCTGACCATGCGGTCGCCTTCCCCGGCACTCAGGAAGTAGGGGCTCTGCGCAGGCGGCAGGCCGGCGTCGTGCTTGAACGACGGCGCCACGCGCTCAACGTCCGGGAAGGTGATGCCAAACCCGGCGCCCACCTCGGCCTGCTCCTGGAGGCTTGCCTTGTGACCGGGGCGGACCGGCGGGACGTGGGAATCGATGGGCGTTCCCACCCGCTCGTAGTACTTCTCGCCGCCGCCGGGTGTCATCCAGTTCAGGAAGCGGGTGTAGTGGCTGGCCATCCGGTAAGCGTGCGGAGTGTTCGGCGGGATGACCACCGAGTCGCCGGGCGTGAGGATCCTGCTCTCGCCGGGGAGCCAGACGTGCAGGATGCCGTCGAAGACATAGAGGGTCTTGTGTTCGATGCTGTGGCTGACAAACGGGGACTCTGCCCCCATGCCGCCGGAAATGTAGGCAGCACTGAAGATGCCCCCGGTGTCGGCGGCGCGGGCAATGACTGTCACCAGTTGGCCGTTGATTTCGTAGCGCGCGCCCTCGCCCGACGCCATGTAGTACGGGACTGCCTCTCCGGGCAGCGCGTTGGCCGCCGGGAGCTGCTTGTTCATTTCCTCAACGCTGAGGGACATGTTTCCTTCTTTCCAGTCGGCCGGCCCTTGCCGGAGCGTGACCTACATCATGACTGGCTGCCGCTCCGGCCACGAGTACGGATTCCAATGGTTGAAACCTGAACCTGGCCTTTCCCCGTGCCGATGCTAGCCCTCACATTCCCTGCAGTACTTCTTGCCGTCCTTCTCCCGGGCCAACTGGCTGCGGTGGTGGACCAGGAAGCAGGACATGCAGGTGAATTCGTCTGCCTGCACCGGGACCACCTGGATGAGCAGTTCCTCGTTGGAGAGGTCTGCGCCGGGCAGCTCGAAGCTGTCCGCGAGGTCCGTTTCGTCCATTTCGGGAGAGGCCTCCCGGCGGCCGGACTTATCGGACTTCAGCTCCTCCAGGGCGACGTTCGGCTCTTCCTCCGGAGCCACGCGCGGAGCGTCGTAGTCAACTGACATGTGGTGTCTTCTCCTGTCAAGCTTCCAAGTCCAGATTGTTCCGGACAGATCGACAACGCAGGACGCAGGCAACAAATTCCCGGCCGGGTTCGAGGGCGGCATGGCAGCGGTGCGACGCCGTTCCCCGCGGCAGGGTTATGTCGCGGGGTTGTCCCGCAATGCCAGCGCAGCCTGCACCATCGCGGCATGGGTAAGGCACTGGGGGTAGTTGCCCAGGAAGACGCCTGAAGCGGGGTCCACTTCTTCACTGAAGAGGCCAAGCGGGGACGCCAAGTCCAGCAGGGCACGAAAGGTTGCCAGTGCCTCGGCGGTCCTGCCGGTCATGGCCAGCGCCTGCACCAGCCAGAATGAGCACGGCAGGAAGGCTCCCTCGCCGCCTTCCAGCCCGTCCTGCCCCGGCGGGTACCGGTAAAGCAGGGGGCCGCCGGCGCCCAGTTCGTTCCACACCGCGTCTACCGTTGTCCGGACCACCGTGGATCCAGGGTCCTCCAGCCCGATCAGCGGAAGGACCAGCAGGGCGGCGTCAAGGTCCGTTGACCCATAGGTCCGGGTGTAGCAGTTCCGCACCGGATCCACGCCTTTGCTCCGGATCTCGGCGCCAAGCTGGTCCCGAGCGGCCTGCCAGCGCCGCCGCTGCCGTTTTGGCAGACGGTGGGTGGCAGCAATCCGCAGGGCCCTGTCCAGGGCGAGCCAGGCCATGAGCTTGGAGTGCACATGGTGGGCGGCGTCGGCGCGGATTTCCCAGATGCCCGCGTCCGGCGCGGACCACGTGACTGCCACCATATCCGCGAAGCCGCGCATGGCCCGCCATGTCTCCGAGTACAGCCGGTGGCCGCTCTCCACCAGTACCCAGGCTGCGTCCAGCACCCACCCATAGCCGTCCAGTTGATGCTGCCCGGCCGCGCCATTGCCTGTGCGCACGGGCACGCTCCCCGCATACCCTTGCCACCCGCGCAGCACGCGCTCGCGCGGCACCCGGCCGCCGGACAGCGTGAGCAGGGCCGGGAGCCGGGGCCGTTGGAGCCGGCTGGCATGCAGCAGCCACCCCAGGAAGCCCAGGGCTTCGTTCGTCTTTCCCGCGTGCAGGAACGCGGCCACACCGATGCTGGCATCGCGGGGCCACGCGAACCGGTAGTCCCAATTCCGTATGCCGCCGGGATCCTCCGGCAGGGACGTGGTGGGCGCCGCCACCGGCGCACCGGAAGGCGAGTAGGTCAGCAGCCTCAGGGTGAGCAGGCTCCGCAGCACCTGTTCGCGGAAGGGGATGCCGGCGTCCACCTCCGCGGCCCAGCTCTCCCACCGCCGCTCATCAGTGCGCACCAGGTCCCAGGCTGCCTCCGGATCCACGTGGATGAGCGGCTCGCCATAGGCGACGGCGAGGACCAGGGTGACGGGGTGCCCGGGATGCACCAGCACCGTCTGATGGTCGCCGTCCGGCAGCGGACAGCCCTCGCTGAAGCCCAGCGACACGGCGAGCGGGCCCCATTCGCACACCAGGTCCTGGCCCCGCCGGCTGACGCGTGGCACCCGGTGGGTTTCGCCCAGCCGCGGATTGAAGCGGACGACGGCGGCTACCGGAGCCCCGTCCGCACAGAGCCTCCGGACCAGGAGCGTGGTGGGCAGGAGGGCGCCGGACACTTCAGCAACCATTGCCTCGGTCAGCGTCAGCTGCGCCCCGCCCGAGGACCATGTTGTTTCCAGCGTGGCAGTGTTGCCGCGGTACCGTCGGCGCAGCAGGTGTGCCGTTCCGGCAGGGCCGGCAACGAACTGACCGGCTTCCTTGCCGCCCAGCAGGGCACCAAAAATGGGTTCGCCGTCGAACGCCGGGGCGCACATCCAGTCCACCGATCCTGCGGAGGAGACCAGGGCTGCGGTCCGGGTGTCACCGAGCAGGCCGTAGTCGGCGATCGGCGCGGGTTGCCAGGCCTCCGCGGGGAAGGGCGCGACGGCGGCGTGCGGCTCCGGTGCGGCCGGCCGCCTCCATCCCGGTGCGGCTTTCACAGCGCCCTCAGCAGGAGCCCAAGCACCGCGCCGTATGCAACGTGGGCCAGTATGGCGACTGCTGGCGTCTGGATTCCATAGTTCAAGCCCAGCAGTCCCGGTGGTTCCAGCACTGCCGTGCTGGCGGGGCCAGCCCGCGTGGATGCCATCCTCGGGTGCACGCCGGGCAGCAGCGGCAGGATTACCGTCAAGGCCACCCCCACGTGGAGCAGGCCCAAGAGCGCACCGATCCACCACGTGGTCCTGCCCAGGAGGGCGAAGGCCGCGGCATATCCCAGGGCGAAAACCTGGCCCGCCATGAGGTGGATGAAGAAGCCGGCGACACGGGCCCGGTCGGGGTCGGGCGTCACCAGGGTGCCCAGCACCAGCGGCAGGTCCAGCCGGGTCAGGCCGGCCATTTGGGCCGCGATCATGATGAGGGTCAGGAGGGCGGTTGCCAGGAGGCCGAAGAGCCCCCAGCCTTGCCAGTCCATCTCACGCCGCCCGACCCCGGAGCCGCTGGGCCGCGGAGACGGTTCCGGAGGGGAACTGCGACTGACTGAGGACGTCTATCCGGTTGAGCACTTCTCTTTGGTTGAGCATGGGAGCCTCGCTCTAAAAATAAGTATCTTGAATTTAGAGCGAATCCCAATGTCTGTCAAGACGCTTCTGCCAGCTCCTCCGGAAGCCCAGCCTCGAGCTCGGCGAGGCTGGGCGGGTTGGCCCCCGGCCTTCGGACGGTGATGGCTGCGGCGCGGGACGCCAGGATCCCAAGGTTCTCCACGGCGTCCCGGCCCAGGCCGTCGGTTCCCCTGGTCAGCAGTCCGTAGATCAGGGCGGCCATGTAGGAGTCGCCGGCGCCGATCGTGTCCGCCACAATGGACGGCACGGACGGAACGTGCAGGGCTTCGGAGCCGGTGGCCAGCAGTGATCCCTCCGCGCCACGCGTGACCACCGCGAGCCGGGCGCCCAGGCGGAGAACGCGTCCGGCAGTGTCCTCGATGCTCCGGCCGGGGTACAGCCAGGCAGCATCCTCGTCGCTGAGCTTCACCACATCAGTCAGCGGGACCAGGTCCTCAAACAGCGCCACTGCTTCGCTGTGGCTGCCCAGCAGGGCCGGGCGGATATTGGGATCGTAGGTGACCATGCACTCGCGGTGCGACTGCTCCAAGAGTCGCCGTACCGCCGTCGCACCCGGCGCCAGGAAGGTGGCGATGGAACCCGTGTGCAGAATCCGCGGCAGGAACGCCGGCGCCACTAGGGCCGGTTCCCACGCGATGTCGAAGTCATACGCCGCGGACCCGTCTGCGGCGATGGTGGCGGTAGCCGATGCGGTCCGGCCGGCCGACCGTGAACCGGGCAGGAGTTCTATGCCGGCACGCGCCAGGTGCTCCTCGATTGCGTGTCCGCGCTGGTCCTCACCCAGCGAGGTGAGCAGGGCCGTGGGCACGCCGAGGCGGCCCAGGCCGTAGGCGACATTGGCGGGAGAGCCACCCGGATGTTCGGCGGTGCCGTCTTGGGTGGAGACGATGTCCATCAGGGCCTCGCCGATAACAACGACGTCGGGCCGCACCTCGGGGGTGGCCGTGCCGGTTGGGCGGCGGAAGGGTTGGGGGCGCATGGGGTGCCTTTCATGGAGCCGTCCGCGGGCCTTTCCACGTGGATAAGTGGCAGGCGCGCGGACGGCGTGTTGGGGGGGTGGGGAGGGAGCCCGGTCAGGCGGTTGCCGCGCCGGTCATGATGGCTACTGCGTCCGTCATGGAGTGGGACTGCGGGGTGATGGTGGCCGCGCACTTGCCCAGCCGCTGGATGTGGATCCGGTCCGCGACGTCGAAGACATGCGGCATGTTGTGGCTGATGAGGATGACGGGGAGCCCACGGTCACGCAGGTCCCGGACCAGTTGCAGGACCTGGTTCGATTCCCGCACGCCAAGGGCCGCCGTCGGCTCATCAAGGACCACCACTTTGGAACCGAAAGCCGCTGCGCGGGCCACCGCCACGGCCTGCCGCTGGCCCCCGGAGAGGTTCTCCACGGGTACGGTGACGTCCTGGAGGGTGGAGATGCCCAGCCGGGTCAGCTCTTCCTTGGCCTTGCGCCGCATGCCCTTGGTGTCCAGCACCCGGAAGATGCTGCCCAACGGGCCGGCCACCCGTTCCTCGCGCCCCAGGAACAGGTTGGAGGCAACGTCCAGGGCCGGAGATACGGCAAGGTTCTGGTACACGGTTTCAATGCCGTGGGCGCGGGCGTCCTGCGGCCGCTTGAAGTGGACCTGCTCGCCGGAGACCAAAAGCTCACCCGAATCCGGGATCTCGGCGCCGGTAAGGCATTTGATCAGCGTGGATTTGCCGGCGCCGTTGTCGCCGATCACGGCAAGTACCTCGCCCGGGTAGAGGTCCAGGCTGACGCCGTCCAGGCCCACCACCTTGCCGAAGGTCTTGACGAGGTTTCGTGCCTGCAGGATGGGTTGGCGGACGTTGGTGCCGGCCGGCTCCACGGACGTGGCGGTCATGACTTCACCTTTCGGATCCACTGGTCGATGGACACAGCGAGGATGATAAGGACGCCCACGGCGAGAGTCTGGTAGAGCACATCCAGGCCGGCCAGGGAGAGCCCGTTGCGGAAGACGCCCACGATCAGCGCGCCCAGCAACGAACCCCAGATGGAGCCGCGGCCGCCGAAGAGGCTGGTGCCGCCAATCACGACGGCGGTGATCGAGTCCAGGTTTAGGTCCACACCGGCGTTGGGGCTGGCGGCGTTGGTCCGGCCGATCTGGATCCAGGCACCGACGGCCAGCACCGCGCCGGCGGCGAGGTAGACGCTCATGAGGACCCGGTTGACGGGGATGCCGGCCAGGCGGGCAGCTTCCTTGTCGTCACCTACCGCGTACACGTGGCGGCCCCAGGCGGTCTTGCCGAGGATGAACGCAACGGCGACGTAGAGCAGGAGCATCATCACTACGCCCGTGGAGATGCGGACCGGGCCTACGGGGAAGGTGCTCCCGGTCCAGGTGAGCAGGCCGGGCATGCTCGAGCCGCGCACGGTGGAACCGCCGGAGTACAGCAGGGTCAGGGCGATGAAGATGTTGAGGGTTCCCAGCGTCACGATGAACGGCGGCAGCCGGAACCGGGTGACCAGGAACCCGTTCAAGGCGCCCGCGGCGAGGCCCACCACCAGGCCGAGAAGGAGTGCCAACGGTCCGGGGATGCCGCTGCCTACGGACAGTTGCGCCACCACCATGGACGCGAGGATCATCACTGCGCCAACGGAAAGGTCGATGCCGGCGGTGAGGATGATGAGGGTCTGGGCTATGGCCAGGGTTCCCACCACGGACACCTGTTGGGTGATCAGCGACAGGTTTTCGAAGCGCAGGAAGCGGTCATTGAGGAGGCCGAACACCACGACGGCGACTATCAGGACGATTGCCGGGCTGAGGGCCGGGTAGCGGTGCAGGATGTTCCGGATGCGGCTGAGGGGGGTCTGCCGGTCGATGAATTCGCCGGCCAGGTCCGCCTGCCCTGCCGCGGGCGGTCCTGCAGTCTGTTGCTGGGTCACTGGTACTCCTGACATGGGTTGCCGGCCTGCTTACTTGCCCCAGCAGATATTGCCGGCGTCGGTGGTAGTGATGCTCTTGACGCCGTCGGCCGGCTTGTCCGTTACCAGCTCCACGCCCGTGTTGAAGAAGTCCAGGCCCTCGGAGTTGGCCGGCTTCTTGCCGGTCTTGGCCAGCTCCACAATGGCCTTCACGCCCATCTCGGCCATCTTCACCGGGTACTGCTGGGCAGTGGCCCCGATGACGCCGGACTTGACGTTGTTCACGCCGCTGCAGCCGCCGTCGATCGAGACAATCAGGACATCCTTCTCCTTGCCGGCGGACTTCAGGGCCTCGTACGCGCCGGCCGCTGCGGGTTCGTTGATGGTGTACACAACGCTGATGTTGGGGTTCTTGGACAGCAGGGTTTCCATGCCGGTGCGGCCGCCGTCCTCGTTGCCGCCGGAGGCCTGGCTGCCAACGATCTCGTAGTCGCCGCCCTTGCCTCCGGTGTACTTCCCGGTCTTGGCCTCGTCGCCGTTCTTCTTCTTGTCCGCCGTGTCGATGCCGAGCCCGGTCAGGAACCCCTGGTCGCGGTTGTAGTCGACGGACACAATCTTGTCGTCAAAGAGATCCAGCAGGGCGATGGTGGCCTTTTTACCGCCAAGCTGTGAAGCCGTCCACTTGCCGATGAGCTGGCCGGCGGCAAAGTTGTCCGTGGCGAAAGTGATGTCCGCGGCGTCTGCCGGGTCCGGCGGGGTATCCAGAGCGATGACGAACAGGCCGGCGTCCTTCGCTTTCTTCAGTGCATCCACCACGGAAGGGCCGTTGGGAGTGATCAGGATGCCTTTGTCTCCCTTGGAGATGGCGTTCTCAATTGCCTGGATCTGCGTGTCTTCATCACCGTCTGCCTTGCCGGCTGCGAGCTTCAGGTCCACGCCGTCAGCCTCCGCTGCCTTCTTGGCGCCGTCCTGCATGGAGATGAAGAACGGGTTGGTGGTGGTTTTGACGATCAGGGAGACGCCCACCTTTCCGTCGCCGGCGCCGCCGGTGCTGGAACCGGCGCTGGAGCTTCCGCCACAGCCGGTCAGGCTCAGGGTGCCAAGTGTCAGGACGGCACCTGCGGCCATCAGGCGGCGGGCGGTGGAGCGGGAGCGAATGGAACTCATCTTTGAATCTCCTGTTTCTCAAGCACTTTTTCTCAAGCCGTGCTGGTCGATGACAACGATGTCAGGCATCATGTAATCAGCGTCACAGGGTAGAGTCAATACAAATTCGATGATGAAGGACGATGTTGTGACAACGATGTCTAATCGTTACTTGGCGGATCCCGCTAAGGGCCGGCCCACCATGCGGCATGTGGCGGCATTGGCCGGTGTGGGAATCAAGACGGTGTCCCGGGTAATGAACGATGAGCCCGGAGTTTCCGAGGCCACCCGGCAGCGGGTCCTGGGTGCATCCCAACAGTTGAACTACCAGCTGGACATGGCCGCGGGCAGCCTGCGCCGGGCGGGACGGCAGACGCTCTCCATCGGGCTGCTGCTCCCGAGCGTTGCGAACCCCTTCAGCAGCGAGATCCACCGCGCCTTGGAGGATGCCATGACCGCCCGCGGCATTGCCGTGTTCGCGGCCAGCCTGGACGACGACCCGGACCGTGAGAAGGCCCTGGTGGCGGCGTTCCTGGGGCGGCGGGTGGACGGCCTGGTCCTGACCCCCATCGCGAGGAGCCAGGCCTATGCCATCCCGGAGCATTCACGTGACCTGCCCATGGTGTTTATCGACCGGGAGCCGGTGGGTATCGACGCGGACGCCGTGGTGACCGACAACGCCGTCGGCGCCTCAACTGCTGCCGCGCACCTGCTGGCACATGGCCACACCAGACTGGCCTACCTGGGCGACCGGACGGACATCCAGACGGCGCGCGAACGCCGCCGCGGTTTCATCGAGGAACTGGGCCGCGCCGGGATTTCCACCACCACCATTCCCGTCCGGGAGGGCCTTCACGACGAGGAATCAGCCCGGCAGGCAGCCCTTGAACTGCTTGGCGGGGAGAACCCGCCAACGGCCATTTTCTCCAGCCAGAACCTCGTCACTTTCGGGGTGATGCGCGCGTTGAAGAAACTGGACCTCGCCCGCCGCGTGGCGCTTGTGGGGTTCGATGACTTCACGCTGGCGGACATGATGGACCCCGGCATCACGGTGATTGCCCAGCATCCGGACCGGATTGGAAGGCTTGCTGCTGAGAGGCTCCTGGCCAGGATCGACGGCGACAACCGGCCGCCAGGGACATACGTCGTTCCGTCCGAACTTATTGAGCGGGGATCCGGGGAAATCCGGCCGCCAAAGTAATTTCCGCAATTTTGCCCACCCGCCACTAACCAACCAAGGGGACAACCATGACCAAAACGCTCTACGCCGAATTCACCGTCAAGCCCGGCAGCGAAGACCGCGTTGCCGAGATGATGCGCGAGCTTACCGAGCATGTCCGCCGCGAGCCCGGCAATCAGCTCTTCCTGCCGTACACCCGCGAAAGCAACCCGCGCGAGTACTTCGTCTTCGAGGTCTACGGGGACGACGCTGCCTTCCAGGAGCACATCACGGCCGATTATGGTGCACGGTTCAACGGCGAACTGGCGCAGCATATCGAAGGGGATGGTTCCGTCCTGACCTGGCTGCAGCCAGTGCACTAAGGGGCTCCGGCTGCAAGGCTGGCGCAGGACGCCGTTCTGGTAGGTAGACTGGTCTACCTACCAGAACGGGAGAACATTGTGGCCACTCCAGGCGTTTCCGTCCCACCCCGGCGCCCGGCGCGCCAGCTGCTGCTTGATGCCGCGGCCCGCCTCTTTTATGCGCGGGGCGTGACGGCCACCGGCATCGACACCATCACGTCGGAAGCAGGAGTGGCAAAGAAGAGCCTGTACAACAACTTCGCTTCGAAGGCCGAGCTGGTGGCCGCCTACCTGGAGGCACGCCATGGGGAATGGCTGGGCCTGTACCGGAAAAGGATGGAAACCGCGGCGGGCGCCGGTGGCGGCGTGCTCGCCATCTTCGACGCCTACCTGGACCACGCCAATTCCGCCTATGTCCATGGCTTCCGCGGCTGCGGACTCCTCAACGCGGCAGCGGAACTTCCCGCGGGCCACCCGGGGAGACTGGCCGTCCGGCAGCACAAGGAAGAGGTGGAACGCCTGCTGGCACAACATCTGGCCGAGCTGCTGCCGGACGGGGAGGAACGGGCCGCGGACCTTGCCCGGCACCTGTCCTTCCTGCTGGAGGGTGCCATGGCCAGGGCAGGGCTCGATGGCCGGGACGCGCTGCTCAAGGACGCCCGCGCCATCGCTGCCAGGATGCTGGCAGGCCTGTGACAATGCAGCCAAGCCAAGCCAACACGCCGCTGTGGGGCGCACTGTTCGTGGCTGCGGCGTCAATCCTGTGGGGAACCACGGGGACCGCGGCCACTTTTGCACCGGCGGTGAGCCCGCTGGCCATCGGAGCTGCCGCCATGGGTGTGGGCGGACTCCTGCAGGCAATCTATGCCGCCCGGCACATCGCGTCCCAGGGTCCCGGCCTGCTGGAGCGGTGGCGGCTGGTTACCGTGGCGGCGGCAGCCGTTGCCGTTTATCCCCTCGCCTTCTACAGCTCCATGCATCTTTCGGGGGTAGCGGTGGGAACGGTGGTCTCCATCGGTTCAGCCCCGGTCGTGGCGGCACTGATCGAGCGGTTTGCGGACCGGAAGCCCCTCACCCGCCGATGGATCGTCGGGGCAGTGCTGGGAGTTGCCGGCGCCGGGCTTCTGTCCTTTGCCGGCAGCAGCCCCGCAGGCCATAGCCCGGCAGCCTCCGAACCCGCCGGTTCGTGGCCCACGACCGCCGGCATCCTCCTGGGGCTGGTGGCCGGCGGCACGTACGCGCTCTATTCCTGGGCCTCGCACCGCCTGATCGGGACCGGTATTTCGTCGAGGGCAGCCATGGGAACCGTCTTCGGGTTCGGAGGGCTGTTGCTGATGCCGGTGCTTGCCGTAACGGGAGGGCCGCTGCTCCAGTCATGGACCAACTTCTCCGTGGGCGCCTACATGGCCCTCGTCCCGATGTTCGTCGGGTACGTCCTGTTCGGCTGGGGACTGGCCCGGATCCGGGCGAGCGCGGCCACCAGCATCTCCCTGCTGGAAACGGTGGTCGCCGCGGTCCTCGCCGTGCTGGTGGTGGGGGAGCGGCTCCCGGCACCTGGCTGGCTCGGCGCCGCCGTCGTCCTGGTGGGCCTGTTCATTCTGACGCCAGGCACCGGCAGAACCAGGGGCGGTCGCCCGGCCAGGACGGCGCGCCCGTCAGCCGGTGGGCTGTTCCCGTCGCCGCATCCTGTCCAGGAGGGGCCGGTCCAGGAGCAAGCAGGCGCCCAGTCCCAGCAGCAGGATACCCAGGACGACGGCGGCAGGTGCCTGGCTGCCGATTCCCGCCATAATGAGCACTAGAGCACTCAGGCAAACGGCTACGCCAGAGAAAAGCCCTGCCGGAAAGCGGCGGGCCGGGTAACCGGAGAGCAGCTCCATGGCCAGGTGGGGATCGTCGGCGATCAGCCCCAGCTCAAGCTCCTTGAGCAGCCTCCGCTCCTCTTCGGACATTGGCATTGCATGCCCCCTGGATTCCATGAGACGCGGTGTCGGTATTGACCGTAGGAGTCTTGTCTCAGTTAGTCAAGGGTGTCCGGTGCCGGGCTTGCAGTAACGGCCGGAAAGCCCTGTACGGTGCGGGGGGAAGGCGAAGGCTCCCTCCCCCCGGCACCGCAGCCGGCTTCCTACCGGTGGCCCTTCGCCGGCTTGGACTGCGTGGTGAACATGGCCTGATCCAACGGGGTGACGGTGACGGACTTAAGGACGGCGGTGCCGCCGTCGGCAAACAGCGCCACTTCTCCGGCACCGTCGGCCGGGAACACCTGGTCCGTGATGGTGCGGCGTCCATTCTGGGCGAAGACCTCCACCGAGGACCTGTCCACGTAGATGCGCAGCGTGATGTTGCCGCTGGCCTCGGGCTGCACGGGGGCGGAATCAACCGAGCTGAACAGCGGATGGAAGGCCGTGTTCCCGGAGTTGCTGCGGTCAACGTACACTTCACCGGTTGCGGCGTCGTAGCCGATCACGGTTGACGTGGTGCCGTTCCCAAGGACGGAGATGCCGGCCCTGGACGCCGTTCCGGGGGAGAAGGTCACGTCAATCCGTTGAACCTGGCCGGCTGCTGCCGGGGGCAGAACGGCTGTACCCGGGGCGATGCTGCGGGCCGTCTTTTCCTGGTAGGCGGGCTTCCCGGCCAGGTCATCCACCTGCTTGACCGGCTTCTGCACCAGCCGTGGACCGTCAGCCGTCCAGGTCAGCCCCACTTCGCGCGGCAGGGACATGGCACTGCGCCAAGGGGAGGTGGGAACGCTGTTGGCGTAGTCCCAGTTGTTCATCCAGCCCAGCATGATCCGCTTGTCCTGCGGCATGTTGGCGAAGGATACGGACGCGTAGTAGTCCCGGCCGTAGTCAAGCCAGTCATAGGCCTGCAGGCGTGGGGTGGCCGGCTTCGGGGACGCAACGAATTCGTCGGCAAGGATATGGCCCCAGCCGAAGCGGTTGTTGTCCACGATCCGGATGCTTGCCGGGCGGCCTTTGAATTCCGCGACGTTCCAGGACGCCCAGTCCAGCACCTCGCTGTTGGCGCCGGTAGCGCTCCGGACTACCTGGCCGTCCACGACCAGGTTCACGGTGGTTTCGTCCGAACGCGGGACGGCAGCCTGGTCCGTCAGCATGACGTGGTCAAGGGTCAGGTGGCCCCAGCCCCCGGTGGCCTGGTCCACGATCCGCAGCCGGGCTGTACGTCCGGCAAATTCGGAGACGTCCCATCCCTTCCAGTTGAGCTGTCCGGTGTCACCGCCGGCGACTGAACGGACCACCTGGCCGTCGACCAAAAGTTGGGCCTCAAGAGTCTGTCCGGACCCGGCGGGACGGGAACCCCCGCCCACCAGCAGGCTGATGAAGTTGCGGCTGAGAGTGAAGGACGGCGAGGTCAGGGTTCCCTGCCGGTCGTCGCCGGGAGCTCCGCCGGTTTCGAACGTATTGATCCGCTTGGCTCCGATGTAGAAGTCACCCCCGGCCGTGGCGGGCTGGAACACCGGTGCGAGGTCGCCGGTGCCGGTCCAGCCGGCGTCGGCCAGTGTGGTTCCGTCCGGAACCTCAAAGCCGTCGAACAGCAGGTCGCCGGGAGGGGGAGTGTTGTCCAGCTTGTCCGAGACGCGTGGGTGCTGGCCTCCGCCCACCAGGAAGTTGAGGTAGTCACTGGTGAGCGTGAACTCCGGCGAGGCCATGGACCCCACCGGCCAGTCGCCGTCGTGAAACGAGTTGACCAGGCCGGTGCCGGCGAATCCGGTCACGGCATTCTGGCCCGGCAGTGTGCCGGGTGCGGGAACGTCGCCGAATGGCCCGTTCTTCCAGTTGCCCGGCTCATTGTTGACCGCCCAGCCGTTGTAGCTGCCGTCGTTGAAGCCGGCCACGGGGGTCCCTGCGGGCAGGACATCGCTGGCCTTGGTGGACTCCGAGGTGAAGGTGGTGCCGTCAAAGTTGCCTACGAAGTACTGGCCAGCAGACCCTCCGGCCACGCCGCCAGGGTTGATGTTCACCACCATGACCCACTTGATGTTGGCCGGATCCCCATCCACCGCAAGCGGAAACAGGTCGGGGCATTCCCACAGGCCTCCGGTGGCGTTTGCCGGACCGAACTGGCTGAGCAGTCCCCAGTCCTTGAGGTTGGTGGATTTGTAGAGCAGGACCTTGTGGTCGGTGGCTTCGACGGCGGCCATCACCCAATACCCTCCGCCGCCGGGAGTGTCGTACCAGAAGACTTTGGGGTCGCGGAAGTTGGCGGAGTTGCGGTTCAGGACAGGGTTGGCACTGTACTTGGTCCACGTCTGGCCATCGTCCAGGCTGTACGCCAAGGACTGGGCCTGCAGTCCCCGGTACGGGGAAGCATCCTTGTAGGCGCTGGTAAACACGGCCACCAGCGGAGGGTTCTCCGGGGTCCCGAAGCCCGAGGTGTTGTTCTTGTCCACCACCACGCTGCCGGAGAAGATGTCCTGCTGGTCATCGGTGGCGATGGCCAGCGGCTGCTCTTTCCAGTGCGTGAGGTCGATGGAGGTGGCGTGGCCCCAGGACATGTTGCCCCAGGTGTTGCCGGAAGGATTGTGCTGGTAATAGAGGTGGTAGACCCCCTTGTGGAACACCAGCCCGTTTGGATCGTTCATCCAGTTCTGCTGCGGGGTGAAGTGGATTGCCGGCCGGAAAGGTTCCCCGCCCGGCTGCGGATCCAGGGTGGCTGGCGTGGCCTGGACCGCCCCGGCTCCTGCGAGTGCCGCTGCCAGGGCGAACCCGGCCAGGGTCAATGCTGCGCTTGCCCGTTTCATTCTTAATGCAGGGGATTTCATGCGTGGAGTCGCCCTTCATCGCGCGTCTTGTCATCTAGACAACGTTGTCAGTGACAGGAACGCTAAAGGATGTCCACAAGACAAGTCAACGGATTATTCCAGCGCCTGACGGCTGCAGGAGCCGCTTACCGCCGTCGTAATTCCGCGAACTCGATGGACGGGACGATTGCGCCTGCGTCCCGTTCCACGAAGTTGGTGCCCGGGGGCACCAGGTCGTCGATGGCGTCCAGAACCGACTCGCCCAGCTGGACGTCCGCGGCGCGAAGGTAGGCCTGGAGGTGTTCCCCGCTCCGCGGTCCGATGATCACGCTGCTGATGGCGGGGTGGGTCAGGGCAAACCCCACGGCAAGGTCCACCAGGGACAGCTCCAGTTTGTCTGCCAGCCTGGCCAGCGAGTCCGCGGCGAGCAGTTTCCGCTCACTGGCCGGCCCGGAGATGTCGTACCGTCCCGGGAGGGTGTGGACGCGGGTGGGCGGCCTGCCCGATTCGAGGACGAAGCTGCCGGACAGCCAGCCGCCCGCCAGCGGTCCGTAAGCGAGCACGCCCAGTCCGTATTGCTGGGCGATGGGCAGGACGTCGCGTTCGTTGCCGCGGACCAGCATGGAGTACGGAACCTGGTTGCCCAGCGGCGGAATGAGGTGGTTGGTGGTGGCCAGCCACTGCGCCTCGACAAGCTGCGCCGGCGTGAACACGGAGGTGCCGTAATAGAGGATCTTGCCCTGGCGGATCAGGTCGTTAAGGGTGGTGATGGTCTCCAGCACGTCGGTGTTGTAGTCCGGCCGGTGCGCCTGGTACAGGTCGATGCGGTCTGTCTGCAGCCGCCGGAGGCTGCCCTCCACGGCTTGGGTGATCCAGCGCCGGGAGTTCCCGGAGTGCGCAGGATTGGGGCTCATCTGGCCGTGGAACTTGGTGGCGAGGAAGACATCGTCCCGACGGCCGCGGAGGGCCCGGCCCACCACCTGTTCGGACTCGCCCTGTGAATAGACGTCCGCGGTGTCAATTGCGGTGATGCCGGCGTCCAGGGCTGCGTGGATGATGCGGATGCTCTCATCCGCTCCGGTGGGAGCGCCCTGGGAGCTGCCGGTACCCTCGCCGAAATTCATGGTGCCAAGGGTAAAGGGACTGATGGGAGTGCCCGACCGTCCGAACACCCGCAGTTCGCTCAGACTCATCTGCCTTCTCCTCCATTCAGTTGCCGTGCCCGGATCGTCATGAGGCTACACAGATTGCACGGACCACCACAGATTTCCGCCTTAGTCCTTCTCTTTTCGTCGCATGGGGTAACCGGGGCCATGGGAATGACGTTTTGTGGCGCGCGCACGGCAAGGCCGGGCGCCTATATTGAGGGATGGGCACCCTTCAAAGTGACGATCAGTTCGTCCAGTTGCACGATCTCATCATCGGCAGCAGCAATGTGGCTGACTTCCTGACTGAGCTGTCCACTGTTGCCGCTTCCACGCTCACCGATGCAGCGGGCGTCTTCATCGAATGCGGGGTTACGCTCCGCCGCCGCAAACGCAGCACCACCATCGCCGGCAGCAGCGAGCGCGCCGTAGTCCTGGACCAGCTGGAACAGGTTCTGGGGGATGGGCCGTGCATTGCAGCGCTGGACGCCATGAAGCCCATGGTCCTGTCCAATGTAGGCACCGATAACCGCTGGCCCGACTACCGGAAGGTGCTGGCTGATAACGGCTGCCGCAGTGCGCTGGGCGTTCCCCTTGTCCTGGACGAACATCAGTCCGCCGCGTTGAACTTCTTCGCGGCGGAGCCGGATATCTTTGCTCCCGACGTCATCCGTAAGGCTGAAGGGTTTGCAGAGCTCGCGGGCCGCGCACTGAGGCTCTCGTTGCGGATCGCCGATGCCCGGAACCTGGCGGATGACCTGACAGCTGCCATGGCGAACCGCACCACGATCGACCTGGCCTGCGGGGTGATCATGGCGCAGAACCGGTGTTCCCAGGATGAAGCCATAGCCATGCTTACCAAGGCGTCCAGCCACCGGAACCAGAAGCTGCGGGACCTGGCGGCGGGAATCATTGGCCGGGTCAGTGACGGAGGGGTGACCACGCACTTCGATCCGTAGGCCCGTCCCGGAAACCTTTCTCCCGACCGGCCTGCATGCCGGCCGGGTTTCGCCTTCGCGCCGCCCTGCAATAATCTGAACCAACGGTTGTGCACGGGGGTGTCAGCGCCCGGTGTAACAGCAGCACTGTAAGTTCCGGGACCATCACAGACGAGGCGGACACCCATGACGGCTTCAGACCAGCAGCACGCACCACGGCCAGCTATGCCCGCAGACCCTCCTGCCGCTGCCCCTGAACCGGTGGATCCGCACCTGCTGCAGCAGCTGGCCGACGCACACGGCGTAGGCACGTCCTTCCAGGCCTGGGACGGGCTTCCGCATTCCGTGGCCGAAGCGACGCTGGTCAAGGTGCTGGCCGCCCTCGGCGTTCAGGCACACACCAACCAGCTCATCGAGGCTGCCCTGGCGGAAGCGGAACTGGCGCCTTGGCGGCGGATGCTGCCGCCCGCCGTCGTCATCAAACAGGGCGAACCCGCCCAGGTGCCGGTCCATCTTCGGGACGGCGCCACCGCCCGCCTGACCATCACCCTGGAAGGGGGAGCCGGGTCGCGGGAGGCGGTTCAGCAGGATGTCTGGGTCCCGCCCCGGGAGGTCGACGGCGTCTCCGTGGGGCGTGCCACGTTCTCCCTTCCCGAGGACCTGCCGCTGGGCTGGCACGCCCTGCATGCGGAGTCGGAAGGCGCTACCGCCACCGCGACCCTGGTGGTCACGCCGGCGCGGCTGGCCACGGCAAAGCCGCTGGAGGAGCGCCGCGGCTGGGGGCTGGCCACCCAGCTGTATTCGGTGCGCTCAAAGCGGTCGTGGGGCATCGGCGACTTTGCCGACCTGGCGGACCTGGCGGCGATCAGCGGTGCGCGCGGCGCCGACTACGTGCTGGTCAACCCGCTGCACGCGGCTGAGCCCGTTCCGCCGGTGCAGCCCTCGCCCTACTCGCCGTCCACCCGCCGGTTCTTCAACCCGCTGTACATCCGGATCGAGGCCATCCCCGAACTGGCGTACCTCCGGCCGCGGAAACGTGCGGCGCTGGAGAAGCTGCACGAGGAAGTGGCAGGGCTGAACAGGGAGGGCGCCCGCCTGGACCGCGACGCCGTCTACGGGGCGAAGCTGCAGGCGCTGGAGATGCTCTACCACGCCCGGCGCCCGCCGGCCCGGCAGGCTGCCTTCGACGAGTTCTGCCGCGTTTCCGGCAGCGGACTGGAAGATTTCGCGCTTTGGTCAGCCATCCGCGAGGACCTGGCACCGGGCGATCCCCTCTGGAAAGACCCGGCGTGCGCCATCGGAACGCCGGCCGCCGAAGCGCTGCGGGAGAAGCTGGCGGACCGGATCGGATTCCACCGCTGGCTGCAGTGGATCTGTGACGAGCAGCTGGAAAACGCCCAGCGGGCCGCGCTGCGATCGGGGATGCGGCTTGGCGTGGTGCACGACCTCGCAGTTGGCGTGGACCACAGCAGTGCCGACGCGTGGACGCTGCGCGGCGTGCTGACCCCGGACACCAGCGTGGGCGCACCGCCGGACATGTACAACCAGCAGGGCCAGGACTGGGGGCAGCCGCCCTGGCACCCCACGCGGCTGGCCGAGGCCGGCTACGAGCCGTTCCGCAACATGCTGGCCAACGTGCTCCGGCACGCCGGCGGCATCCGCGTGGACCATATCCTGGGCCTGTTCCGGCTGTGGTGGATCCCCATGGGCAATGCTCCGGGTGACGGCGCCTACGTCCGCTACGACCACGAGGCACTGATAGGCATCCTCGCCCTCGAGGCGCACCGCGCCGGTGCGGTGGTGATCGGGGAGGACCTGGGCACCTTCGAGCCGTGGGTGCGCGACTACCTGGCGGCGCGCGGCATCCTGGGCACGTCCATCCTGTGGTTCGAGTACGACGGCGATTCGCCCCTTGCGCCGGAAAAGTACCGCACCCAGGCACTCGCCAGCGTCAACACCCACGACCTTCCGCCCACCGCCGGCTACCTTGCCGGGGATCATGTGGGGCTGCGAAGCAGGCTGGGCCTGCTGGAACGGTCCGAGGAGGAAGAGCGCGCCGAACACAACGCCTCCCTGGAGAAAATGTTTGCCCTGCTGCGCGAACGCGGCTACCTCTCTGAGGGGGCTGCCGCCGGCGGGGACCTGTCTGCGGAGGAGCACACCATCGAGGCGCTGCACCTGCTGCTGGCACAGGCGCCTTCTGTCCTCCTCGGCGTGGCCCTGGTGGACGCGGTGGGGGAGCGGCGGGTCCAGAACCAGCCCGGCACCACCGAGGCGCTGTACCCCAACTGGCAGGTGCCGCTGGGCGGCCCGGACGGCAAACCCGTATACCTCGATGACCTTCCCGCCAACAAGCGGTTCAACTCGCTGCTCGCGGCGGTAGAGGGGGCCCTGCACGACAAATAGGTTGGAGAATGCAATGAGCGACGGTCCTACCCTGGTGGTTGGCGGTACTGGCATGCTGGGCAGCCAGGTCGTCAGCGAATTGATGTCCCGGGGGAAACAAGTGCGCGCCCTGGTGCGTCCCGGCTCCGATGCCGCCAAGCTGGAGGCGGTCGGCGTCGACATTGCAAGGGGCGACATGATGCAACCCGACTCGCTCAACCAGGCCCTGGCAGGTGTCGATGCCGTCATCACCTCCGCAGCCGGCTACACCCGGCACCGCAAGGGCGACAGCCCGGAGATCGATACGGTGGGCAACGCCAACCTTGCCGAGGCGGCCAGCAGGGCCGGAATTCGACGTTTCGTGCTGACCAGCATCCTCACCTGCGACCAGACCCCGCAGGTGCCCCATTTCTGGCACAAGAAGCTGATGGAGGACCGACTGGGCCAGCTGGGAGTCCCTTACGTCGCGTTGCGCCCCGGCGCCTTCCTGGACCAGGTGACACGGTCCGGCGGCGACCCCGTGGCCAAGGGAAGGGTTATGTGGTTTGGTTCTCCGCGTGTCCCGCTGACGTTCGTGCTGACCGCTGACCTTGCCCGTTACCTGGCCGATGCCGTCGATTCCCCCGGCGTGGAGGGCCAGCACATCGATATTGGCTGGGACCGGCCGATGGGCATGCAGGATTTCGCGGACATCGCGGGGCGCATGACTGGCACCCGGATCAAGGTCCGCTCCGTCCCCATGCCGGTCCTGAAGGCTGCCGCTGCCGTGGTTGGCCGCCGCAACCCCATCGTCAAGGACATGGCGACCATGATGGCCTGGTTCCAAACCGGCCGTTACGTCGCTGATACCACCCGCCAGCGGGATGTCTTTGGCCCGCCGCCCACGGCCGAGGACGCGATTCGGCGGCTCATGGGGACGTTGGGACATTCCGTGCGCGGGTAGGCGCCGCCGGGGCCGGAAGGGGCCGCTGTCAACCGCTCCGAAGCTTTCGGACCGGGCTGACAGTGACCCCCTCCTCGTGCCTTAGCCCGCGGCGATCACATGCGTGAAGTGGTCGTACCGGAAGGTGACCGGGCCGCCGTCGTGCTCAAACACGATATTGGCACCCGGGGAAGCCCCGCCAGCCCCGTAACTGACGTCCCAGCTGCGGTTCAGGGCAGCCTTGAACTCGTAGCTTCCCGTCGGCAGGTCCGGAACAGACAGCTTCCACACCAGGTCTGCCGTGTCCAGCACCAGCTGCGCCTGGCTGCAGGACGGTTCCCAGTCCGCGGCGCAGCCCAGCTCGCTGTCCATACTTCCCGCTGCAGCCACGGCGGCCGGTTGCTGGGAGGCGTAAACGGCGCTCAGCAGGTGGGTGCTGTTGTCATAGCGGAAGGTGACCGGGCCGCCGGGATGGTCCAGCACGATGTTCTGCCCGTTGAGCTGGCCGTCGGCGCCGTAGTTTTCGTCCCAGCCGCCATTGAGGGCGGCCTTGTACTCGTACTTCCCGGCCGGCAGGTCCACGGTCAACCGCCAGATGCGGTCGACGGGATCCAGCACCATCCGCGCCTGGCTGCAGGTTGGATCCCACTGCGCGCTGCAGCCCATTGCCTGGTTCAGGGATCCGGCCACCGTGACAGAGTCGGGCTGCGGGGCCTGGCCCACCGTCACGGTCCTGGTCCCGCTGGTGACGTTGAAGCCCGTGCCGTTCATTGAGGCGCGGTAGCGCACCTTCGTGGCGGCCGCGAGGCCGGACACGTCATCGCTTGCCGAGTACACGGGTGACGACGAGTCGGTGCCCACCGCCGTCCAGTGCCCGCCGTCAACACTGCGCTCGAAGGACACCACATGGCTGGCCTTCTCCGGATCAGCGGTGGCGCTCAGCTCGACTTTGCCCTCCACGCTGCTGCCCTCGGCGGGCTCCTGCAGGGTCAGGACTGGCGCGGGGACGCTCGCCGAACGGGTTTTGCTGGTGGCGGTGTGCCCGCCGTTGTCCAGCACGGTGGCGCGGTACTCCAGTGGCGTGCCGGCGTCCAGCGCTGCCACGTCGTGGAACACCTGGTACGGCGCGGTATCGTCCGTCCCGATCGGCTGCCATCCGCCGCCCGGTGTCTTCGCTTCAAAGGTGACCTCATAGAACGAGGAACCGTCGACGTCGGCCGTCACGTTGATGCGTCCGTTGTCACCCGGCGCGCCGGTTGGCTGCTGGAGGGCGACGGCGGGAGCCGCCTGGGAGTGCGGGATCCTTCCCGAGGATTCATAGACGACGGCGGAGAGCGGCGGCACGGTCACGGTCAGTTTGGCGTCCCCCGAGGTTTTCACCTCGTCGGCGCCTTCACCGTAGATACGCGTGTAGCTGCGCTTGGCGATGTAGGTGGGGACCTCCGCTGTCCGGGGCTGGGCGCTGTTGTTCAGGGCCACCACGTATTCGCGCTGGTCCTGGGCATCGGTGCGGGAGAAGGCGTAGATGCCCGGCCCATCAGAGGCGTAGCGGTGCTGGTGGGCGCCGTTCCGCAGCGCCGGGTGCTCCTTGGTGAGGGCTGCCAGTTCGTGGATCTTGGCGTAGAGCGGGTGGCCCGGGCTGAAGTTGTCGGTGGCGTGAGTGGCGTCCGTGCCCAGCAGGTCGTCATCCAGGTACTCGGGGACCTTGCTGGCGAAGAGGGTCTGGCGTGCGTCCTGGTCGCCGCCCGGGCCGGTGAAGCCCTGTTCGTCGCCGTAGTAGACCACCGGGTTGCCGCGGGAGAAGTACATCAGCTCGTGGGCCAGTTCGTCGCGTGCCACCTTCTCGGCGTCGCTTGCGGCCGGGTTGTCCTGGCCGATGAAGGTGCCGATGCGGCCCATGTCGTGGTTGCCCAGGAAGGTGGGCAGCTCATAGACGTTGGAATCGGCGTCGGTGTACCAGTCGTCGCCGGCGAAGAAGGCCTGCAGCGCCGTGGCGTCCTGGCTCTTGGAGGCGAAGTTGCGGGCGGCGTCCTGGAAGGGGAAATCCAGCACTGCCTGCATCTTGTTGCCGTTGGTGAACTGCGACGTGAAGCTCTTGGTGGTATCGAAGACTTCGCCGAACATGAAGAATTCGTCCTTGCCATGCTCCTTGGCATAGCTGAGGACGTTAGGGCCGAATTCCTGCCAGAACTCGTTGTTCACGTGCTTCATGGTGTCGATGCGGAAGCCGTCCACGCCAAAGTCGCCGATCCAGGACTTATAGATGTCCTCCATGCCGTGCACCACCGTGGGATTTTCGGTGAAGAGGTCATCGAGGCCGAAGAAGTCGCCGTACATGGAGTCTTCGCCGGTGAAGGTGGTGTCGCCGCGGTTGTGGTAAAGCGCGGGGTCGTTCAGCCATGCGGGGACCTTGAGGTTTTCTTCGCCGGGGGCCAGGAGGGGCTTGTAGGGGAATGATGTGTTTGGGTCCAGCTGCGGGAACGTTCCGGTGCCGGCGTAGTCGCGGTCATCGAATGCTTCGCCCGCGGCCGTCTTGTAGGGGACAGCATCCTTTGAGACGTAGCCTTTGCGGTCGCCTTCCTGGTAGCCGATGACGTCAGCCGTGTGGTTGGTGATGATGTCGAAGTACACCTTCATGCCGCGGGCGTGGGCCTCGTCAATGAGGGCTTTAAGTTCGTCATTGGTGCCCAGATGCGGATCGATCTGGGTGAAGTCGGTGACCCAGTAGCCGTGGTAGCCGGCTGACTTGTCCTCCGGCTGGACCGCCTTGTTCTTGAAGCTGGGGGTCAGCCAGATGGACGTGGTGCCCAGGCCCTGGATGTAGTCGATCTTGTTGCGCAGGCCCGCCAGGTCGCCGCCGTTATAGAAGCCCTTCTTTGCGGGATCGAAGCCGGAGACCATGGGGTCGGACCCCAGCCCGCCCTGGTCGTTGCCGGGGCTGCCGTTGCTGAACCGGTCTGCCATGACGAAGTAGAAGTTCTCGTCCGTCACGGGACCGCGCAGCGAATGCAGGGCGGAGGAGGATCCCCGGCCGTTGGTACCAGGATCCTTGGGGCCCTGGTCTTTAGGGTTGGGGGCGGCGTGAGCCGGGAGGACTGCAACGGAAATGGCGACGGCGGCCGCCAGGAGGCCGGCCGCGGACCTGGCTGTGACGGAGCGGCCGGAGAGTGGCCGGCCGCTTGTGGGGTGCTGTGTTCCTGCGGGCTTTGCCGGCAGGTGGGCGCTTGGGGGCGCGCCCGGAGGGGTGCGGAATAACAAGGGTGAGACCTTCCTGGGAAGCAGCGCTGCTGTACAGGCTTGCCGTTGACAAGGGATGCGGCAGGAGGGTTCGAAGGACAGCATGCTGACCTGTGAACCAAGTCACAACTGTAAGCGCTTGCACTTAATTACTCCAGTGTTTGTGGAGGGTGCTTTCGCCTATGAAGGTCTGCCTGGAGGTGCCGTCAGCCGGCGGATACCAGGGCAGTGGGGGATGGAGTAGGCAGGCTGTGAAGCGCCGGGCCCGGGAGCCCGGTGACGGGATCCAGCTCAAACGTGGCGATGTTGTCCGACCGTTCGTGGGCCACGTGCAGCCAGCTTCCCCGGACCAGGTGATGCCGTGG
The DNA here is from genome assembly GCF_030816485.1 of Arthrobacter sp. B1I2. Lineage (NCBI taxonomy): Bacteria > Bacillati > Actinomycetota > Actinomycetes > Micrococcales > Micrococcaceae > Arthrobacter > Arthrobacter sp. B1I2. The sequence goes on along the minus strand of NZ_JAUSYC010000001.1, from coordinate 642,083 downwards.
CCAGTCCCCGCCGCTGCCGATGTCCTTCACGGGGATCAGTTCGGTGCCGTCCGCTGCGACTTCCAAAACGCTGATGACGTTGGAGCCGCGGACGCCGGCATACGCGAAGTTTCCCTGCGGGCCGAGGCAGATTTCGGCGGCGGAATCGCCTTCCTGGCTGGCGCCTGCCGTTGCCGGCCCGCGGAATACCAGCTCGTAAGTGCCTGCCTCGGGACGGACCACGAAGACCTCCACGGAGTACTCCGACACGATGAAGACGTTGCCGGTTGGGTGCTCCACCATATGGCGGGGGCCACAACCGTAGGGGAGGACCACTTCATGGTCAGCCACCAGCCCGGTGCCCGGCTCGTAGGTCCAGATGCGGAGGACGTCATGGCCCAGGTCTGTGGTCATGATCCGCCCGTCACGCAGCATGAGGCTGGCGTGGGCTCGGCTTTGTCGGGGGCTGCCGGGAGAAAGGCTGGCGTGGGGGTCGGCCGACGGTGCGGCCGGGAACCGCCCGATCATGCCGCCGTCGGCATCCAACTCGTAGAGCAGGACCTGCCCGTCGCCCCAGCAGGCAGCGGTGACAAAGCGGCCGATCGGGTCCACGGCCACGTGGCACGTGGCCTCGCCGGCCCGCTCCGGTGTCCCGTGCAGTTCCAACGCAGAATCGCCCCGGCGGCGGTAGGCCTGGACCTTTTTGCGCTGCTCCGCCGCGGCGTACACCACCGGCAGCGTCGGGTGGACGGCAAGGAACGACGGCGACTGTGCCTCGACTGCCGTGCCCAGCCATTCGAGGCTTCCGTCCGGATGCTCCCGGACAGCACCGATGCCATCGGCGCGGCCGCCGCCGTCGGGGGTGTAGGTGCCGATCCAGAGAATGTTGCTGGTTGTGCCCGTAGTCATGGTCCCATCCTGCCAATTGTTGCCGTCCATTCCCGTGCGCCCGGCCACCTACTAGCATGGAATTTCCAGCAACGGCTGAAGGAGGTGGGTCCCATGACTGCTGTAACGGTATTGGGGATCCCCTCCCGGCGTCGGCCGGAGAGCCTGGCCTAACCGGCGTGGGGGTACCCGTCAGCTCACCGAATGGCGTTGCTGCGCCGCCTCCTGAGCCACAGGCTGTGCACAGTCCTTCCACTTCGCCGGTCTTCGAGGAAGTTGCCTGTGCCTTGCGGTCCGCGGGCTGTGTATTTGCGGAGGAAGAGGCCCGTCTGCTGCTGGCTGAGGCTTCAAGTCCCACCGGCCTTGCCCGGAATGTCCAGCGCCGGGTGGAAGGCGTCCCCCTGGAACACATCCTGGGCTGGGCAAAATTTGCGGGCCGCCGCGTCCTGGTCGAGCCCGGCGTCTTCGTGCCGCGGCGCCGTACCGAGCTGCTGGTCAACGAGGCACGGGCCCTGCTGCCGGACGGCCTCGAGCCGACGCTGCCGGTCGTCGTCGACCTCTGCTGTGGGTCCGGTGCTGTGGGAGCGGCACTCCTTCATCAAGTGCCGTTGGTGGAGCTGCATGCCGCGGACATCGACCCCGCGGCGGTACGGTGTGCCCGTCGGAATGTTGTGCCCCTTGGTGGTCAGGTGCATGCGGGGGACTTGTTCGACGCCCTCCCGTCCGTGTTGCGCGGCCGTGTCCAGGTGCTCGTTGTCAATGCTCCTTACGTTCCCACGGAAGCCATCCGCACCATGCCGCCGGAAGCACGCCTGTACGAGCCCGTTGTCTCCCTTGATGGCGGTCCTGACGGCCTGGACTTCCACCGCCGGGTTGCTGCCGGTGCTCGTGGGTGGCTGGCCCCCGGCGGTCATCTGCTCATCGAAACCAGCCAGCGGCAGGCGGCCGGCACCTCCGCAATCCTGGCTGCAGCCGGGTTCCGCACCCGGACGGTCCGTTCGGAGGAGCTTGACGGGACCGTGGTTGTCGGTCGCGCGGTTGTCCCTTGCGTCATGGGTTAGGTCTTCATTCTTGTGGGTGGGGTGGTGGCGGAGGTTTGAAGTAGTGGTTTTGCTGGGGTGTTTGGGTGGGGTCGATGTAGGGCGGGGGGATGAAGGTTGGGGTGTCGTGGGTGGTGGTGATGGTCCATTGTTCTTTGTGGATGAGGTGGTGGTGGTGGCTGCAGAGCAGGACGCCGTTGGTGGTGGTGCTGGGGCCGCCACGTGACCAGTAGGTGATGTGGTGGGCTTCGCACCAGGGTGCGGGGATAGTGCAGTTGGGGAAGGCGCAGCCTTGGTCACGGGCGATGAGGGCGGTGCGTTGGGCTGGGGTGAAGAGGCGGGTTTTACGGCCGAGGTCAAGGATTTCGCCGCGGGTGCCCAGGAGTGCAGGGATGATGTCGGCGTCGCAGGCGATTTTGCGCAGGGTGGCCGCGGCGACGGGGCCGGTGAATGCGAACGCACCGGTCCCTGATGCCGTTCCAGGCCCTGCCCCTGGCTCTCTCCCTGTCCCGGGTTGTGTGGTGCGGGTGGGGAAGAGGTCCTGGTAGTGGATGGTGGCGATGATTTGGGGTCGGTTGCCGCCGGTTGTGGGCAGGGTGTTGGTTGCCAGGGCGATCTTGGCGGCGGTGATGATGCCGTCCAGTTGTTTTTGTGGCCGGGTCCGCCGGTCCAGGTCGGGCAGGTCAGGGTTCCTGCTTGTCCGTTGACCCGACCGGACTGTTCCCGTGCCGTCATCGGATTTGGTTTCACTGGCCGTGCCGTTCGTGGCGGTGGTGCCTGTTTCCGTGCTGTTGGTGCGGGGGTTGGTGGCGGTGTTCATGACGGTGAGGAGGTGTTCGTACTGGTCGGTGGTGGCGAAGATTTCGAGGTGGTGCAGGCCGTGGCGGGGTTTGCGGATGAAGGCGCCTTGGGTGTGGCGGAGGGCTTCTTCGGTGGGTTCGGTGCCGTCGGCGTCAATGGTGTCGGTCCATCGTTGGGCCAGGCGGGCGAGGAAGTCGGGGTCGGTGGTGGTGGCGGCTTTGGTGAGGTGGTGTTCGATCCGGTCCAGGGTGCCGGCGGTGGTGTGGTGTTGGAGCCGGTCCAGGGTGGCGGTGATGAGTGTGCCGGCGTGCGAGGACACCGCCGGCCCCTGCACTGACCCGGTTTCGGTGATGCCGGCTTCACTGCTGCTGGGCGTGCTGGGCGTGCTGGGGGCGAGGGCGGCGGCGATGCGGGGCCGGGCCGGTGGGACGGGTTGGCCGGTGAGGCTGGTACCAGGGAGCGTGTGCTGGGCGAGGGTGAGCCGGCGGCGGGCTTCGCGGATGGGAATCCGGAGGCGCAGACGGAGGAACTCAGCGGTGTTCCGGCAACCGTCATCGGCCGGAGAGATCGCGACAGGGCGGGTGGGACTGGCGAAGCGGGCGGGCCAGTCAGCGTCAGTTTCATTCAGGGTTTCCACACCGTCGGCGTCCCACATGGAGCGCCTGCCGCGGCTGTATCCTGCTGCGGCTGCGTCTCTGATGGCCTGTGCGCGGGTCCGGTCCACGGTCCCGGCTGCCAGGAGCTGGAGGTACTCCATGTTGCGGGAGAGGCGCTCAACGTGGTCAGCGAAATCGGCGGCCTGGGCGTAGGTGGCCGTTGCGAGCACGCCCGGGGCGGCCAGGGCGGCGGCGGCAAGCTGCGCAGCCAGCCCGTCCAACACGTCCCGGCCCGGAATGCCCGGCAGGTCCGGGCTCAGAAACAGGCGCGGCAGGTCCGGGCTCAGAAACAGGTCCGGCTTCAAAAACCAGCTCAGAAACAAGTCCGGGGTCAAACACGGGCTCAGGTTGCCGTGCAGGTTCCTCCCCAGGGACCGCGTGAAGGTAGGCCGGACGCGGCAGCCAACTGCCGGCGTCGTCCGTCTCCCCAAGCTGCTCCCCAATGGCCTCCATAACCCAACTCTGCCAGCCAGCACTGACAATCAGGAGTCGGCAATACTGCTATGTGGAAAACTTGGGCGGGAGTTGTCCCGAGTCCTTTTAGACACTGCTGGTTAAACGCTGCTGGCCGCCGCGTCCCCCAAGGATCGCGACGGCCAGCAAGGCGATTTAGTTGTAGCACATAGCCGGTACATTCCATTTGTCACGCGGCGGTGCCGGCGTAACGAACGGGGACGAAGCGGCAATCAGGCTTTGGTGTCGGTCCCGTCGGAGGTACCAAGGTTGGTGGTTTCCGGGTGCGTGCTGTGCGCGGGGATGTGGTCTTCGCCCAGGCCACCGGCATCGCCGGCCGTGGAAGTGGAAGTACCAGCGACAGGCGCCGGGGAGTGGCTCCCGCCGGACGTACCGGACGCGCTGTCCCGGTGCATCGCAGAGCCGATGACTGTGCCTGCCCGGCGCGCTGCCTCACTCAACTGGTCCGCCACCTCAGGCGCCTTTTCCTTGATGGTCTCAGTAGCTACAGAGACCTTGTCCTGGACGGGCTTGCTGTCCCAGAGACCGGCGGCGCGGGCCTTCAGCTTGTCATAGGCCGCACGGCCTGAACGCGAACCGAGGACGTAGCCGACGGCAACGCCTGCACCCAAAAGAAGCTTGTTTTTCATGATGAACTCCTGCTCTGCGAGAAGGTTGTCAGTCCCGGCCGGGGTAGCGGGCGCCCGTTACCGGAGAAAATGAAAACCGGCCTGGGGATAGTGTCCCCAGGCCGGCCTCCTGGCTTGCCCGTTTAGTTATCCGCGGGCGCTGCGCTTGGTGACCATGCCGTAGATGGCAAGGACGATCAGCGAGCCGACGATCGCCAGCAGCCACGTCTGGATGGAGAAGAACTCCTGCAGTCCACTGCCGAAGATCAGTCCGCCCAGCCAGCCACCGAGGAAGGCGCCAACGACGCCCAGGATCAGGGTGATGACCCAGCCGCCGCCCTGCCTGCCCGGGAGGATCGCCTTAGCGATCGCACCAGCAATAAGTCCGAGAATCAGAAATGCAATAAATCCCATTTGTCGTTCCTCTTCCTAAGTAAAGGAGGCCTCCGGATCCCGGAGGCACTTCATCCTTCTGCCTCAATAGTAATCATGCTTACTATCTTTTTGCCAACCCCGTATTTGTAAAAAGGCGCAGTTCAGGCCGGTTTCAGTGCCCGGTTTTGTCCGAGTCGTTGCCCGCTCCGGGGCCCTCATCCAGGATCGATAATTCCGCTAGATCCTGCGGATCCAGGGCGAAATCGAACACGTCCAGGTTCTCCGCCATCCGCTCCGGTGAGGCCGTCTTCGGAATCGTTACCAATCCGTTTTGTACGTGCCACCGCAGGACCAGTTGTGCAGGTGTTTTTCCGTGTTTTTCCGCTAACTGGACGAGGACAGGAGCGCCGACTAAACCTGCCCCCGACCCGCCAAGGGGGCTGTACGATTCGGTGACAATTCCGTGCCTGGCGTGGAATTCCCGCTCCGCGGAGCGGGTTATTGCCGGGCTGAGCTGGATTTGGTTCACCGCGGGCACCACATCGGTCTCCGCCATCAGCCGTTCGAGGTGCGCCGGCTTGAAGTTGGATACGCCGATGGACCGGACTTTTCCCTCTGCCTGCAGCCGTTCAAACGTCTGCCACGTGGAGACATACTGGTCCCTGCCGGGCAGCGGCCAGTGGATCAGCAGCAGATCCACGTAGTCCAGCCCAAGGCGCTTCAGGGACCCCTCCAAGCCCGCCACCGCGCGGTCGTGGCCCTGGAATTCACCGTCGAGCTTGGTGGTGATGAAGAGCTCGTTGCGGTCCACGCCGCTGGCCCGCATGCCGTTGCCTACGCCGCGTTCGTTGCCATACTTCACGGCGGTATCGATGTGCCGGTACCCGGCTTCCACAGCCTGTACGACGGCGGCCGCCACCTGTTCGTCGTCCAGCGGCCAGGTGCCAAGCCCCAGCTGCGGAATCGTGTTGCCGTCATTGAGTTCGATGAGCGGTGCAAGTGTCATGCCATCAGTCTCCCCTGTATCGGCCGTCCCGGCTCTTAGAGGCCCGGATTCGAAAAGGCCCGGAGGATATTGCCGGCGTTGTAGTCCAGCGACACCCGGGCCGTACTTGATACCGTATCCGGGTTCTTCTGCTGGGCAAGGAAGTCCACGAACCGCTGCAGGGCCTGGCCTGCCTTGGTCGGCTCGCCGTCCTGGACTGCCTTTGCAGCCTGCTGGATGCTGGCGCCAAGCTGGCTCGCGACCGGCCCTGAGACATCGCCCGACTCCACCAGGTCCGCCAGGATGTCCTGCAGGGCCTTGATGCTGCCCGGGAGCCAGGCGGCGCGCAGCGGGACGTCGCCAAAGTTCATGTCGGAGGCAAAGTAGAAGTCCGTGTAGGCGGGCTGGTTGTAGGCCGTGTTCTGCCGGGCAACCTCGGCCCGGTACTGCGGATCGTGCATCAGGGTGTAGAGCTTGTGGTTGGTCACCTCAGTGCTCAGGTAGATGCGCAGGGCCGAGCTGTCTGCTGTCCGGACCACCATCTCCTCGCGCCAGTCGCCGAGGATGTCCGCCACCAGGCTGGGAGTGCCCTTGGTGCTGTTGTTGGTCCGGGTGCCTTCGGCCGTAAGCAGCCGCCCGCGCTTCCAGTCGTCGATGGTGGGGGTCTGGTCACCGGATCCGTTGATGATCTGCGTGGTCATGTCCGCGGCCCATTTGATGCTCATGTTGGTACCCGGCTGGGAGCCGGAGAGCTTGGTGCCGTCCGCGGCCTGCATGCCGATGGCCCAGTTCTCGATGCCGGGGACGGACGGGTCAACGTCGCCGATCATGCCGCGGCCGGTGTCCTTGCCCGAGTACGCGCCGAACAGCACCTCACCGGTGGCCGCGTCCCGCATGGCGTAGCCGTAGGGTGCGTATGCGGCGCCCTCGTGGACGGTGAAGATTTCCTTGCCCGGCCGGTTGGGATCGATGTCGGTGACGTGCATGGCGTCGCCGTGGCCCAGCCGCGCCTCTTCGCCGGGCGCGGCGCTGCCCGTTGGCAGGGTGTCGAACGACGTGTACAAAACTGAGCCGTCGTCGTCGAGCGTTGCCGATCCGTAGACGATCTCCTGCTTTCCGTCACCGTCCACGTCCGAGGCGCTCAGCGAGTGGAAGCCCTGCGTGGTGAGCTTGCCGTAGGTGGGGTCCGTACCGTCACGGCCGTGCGGGGAGTCGTTGAACGGGTTGGTCATGGGCGTCCAGCCGGAGTCCACGTTCCAGACCGGCGAGAGGTTGGCGCCGTCCCAGGTGTAGGTGGCCAGGGTGGTGCGGGTGTAGTAGCCGCGGGCAAAGACTGCCGCAGGCTTCCTGCCGTCGAGGTAGGCGACGCCGGCCAGGAACCGGTCCACGCGGTTGCCCGGTTCGATGCGCGCCAAGGCGTAGTCGCCCCACATGAGGCCGTCGTCGGTGCGGCCGGGCTGGTAGGCCACAGTTTTCAGTTCCTTGCCCGTGGCGCCTTCAAAAACTGTCAGGTACTCGGGTCCGGACACGATGAAGCCTTCAAACGCGCGCAGGTTGTTGCGGGCGCTGCGCGACGGAGCGTAAACGTCCATGAAGTAGTCCGTGAGCTTTTCGGCGTCGGCCTGGGACAGCGGGTATTTGTACTGCGGCGCGATGCCGAAGGCCTGCTCCAGGGTGGCGGGCCAGTGGCCGGCCTTGACCTCGGGGTGCTCGGTCCAGCCCTGGAAGGTCTTCACCATGTGCTGGTAGTAGTCCGCGGCGCTCATGCGGTAGTCATCCGTGTTGGAGTACCCGGCGTCAAGGTCGGACTGGAGCAGGGAGATGAAGGAGCTCGCGGCCACGCTTCCGTCGGCGTTGAAGCTGGTGCTCCTGGTCCCCGGAGCCGTCTTCATCATCATCTCCGCCCGGCCGTCGCCGTCGAAGTCGTTGACCAGCAGTTGGGTGTAGTGGGCGCCGGAGCGGATATTGACGCCGAGATCGATCCGGCTGAGGAGTGTGCCGTCCGCCTTGTAGGTGTCCACGTAGGTGTTGCCCGTGTAGCCCACCTGCGAGACGTCCTTGGAGTTGTTCGGGTCCCATTTGACGACGAACTCGTACTGCCCGTCGCCGTCCACGTCACCCACCGAGGTGTCATTGGCGGAGTAGGTGTAGGGCTGGCCGGCGGGGGTCACGCCGTCCGCCGGCTTCTTAAGCGGAATGTCCTTGAAGTTGCTTCCCCAGGGGGTGGCCGTGGCGCTGTGGTCCACTTCAACGCCCCCGACGACGGCACGCACCTGGTATGCCGAAGCGGCGGTTCCTGCGCGGTCCAGGAAGTTGGTGCTGTCTGTGACGGTGGCCAGTTTTTGGCCGTCACGGTACACATTGAAGTCAGTACCGGTGAGGCCGGTGGCCGAGGACCCGGTGGCTTCATTGCCCAGCAGGCGCCAGCTGAGGAAGACGCCCTCCGAGGTGCCGGCGGCCACCAGTCCGCGGTCCAGGTGGTCCAGCTGGATGCCGGGGTTCCCCGGCTTGGGGGAGGGGCCGACGGCGGAGGCCGGGGCAGCAAGGCAGCCAACCGTCAGTGCCAGGCCGGCGGCGGCCACGGAGAGAAGACGTACGGGGGTTAGGCGTGGATTCATCAGTGAATCCTTTCAATTTTGAGACCGGAAAACGCTTCCCAAGCAATCTATGAGTGGGGGAGGGGTCAAGGCAAGCCTTGTTTTCCTGGCTCTGGCAGGGTATTTAGAACGATGTAGAAGGTGGGCGCCAGACGCCCGCCAAGGCACGCCCGCCAAGAGCGCTTGGCGGGCGTGCCTTCAGCGTCCTGCCGTGTGGCGCCGGCCCTGTGCTAGGCGGGATCCTCCGCCAGCTTCCGCTTCAGGATCTTTCCACTGGGTCCCAACGGCAGTTCGGAAAGGATCCTGACCACCCGCGGGTACTTGTAGGCCGCGAGCTGGTTGCTGGCGAAGTCCCTCAACTCGGTTTCGGTGACCGTGGCCCCGGCGTCCAGCACAATGGCAGCGGCGATTTCCTGCCCGTGGGCGTCGTCGGGGATGCCGTAGACAGCGGCGCTCACCACTGCCGGGTGGGTCAGCAGGACTTCCTCCACTTCCCTGGGGTAAACGTTGTATCCGTTGCGGATGATCATGTCTTTCTTGCGGTCCACAATGGTGAGGTAGCCGTCGTCGTCCTTTGTCCCCAGGTCCCCGGTGCGGAACCAGCCGTCCACCACCGCCTCCGCGGTGGCCTCCGGCCGGTTGAGGTAGCCCTTCATCAGCAGGTGCCCGCGGATGACGAGCTCGCCGAGTTCGCCGTTGGGTAGCAGCTCGATGCTCTCCACGGTCTCCGGGCGGGCGATCTCGATGTCCACGCCCCAGATCGGGACGCCGATAGTGCCAGGCCGTGGCGCCGTCCCCACGTGGTTGAAAGCGGCTACCGGGGAGGTCTCGGTCAGGCCGTAGCCCTCATGGATCTCCACGCCAAAGACGTCGCGGAACTTGTCCATGACAGCCAGCGGAAGGGATGCGCCGCCGGAGATGCCGTACCGCAGGGCTGTCGGCCGGTCCGGCACCGTCTTGGCAGCTTCCAGGAGCGCCACGTACATGGTGGGCACGCCGAGGAAGATGTTGACGTTGTGCCTGGCCAGCAGCTTCAGGGCGTCCTCGCCGGTGAAGCGCGGCATGAGGACGATGGTGGCGCCGGCCCTCAGTCCCGTGTTGAGGACCACCGTCTGGCCGAACGTGTGGAAGAGCGGCAGGCCGCCAAACAGGACGTCACCCGGGCGGAAATCCATCACGCTGGTCAGCAGGACGCTGGTCTGTTCCACCAGCGCGAAGTGGGTTCCCAGCGCACCTTTCGGTTTGCCGGTGGTGCCCGAGGTGTAGAGGATGGTGGCTGTATCGGAGGGGCGGCACGGTTCATACGTCCGGATGGGCTCCGCGCCTGCGGCTTCCGCCTCCAGCCGGGGGAAGCCGCCGTCGTTGGGAGCCATCACGGTCAGGACGTCGACTCCGCTGGCCGCAGCACCGGCAGCGCCCTCCGCGAGCAGCGGAGCGGCGCAGATCAGCAGTCTGGCGCCGCTGTCCTGGAGGACGTATTCGATTTCGCGGGCCTTCAGCAGGGCGTGCACGGGGACCACGATGGCGCCGAGCGACAAGATGGCGTAGTACACCCGGGCGAAGTCCGGAACGTTGGGGATCAGGACAGCGACGGCGTCTCCAGGGCCGATGCCGCGGGCCCGGAGTGCACCGGCATAGGCGCGGGCCTGGTCCCAGAGTTCGCCGTAGCTGACCTGGTCCTCTCCGACGACGAGGGCGATGCTGTCGGGGGTCCTTTTGGCAGATTCAGCCAGGACGGCTGCGACGGAGATGGTGCCGAAGCCGTCGGCGGAGGTGGTGTTGGTCATGGCCTGCTTCTTGGTTGGGATGGTCATGCTTTGAGGATCAGGGCGTCGCCCTGCCCGCCGCCCCCGCAGAGGGCTACGACGCCGGTGCCTCCGCCGCGGCGTTTCAGCGCCAGTGCCTGGTGCAGCACAAGACGCGCGCCTGAGGCGCCGACGGGGTGGCCCAGGGCGATGGCACCGCCTTCGGCGTTCACGGCTCCAGTTTCGATGCCCAGGTCGTTGGCGGACTGGATGAGGACCGAGGCGAACGCTTCATTGATTTCCACCAGGTCCAGGTCCTGAACGGTGAGCCCCTCATCCTTGAGCGCACGTTCGATGGCCCGGGCAGGCTGGGAGTGCAGGGATCCGTCTGGCCCGGCAGTCTGCCCGTGCGCCCCGATTTCCGCGATCCACTCCAGCCCTGCGGCTTCCGCTGCCGCTTTGCTGGCAATGACCAGGGCTGCGGCGCCGTCGGAGAGCGGGGACGATGAGCCTGCGGTGATGGTGGCCGTCTCCTCCTTGGAGAACGCCGGCCGGAGCTGCGCCAGTGATCCGGCCGTGGTTTCCGGGCGGATGCCCTCGTCATGCTCGAGGGTTACGGCAGGGCCCTTGCGCTGCGGCACCTGGATCGGCGCGATTTCCTCGGCCAGCACCCCGGCAGCGCGGGCTGCTTCGGCGCGCTGGTGGGAGCGTGCCGCCACGGCGTCCTGCTCGGTACGGGTGATCCCGCGCCCCGCATTGCCGGCGTCGGTGGCCTCGCCCATCAGCTTGCCGCTGACCGGGTCCTGCAGTCCGTCGTGGTTCAGGGAGTCAAGTATGGGAGCATCACCGATGACGACGCCGGCGCGAAGCCCGGGGACCAGGTGCGGTGCGTTGGTCATCGACTCCTGGCCGGCGGCGACAATAAAGTCGGCTTCCCCCGTGCGGATCATCCGGGCTGCGTCAATCACGGCCGTCAGCCCGGACAGGCAGAGCTTGTTGATGGTGACGGTGGGGACGTCCCAGCCTATTCCGGCGGCCAGGCTGGCCTGCCTGGCAGGGCCCTGCCCGGCTCCGGCCTGGATGACCTGCCCCACGATGACGGCGCCGATTTGTTCCGGTGCCACACCGGTCCGTTCCAGCGCAGCCCGGATGGCATGAGCTCCCAGTTGGCTGGACGAGAAGGGCGTGAGGCTGCCCCGGAACCTGCCGAACGGGGTACGGGCGCCGCTCAGAATGACGGGGATGTTGGCGTTCTGGTTCAAGAACAGTCCTTTCGGGGTGGCGGTGCGGCGGAGGTCAGGCGAAGGCGGAGGTGCCGGTGATGCCCCGGCCGATGATCAGGGCCTGCATGGTCTCGGTGCCTTCGTAGGTGTGGATGGCTTCAATATCGGCCAGGTGCCGGGCCACGCGGTTTTCCAGGAGGATGCCGTTGCCGCCCAGCAGGTCGCGGGCGTTGGAGGCGATGCCCCGCGCAGTGCGGGTGCAGGTGTACTTGGCCAGCGATGCCTGCTCCGGTGTGAGCGTTCCGGCCTCATCGAGGCGCGTCATCTGCACCACCATCAGCTGCATGGTGGCAAGTTCGCTGAGCATCCGGGCCAACCGTTCCTGGACGATCTGGGAGGCGGCCAGCGGCCGGCCGAACTGCTTGCGCTGCTTGGCGTACTGGACGGCCGTTTCGTAGCAGGCGGTGGCGTGGCCGACGGCGGACCAGGCCACCCCCAGTCGGGTCGCCAGCAGCACACGGGCTGTGTCCTTGAAAGTACGTGCGCCGGGAAGGACGTTCCCTTCCGGGACGAAGACGTCCTCCAGCCTGATGTGGGCCTGCCAGATGGCACGCAGGGCAAGTTTGCCTTCGATTTTGGTCGCGGTGTACCCGGGGGAGTCCTGCGGAACCAGGTAGCCGTGGACCTGGCCGTCCTCACCCCGCGCCCACACGATGCTGACGCCGCCGATAGAGCCGTTGCCGATCCACTTCTTCTCACCGTTGAGCAGGAAACCGCCGTCAGTACGGGTCGCCGTGCTTTCCAGGGCCACCGAGTCGGAGCCGTGGGTGGGCTCCGTCAGCGCGAACGCCGCGTACTCGGTGCCGCTGGCGATCGCCGGCAGCCAGCGCTCCCGCTGCGCCGCAGACCCGCATTCGGCAACGGACCGCAGGGCCAGGCCGCCCTGGACCGCGATCATTGTTGCCACGGAGCCGTCACCGCGGCTTATTTCCATGTTCACCAGTCCGGCGGCCATGCTGCTCATCGGAGCGAAGCCGTCCACCGGAACGCCGTCGCGCAGCAGGTCCAGTTCACCCAGGCGCCGGAGCAGGTGCAGCGGATACTCACCGCGTTCCCAGTAGCCATCGATGACGGGGAGGACCTCATCCTGGACGAAGCGGCGCGCGCGGTCCCAGTAGGCTCGGTCCTCGTCGCTGACGCCGGCCAGGACGGACGCCGGATCCGTCCCCAGGGCCTCGGTCAGGAGGTAGCCCGGCTCCACGGTGCCGGCAGGGAAGCTGGTGGAGCGTCCGGTGCGCGTGGGCACGTGGGCGGGCGACGTCGTCGTCATGTATCTGCATCCTCTGAATCAATGGTGGTGGGACCACCGCAACCATGTGGCTTGGACCACAGGAACTAAGGATGCATTGAAACGCAGTTCCACGTCAAGAAACTGAGTATCAGCCGGAAATTGGTCCTCAGGGAAGTGCGTCCCGGACCGCTTGGGCCACCGCTTCCTTATCGGCCGAGCCCGGAAGGACGGTCACGACGACGGTCCGCGCCGGTTCGGTGGCAGCAGTGGCGGCAAGGAGTGCGGGCCTGAAGGTTTCCGCCAGGGACCGGAGTTCGCCCGCGAGGGCTGCGGCCCTTTTCCGGTCGCCATCCGCTGCTTCCGCGGCCTCGGGCGAGGCGCGCAGCCACTGCCGAAGGAAGGCGTTATGCACGGCCACCACGGCTGCGGCGAAGGCCACGGCCTTGTACCCGCGCCGCCCGTCCCGGGGCAGCTTGTCATTCAGGTACTGCAGGAACGCCCGCTCGTACCGATGCGAGGTGACCAGCTCCCGGTCCCGCAGGGCCGGAACCGCCTGCAGAAGTTCGTACCGGGCACGCGACGTTTCCCGGTTGCGCAGGTGGTGGTCGAAGACCAGCAATGCCGCGTCCGCAACGGCGGCCAGGGGCTCCAGCCTCGATTCCGCGAGCCGGTGGTTCACCTGGCTCAGGATCCGCTCATGGTCAGCGAAGACAACGTCCTCCTTGGACCCGAATCGCCGGAAGAACGTGCTGCGGCTCATGCCCGAAGCCTCTGCAAGTTCCTCAACGGACGTTGCGTCGAAACCCTGCCTGGCCAGGAGTCCGATGGCGGCCGCAACAGGTGTATCGACGACGGGTTGTTCGGAAGGGGGCAACGTCATGCGCCGAAATTAGCACAGTCACCATTGGGTGCCGGCCTCGCCGCCGACCTGCCCCCTGGCCTGCCGCCGGATACGGCAGGCCAGCGGCGCCGGGAAAGCCGGTTCAGGCGCCCTGCCGGGACCAGCTGGTGAGCTTGTCGGAGAGCTGCATGTAGGCCTCATTCACCTGCTGCAACTCCGGGTGGCTGTCGTACCACTCGACAATCTCCCGGGCCCCGTCCGCGAACGGGATGGTGGCGGTGTAGTCCGGGACCAGGGACTTGATCTTGGTGTTGTCAAAGACCACCGAATGGGACCGGTCGCCCAGGAGGTTGGAGCCCAGTTCCTGGTCGTGGGCGGCGATGGTTTCCGACGCCACGTGAACCAGTTCCGGTTCCCGCACACCTGCTGCCCTGGCAAAGAGCCGATAGATCTGGTTCCAGGGCAGGTACTCATCCGAGGTGATGGTGTAGCTTTCGCCCACCGCCTGCGGCCTTCCCAGCAGGCCGACGAATGCCTTGGCGAAGTCCCTGCTGTGTGTCAGCGTCCACAGCGAGGTGCCGTCGCCATGGACCATCACCGGAAGGCCGCTGCGCATGCGGTGGATGTCCGTCCAGCCGCCCACCATGGCAATCTTGGTGCGGTCGTAGGTGTGCGATGGCCGGATTACGGTCAGTGGAAAGTCCTGCTCCCGGTAGGCCCGGTAGAGCAGTTCCTCGCATGCGATCTTGTCCCGGGAGTACTGCCAGAAGGGGTTTTTCAGCGGCGTTGACTCCAGGATGGGCAGCCTGGTGGGTGGCTTCTGGTACGCGGAGGCGGAGCTGATGAAGACGTACTGGCCGGTCCGCTCCCGGAACAGGTCCATGCTTGTTTGCGCCTGGTCCGGGGTGTAGGAGATGAAGTCCGCGACGGCGTCGAACTCCCTGCCGCCCAGGACCTCCCGGACCGACGCGGCATCGCGGACATCCGCGTGCAGCACTTCCGTCCCGTCCGGGACCGGCCTGGTGGACTGGCCCCGGTTCAGGATGGTCAGCCGGTGGCCCAGCGCGACGGCGCGTTCCGCCGCCGCCGCGCTGATGACCCCGGTGCCGCCGATGAAAAGGATGCTCCTGGGCGCCACCGTATCGGCCGCTGCCGGGGTTACCACGCGTAGTCTTCCGGTGCCGTTCGGTGTCCGGGGAAGATGTCGTCCAGCTTCTTAAGCGCATCGGCATCCAGCGTGACGTCCAGGGCCCGGATGGCAGCGTCCAGCTGTTCCTGCGTCCGCGGACCCACGATCGGGGCGGTCACGGCAGGCTGGTGCAGGAGCCAGGCCAGGGCAACATCGCCGGGTTCATGCCCCAGTTCGTCGGCGAAGTCCTCGTACTGGCGGATCTGGTCCTGGTGCTTCTTCAGCGTTTCTGCAGCCCGTCCTTCGGTGCGCCGCACGCCCTCGCGTTCCTTCTTCAGGACACCGCCCAGGAGTCCGCCCTGCAGCGGCGACCAGGGGATGAGGCCCAGGCCGTACTGCTGCGCGGCCGGGATGACCTCCAGTTCCACCTGGCGCATGAACAGGTTGTAGATGGACTGCTCGCTGACCAGGCCGGTGTAGTTCCGCCGACGGGCGGCTTCCTGCGCCTGGGCGATGTGCCAGCCGGCGAAGTTGCTGCTGCCCGAGTACAGGATCTTCCCCTGCTGCACGGCCACTTCGATGGCCTGCCAGATCTCATCCCACGGAGTATCGCGATCGATGTGGTGGAACTGGTACACGTCGATGTAGTCGGTCTGCAGGCGCTTGAGGCTGGCATCCAGTGCCCGGCGGATGTTCAGCGCCGAGAGTTTGGATTCATTGGGCCGGTCCGTCATGGTGCCGTAGAGCTTGGTGGCCAGCACGGTGTGCTCACGGCGCTCGCCGCCCTTGGCGAACCAGCGGCCGATGATTTCCTCAGTCCAGCCGCGGTGGTCCACGCCGCCATAGACATTGGCGGTGTCGAAGAAGTTGATGCCGGCCTCGTGGGCCGAGTCCATGATGCTGTGGGCGTCCGCCTCCTCCGTCTGGGGGCCGAAGTTCATGGTGCCCAGGCAGAGGCGGGAGACTTTCAGGCCGGAGCGGCCCAGGTGGGTGTACTGCATGGAAAATCCTTTCGGTGGCGATGCCTGCCGGCGGATGGAATGCCGGTGGTGGAGCCTGTGGGAAACCTACATCTGGGTGAAGGCGGCGACGGCGGGATCGGAGCCAATGCGGGCGCCGGACTCCAGGGCGGTGATGGCGGCCAGTTCGTCCTGGGACAGCTTCAGGGACGAGGCTGCGAAGTTTTCCCGGATCCTGTCCGGGTTTGCCGATTTGGGAATGACGATGTTTCCGTTGGCAAGGTGCCAGGCGAGCACCACCTGGGCCGTGCTGGCGTTGTGCGCGCCGGCGATTGCCGTGACGGCGTTTCCGTTCAGGTCCCCGCCCTGCCCCAGCGGGCTGTAAGACTCCACGGCGATGCCCAGGCTCCGGCACTTCGCCGCAAGGTCCGCCTGCTGGTAGCTGGGGTGCAGCTCGATCTGGTTAACGGCCGGCACGGTTTCAGCCGACTCCAGCAGCGTGTCCAGGTGGTCGGAGAGGAAGTTGGAGACGCCGATGGCGCGGATTTCCTTGTTCTCGTAAAGCCGCTCCATCTCCTTCCAGGCCTGGACGAACAGCCCCTGCGACGGGACCGGCCAGTGGATGAGGTAGAGGTCGATGAAGTCCAGGCCCAGTGCCTTGCGGCTGTTCTGGAAGGCCTCCTGCGCCCGGGCCTGCTCGCCGTTGCGGAGCTTGGTGGTGACGAAGATGTCCTCGCGGGAGATTCCGGTAGCGGCCAGCGCTGCCCCCACTCCGGCCTCGTTGCGGTAGGCGGCGGCGGTGTCGATGTGGCGGTAGCCCGCTTCCAGGGCGTCCTCCACGGTCCGCTGGGTGTCTTCCGGCGGGACCTGGAAAACGCCGAAGCCAAGCTGCGGAATGGTGACGCCGTTGTTGAGTGTCAGCTCTGACATGGTGTGCTCCTTGGAACGTGATGGTGCTGAAACGATTTGAGGCTGGAACGATTGGTGCCGGCTGCTCGACATTGAGAAAGCGGTTTCCGCCGGCTCACTCCTGAGCCTATGCACTTTTTCCCATCAAGTCAGCAGACAAGGCTGTTCCTGTTTTTCCTAGGACCGGCAGTCCTACCTTCGTTGTAGAGCAAGGCATCCATCGGGGGCACAATGGTCTCCATGGGTCAAAGCGCCGAGTTCGGAAAATTCCTCAAGGCCATGCGGTCGCGGCTGAGCCCCGACGTTGCGGGGACCGGCCCCAGTACGGGCGCACGCAGGGTTCCAGGCCTCCGGCGGGAGGAAGTGGCCCGGCTGGCCGGGGTCAGCACCGACTACTACGTCCGGCTGGAACAGGGCCGCAACATCCACCCGTCACGCACGGTCCTGGATGCGGTGGCCCGGGCGCTTCGCCTGGACAGCAGCGAACATGCGCACATGATGGACCTGCTCGAGAACTGCGCCGGCGCCCCCCGCGAGCCCGGCGCCAATGCAGTGCAGGGCGTCCGCCCGGCACTGCGGCAACTCCTCGACGCGGTGGGGGATGTGCCCGCGATGGTGCTGGGCCGGCGCAGCGACGTCCTGGCAGGAAACAGGATGGCGTTCCTGCTGTTCGCCGACTTTCCGGCGCTGCCGCCCGCGGAGCGCAACCTCACCCGCTGGACCATCCTGGACCCCGCGGCGCGGGAACTGTTCAGGGACTGGAAGACGGTGGCGGCTGAAGCTGCGGGGTCCCTGCGGCTGGATGTGGGACGGCACCCGAATGATCCGCAGGCGAACCATCTGGTGGGCGAACTCGCCGTCCACAGTGAGCACTTCCGCCAGTGGTGGGCCGGACACCGGGTGGCCACCCGCGCGGCCGGCACTGTCCGGCTGCACCACCCGGCGGTGGGGGACTTGGAACTGAACTTTGAAAACCTTGTCCTGCCGGAGGACCCCGACCAGACGCTGAGGGTGTACTCCGCCCGGCCGGGATCGCCGTCGTCGGACGCCCTGGCGTTGCTGGGAAGCCTCGGCGCTGCGCCGGATGTGGACCGGAACCGGGACGCTGCGGCCGTACCGGAAAGCGGCGAGGCAGGCTGACCGCCCGCTCCTTCTGTACATTCGTCCAGCACGGAGGGCTGATTCTGGCCAGCCGCCCATTGGTGCGCGGTTTGCCGTTTCCTAGGGTGGGAGTACCAGCTTTCCCCGCCCAGTTTTAACACCCAGGATGGTCTCAACGATGAAACGCATCGCCCTGCTGAAGGAGCGCCAGGCGTCAGCCGGCGCCGCCTCCACCGCCACCGGTTCGCACTGCCCTGTTTCGGGTCTCTGGAGCCCCGACCTCGATCCGCACACCGTCCTGTCCTTCTTTGAAGGCCACGTATTTCCCGCCTTCGACGGCGTGCCCACCGTCTGGCGGCGGCGCAGCCCGGGCGCGGCGAACTAGGGCACATTCGGTCAAAAGTGAAGGGGTCGTGAAGCCAGGCTTCACGACCCCTTCGCGTTACGGCTGGTGTGTCTAGTGATCTTCCAGGCGGAAGCCGATCTTGATGGTGACCTGCCAGTCCGCGACCTTCCCGTCCTCCAGGTGGCCGCGGACCTCCTTGACCTCGAACCAGTCGAGGTTCCGGAGGGTCTGGGATGCCTTGGCAATACCGTTGCGGACGGCATCGTCCACGCCCTGGGTGGAGGTGCCGACAATTTCAGAAATGCTGTACGTGTGGTTGGACAACTTCGCTCCTCGTGATCGTCGATGCTCCCGGTTGCGGGGCGTTCCTGAAGCCTAGTGTGACTGCGGGAGCGTTGAACAGAGGCCAGGGCGCTGGAGTTTTTGGGCAGATAAGCGGACTTCCGGCCGCCCCAAGTCCGCATACGTGCCCAAAAACTCCGGGGCTATTTGGTTTCCAGCACCAGCTGCCTGAGGTCGTCCAGGGTCTGCTGCATGTGGGCGTCCATGGCTTCGCGTGACCGGACGGCGTCCCGGGATTTCAGGGCCTCGGCAATATTCCGGTGATGGCCGATTGCGTGCTCCTGAATGGCGGGAACGGCAGAGGTCTCAGTCCTGCGCTTTTCCAGCACGCGGTGCAGCGGATCAAACAGGACCGACACAAAGACGTTCCCGGAGGCGTGCAGGATGACGTCATGGAAGGCAAGGTCCGCCTCCACGAAAGCGGCGACGTCGTTGATGCTGTGGGCGGCCTTCATGGCTGAGACGTGGTTGAAGAGGGCCTCGATGTCCTCCTCCGCGATCCGTCCGGCGGCAAGCTCGCAGGCTCCGGTTTCGAGCATCCGGCGGAGCTCGATGAGCTGGATGGAGGCATCGGCGTCGTTCTTGCCCTCGGATGCGGCCCGGAGCACGGCTTCCAACGAGGCCCAGCGGCTCAGCGGATTCACGAATGTTCCCCGGCCGCGTTCCACGCTCAGGATGCGCTGGGCCTGCAGCGTCTTCATGGCTTCACGGACCGTCATGCGGCTGACCTCGTGGCGCGCGCTCAGTTCGTGCTCGCCGGGAACGGTGGAGCCGGGCGGGAATTCGCCTTCAATGATGCGGTCCAGCAACTCGTCGGCCACCACGCCAACCAGTGACTTCCTTGCCATGTTGCCCCCGATCCCTGTTCCCGGCCTGCGCCTGGCGGATATGTCAGACAAGTGTACTTGCGCGTCCGTATGTGGTGTGCCACACTGACATTCAAATGCAAGATGTCAGACATCTTACAGTTACCTTTACATCTGGATCCGCCCCGCCGGATCGCTACACAATGGAGTGCACTGTGACGCTTGAAGCAGACGTTCTGGCCGCCTATCCGGCAGACATGGACATCCCCGCCGGGTTGGTTGCCCGCGCGCTGGCCGCTTCCGACGCGGAGGTTCCCCGCGTCCTGGTAGTGCTCGACGACGACCCCACCGGCACGCAGTCCGTGGCAGACCTGCCGGTGCTCACCCGCTGGGAAGTGGAAGACTTCTCCTGGGCCTTGGGCCAGGGCAAGCCCGCCGTCTACGTCCTGACCAACACCCGCAGCCTTGACCCTGCAGAGGCGGCGGCACGCAACGAGGAAGTGGTCCGGAACGCCCTGACCGCGGCTGGCTCCGGCCTGCGCCTGGGCTTCGTCAGCCGCAGCGACTCCACCCTCCGCGGCCACTACCCCCTGGAACCGGACGTCATTGCAGCCACCGTTGCCGAAGTCAGCGGCGAGAAAACCGACGGCGTTGTCCTGGTTCCGGCGTTCCCCGACGCCGGCCGGCTCACCATCGGCGGCGTCCACTACATGCGCGGCACCGGCGACGCCAAGGGCACCCTGGTCCCCGTCTCCGAGACCGAGTTCGCGAAGGACGCGTCCTTCGGCTTCAGCACCTCCGTCATGGCCGACTACGTGGCGGAGAAGTCGCAGGGCAGGTTCCCCGCAGACTCCGTGATCGTCCTGGACCTGAACACCATCCGCGCCGGCGCCACCGCCCAGGACCCCGCCATCTCCGCCAAGGCCATCGCCGACGCCATCGAACCGGCCACCGACTCAACGCCCATCGTGGCGGACATTGTCACGGAGAACGACTTCCGCGCCCTGGCCCTGGGCCTTGATGAAGCGGAACGCCGGGGCAAGAAGCTCCTCTACCGCGTCGGCCCCCCGTTCGTCCGTGGCCGCATCGGCCAGGAAGTGCGCACCGCCCTCACCGCCGAAGAGGCCTATGCGGGCAACACCCCGTCGGAGGCAGGCGGCCTGATCGTGGTGGGCTCGCACGTTGGCCTCACCACCCGGCAGCTTAACGTCCTCACGGCAGAACACGGCTCTGCGCGCACCATCGAGATCGACGTCGAGAAGCTCCTTGGCGCCGAGCCGGAAGCCAAGGCGCACCTGGACCGGACGGTGGACGCCGTCGTCGAAGCCCTCCGCAGCGGTGACGTCATCGTCCACACCAGCCGCCTGCTCATCAAGACGGACGACCCCGCCGAAAGCCTGCGGATCGCCCGGACCGTCTCCGCCGCCGTCGTTGACGTGGTCAACCGGACCCTGAAGACCTTCCCGCCGCGGTTTGTCATCGCCAAGGGCGGCATCACCTCCTCGGATGTGGCAGCCCACGGCCTGGAAATCCGCCACGCGATTGTCCGCGGCCCCATGCTCCCCGGCATCGTCAGCCTCTGGGAACCGGTGGACGGACCCGCCAAGGGCATCCCGTACATCGTGTTCGCCGGCAACGTGGGCGACGACGATTCCCTGGCCCAGGTCACCCGCAAGCTCAGCAATACTTTCTGAAACCCGCACGAAATTCAACGGAGAACACCATGACCAGCAATTACACCGTTACCGTCCTGGGCCTTGGCGCCATGGGCCTGCCCATGGCCACCCGCCTGACCTCCCAGCTGACCGTCCACGGCTTCGACATCGCCGAGCCGCGCCTGGAGCTCGCCCGGGAAGCCGGCATCGCCACCTTCACCACGGCCCGCGAGGCCGCCAAGGGTGCTGACGCAGTGCTCCTGGCCGTCCGCAACGGCGAACAGCTCAACGACGTCCTCTTCGGCGAGAACGGCGTGGCCCCGGTACTCGAGCCGGGCGCCGTCGTCATCCTTGGCAGCACCGTGGGCACGGAAGCCATTCCCGCCACCGTGGCCAAGCTGGCCGAATACGGTGTGGACCTGGTGGACGCCCCGCTGTCCGGCGGACCCAAGCGCGCCGGCGAAGGTGACCTGCTGATCGTCGTCGGTGCTTCCGCCGAAGCCCGCCAAAAGGCCGCGCCGGCACTGGAACTGCTGGCCTCCACCCTGACCGTTGTGGGCGACAAACCCGGCGACGGGCAGGCCCTGAAGACCGTCAACCAGCTCCTCTGCGGCGTCCACATCGCCGCCGCGGCCGAGGCCCTGGCCCTGGCCGACGCACTGGGACTGGACCAGGCCAAGACCCTCGCCGCCCTGGAAGCCGGTGCGGCAGGATCCTTCATGCTCTCCAACCGCGGCCCCCGCATCCTGGAGGCCTACGACGAGGAAGGCGCCGAGGTCCTCTCCCGCCTGGACATCTTCGTCAAGGACATGGGCATCGTGGGCAAGGCCACCCGCGCCGCCGGCATGGCAGCCCCTGTTGCCGCCGCCGCCGAGCAGCTGTACCTCCTGGGCCAGGCCCAGGGCTTGGCGGCCGCCGATGACTCCGCCGTCATCAAGGTGGTCGCGCCCACAAAGCGCACCAAGTAAACCGCCCCCGCGTGGAGTTTTTGGGCAGATGCCACGACTAAAAACGCCTTTTGGTCCCGTTATCTGCCCAAAAACTCCACGCCGAAGAACGTGCGACGACGGCGGTCCCCCCTCCGCCGTCGTCGCACCTCCCAGCGCGGCTGGAGCGGTTCCCCGCCGCGTCCGGCCACACCGTTAACCCCTGATGCCCGTCTGCGCCCAGACCGGCAGGTCAAAGGAGACAATTCCCCGTGAACCACCTCATGAATCCGCTGATACAGCGGGCGGCCGATGCCCCGGCCATCAAACCCGCAGTTGAGCTCGGCACGCCGGTGCTGCTCACCATCGCCGCGGTGGGCATCGCCATCCTGCTGGTGATGATCATCCGCTTCAAGATCCAGGCCTTCGTGGCCCTGCTCACCGTCAGCATCCTGGTGGCCGTGGCTGCCACCATCCCGCTGCAGGACATCTTCACCGTGGTTTCCGGCGGAGTGGGCAGCACCATGGGCAAGGTCGCCATCCTGATCGCACTTGGTGCAGTGCTGGGCCGGATGATCGAGGTCTCCGGCGGCGTCCAGTCCCTCGCGGACCATTTCACCCGCAAGCTGGGTGCCAGGCGGGTGGCCGTCGCGCTCACCGCCGTCGGCTTCCTGGTGGCCATCCCCGTCTTCTTCGAGGTGGGCATCATCGTGCTGGTGCCCATCGTGTACGCCTTCGCCAAGATCGCCAAGGTCCACCCGGTCAAGTTCGGCCTGCCGATGGCCGGCATCATGCTCGCCATCCACGTTGCGGTCCCGCCGCATCCCGGGATCGTGGCCGGCGCCGGCGTGCTCGGTGCCGACATCGGACTCATCGCCCTGATTTCTCTGCTGATCTGCATCCCGCTGGGCTTCCTGTCCTACTGGGTTGCCGCCATCATGAACCGCAAGGACTACGAGCTGTTGCCTGCCGTGAAGGCCCAGGTGGAGGAATTCGGCTCCGATTCGCTGGTCAAGGTGGGCCATGACGGCCCCGGTGCCGCCGCGATCGCACCGCCCCGGCCGGCCCTGATCATCTTCCTGATTGCCGCCCCCATCGTGCAGATCCTCCTGGGTACCGCCGGCACCCTCATCCTCCCCAAGTCCCACCCGCTGTATGGCCTTGCAGCCTTCATCGGGAACCCCTTCCTGGCCCTGCTGGTAGCCGTAGCGCTGTCCTTCTTCCTGCTGGCCGTCCGCCGCGGCTGGTCCTTCAAGGAAACCGGCGAGATCTTCGAAGGCTCCCTGCCTCCCATCGCCTCCATCCTGATGGTCGTGGCCGCCGGCGGCGTGTTCGGCAACGTCCTGCAGGTTTCCGGCATCGGCTCCGCGCTCTCCAAGACCCTGGACACGCTCGGCGTTCCCCTGCTGCTCCTTGGCTTCATCATCTCGCTGGCCCTCCGCGCCGCGCAGGGCTCCGCCACCGTGGCCATCGTGACCACCACCGGGCTGCTGTCCGCAGCGGTCAGCGGCGGCGGCTACAGCCCCGCGCAGATTGCCGTGATCGTGATCGCCATCGGCTTCGGCGCCCTGGGACTCTCGCACGTGACGGATGCCGGCTTCTGGGTTGTGGTCCGCTACTACGGACTCACCGTTTCCGACGGTCTGAAGACCTGGACGGTCCTGACCACCGTCCTGGGCCTGGCCGGCTTCGCGCTGACCTTCGTTGCCTGGATCCTGGTGGGAGGCCTGGGCGTCTGATGCGTACCCGACTGGACCACCTGGTCACCTCCGCCCTGCAGCAGGGCTCTGCGGTGCCCGCCTTCACCTGCTACGACTTCACCACCGCGCTGGCCGTGGTGGGCGCCGCCGAGGAATCCGGCCGGGGCGTGATCCTGCTGGTGGCACCCAAGACCGCCGCCACCGCGAACGGTCTCCGGCTCATCGCGGCGCTGCGCGGCCTGGCTGATGCCGCTGCCGTGCCCGTCGCGGTGCAGCTTGACCACGCAACTGACCTCAAGGTCATGGCCGACGCCGTCGCGGCAGGGGCGGATTCGGTCCTCGCCGACGGTTCGTCACTCCCTTTCGAGGACAACATCGCGCTGGTCCGGGCGGCCCGCGAGCTGCTGGGCCCCGACGTGGTGCTGGAAGCGGAACTCGGCGGCCTGGCAGGGGACGAGGACCGCGCTTTCGGCGCCGACCAGTCCGGCGTGGACGTGGCAGGGCTGACGGACTCCGCGCAGGTGGAGGACTTCGTGTCCCGCACTGGTGCGGAACTGCTGGCAGTGGCCGTGGGCAACGTCCACGGCAAGTACAAGGGCGAGCCGCGGCTGCGCTGGGACGTGCTGCAGGACATCGCGGCGCGGATCCACATTCCGCTGGTCCTGCACGGCGCCTCCGGCATCCCCGCAGAGGAGCTCGTCAAGGCCGCGGCCATGAACGTTGGCAAGGTCAACTTCAACACCGAGCTGCGGACCGGGGTGCTGGCCACCCTCCAGGACCAGCTTCCCGCCCACCGCGCGGACGGCGAAAACCTGCAGGGCCTGCTGGCCACGTGGAACCAGGCGGCCAAGGGCTTCGCCGTCACCACGCTCGCCACACTGGCACGGTAACGCCACAGGAAGCAGCAAAGACGGGAGGCTGGGATCAACGAATGATCCCTGCCTCCCTTCTTTTTGCCCAGGGCTCGTGGCGCTTGGCGCGGGGTCGGCCCATGCTGCTGGCGGCCGCCGTCCTGGCCTTCACCGGACGAAAGTACCTCCGCGCCGCCCTGACACAGGGCACCACGCCGCTGCTCGCCGTCGTTCTTGGGCTGCTGGCAACACTGCCGTAAAGGCCGGCAACCGGCGAAAGTCCTGATACCGCGCGGGCCGCCGGGGGCACAATGGTCCCATGGGCAGCGTCGAGTCTTTGTAGGATCCCCGTGCGCAGCACCAGCAAGCGGGGGACAGGAACCGGGCCGGACACGGCAGGCCGTGATCCGGCCATCGACCTTGTCCGTTTCATCTGCCTGGTTCTGGTGGTGGTGGGGCACTCCCTGATGGTCAGCCCGGTCCTGCACCCGGACGGGACGGTGACAACCGAGAACACCCTCGCCGAACAGGACTGGTTCGAACCCGTCATCTGGATCTTCATGGTGATGCCGTTGTTCTTCGTCACCGGCGGCATCACCGGCCTGCAGTCCTGGCGCCGGCTCAAAGCAAGCGGCGGGACGGGGGCCCAGTTCATGCGCGCCCGCCTCCTGCGCCTGGTCCGCCCGGCCACCGCCCTGCTGGCAACGATGGTGGCGGGCCTGTCGGTGGCAGCCGCGCTGGGCGTGGACCAGCAGGTGGTCCAACTCGTGTCCGCCGGGGCGGCCATGCCGCTGTGGTTCCTGGCCGCCTACCTCGCGGCGCAGCTGAACATTCCGGTCCTGGCAGCGCTTCATGCCCGCGCGCCGTGGCTGACCTTCGGCCTGCTTGCCGGGCTGGTGGTTGCCGTGGACTGCCTCAGGGGTGCCTTGCCGGACCTTTCCAATGCCAACCTGGTGTTCGTGTGGTGCGCGGTCCAACAACTTGGTTTCCTGGCTGCCGACGGACACTTTTCCCGCCTGTCCCGCTCTGGGCTCCTGGGCCTTGCCGTGGCGGCACACCTGCTGTTGGGGCTCGTGACGGGCCTGGGACTGTATCGGGGTAACATGCTGGTCAACCTCAACCCGCCCAACCTGACCCTGGTGCTCCTGGGCGCCTCCCAACTGGCTGTGATGGAACTGGCGCGGCCGCTCCTGGCACCGCTGGCAGTCATCCGCTGGATCGGCCGGCTCCTGCTGCTGGTTGGTGCCAGGTCCCTGACGGTGTACCTGTGGCATCTGCCGCTGCTGGCAGGCATGTCCGGGTTACTACTTCTGGCGCCGATCCCCAAACCGGTCTCCGGAACCGCTGAATGGTGGTGGTCGCGGCCCGTGGTGGTCCTCGCGCTGGTCCTGCTGCTCCTGCCGGTGGCTGCAGCCTTTGGCCGTTTGGAAGAACGGACGACGGCGACCCACGCCTTCCGCTGCAGGCCCACCGTGGCAGGGGCCGCCGTCGTGGTGGTCTTCATCCCCGTGGCGGACGCCGCCCTCAACGGACTATCTCTGGGGCTGCTGGCAGCCGGCGCTGCCTGCTTTTCCGTGGCGATACTTCTGCTGGGGGGCTTTCCGTTCCGGCGGTGGGCTGCTGTTCCCAGGGCTCAAGGCAGGGCCCGGCGGAAGAGGGGGCGAGGGGGCATTGCCAGCGCGGTGAAGTAGTGCCAGTGTCGAACCATGACCGAGAACACCACGTCCGCGGAGGACAAGTTCACCGCCAATGTCACCCTGCGGCGCAATGACGCGCAGCACCGGTACGAACTCCTGGTGGATGACAGGCTGGCTGTGCAGGCCTTCTTCCGCGACCTTCCCGGGCACATCGATTTCACCCACACCGAGACCAGCGATGACTTTGAGGGCCAGGGCCTTGGCAAAGTCCTGGCGCACTTTGCCCTTGATGACGTGGTGGCCACCGGCAAACGCATCATCCCGCATTGCCCCTTCATTTCCGGCTACCTGCGCAAGCATGAAGGCTATGGCCAGTTCATCGACTGGCCGGAGGGCTGACCCACCCTGGCCATCGCCACTTCCGTTACTTTCCGGCCTGCCCGGGTACAGCCCGGATAGGTACGCATGTGCCAAAGGGCATGTGCAGCAAGGCAGGGAAGGGCACTGTGGCGGATAACCAGGACACCAATTTCGACGTGGCTGTCATTGGCGGGGGACCGGCGGGGCTGAGCGCGGGCATAGCCCTGGCACGGGCACTGCGTTCGGTGGTGGTGATCGACGCCGGTGAACAGCGCAACCTCGGGGCGGAAAGCGTCCACGGATTCCTCAGCCGGGAGGGGACGAGCCCGCGGGACCTGATCGCAGCCGGCAGGGAAGAGCTGGCCCGGTACGGCGGGATGATGGCTTCGGGGTTTGTCCGGTCAGCAAGCCGCTTGGAAGACCAGTTCGTCCTAACCATGGACGATGGCTCCACCCGGACTGCCCGGCGCCTGCTGATCGCGTCAGGAATTGTGGATGAGCTGCCGGACCTTCCCGGAGTCTCCGACCGCTGGGGACGGGACGTGCTGTACTGCCCGTACTGCCACGGCTGGGAGGTCCGCGATCAAAGAATCGGGGTCTTGGCGGCCGATTCCCACTCCGTCATGCAGGCCTTGACGTTCCGGCAGTGGAGTCCGGACGTGACCTTGCTGCTGAACGACGCCCTGGAGCTCAGCCCGGGCCAGGAGGAACAGCTGGCGGCGCGGTCCGTCCGTGTGGTGGAGGGAAAGGTCCGGGCGCTGGAGATCCGGGAGGACCGGCTCGCCGGCGCCGCCCTGGATGGCGGCGGGACGGTGGACCTGGACGTGCTGGTGGTCAGTCCGGCCACCATGAGCAAAGCCCACATGCTCCAGCGGCTGGGGCTGGAACCGGCCGCCCTCCAGGAAGGCCCGGGGAGCCGCCTGGAGGCCGACGAAAGCGGCCGGACATCCTCCCCGGGAGTGTGGGCCGCCGGGAACGCCGTGGACGTTTCGGCCCAGGTCATGACGGCGGCCGCAGCGGGCCTCCGGGCGGCAGAGGCCATCAATGCAGACCTGGTCATGGCGGACACGCGGCGCGCTGTTGAGGCCGCCCGCGTTCCTGCGGGGCAGTAGCCGCTAAAGGTCCTGTGATGGAAAGAGCTGGTTGGCGGGAGGGCCTCTCAATGTGGAGCAGGCCTGCGCCTAAGAGGGCCTGCTCAGCTGGCGAGGGCCTGATCGTTGACCGGCATGGCGGTGCCCGGATCATCGATGGTGAAGCCGCAGGCACAACGGTAGGTGACCACGCTCTCCGGGACGGATCCCGGCCGCAGGGCAACGACGGCGTTGCCGTCAACGTATACGGGCTGCCGGACCGGCATTTCCTCGTGGTCAACGCGCTGCATGGGCATGCGGCAGTGCATGCGTGAATTAAGGGTCATCAGCAGCCCAGCGTCCACGGGTACGGTGGCGGTCAAGAGCTGTCCAGCTGCTTCGCTGCGTTCCCCAAACGCCGTCAGCTGGTCTTCCATTGCGGTGGTCATTATGTTCTTCCTTGGGCTTCTTTCACGGAACCACCAGCGTTGGCAGCCCCGCCGCGAACTGCTTGCGGAGGTTCATCTACCCCGTAAGCAAAGCATGCTTACTAATTGATGCACAAGTCAGGATTGGCGGGCCAGCCAGCCGGGACGCGGCTCGCAGGCACTTTCCCGCGTTCCGGGCACGCGCCCTCGCGCTGTTCCCTGCCGGACCGGCTGACCCATCGACTGCCGGTCCGGCTGCCGTGAAAAGCCCGGCTACCCGCGCCGGCGCTGCCAGTGCCAGGCATGCCAGAACAGCAGGAAAATCAGGGTGGCGAAACCGGCCAGGAGCACCTGCGGGGCGAACGTGAACACCAGGTATGCCAACGGCACCCCGCCGCTGGATGAGGGCCCAACGGCCATTGGCCCGTTCAGCAGCACCGACGTTCCCCCGGGGATCAGCCCTGCCGCCAGCAGCCACAACACCACGATGAACGGATTCGGTGCGGGCCGGGACCGTCCCGTCCCAGCCGGCTCCATGTCCTGCAGTTCCGCCGGCACGTGATTGCCGTCCCGGTCCACCTCGCGGAATCCGATGGTGCCGGACTGTTGCTGGTCCATATTTCCCCCTTTTTGCCGGCAGCCTGGCTGCCTGCTGAAGGCAACAGCCTAACGTCCGCGGACCTGTGTCGGATAATTACGGCACGAAAGTTTGATTAAAAGGGTCACCTAAGTAAGGCTGTCCTTACCCGACCGTGCCGACAGAAGGAAAAACCTTGCCGTTGATGACCCGCCGCGACCAGCCCAACCAGCGATCGGAGCAGCCTGTGGACCATCCACGGGCTGACCGGAGACTGCCGGAAACCATTCCGGACCAGGACTTCGCTGGCCGCGTCGAACTTGCGCTGGCGGCGGGGAACCATCTTTTCAACCCCCGCAATTCAGCCCGGTACGTGGCGCAGGTGCTGCAGGGCGTCACTGCGGTGGCCACCAAAGTTGAACGCACCACCGCACCGTTTACCGGCATCACCCCGTCCGAGATACAGGCGCGGGTTGCCGCGGTGGACCTGGACACCCCACTGCCGGACACTGCCACCGCCCTCCAGGAACTTGAGGACGTCTACCTGCGGGACGCCGTCTACTTCCACAGCCCCAAGTACGCGGCCCACCTGAACTGCCCAGTGGTGATCCCGGCCCTGGTGGGCGAGGCCGTCCTCTCCGCCGTGAATTCCTCCCTGGACACCTGGGACCAAAGCGCCGGTGCCACCATGATCGAACGGCGCCTGGTGGACTGGACCGCGGAGAGGCTCCAGCTGGGGGACGCCGCGGACGGCGTTTTCACTTCCGGCGGCAGCCAGTCCAACCTGCAGGCACTGCTGATCGCCCGCAACCATGCCGTGGCAGCCCTCCGGCAGGACCCGGCCCGCAATGGCCTCCGGCTGCCGGCGCTGCTGGACTCCCTGCGGATCTTCAGCTCGGCGGACAGCCACTTCAGTGTCCAAAAATCCGCATCCATGCTGGGCTTGGGCTTCGATGCCGTGATCACTGTTCCCTGCACGGCGGACCACCGGATGGATCCCGCGGCCCTCGCTACGGCCATGGCGGAAGCGCACGACGGCGGCCTGATACCAATGGCGGTGGTGGGAACCGCCGGGACCACCGATTTCGGCGCGGTGGACCCGCTCGCAGAGCTCGCAGCCCTGTCACGCGCCCATGGTGCCTGGTTCCACGTTGACGCCGCATACGGCGGTGGCCTGATGCTTTCCGGCCGGTACCGGCACCTGCTGGACGGCATCTCCCTGGCCGACTCCGTTACCGTCGACTTCCACAAGACCTTCTTCCAGCCCGTCAGTTCCAGCGCCCTGCTGGTTCGCGAATCCGCGATGCTGCGGCACATCACCTATTACGCGGACTACCTCAATCCGGAAAGTGCGGCCCTGGCCGACATTCCCAACCAGGTGGACAAAAGCATCCAGACCACCCGCCGCTTCGACGCCCTGAAGCTCTGGCTCACCCTGCGGATCATGGGAGCGGACGCCATCGGCGCGCTGTTCGACGAAGCGATTGACCTCGCCGGGCGGGTGGGCGCACTCCTTGACAGCGACGATGACTTCGAGCTCGCGGCCCCGCCGCAGCTGAGCACCCTGGTGTTCCGGTACCGGCCACGGACGGAAGGCGGCGCCCGGTTGTCCGAGGACGGGGCAGACGCACTGAACCCGGCCATCCGTGCGGCAGTGTTCGCTTCCGGTGAGGCCGTGGTGGCCGGAACCAGGGTCGGTGGCCGCCATTACCTGAAGTTCACGCTCCTCAATGCCGAGGCCACCCTTGGTGACATCGCCGGAATCATCAACCTCCTGCGCCGCACCGGGGCGGGGCTGCTGCGGAACGGGGCAGTACGGAACGGGGCAGGCGCATGAGCACCCCCACGCGCGGTACCGTTTACGACTTCGCCGCGATCGGCGTCGGGCCCTTCAACCTGGGCCTTGCCGCCCTTGCCGAACCGGTGGAGGGCCTTCGGGGCGTCTTCCTTGAGCGGCGCGGCTCCTTCGAGTGGCACCCCGGCATGATGCTGGAGCCCGCCCACCTGCAGGTTCCCTTCATGGCGGACCTGGTGACCATGGCCGACCCCACCTCGCCGTATTCGTTCCTGAACTTCCTCAAGCAGACGGGCCGGTTGTACCGCTTCTATATCCGGGAGAACTTCTATCCGCTGCGCGCCGAGTACAACCAGTACTGCCAGTGGGTGGCCGGGCAGTTGCCCTCGGTCCGTTTTGGCACAGCTGTGCTGGATGCTGCGTACGACGACGGCGTGTACCGGCTGTCCGTCTCCGGTCCGGCCGGGCAGGAGGTGCTGCTGGCGCGGCGGCTGGTGCTGGGCACCGGAACCTCCCCGTACGTGCCGGAAGCCGGCCGGGGCATACTCGCGGAAGCAACCGCCGGGCGCGGGGGAGCGGCCCTGCACAATGCCGACTACCTGTCCCGGAAGGCCGAACTCCAGCGGCAGCGCAGCATCACCATCGTGGGCAGTGGCCAGAGCGCGGCCGAGATCTACCATGAGCTCCTGCAGGAGTCGGACAGCCACGGGTACCAGCTGAACTGGGTGACGCGCTCCGGCCGGTTCTTCCCCCTGGAGTACACCAAGCTGACGCTGGAGATGACGTCGCCGGAGTACGTGGACTACTTCCACGGCCTGCCGCCGCATCGGCGCGACCACCTCAACAAGACGCAGAAGAACCTTTACAAGGGCATCAACCCGGACCTGATCGATGCCATCTACGACCTGCTTTATACCAGGAGCATCTCCGGCATGGTGGACACGCAGCTGCTGACCCACTCCACCCTTACCGGCGCCCGGTGGGATCCGGAGGCCCGAACCCACACCCTGCACCTTCACCATGGGGAACAGGACCGGGCCTACACGGTGGAAAGTGAAGCGGTGGTTTTTGCTACCGGCTACCGCTACCGCGAGCCGGCCTTCCTGGCCGGCATCCAGGACCGGATCGCCCGGGACAACGCCGGCCGGCTGGCAGTGGACCGCCATTACGGCGCGGGCGTGGAACCGGGGGAGGTCTTCGTCCAGAATGCCGAGCTGCACACCCACGGGTTCGCCACCCCGGACCTTGGCATGGGTGCCTACCGAAACTCCTGCATCCTCCGGGAGATCACCGGCCGGGAAGTGTACCCCGTGGAGCGCAGCATCGCCTTCCAGCAGTTCGGGGTACCGGCGGGCGTGACCGAAGGGGTGCCGGCATGAGGTTCACCTTCCGCTGCGTGGACCCGGAGACTGACGCGCCGCTCCTGCACAGCTGGGTCACCAGGCCCTACGCCTCCTTCTGGGGCATGCTGTCCGACGGCGTCGCCGACGTCGCCGCCGAATATGCCGGCATCCAGGCGAGCGGACACCACCACGCCTTGCTGGGGCTCGACGGCGGCGTCCCCGCCTTCCTGACGGAGGAGTACCTTCCGGGGTCCTCACCCCTGGCCGGTGCCTACCCGGTCCGCCCCGGTGACGTGGGGATGCACCTGCTGGTGGGGCCGCCGTCGGACGCTCCACAGCCGGGCTACACCGCCGCGGTGATGGACGCAGTCCTTGGCCGGCTGTTCGACAGGCCTGAGGTGGAACGCGTGGTGGTGGAACCGGACGTCCGGAACACCAGGATCCACGCACTCAACGAACGGCTCGGCTTTCGGCCGGCAGGGGTGGTGGCGCTTCCGGACAAGGAGGCACTGCTGAGCTTCTGCAGCCGCTCCGACTACCTGTCCGCCCGCGCCATGCTGCCGCGCAACACCCCTTCCAGCCCTTCCCGCACCCCTGTCCCGCAAGGAGCACTGTGACTGTCCACCTCGAAGACCACAAAACCGTTGCCGCCCGTACGGCCATGCCCGCCGGCACCGCCGTTTCCCACTTGACGGCAGACCGCTGGGACGCCGCCAACCGGCACCTGCTCCGCAAGGCGCTCGCGGAGTTCTCTCACGAACGGATCCTCTCGCCCGAACGGATCCTCCCGCCTGAACGGGTCTCTGCCACGCCGGACGCCGGCAGCTACCGTGTCACCAGTGCGGACGGTGCGCACGAATACCGTTTCAGCGCCAGGATTTTGGAGCTTGAGCACTGGTCCATCGATGCTGCCTCCATCCGGTACTTCCGGAATGGCACCGAAGTCCCGCTGGACGTCCTTGGGTTCATTACGGAGTTCCATGGGACGCTGGGCATCAGCCTCCAGATGCTCCCGGTTTACCTGGAAGAGGTCAGCAGCACCCTGGCCAGCCACGCCTACAAGCAGCGGGCGGACCAGCCCCCAGCTGCCGAACTCGCCGCCGGGGTCACGGGCGGACGGGACGTTGCCGCCGACTTCCAGGCCATCGAGCGCAGCATGACCGAGGGCCACCCGTGCTTCGTGGCCAACAACGGCCGCCTGGGCTTCGGCATGAGCGACTACCACGCGTACGCTCCGGAGGCCGGGGCGCCCGTCCGGCTGGAGTGGATCGCAGTCCACCGGTCCCATGCCGTGTTCACATCAAGCGCCGGGCTCGACTACACGGCGCACGTGGAGGCTGAACTCGGCCCGCTCGCCGGGGACTTCAGCACTGACCTGCAGCGGCAGGGCCTGGACCCGGACCAGTACTTCTTCATGCCGGTCCACCCCTGGCAGTGGGAGAACAAGCTGACCGTGACGTTCGCGGCCGAGATTTCCGGGCAGCGGATCGTCCACCTGGGCACGGGCACGGACGAATACCAGGCGCAGCAGTCCATCCGCACGTTCTTCAACACCTCGGCGCCGGCACGGAACTACGTCAAAACGGCCATGTCCGTGCTGAATATGGGGTTCATGCGGGGACTGTCACCGCAATACATGAAGGCCACCCCCGCCATCAACGACTGGCTGCGGGAACTGATCGGAGCGGACGGTGCCCTGCAGCGGCGCGGATTCACCATGATCGGGGAAGTGGCGGCCATCGGCTACCACAACCGGTACTACGAGGCCGCTTCCGCCGCCGGATCCCCCTACCGCAAGATGCTCTCCGCGCTGTGGCGGGAGAGCCCGCTGCCGCTCCTGCGGGACGGCCAGCAGCTGGCCACCATGGCCTCGCTCCTGCACGTGGATTCCGCCGGGAAACCCATGGTTTCCGCGCTCATCGAACGGTCCGGCCTGGACCCGGAGGACTGGCTGCGCCGCTACTTCGAGGCCTACCTGGTGCCCCTGGTGCACGGCCTGTACCGGTACGAGCTGGCGTTCATGCCGCACGGCGAGAACGTCATCCTGGTCCTTGAGGACGGCGTTCCCGTCCGGGCCATCATGAAGGACATCGCGGAGGAAATCGTGGTGATGGGGGACCGGCTGGACCTGCCTGCGGACGTATCCAGGATCCGCACCGCCATTCCCGACGGCGAAAAGGTGCTGGCCATCTTCACGGACATCTTCGACTGTATCTTCAGGTTCCTGGCCGCCCTGCTGGAGGAGGACGGCCGGCTGTGCCAGGAGAATTTCTGGCGCACGGCAGCCGCGGCCATCCAGGACTACCAGCGGCAGCATCCGGAACTCGCCGACCAGTTCGCACGGCACGATCTTTTCGCTCCTGATTTCGCATTGTCCTGCCTGAACCGCCTTCAGCTCCGCAACAACCAGAACATGCTGGACCTCGCGGATCCGTCCGGAGGGCTGCAGATGGCCGGGCGACTGGCCAACCCGCTGGCCCCGTTCGCGGACGGGCGCGCACCGGCATGACTAGGCTTGCAGCATGACGCCATCCAGCTCCCGGACAACAGCACTCGTCACCGGCGCCAGCGCCGGGCTCGGCCACGAATTCGCCCAGCAGCTCGCCGCGCAGGGGCACGACCTGGTCCTGGTGGCGCGGAACGCGTCCCGGCTCGCGGAAACAGCGGAGGACTTCCGGCGGCGCTACGGAATCACCGCTGAGGTGCTCCCCGCCGACCTGACGCAGGATGACGACGTGGCCGCCGTCGTCGAACGCCTTGAAGACGCCCGGCGTCCGGTGGGGATCCTGGTGAACAACGCAGGGATCGGCCTGCTGCACAACTTCGAGGACAACCACGCGGGGGAGGAGAAGAAGCACCTGAAGCTGCACACGGAAACGTCCATGGTGCTCACCCACGCGGCACTGAAGGGCATGCTGGAGCGCGGAGAAGGCAGGATCATCAATGTGGCAAGCGTGGCCGCGTTCCTGCCGCGCGGTACGTATTCGGCGGCCAAGGCCTGGCTTCTCAGTTTCAGCCGGTGGGCAAACCTTGCCTACCGCCCGCGCGGCATCAAGGTCACGGCGGTCTGTCCGGGTTTCACCCACACCGAGTTCCACGACCGCATGGGGATGGACAAGTCGGTGGCCCCGGCCTGGACGTGGCTGCGCGCGGAGCGCGTGGTCCGTGAAGGCCTGGCGGACAACGAGCGCGGCAAGGCGGTGTCCATCCCGTCCAAACGCTACAAGGTGCTGGCAGCGGTAGCCAAGGTGGCCCCGGCGCGGCTAATGGCGGGACCGGCGCGGAAACCGAAGTAGGGGCGCGGTCCGCGTGCGCCAACCGGACCGGCGGACAGCCACCACCACCAGGATCCCCATCAGCGCGCCCACCAGGGTTTCCACCGCGCGCTCAAGGATCAGTACCTGCGGTTCGGTGGGGAACGCCAACTGGGTCATCAGCAGGATGACCGGCGTGAACCAGACCATCGCCAGGCCATAGTGCCTGGTCATGAACAGCTCGGTGGCGAACTGGAAGAGGATTACCAGGAGGGCCAGCACCGTGGCCTGGCGTACCGGCTCCTGAAACGCGGGATAGAGCGCTGACAGGGTCCAGGGTCCCGGAAGGATCACGACGGCGGTGACCGCCAGGCCCAGGAGCGTCCCCACGATGCGGTGGACACCCCGCCGGACGCTGCTGGGCAGGTCTGCGCCGGCGAGCGGCACTGCGGCCGCGGCCATGGCCCAGTGCGGGTGGCCGCTGCCGCTCAGGACGCCCACTGTCCCGGCGGCACCCACGGCCAGGACGTACCGGGCGGCGTGGACCGCCAGTTCGCGCCGCTTTGCCGCCGAGCGGGTCGGCACCCTCCTCGTTGCGCCGGGTTCCCATGACCTTCGCCGCATCCAGCCGCTGAAGCCCACGGCGATGGAGAACAACGCGGATCCGGCCGCGATGAGCAGGGCGGCGTACCAGGGGACTGCGGTGGGAACGGAGGCGCACGCGCCCAAGGCGAGGATTCCGAAGAAGGGCCCGTTTGGTTTCAGCCGTACCCGGTCCGAGTACACCGAGCCCACTCCTGCCAGGGTGGCTTCCACCGCTACCAGCCACCAGGAATGGATGTGGCTCGTCGACAGCGTTACCCCCACGGCTACTCCGGTCAGCAGCACCAGGGCAGCCTGGGCCTGATGGCGGAGCCGCAGCTGGTGGGGTTCTGAGCGGCCATACATGCCGGTCAGGGCGCCGAACACGGCGTAGATGATGAGGTCGGTCCGGCCGGCGGCCAGCAGGAGCAGCGACGGGACGGCGACGCTCAGGGCCACGCGCAACGCAGCCAGGTGGTCGTTGTTGGCCGGTTCCAGCCGGTGGAGTGCGCGTACCTGTTCCACGACGCGCTTCATGTCCCTGACCTGTCCTGTCTTGTTGTCCTGCCTCGGCCCGAAGGCCCTTGGGAACGTATCACCGGGCATCAGGCAGAGTCATATTGCCGGCAGTCACACGAGGACATCCGGCAGACACGCGAAGGCCCGTCCTGCGTGCTTCCCCCAAGGAAACACGCAGGACGGGCCTGTGAGCGTGGGCTACAAGAGTGCCCGCGCGGCCGGCTGGAGTTATGCCCGCGCCGGAACCCCGCGGTGTGCCTGGGGGTCGGTGCCGTCCAGGGTTTCGAACGGCAGTTCGTCGAGGTTGATCAGCGGGTTCTCGTCCTGGGTGGCCACCA
The DNA here is from genome assembly GCF_030816485.1 of Arthrobacter sp. B1I2. Taxonomy (NCBI): domain Bacteria; kingdom Bacillati; phylum Actinomycetota; class Actinomycetes; order Micrococcales; family Micrococcaceae; genus Arthrobacter; species Arthrobacter sp. B1I2. Next base: position 605,953 of record NZ_JAUSYC010000001.1, on the reverse strand, counting down.
GTTCCCTTGCCTCTGCCTGGGTGTCCACGCTGGGCATGGATCCCGGGAGGGGACGGTTGGCGGATTCCTTCAGGAAGTAGATGGCGATGGCGCCCGCCAGGGAGGTGGCCATGAGGTAGTAGGCAGGCATCATGTCGTTCCCGGTGGCGCTGATCAGGGCCGCCACGATGAAGGGCGTGGTGCCGCCGAAGATGGCCACGGCGAAGTTGTAGGCGATGCCCATGGCCCCGTAGCGGCTGGACGTGGGGAACTGGGCCGGCAGTGCCGAGGCCAGGTTGGCCACGTAGAAGGTTACAGGGAATGCAATCAAGGCCAGCCCGGCAAGGGTGGACCACACGGCGCCGATACCGATCAGCAGGAACGCCGGGATGGCCAGGACGATGGTGCTGATGGCACCAATCCAGAGCACCGGACGGCGGCCGATCCGGTCAGACAGCTTGCCGGTCAGCGGGATGCAGAGGCTCATGACCACCAGCACCGGAATGGTCAGCAGCGTGCCGTGCACCTCGTCGTAGCCCTTGGACTCGGTCAGGTAGGTGGGCATGTAGGACGTCAGCGCATAGCCGGCCGTGTTGGCAGCAGCCACCACAACCATGGCAACGACGATGGGGCGCCAGTAGGCCTTGACGATCCCCACGGGACCCTTGGCCGTGGCAGTCTCACCAGCGGATGCATTCTTTGCGTTTTCTTCCTGGGCATCAAGGGTGGCCTGGAACTGCGGCGATTCCTCGATTTTGCTCCGGAAGTAGACGGCGATCAGGCCCAGCGGGCCTGCAACGAGGAACGGGATGCGCCATCCCCAGTCCACCATGCTGTCCTGGCCCAACGTCAGCTGCAGGACGGAAACCAGGGCGGCGCCCATGGCGAAGCCCAGGTAGCTGCCGAGGTCCAGGAAGCTTGCGAAGAAGCCGCGGCGCTTGTCGGCCGCATATTCACTCACGAAGGTGGTTGCGCCGGCGTATTCACCACCGGTGGAGAAGCCCTGGACGACCTTGAGGAGCACCAGCAGCGCGGCAGCCCACAGTCCGATCTGCGCGTACCCGGGCAGGAGGCCGACGGCGAAGGTGCTTGCCGCCATGATCATCAGCGTGGTGGCCAGGATCTTCTGGCGGCCCACCTTGTCGCCGAGCCAGCCGAAGATCACGCCGCCCAGGGGGCGGGCGATGAAGGTGGCAGCGAAGGTTCCCAGCAGGAACAGCGTCTGCGTGGTGGGATCTGACTCGGGAAGGAACACCGGGCCCATGGTGGTGATGAGGTAGCCGAAGACGCCTACGTCGTACCATTCCATCGTGTTTCCCACGATGGTCCCGCCGAGGGCCTTCTTGAGCATCGGCTGGTCAACGACGTTGACGTCGGATTCCTTGAGCCGTCGCCGCGGCAAAAGCTTTGGTTTCTTGGCAGCCTTGGCGGCTGCCGGGTCTGTTCCGCGGGCGTTCCTGGCGCCTGCTGAAGAGTCGGTCATGCTTCGGTCTGTGGGCATTTGGGCAACTCCTGTGGAGGTCATTTGCTTACGACTTGTAGCTGCCCCGCTCCGGGCAGGCCTTCAATTTTACGGGATGCTGTAGCGTGACAACAGTTCAATGGCGTAGAGTGCACCCTTTTGGGCCGCTTCAGGGGCATATTCCAGAGATTTCTGCGCCGCCGTTTCCCGCACCATTACTGGGAAGCAGGCTGATCAACGGCAGGGTTCCCAAAAATTTTTCGTCGAGCTCCGTTTCAGGCCCCTTTTTTTGGTGATTGTGGGCGGGGAAGTGACCCGGCCCACGCAGCCTGGAGGGGGTTCACAGGAGCCTCCGACGTGCCTATGGTGGAGCGATGAACACACCTCTTTCCGGGCAGTAGTCCGCGTGCGCCCGGGCGCATTCGTTGGCGTTTCGTTTCATGGAAGAACGAAGGAAAGAAGGGAAGAACCAAGAATGGGTGAACAGTCCAACCAGTTCCATATCAGGCCCGAGGTGGCGGACCACATTGCGGCAGCCATGGATGCGACGGTGGCCCCAGGCCCGGCGGCAATGGTCGCCGTCCCCGCGGAGCAGCAAAGCGGGTGGCCGGACGGCTACGGGAAACGCCGGCATCCCAAGGACCGGGCTGCCGGGCATGGCCGCATGGGACATGAGGCTGCCGTGACCGCCGTCCACCGCACCGGCCGGCCGCAGATGCCGCACTCTTCGTAGGGCGCGGCCGTAGCGGGCGCCGCACCCACGACGCGCACGTTCGCATCTCGACACGCAAATTACCTGGCGACCACCGAATATCGGGTCGCCAGGTAATTTGTGCGTCAGCAGGTAATTTGCGCGTCGCCAGGGCACATGGTCGCCGGGGTTGCCGCGCCGTAAGCCCGGGTCAGTCTTCCCGAACCACCTCCGACGGGTCCTTGTCCACGCGCCAGCCCCGCCACCGTGGGTGCCGCAGCCTGCCCGGCCCGGTCCACTCACTGTAGGTCACCTCGCCCACAAGCTCCGGTGACACCCAGTGGGCGTCGGCGGCATCGGGGCGGGGGACGTCGTGGAAAGGCGATGTCTTCCGGCCGAGGCGTTCCACCGTCTGCCGCAGTTCCGTGAGTTCCCGGCTGCTGAATCCAGAGCCGACGCGGCCCACGTACTGAAGCTTGCCGCCGTCGGGAATCCCCACCAGCAGTGACCCCACAGTGTCCTGGCGGCCTCCCTTTCCCGGCCGCCAGCCGCCCACCACCACTTCCTGGGTCTTCTCGGTCTTGAGTTTGGTCCACGTCCGCGTCCGCTGGCCACTGACGTAGCGGCTGTCCGTCCTTTTGGCCATGATTCCTTCGAGGCCAAGTTCCTGCGCGCTTTCCAGGAGGAGTTCCACGGGCTCGTTGAGCACCGTGGAGAGGTCCACGGGGCAGCCGGACGGGCGGAAGAATGCCTCCAGCCGCTGGCGCCGGGTGCTGAGCGGCAGGCGCCGGAGGTCCTTTCCATCGTCGAAAAGCAGGTCGAACAGCATCAGTTGGACCGGGATCGCGGTGCGGGCTTTGGCGACGTCGGCGGCCCGGGTGAGCTTCATCCGGCCCTGCAACAGCCCGAAATCAGGCTTTCCACCCGGCCCGACGGCGATGATCTCACCGTCGGCGACGAACGGCTGCTCCGGCCAGCAGGCCCGGTCCGTGAATTCGGGGTACGTCCGGCTGACGTCGTTGCCGTTGCGCGAGAAGATCCGGACCCTCTCCCTGTCCGCCACCAGGATGGCCCGCACACCGTCCCACTTGAGCTCGTACTGCCAGTTGCTGCCCTGAAGATCGGCAGTATCCCCGGAGGTGGCCATCATGGGCTGGTATTCCAGCGGGTCCGCGACGGGATCAGCTGAGGGCTGCACATCAGCGGCAGCTTCGCTTTCACCGGCTTCCTGCGAAGGTTCCGGAGCCGCGGGAGCCGCATGCCGCCGTCGTCCGCCTGTATGCTCCTGGTCCATCAGGTGGATGAGCCATTGCCCCTCGGCGTCCTTGCCCTGCCCGCGTCCCGTGTGGATGAGCGCGATCTTCCTGGTGCCACCGAGCCCGCCGCCCTCGGAACCGGTCAGGGTGACGATGACTTCCTTGCCGTTGATCCATTTGTGCAGCTCGTAGGCGCCGGTGTCCCAGATGGTCATCTCACCGGCCCCGTATTCCCCCTTTGGGATGGTCCCGTGGAAGGTGAGGTAATCCATGGGATGGTCCTCGGTCTGGACAGCCAAGTGGTTCTTGCCGCCCGACTCCGGGACACCCTTGGGCAGGGCCCAGGAGGCCAGCACGCCCTCATGTTCCAGCCGGAGGTCCCAGTGCAGCCGGCTGGCGTGGTGCTCCTGGATGACAAAGGAGTTGCCGCCGGCCGGAACTCCTGCGAACGGTTCGGGTGTTGCCTCGGGGTCGCGCATGGAGCGGTACTTGCCCAGGCGGGGGTCGCCGTCGTGCGTTTCCTCGTGGCTGGCGGCACCCTCCGTTGTGCTTGCCGCAGCATTGACGACGGCGGCGAAAGGGTCTTTGCCGTCCCGCACCCGCCGCATGACTTCCAGGTAGTCCAGGTGGCTGAGCCGGGGCGAGTCGATTTCCCGCCAGGTCCGGGGTGCGGCCACCATGGGCGTGGGCCTTCCCCGCAGCGAGTAGGGGACCACGGTGGTTTTGGCGGCGTTGTTCTGGCTCCAGTCCACCAGCACCTTGCCCGTCCGGAGAGACTTCTTCATGTCGCTGACCGCCAGGTCCGGGTGGTCGGCCTCAAGCGCCCGGGCCAGTTCCCGCGCGAAAGCGGAGATCTGGTCCGAGGTCTGCGTCCCGTCCAGCGCTGCGTAGAGGTGGATGCCCTTGCTGCCGCTGGTGACCGGCACCGGGTCCAGGCCCACGTCCTGCAGGATGGTGCGCGCCAGGAGGGCCACCTCGCGGCATTCCGGCAGGCCCGCGCCCTCGCCCGGGTCCAGATCCAGCACCAGCCGGTCCGGGTTGAGCTGGTTGCCGTGCGAGTCCACCCGCCACTGCGGCACGTGGATTTCGACTGAATTGATCTGCCCGAACCAGGTCAGCGTGGCGGCGTCATTGACCATGGGGTAGTGGATGGTCCGGTCTTTGTGCGTGATGGCGGCCCGTGGCAGCCAGCCGGGGGCAGAGTCCTCCAGGTCCTTCTGGAAAAACACTTCACCGGGCTTGTCTGCCGTGCCCACTCCGTTGACCCACCGCTTGCGCGTTGCCGGTCGGTTGGCCGCCGCCGGGATCAGGACGTGGGCCACCGCGGCGTAGTAGGCCAGCACGTCCGCCTTGGTGGTGCCGGTCTCCGGATAGATGATTTTGTCCAGGTTGGTGAGGGTCAGTTCGCGTCCCGCAACCCGGACACGCTCCTTACTGCCGGCCACGGGGCTTCACCTCCGGCCCGCTCTGATGTTGACTGTAGGAATGAGAGCCATCTGGAAAGGTGCCATCGCGTTCGGGCTGGTCAACGTGCCTGTGAAGGTCTACAGCGCCACTGAGGATCATGACATCAGTCTGCACCAGGTTCACAACGCCGACGGCGGCAGGATCCGTTACCAGCGCCGCTGCGAGGTCTGCGGGGAGGTGGTGGACTATTCGGACATCGAGAAGGCGTTCGAGGAGGACGGCCGCACGGTGGTCCTTTCCAAGGATGAGCTCAAGTCCATTCCCGCGGAGAACAGCCATGAGATCGAAGTGGTGCAGTTCGTCCCGTCCGAGCAGCTTGAACCCATGATGTTCGAGAAAAGCTACTACCTGGAACCGGACTCCAAGTCGCCCAAGGCCTACGTGCTGCTGCGCCGGGCACTGGAGGACACGGACCGGGTGGCCATCGTCCAGTTCGCGCTGCGGGAGAAGACCCGGCTTGGTGCCCTGCGGATCAAGGACGACGTGCTGGTGCTGCAGTCACTCCTGTGGCCCGATGAGGTGCGCGAGGCGAACTTCCCGTCCCTGGACGCCTCCATCAAGATCTCCGCGCAGGAAAGGGACATGTCTGCGGCGCTGGTGGAGTCCATGGCCGCGGACTTCGAACCCACCTCCTTCACGGATGAGTACCAGGTGCAGCTGCGCCAGCTCATTGACGCCAAGCTCGAACAGGGCGAATCGCTGGACACGGAGGAGACCTTTGGCGTCGAGGCCGGGGAGGGCGGCAAGGGCGAGGTCATCGACCTTATGGAGGCCCTCAAGCGGAGCCTGGACAGGAAGCGCGGCGGCGGGGAGGCCGCCTCCGCCGGTGGAAATTCCGACGACGAAGCGGACACAGCGGACGAGGATGCCGAGCCGGCGCGCGGGTCTTCCGGCACCAAAACCGCTTCTTCGCGGTCAACCTCGAAGACGGCTGCCAAGACCGGCACGGACGATGCGAAGCCTGCGGCAGCGAAGTCGTCCGCGAAGTCCGCGTCCACGAAAGCCGCTTCAACAGCGTCCAAGTCCAGCACAGCCAAGTCAACCGCGTCCAAGTCCACCGCCGCCAAATCCAGCACAGCCAAGTCAACCGCGTCCAAGGCATCCGGCACCAACTCGGACACCAAGTCCACGGGAAGCAAGACCGCAGCCAAGACCACCAGGGCCCGCAAGCCCGCCTGACCCGGGCGTCCGCCTGCAACCCTGCCTTTACAGCGGCCTGCATCGCGTCCACAATGGGTCGCATCGCAGCCTCCGCTGGGCCAACAGCGTGCTGTCACCCATTGTGGACGGACATGTAAAGGGGCACGGACATGAGCGATCAGACCGATGTGGCGGAGGCGGACCGGGAGCTGAAAAAGAAGCACCGGGCAATGTGGGCGTCCGGGGACTACCCGGCCCTGGCGGATGAGATGCTCCTGGAACTGGGCGCGGTCCTGGTGGAGGCCTGCGGCATCAAGTCCCGCCAACGGGTCCTGGACGTTGCGGCCGGAACAGGCAACGCAGCCATTCCTGCCGCAATGATGGGCGCCAAAGTGGTGGCCAGCGATCTCACTCCCGAACTTTTCGAGGCAGGGCGCCGGGAGGCCGCAAACCGGGGCGTCAGCCTGGAGTGGCAGGAAGGGGATGCGGAAGCACTGCCTTTCGGCGATGCGGAGTTCGACGTGGTGATGTCCTGCATCGGCGTCATGTTCGCGCCGCACCACCAGGCGGCTGCCGACGAGCTGCTCCGGGTGTGCAAGCCCGGAGGCTCCGTAGGGCTGTTGTGCTGGACACCGGAGGGATTCATCGGGCAGATGTTTGCCGCCATGAAGCCCTTTGCTCCGCCGCCACCGCCCGGCGCGCAGCCCGCGCCGCTGTGGGGGAGCGAGGAGCATGTCCGCGAACTGCTCGGCGGCAGGATCACCGGCGTCCATACCCGCAAGCAGAACCTGGCCGTCAAAAGCTTCCACCAGCCGGCGGACTTCGTGCGGTACTTCAAGTCCCACTACGGTCCCATCATCTCCGTCTACAAATCGCTGGGACAGGACCAGGACAAGGTCCAGGCACTGGACCAGGCCCTCACGGAGCTGGCTGACTCCTTCGGGGACGCGCACGGGGATATCCCGTTCCAGATGGAATGGGAGTACCTGCTTTTCACTGCGAAAAAGGCGTGAGCCATGCCGGAAGGCCATGTGGCAACGGCCGTCACCACCATCAACGCCCCTCCGCAGCGCGTGTGGGAGGTGATCACCGATCCGGCCGCGGTGAAGGAGTTCATGTTCGGGACAGAGCTGGCAACAGACTGGAAAGTGGGAAACCCCATCACCTGGCAGGGCGAGTGGAACGGCAAGACATACCAGGACAAGGGAGAGATCAAGGACGTCCGGCCGGGACAGAAACTGGTGCACACCCACTTCAGTGCGCTGTCCGGCCAGGAGGACAAGCCGGAGAACTACCACACACTCGAGTGGACCCTGGAGGAACTGGACGGCTCAACGCGGCTGACCCTGGCCCAGGACAACAATCCCACGGAAGAGGCGGCGGCGCATTCGAAGGCCATGTGGGACAAGCTGGTGGCTGACGTCAAAGCGATCGCCGAGCGGGGCTGACTGGTCCCGCACTGGGTGGGTATGACGCTTAAAGCCAAGCGGCCGCCGTCGGGCCTTCTCCCGCAAAGGGGAAAGCCCGACGGCGGCCGACGGCATTGTGCTGTCAGGCAGCGTGGCTGCTACTCGGCGTCGTGATCCGTTTCCAGGATCTGCACCAGGCGCTCCAGCGCATCGTCCGCGCCGGCACCCTCAGCGCGCAGGACCACCACGTCGCCGTGTGAGGCGCCCAGGCTCATGAGGGACAGGATGCTGGCGGCATCCATGGCCTCGTCGGCCGGCTCACCTTCACGGGCGATGGTGATGTCCAGGTCGAACTCGCCGGCTGCCTCCGCGAAGATCGCGGCGGGGCGGGCGTGCAGGCCTACACGGCTGGCGACGGTTGCGGTGCGTTCTGGCATTGTTGCTCCTTTGTGGTTCGGCTTGCTGTTGGATCAGCGCCGGTTAGGTTATGAGTGGCGGTCAGACCGTTGCGGGAACGCTCTCCACGGTATCAGCGGTCTTCGGGGCTGCCCAGCGCTTCAGTGCCACGACGGCAAGGGCGGTGACGATGGTGCCGGCAATGATCGAGAGGATGAACATCAGCACGTTGCCGATGGCGAAAAACACGAAGATGCCGCCGTGGGGTGCCTGCGACGTCACACCGAAGGCCATGGTCAGTGCTCCGGTAAGGGCGCCGCCCAGCATGCTGGCGGGGATGACGCGCAGCGGGTCGGCTGCGGCGAACGGGATGGCACCTTCGGAGATGAAGGACGCGCCCAGCAGCCAGGCTGCCTTGCCGTTTTCACGCTCGGCCAGGCTAAAGAGCTTCCGGTCCAGGACAGTGGCCAGTGCCATCGCCAGCGGGGGCACCATGCCCGCAGCCATCACCGTTGCCATGATCTGCCACGGAGCCTGATTGGTGGCGCTGCCGGCGCCGAGCCCTGCGACAGCGAACGCGTAGGCGACCTTGTTGACCGGGCCGCCCAGGTCGAAGCACATCATGAGGCCGAGGATGACGCCCAGGACCACGGCGGAGGCACCGGTCATGCCCGACAGCCAGCTGTTGAGGGCGTTGGTCAGGGCGGCGATGGGTCCGCCGAGCACTAGGAACATCAGTCCGGAGGCAACGATGGAGGCCAGGAGCGGAATGATCACCACAGGCATGAGGCCCCGGAGCCAGCGGGGAACGCTCCAGGTCCCTATGACATGGGCGATGTATCCAGCCAACAGGCCGCCAACGATGCCGCCGAGGAACCCGGCCCCCATGAATCCGGAAACCGCACCGGCAACGAAGCCGGGCGCGATGCCCGGTCGATCGGCGATTGCGTAGGCGATATAACCGGCCAGTGCGGGGACCAGGAAGCCCATCGACAGGCTGCCTATCTTGTATAGGACAGTACCGACGTAGAGAGCCAGGTTGCCGTTAGGCAGGTTGAACAGCGTGTTGGCTGCCAGGATGTCATTGGCTTTGGTGCCCAGGGCGATGTCGAAGCCAGCGAGCAGGAAGCCCAGGGCGATCAGCAGGCCGCCGCCCGCCACGAACGGAATCATGTAGCTGACGCCGGTGAGCAGTGCGCGCTTCAGCTTCTGGCCGATGTGCTCGCCCCTTTCCTCGGCCTCATGCTCTGCCTGCTCTTCAGCCCCGAAGTGCGGGACACGGCGGGCATGGGGGTTGTCCGCCGCGGCAAGGGCTTCCTGGACCATCTTGGCCGGCTCGTCGATGCCGCGCTTGACCGGGGCGTTGATGACGGGTTTGCCGGCAAAGCGTTCCTTGCCGCGTACATCCACGTCCACCGCGAAGATGACGGCGTCGGCGGCCGCGATGACGGCGGGATCCAGCGGCTTGGCACCGGAGGAACCCTGCGTCTCCACCTGCAGGTCGACGCCGGCCTCCTGGGCGGCTGCCACAAGAGAATCGGCCGCCATGTAGGTGTGGGCGATGCCGGTGGGGCAGGCGGTTACGGCCACGAGGCGCTTGGGGCCCCGGCCGGCGGAACCTGCAGCGCCGGTTGCCGTGCTGCCGGCTGCTGCGGAGGAGCCGGCGGCACCAACGGCGGCGCCAACCGGGACTGCATCAGCCGGGGCGGTTGCGGCGTGTGCGGCAGGCTTGTCGGCCAGGGCGCCGTCCACCAGCTCCACGATCTCCGCCTCCGAGGAAGCGTTGCGCAGGGCTGCGGTGAAGTCCTTCTTGATCAGGGACCGGGCCAGCTTGGACAGCAGCTTCAGGTGCTCCTGGTCCGCGCCGTCCGGAGCGGCGATGAAGAACACCAGGTCTGCCGGGCCGTCCTTGGCGCCGAAGTCCACCTTCGGGTTCAGCCGTGCCATGGCCAGGGTGGGTACGGTGACCGCCGCCGAGCGGCAGTGCGGGATCGCGATGCCGCCGGGGATGCCGGTGGCGGTCTTCTGCTCGCGGGCGAAGGCGTCGGCGAAGAGGCCTTCAACTTCTGATGCGCGTCCGGTGGCTGCAACCTTGCTTGCCAAGTGCCGGATCACCGTCTCGGGGGTGTTGCCCAGGTTCTGGTCGAGCTCGACCAGTTCCGTGGTGATGAGCTGGGTCACTGTCAATCCTTTCGAAGGGCCGTGATGATTACGGCATCCGGGGTGGTTTGGTTTACTGCCGGAACAGTGGAACCCGGCAGGGAGGCAGCGGCGGCACCGTGGGCCACCGCCTGACGAAGGCAGTCGGCAGGGGCGGCGCCCCTGCCGTGGGCAAGCAGGTAGCCGGCAAGTGCGGAATCGCCCGCGCCTACCGTGCTGACCGCGGCGACCGGCGGGTGCGTGGCCAGCCACGCGCCGTCTGCCGTTACGAGGACAGCTCCCTTGGAACCGAGAGTTGCCAGCACAGCACCCACACCGGAACGTACGACGGCGGCTGCGGCGGCAGCGGCAGCAGCCGGGTCCGCTTCCAGCTCGTCACCGGTGACCGGGGCAAAACCGGCGGCTGCGGCCAGCTCCGCCAGTTCCTCGGCATTGGGCTTGAGGAGGTCCGGTTTCCCGGAACCTGTGGTTGTTCCGCCGGTGCCTGTTCCGTCGTCGGAGGTTCCGGCGTCGGTCAAAGCGGCGGCGAGGGGCGCCCCGGAGGAGTCGACGGCGATCAGCGGCGCAGTGCCGTTGCCCGCCTCCCGGATCCGCCGCGCCACCGTGGCGTAGAAGTTGTCCGGGAATCCCGGCGGCAGGGAGCCGGCCAGGACAACCCAGCCGGCACCGCGCGAGCTTTCCAGCAGCAGCTTGATGAGGGCCTCCTGCTGGTCGGCGGCCAGGACCGGCCCGGGCTCGTTGATCTTGGTGGTCACGCCGCCGGGCTCGGTGAGTGCCACGTTGGTGCGCAGCGGCTCATCGATGGGAAGCGACACGAACGGCACTGCACTTTCGCGCAGGCCGGCAAGGACGGGATCGCTGTCCGCGCCGGGGAGGACGGCGAGCGACTCCAGGCCGGAAGCCACCAGGGCGCGGGAGACGTTGACGCCCTTGCCGCCGGACTCCTGGCGGACGGAGACGGCGCGCTGCACCTCACCGCGTGCCAGGGGCCCGGGGAGGGCGACGGTGCGGTCGAGGCTGGGGTTGGCCGTGAAGGTGACGATCATGCGACCACCACGTCCACGCCGGCATCTTCCAGGGCGGCCGCGAGTTCAGGTCCGGGTTCACTGTCTGTGATCAAGGTGTCCAGATCTTTCAGGGAGGCGAACTGGACCAGGGTTTCCGTGTCCAGCTTGGAGGAGTCGGCCAGCACCACAATGCGGCGTGCCGACTGGACGAAGGCTGCCTTGACGGCTGCTTCTTCAGGATCGGGAGTGCTGACGCCAAAAGTGGCGTGGATGCCATTGGTGCCAATGAACGCGATATCCGGGCGGATGCGGGCGGCGGCGTTCACCGTTGCCTGTCCCACGGCCACCTGGGTGATTCCGCGGACCCGGCCACCGAGGATCTGCAGGGCAACGCCGGGAACGTTGGAAAGCTTGCTGGCGATCGGTACCGCGTGGGTGATGACCACCAGTTCGTGGTGCGGCCCGCTGCCGTCGGAAGGTTCGACGGCGGTGCGCCGCGCCAGCATGTCCGCCAGCACCTCGGTGGTGGTGCCGCCGTCCATGAGGACACTGGCCGGCGAGTTCCGGGGTATCAGGGCCAGGGCGGCTTCAGCGATGCGGATCTTTTGGTCCGGCCGCTGGATGGCGCGCTCGGTGATGCTTTCCTCGGTGGTGCTGAAACGATCCGCCGCCACGGCACCGCCGTGGACGCGCCGGAGGGTGCCGGCGTTTTCCAAGGCGGCAAGGTCCCGGCGGACTGTTTCGGTGGTGATGCGGAAGCGCTCAGCCAGCAGGGTCACGCTGACCCGGCCGCTGCCGGCTACAAGCTCGGCAATCTTTTGCTGGCGCTCTTCGGCGAACACGTACCCTCCGTTGCGTAGGTCCTGCTGTTTCTGTTTCCAGCGTGATTGGTATCACACGGATGTTGAGTTACTTGACTTTATCTTTGCTTCTGTTGGTTTGTCAATGGAAATCAACATGAAACAAAGATTCCCTTACGATCCGTTGGAATTTTTGGGCAGATGCCGGGACTTCCGGGCCCTCCAACTCTTCACAGCTGCCCAAAAACTCCGGGGAATGCGAAAGCCGGGCTGGACGCGTGGTGGTCCAGCCCGGCTCGTCGGGGTCATCAGCAGCACTCCGGGATCCCCGTCCCGGTTCCGCTTAGGTTAGATGCCGCCGTCGCGGCTTTCGTGGCGGGTGATCCGCTCGCCCGTATCGGGATCGATGACGGAGCGGGACTCGCTCACGCGGCGGCTGCGGCCGGGGGAGGCGAGGACCAGCGAAGCGATGAGCCCGATCACGCCCACGGCCATCAGGATGTAGCCCACCAGCTGCTGGTCCACGAAGGGGATCAAGCCGGGAGCCACGGCCCAGGCAAGGATGGCGCCAAGGGCGATGAGGAAGATTGAAGAGCCGATTCTCATGACTTGCTCCTTAGCCGCGTCTGGGCGGCACTGGTTGGGCGTTACGGAGAGGTGGTGCGTACACTGCCAAAGCTAAGCCTGCTGTCTGTCAAGCGTCACGCTACCTCCCGGTGATTCCGGATTCAATGACCCGGCCGGTACGGCGCGCTTACCTCGTTAGGCTTGTCCGGTGGAAACAGTTGTGTGGTCAAAGCCGGAAGGCCAGCGCGCCGGCACTCCCTTGCTGGTGATGATGCACGGTTACGGCACGGATGAGTCGCGGATGGTACGCCTCTTCGATTACCTGCCGCAGGAGTTCACCTTCGCGGCCCTGCGTGCCCCGATGCCGATCGGCGACCACTGGGGCTGGTTCCTGCTCGACTACTTCCTGGCAAACGACTTCGCCGACGTCATCTCGGCCGCGAACGCAGTGCAGGCCTGGATCAGCTCCGTCAAAGACCAGCACAGCAGCGTCAGCCTGATGGGGTACTCCCAGGGCATGGCCATGGCGACCACGCTCCTGCGGCTGCATCCGGATGACTACAAGGCCGTTGTGGGCCTGTCCGGCTTCGTACTCAACAACGAGCTCCTCACGGTGACGGATTCCTTCGACGCTAAACCCCCGTTCTTCTGGGGCCGGGACAAGGCGGACCTGGTGATCAACGAGGACGCCGTGGCCTACACCGAGGAATGGCTGGAAGAAAACACCCTGTTGACGGCCCGGACGTACCCGGGGATGGGGCATGCCATGTCAAAGACGGAAATGGTGGACGTCAGCGCCTTCCTGCGCCATTACGTACTGCGCTGAGCCGCAGGCAAATGCGTCAGCCATAAAAAACATTTGCAAGTCAAATTTGCAAGCGCTTACACTCGTCTACGGCCATAGTCGGTCCTGCAGTGGGCGGACAGGAAGCGATGCTGCGCGCATGCCGCGCCAGCAGTACCCTCCTGCAGGCCGCCCCGGCAGTGCCGCCAGTCCGCAAATCGAGAGGACATCGCACTGCCGATGACACAACAAACTGCAGCTGATACCGCCGCCTGGACCGGCGCGGCAGCGATCCTGTTTGACTTGGACGGGGTGCTGACGCCCACGGCCACCGTGCATGAGCGTGCCTGGCAGGAACTGTTCGACGGTTACCTGTCCTCGCAGCCCGGGGTCTCCGGATACAGCGAAAGCGACTACTTCGACCACATCGACGGCAAGCCCCGTTTTGACGGAGTGCGCGACTTCCTGGCCTCCCGGGGGCTCAAGCTGCCGGAAGGCCCGCTGGATGATGCCCCTGACAACGAAACCGTCCAGGGCCTGGGCAACCGTAAGAACGCGATCTTCAATGACATCGTGAGCGCCGGCGTCGAACCGTTTGAGGGCTCGGTGCGCTTCCTCCAGGCCGCGCTGGACCGCGGACTCAAGGTCGCCGTCGTCTCCTCCTCCCGCAACGCCCCCGCCGTTCTGAAGGCCGCCGGACTCAGCCACCACTTTGCAGTCGTGGTGGACGGCGTGGTGGCTTCAGCGCAGGGGCTGCCCGGCAAGCCAAACCCGGACACCTACGAATATGCAGCCAAACTGCTGGGCCTGCCCAGCTCCGAGTGCGTTGTGGTGGAAGACGCGGTGTCGGGCGTGCAGGCCGGACAAGCGGGATCGTTCCATTTGGTCATCGGGGTGGACCGCGGTGCCGGGCGGCAGACGCTCCTGGACGCCGGGGCCACCCTGGTGGTCGACGACCTTCAGGAACTCATCCCCTAAACCCGCCGCCAGACCCCCTGTTGCCTTCCCCGGGCAACTCTGCTGCTTCCCCGGGCAGCTCAAGTCCGAATACCACTCTTCCCCCGAATACTCCGTGCCGGCCTGCCCGGCAGCACGGCAAGGCCAAAAGGACCCCGACCATGGCACTGATCACCGCGGACCGCGAACGGTTCCCCGACACCCCCTGGCAACTCGTTGAAACGCGCCACGAGACCGGCAGCGCGGGTGCCCTTGAAACCCTGTTCGCCCTGGGAAACGGGCACTTGGGGATCCGGGGTTCCCATTGGTCGGCGGCCGACGCGGAACTGCCGGGCAGTTTCATCAACGGGCTGCACGAAATCTGGGACATCAAGCATGCGGAGAACGCCTTTGGGTTCGCCCGGACGGGGCAGCGCATCCTTTACATCCCGGACGCCAACAACTTCACGGTGGTGGTGGACGGGGAAAGCCTGAGCCTGGCCGAATCCGAGGTACTCGATTACCGGCGGACCGTCGATTTCTCCACCGGCATCTACGAGTGCAGGATCACCTGGCAGTGCCGGTCCGGTGCCACGGTGACCACCACTGAACGGCGTGCCGTTGGCTACGCATCCCGCGGCAGTCTTGCCATCTCCCTGGAGGTGGCCACGGACCGGCAGGTCTCCCTGGACGTCACCTCCTCAGTCATCAACCGCCAGGACCAGCCGGTGGAAGACCACTCCGTGCATGATCCGCGCAGGGCCGGCCGGCACGCCGGACGGGTGTTGCTGCCCGTGCGGCTCGACGGCGGCGACGGCTCCCTGCGACTGTCCTGGGAGGCGGCCGAATCCAAGCAGCGGGTGGGGATCGCGGTGGACCACTGGACCTCCGCCGGTCACCAGCCGTTCGAGACCTTGGTGGACCAGGATGACAGCAGCGTCCGGTACGTTCTTGCAGTCGACGCCTACGATCCGTTCCGGCTGGAAAAAAGCGTCAGCTACGCGGCCGGCCGCACCGTCCAGGACCCGGACATCGACGCAGCCGCGGTGGCGGAAGAGGCGTTACGTCCGGTGAATGACATCTTTGCCGAAAGTGTTGCCCACTTCCGTGACTACTGGGCTACATCCGACATTGTGGTTGAGGGCGGGCGCCCAGGCCTGCAGCAGGCCATCCGGTGGAACCTGTTCCAGCTCGCCCAGGCCACGGCGAGGGCCGACGTCGCCGGCATCCCCGCCAAAGGCGTGACTGGTTCCGGCTACGAGGGGCACTACTTCTGGGACCAGGAGGTGTACCTCCTGCCGTATCTGACCTACACGAATCCCGACGGCGCGCGGCAGGTCCTGGAGTTCCGCCATGGCATGCTCCCCGAAGCAAAAATCAGGGCCAAGGAGCTGAGCGTGGACGGCGCACTCTTCCCCTGGCGCACCATTAACGGGCTCGAAGCCAGTGCCTACTACGCCGCCGGCACGGCCCAGTTCCATATTGCGGCCGCGATTGCCTTCGCCACCAACAGGTACCTTTGGGCTACCGGCGACTCCGCTTTCCGGGAAGGAATGGGCGCGGAGCTGCTGATCGAGACCGCCCGGATGTGGATATCCCTTGGCTTCTTCGGCAAGGACGGGCAGTTCCATATCCACGGCGTTACGGGTCCTGATGAGTACACGGCGGTGGTGAACGACAACCTCTACACGAACGTCATGGCCCGCTTCAACCTGCGCGCAGCGGCCGCGCTTGAGCACGCCGGCATCTCACACGAGGAACGCCAGCTGTGGGAGGCCGCGGCCAGCCGGATGCAGTTGCCGTTCGACGAGCGGATGCAGGTGCACTCCCAGGACAACGACTTCATGACCCTGGAGGCCTGGGACTGGACCACGCCGCGGTCCAAGTACCCGCTGCTGCTGCACTTCCACCCGCTGGTGATCTACCGCCACCAGGTCCTCAAGCAGGCGGATACGGTCCTGGCCATGTTCCTGCAATGGCAGGATTTCACAGCCGAGGAAAAGCAGCGCGCCTTCGACTTCTACGATCCCATCACCACGGGCGACTCCACCCTGTCCGCTTGTGTTCAGGGAATCATGGCCGCCGAGGTGGGCTATTCAAAGGAAGCCCTGGATCACTTCACCAGCGCCGTCTTCATCGACCTTGACGACACGCACGGCAACACCATCGACGGCGTGCACATCGCCTCCACCGGGGGAGTCTGGAGCTCGCTGGTATGCGGCTTCGCCGGGATGCGTGACCAGGGCCGCGTCCCGTTCTTCGATCCGCGCCTGCCCGCCGAATGGGAAGGACTCGCCTTCCACCTGAAGATCCGGGGCCGCCTGCTGCTGGTGCAGCTTGCGGCCGGCGCCATCACGCTGACGGTCCAGGAGGGCGGGCCGCTGGAGGTGGATGTCCGCGGCCAGCGCCTCACTGTGGCGGGCCAGCCCGTGCAGGTGCCACTGGAGCGCGTCCCGGAACCGGAGCCCACGGTCTTCCCGAGCGGACTGCCGACGGCGAGCATCCCCGTGGTGCGCGGCAACAGCTGAGCGGGTTGCCAGGTTCAGGGGTACCCGTCCGACGGCGGGCCGGCAGGTAGTCCCGCCGGCCCGCCTGGGTATCCTGCCGCCGTCGTGCGTTCCACCCATTCCTGCCGCTTAGCAAGTTCTTAGCCTGCCAGCAGGGTGGCGGCTTCCTGGCGGGTGGTGCCGGAGTCCTGGATGCCGTCGGCGATGTGGGCGAGTTCGGCGGGGATGTCGCGGCCCTTTTTGCGCATGGCGGTGGCCCAGAGGCGGCCGGCGCGGTAGGAGGAGCGGACCAGGGGTCCGCTCATGACGCCGAGGAAGCCGATCTCCTGGGCTTCGTGCTGGAGGTCCACGAATTCCTGGGGTTTGACCCAGCGGTCCACGGGCAGGTGCCGTTCGGAGGGGCGCAGGTACTGGGTGATGGTGATCAGGTCGCAGCCTGCTTCGTGGAGGTCGCGGAGGGCTTCGGAAATTTCTTCGCGGGTTTCGCCCATGCCCAGGATGAGGTTGGATTTGGTGACCATGCCCAGGTTCCGGCCCTGGGTGATGACGTCCAGGGAGCGTTCGTAGCGGAACGCGGGCCGGATCCGCTTGAAGATCCTGGGGACGGTTTCGACGTTGTGCGCGAAGACCTCGGGGGCGGAGTCGCAGATCGCCTTGATGTGGTCGGGTTTGCCGGAGAAGTCCGGGATCAGCAGTTCCACCCCGGTGCCGGGGTTCAGTTCGTGGATCTTGCGGACCGTTTCGGCGTAGAGCCAGACGCCTTCGTCTGCGAGGTCGTCGCGGGCCACCCCGGTGACGGTGGCGTAGCGCAGGGCCATGGACTGGACGGAGCGGGCCACCTTGGTGGGTTCGAACCGGTCCACGGGTGAGGGCTTGCCGGTGTCGATCTGGCAGAAGTCGCAGCGGCGGGTGCATTCGGAGCCGCCGATCAGGAACGTGGCTTCCTTGTCTTCCCAGCATTCGAAGATGTTGGGGCAGCCGGCTTCTTCGCAGACGGTGTGCAGGCCTTCCTTTTTCACCAGGTTCTTCAGCCCGACGAACTCCGGGCCCATCTGGACCTTGGCCTTGATCCATTCCGGTTTGCGCTCCACCGGGACCGCAGCGTTGCGCTGCTCGATCCGCAGCATCTTCCGGCCTTCAGGTGCCAATGTCATTTCTGTACTTCCTTCAGCATTCGACGACGTTGACGGCGAGGCCGCCCATGGCCGTTTCCTTGTATTTGGAGCTCATGTCCTTGCCCGTTTCGCGCATGGTGATGATGACCTCGTCCAACGAGACGCGGTGCGAACCGTCCCCCCAGAGCGCCATCTTCGCGGCGTTGATGGCCTTCGCCGCGGCGATCGCGTTTCGTTCGATGCAGGGAACCTGCACCAGCCCGCCGATCGGATCACACGTCAGGCCCAGGTTGTGCTCCATCGCGATCTCGGCCGCATTCTCCACTTGGGCAGGGGTCCCGCCCATCACTTCCGCGAGTCCGGCGGCCGCCATCGACGACGCCGAACCCACTTCGCCTTGGCAGCCCACCTCCGCCCCGGAGATGGAGGCCTGTTCCTTGTAGAGCACCCCGACGGCGCCGGCGGCGAGCAGGAACTTCACCACGACGTCGTCGCGGTCCTCCTGTGTGGCGTTCTCCATCCCCGGGGCGAAGTGCAGCGCATAGAACAACACTGCAGGGATGATCCCTGCCGCGCCGTTGGTCGGCGCGGTGACCACGCGACCGCCGGAGGCGTTCTCCTCGTTCACCGCAAGGGCGATCAAGTTAACCCACTCCTGCCAATACTTCTGGTCGTAGAAGTCCTGGTCCTGGCCTTTACAGTCCGGCCGTGAACTTTCCTTTTTCAGCCGGTCGTACCAGTCCGGGGCACGACGGCGGACCTTCAGTCCCCCGGGCAGCACGCCTTCGCGCTTCAGGCTGGTGGCTACGCAGCCCTCCATCACGGAATAGATGTGCAGCAGGCCCTCGCGGATTTCCCCGGGAGTACGGCTGTCCTCCTCATTGACCCGCATCACGTCGCTGATGCCCAGCCCGGTTTCCCGGCAGTGTTCCAGCAGCTCGGCAGCGGTGCGGAACGGCAGCGGCAGTTCCTTCTTGGACTCTTCGAGTTCCTGCTGGGCGGCGTCCTCCTCGCCCTCGCGCACTATGAAGCCGCCGCCCACCGAGAAAAACGTGGCGGCGTGCAGGACGTTGCCCTCGGCGTCGGACACCGTGAAGGTCATGCCGTTCGTGTGGCGGGGCAGGACAGTCAGCGGCCGCAGCACCATATCCTTCACCCCGTACGGCAAGGACACCGCCCCGGCGAGCTGCAACATCCCGGTCTCCGCGATGGCGACCAGCCGTTCTTCCACCTCGTCGGGCAGGATGAGCTCCGGATGGAACCCTTCCAGCCCCAGCAGGACCGCGGTCATTGTGCCATGCCCATGCCCCGTCGCCGCGAGGGAACCATAAAGGTCCACCCGCAGCGAGGCCACCTCCGCGAGCTTGCCCAGGCCCTTGAGCTCCTCCGCAAAAACGGCAGCAGCCCGCATCGGCCCCACAGTGTGGGAGCTGGAAGGGCCAATACCGATCGAAAAGAGATCAAATACGCCAACGGCCATGGTGGGATTCCTTACTAGTCGTGTAGCGGGCGGGTAGAGCGTCACCAAGGCGACGTGGGCACGAGGGGCTGGCGGAGCCGGACTTTTCGAAAGCGTGCGTCAAAGCGACGAAGGAGCAGCACGCGTGAAAATGTCCGGTCCGACGGTCCCGCAGGGGATTACAGGCCCGGGTAGAGCGGATGCGCAGAAGCCAAAGCCTCGACGCGGTGACGCAGCCCGGAAAGGTCCGCGCCGGCGTCGGCAATCAATGCCTCGGCGATGACGTCCGCAACCTCCCGGAAGGCTGCTTCACCGAAGCCGCGCGTGGCCAGTGCCGGGGTGCCGATCCGGAGACCCGAGGTCACCATCGGCGGCCGCGGGTCGAAGGGGACAGCGTTGCGGTTGACCGTGATGTCGATTTCCGCAAGCCTGTCCTCGGCCTGCTGGCCGTCGAGCTCACAGTTGCGCAGGTCCACCAGGACCAGGTGCACATCGGTGCCGCCGGAGACCACAGAGATCCCCTTGGCGTTGACGTCGGGCTGCACCAGGCGTTCGGCCAAAATCCGGGCGCCGGCCAGGACGCGTTCCTGGCGCTCCTTGAACTCGGGCGAAGCCGCGATCTTAAACGCTACGGCCTTGCCGGCGATGACGTGCTCCAGCGGGCCACCCTGTTGACCGGGAAACACAGCCGAGTTGATCTTTTTGGCGATGTCGGCGTCGTTGGTCAGGATGATGCCGCCGCGCGGACCAGCGAGGGTCTTGTGCGTGGTGGAGGTGGTGACGTGGGCGTGCGGCACCGGCGACGGGTGCAGCCCGGCGGCCACGAGGCCAGCAAAGTGCGCCATGTCCACCATGAGGTAGGCGCCCACGGAGTCGGCAATCCGGCGGAACTCGGCGAAGTCCAGCTGGCGGGCGTAGGCGGACCAGCCAGCAACGATCAGCTGCGGCTTGTGCTCCCGGGCCAGCCGCTCCACCTCGGCCATGTCCACCGTGTGCGTGTCCTCGCGGACGCCGTACGGCACCACGTTGTACAGCTTGCCGGAGAAGTTGATCTTCATTCCGTGGGTGAGGTGGCCGCCGTGGGCCAGGTTCAGGCCCATGATGGTGTCGCCCGCCTTGATCAGCGCGTGCATCACCGAGGCGTTGGCCTGAGCGCCGGAGTGTGGCTGCACGTTGGCGAACTCCGCGCCGAACAGTGCCTTAATCCGATCGATGGCGAGCTGTTCGATGACGTCCACGTGCTCGCAGCCACCGTAGTAGCGCTTGCCCGGGTAGCCCTCCGCGTATTTGTTGGTCAGCACCGAACCCTGCGCCTGCATCACGGCGACGGCGGTGTGGTTCTCGGAAGCGATCATCTCCAGGCCGTCACGCTGACGGGTGAGTTCGTCGTCGATCTTTACGGCGATCTCGGGATCCAGGGCGGACAGGTCTGCGTCCAGGGACGGGGAGACTACCTGCTCGAAGGCTGCTGTTGTGGTCATGCCAGCGCCGCTCACAGCTCGCCGCCGTTCGCTGCTGCGTATTCCTCGGCCGACATGAGCGGGCCTTCCTCTGTAACGGCCACCTTGAAGAGCCAGCCGGCCCCGTAGGGATCGGTGTTGATCAGGGCGGGGTCGGACACCACGCCGTCGTTGATCTCGATGACCTCACCGGTCACCGGAGCGTAAAGGTCGGAGACGGACTTGGTGGATTCCACCTCGCCGCAGGTCTCGCCGGCGGTAACGGTGGAGCCCACCTCGGGCAGGTCCACGTACACGATGTCGCCCAGGGCATCGGCGGCGACGGCAGATATTCCGATCCCCGCAGGTCCGGCTCCGTCAGCGGCAACCCACTCGTGCTCGGCGGAGTACTTCAGTTCAGAAACAACTTTGCTCATTATCTATTTTCCTTACTCATCAAAAACAGGTCGTGGTTCAGTTGGGTGGCGTCTGACCGAATTCCTCCGCGTGCTGCTCCTTCGTCGCTTTGACGCACGCTTCCGGAATCCGCTCAGCCACCATGGGCGTAGTCACTCACTTGCCGAAAGGTTGGAGCGACGGTGCGCACGTTGTTACTTGCTTCGCTTATAAAAGGGGAGAGCTACCACTTCGAAGCGCTCCGGCTTGCCGCGAAGGTCAACGTCCAGCATGGTGCCGACTTCTGCGAATTCGACGTCAACGTAGGCCATGGCAATGGGGTAGCCGAGGGTGGGGGAGGGCTGGCCGGAGGTCACTTCCCCCACGAGGCTGCCGGCCTTCAGGACGGAGTAGTGGGCTCGGGCGGCCCGTCGTCCGGTGCCCTTGAGGCCCACCAGCTTTTGCCCCATGGTTGAACCGACTCCTGCGGCCTTGATGGCGGCCAGGGCTTCCTTGCCCACGAAGTCGCTCTCCTTTGCCAGCGACACCACAGGGCCCAGCCCGGCCGCGTAGGCGTTGGTGCGGCGGGAGAGTTCGTTGCCGTAGAGCGGCATCCCGGCCTCGAGACGGAGGGAGTCGCGGCAGGCAAGCCCGGCGGGGATCAGCCCGTGGCCGGCGCCAACTTCCAGCAGCGCTTCCCACAGGCCGGCTGCGTCCCCGTTGGGGATGTAGATTTCGAAGCCGTCCTCGCCGGTGTAGCCGGTACGGGCCAACAACAGGTCCTGCCCGTTGATTTCCACCTCGACGGCGGCGTAGTACTTCAACTCCGCGACCAGTCCGTGCTGTTCGGCCGGGACCAGCTGCAGGAGGATCGCTTCGGAATTCGGCCCCTGCACGGCGATCAGCGAAGTCTCCGCAGAGGCGTCCTCCACTGTGACGTCAAAGTTGGCGGAGCGTGCCAGGAGTTCCTTGGCTACCACGGCGGCGTTGCCCGCATTGGGCACTACGAGGTACTTGTCCATGCCCTCTTCGGGGGACGGCCGGCGGTAGGTGATGAGGTCGTCGATGATGCCGCCGTCGGCATCGCAGATCAGCGAGTACTTCGCCTTTCCAACAGCCACCGCGGAGAGTTTCCCTGCGAGGGCGTAATCCAGGAAGGCGGCGGCGTCCGGGCCGGTCACCCAGACCTCGCCCATGTGGGAGAGATCGAACAGGCCGGCAGCGCTGCGGACAGCGTGGTGCTCGGCGAGTTCGGATTCGTACTTGAGCGGCATCTGCCAGCCGCCGAAGTCCGTGAACGAGGCTCCGAGCTTTTTGTGCTCGTCGTAAAGGGCGGTGTAGTTCTCGGTCATGGTGCCGGTCCTTAGTTTTCGAAGTCTTCGAGCGGCGGGCAGGAGCAGATCAGGTTCCGGTCCCCGGCTGCGCCGTCGATGCGCCCCACGGGCGGGAAGTACTTGTCCTGCCGCAGCGACACAACGGGGAAGGCGGCCTGCTCGCGCGGGTAGGCACGGTCCCAGGTTGAAGTGACGACGGCGGCCGCCGTGTGCGGTGCGTTCCGCGCCGGCGATGCCTCAAGTGTGAAGTGGCCATTGGCCACCTGCTGGATTTCGGCGCGGATGGTGATCATGGCTTCGATGAATCGGTCGATCTCCGCCAGGTCCTCGGACTCGGTGGGCTCCACCATCAGGGTGCCGGCGACGGGGAAGGACAGGGTGGGGGCGTGGAAGCCGAAGTCGATCAGCCGCTTGGCCACGTCCTCGGCGGTGACACCGGTCCTGGCCGTGAGTTCACGCAGGTCCAGGATGCACTCGTGGGCAACCAAGCCGCTTTCGCCCGTGTAGAGAACAGGAAAGTACTCGTTCAGCCGGGAGGCCACGTAGTTCGCTGCCAGCAGCGCGGATTTGGTGGCCTCGGTCAGTCCCTCGCCGCCCATGAGCTTCACGTAGGCCCAGGAAATCGGCAGCACGCCGGCCGAACCGAACCGGGACGCGCTGATGGCGACCCCGTGCCCATCCTCGTGGGCAGCCTTAGTGGCGTCGCCGGGCATGAAGGGTGCCAGGTGCGCCTTGGCTGCGACCGGGCCGACGCCGGGTCCGCCGCCGCCGTGCGGGATGCAGAAAGTCTTGTGCAGGTTCAGGTGGGAGACATCGCCGCCGAACTTGCCCGGCTGGGCCAGGCCCACCAGCGCGTTCAGGTTGGCGCCATCGATGTAGACCTGCCCTCCGGCAGCATGGACAGCGTCGCAGACCTCGCGGACGTCCCCGTCGTACACGCCGTGCGTGGACGGGTAGGTGATCATGATGCAGGACAGGACGTCCCTGTTGGCTTCGATCTTGGCCGTCAGGTCGTCGTGGTCGATGGTGCCGTCGGACGCGGTGGCGACGACGACGACCTTCATGCCTGCAAGCACGGCGGAGGCGGCGTTGGTGCCATGGGCGGAGGCCGGGATGAGGCAGACGTTGCGCTGCGCCTCGCCCCGGGAGTGGTGGTAGCCGCGGATCGCCAGGAGCCCGGCGAGTTCGCCCTGGGAGCCGGCGTTGGGCTGGATGGACACCTGGTCGTAGCCGGTGATCGTGGTGAGGTCCGCTTCCAGGTCCGCGATGAGTTCACGCCAGCCTTCGGTCTGGGAGTCCGGGGCGAACGGGTGGATGGAGGCGAATTCCGGCCAGGAAATGGCCTCCATCTCGGCGGTGGCGTTCAGCTTCATGGTGCACGAGCCCAGCGGGATCATGGTGCGGTCCAGCGCCAGGTCGCGGTCGGAAAGCTTGCGGATGTAGCGCAGCAGCTGCGTTTCGGACCGGTGGGTGTTGAAGACCGGGTGCTGCAGGTACGCCGAGGTGCGCAGCACTTCTTCGGGCAGCTCGAAACCCTGCGCGTCACCCACCGGACCGGCGCCAAAGGCGACGGCGACGGCGGAAAGTGTTGCCGCCGTCGTCGTCTCATCAATGGAGACGCCCACCGTGCCGGAGTCGATGAAACGCAGGTTGATGCCGCGGCCTTCGGCGGCGGTGACCACCTTGGCGGCCTTGCCCGGGACGCGGACCGTGAGCGTGTCGAAGAATGAATCGCTGACGAGTTCGCGGCCCATGGCCGTGAGGGTGGTAGCCAGGACCCTCGCCTTGTGGTGGGCGGTCTCGGCGATCGCCTTCAGCCCGTCCGGGCCGTGGTAGACCGCGTAGAAGGAGGAAACGATGGCCAGCAGCGCCTGGGCGGTGCAGATGTTGGAGGTGGCCTTCTCGCGGCGGATGTGCTGCTCGCGGGTCTGCAGCGCCAGGCGGTAGGCGGGTGCGCCGGCGTTGTCCTTGGAGACACCCACGATCCTGCCTGGAAGGGTGCGTTCCAGGCCCTTCCGGACGGCCATGTAGGCGGCGTGCGGTCCCCCAAAGAACAACGGCACGCCAAAACGCTGGGTGGAGCCGACGGCGATGTCCGCGCCCTGCTCACCCGGAGGAGTGATCAGGGTGAGGGCCAGCAGGTCCGCGGCAACGGTGACCAGCGCGCCGCGCTCCTTCGCTGCGGTGATCACGGCGGACTGGTCCCAGACCCGGCCGGAGACGCCGGGCTGCTGCAGCACAATGCCGTTGATGGTCCCTTCCGGCAGGCCCTGGGAGAGATCGGCGACTTCCACGTCAAAGCCGAGGGCTTCGGCGCGGCCCTTGACGATGGCGATGGTCTGCGGGAGGCAGTCGGCGTCCATAACCGTTTTGCCGTCGGCCGCGGGCTTGGTCTTGTTTGCGCGGCGCATCAGCAGCACGGCCTCTGCCACGGCGGTTGCTTCATCCAGCAGCGAGGCATTGGCCACCGGTAGGGCCGTCAGGTCCTGGACCATGGTCTGGAAGTTCAGCAGTGCCTCAAGCCGGCCCTGGGAGATTTCCGGCTGGTACGGGGTGTAGGCGGTGTACCAGGAGGGGGATTCGAGGATGTTGCGGCGGATCACCGGCGGGGTCACGGTGTCGTAGTAGCCCTGGCCGATCATCTGGACAGCGGTCTTGTTCCTGCCCGCGATCCGGCGGAGCTCGGCAAGGACCTCCACCTCGCTGAGGGCGTCGGTCAGCTTGAGCGCGGTTTCCTGGCGGATGGAGGCGGGAACGGCAACGTCCACGAGGCCATCCACGCTGTCGTAGCCCACGGCCTTGAGCATGGTGTCGACGTCGGCCTGGCGGCGCGCGCCGATATGGCGGTCAACAAACGATGTTGGAAGCGATTGAATCGTCATGAGGAACTCCGGTTCTGGCCGGCCTGAGGTGGCACGGCGTGTGATGGGTTCCTCCCCGCTCTGTATTGGACCTGAGAGATTCCGCGTTGCCTGCTCTTGGCAGGGGGCCGCTTGCACCGTCGGTGAACCGGACTGAAGCCCGGTTGCTTTCCAGAGTCGCCTCGCCATGACGGTACGTGGGCCTGAGAGATTCCTGGGGAGGATTTGCTCCTACGGCGCCTGCCCGGTGGATGCCGGGAGGACTCTCCCGTCACAGCTCGAAAGGCTTATTCAAATGTGGGTGATTCGGCTCACAAGGTATCGGGATATGCGGCCCTCTGGCAAATCGGCGGCAGCGTTTGGGGCTGGACCCGGCATCTGAAGCGCGCTGGCACCTGCTTTGTGTCGGGAGGGGTTTGACATTCGATCGTGACGGACACCACACTGAACCCCGGGATCGGCGCCTGCCAGTGGCTGGCTCAGCGTATCCGGAGCGGCTGGTTGCCGGCGCCCATCCCATCGCATGACGGCTGTGGCCCAAAAGGCTGCGGCTTCCAACTGAACACGCCTTCGACCTGCGGCGGGAGAGCCCTGCCGGTACATCCAGCAGGCGCCGTAGGAGCAAATCCTCCCCAGGAAACTCTCAGGCCCCCGTACCGCCGCGGACAGGCAACTCTGGAAAGCAGCCAGGCATGTCCCTGGCTCACCGACGGTGCAAGCGGCTTTGGCTGCGGAAACTCTCAGGTCCACAACAGAGCGGGGAGGAACCAAATCTTTTGCGGCACCCAAGAAGCCGCTTTATCGATGGAGTTCCTCATGGCGATTCATCCCCCCACGTCCAACGGCGAACCAGCCCGCAATCACGGCGCCACCACGGCAGCCCGCAGCGAGCCTCCCCACCTGGAGCGGCAGCTTACCAACCGGCATATCCAGCTCATCGCCATCGGCGGCGCGATTGGAACCGGCCTCTTCATGGGCTCGGGCAAGACCATCTCCGCGGCCGGCCCATCCGTGATCTTCGTGTACACGATCATCGGCTTCATGCTCTTCTTCGTCATGCGGGCCATGGGCGAACTGCTGCTGAGCAACCTGAACTACAAGTCCTTCAGCGACTTCGCAGCTGACCTCCTGGGGCCCTGGGCAGGCTTCTTCACCGGCTGGACGTACTGGTTCTGCTGGGTGATCACCGGAATCGCGGACGTCATCGCCATCGCCGGCTACTCACGGGAACTTTGGCCGGCCCTGCCGCTCTGGATCCCGGGCCTGGCCACGGTGGCCATCCTGCTCCTGCTGAACCTCGCCACCGTCAAGGCTTTCGGCGAGACCGAGTTCTGGTTCGCCCTCATCAAGATCATCGCCATCGCTGCCCTGATCATCGTGGGTCTCTTCATGATCTTCACCGGCTTCCAGAGCGACGCGGGCACGGCAAGCTTCACCAACCTGTGGAGCCACGGCGGGTTCTTCCCCAACGAATTCATGGGCTTCGTGGCCGGATTCCAGATCGCAGTGTTCGCCTTCGTAGGCATCGAACTGGTGGGCACCACGGCCGCCGAGGCCAAGAACCCCGAGCGCACCCTGCCCAGGGCCATCAACGCCATCCCCGTCCGCGTGCTGCTCTTCTACGTTGGCGCGCTGATCATCCTGATGGCCGTCACCCCTTGGACACAGTTCGCCGCAGGCCACAGCCCCTTCATCGGAATGTTCTCCCTGGCCGGCCTCGGCGCCGCAGCCACTGTGGTCAACCTGGTGGTCCTCACCTCGGCAATGTCCTCCGCCAACTCCGGCATCTACTCCACCTCCCGCATGGTCTTCGGCCTCGCCCAGGAAGGCGATGCCCCTAACCTCTTCAGCCGCCTGTCCAGGAGGAAGGTGCCCAGCAACGCACTGTTCCTGTCCTGCGTCCTGCTGCTCTCCGGCGTCGTACTCATGTATGCCGGCCAGGATATTGGCAAGGCGTTCGAAATGGTCACCACCGTGTCAGCCGTCTGCTTCGTCTTCGTCTGGTCGATCATCCTGGCCAGCTACATCTCCTTCCGGCGCCGGCGCCCGCACCTGCACGCGGCTTCCAAGTTCAAGATGCCCGGCGGCATCCCCGCAGTGTGGGTGGTCTACGCGTTCTTCGCCTTCGTCCTTTGGGCCCTGACAACCCAGCCGGACACGCTCATCGCCCTGCTGGTAACGCCCATCTGGTTCGCCGTCCTCGGCGTGGCATGGGCCATTCTGCGGCGCCGGCCCGCGCACCTGGCCCGCTTCGAGGTCTTCCGGGCTGAGCTTCGCGCCGACGAAGCCGCCGTCGGGCGGAACGCGGGCCGGGATGCTGATCCTGCTGCGCACGAGGCTGAGCAGGCCAGGAAATGACGGCCGGCGGTTCAGCAACTGTCATGTCCGCCGCACAGCCCGCCGCACAGCCGGCCGGAATGCCCGGCGATCCCGAGGGTGCACCGTCACCTGCCACCGATTTCATCCTCACGTTCAAATGCCGGGATTCGCTGGGCATCGTCCAGGCTGTAGCCACGTTCCTCCTGGCGCAGGAGTGCTACATCGTGGACATCAAGCAGTTTGGTGACAAGGCATCGGGTGAGTTCTTCATGCGGGTGCATTTCACCGCACAGGAAGAGTTCGACGGCGGGATGCTGCGCGAGCGGTTCGGTCCCGTTGCGGGGGACTGGGGCATGGAATGGCGGCTGGAGCCGCATAGCCGCCGGCAGCGGATCCTGGTGATGGTGTCCAAATACGAGCACTGCCTGAACGACCTCCTTGTCCGGGCACGGGACGGCGACCTGCCGGTGGAAATCGTTGCGGTGGTCTCCAACCATCCGGACACGGCCGGCCTTGCGGAATGGCACGGCGTTCCGTTCCACCTGATCCCGGTCACGCCGGAAACGAAGCCCGAGGCGGAAACCCGGCTGCTTGAGTTGGTGGACGCGTACGGTGTGGAACTGGTGGTGCTGGCACGTTATATGCAGGTTCTCAGTGACGGCACAACCTCCCGGCTCAGTGGGAGGGCCATCAACATCCACCATTCGTTCCTTCCGAGCTTCAAGGGGGCCCGGCCCTACCACCAGGCCTACGAGCGGGGTGTGAAGACGGTGGGCGCCACCGCTCATTACGTCAACTCCGAGCTTGACGAGGGACCGATCATTTCCCAGCAGGTCATCGAGGTGGACCACACCTACACGCCGGCCGACCTGGTGCGGGTGGGCAAGGATGCCGAGTGCCGCGCCCTGACCAATGCCGTGCGCTGGCACGCTGAAGGCCGGGTCATCCTGTCCGGCGGCCGGACCGTGGTCCTGCGCTGACCTCAATCCCTGTTGCTGCGTCAGGATCCCACGGAATCTGCCGCAGCAGCGGCCCGGTCCTGAGCCACGGACCGGAAAGTTAAGCATGCTTAGTGTCTGTCCACATAGGATGGAAAGAGCACGGCAGCCTACCCGCTGCAGGTCGATTTGAATGAAGGTGACCATGGCCCGGCGCAGCAACCCAGCAGTACGTATTGCACAGGAAACCGCCCACAGAACAATGTTCGATTCGGAGGGCAAGCCGAAGCCCGGCGTCCACAACATGCTCCTGAAGGCGGTGCAGATCCAACGCCCACTGGTGGTTGGCTACATCCGCCGGCTCCAGAAGAAGCATCCACGGGCCACCGCTGCGCAGCTGGCGGACATCGCAGAGCGTGACTACCTGCGTGCTGTTGCCGGCGGCGGCGCCCTGGTGGGTGCAACCGCCGTCGTCCCCGGCGTTGGGACCGTGGCGTCGCTGGGACTTTCCGCCGCCGCCACCGTGGGTTTCCTGGAAGCGACGGCACTTTACGCAACCTCGCTTGCTGAACTCCACGGCATCCGCCTCACCAATCCGGAGAAGGCCGGCACCATGGTCATGGCCATCATGCTCGGTGAGGAGGGCACAGCCCTCCTGGGAACTCTCGGCGGGCAGGCATCCGGCAGCGCCACCAATACCTGGGGCAACGTGCTGTCCAAGTCCATGGTGGTGCCGGGATTCGGCAGCGTCCGGAAGAGAATCCAGACGGCTTTCCTCAAGAACCTGCTCAAGCGCCAGGGAACTGCACTGTTCGGCAGGGCCCTTCCGTTCGGCATAGGGGCCGTGGTGGGTGGAGCCGGTAACCTCGTGATGGGCCGTGCGGTGGCCAGGAATGCCCGTGAGGCGTTCGGGCCGATGCCGGACACCATCCCCGGAGAGCTGACCGCCGCTGCCGGGCCGGACAACCTGACGCTGGAAGGCAACATACTTGGATCTCAACGCTGACGTAGGCCAATCCTTCGGCGCCTGGACCACTGGAGGCGATCCGGCCATGTTCCAGCTGGCCACCAGCGCCAACGTGGCCTGCGGCCTTCATGCCGGCGACCCCGTCACCATGCTGGACACCTGCCGTGCTGCGTACGAACTGGATGTCACCGTCGGCGCGCACCTGGGCTACCGCGATCTGGCCGGCTATGGGCGCCGCGCGCTTGGGATGAGCTTCGATGAGCTTTTCGGTGACGTGCTGTACCAGCTGGGCGCGCTCGACGGCGTGGCGCACGCCGTGGGTGCCTCGGTGGACTACGTGAAGCCGCATGGAGCCCTGTACGAGACGCTGATTCACGACGCCGAGCAGGCCTCGGCCGTGGTTGCGGCCGTCAACGCCTACGATCCAGGCCTTCCCATCCTGGGCTTCCCGGGCTCGGAGCTGCTGAAGCAGGCCAAGGAGGCAGGGCACCCCGTGTTCATCGAGGCCTTCGCCGACCGGGCCTACCTCGCCGACGGCAGTCTGCTGCCGCTGTCCGGGGAGGATGCGGTCCTGCACGACGTCGACGCAGTGGTTGAGCGCGCCGTCCGCCTGGCTACGAAGGGCGAAGTGGTGGCCGTGGACGGAACGGTGGTTGCGGTCCGGCCGGATTCGCTGCGGCTCCATAGCGGGACCCCTGCCGCAATAGAGCTGGCCGCCCGCGTACGGGCAGGACTTGAGGCTGCCGGCGTAGGGCTTGAGCCCTTCGCGTAGGAATTTCGACACCCACGCTAACTGGCGCTACGCAGGTTACTTTTCGCACCCCATATATGGGGTGCGAAAAGTAACCTCCGCGTCGTCAGAATTTATCCGGGTCGCAAGCCCGCGGCAACAGATCACCCGAAGATCAGGTGCGCCACCGTGAAGATCGCCAGCCCGGCCAGGGACCCCACCACGGTGCCGTTGATGCGGATGAACTGCAGGTCCTTGCCCACCTGGAGCTCGATCTTCTGCGAGGTTTCCTCCGCATCCCACCGCGCCACAGTGTCTGTGATGACCCCTGCGATGTCCGAACGGTAGGTCCTGACCAGGTACCCCGCGGCGTCGCCGATCCAGGCGTTGACCTTCCCGGCCAGTTCCGGATCCTCCACGAGCCGCGATCCAAAATCGCGCACCGCTGCCTTGAACTTGATGGTGAGTTCGCTGTGGGGATCGTCCACGGCGCCAAGCAGGGCATTCTTGACGGTGCCCCACGTCCGCGAGGCGAGCTCGCGCACCTCCGGGTCACCCAGGACCTGTGCCTTGATGTCCTCTGCGCGTGCGATCATTGCCGGATCATGCTGCAGGTCCTGCGCGAGGTCGTTGAGGTACTTGTCGATCGACTGCCGCACTTGGTGGCGGGGGTCCGCCTGGACGGCGCGCACAAACTTCAGGATCTCGATGTAGACCTTGTCGCCCACCAGCCCGTCCACGAACTGCGGAACCCAGGTGGGGGACCGGTCGGACACCAGGTGCGTTACGGTTTCGTGGTTGTCGTCCACCCAGTCCGCCGCGCGGTCCACCAGCAGGTCCACCAGCGTGTGATGGTGTCCGTCATGGAAAATCCGCTCCGCCAGCCGGCCCACCGGAGGCCCCCACGGCGGCGTGAGCAGGTGCTTGCGGACCATGCCCTCGATGACGGCCTGGACGTCGTCGTCATTCAAAACCTTGAAGGCGCCACGAATGACCGCTGCGCCCTCCTTTGCCACCCTGTCGGCGCCGCCGGGCGCGGCCAACCAAACACCCGCCCGGCGGGCGATATTAACGCTCGCCAGCTTGTCCTGAACCACCTGTTCAGAAAGGAAATTGGTCTCCACAAACTCGCCCAGGGAGGCGCCGATCTGGTCCTTCCGTCGCGGGATGATGGCAGTGTGGGGGATCTTAATGCCCATGGGGTACTTGAACAGCGCGGTCACGGCGAACCAGTCGGCGAGCGCGCCCACCATGCCGCCCTCAGCCGCCGCGCGCACGTACTGCAGCCACGGATACTCCTTCTGCAGCGCGAACGCGAAGACGAAAATCACGGCCATGGCAATCAGCAGGCCCAGCGCCAGCAGCTTCATCTTCCGCAGCGCTGCCGCCTTTTCGGCGTCACCGGCACTTAGTTGTTGGCTTACGACGGCGCCTGCCGCCTTGGTGCCGGGCCGCACCTGCTGCACTGCTTCGGTGGGGTCTTCCAGCGTGGTTGGCCCAGTAGTTGCCTCAGAGTTCACCTGCATGTGCCAAGCCTAGCCCCGAAGGCGGGGGCGGGTCGGCTACCGTGTGTCCATGACAATTGACGAGTCAGTGCTGCAGCGGCCGCTGGTCTTTGCCCACCGCGGTTCAAGCGGCGCCTACGCCGAACACACCCGCGCCGCCTACCTGCAGGCCCTGGCTGACGGGGCGGACGGGGTGGAGTGCGATGTCCACCTGACCAGGGACCAGCACCTGGTCCTGCTCCACGACGCCAACCTGGACCGCACCTCGGACGGGACGGGGCCGGTGGCTGAACGGACCCTGCGCGAGCTGCACCAGCTGGATTTTTCGTCCTGGAAAGGGCGTCCGCATCCCCGAAACCTATGGGGCACGCTCGGAACAGCTCCTCACCCTCCCTGAGTTGCTGGACGTCCTCCGTGGAGCGGGCCGCGCCGTAAGGCTCGCCATCGAGCTGAAACATCCCAGCCCCTACCAGCTGAAACTGGAGGACCGGGTGCTGGAGGTCCTCCGCAGCGAGGGCTGGGACCCCCGGAGCTCCACGGTGGACAACGTGGCCGTGACCTTCATGAGTTTCAGTCCGGATTCCGTCCGCCATCTGCTCCGCTCCGTCCCGCCCCAGTACATTTGCCAGCTCGTCGACGATCTCACCATCCACGAGATCCGCGGTGGACTGGGCGTGGGGCCAATTGCCGGCGGCGCCATCGCCAACTTCATGAAGGCCACGCAGCTGGAGGGTGAACAGATCCTGGACGACTGCGAGGTGGGCATGGCGGGCCCTGGCATCGACTATGTCCGCGAGCGCCCCGGCACCATTCGCCGCTGGCTGGAATCCGGCCGGCGCTTCCGCGTGTGGACCGTGGACTCGCCGGAGGACGTGGCCCTCTGCCAGGAGCTGGGCATCCAGGAAATCACCACCAACGTGCCGGCCCGTGTCCTTGACCAGCTCCACATGGCCTCACCGCAGGGAAAGTAGGGCGGACACATGGGCACCCCGCGCCTGTATTCGCCGGGTCCATATTCCCCGCGCCGCTGGTGGGCCGGGCCGCTCGACGTCGAAGGCCTGGCACTGCAGTCCGTAGGAGCCGCGGCTGCGGCGCTGAACCTGTATGCCCGCACCCCTGGCCGTTTCAGCACCACACCCGAGCTCACTGCTGCTGCCTTCGATTCCTTCGGACACCTGCGCATCGCCGGACGTGCACCGCAAGGCTTCGCGCCCCTCTCCGGCTTCCGGCGCACCGGCGACGGCTGGATCCGGCTCCACGCGAACTACCCGCACCATGAGCAGCGGCTGCTGCAGGCGTTGGGTGCCACCTCCGCGGAGGGGGTTGAACGGGAACTTCGCTCCATGACGGCCCTGGAGGCCGAGGCCGCCATCCAGGGCCACGGCGGGATAGCCTCGGCCGTCAGGACACGCAGTGAATGGCTGGCCTCGGACATGGGCCGGGCGGCGGGCTCCGGGCCCTGGGTTGCCTTCGAGTTCGCCAACGGCACCACAGCCGGTTTAGGGCTGCAGGATTTTGCAGCGGCGACAGCTGCGGGCGGCGGTTCCGGCGCCGGTAACGGGCACGTCGACGGCCCGCCCCATAGCGGCTTGCCCCATGACGGGCTGCGGGCCCTGGACGGGCTGCGGGTTTTGGACCTGACCCGGGTGATCGCTGGGCCGGTGGCCACCCGCCTGCTGGCGGCGCTGGGAGCCGACGTCCTGCGGATCGACCCGCCTGCCTTACCGGAAATCGAAGACCAGTTCGTGGACACGGCATTCGGCAAGCGCAGCGCGGAGGCTGATCTCGGGCTCCCGCAGAGCCGGCACGACCTCCAGCAGCTCGTGGCCGGTGCCGACGTCGTTATTACTGGCTACCGGCACGGCGCCCTTGGCCGCTTCGGGCTCAACCCGGGGGAACTTCTGGCATCGCACCCCGGGCTGGTGGTGGTCACCCTCGACAGTTGGGGCAGCACGGGGCCATGGAGCGGTACGCGCGGCTTTGACAGCATCGTCCAGGCCGCCTGCGGAATCGCGCACGTCTACGGGAAGGACAACGACGACGGCGGATGGCGCCCAGGTGCCCTTCCGGTCCAGGCGCTGGACCACGCCACAGGGTACGGCGTTGCTGCGGCTGCCGTCCGCCTTCTGGATGGACGCCGGGAGGCGGGGACGGGTGGCTCCGCACACCTGTCGCTTGCCCGCACCGCCGAGGAACTGTTTTCCCTTCCAAAGAACACTGAACGCCCGGCAGAAGTGCCCGCACCCGAATACCGGTGGATGGACAGCAGCTACGGAAAGCTCCGCTATGTTGGTCCGCCGTTGATGGCCGCGGGCCAGCGGCTGGACTACCCGTCCCCGCCACCGCCCTACGGAAGCTCGCCGCCGGCCTGGGCATGACCGCCGCACGCACGCGGCGGTTCCGCCGTCGCCGGCCTGCCCTAACCCACCGGTTTCTGGCCGCCGCCGCGGCTGTGATTGAGTGGTTCCATGTCTTTTCCCTGGTCCGGCCGTGCTGTCAAAAACCTGTCCGCAGCTGCCATGGGAGCCCTGCTGGCCAGCGCGGGCAAGCACTTCAGGGATCCCGGCTTTTACCGCGACATAGTTCCGGAATATCTCTGCCGCCGGGATCCGGAACTTGGCCAAGATCCGGAACCCGGCACGAACAAAAACGCTGTAGTCAACCCTCCGCTGGCCATCCTGTCGCGGGATGAGTGGATCGCCGTGAGCGGGCTGCTGGAGCTGGCAGCCGCCGTCGGAATCATCCTGCCGCCTACCCGAAAGCTGACTGCCACGGCCCTCACGGCGATGTTCACCGCCTTCCTGGCAGGACATGTTGACGCCCTCGTAAGGGCATACGGCCCGCAGGGCACACCCCGCCGGCGGAAGATACACACCGTCCGGCTGCCGCTCCAGGCGCCGCTGATCGTGTGGGCCTGGAGCCTGCGGAAACCCTCGCTGCAGGCAGCTGGAACTGGAGCACGGATGTGAAGCTGTTGGCCTCGCCGGCGGTCAGGGTGGGTATCTCCATCAGCATCGCCACCGGCCTGTACGGGGTGTCCTTCGGGGCGCTCGCCGTGACATCCGGGTTCAACTTCTGGCAGACCATGGCCCTGAGCCTGCTCCTCTTCAGCGGCGGTTCGCAGTTCGCATTCATCGGCGTGGTGGCAGGTGGTGGTTCGGGTATCGCGGCCATGGGCGCTGCGACCCTACTGGGCATGCGCAACGGCATCTACGGCATGCAGCTGAACGCGCTGCTGCGGCCCACCGGCTGGCGCAAGTACGTAGGCGCGCAGCTGACCATCGACGAATCCACAGCCACCAGTACGGGCCAGACGGACCCGGCCGAGCAGCGGCGTGGATTCTGGGCTGCCGGGATTGGCGTCTACGTGTTGTGGAACCTCTTCACGGCCGTGGGTGCGGTAGCGGGCAGCAGCTTGGGCGATCCCAAGCAGTGGGGGCTCGATGGTGCCGCCGTCGCCGCTTTCCTGGCGTTGCTCTGGCCGCGTCTCAAGGGCAGGGAGCCCGTCGCCATCGCGGTGGTGTGCGCCGTGGCCACCGTAGTTGCCGTTCCCTTTGTGCCTGCTGGCGTACCCATCCTGGTGGCTGCCTTGGTGGCCGCCCTGATGGGCTGGTTCAGCCACGGGCGCCGTGACGAGGGCCTTGAGCCGGACATCGAGCCTTACGCCGGGCATCACCCCGGCCACCACCGGGAGGTAAGCGGCCCCCGTACGGACGGGCAGAGTACGAAAGGCACGGATCCGGGGGCAGGCGCATGAGCTTGTGGATCTGGCTGCTTGTGGCCTGCGCGCTTGCCTATGCCTGGAAAATCGTGGGGTATTTCGTGCCCGCCCGATTTCTGGAGGACCCGCGCATATCACGCGTTGCGGGCACCGTGACCATCGGCCTGCTTGCCTCCCTGACCGTGGTGAACGCCGTGGTGTCGGGCCAAGGACTCGCCGCGGACGCCAGGCTGGGGGCGCTTGCCGCGGCCGCGATCGCACTGGTGTGCCGGGCACCCTTCCTGGTGGTGGTCATCGCCGGAGCCGGCACAGCTGCTCTGCTGAGGGCTTTGGGCTGGAACTGACAGGGTGCCCGCCGGCAAGAGTCGTGACGCAGGTCACTTTACAGGCGGGTTGGCGGTTGTACTATGAGATCGGCTTATGCAGTTGGCCATGGCATTCCTATGAACGGCGACCATGGAAAATCAGCTGCATCTTTTGGGGGGCTTGGCGGGCAGACCCCGCCACAAGAATGCCCGACGGCGTGCAGGCCTCCCAGCCAAACGCTTCTTCAAGCGCTTTTCCGGCCTTAGGGACGTACCGGAAGAGGACCTGGAAATTCTCTCCCAAAGGCTCCGTGCGGCACTTGGCCTCGACCCGTCGTCGTCCGTTCCGGCCCTGCAGGCCCTGGTGCGGCAGGAAATCCGCAAGCGTGCAGATGCGGGCAACGCCTAGCGGACCCACATCCCGGATGCCATATGTGGTGGACTGGAAGAGATGCAGCCAAGACCCAGGCGGCCACCAAAGGAGAAATCGAGATGGACGAACAGTCACCGCCGGTTGAGCCGCAAGACGGCCACGGCACCGAGGACACCGGAGAGAGCGCTGCCGAGGCGCATGGCGCTGGAGTACCTGCCGCGGAGCAGTCCGGGAAGCAGCGGCCTGCCTACCTGGACCCCCGCGGCTCCGAATCAACGCGTGAACTGCGGGACACCGCACGGCGGCGCCGGGATGCCGAGGAGAAACTCCAGCAGCATCTGATGGAGGCGAAGCACCACGTCCCCAACGAGTTCCATGAGCACCAGGGGCACGAACACCAGGGACACCAGGACGAGGGAAATGAGCGTCCCGGACCTGGACAGCCGCCACGACCTGGACAGGCGCCCCGCGGCACTGACGGCAGCGCCGAAGCGGAAGAAACCGGCGCCGGGCAGGCAGGCCGGGAAGACTCCTGACAACCGGGCGGCGCTGACCGGTTGGCAGGAGCTGGATACAGCGGTAGCTAGGCCACCCCGTGGGCGGCGCCGTCAGGGGAGACGGCCCTGCGGCAGCTTTCTTCGACGCCCATTTCGTACCAGACCTGCGCGCCGAACTCAGGCTCAGGGGTATCAAGGTTCTGGTACAGGGCGTCCAGCAGTTCCACGAGTTCCCCGGATGTCAGCGTAGGCAGGACTTCCTCCGGCCCGCGTGGATCAGTGAGGAACCGGAAAAGCTTTGAGCTGTTCATCGCAGCGTGGCCGTTGCAGGGCGGATACGCACGAAAAGATGCATGGGTCTGCTCCATCTCGCAATTATCGAGGCTGGCTGCCTAACCCCGCTCTGAGTTTATTGCACCTGCTGTGTGCCGACAATGGTGCCGGCGGGGATGCCAGGTGCTGCGGCAGCCGGGACGGGAACCAGCACGGGAAGCGGGCGTGACGGGCGGACCGTGCGGATGGCGTCCTCGACCAGCGCCAGGGGCCGGCGCCAGGCATCAGAGCCCGGTTCCATGGTGTCCACAACGCCGATCAGCATGGCGAGCAGCCGGAACATGTCCGTCATGGAGATGTCTGTGCGCAGGCTTCCCTGGCCTTGCCCGCGCACCAGCAGGACGCTCATGGATTCCATCAGCGATCCGGTGATTCCGGTGAGGAGTTCCCGCCGGCCGGCCACGGCGCACAGCAGGTTGGCGTCGTCGCTTGCGGCAGACATCAGGGCCTCGAGCACGCGCAACAGCCCGGCAGCGGCATCAATATCGGCCAGGGCGCCGTCCATGACGGGGTCCACGGTGAGCCGGAGCTGCCGGTTAAGCGCTGCCAGGACCAGTTCTTCCTTGTCCGCGAAGTTGCGGAACAAGGTTGCCGGGCCCACGCCCGCGGTGGTTGCGATGGTCTGGAGCGGCACTTCCGGGCCGAACTCCCGGAAACACTGGCGCGCCGCCGTAATGATCTTGTCCACGTTCCGCGCTGCGTCTGCGCGGAGGGGCTTTCGGGCGACTGCGAGGCTCATGCCCAAAAGGTTAGCAACGGAGCCCGGGGCCAACACCGTTACTGCGGGGTAGGGGCTTATGTGACGGCGGGCAGCCGCGCCCGGGCCTGCGGCGGCGCCAGGCCGCATGCGAGACTGGGAGGCATGTTGCTTGCATTCTCTGTTGCCCCATCAGGCGTTCCCAGCGAGGGCTCCCGGCCAACCGACGCGTCCGTGCACGACGCCGTTGCAGCCGCGGTGAGGATCGTCCGGGAGTCCGGGCTGCCCAACCAGACGGATTCCATGTTCACCACCATTGAGGGTGAGTGGGATGAAGTGTTCGACGTCGTTAAGCGGGCCACCGAGGCCGTGGGACGCTACGGCAGCCGCGTCTCGCTGGTGATCAAGGCCGACATCAGGCCCGGCTACAGCGGCGAGCTGACGGCGAAGGTGGACCGCCTCGAAAACGCCCTGGCGCAGGAGCCCTAAGCCTGCGCTGGGGAGGCGCGGTGTCTGGACCCCCGGGACACCGCGTGCCAAACTGTGCCCATGTTCGAGCACAAACCCCGGCCGGAGTGGATTGCCACTGAGGAGTTCTTATCCAGTGCTGTCGTGCATCCGGACGCAGCCGTCCAGCAGGCCATCCGCGCTGCGGCCGAAGCCGGGATGCCGGCCATTGAGGTGGCGCCAAACGCCGGCAAGCTCCTGAAACTCCTGGTGCAGTTGTCCGGTGCCCGCCGCATCCTGGAGATCGGGACGCTGGCGGGCTGCAGCACCATCTGGATGGGCCGGGGACTTCCCCACAACGGCAAGATTGTCACGTGCGAATACCTGCCCCAGCATGCAGAGGTGGCGTGGGCCAATATCGACGCCGCCGGCCTGGGGGAAAGGGTGGAAATCCGGCTGGGCCCCGCACTGGATACCCTCGCCGCCCTCGAGGAAGAGGACAGGGAGCCGTTCGACTTCATTTTCATCGACGCCGACAAGCAGAACAACAGCCGCTACCTTGACTGGGCCGTCAGGCTCGGCAGGCCGGGTGCGGCCGTCGTCCTGGACAACACGATCTGGGAGGGGGCGGTACTCGATCCGGAGATCGACCCCGTCAATGCGCCAGGGATCATTGATGCACTCAAGCTGCTCGGCGACCACCCGCGGCTGGACGCCACCGTCATCCAGACCGTCGGCTCCAAGGGCTGGGACGGGTTCGCCCTGGCGCGCATCCTCCCGCAAAAACAGTAGGCGGTACCCGGGGGTTGCCGCGTACCTCCTGGCGCTTGCCCAGCCATGAGCTGTCCGGAAGACGGAGCGGGCCTGGGACGCAGAGAAGGGCTGCTGCCCAACGGCAACAGCCCTTCTCTCTAAGCTCTCTCTGCCATGAAGCGTCCCTGGCCTTTCATCGGCCCGCTTCACGAGGCCCGCTTACCGGGCTGTTA
The DNA here is from genome assembly GCF_030816485.1 of Arthrobacter sp. B1I2. NCBI lineage: Bacteria > Bacillati > Actinomycetota > Actinomycetes > Micrococcales > Micrococcaceae > Arthrobacter > Arthrobacter sp. B1I2. The sequence continues at coordinate 566,970 of NZ_JAUSYC010000001.1, read as the reverse complement.
CACCAGGTCCGGGGCGCTGGCCACGATGTAGTCGGCCGCGGCTGGTCCAGTCATGGAGAGGTTATTGCTGTCCGGGTTGATTCCGGCGTCCTGCAAGGCCTCCCAAAGGGCGGCCGGCGACTGGAGTTCGGCCTTGTGCAGAAGGCACCAGCTTGTATAAAGGCCGTATAGCTCGTCGCGTCCGAGGCCCAGTCCGGGCTCCCTGTCCGGGACAACTGCTTCGGCAAGAAACTGTTCAAAATGGGTAGCAGGCATGTCCGCTCATTAAGGGTTGACAGTGATGCCGCCGGCTGCTTCAGCGGACCTGCCGGTTTCCGTAGGATCCCGGCGAGGTATTCAAGAAAGTATTGCAGTTCAAGGCGTTTTGTCCAGTTAGGCCAGGGCCCGGGGAGTTGCGAGGGGGGCCGGCGGCGACTGGGGGGACTGGCCTCGGTCTCAGAAGAGGCCATCTCACCGCCGACCCCGTATATACCCGGAGTATTGCATCCCGGGAAAAACAACAGGACCTTCAAGATGAATTTTCCTCCATCTCGAAGGTCCTGCCTAGTCCCCCTGCGCACTGGTCCCCGTGCGCAGCGGCTGCACCCGCCGGGCTAAGCGTCCCTGCTGTGCCGGCCGCCGTCGTCGGACTCTCCGTTGCCCGCGCGGTGCTGCACCTTCTCGCGAACCCTGTCGCGGTGCCGCTCCCCGTGGGAATCGCCGGCCTGCCCGTTGCCGGCAGGCTGCTCATCCTGACTGTCGCCGGAGCCGTCCTGGCCGTCCAGGTCCTCCTCCGAGCTGTACTTTTCCCGGAGTTCACGGCCGTGCTTGATGTCTTCCTCGATCTGCTGCTGCAGCTTTTCGCTCTTCTTGGTGTCCCGCGGCGGCAGCTGGATAGTTTCCTCTGCCTTGATGCCGGCCTGGAGTTGACGGCCGCGCTCCACCTCTGCGTCGAACTCAGCGCCAAACAGCAGTGACATGTTCAGGATCCACAGCCACAGCAACATGATGATCACGCTGCCCAGCGCGCCATAGGTCTTGTTGTAGTTGCCAAAGTTGCCTACGTAAAAGCCGAAGCCAAGCGAAGCGATCAGGAACACGAACAAGGCAATGCCCGAGCCCATGCTCATCCACCGGAACTTGGGCTGCTTGACGTTGGGTGTGGCGTAGTAAAGGACGGCAATGATGGCAACGATCAGGATGACCATTACCGGCCATTTGGCGATGTTCCACACCGTGAGGAAGGGGCCACTGAGGCCGATCAGGCCGCCCACTGCCTCGGAAACCGGCCCGCTGAGCACCAGCATGCCGGCCAGCAGCGCCACGATGACCACGGCCAGGAGGGTGACGGCGAGCATGGTGCCGCGCAACTTCACGAAGGCACGGCCCTCATCCACCTCATAGACCCGGTTCATGGCCCGGCCGAAAGCACCTACATATCCGGAGGCGGACCACAGGGCGGTCAAGAGGCCGAGCACCAGGGTGAACCCGGCGGCCGGGGCGCTGGTCAGTTCCGACACTGGGCCGCTGATCGTGTTGACAGTCTCTGCCGGAGCGAAGCCGCGCACGATCTCGAGCAAGGCGTTGGTTGTCTTCTGTGGATCACCGAAAAGGCCAAGCAGTGAAACGAGTGCCAGCAGGGCCGGGAACAGCGAGAGCACTGCGTAGTACGTCAGGCTGGCTGCCAGATCGGGGCACTGGTCCTTGGTGAACTCCCGAAGCGTCTTTTTGGTGATGTATTTCCAGGACGGTTTATCCAGGTCCCTCGGGCTGTCGGGTTTCCTTGCGTCGTTTGGATCCGGAGCCTGGCCCGCCTTCGCGGTACTGGTCTCGGAATCGTCGTGAGTGGCCATGGGGCGTCCTCTCAAATCAGGGGGCCGAAGCGGACAGGCCGGCCCCGCGGGTGGCGGTGCCGGCCTGTCGATAAAAGCTGTTGCCTTGCGGGTGCTGCGGCCGCCGTGGGCTAGGTGTTTTGGACGTTGTCTTTGGCGTCTGTGGCGCGGTCTTTGACGTCGGTGGCGGCTTGCTGGCCTTCGGTCTTGACGTTTTGGGCGGCGTCGGTGGCGGTGGCTTTGACGTTTTCCATGGCTTCCTGGGCTGGTTCCTTGAGGTCCTGGGCCATGGTTTTCGCGGCGTCGGTGACCTGGGTGGCCAGGGGCTGGGCTGCGGTTTTGAGCTGGTCCGCGGCTTCGCGTTCCTTCTGGCTCGGCGGGATCAGTGAGGAGACCAGCAGGCCGGCGCCGAACGCGATCAGCCCGGCGGCCAGGGGGTTGCCCTGGGTTTTGGCTTTGACCTGGTCCGGAGCGGCGGAGACGGCCTGGCCGGCGTCGGAGAGTCTGGCCGAGACGGTGTCCCCGGCCTGGTGCAGGCTGTCCCCGGCGGAGTGCATGGCGTTGGTGGTGTGCCCGGCACCGGTGCTGGTGGTGTCGTGGACCTTGGTGGTGGCGGTGTCTGCTGCTCCCATGATTTTCTCCTTCACCCCGCTCACGGCGCCCTTCACTTTGTCGGTTTGGCGGTGGACGATGTTGGACGGGGTGACCTTGTCGGCCACGGCGTCCACGTTGGTGCCCAGGCGTGCCCGGGTGGCTTCTATGTCTGCGCGGATGACGTCAGGGTTTTCGCTCATCGGTTTACCTCACCTGGTTTTAGGGTTGGGGGAATTTCTGAGAGGGTTTCGCCTGTTTGGGGCATGCCCTTGATCTGCTTGAGTTCCTTGCGGCCCATGGAGGCCAGGACCGCGGCGATGATGCCCCAGATCACGGCGACGATCAGCGCGGACCAGCCCAGGGGCATGATGGCGCCCAGGGCCCACATCAGGGCCAGGGACAGGAAGAGCAGGACGAAGTGTCCGCCGACGCCGGCGCCGGCGAGCATGCCGGCGCCTTTGCCTGCGCGGGAAGTGGTTTGTTTCAGTTCGGCCTTGGCCAGTTCCACTTCCTGGCGCATCAGGGTGGACAGGTCCCGGGTCACGTCACCGAGCAACTCACCCAGGGACGCGTTGTCCGCTTTCACATGCGCCTCACTGGGCGGCATCTCGGGAATCTGGCTACTCATCACAAACCACCCGTCTGGCCCCGACGCGCGCGGTCCTGGGTGAGGGGATCGTTCGCCATGGGATCGTCGGCGAGGTCGCGGTCACGCAGCGGGTCGTCGGACACCTGGTTGCCGGACCATGGCTCCTCCACCAGCTGCGGGCTGTCAAGGCCGCTGGCCGCACCCGAAGCCTCGGGATAGCTGCTGCCCGGTGCGCCGCCGTCGTAACCGGCCGTAGTGGTGGCCGGGCCGGGAAGCTGGACAGGCGGCGGGGGAACGGTACCGCCGGCAGGGGGATACGGCTGGCCGTACTCGCTGCCGTAGGTGCTGCCGGAGTACTGGCCGGACAGGCCCGCGGCGCCGGAAGAGGTAGTGGTGGAAGATTCGGGTGCGCCTGCGGTGAGGCCGCGGGTGAGGCGTCCGGCCAGGACGCCGGCGCCGGCGGCGAGGAGCAGGAACGTTCCGGGACGGTTGCGGGCGAACCGCTGGACCTCGTCCAGGAGGTCACCCGGCTCCCGGTTCTCCAGCCAGGACGCCATCGAGGAGGTCCGCTCGGCCGCCTGCCGGACGAGGTCCGAAGCCATGCCCTGCTGGTCCGGGGCACTGGCCATGCTCTGCAGCTGGCTCGAAATGCTGCGGATGCCCTCCGCTGCCTTCTGCTGCTGCGTGCCCGCCTGGCTGGTCAGTCCCGACCTGGCCTGGTGCAGGAGGTCCTGCGCGTTGGTTTTCGCCTCATGCGCCACGTTCGCGGCCTCACTCTTGGCAGTCTGGGCAACGCCCTGGGCGGACCCCGCCGCAGTACGGGCCACGTCGGCTGCTTCTTCCTTTGCAGCCTCTTTGCGCGAGGATCCAGAGGTTTCATCGGCGGTGGCGTAGCCGGTTCCGGCGTCGCCTCCGTATGGGCTGGCAGTCGATGGGAAGGTGGTGGCCTCCCGCTCGCCAGGGATTCCTGTACTGCCCGGAGGAAGTGGTGTAAGCCGGGTCCTCGGGCCATTGGTTCTCTGTCATCTTCGCTCTCTCTTTCCAAGAAGGCCGGTTGTTGATCAAGAACCAGCAATACTGGCCGTAAAATGATAAGCATGGTTACTAATAAAAAGTAAGTACCCTTGCTAAGCGAGTTATAACCGTTCCAAAAATGTCAGCCGGAATGGCGAGGGCCTGCCCGGTCACAACGAAGTGGAAAGTGGTGGGAAAAATGGATACAGCTCCATGGGTATGGGTGGTAGTTGCCATTGTTGTCGTTGCACTGATCGTGGTGCTCCTTCTGGCCGGTGGAAAGCGCCGGAAGGCTGCCCAGCAGAAACGGGACCAGGAGCACCGGGAAAAGGCTGCCGAAATCCGGCGTGAAGCCGAGAATATGGAAATTGATGCCCGTGAGCGGGAAGCTAAGGCCATTCGGGCGCGGGCTGATGCTGAGCAGGCACAGGTTGACGCAGCGCGCCTTCGGCAGGAAGCCGAGCAGCGGGCCCATGAAGCCCAGTCCCTGCGGGGTGACGTTGCCACCCATGCCCGGAAGGCTGACGAACTCGATCCCGACGTCGGAGCGGATGGCAGCCGACGGGATCGCCGGGAAGGGCATGCCGACGCCGGACGTCGCGACGCAGGGAGCCCTGACACCCTTGCCGACGACGCCAATACGACCGGGCCGGACGCTGAATCGGCACGGAGGCGGCAATCGGACGCCACGGACACTTCCGGTGGACGTGATCTGCGCGATGAGGGACATCCGCGAACCGGCATTTAAGGCTGGCCGCTCCCGCGGCAAAAACAGTCGCGGGTGCTAGGGCCGGCGCCGTAAGCCAGGGATGGTCTGCCGCGGCCTGAGAACGGGGGAAGGGTCAATGCCTTTCCCCGTTCCCATGCCTGCCAGGAGTTCCTTGACCGCGTCAATGGATGACACTTTCGGTTCCCACCCCAAAATCCGTTGTGCGCGGCTCGTGTCCATGATGGGTGCGCCGGCCGCCATCTCCACCCACCCCGAATCCGTGGGCTGAATACGTGCCCGCCAAGTCAGGTCCACCACTGCGTGAAGCAGCCGCATGGGGATGGGAAGGATCCTCTTGGCGCCAAGGATGCGGGCAAGCTCCCGGGGAGTCAAAACCGGTTCGGCGGCAATGTTGAAGGCGCCACTGGCCCGCTGGTCCACCACCCGCCAGTAAGCCTCTGCCACGTCATCCGCGTGGACCGCCTGGAAGATCAGGTTGTCCGGAACCGGCAGCAGCGGAACCCAGGGCTTCCGCGGTACGAGCCGCGGAAATGCGTGCCCCAGGAAATACCTGCCGATTTCACTTCCCGCCCTTCCCTGGAAAATGAGTCCCGGCCTCAGCCGGGCGACAGTAATGCCTGGCTCTGCGGCCGCGAACTCGTCAAGGAGCTTTTCCTGCTCCGCCTTGTGGCGGCTGTAGTGCGAGCCGGCCATGCCTGTTGCCGGCCAGGACTCGTCCCTCCGCTGGTCCTTGTCCGCCTTGCAGTAGGCGCCCACCGACGAGGCGCACACAACCTGTTTCACGCCCATCCTGGCGGCAGCTTCCAGGACATTCCTCGTGCCCGTGACATTGGTCCTGTGCAGGAGCGCCAGATTGCGGTTCGGCTGGATCTGCCACGCCAGGTGGACTACCGCATCAACGCCCGCGAGCGCCTCCTCCAGCTGCGGCCTGTCCTGCTCCAGGCCCACATCCAGGGTGTGCCACTGCACGCCGCCGTAGGGGTCCTGGGAGGTATTGGGCAGCCGGCGGCTGATTCCGACAAGCTGCAGGCTGCCGGGCTTCCGGGCGAGTTGGCCCTGAAGATTGCGCAGCAATGCTGTTCCTGCGTTTCCGCTGGCTCCCGTGATGGCTATGCGCATGATAACGACTCCTTGGCCGGTGGTCCGGTTCCGTCTTACATGCCGAGCCTATAGCGGAGAAGGATTGTTTTATAAGCAACCTTATGATTTCCTACTTCTAAGTCTTGCCGCAGGCTTTCGGAACCAGACAGAGGGAACCAACACTCATGCCCGAGTCCTTTGCCGCACTTGCCGTGGACGCTGCGCCTGTCCATCACCAGCAGTCCGAGCCGGCACAACAACAAGCTCCTCCCGCCACATCAGGACGGCTGCGGGAGACGTTCGAGAATGACCTGGTCCTACGGTACCTGGACCTCGCCGAAGCCCTCGCCGCCCGGTTCGAGGCCCGCGGCCGGGAGCGCGCAGACCTGAACCAGGTGGCCTACCTGGGCCTGGTGAAGGCGGCACGCGGATTCGACCAGGCCAAGGGTGAAAGCTTTCCCGCCTACGCCGCGCCCACCATCACCGGCGAACTGAAGAGATACCTTCGCGACCGGACGTGGGTTGTGCGCCCGCCCCGCCATATCCAGGACTTGAGGACCCGGCTGTTCCGGGCAGAGCCGGAGTTGACCCAGTCGCTGGGCCGGAACCCCAGCGTTGCCGAACTGGCCGGCGAGCTGGGGACTGACCCCGCTGAGGTGCAGGAAGCCATTTCGGCATCCAGCAGCATGCACCCGGACTCCCTTGACGCCGTGAACCCGAACTCGGATGCACCGTCCATTGGCGAAATCCTGGCCTGCCCGGAAACGCCCCTGGAGCGGCTCGAGGAACTCGCCTGCCTGCGCGACGCCATGCAGGACCTGGACGACTCAGACCGCGAGCTCCTGTACCGCCGCTACTTCTGCGAGGAAACACAGGTTCAGCTGGGGAAGCGGTTGGGAATGTCCCAAATGCAGGTGTCCCGCCGCCTCGCCAAGGTGCTGGTGGAACTGCAGCGCCGCCTCGAGGCAAGCGCCCAGTTCGGTGGGCCGGAGGATGCTGCCGCCAATGAAACGTCGTCCCGGGTTGCTCGCGCGGACCAGACAGCCAACCACGTTGCGCCATTCCGGCAAACCAGGAATGGGCATGCCGGCAGCAGTGCGGGCACTGCTGCCGGCCGCCGCTTCGGCGGCACGAGGACCAGGTAAAGGCCGCCCCAGACAGCCCTGCGTTGTCACTGGTTCGACGGCGGACGACGGCTCCAGGAGCTCTCGCCGCCGGCCTGCCGGAAGGCTGCGCAGAAGGGCTTCGGCGGGCAACGGAAGGAGCACCTAAAGCAACAGGCTTCCTATCTTGCCTGTTCAAACGCCCGGCAAGAACCCGCTACTGCAGCTGAAAAAGCCTGCGGCCCTGTTTAGGAGCAGCAGCAGGGGGGAACTGGTTGGTTATGGGAAGCTCTGAAACCTCCAAGCTCCGGGCTGTCCTGTTCGACCGGGACGGGACCCTGGTGGTCGATGTGCCCTACAACGGGGACCCCGGCAAAGTACGGCCAATGGCCGGTGCCAAGGCAGTGCTGGACAGCCTGCGGGCAGAAGGAATCGCCACCGGTGTGATCAGTAACCAGTCAGGTATTGCCCGCGGGCTGATCACGGCCGAGGACGTGGCAAAAGTCAATGCCCGGGTGGAAGAACTGCTGGGACCTTTTGACGTGTGGGAAGTTTGCCCCCACGCCGAGCAGGACGGCTGTGCCTGCCGCAAACCCGCCCCGGGAATGGTCCACAGCGCCTGCCGCAAACTGGGCATCCACGCATCGGAGGCTGCCCTTATCGGGGACATCGGCGCCGACGTGGGGGCTGCCGAGGCTGCCGGCGCCACCGGAGTCCTGGTTCCCACGCCCGTGACCCGCGCTGAAGAGGTGGCTGCGGCACGGCTGGTCGCCTCCGATCTGGCGTCCGCCGTCGGCCTGCTGCAGGGGACGCCCTGATGGGGAGCGTCCTGGTGGCCCGGCTGGACAGCATGGGCGATGTCCTGCTGGCAGGTCCAGCGGTCCGCGCGGTGGCCAACGGCCGCGCCCAGCACGGCGGAAGCACCAACCACGTTGTGATGCTGTGCGGCAGGCAGGGCGAAGCTGCGGCCGCCATGCTCCCGGGCGTCGCCGAGGTCTACAGCTGGGACAGCCCCTGGATCATGAACCCGGCGCCACGGATGACCGGCCCGCACGCCGACAGGCTGATCGAATATGTCCGGAACTCCCGGATCACCGAAGCAGTCATCCTCACGTCCTTCCACCAGTCACCGCTGCCGCTGGCCCTGTTGCTGCGGCTGGCAGGCGTGGAGCGCATCACCGGCGCTTCAACCGACTACGCCGGTTCGCTGCTGGACGTGCGCCTCAAGCCGGGGGAGGACTTCCCCGAAGACCAGCCCGAGGCGGAACGGGCGCTGGGTATCGCCGAGGCCGCCGGCTTCCGGCTTCCCGCCGGCGACGACGGAAAGCTGCACGTCAGCTCCGTTCCCGATGTGACGCACCTGGTGGGTGAGGAACCGTACGTCGTGGTCCACCCCGGAGCCGCTGTTCCCGCCAGGGCCTGGCCCCCGCTGCACCATGCGGCCGCCGTCGAACTTCTCCAGGGTGCGGGGTACCGGGTGGTGGTGACCGGGGGTCCGGGCGAGAAGTCGCTGACCGCCACCGTGGCCGGCCCCTCGGCGCTGGATCTCGGTGGGCGCACCGACCTTCCCACCATGGCCGGCGTGATGGCGGGCGCGGATGCCGTGATCAGCGGCAACACCGGGCCGGCCCACCTGGCCGCCGCGGTGGGAACACCGGTGGCGTGCCTGTTTTCCCCCGTGGTCCCGGCGATCCGCTGGGCACCCTATGGCGTGCCCCTGGAACTCCTCGGGGACCAGAACGCACCCTGCCGCATGTCCCGCGCCCGGGTTTGCCCCATCCCGGGCCACCCCTGCCTCGACTCGGTGTCCCCGGAGGAAGTGGTGGCGGCGGTGGAACGCCTGATCAGCGGAGTGAGCTCCTTCAGCACCCACGTCAGCACCCGTAGAAAGGCCCGCAACAGATGAGAATCCTGCTCTGGCATGTCCACGGTTCCTGGACGGACGCCTTTGTCCGCGGCCGTCATGAGTACCTGCTTCCCGTCCTGCCCGAACGGGGAGCCTGGGGGCTGGGCCGCGCCGGCAGGGACTGGCCTGAATCAGCGCGGGAGGTGGACCTGGCGACGCTCGACGCCGACTCCGTGGACGCCGTCGTCCTCCAACGCCCGGAAGAGATCGATGAAGTGGTCCGCACCTTGGGCCGGACGCCCGGGGTCGATCTTCCGGCCGTGTTCGTGGAGCACAACACGCCCAAAGGCAACTTCCCGAACACCAGCCATCCACTCGCCGACCAAAACAGTATTCCGGTGGTTCACGTCACCCACTTCAACCGGCTGGCCTGGGACAACGGCTCTGCTCCCACCACGGTGATCGAGCACGGAATCCCCGATCCCGGACAGCTCTACACCGGTGAGCTGCCGGAACTTGGCGTAGTGGTCAACGAACCGGTGCGGCGCGGCCGGGTAACAGGAACCGACCTGCTGCCAGCCTTCGCGTCCGTGGCGCCGCTGCAGGTGTTCGGCATGAAGACAGAGGGCCTGGCCGAAGCCACTGGAATCGACGCTGCACGCCTGACTTCCAGGGGCGACCTGAAAACCCGTGAGCTGCACCGGGAACTGGCGCGTTGCAGGGTCTACATCCACCCCATGCGCTGGACCTCGCTGGGGCTGTCCCTCCTGGAGGCCATGCACCTGGGCATGCCGGTGGTGGTGCTTGCCACCACGGAGGCCCCACGGGCGGTGCCGCAGGAAGCCGGCGCCGTCTCCGCCGACGTCGACGAACTGCTCCGCTGCGCGGCGCGGCTGGTCGCCAATCCGGATGAAGCCCGACGGCGGGGACTCGCCGCCCGTGAGGCGGCACTGGAGCGTTACGGCCTGGGCAAGTTCCAGGACCGCTGGGACGAGCTCCTGGCGGACCTGCGGAACCGGCCCCGGCACCCCGTCAACAAACGGCCGGACGAGCGGATCCTCGTTCCGGCGCGGGAGAGGAAGACCCCATGAAGATCGCCATGATTTCCGAACACGCCAGTCCGCTGGCGGCACTGGGCGGGGTGGACGCCGGCGGGCAGAATGTTCACGTTGCCGCACTGTCCGAGGCCCTTGCCCAGCGGGGCCACCACGTCACCGTGTACACCCGCAGGGACGCAACGGAGCTTCCTGAACGGGTCCGGGTGGGGCGCCGCCTGGAGGTGGTCCACGTGGACGCCGGCCCGGCCCGGCACGTGCCCAAGGATGAGCTGCTGCCCTATATGGGCGAACTCGCGGACGGCGTGGCCAGCGACTGGGGACAGCGGCCGCCGGATGTGGTGCACGGCCACTTCTGGATGTCCGGCCTGGCTGCCCTGGACGCCGCCCGGCGGCCCCACACCGGATACCGCGTACCGATGCTGCAGACGTTCCACGCCCTGGGGACCGTCAAGCGCAGGCACCAGGGTGCCGAGGACACCAGCCCCGAGGCACGCCGCTGGCTGGAACCAGGCGTGGGACGCTCCGCGGACCGGATCATCGCAACGTGTTCGGATGAGGTCTTCGAGCTCAAGGCCATGGGCATCGCCACCGGCAAGATCTCCATTGCCCCCTGCGGTGTGGACCTCAGCTTCTTCTCGCCGGAGGGCCCGGCGGCCGCACGCAAGCGCCGGTACCGGATCCTCTCAGTAGGGCGGCTGGTGCCGCGCAAAGGCGTGGACCTGGTGATCCGCGCGCTTCCCTACCTCAAGGCGGCAGGATTCGACGACGTCGAGCTCCTGATTGTGGGCGGGGGCGGTGACTCGAGCGTGATGCACGCCGACCCCGAAATCCGCCGCCTGCTGGACCTTGCCGCCGAGCTCGGCGTGTCTGAACAGGTGACCCTGCAGGGGCAGGTGTCCCGGGCTGAGATGCCGGGCATCTTCCGCAGCGCGGACGCCGTGGTGTGCGCCCCTTGGTACGAGCCGTTCGGCATTGTCCCACTGGAGGCCATGGCCTGCGGCGTTCCAGTGGTGGCAGCAGCGGTGGGCGGGCTCCGGGACACGGTGGTGGACCACACCACCGGCCTGCACGTCCCGCCGCGGGACCCGGAGGCCATCGCATCGGCCCTGTCACTGCTGCTGGGAAACCCCGCCCTCCGGACCAAACTCGGCCAGGCCGGAGAGCGGCGCGCCCGCACCCGGTACTCCTGGGACCGGGTGGCAGCGGAAACCGAGAAGGCCTACCAGCTGGCCATGGCCGGTGCCCCCGCCGGCGTTGTACCGATGGAAGGAGCCGTGCTGTGACTGCCGAATGGTCCCTGCGCGAAGCAGACCTGCGCACCCTGACCGCGCCGCCGGCGCTGCCCGCGGTAATCCCCGGCGCCACCTTCGTGGATCCGGCCAGCGCCGACGCCGTGCGAACCCACCTGGACAATGTTCTTCCGGCCCTGGATTCACTCCGCAGCCAGTCCGGCCGGCTCGCCGCCTGGGGCGTGGAGCTGGCGCAGCGCCTGCTGCGCGGGCAACGCCTGCTGGCGGCCGGCAACGGTGGCTCGGCCGCGGAGGCGCAGCACCTCACCGCCGAGCTGGTGGGCCGGTTCGACAGCGAGCGGGTCCCGTTCTCCGCCATCTCCCTGCACGCCGAATCATCCGCGGTCACCGCCATTGCCAACGATTACGGCTACGACGAGGTCTTCGCCCGGCAGGTCCGCGCGCACGGCCGCTCCGGCGACGTGCTGATGCTGCTGTCCACCAGCGGCAAGAGCCCCAACCTGCTGCGGGCGGCGGAAGCGGCGTCCCGGCTCAACATGACCACCTGGGCACTCACCGGCGCCGGACCCAATCCGCTGGCGGATGCCTGCGATGAGGCCGTCATGGTCGACGCCCTGAACGCCAACGCCCAGGAAGGGCACCTGATCGCCCTGCATGCCGTCTGCAGGGCTTTCGACCTTGAGGTTGCCCGGCACACCCCATCCCTTGTCCCGGGACTGGCGAACGGGGGCCGGCCATGAGGATCGTGGTCGTGGGTGACGTGATGCTCGACGTCGACCTTTCCGGTGAGGCCACCCGGCTCAGCCCGGACGCCCCTGTTCCCGTTGTGGACGTTTCCGGAGTCCGCCGCCGTGCAGGCGGTGCAGGCCTGGTGGCCCGGATGCTGGCGCAGGACGGCTGGCCCGTCACCCTGGTGACGGTCCTTGGAAATGACGACGCCGGCAGCCAGCTCCGCACACACCTCGCCGGGGTGCGGCTCGTGGCAGGGACCAGCGGGTACCCCTCTCCGGTCAAGACCCGCGTCCGGGCGGGTTCCCATCCGGTGGTCCGCTTTGACCAGGGCTGCGAAAGGACGCCCGTGCCGGACGTCAGCCCCGCCATGCTCCGTGCCGTGGAAAAAGCCGGCGTGGTCATCGTTGCCGACTACGGCAGGGGATTGGCAGCGAACGCGCAGCTGCGCGACCTGCTGGCCCGGCTCGCCGATCAGGTGCCCATCATCTGGGACCCGCACCCGTCGGGCCCGGATCCGGTGCCCGGGGTGGCCGTCGTGACCCCCAACATTTCCGAAGCCACCAAGGCGGTGCAGTCAGGCGCTGGACAAGGTTCCGGCCAGGCAGGTTCCGCTGAGGCCGTGGCGGAAATCCTGCTGGAGCGTTGGCGCAGCCAGGCCGTGCTGGTGACCAGGGGCGAGGAAGGGGCCGTCCTGCTGCGGCGCGGCGAGAGCTCTTCCCGTGCCGTTCCCGCGCCGAGGGTGGAGGCCGGCGATCCCTGCGGGGCCGGCGACCGCCTGGCCGCCAGCCTGGCAGTGCACCTCCTGGCCGGCCGCGACCTGCCCGAAGCGGCGGCTTTGGCAGTGCATGACGCTGCGGATTTCCTGGCCGCCGGGGGAGTTTCGGCGCTGCCCGATACTCCAGAATCCGATGCTGCCACCGGAGATGCCCGGACGGTGCCGGCGCCCGGCCGGCGTACCACCGAGCCGCTGCTTCTGGCCCGCTCGGTGCGCGAAAACGGTGGAAAAGTCGTGGCCACCGGTGGCTGCTTCGACCTGATCCATGCCGGCCACATCCGGTCCCTCGCCGCCGCCCGCGAGCTGGGGGACTGCCTGATCGTATGCCTCAACTCCGACGACTCGGTGCGGCGGCTCAAAGGACCGGAGCGTCCCATCATCGGCCAGCATGACCGGGCGGAACTGCTCCTGGCGATGGAATGCGTGGACGCGGTGATGGTCTTTGACGAGGACACGCCCGAAGCCGCGCTGGACCGCCTCCGCCCCGATATCTGGGTCAAAGGCGGCGACTACAAGGGAGCCCGCCTGCCCGAAGCCGACCTGGTGGAAAGCTGGGGCGGCCGCTGCCTCACCGTCCCGTTCCACCCCGCCCGCTCCACCACCGGCCTGGCGGACGCACTCGCCAAGGTCAGCTGAACCCGTTTACTTGTTTTCCCCATTGAAAGGAACACCATGACTGCAGAACCAACTGCAACTGCATCCACCACGCCCGGCCGCGTCCTGGTTACCGGCGGCGCCTCAGGACTGGGCGCCGCCGTCGTCGACGCCGTTCTTCGCTCAGGCGGCACCCCGGTGGTCCTGGACCGCGACATCAGCAGCGTCTCCGGCGTGAAGGCGTTCGAAGTGGACGTCGCGGACCGGGCGGCCGTTGAGCACGCCGTCCGTGAAGCCGCAGAGACGCTGGGCGGCCTGGACGCGGTGGTCACCGCCGCCGGGATCGACCGCTGCGGCAAGCTGGCCGACGTCGAAGCCGCCGAGTGGGAAAAGGTGATCGGCGTCAACCTGATGGGTACGGTCTCGGTGGTCCGCGCCGCCCTGCCCTACCTCAAGGAAACCCACGGCCGCGTGGTGACCGTGGCGTCCACCCTTGGCAAGCGCGCCGTGGCGGATGCCACCGCCTACTGCGCCTCCAAATTCGGCGTGGTGGGATTCAGCCACGCCCTGGCCGCGGAAACCGGCGGCGAAATCGGTGTCACCACCATGATCCCCGGCGGCATGAAAACCCGGTTCTTCGACGACCGCACGGAGCAGTACAAGCCGCAGGACGACTCCCGGCTCAACGACCCCGCCAACACCGCGCAGGCCATCCTGTTCGCACTCAACCAGCCCACCGGCTGCGAGGTCCGCGAAATGCTGATCTGCCATGAGGAAGAGGGCTCCTGGCCCTAAGCCGCAACCGGCCACAACCACTCCGGTGGCCGCAGCAGGACCACCGGCACATAACCAGCACCGAAAGGCGGGAGGAACACCATGCCCACCACAGCCACCGAAACAACCGCAGGCAATGAGACAGTCGAGGGCTCCGGCATCACCATCCAGGACCCGCGAACCGGTGAAGTGCTGTGGACGGTGCCCGAAGCGGGCCCGGACGCAGTCAACCACGCCGTGAGCGTGGCGCGCGGTGAGGCGGCCGGCTGGGCGGCAACCGCACCCGCCGAACGGGGCGCCGCCCTCCGGGCAGCCGCAAAGGCCCTGGACGCAGCAGCCAAGGAACTCGCGGGGTTGAATGCCAGCGAAACCGGCCGGCCCGAAAACGAGGCCCTGGCCGGTATTGCCGCCGGCGTTTCCACCCTGGAACAATACGCAGAGCTGGGCCCGGTCCACCGCGGACACAGCCTCCGCGGCAACCGGCTCGCCTCCGACTACACGCTTGCCGAACCGCGCGGCGTGGCCGTCCTGCTGACCCCGTGGAACGATCCCGTGGCTGTGGCCTGCGGGCTGATCGGCGCCGCACTGGTCACAGGCAACACGGTCATCCACAAACCCAGCGAGCGGTGCCCGCGGCTGGGGGAGGCGCTGGGAGAGGTACTGGCAACGGCTTTTCCTGCCGGCGTCTTCCAGACCATCTCCGGGGGCGCAGGAGTGGGCGCGGCGCTGTCCCAGGCGGACGTGGACGTGATCGCCCATGTGGGATCCAGCGTCTCCGGTGCGCGGATTGCCCGCGCGGGAGCCCTTACCGGCGCCCACGTCATCAGGGAGAACGGCGGCAACGACCCCCTGCTGGTGGACCGCGACGTGGACCCGAGGTGGGCAGCGGAGCAGGCCGCCATCGGCGCTTTCAGCAACAGCGGCCAGATCTGCACCGCTGTGGAACGGATCTATGTCCACAAGGACATCGCCGCGGAGTTCTGCAGCGCACTGGAAGCCGAGGCCGCACTCCGCAACGGGAACGGCAGCGTGGCGCCGCTGGTGGACCTGCGGATGCGCGACGCCGTCCATGCCCACATTGCCGACGCCCTGGCCCAGGGCGCACGGGCCGTGGAAGGCGGTGCCCTTCCGGACGGGCCCGGCTCGTTCTACCCCGCCACCGTCCTGCTCCACTGCACCGACGGGATGCAGGTCATGACGGAGGAAACGTTCGGCCCGGTCGCCCCGGTGCAGGTGGTGGACACGTTCGACGACGGCCTGCGCCTGGCGTGCAGCGGCAAGTACGGCCTGGCAGCCACCGTCCTGAGCAGCAACATCGCGCACATCCAGCAGGCAGTGGCCGCGCTGCCGGTGGGAACCGTGAAGGTCAACGAGGTGTTTGGCGGTGCCCCCGGAGGCGCAGCCCAGCCCCGCGGCGAGAGCGGCGCAGGGTTCGGTTACGGACCCGAACTGCTGGACGAATTCAGCCAGGTCAAGGTGGTGCACATCGCCGCCCCGCCCGCACCGGCACCGTCGGGCTCCGCCAACGACCCGGAGCCCGTGGCCGGCAGCGATGAACAGGGCCGGCCATGAGCGCATCACCGGAATCCATCGACCTGTCCACCCAGCGGGCACTGTCCGACTGGCTCCCCGGCCGGCTGGCCGCGGAACAGCCCGCCATCCTGGTCATCGGCGACGTGATGCTCGACGGCTGGTGGAGCGGCAGCATCGAGCGGCTGTGCCGGGAAGCCCCCGCCCCCGTGGTGGATATCCAGTCCCGCGAATCGGTCCCGGGCGGCGCGGCCAACACCGCCATGAACCTGGCAGCCCTGGGAGCGAAGGTCTCGGTGGCCGGGATCATCGGCTCCGACGACGCCGGTGAGGACCTGCGCGGGCAGCTTGCCGCCGCAGGCATCGATGTCCAGCACCTGCACACCCACCCGGACATGGTCACCACCACCAAGATCCGGATCAGCAGCGGCGGGCAGGTGATGCTCCGCCTCGACGACTCGGCCAGGACTGTCCCGGCCGACGCCCTCGGCGCGCTCGCCGCCTCGGTGCGTGCCGCCGTCGAACGCCAGGACGCCGTGCTGGTGTGCGACTACGGAACCGGCGTGGTGGCGGACCCGGTCCGCACGGTCCTTGCCGACGTCCTTGGCAGTGGTACCGCCGGCGGGAAACGTCCGCTGGTGGTGGTTGACGCCCACGATCCGCGGCCCTGGGCTGCCCTGCAGCCCGACCTGGTGACCCCGAATGCGCAGGAAGCCGCGCGGCTGCTGGACCGGAAACTGCCGGAGGGCCAGGACCGGGTGGAAGCCGTGGGCGCGGAGTCGGAGGCGCTGCTGCAGGAAACCGGAGCGCAGGCTGTGGTGGTCACCCTGGACCGGGACGGAACCGTGCTGTTGATGCCCGACGGCGTGCGGCACCGGACGTGGGCCCGGCCGGCCGCAGAGAAACAGGCGTCCGGCGCAGGAGACACGTTCGTGGCGGCGCTGACGCTGGCCCGGGCCGCCGGGTTGCCGTTGACTGCCAGCCTGGACCTGGCCCAGTCGGCCGCCGACGTGGTGGTCCACCAGCCTGGCACCTCTGTGTGCAGCACTGCCCAGCTCAGCCGCTACCTGGAGGCCTTCGCGGATACTGCCCTGAGCGAGGACGAACTGGAGCGGCAGCTGGAGGTGCACCGCGCCCAAGGGCAGCGGATCGTGCTGACCAACGGTTGCTTCGACGTGCTGCACAGCGGCCACACCAGGTACCTCAACCAGGCCAAGCAGTTGGGCGACATCCTGGTGGTGGCGCTGAACAGTGATGATTCGGTGCGCCGGCTCAAGGGTTCCGGCCGTCCCATCAACAACGTGGCCGACCGGGCAGCGGTGGTGGCCGCGCTGAGCTGCGTGGACTACGTGACGGTGTTCGATACCCCCACCGCCAGCCCGCTGATCCGCCGCCTCCGGCCCGAGGTGTACGCCAAGGGCGGGGACTACACGCCGGAGATGCTGGCGGAGACCCCGGCCGTGGAGGAGTACGGCGGCCGCGTGGCCATCCTCGACTACGTTGCCGAACGGTCCACCACCGCCGTGGTGAAGCGGATCCGGGAGGGCGAAGGGGCCGTGCCCAGCAGCTGAAGTGCCAGCAACTAAGGTTAAAGCATGACTGAAGCGTGGCACGGGTAATGGCAAAACGCGGAAGGTCAGGGGGCCGGAACGGCATGCGTGCGGTGGCCGGAGTTGTGGAGGTGCCGGCCGGTTCCCGCCAAAGCGGACCTGTTGAAGGTGTCTACTACGTCGACACCGGCGACTGCGAGCTGATCGCCGACCAGGACAACTCCACCGGCTGGCTCCTGAAAATCAACGGCGTCATGAGCTCGCACATCGACCTCGCCGATCCGCTGTTCCTGGACTTCGAGTACATGCGGTGGATGGCGGCGCTCATCGAGTCCCGCTGGCCGCCGTCGGATGCATCCCCGGCAAAGCTGCGCGGGCTGCAGGAGCACAAGCTGCGCGGGCTGCACCTGGGCGGCGGGGCCTGCTCCATGGCGCGCTACTTCGCCGCGGCCTACCCGGATGCGCGGCAGGTGGTGGTGGAACTTGACGGCAAGCTGGCCGAGTACGTGCGCGGCTGGTTCGACCTGCCCAAGGCGCCCCTGCTCCGGATCCGCGTAGGGGAAGCCCGGGCCGTGACGGAGACCCTGACGGCCCATACCCGGGACTTCATCATCCGCGACGTCTTTGCAGGTGCCCACACCCCGCGCCCGCTCACCACCGCGGAATTCAACGGGCACGTCAAACGCGTCCTGGCCCCTGGCGGACTCTACGTTGCCAACTCCGGGGACGCCCCTGACCTCAGGAACGCCCGGGAGGACGCGGCCACCATCGCGGCCACCTTTGCACACACGGTAATCATCGCCGATCCCGCCATGCTGAAGGGCCGGCGCTACGGAAACATGGTGATGGCCGGCAGCGACTCGCCCATTGTTGAAGACCCCCGGCTGCGGCGCCGGCTCCTGGGTGGTGCAGTACCCGCGCACCTCTGGGACGACGCCCAGGTCCGTGCGTTCGCGGCCGGAGCCCCAGTCCGCCACGACCCCGTGCCGGAAACCTAAACCCGGCCCAGGAGCGCTTCGCGGTGTGCGGCCATCTGTTCCCGGAGGGCCTGCACGACGGCGGCAACGGCTGGCCGGCGCAGTGAATCCGGGCGCAGGACCATCCAGTAGGGGAGCAGTTCACCGATCTCACTGGGCAGCAGGCGGACCAGGTCGCCATGGAGGTCCGCCATGAAGCACGGCAGAAACCCGACGCCCGCGCCGGCCCGGGTTGCCTCCACGTGGACGAACACGTTGGTGGAGGTGAGGCCGTCACGCATGGCCGGAACCAGCCGGCGCGGCGCGTCGAGGTCGTCCACCTGCAGCATCGAATCCACGAAATAGACCAGCGGATGCCGGTTCAGTTCGGCCACGGTTGCCGGTGTCCCGTGCTCCGCGAGGTAGGCGCGGGAGGCGTACATTCCCAAGCGGTATTCACCCAGCCGGATGGCCTCGGCGCGGTGCACCTGCGGCTCACCCACCACCACCTCAATGTCCAGCCCGGACCGCTGCTGCAGGGCACGGCGGGTCATGGTCACTACCTCAACGCTCAGGCCGGGATGGTCCCGGCGCAGCCGCGCCACGGCAGGGGCGGCAATGTACGCGCTGAAGCCATCAGTCGCGGTCATGCGTACGACGCCGGTAACCGGGTCGGGTGCCTGGCCGGCCGGCCCCAGCGTGCCCAGCACCGCCTCCACCTGTTCCGCCGCCTGCACGGCCCGTTCGCCGAGCTCCGTCAGTTCCCAGCCGCCGGCGGCCCGGGACAGCACCCGGCCGCCGAGCGCTTTCTCCAGGGCAGCGATCCTGCGGGAAACCGTGGTGTGGTTCAAGCCCAACGCCTGGGCCGCCGTCGTGAACCTGGCGGAGCGTGACACCGCGAGGAGGACCAGGAGGTCATCGGGGTTCGCATTCATATCTGCAATTGTGCACACGTTCAGTGCCGCTTTGGGCATTGAAGTGCCTGCTTTGTGCAGCAATACTCATCTGAGTCACTTGTGCTGGAGATCACAGCACGTGTCAATGTGGACACTGAGGAGAACCATGAGCGTTGAGCAACGCCGGGCAAACGAAGCCGGGCATGCACCCAAAGGATCAGGACTGAAGAAAATCGTTGCCGCCTCCATGGTGGGCACAGTGGTGGAGTGGTACGAGTTCTTCCTCTACGCCACCGCCGCCACCCTGGTCTTCGGCAAGTATTTCTTCCCCGCCACCGGCAATGAGCTGGACGGGATCATCCAGGCCTTCCTGACCTACGCCGTGGGCTTCATCGCCAGGCCGCTGGGCGGCATCGTGTTCGGCCAGATCGGTGACAAGCTGGGCCGCAAACCCACCCTGCAGCTGACCATCGTGATCATCGGCGTGTCCACGTTCCTGATGGGCTGCCTCCCGGGCTTCGCCGACATCGGGTACCTTGCCCCTGCGCTGCTGGTGGCGCTGCGGTTCATCCAGGGCTTCGCTCTGGGCGGCGAATGGGGCGGAGCAGTCCTCCTCGTGGCCGAACACAGCCCGAACAAGACCCGTGCCTTCTGGTCCAGCTGGCCCCAGGCCGCCGTCCCGGTTGGCAACCTGCTGGCCACCCTGGTGCTGTACATCATGTCCACCACGCTCAGCAGCGAGGCGTTCCTGGGCTGGGGCTGGCGCGTGGCCTTCTGGCTTTCCGCAGTGATCGTCTTCGTCGGCTATTACATCCGCACCCACGTCAGCGAAGCGCCCATCTTCCTTGAAGCCAAGGCGCTCGTGGAAAAGGAACAGGCCGTCAGCTACGGCGTGTTCGAGGTGGTCCGCAAGTACCCCAAGGGCATCTTCCAGGCCATGGGCCTGCGGTTCGCGGAAAACATCATGTACTACCTGGTGGTCAGCTTCGCCATTGTCTACCTCAAGAGCGTGCACAAGTACGACACCTCATCGCTCCTGCTGGCGCTGCTGATCGCCCACGTCATCCACTTCGCCGTCATCCCGCAGTACGGCCGGCTGGCGGACCGGATCGGGCGCAAGCCCGTCTACCTCGCCGGTGCCATCCTGGGTGCCACCTGGCCGTTCTTCGCCTTCCCGATGTTCGACACCCGCAACGCAGTGGTCATCGTCCTTGCCGTGACCATCGGCCTGTGCCTCCACGGACTCATGTACGCCGGTCAGCCGGCCATCATGGCCGAGATGTTCCCCACCCGGATGCGGTACTCCGGCGCGTCCCTCGGCTCGCAGGTCACGTCCATCTTCGCCGGCTCGCTGGCACCGCTGCTGGCCACCCAGTGGCTGAAGGACACCGGCTCATGGGTGCCCACCGCCATCTACCTGGTGGTGGCCTGCGCCATCACCGTCGTGGCAGTGCTGAGCCTGCGTGAAACCAAGGGCATCGCACTGGAAGACGTGGACAAGGAAGACGCCGCCCGCGAAGGCCTGCTTTCCGCCGGGCACCGCTGAGCTGCCGGGCCACCGGACCGTTCGGGCGCACAAAGGAGAACTGCAATGGACAACACGTTGAATGGACGCAAGGCGCTGGTCACCGGCGGTGCCAGCGGAATCGGCGCGGCGTGCGTGCGCGCACTCGCCGCCCGGGGAGCGAAAGTGGTGGTGGCCGACGTCGACTCCGCCGCTGCTGCGACACTCGCCGATGAGGTGGGTGGCACCGCCTGGGCCGTGGACCTGCTGGACGTCGACGCCCTGGCCACGCTGAGCCTAGACTGCGACATCCTGGTCAACAATGCCGGGATCCAGCGCATCAGCCCCATCGAGGAGTTTGATCCGGCGGAGTTCCGCAGGATCATCACCCTGATGCTGGAGGCCCCGTTCCTGCTGGTCCGGGCGGCGTTGCCGCACATGTACGCCAACCAGTTCGGCCGCATCATCAATCTCTCCTCGGTGCACGGTATCCGTGCCTCCCCGTTCAAGAGCGCGTATGTCTCCGCCAAGCACGGCCTGGAAGGGCTGAGCAAGGTGACGGCGCTGGAGGGCGGGGAGCACGGTGTCACCTCGAACTGCGTGAACCCCGGCTACGTGCGCACGCCGCTGGTGGAGAAGCAGCTCGCCGACCAGGCCCAGGTGCACGGCATCCCCGAGTCCGAAGTCCTGGCCAAGGTGATGCTCACCGAATCCGCCATCAAACGCCTGGTGGAGCCGGAGGAAGTGGCATCGCTGGTGGCCTGGCTGGCGTCCTCGGACGCGGGCATGGTGACCGGCGCCAGCTACACCATGGACGGCGGCTGGTCCGCGCGCTAGGAGAGGCAGAGTTTTTGGACACGTACGGGGACTTTGCCGGCCTGGAAGCCCCTTTATCTGTCCAAAAACTCCAAGCTAGTCCAGGAGCCGGACCAGCCGGTGGTCGTAAAAGAAGACGCCGTAGGTGGTCTTCACCCCCACTGATCGGCGGTCCCGCCATACGACGACCCCTTCGCGCCTGCCGCTGAAGGGGTCGTCGCCTATGACCGTGTCCCCTACCCGGTAAGGGCATTGCGGGCTGAACGCCCGCGCCATCCGGCCCAGGGCCCGGCCCAGTACATCGCGGATGCTGACGGGCTCGCCCATACGGGAAAGATCCTGTGCATAGTTGTCCGTGCCCACGTGACCAACTCCTCCAGGCGGCAGCCTGCCGCTTGCTAACGGTGCTGGTTGGCGGAACGCTCCCAGCAGAGGATGGTCCTCCCATTCCGGCCGCCACCGTACGACTACGCTATGCGCTATTCACACCAGCAACATCAGTAACAGGTACTCGAATTCCGGGGGCAGTACTACTTGCCTTGTCCAGTCCCGTTGATGATGTCCTCGGCGTTCTCGAACGCCCAGGCAACCAGCGGCACCAGGAGTGCGCCCACTTCGTAGCCGCGCTCCGTGAGGCTGTAGTCCACCCGGGGCGGGATGACGGGCTGGGCGTTCCTGCTGACCAGCCCGTCGCGCTCAAGCGTCTTCAGCGTTTGTGCCAGCATCTTCTCACTGATGCCCTCGGCCCGCCGTCGTAAATCACTCCAGCGCTGTTCCCCCTCGGACAGCGCGAGCAGGATCAGTACGCCCCATTTGCTGGTGATGTGGTCCAGCAGTGTCCGGCTGGGGCACCCGGCGGGGAACACGCCGTCGGCAAAGGCCTGCGGGAGGGGAACGGCGTGCGGAGGTGCTTCCATGCCCGCCAGCTTACCTAAAGGTCAGTACCTTACTTCAAAGTGCGTACTCACTAATGGGAAGTTACAGCGGAACGCGGGGGTTATGCCCTCTGACAGAGCAAAACCCCCGAAAGGAACCATCGTGAGCATCGTTGTTACAGGCGCCACCGGACAGCTGGGCCGCCACGTTATTGAAGCCCTCCTCGAACGCGGAGTACCTGCGGGAGACATCGTCGCCGCCGGCCGTTCCACTGGAAAACTGGCTGATTTCGCCGGGCGTGGGGTGCAGGTGCGGCCCATGGACTACTCCGACGACGGTTCGGTGGCCGCTGCCCTGAAAGGCGCCCGGCGGGTGCTGCTGATCTCCGGCAGCGAAGTAGGACGGCGGGTGGAACAGCACCGCACCGTGATCGATGCCGCCAAGGCCGAGGGCGTGGAGCTGCTGGCCTACACCAGCATCGCCAATGCGGACACCACGGGCATGAAACTGGCCGAGGAACACAAGGCCACCGAGGCGCTGTTGCGCGACTCCGGTGTTCCGTTCGTCCTGCTGCGCAACGGCTGGTACCTGGAAAACTACACGGAGCAGCTGCCCGGAACCCTCGCCCAGGGCGCGCTCGCGGGCAGCGCCGGAGAGGGTAAGGTCAGCGGGGCCGCGCGGGCCGACTACGCCCACGCCGCCGCCGCGGTGCTGGTGGCGACTGGCCAGGCCGGCAAGGTCTACGAACTGGGCGGTGACCGCCCGTTCAGCATGGCGGAGCTGGCGTCCGAGATCAGTGCAGCCACCGGCAAAACCATCACCTACAACAACCTGCCCGCGGAGGATTATGCCGGCCTGCTCGCCGGGGTGGGTGTGCCCGAGGCGTTCGCGGAGATCCTGGCGGACTCCGACCTGGGCATTGCGCGCGGCGATCTCCTGGTCAGCACCGGGGACCTTCGCAGGCTGATAGGGCGTCCGACGACGTCCCTCGGCCAGGCGGTCCGTGCCGCCGCGACGGAGGTGCAGGAGTAAGAACAGGCAGGTGCCCGGTCCGCTGTTTGGACCGGGCACCTTTCGTTGTGGACGGGCCTTATTTGCTGCTGCGGGCCGTCCCGACCACCGGCAGCGGCGACGTTTCGTCCTCAAGGTGGGCCCGGCGTCGTCCGTCGCCTTTGATCCACAGGCGGTACGCCACGACCAGCAGCCCAAGCCAGGCTGCGCCCACGTACAGGGCGATGCGGGTGTCCTCGAATGCACCCAGGATGGAGATCACCAGCACCATGAACGCGATGGTGAGGACAGAGGCAGCGGGCCACCACGGGGACGGGAATTCCGACGCCGGCAGGCCCCCGCGGGCGATTTCCCGCTTCATCGCAACATGGGACGCGAGGATCATCACCCACACCCACACCGTGGCAAAGGTGGCAATCGAGGCAATCACCAGGAACACGTCCTCCGGGATGACCGCGTTGAGGACCACTCCCACCAGCAGGATCCCCGCCATCATGACCACTGTCATCCAGGGCACCCCATGACGGGAGACTTTGCCGAAGGCGGCCGGTGCGTGGCCCTGGTTGGAGAGCCCGAAGAGGATGCGCCCGGCTCCAAAGATGTCGCTGTTGATGGCCGAGAGTGCGGCAGTGATCACCACCGCATTCAGGATGTGGGGGGCTGCAGGGATGCCCAGGCCGCTGAAGATCTGCACGAACGGGCTGCCGCCGGTGCCCACCTGGTCCCACGGGAAGAGGCTCATCAGGACTGCCAGGGTCAGGACGTAGAACAGCAGTACGCGGACCGGGACGGTGTTGACGGCCTTGGGAATGACCTTTTTGGGGTCCGCTGCCTCGCCGGCCGTGATGCCCAGGGTCTCGATGCCGCCGAAGGCGAACATCACCACGGCGAACGATGCCAGGAGGCCTTCGAAGCCATTGGGGAAGAAGCCGCCGTGCTCAACCAGGTTGCCCAGTCCCGGGGTAACTGTGGAGCCGCCGCCCTGGAAGCCGAACACGATCAGTGCCGCGCCGCCGGCAATCATGGCGATGATGGCCGCGACCTTGATCAACGAGAACCAGAACTCGAGTTCGCCGAAGACCCTGACGCTGAGCAGGTTCAACGCGGCGAGGAAGCAGATGACGGCCAGGATCCAGATCCAGCGGTCCACCTGCGGGAACCAGAAGCCCATATAGATGCTGAAGGCCGTGACGTCGGCGATGGCCACGATGGCCATCTCGAAAACGTATGTCCAGCCGGTCACAAAGCCGGCAAGGGGGCCAAGGTACCGGCTCGCGTACTGGCTGAAGGAGCCGGACACCGGATGCCGCACAGCCATTTCGCCGAGGGCGCGCATCACCATGGACACGGCTGCGCCGCCAATGATGTAGGCCAGCAGAACGGCCGGGCCGGCTTTCTGGATGGCGGAGGCTGAGCCATAGAAGAGGCCGGTGCCGATCGCCGATCCCAGGGCCATGAAGCGGATGTGCCGGACGTTGAGTCCCCTGTTGAGGACGTGTCCGACGGCGCCAGTTGGCTTGTGCTTTTCGGCCGCGGTTTCGTTCCGGGTTGGGGTTGGAGCTGGTTGCATGCAAATACCTTCTCGTCATCGGGAGGGGAGCCGGTTACCAGCACACCATTTCCATGCAGGACGTGACGGGCCTCACGGGCGCTTGGTGTCTTTCATTCCAGACGAACAGCTGATCCGTCTGCTTTTCCGGTCCTGACCTGCATAACCCTTGACTCGACTCCGGCTTTTCCATAGCGTGAGGGGCCGCCGGTAGCTGGGCGGATGAACTGCTTGAGATTGTGCCCAGTTCCTGGCTGAAGGAGATTGACGTGCAGGCTGTTGTGCAGGACCTCTATGGATCCGCAGATGTGCTGGAGTTGCGGGATATTGCCCGGCCTCAGCCTCGCGACGGCGAGGTATTGATCCGCGTGCGGGCGGCCGGCGTGGACCAGGGCGTATGGCACCTGATGACCGGGCTGCCGTACCTGGTCCGGCTTTTCGGCTACGGCCTGAAGAAGCCGAAAGTTCCCGTGCGCGGCCGGGAAGTGGCCGGCGTGGTGGAAGCAGTTGGGTCTGGAGTGACCCGCTTTGCTCCTGGGGACGAGGTGTTCGGGACCTGCGACGGATCCTTTGCCGAGTACGTCTGCGCCAAGGAGGACAAGGTGGCCCGTAAGCCCCTGAGCCTCTCTTTCGAAGAAGCGGGGGCGGCGCCGATCTCCGGCGTCACCGCCCTGCAGGCCGTCCGCGACGCCGGCCACGTCACCGTCGGCCAAAAGGTGCTGATCCTTGGAGCGGGCGGGGGAGTGGGGTCCTTCGCGGTCCAGCTGGCCAAGGCCTTCGGAGCAGAGGTGACGGGTGTGTGCAGTACCGGCAAAGTTGAGCTGGTGCGTTCCCTCGGGGCGGACTACGTCATTGACTACAGGACTTCGCATATCGCGGGCGCCGGGAAGCTGTACGACGTCATCCTGGACACGGCCGGCAACCGGCCGCTTTCCCTCCTGCGACGCCTGCTCGTTCCCAAAGGGACGCTGGTGATCATCGGCGGCGAAGGGGGTGGCAAGCTGACCGGCGGATTTCAGCGCTCCCTTGTTGCGCCGCTGGTCTCCCTGTTTTCCGGCCGGAAGTTCAAGGGCCTTGTCGCAAAGGAAACGTACCTGGATCTCGAGGCCCTTGCGTCGCTGATGGAAGCCGGCAGCGTCAAGCCCGCGGTGGACAAGGTCTTTTCCCTTGCGGAAGTACGGGACGCCATCCAGTACCTGCACGAGGGGCGGGCCCGCGGCAAAGTGGTTGTCAGGGTCTGAGCCGGCGCCGTTATCCAGGGACTCCGGCTCCCGCCGTGCATGGCCAGCAAATTCCCGTGGTCCAGGCTGCCTCGGCCAGGGAAGTGATGGGCGCCTGAAGCAGGGCACCGTGGGCGGGCCGGCCAAGCGCGGGCACGTCGGCTGCTCAGGCACGTCCCGGCTGCTCAGGCCTCCCTCGCCGCAGCTTCGATGTTGGCACGGTGGGCAGCCCATTCCTGCGGGCTGCGCCTGCTGAGGTTCGAATCCCCTGGACGCTGCCCGGCGCTGCCGTCGATGAGTTCACGCAGAATGTCTGCGTGGCCCAGGTGATGGGCACGTTCGGCACAGTTTGTCGAGCAGGTTGTCGCGCCGGACCCGGAGATAGCGGTGCAGCGCCTCTTTTTCATCCATTGCGGGACTCTATCCAAGGGAGCATGTGGGGTCAGGAAGGGAAAGCAGTCCGGCCAGTCCCAACGGAAGGCGACAGTCTGGTATTTCAGACAGTCCCGTAGGTTTCCGGGCTGGCCCGAAGCCGGGAGGAGGGCATGCTTAAGTACGGGATCCCGGATAGCCATGGGATGTGCCACGAGAAGCCAAGGAGGGCCCGGTGTTAGTAACCGAAGCAAGGCCGCAGGCCGGCAACGAACCAAGGGCAGCATCATCAAAGGTGGCGTCCAAAGTCCCTGCCGCTGAAAATACCCTTCGCATCCTCAAGTTGCTGGCGTCGCGGCGCGGACCCATGGCTGCGTCGCAGATCGCGGCCAGCCTGGACCTCCCCCGCTCCAGCGTCTACCACCTGCTGGGGGTTATGGAGGCGAACGGATTCGTGCTCCACCTCCACGAGGAGCAGCGTTACGGGTTGGGCATCAGCGCCTTCGAACTCAGTTCCGCGTACTCGCGGCAGGAGCCGCTGTCCCGGCTGGGCCGCCCTTTGCTCGCCTCGCTCGTGGACGCGATTGGCGAGAGCGCACACCTTGCCGTCCTGCATGGACGGGACGTTCTGTACATCGTGGAGGAACGGGCCAAGAACCGCCCGTCCCTGGTGACCGACGTCGGCGTTCGCCTTCCCAGCCACCTCACTGCCAGCGGGCGCGCCATCCTTGCCGCGCTGCCCAAATCGCAGGTGCGTGCCCTGTACCCGAATGCCGCGGCCTTCACGGCCCGGCATGAGGTGGAGGGCGCCATCATGAAGTACTCCGCGCTGTCCTCCCACCTGGACCAGGTCCGGCAGCGCGGCTACGCCACCGAACACGGTGAGGTCACGCCCGGCTTCGGCTCCATTGCCGCTGCCGTCACGGACCATCTGGGCTGGCCCACGGCCGCCGTCGCAGTCACGTTCCTGGAGGACAAACTGCCTGCTGAAGAGTGGCCGGTGCTTGCCGCCCGGGTCCAGAAGGTGGCGGACGAACTTTCCCTGCGGATCCACGGCCGCCCGGCCAAATGAACACCCTGAAATGAACCCGCACGGTTGTCTCGGATTCCGGACAGCTCGGCCTCAAAACCCCTGTGAAGCCCCTCATCAAAGGGCTTTAGTTGATACAGAACTTCTTTCCTCCCACAGATACATCACAAGAAGGAGCCCATCATGGCACCCGCCGATTTCACCACCGGTGCCCGCCCGGTCAAAGCAGCCCGCGGCACCGAGCTCACCGCCAAGTCCTGGCAGACCGAAGCGCCGCTGCGCATGCTGATGAACAACCTGGATCCCGAGGTGGCAGAGCGCCCCGATGACCTGGTGGTCTACGGCGGAACCGGCCGTGCTGTCCGTTCCTGGGCCGCCTTCGACGCCATCACCCGCACCCTGGAGACCATGGAAAAGGACGAGACCCTCCTGGTCCAGTCCGGCAAGCCCGTCGGCGTGTTCCGCACCAACGAATGGGCCCCCCGCGTGCTGCTGGCCAACTCCAACCTGGTGGGCGACTGGGCCACCTGGCCCGAGTTCCGCCGGCTCGAAGCCGAAGGCCTGATGATGTACGGCCAGATGACCGCCGGGTCCTGGATCTATATCGGCACCCAGGGCATCCTGCAGGGCACCTTCGAGACCTTCGCCGCGATCGCCCGCAAACTCACCGGGGATGAGAACGGCACGCTCGCCGGCACCCTCACCCTGACCGGCGGCTGCGGCGGCATGGGTGGGGCCCAGCCCCTCGCCGTCACCCTGAACGACGGCGCCTGCCTCATTGTCGACGTCGATGAGACCCGCCTGCGCCGGCGCGCCGGCAAACGCTACCTGGACGAGGTGGAAACGGACCTCGGCGCCGCCATCGCCAAGGTGCAGAAGGCCAAGGAGGAGCGCCGCGGCTGGTCCGTGGGCTACGTGGGCAACGCTGCCGAAGTCTTCCCCGAGATCCTGCGCCGCCACAAGGCCGGCGAACTCACGGTGGACATCGTGACGGACCAGACCTCCGCCCACGACCCGCTGTCCTACCTGCCCGAGGGCATTTCGGTGGACGAGTGGCACCGCGAGACTGAGGCTGATCCCGAAGGCTTCACCAAGAAGGCCCAGGCATCGATGGCACGGCACGTCCAGGCCATGGTGGAATTCCAGGACGCCGGGGCCGAGGTCTTTGACTACGGCAACTCCATCCGCGATGAAGCCCGCAAGGGCGGCTACACCCGTGCCTTCGAGTTCCCCGGCTTCGTCCCGGCGTATATCAGGCCCCTGTTCTGCGAAGGGCTTGGCCCGTTCCGCTGGGTGGCCCTGTCCGGCGACCCGGAAGACATCCGCGTCACCGACGAAGCCATCAAGGAGCTCTTCCCCGAGAACAAGCACCTGCACCGCTGGATTGACGCCGCCCAGGAACGCGTCGAGTTTGAAGGCCTGCCGGCACGCATCTGCTGGCTCGGTTACGGTGAACGCGCCAAGGCCGGCCTGCTGTTCAACCAGCTGGTGAAGGAAGGCAAGGTCAAGGCCCCCATTGTGATCGGGCGCGACCACCTGGACTCCGGCTCCGTCGCCTCCCCGTACCGCGAAACCGAGGCCATGGCGGATGGCTCCGACGCCATTGCCGACTGGCCGCTGCTGAACGCCCTGCTCAACACGGCGTCCGGCGCCACCTGGGTCTCGATCCACCATGGCGGCGGCGTGGGCATCGGCCGCTCCATCCACGCCGGGCAGGTCTCGGTCGCTGATGGCACCGACCTTGCCGCGCAGAAGCTCGAACGCCTCCTCACCAACGATCCCGGCATGGGCGTCATCCGCCACGCCGACGCCGGCTACGAACGCGCCGTCGACGTTGCCAAAGAACGCGGCGTCCGCATCCCCATGATCCCCACGGACCCCCTAACCTCGCAAGCTCGGCCAGGGAACCCTGTCCGCGTGGCCCCAGAAAGTAAATAACATGACCGCATTAACCCACGAACCGCTGACCGTCACCCTTGGCTCAGTCGGCGTCACGCCTGAGGATGTGCTCGCCGTCGCGCGCCACAACGCGAAGGTGGTGCTCTCAGAGGCAGCCCTCGCGACGGTTGCCACGGTGCGCGCCCATATCGACGACCTCGCCGCCAGCGACGTCCCGGCCTACGGCATCTCCACCGGCTTCGGCGCCCTCGCCAACCGCCACATCCCCACCGAACTGCGCACCCAGCTCCAGAAGTCCCTGATCCGCAGCCACGCCGCCGGCATGGGGCCGGCGGTGGAACGCGAAGTGGTGCGCGGCATCATGTTCCTGCGCGCCAAGACCCTCGCCTCCGGCCGCACCGGCGTCCGCCCCGTGGTCCTGCAGACCATGGTGGACGTCCTCAACGCCGGCATCACCCCCGTGGTCCGCGAGTTCGGCTCGCTGGGCTGCTCCGGTGACCTTGCGCCGCTGTCCCACTGCGCCCTGGTGCTCATGGGTGAAGGCGAGGCGGAAGGGCCCGACGGCGTCACGTACGGCGGGCGGGGAGAGCGGCCTGTCGCTGAGCTGCTGGCAGAACACGGCATCGAGTCGGTCACCCTTGCCGAGAAGGAAGGGCTGGCGCTGGTCAACGGTACCGAGGGCATGCTGGGCATGCTCCTGATGGCCATTGCCGACCTTCGCCAACTGCTGACGACGGCGGACATCACCGCCGCGCTCAGCGTCGAGGCGCTGCTGGGCACCGACCAGGTATTCCTGCCGGGACTGCACGCTGCGCTCCGGCCGCACCCCGGCCAGGCGGCCAGCGCGGACAACATGCTGCGCGTGCTGTCCGATTCGCCGATCGTCGCTTCGCACCGGGTGGGGGACTCCCGGGTCCAGGATGCCTACTCGCTGCGCTGCGCCCCACAGGTTGCCGGTGCCGTCCGCGACACCGTTGACCACGCGGAACTGGTGGCCACCCGGGAACTGGCTGCAGCCATCGACAACCCCGTGGTCCTGCCCGACGGCCGCGTCAGTTCCAACGGCAACTTCCACGGCGCCCCGGTGGCCTACGTGCTGGACTTCCTGGCCATCGCGGTCGCGGACCTGAGCTCCATCGCTGAACGCCGGACCGACCGGATGCTGGATCCTGCCCGCTCGCACGGCCTGCCCGCCTTCCTCGCGGCCGATCCCGGCGTGGACTCCGGGCTGATGATCGCCCAGTACACCCAGGCCGGCCTGGTTTCGGACAACAAGCGGCTCGCCGTTCCGGCGTCCGTGGACTCGATCCCCAGCTCCGCCATGCAGGAGGACCACGTATCCATGGGCTGGCACGCGGCGCGGAAGCTGCGCAAGGCGGTGGAGAACCTCCGCCGCGTCCTGGCCATCGAGCTGGTGACCTCGGCCCGGGCCCTGGACATCCGGACGCAGCTCTCAGGCGGGGTCCTTACGCCGGGGCCTGCGGGCGCCGCCGTCGTGGCCGCGCTCCGCTCGGTGGTGGACGGGCCGGGGACGGACCGGTTCCTGTCTCCGGAACTGGAAGCGGCTGACCGGCTGGTCGCCTCGGGGGACGTGCTCCGGGCGGCCGAATCCGCCGTCGGACGCCTTGCCTGAAACCGAAGAATCTTCAGCGTCTTCTTCGTCTCCGTCCGAAGGGTGGAATTTCCGGCGCCGCGGCACACCGCGGCGCCAGGAGTGTAGTAGAACTGAAGATGTAGTGAAAGTCACATCGAAGAAGCTGTGGCGGCAGAACAATACAAAGGGGTAGAAGTTCACATGAAAGCACGTGGGGCAGTCCTGTCGAGGCGTAATGCCCATTCCTCCGCGGTTTCCAACTGGAAGGCCCTCCAGGCCGGGGACCATGTCGAGATCATCAAGCATGCGCACGTGGTGGCGGCCGGGGAGGTCGAAGAGGTATCCCAGAGCGGCAACGTCCTCTGGCTGGTGCCGGCCGGCCCATCAGGACCGGCGGAAAAGCAGCTTTTCCTGAAGTCCGACGGCGTGCAGGTCCGCCGCGGCTAGCGATCCAACCAGCAACCAAAAATCCCCGCACGGCCAAAGGGCGTGCGGGGATTTTTGGTGTCAGGGCACCGCCACGGCGGAACACCAGTGGCCGGTAAAACGGGTCAGGCGGCGACGGACTCGTACGTCTCGCCGAAAGGTACCGAGGCGTCCAGGGCTACCCTGTAGCGTCCAGGGTGCAGCCTCGTGACCAGGATGCCGCACTCGGCATCCTTTGCTGCCACCTCTATCAGTTCGGCCACCGCCTCTTCCAGGCCGACGTGGACCTCGCTGGCGCTGGAGAACTCCAGGCTGATGGACCGCAGGGCAGGCCCCTCGGTGGGCTCGGCAGCGGCGGGGATGCGCTCCAGAGTGGCTGTAGTCATAATCTGAACTTTCTGTATTTTTGCCGGGTGGCTCCGCTATTCTACCGACTGCTCCCCGCATATGTCAGATGACCGTCCTTTTTGGGATGCTGAGTGGCAGTCACAAAGCGTCCATCCAGGACCTGATCCAGGCGCTGCCGGCCCCGCTGGCCTAACCTGCCTTGACGGCCAGGACGGGGCAGTCCGCCTCAAGCAGGACGCGCTGCGACGTGCTGCCCATGATGAGCTTGCCCACGGGGGTGCGGCGCCGCAGCCCGATCACAATCAGTTCGGCTTCGTGCTCCTCGGCGGCGTCCAGTACCTCCGCGGCGGCATCGTGCCCACGGACCGGCTGCTTGATCTCGTGGTCGATGCCCTGGGTGGCCAGGCGTTCTTCAATGCTTTGGATGTCGCCTTCGTGGGCAAACCGGTTGTCCACCGGCGCATCGCCCCTGGACGAGTTGATCACCAGCAGCCTGCTGTTGCGGTTCCGGGCTTCGGCGATGGCCTGTGTCAGGGCGGCTTCGCCTTCGGGGGTCGGGACGTATCCCACCACAATGGTCATGGTCTCTCCTTGTTTCTGCTGATGTTGTGCTGGATGCAGCGGGACGGAACCCGGGAATTCCCGGCTGCTGTTAGTCGCTGTAGTCCGCGGCGCCCGAATTGGCCGGAATCAGCGGCTTGCGCTCCGGGCGGTTGCGGCGAAACAGCTTGTAGGCGAAAGGCCAGAGCAGGATGAGGCCGATGATGACATAGATGCCGACGGCGATCGGCTCGCTGAAGAGCCCTGCCGGGTCGCCTGCGCTCAGCTGCAGGGTCTTGCGGAGTTGTCCTTCGATCCGCGGGCCGAGGATCACACCGAGGATCAGCGGCAGCACGGGGAGCCCGAACCGCCGCATCATGAACCCGAGGGCGCCCAGGACGAGCAGGATCACCAGGTCGAACGCCTGCAGGTTCACCGAGTAGGCGCCCAGGGTGGCGAAGAACAGGATGCCGGCGTACAGGTATGGGCGGGGGAGCTGCAGCAGCTTGGCCCACATCGGTGCCAACGGCAGGTTGATCAGCAGGAGCAGCAGGTTGCCGATGAACAGGCTCGCAATCAGGGCCCACACCAGCGGGCCCTGGCTTTCGAACAGCTGCGGACCCGGCTGGATGCCGTAGGAGGTGAACGCTGCCAGCATCACCGCGGCGGTGGCGTTGGTGGGCAGGCCCAGCGCCAGCATCGGGGTCAGGGTGCCTGCGGCCGCAGCGTTGTTCGCGGCCTCCGGGCCGGCTACGCCCTCGATGGCGCCCTTGCCGAACTCTTCGGGGTGTTTGCTGAGGCGCTTCTCCGTTACGTAGGAAAGGAAGGTTGGGATCTCCGCCCCACCTGCCGGAAGCGCGCCAAACGGGAAGCCGAAGGCGGTGCCGCGCAGCCACGGCTTCCAGGAACGCTTCCAATCGGACTTGCCCATCCAGGGCTGGCCCACGGGAATGGCATGCAACGGCGTGCGCCGCAGGTGGGCGGCAACCCAAAGCGCTTCGCCCACAGCGAAGATGGCCACGGCCACCACCACGATGTCCAGGCCGTCTGCCAGGAGCGGCTGGCCAAACGTCAGGCGGCGCTGGCCGGTGACCGAGTCCATGCCCACCAAACCGATGGCCAGGCCCAGGCCCAGGGATGCGAACCCGCGCAGCCGGGAGGAGCCCAGCACGGCCGTGACGGCCAGCAGGGCCAGCACCATGATTGCGAAGTAGCTGGGTGCACCGAGGCTGACGGCGAACTTCACCACGATTGGTGCGCAGACGGCGAGCAGTGCCGTGCCGATGGTTCCGGCAACGAACGAGCCGATTGCCGCCGTCGCAAGCGCCTGGGCCGCCCGGCCCGCCTTGGCCATCTTGTTGCCTTCAATGGCGGTGACCACCGAGGACGATTCGCCGGGGGTGTTCAGGAGGATGGACGTGGTGGAGCCGCCGTACATGCCGCCGTAGTAGATGCCCGCGAACATGATGAACGCGCTGGTGGGTTCAAGGGCATAGGTGACGGGAAGCAGCAGCGCGACGGTCATGGCCGGGCCCAGCCCGGGGAGGACACCGACGGCGGTACCCAGGACGACGCCGATGACGGCGTACAGGAAATTCATGGGGGTCAGGGCGGTGGCGAAACCGTCCATCAGGGAGGACCAGACGTCCATTTAGAGGATTCCTTCCAGGAGGCCGGCCGGCAGTGCAATGCCCAGGCCGAGGTAGAAGCCGTAGAAGGTCAGCAGGGACAGCGCCACGGAGATCAGTCCGTCGCGGACGTAGTGGCGGCTGCCGAGGGCCAGGACGCTGCCCCAGAACAGGACGGTTCCGGAGATGACCCAGCCGGCCCAGTCGATGAGCAGGATGTTGAGCACGAAGGCGCCTGCCAGCGGCAGGACGGTCTTCCAGTCGGCGGGGTGGGTCAGGTCCACGTCCTCGCCGCCCTCGGCCTCGCCCTTGCCGCCGCGAAGGACGTTGAGGGCAAGCAGTACGGCGCAGACCACCAGGAGGCCGGCCACGATGAACGGGACAGTCTTGGGCCCCACGGGGTCGGACTTTGAATATGGGGTTACCAGGCCGTTGGCGTCCAGGAAGACCAGGACGCCGGCCGCCCCGAGCAGGAGTGCGACTCCCAGCTCGGAGCGGCCTTTAAGGCCTGTGGTCAGGGAGGTCACGCCAACCCGAGCTTGGTGAGGACATCGGCCACGCGCTTGTCCTGCTCGGTGAGGAAGGACTTGAACTGGTCACCGGTGATGAAGGCGTCGGTCCAGCTGTGGGTCTTGAGCGCTTCCTTCCAGCCGTCGGTTCCGTGCATCTTCTCCAGGGCGGCGATCAGGGCAGCCTTGTCCTTGTCGCTGATGCCTGGAGGGGCCACGACGCCGCGCCAGTTGGTGAATACCAGGTCGATGTTGGATTCCTTCAGCGTGGGGGCATCCACACCGTCAAGGCGCTTCTCGCCGCTGGTGGCCAGGACGCGGACCTCGCCGGATTCGATCTGCTTCAGGTATTCGCCGGCGCCGGAGGCGGCGAAGCCCAGTTTGTTGCCGAGGATTGCGGGAAGGAGGTCGCCGCCGCCGTCGTAGGCCACGTAGTTGACCTTGGTGGCGTCGATGCCCACGGCGCCGGCCAGCTGCATCGGCAGCAGGTGGTCCGGGCCGCCCGGGGAGGAGCCGCCGCCCACGGCGATGGAACCGGGATCGGCCTTCCATGCCTTCACCAGGTCATCGATGGTCTTGTACGGGGAATCCTTGCCGACCATGATGGCGCCGGGCTCTTCGATGAGGCGCGCCAGCGGGGTGGTGTCCGTCAGCTTGGACTCGGACTTGTTGGTGTAGCTGGCCCCCACCACGCCAAGGCCCATGAGCATGGCCAGGTCGCCGTTGCC
Source organism: Arthrobacter sp. B1I2 (assembly GCF_030816485.1). Lineage (NCBI taxonomy): Bacteria > Bacillati > Actinomycetota > Actinomycetes > Micrococcales > Micrococcaceae > Arthrobacter > Arthrobacter sp. B1I2. The sequence goes on along the minus strand of NZ_JAUSYC010000001.1, from coordinate 532,038 downwards.
TTTTTCGTTGACCACACGGGCCAGGCCCACGGTGCCGCCGGCACCGGCGAGGTTGAAGACCTCGGTGTTGGTGGAGATCTTCTCGTCGTCGAGGACCTTGGCTGCGGCGCGGGCGGTGGTGTCGTAGCCGCCGCCGGGGGTGTTCGGGACCATGATCTGCAGGCCGGTGATGGGTCCGGCGGCGGCGCCGGAGCTTTCCGAACCGGTGGAGCTCTTTCCGGTGGCACCGCAACCGGTGGCCATCAGGGCGATGCCGGCTGCAACGGCGGCAATTCGCAATGCGCGGATCTGGCGCATGGTGTTCCTCTTCTCATCAAAAATCTGATCAGCATTGGCTGACTTGTGGTTCCGATGCTAGGGGTGCAAGTGACAGCGATCACTCTTGTGTACGCAGAGAAAGTTGTGTTCATTGCGTTCACGTTGCCAAGACCCCACAACGGCCCTGCAGGAGGCTTTGGGATATAGTTCCCGGTACCGGACCGCCGCCAGCCGCAACCGGCCCCACCCCAAAGCACCAGGAAGACCACTGTGACTCGACGACGAGGAATGTCCCTCGCTGGGCAGTACCTTTTGCTGCAGTTGCTCATTGTCCTGGCAGTCCTGGTGGCTGTGGTGGCCATCTCGCTGGCCCAGTCCGCAGCGGCCTTTGAACGCACCGAGGGCAGGCGCGCCCTTTCCGCAGCGGAAGCCCTGGGCGGCAACCCCGTGGTGCGGGAACTCCTCCCGGACGCTGAACCGCGCGGCGGGGCCGTGCTTCCCGCGGTGGCAGAGTCCGTGCGGATCGTCTCGGGCTCATCCCGGGTGGCGCTGGCAAAAATAGACCGCACCGTGGTGGCCTCCTCGGACCCCAGCCTGGTGGGCGCGCCCCTGGAGCTCGGCGCAAGCAGGGTGATGGAAGGCAGGGCCTGGACCGGAGTTGTGGGCGGTACCCCGGCCCCGCTGCTGTCCGCCCACGTTCCGGTCCTTGACGACACCGGCCGGATGATCGGCATCGCCTCCATCAGCCGCAACTATCCCACGGTGCTCGAGCGGCTGGGCGACGCCGTTCCCAACCTGCTCACCTACCTGGGCGTGGCAAGTGTCCTGGGCATCGCCGGTTCCCTCTTGCTCTCGCGCCGGGTGAAGCGGCAGACCCTCGGCATGGAACCCAGCGAGATCACCGGGCTGGTGGAGAACCGCGAAGCCATGCTGCAGGGCCTGAAAGAAGGCGTGGTTGCGCTGGACCCGCACGAACGGATCACCGTGGCCAACGGCAGCGCGCGTTCCCTGCTGGGGCTTCCCGATGACTGCGTGGGCAAAAGGGTGGCAGGCCTCGCCGTCGAACCTGCCTTGAAGGAAGTCCTCACCCGTGAACAGCCCGGGCCGGACCAGTTGGTGCTCGTCGGCGACCGGCTCGTGGTGATGAACCGGGTGCCCATCCAGTCCCGCGGCCGCGTCATCGGCTCGGTGACCACGCTCCGCGACCGCACCGAGCTGTCCGAGCTGGAGCGGGAACTTGGCACCACCCGCACCGCCACGGACACGCTTCGCGCCCAGGCCCACGAGTTCGCCAACCAGCTGCACGTCATTTCCGGCCTGATCCAGATCGGCGAGTACGACTCCGTGGTCCAGTTCGTCAATGGTGCCACCGTGGACCGGACCCGGCTCAACGATGAAGTGACCGGCCGGATCAAGGATCCAGCGCTCGCTGCCCTGCTGATCGCCAAGTCGAGCCTTGCCGCAGAACGTGGCGCCGCCCTGCAGCTGGTCCCCGACTCCGTGCTGGACAAGGTTGATGACGAGCTGTCCCGGGACCTCACCACCGTGGTGGGGAACCTGGTGGACAACGCGTTCGACGCCGTCACCGGGCTTCCAGAGGCAACCGTCAGGGTGCTGGTGGAGGGCAAGGCCGGGGGAGACGTTGTGGTGACGGTGCGGGACAATGGTCCCGGTATTCCGGGCGGCTCCGCCGACCACATCTTCCGCCAGGGCTTCACCACCAAGGAATCGGACGCGGCCGGCAGCCGCGGCTTCGGGCTGGCCCTGTCCCGGGCGGTGTGCCGCCGCAGCGGCGGTGACCTGACGGTGGCCAACGATAACGGGGCAGTCTTTACCGCGGTGCTGAAACGAGGGAGTATCCAGCCATGATCAAGGTCCTGATCGTCGATGACGATTTCATGGTGGCCAAGGTGCATGCCGGCTTCATCCAGCGCACGCCGGGCTTCACCGTGGTGGGTGCCGCACACACCGGAGCGCAGGCCATGGCGGAGACCGAACGGCTCCAGCCGGACCTGGTGCTGCTGGACATCCACCTGCCGGACATCAACGGCCTGGACCTGATGCAGCGTCTGCGCAGCGTGGCGCCGGAGCTGGACGTGCTGGTCATCAGTGCTGCGCGCGAGGTGGAGACCGTGAGGAAGGCGCTCCGGGGCGGCATTGTCCATTACCTGATCAAGCCCTTTTCGCAGACGGACCTCCAGGAGCGGCTGGAGCACTACCGCAGCGCCTACCAAAGCCTGGATGCTTCCAAGGACGTGGCCGAACAGTCGGACGTCAACCGGGTGTTCGGCCTGGACCGCGCCGAGCGTCCGCTCCCCAAAGGCTGCAGCATCGAGACCCTGAGGCTGGTGGAGGCCGCGCTCGCCGCCGCGGACGGTGACGTGTCAGCCGCCGAAGTGGCCCAGGAACTGGGCACGTCCCGCGTCAGCGCCCGCCGCTACCTGGAATACCTGCACGACGAAGGCACGCTGGACGTGCGGCTCAAGTACGGGGTGGGACGGCCGGAGCGGCGGTACGTCCTGAAGGCCTGACCCCACCCGTGACCTGGATCAGCGCAGCAGCGTGTCCACCAGCCGCGCGGCGGTCCTGGCAGTCCGGCCGTCCACGTCGAAGGCCGGGTTCAGCTCCGCCACATCGAGGTGCAGGAGCTTCCCGCTCTGCGCCACCTGCCGGCACACCGCCGAAATGACGGGCAGCGGCACCCCGTACGCTGCGGGCGCGCTCACCCCGGGTGCCACCGCGGCTGGCAGCACGTCCAGGTCTATGGTCAGGTACAGGACGTCGATGTCTGCCAGGAACGCAGCCACGAAGTCCCGGACCCGCTCCGCTTCGCTGTCCTCATCCAGCAGGTACCGGACGCCCAGCCTCCGGGCGGTGTCGAACAGGACCTGCGTGTTGTTCGGTTCCGAGATGCCGACGACGGCGTAGCGGAATTCGCGCCCGGCGTCCGCTTCAGCGCGGGCCATCTGCAGGAACGGCGTCCCCGAACTGGGCACTGGCTCGTCGCGGAGGTCGAAGTGGGCGTCAAGGTTCAGGACGCCCAGTCGCTGTCCGGTCCGCACCGGTGACGATGCGCTCACTCCAAGGTAGCTGGCATAAGCCGTTTCGTGGCCGCCGCCCAGTACAACGGTCTGGTGGCCGGCATCGAGGAGGGCCGCCACTGCCTGGCCAAGCCGTTCCTGCCCGGCTTCCAGGTCCGTTCCGGACACCACCACGTCGCCGATGTCAGCCACCGTGCGGGCCAGGTGGAAAGCCAGCGGAGCCAGCGCTTTCCGCAGGGCTGCGGGGGCGGCGGACGCTCCGGTGCGGCCCTTGTTCCGGCGCACCCCCTCGTCGCTGGCAAAGCCCAGCAGGGCAGCCGGCCTGGCGCCCGTCGCGGATCCCGGTGACTTATCCAACGCGGTCACTGCCTGCCACCATCGGCGGTGGCCCGGGCCGTCGCCGTCGAACCTGCCTGTCCAGGGCTGGGGCGGGACGTCGACGGCAGGGAGCTGGAGGGACATGCCTCAAGCTCACCGCATGCCGGGCACGAAAACCAGCACCGGCGCCGTCGTCCTGTCCGGGATTCAAGAACCCATACTTCAGCCGGGCACCGGGGAGATGCCTGGCGCAGGGGATATGGTGAGAGCAGTCCGCCCGATCGGAGCGTGTCATGCCCGCTTTCGGATCCACGCAACCATTCCAGGCTGGAGAGCCGCCCCATGTTCGAAGCCCCAGACATCCTCTTTGCCGTGGCCGGCCTGGCCGTCTTCATCGCCGCGGTGCTGCCCAAGCTGCTGCGCAACATGCCCCTGTCCATGCCGATGGTCTTTTTGGGTGCCGGCATGGGCGCGTTCGCGCTGATTCCCTCGCTGCCGGATCCGAATCCGGTGGAGCACAACGATTTTGTCATGCACCTTGCGGAGGTCTGCGTGATCATTTCGCTGATGGGCGCCGGGCTGGCCCTGGACCGGCCGGTGGGGCATAAACGCTGGTCCACCACCTGGCGGCTCCTGGGCATAGCCATGCCACTGTGCATCCTTGGACTGACACTGCTGGGCATGTGGTTCCTGGGCCTGGGGCTCGGCGCGGCGCTGCTGGTGGGCGCCAGCCTCGCCCCCACCGATCCCGTCCTGGCGTCCGAAGTCCAGGTTGGCGAACCCGCGGACCAGGACGATCACACCGACAAGGAGGATGAGGTCCGGTTCGGCCTCACCTCGGAGGCCGGGCTCAATGACGGGCTGGCGTTCCCGTTTGTGTACCTGGCCATTGCCATCAGCGTCGCCGGGGCAAACCCGTCTGCCTGGTTCGGCGAATGGCTGGGGCTGGACGTGCTGTGGCGGCTGGCCGCCGGGCTTCTGGTGGGCTTCCTCACCGGCAAGCTGCTCGCCAGGCTGTTCTTCTCCGCGCGTGCCGAAAGCTTCAGGCTGTCCAGCCATTCCGAGGGTTTCGTGGCCCTGGCGGCGACATTCCTGTCATATGGGTTGACGGAGATGGTGGAGGGCTACGGGTTCATTGCCGTGTTCGTCTGTGCCGTGACCATCCGGGCCGGGGAGCGCACCCACGGCTACCACCGGGTGCTGCACTCCTATGTGGAGCAGCTGGAACGGCTCCTGACCGTGGTGATCCTGGTCCTGCTCGGCGGTGCCATCGCCCGCGGGCTGCTCGCCGGAATCGGGCCGGCGGAAGTGCTGGTGGCGCTGGCTTTCCTGCTGGTGGTCCGGCCGCTGGCGGGCTGGGTGGGCCTGCTGGGCGGCAAGACCGGTCCGCGGGAACGCGTGGCGCTCTCATTCTTTGGCATCCGCGGAATCGGGTCGCTGTACTACCTGGCCTTTGCACTTGGCGAGGGCCCCTTCACGGACCAGGCGCGCTGGCTCTGGTCCTTCATTGGGCTGGTGGTGGCGCTGTCCATCGTGATCCACGGCGCCACCACCTCGCCCCTGATGAACCGGCTGGACCGGCTGCGCCAACGGAAGGCGCTGGCGGTGTCCGGCGACGAGGGGCTCGCGCCGAACACCCCGGTGTAGCTACATGCCCAGTGCGGCCTCGATGGGGCCGATGGCGAAGAACAGCAGGAACGCGGCGGCCACAGCCCACATCAACGGGTGGATGTCCTTGACCCTGCCCTGGACCGTGCGGATCAGGACGTAGGCGATGAAGCCCGCGCCCAGGCCGTTGGCGATGGAGTAGGTGAAGGGCATCAGGGTGAACGTCAGGAACGCGGGGATGGCGATGCCCCAGTCCTGCCAGTCGATCTTGCCCACCTGGGACACCATCATGAAGCCCACCACCACCAGTGCCGGGGCCACGGCCTCGAAGGGCACCAGGTTGATAAGCGGGGTGAAGAACATGGCCACCAGGAACAGGAAACCGGTCACGATCGAGGCCACGCCGGTCCGGGCGCCTTCGCCGATGCCGGCACCGGCTTCCACGTAGATCTGGTTGGAGGAGACGGACGCGCCGCCACCAATGATGGCGCCGAGTGCGTCCACCTGGAGCACGCGGTCGACGTCGGGAATGTTGCCGTTCTCATCCACGGTGCCGGCTTCGTTGGCCAGGCCCACCATGGTGCCCATGGCGTCGAAGAAGATGCTGAGCAGGATGACGAAGGCCAGCAGCGTTGCGGCCACGAAGCCGAGGTGCTCGAAGGCGCCGAACGGGTTGGCCTTGCCGATCAGCGAGAGGTCGGGGGCGGCCCAGCCGGAGAACGCCGGGGCCACCAGGGACCAGCCCTGGGGGTTGGAGGTCTTGCCGTCGAAGCTGGGGCCGATGTGCAGGGTCATCTCAAGGATGACGGCCAGCACCGTGGAGGTGATGATGCCGATCAGGATGGCACCCTTGACCTTGCGCACCACCAGGGCGATGGTCAGGATCAGGCCGAAAACGAAAACGGCGGTGGGCCAGCCCAGCAGCTTGCCTTCAAAGCCCAGCCCGACGGGGACCGTGGTGCCTGCCACGTCCGGGATGCGCCGCACGAACCCTGCGTTGACCAGCCCGATCAGGGCGATGAACAGGCCGATGCCCACCACGATTGCGGTCTTGAGGCCGTCCGGGACGGCCTTGAAGACCGCGGTGCGGAAGCCGGTGAGGACCAGGATCAGCATGGTGAGGCCGGAGAGGACCACCACGCCCATCATGTCGGGCCACGTGAGCCCGGGATTGGTGGCCACGGTGACGGCCACGAAGGCGTTCACGCCCAGGCCGGTGGCCAGCGCGAAGGGGTGCCGTCCCCAGGCCCCCATGAGGATGGTCAGGACACCCGCTACCAACGCGGTTACTGCGGCCACCGCCGTGAAGCCCAGCGTGGTTCCGCTGGAGTCCGGACCGGACAGGATCAGCGGGTTCAGCACCACGATGTAGCTCATGGCGAAGAACGTGGCGAACCCGCCGCGGACCTCGCGGGAAAGGTTGGAACCGCGCTCGGTGACCCTGAAATACCGGTCCAGGGCAGAGCCTTGCTTAAGCATTAGTCCTCCGGGGAAGTGTGTGGGAATACCTGCATCCTAAGGGGACGGCAGGGAGTGGGCCGGCAATTTCGCCTAGTCTGTAAGGAAGCCAACACGAGGAGCAGCCCAAACATGCGCCAGGTCCGCCGCCAGTTGCTGAGCCTTGTGCTCGGTTCCTTTATCCTTGCAGCCGCAACGCTGGGCCTTGCGGGCACGGCGGCGGCCCATGACGCAGCAGAGTCCACCAGCCCGGCGCAGGGGGCCGCGCTGGCCACCCCGCCGGGCGAGGTCTCGGTGACCTTCAGCAACAAGCCGCTGGGCATCGGCTCGTCCTTCTCCGTCAAGGACGCCGGCGGCACGGAGTGGGCTGACGGGTCGGTGCAGATCGTGGACAACGTGGCCACCCAGAAGCTCCGGCCAGGCGGCCCCGCGGGGGCGTACACGGTCGCGTGGCGGGTGGTGAGTTCCGACTCGCACCCCATCGAGGGCACCTTCACTTTCACGGCGGCCTCCGGCGCCGGTGCCGCTTCGTCCGGTGCCGCCCCGTCAGTGAATTCCACTTCGGGAAGTCCGACGACGGCGGGTGTGGTTCCGGGGATGGGCACGGCGCAGCCAGGGGTGACGGAAGAGCCATCCGGGCCTGCAAATGCCGGCGCGCCGTTCCAGTGGAGCATCGTGATTTTTGCGGCCGTCGCCGTGGGACTGCTGGTGGCCCTCGGCGTCCTGGCCCGGCGCCGGCTCACGGGTGACGGGGATGCCCGGGAAAGGGACGGGGAGTAGCCCGTTCCTGCAGTTCCGGAAGGGTCCGGCCTGACGGCGGGCACCGGGAGGGCTGTCAGCAGCTCAGCACCGCAAAGCTTCCCGTCGCCGGGAAGACGCCGCTGGGTGAATGGCCGCCGGATGAATGGCTGCTGTCCGGATTGACCTTGGCGGAAATCGCCTGGCCCACCGTCTTGGCCTGGCGCAGCACTTCTTTGGGCGAGGGCGTGATCAGCTCGCCCACTCCCACCAGGTAGATGCCGATAGCCCGCATCGCCGCTGCCACGTTCCGGCCAACGGCAATGCCGAAGTCGTTGAGCATGCGGCGCAGCTGGCTGTGGGCGCACCGGGTCAGGACAATGTGGTCGGCCACCAGTATGCCGGTGGGGGTGTGCACCTGCCACTGCGGAGCGGCATCGTGCTCCGGCCCCTCAAGCATGGTCAGCTGGACCGCCCGCGTGGTGTTCCGGACGTCGACGCTGTGGCTCGCCGCGTAATTGCGCAAATGGCGCAGGATCTCGTTCCGCTCCCGGAGGGTATCGCTGCCCGCCGCATCACAGCGCTGCAGCGACGACGTGTTTGCGGGTTGGCCGGCGCCAAGGATGTCCAGTCCGTCCACCACGATGGAGTCCACAGCATGGCGGCGCAGTTCAGCTGCCACGGCAAGCCCGGACAGGCCGGTGCCAATGATGACAGTGGTGGTCTGTTCCGTCCCGGCATTCCCAGGCATGCTTGACACCACAGTTTCCCTCCTTCGAAGCTTTCGGCAGGTGCCGGCATCCTCGCCGGCCCGCGTCCCGTTACCCCCAAGTACGGCCGCAGCGCATGGCCGGGACAGTCCGCGCAGGAAGTTGCAGTTGGCGTCCCGGACCAACAATGTCCTGAAGACTACAGAACAAACCCGGCCGTGGATAGCCCAATGAAGAAAACATTCCTGCTGCCGTGAAGGCGCTTTCCGGGCCGCGCCGCAAAGCCTGTGGATAACGTGCCCAACAGGCGCCTGAACAGGCTTGCTATGCGCCTGGGGACGGAGAATAGTGGGAAACGGGAACGGCCCTTTCCCTGCCGGTGCGGCTCCAGCTTTTGGGGGTGCTGCCCATGCACGGGGTGCGGTCCGTTTTCTGGCAGAATAGCCGCAACATCAGGCGTATCGCGAGGAGGCGGCCCCCATGGGCTCAGGAGAGTTGCACCCGGACCCGGCCCGGGATGGTGGTGGGGCGTCTGCCGCTCCCCACGGCATCGTGGTGGGGGTGGACGGTTCGGACCACGGCCAGTGCGCCCTGGTGTGGGCGGCGCGGGAAGCCCAGCGGCGCCGTCGTCCCCTCCATATCGTCACCGCGTATTCCGTGCCGATCTTCGCCGCGTCCGGCCTGGACGGAGGCTATGCCACGGTGGATGATTCCGTCATCCGCGAAGGTGCCGAGGCCATCGCCAAGCAGGCCCTGGAGAAGGTTTCCGCGTACGACGTGGAAGTCAGTTCTTCGGTGGAGAACGGCGATGCCGCAGGAGTCCTGCTGGAAATCTCCGAAACCGCGGAACTCCTGGTGGTGGGCACCCGCGGCCGCGGTGGCTTCGTGGGGCGGCTCCTGGGATCTGTCAGCAGTGCCCTGCCCGCCCATGCCAAGTGCCCCACGGTGACGGTCCCGTTGTTCTGCTCAGACCGGCTCGGCGAGACCACGGAGGACCGCCGCGTCAAGGCGGAGCAAGCCAAATCCGGACACCGGCAGGTGGAGAACGTGGTGGTGGTTGGCGTGGATGGTTCCGAGCAGGCACGCGTTGCCGTCCTCGAGGCAGCCGAGCAGGCCGAACGCCTGGGCGCCTCCCTCCGCGTGGTCTGTGCCGTGCCCCAGTACAGCGGTTCCCTGGCCTGGGTTCCCGCTCCCATGGACAGGAAGGCACTGTTCGATGACATCCGGGTCACCCTGGACGCCGGCATGGCGTGGCTTCGCAGCCACTATCCGCACCTGCAGGCCGACTACGAGCTGAAGGACGGCTCGCCAGTGGATGTGCTCGTCGAGGAAAGCCGGCACGTGGAACTGGTGGTCCTGGGTACCCGCGGACGCGGCGGCTTCACCGGAATGCTTCTGGGCTCAACGTCCGACGGCGTGCTCCACCACGCCAAGGGTCCGGTCATGGTGGTCCCGGACCGGGAGGACCCCCGCCTTGCCGACCGTGCGCGGTTCGGTCCGATCCTGGGCGACGCCGCCTGACCCGCGCCCAAACGGATCGCGCAACAGGGCATCCCGGACAGACGGAACCTGGGACATCGGGCACCCGTACATGGAGCACACAGAGATAGGGCAGCAGGGGCTGCCGATGGTTGGCACCAGCACGAACGCCGGGCTGGTGCTGGATCTGCGCCACCTTGATGCGGGGATGCTTGCGCTGGCGGGCGGCAAGGCCGCCAACCTCGGTGAGCTCTTGTCCGCCGGGTTACCAGTGCCGGAGGGTTTCTGCCTCACCACCGCGGCATACCGGCAGGTGGTTGGTGCCGGCGATTCCCTGCTTCCCGGGCTGGCCGAGGTCTACGCCATCCTGGGGGACCCAACAGGCCGGGAATCACCCGATGTGGCGGGCCTGGCCGGAACGGCGCGGGCTGCGATCCTGGCAGCTCCGCTTCCGGGGGACGTCTCCGAGGCGGTGGAACAGGCCTACAGGGCCCTGGGGCCCGACGTCCCGGTGGCGGTCAGGTCTTCGGCCACAGCAGAAGACCTGCCCTTCGCCAGCTTTGCCGGGCAGCAGGACACCTACCTCAATGTCATCGGGGTGCCTGCCCTGCTGGCGGCCGTCCGCAATTGCTGGGCGTCGCTGTGGACCGACCGGGCAACCGCCTACCGGGCAAGCCTTGGGATTGATCCGGCAGGCGTGGCGCTCGCCGTGGTGGTCCAGCGGATGGTGGACGCGGACACAGCCGGCGTCATGTTCACGGCGAACACCGTGACCGGCCGCAGGCGGCAGATCGTTATCGATGCCAGCCCGGGCCTTGGCGAGGCCGTTGTCTCCGGCGCCGTTAACCCGGACCACTTCGTGGTGGATGCCCTGACCGGCAGGATCCTTGAAAGGGAACTCGGCGATAAGGGCGTGGAGGTACGGACCCTGCCCGGCGGCGGGACACAGACCCGGAGGTCGACGGCGGCCGGCGGCACTGCCTGCCTGACGGACAAGCAAGTGGCCGGACTCGCGCGGCTCGGCCAACTGGCCGAAGGACATTTCGGCGCCCCGCAGGACACGGAGTGGGCCATAGACCGCAGCGGCGCCCTCTGGCTCACCCAGTCCAGGCCCATCACCACGCTGTACCCGGTCCCGGAGAGTAACGGCGCCGCAGGCAGGGTCCCGCCGGGCAGGTCCGCGGCGGGCGGTACCAGGGCGTACCTCTGTTTCAGCCTTGCCCAGGGGCTTACCCGGCCGCTCACGCCCATGGGGCTCGCGGCTGTTCGTCTCATTGCCTCCTCCGTCGCCACAGCTGCCGGCTTCCCGGTCCCTGATCCCCGGCGTGGGCCGTCCCCTTACGCCGAAGCCGGGCAGCGGATCTACATCGACTTCACCACTCCCATCCGCAGCAGCGTGGGCCGCCGCCTGGTTCCGCGGGTTTTCGACATCATGGAGGCCCGGACGGCAACGGTCATGCGGCAGCTGTTCGACGACCCCGCGTTCTCGGTGACCAGACGGACACCTTTCGGGCTGCTGCGCCACGTTGTCCCCGTGGCAGCCCGGGCCAAGGTTCCCGCCACCGTACTCCGGGCATTGCTCCGGCCCAGGGCTGCCCTCCGACGGCTGGACCGCTTCACCCGGGAATTCGAGGCGTCGCTGGCTCCCGGGTCCGGAGCGGGCGCCCTGGCCCGCCTTGACCACGCCGAGTTCCTCCTGGGCTCACGCCTGTTTCCGATTGTTCCGGCCATTCTTCCCCTTCCCGCACTGGGTTTCGCGATGCTCGGTGTCGCGGGAAAGCTGCTGGGCGGAAATGGGTGGGGCGAACTGCAGCCGGTGATCCGAGGCCTGCCCAACAACGTCACTACGGAAATGGATCTGGAGCTGTGGCACCTCGCACAGGAAATCCGGGACGACGCCGAATCACGCACTGCGCTCATGACGAACAATCCCTCCGTCCTGGCGGAGGCTTTCCAGGCCGGGCAGCTCCCGGCACGCCTGGACGCCGGCCTGGCCAGGTTCCTGGACAGGTACGGCCGCCGGGCGGTAGGCGAAATCGACGTCGGACTGCCGCGATGGTCGGAAGAGCCGGCACACATCCTGGGCATCCTTGCCAATTACCTCAGGCTGGAGGACCCGGACCTGGCACCTGACGTCCAGTTCAGCAAGGCCGCCGAGGAAGCGGAAGCGCAGGTGGACCGGCTCGTTGCCCGCGCTGCCGCCCGAGGCAGGATACGGGGACGGCTGGTGCGTGCCGCGCTGCACAGGGCACGCCTGTTCGCCGGCCTGCGGGAGCTGCCAAAGTACCAGCTGGTTGTTGGCCTCGGGGAAGTCCGCCGGCAACTGCTGCTGGTGGGCAGGGAACTGGAGCAGTCGGGCACGATCGAACGGCAGGACGACATGTTCTTCCTGGACTTCGCTGAAGCCCGCCAGGCGGTGTCCGGGAACGTCGCGGACAACGGAGCGCCCGTCACAAACCTCCGGGCACTCGTGGCGGCCCGGCGCCAGGAGTACGCGCAGGAACTCAGGCGCCGGCACATCCCCCGGGTGCTGCTCTCGGACGGCGCCGAACCCGAAGCGGTGCGCACCGCCGTCGGAATTTCCGGCGACGGAACCCTGACCGGCAGCCCTGCCTCGGCGGGAACGGTGACTGCTGCAGCACGTGTCATCCTGGATCCCGAGGGAGCCCGCCTTGAGCCGGGCGAAATCCTGGTTGCCCCGTCCACTGACCCCGGCTGGACTCCGTTGTTCCTCACGGCTGGAGGGCTGGTGATGGAGATGGGCGGAGCCAATTCCCACGGCGCCGTCGTGGCCAGGGAGTACGGGATCCCCGCTGTTGTTGGAGTCGCGGACGCCACGCGCCTGATAGCCACCGGACAGAATATAACGGTCGACGGCGGCGCGGGCACCGTGGTGCCGGAAGGTCCCGGTACGCAGCCGGATGGGGACAACCGCAGTGGCGCGGACCCGCGTACACGGGCGTAGTCTTTACCTATGGGCTCCCACACGCTGGATTCCAGCGGACGCTTGCAACGAAACAGCACAATCAGCCGCCGGGCGTGGCTGCGGTGGCTGCCCGCCGTCGCTGCCCCTGTAGTTATCGCTGCCGGCGCCCTCACCGGGTCCCTCCCGGCAGGCGCCAGCAACCCGCTGCCGGCCAAGACGCCTGCGCAGGTCCTGGAACTGGCGGGAAGCCACCAGGTGCACACATTCTCCGGGACAGTCGAACAGTCCGCTGAACTGGGACTCCCGGAGCTGCCGGCCACCGGGAAGCCGTCCGGTCCTGCTGCCCCCGGCAGCGCCGCCTCCGTGATTGAGCTGCTGTCAGGCAAGCACACCGCCCGCATCTACCTGGACGGCAAGGACAACGCCCGCGTGCAGGTGATGGACCAACTGGCTGAACGGGACGTGGTCCGCCACGGCAGCGACGTCTGGTTCTATTCGTCGAAAGACAACACAGCTGCACATACGACCCTGCCGCAACATGCCCACGACCAGTCGCTACCCCAGGACCCCCAGGGGGCAGGAGGCATGCCGGCGCCGGGCGAACTGGCACAACGGTTCCTGTCCAAAGTTGAGCCGACCACTGCCGTTTCCGTGGGAGCAGACGTTTCCGTGGCTGGACGCGCCGCGTACAACCTGCTGATTGAGCCGCGCACTGATGCAACGCTGGTGGGTAAAGTGGCCATCGCCGTCGACGGTGAAAACGGCCTGCCCCTGTCCGTTGAGGTGACCGCACGCGGAGCGGACAATCCCGCGTTCCGTTCAAGGTTCACCAGCCTTTCCCTGGACGCCCCGGACCAGTCGGTCTTTGCCTTCACCCCGCCGCCGGGCAGCACGGTCAAGGAACTCCCCGTCCCGGAGAAGTCCCACATGCCCGCAGAGGCCCACAGCCCGGGCGCCAGGCACACCGATGCCACCAAGGATGTCTCCGTGACCGGCACCGGCTGGGAGTCCGTGGTGGGCACGGTACGTGGATCCGCCACGGCTGCCGAATCGCTGCTGAAGGATCCGCTGCTGTCCCAGGCCGCCGTCGCCGTACAGGGCGGCCGGCTGCTCTCCACCGCCCTGCTCAACGTCCTGATCACGGACGACGGACGTATTTTCGCGGGAATGGTGCCGCCGGAGAGGCTGCAGGCCGCAGCAGCAGCTGCCCAGTGAATATCGGCCGGACGGGGACCGGCCCGGTGACTGCCGGCCTGGCGATCGAGACCCGCGGCCTCAGCAAGCACTTTGGCCGGCAGGCCGCCGTCGACCACGTGGACCTGGCCGTCCCGCACGGGACTGTGTTCGGCTTCCTGGGGCCCAACGGCTCCGGCAAGACCACCACCATCCGCATGCTGCTCGGCCTGGCAGCCGCGTCGGCCGGGACGGTTAAGCTGCTCGGCCAGGAGATGCCTGACAGGCTCCACGACGTCCTGCCCCGCGTGGGCGCACTCGTGGAAGGCCCCGCCTTCTACCCTTTTCTTTCCGGCGCCGATAACCTCCACCGGCTCGACGCCGCGGGCCCGCACACCGTCCCCGCCACACGCAGGGCGCGGGTGGGGCGGGCGCTGGAGCGTGTGGGACTGGAGCACGCGGCAGGGAAGCGGGTGCACGCGTACTCCCTGGGAATGAAGCAGCGGCTGGGCATCGCCAACGCCTTGCTGTCGCCCAGGGACCTGCTGGTACTGGATGAGCCCACCAACGGGCTGGACCCGCAAGGGACCCGGGAAGTCCGGAACCTGGTGCGTTCCCTGGCGCACGAGGGTACCACCGTTTTTGTGTCCAGCCACCTGCTGGCCGAGGTGGAGCAGATGTGCACCCATGCTGCGGTCATGAGCGCAGGAAAGCTCGTTGCACAGGGTCCCCTGGCTGAGTTGCGGCAGGCCGGACACACCCGGCTGCGGCTGGTGACGCCCGACGGCGGCGCAGCCCGGCAGGTGCTGTCCCGGCTGGGGCTGTCGCCTGAACCTGGAGCATCCGGGCCTGCACTGCCTGGAACCGGGCAACCCGGCCAACCGGAGCCGGGGCAGGGGAGCCCGGACGGTGAGACCATCGTCGCAGCACTGGACGCCGCCGCCCAACCGCCCGAGGTGCTTCCCGAGGATGTCGTGGCGCACCTGGTCCAAGCGGGCGTCCGTGTCCGGGGATTCGCCGTCGAGCGTGAAAGCCTCGAGGAGCGCTTTGTTGCCCTCACGGGGGAAGGATTCGACGTTGCCCAGTAGTGTGCCCGCGGACATTCCGGAAGCCGCCGGAACCGCCCGGCCAGCCGCAGCGCCGCGCAGTTCCGGGGTGTCCCTGCTGGCATCGGAGCTCAAAGTCCTGTTCCGCCGCCGGCGGACCTGGGCACTGCTCCTGGCGCTCGCCGCGATCCCGGTCCTGATTGCCGTTGCCGTGAAGGTTTCGTCCGCGGTCCCGCCCGGGCGTGGTCCCGCCTTTCTTGACCGGATTACCCAGAACGGCCTGTTTGTGGCCTTCACCGCCATGCTGGTTTCCGTTCCGCTGTTCATGCCGCTTGCTGTGGGCGTGGTGGCGGGGGACACGATCGCCGGCGAGGCAAACCTGGGAACCCTCCGGTACCTCCTGGTGGCGCCTGCCGGGCGGGTGCGGCTGCTCCTGGTCAAGTACGCCGGCGCGCTCGCCTTCTGCGTCGTGGCTCCGTTGACCGTTGGCCTTGCGGGTGCGGCCATTGGGGCGGCTCTTTTCCCCGTAGGTCCCGTGACGCTGCTCTCCGGCGGAGTGGTCCAGCCTCTTGAAGCTGCCCTGCGGATAGTGCTGATCGCCGCCTACCTGGCTGTGTCGCTCGCCGGGTTGTCTGCAATCGGTCTGTTCCTGTCCACCCTGACCGTGGTTCCGGTTGGAGCGATGGCCGCCACCGTGGTGGTCTCGGTGGTCTCGCAGGTCCTGGACCAGCTCCCACAGCTGGAGTGGCTGCACCCATGGCTGTTCAGCCACTACTGGCTTGGTTTCGGTGACATGCTGCGCCAGCCGGTGCTGTGGGATTCCTTTGCCAGCAACGCCCTGCTCCAGGCCGGCTACGTGGCAGTGTTCGGCGCTCTCGCCTACGGCCGATTCGTCACCAAGGACATCCTGAGCTGACGACGGCGGCGGGAACCGCAGCGTCCTCCAGTTCAGCCGGGCAGTTCAGCCGTGCAGCCCGGTCGCGTGCAGCTCAGTAGCGGGCCGCATACGGGTAGAGATCCATGCCCACCATGGAGCTGATGGAGGAAACGGTGATGCCTTCCTGCGGGTTGAGCGCCTGCACCACCTGTCCGTTCCCCAGGTAGATGGCCACGTGGTAGAAGTTCGGCGCCGAACCCCAGACGAGCAGGTCGCCGCGGCGGGCCTGCGAAATGGGAACGTGGACCGGGGCCGCGGCGTATTGCTGTGAAGCTGTGCGCGGAAGGTACTTGCCGGCCGCTGCGAAGGCCGTCTGTACCAGCCCGGAGCAGTCAAAGCCGTAGGCTCCCGTGCCGCCCCACTGGTAGAAGTACGGGGCGCCCACCTTTCCCAAAGCCACTGAGATCGCGGCCTCGTGAGTGCCTGAGCCCGTGGAAGGTGCGGGAGCCGGGGCAGGGGCGGGAGCCGGCGCGGGTGCAGGAGCTGGTGCTGGTGCAGGTGCAGGTGCAGGTGCAGGTGGTGCTGGTGCGGGTGCGGGAGCGGCGGGGGCCGGGGCAACCAGAGCTGGTGCCGGTGCCGGAGCGGGTGCTGGCACGCCTGGTGCCGCGGGGGCGGGCGCTGCAGGCGCGGGAGCCGGGGCCTGTCCGCGGCTGTTCTGGCCGGCTGCCTGGTTCTGCACTGCCTGGTTCTGGGCTGCTTTATCCTGGGCAGCGCTATCTTGTGCTGCCCTGTCCTGGGCTGCCTTGTCGGCGGCGGCGGACAAGGCGGCGAGCCGTGCCTCCTCGCGCTGCCGGTCCAGGGCATCCACACGGGCCGATTCGAGCGCCACAGTGGTGTTGCGGAGCTGTGCCAGCTGGTCCACCAGGACGGTCCGCTGCGCTTTCGCGTCCGCCACGGCCTTGGCCTGCGCGGCGTTGGCCTGTTCCGCCTGGGACTTCCGTTGTTCCGCGGTCTTCGCGGCATCGTCTGCGGCTTTGGTGGCATCCTCGGCAGCTGCCGTGAGCGAACGGTATGCGGTAGCCGCGGTGTCCGCAGCTTCGAAGGCCCGGCTGCGGCTGGCCGAGAGCGCTTCGAGCGTTGCAGCCTGTTGGAGGCTTTCGCCGCCGCTGGCAAAGGTTCCCAGGGTGGGGTTCAGGCCGCCGTTGCGGTACAGGTCCCCGGCGAGCTGCCCCACCTGCTTCCGGGTTTTGTCCTGCTGGTCGCGGGCGGACGAGGCCTTGGCAGAGGCAACGGATGCCGCTGCTGTCCTCTGCTGCAGCTCCACCAGCGCCTCGCTGTACGAGTTGTTGGCCTGCATGGCCACCGCGAACGCTGCCTGCTGGGCTGCGGACGCGTCCGCCAGGATGCGCTCGATCGCACTCACCTGGTCCGCCGTCGCGGCCTCGCTGGCTTTCGCCGCAGCGATGTCCTCCGGCGAGGGAATTTCGGGCGACGCCGGAAGGGCCAGCTGAGCGTATGGTGCCGGTACGGCGGCTGCCGGTGTTGCCACGGATGCAAAGAGTACGACGGCGGCGCACAGCACGGCCGTCCTGCGGCCGGATCCGGTTAAAGCCATTTGCAGAGACCTCGCAACGGTAAGGCTGGGAGTGAGGTTCTGGACGCGGCACGACGGTGCCCCTCAGCTGCTCGCCAGCAGTCCGAGGCTACGTGACGTTTTGCACATTAGCAACAGCAGTCACACCAATAACATAAACCACAACAGTGTCGTTAGGGACTGATGCAGTGGGGTGTGTCGTGGTCAGGCGTGCTGGTGCGCCTCATGCTCCGAGTGGCTGGCCGGCTCCAGCTGGAAGGTGCAGTGGTCGGTATCGAAATGGGAGCCCAGGCAGGTGATTAGCTTGTCCAGCAACTGGTCGGCGCCCCGCGCATTAAGGACCCCGTCCTCCACCACAACGTGGGCCGAGAAGACGGGCACACCGGACGTGATGGTCCAGATATGGATGTCATGCACGTCGGTCACCCCGGCCACCGAAAGGATGTGTTCGCGGATCATCTGTACCTCCACTCCTTTCGGACTGGCCTCAAGCAGGACGTCCACCACATCGCGCAGCAGGCTCCATGCCCGCGGCAGGATCATCAGCGCGATCAGGACAGAAGCAATGGTGTCTGCCACCTGGAAGCCGGTCAGCATGATAACTACGGCTGCGATGATGACGGCTACTGAACCAAGGAGGTCACCCAGTACTTCCAGGTAGGCGCCGCGGACGTTCAGGCTTTCCTCCTGTGCCGTGCGCAGGATCACCAGCGACACAAGGTTGGCCACGGCACCGAGGACGGCGGCGAACAGCATGATGTCCGTCTGCACGTCCGGCGGCGCACCGAACCTGCGGATCGCTTCGGTGAAGATGACCACGGAGATCACGATCAGGATCAGCGCATTGGCCAGGGCCGCCAGGACCTCCGCGCGCTGGTAGCCGTACGTCCTTTGGCTGCTCGCGGGGCGGCCTGCGATCCAGGAGGCCAGGAGGGCGATGGTGACACCGGCCGCGTCCGAGAGCATGTGCCCCGCGTCTGCCAGCAGGGAGAGCGATCCGGAGAGCACAGCTCCCGCAATTTGGATGACCACCACGCCAAGGGTGATCCCCAGGACGGCCACAAGGCGTTTCCGGTGCCGCCCGGTGGCGGTGATCCCGTGATTGTGGCTGTGGTCGTGTCCCATGCTTACAAGGCTAGCCCCAGCCCAGCTCATGCAGCCGGTCATCGGAAATGCCGAAGTGGTGGGCGATTTCGTGTACCACGGTGACGGCCACTTCGTGGATGACGTCGTCCCTGGAGTCGCAGATCTCCAGGATGGGTTCGCGGAAAATTGTTATCCGGTCCGGAAGGGAACCGGCATCCCACCAGGAATCACGCTCCGTCAGCGGGACGCCTTCGTACAGTCCCAGCAGCACGGTGTCCGGATCTTCCCCCGGCCCCGGCACATAGTCGTCGTCGATGAAGACGGCCACGTTGTCCATGGCGCGGGCAAGTTTGTCCGGAATGCTGTCCAGGGCATCCCGGACGGCGGCCTCGAACTCGTCCGAGGACATGGTGAACCCGGGCGGCCGGTCCGGGAGTGGCACAGGTGCGGCTGGGTCAGTTGCGGCAGGCCCGCTGGCGGCTGGTTTGTTCCTGACTGGCTCGCTCGGGCCGGAGGGCACAATCGGAAGCCCCGGCGGAAGGCTGGCTGGCATACATCGACTCTAGCGCTGCGGCTGCGGCCGGGCGGGTACCCGTGTCCGGCGCCGGGTGAGCCCCACTCCCACCAGGCACACCAGCCCGCCCACCAGTCCCCAGACGGTGGGGATCTCAGCAAGCAGCAGCCAGGAGATGAGGACCGTGGTGCCCGGGACCAGGTACGTGGTGGCGGCCAGCTTCCCGGCGTCCACCAGCGACAATGCGTACGCCCACGTGGTGAAGGCGATGGCGGTGGGGAACACGCCCAGGTACACCAGCGCCCACGTGGCCTGCGCCGGCGCGGCCTGCACTTCGGACGCCAGTTGCCCGGCGAAGGGCAGGCAGCATAACGCCCCCACCACGATTCCAAACCAGGTTGCCTGCGCCGCCGGAAACTTCCGTACTACCGGCTTCTGGATGATGACGCTGACTGCGGCGAGCACCGCGGCAAGGAGGCAAAGCGCCACCCCGCCCAGGTCCGCCGTCGAACTTTCCCCCGCGGTGCGCGGCTGTCCGGAGCCGAGGGCAATCAGGGCGACCCCGGCGAACGCCACGGTGCTGCCGATGAGCAGCCAGCGCGGAAATCCTTCCTTGAGGAAGATGCCGGCCATGATGGCCACCAGGATCGGGTTCACGTTGATCAGCAGGGCGCTGGTGCCGGCGTCCAGGACGTGCTCGGCGGCGTTCAGGGCCACGTTGTAGCCGCCGAACCACATCACGCCATAGGCAAGGATGGGCAGCCATTCCCGCCCCTTGGGCAGCAGCCGGCTCCTGAGTAGTTGCGGCACCACCACGAAGGCCAGTACGACGGCGGCAACCGCCAGCCTGCCCAGGCTCAGGGAACCAGGGGAGAAGTGAGGGCCGATGGCCCGGATTCCCACGAATGCGGAGGCCCACAGCACCACCGTCACTACCATTGCTGCCACGCCAAGGGCCTTCACAGGGCTGGCTGCGGCTGCGGCGGGCGTAAGCGGTTCATGGGCGGGGCTGGTTGACGGCATGAGACAAATCTACGGCGGGCAGGGACGGCGGGCTGGCGGAAATCGGCCACGTCGCTGCCGTCGGCCAGGATGTGTTCTCTACCTGCTGTGTCCCTTACCAGCCCAGGCAAGCAGTTTTTCCACCGGCCAGGTGGTGATGATCCTTTCGGCCGGCACGTGATTGCGGGCTGCCCGCTCGGCGCCGTACTGGAGGAAATCCAGTTGCCCGGGTGCGTGGGCGTCGCTGTCAATCGAGAACAGGCAGCCTGCCTCCAGTGCCAGCTGGATCAGGGCGTCGGGTGGATCCTGCCGCTCCGGCCGGGAATTGATTTCCACGGCCACGTTGTGCTCCGCGCAGGCGGCAAACACCTCCCTGGCGTCGAATTCCGACGGCGGCCGGGTTCCGCGTGAGCCTTCCACCAGCCGCCCGGTGCAGTGGCCCAGGACATTGGTGTGCGGATCCTGGATGCCGCCGAGCATCCGGCTGGTCATGGTTTTCCTGTCCGCGCGGAGCTTGGAGTGGACGCTGGCCACCACGATGTCCAGGCGGTCCAGCAGTTCCGGTTCCTGGTCCAGCTGGCCGGACTCCAGGATGTCCACTTCGATCCCGGCCAGGAGCCGCATGCCACCGCCGTTGCTGTTGATCGCTGCCACCACATCCAGCTGGTCCAGCAGGCGCTCGGCCGATAGCCCGTTGGCGATGGTGAGGTTGGGGGAGTGGTCGGTCAAGGCCAGGTACTCCCGGCCCAGCACCTCTGCCGCAGCCACCATCAGTTCAATGGGGGAGCCGCCGTCGGACCATTCGCTGTGGCTGTGCAGGTCGCCCCGCAATGCCTCGCGGATGTCCTGCCCATCGGAGGCCAGCGGCTGCGCGCCCTTCTCCCGAAGGTCCGCCAGGTAATCCGGGACCTGCCCGTCCACCGCCTGCCGGATCACTGCATAAGTGCGGTCGCCGATTCCCTTCATGGACTTGAGCCGCCCGGTCCGGGCCCGGCTGGCCACTTCCTCAGGGCCAAGGGAACCAATCGCTGCCGCCGCTTTGCGGAAGGCCTGGACCTTGAAGGTGGCGGCGCGTCCGCGCTCCAGCCAGAAAGCAATCTCATTGAGCGCTGCGACGGCATCCATCCGTCCATCTTTACCTGCGCAGCGGCTAAACGGCGGGGTTTTTCGCCGATTTTGGATAATTCCTGCCGAGGCCCTATAGTTTTAGAGTCCAGTTCGGAGAGATGCAAAGGACAAAGACGGAAAGCCTCGCTTGACGCCTTTTATTTTGTTCCGAACGGGTTCTGGCCCCCATCGTCTAGCGGCCTAGGACACCGCCCTTTCACGGCGGCGGCACGGGTTCGAATCCCGTTGGGGGTACGCAGGGAACTGGTCAAGCAGGCTGAAAAAGTCTGGTAGGCTGGAAGCCTTGAAAAAAGCGGTAGAGATACTGCAAAAGCAAGAAACGCAAGGCCCTGTAGCGCAGTTGGTTAGCGCGCCGCCCTGTCACGGCGGAGGTCGCGGGTTCAAGTCCCGTCAGGGTCGCTCTGATTGTTGGAAGAAATTCCAGCTCTCAAGGTGACTAGTCACCTAGGCTCTGTAGCTCAGTTGGTAGAGCGTTCGACTGAAAATCGAAAGGTCACCGGATCGACGCCGGTCGGAGCCACCACTGGGAAGCATCAGTTCTTCGGAACTGGTGCTTTTCTGCTTTAAGCCGTACTTCAGCCGCTGAACCCGCATAGGCCCACATTGTCGCCCCTTGGCGGGAATCCCATGACGTCCCCTCTGTCATATTCCCGGATCATGCATCTACCTTCGCCCGGTGACTCGGGCCGGCGCTGCAATGACGCTGCTGCATCATGACGCGGATATTCCCTCCCGACGCAATTGCTCACGGGCGACACCCATAAAAGCGCTGCGCCCATGAACGCGCGTAGCGACCACGCTTTTGCGTGTCGACTACACGTTCCAGAGCCGGACGAACGGTCGATTGGCGCCGCTCCGGCAGCATGATCGCGGTCCTCCTGCACCATCAGCAGGGTGACGACGGCAACACCCTGGAACCGCGTGGGGAAAAATTTTGGTCCGGGAATGAAACATTTGGTTATTGCCAAACCGATGTGGCACGCGCGCGCGTTGGCTTGCGTAAGCGCTTGCATCCTACTCGGCGGTAGCCGTTTTTTGCTCCCGAAACAGGGTTTGAACTCCTTCCGGCGCTCCCTTTAGCGTGGAGCCCGGCGAAGGGAAAGCATGCTTTCCCTCGCCGCCAGGGCCTTACCAAGGCCCTGATTCCCCCCCCAAACACAACGGCGTCCCCGATGACGCCTGCGGTGTTGCCGGGGCGCGGTTGTCTTCGGGGGCATGGGCATACGCCCGTCTTCCACGAACAGTTACAACTCCGCGAGAAGAGCAAGACATGCACAAGCACCCCCAACACCGGCTGCTGCGGTTGCGCCCTGCCGCCGCAGCGCTGGCCGCAGCCTTTGTGGCCTCGGCCTTCCTGGCCGTCCCCGCGGCGCAGGCCAACGAGCCTTCCGACCCGCCTGCCGTTGAGCAGATGCCGGCCCCCACCCCAGGCTTCCCCCTGCCCACGCAACACACCCAGCAGGCTTTCGACCCGGCGTCGGACTTCACCTCCAAGTGGACACGCGCTGACGCCAAGCAGGTCATGGCGCAGAGTGACTCCTCGGTCTCCCCGGGCACGAACTCCATGAGCCCGGACGTCACCATGCCGGAAATCCCCGAGGATTTCCCCACAATGAATGACGACGTCTGGGTCTGGGACACCTGGTCCTTGACCGATGAGAACGCCAACCAGATCAGCTACAAGGGCTGGGACGTCATCTTCTCCCTGGTGGCTGACCGCCACGCCGGGTACGGCTTCGACCAGCGCCACTGGAACGCCAGAATCGGCTACTTCTTCCGGAAAACCAACGCGGATCCGGCCAAGGACAAGTGGAACTACGGCGGCCACCTGTTCCTGGACAACACCTCCATCGGCAACACCGAATGGTCCGGCTCCACCCGCCTGATGCAGGGCGACCACGTGAACGTGTTCTACACGGCCACCACCTTCTATGATGTGGCCGAGCGGAACGCCGGCGGCGGCGGGATCGCTCCGGACGCAGCCATCGCCAAGGCGCTGGGAAACATCCACGCGGACAAGAACGGCGTCACCTTCGACGGGTTCCAGCACACCAAGCTGCTGGAACCGGATGGCAAGATGTACCAGACCAAGGCGCAGAACCCGGGCTTCGCGTTCCGCGACCCCTACACCTTCGCCGACCCGGCCCACCCCGGAAAGACCTACATGGTGTTCGAAGGCAACACCGGCGGCAACCGCGGCGAGTACCAGTGCAAGGGTGAGGACCTCGGCTACCAGCCGGGAGACGCCAACGCAGAGACCGTCAACGACGTCCAGAGCAGTGGCGCCTACTACCAGACCGCGAACGTGGGCCTGGCCGTGGCGGACAACAAGGACCTCACCAAATGGTCCTTCCTGCCGCCCATCCTGTCCGCCAACTGCGTGAACGACCAGACCGAGCGTCCGCAGATCTTCATCCAGAATGAGGGCGGCAAGAACAAGTACTACCTGTTCACCATCAGCCACCAGTTCACCTACGCGGCCGGCATGCGCGGGCCCGACGGCGTCTACGGCTTCGTGGGCGACGGCGTCCGCTCGGACTACCAGCCCATGAACAACAGCGGGCTGGCCCTCGGTTCCCCGACGGACCTCAACCTTCCGGCCAACGCCCCGGAAAGCCCCTCCGCCAAGCAGAACGGCCGGCAGTTCCAGGCTTATTCGCACTACGTCCAGCCCGGTGGCCTGGTGCAGTCCTTCATCGACAACGTCAACGGCGTCCGCGGCGGATCCCTGTCGCCGACGGTAAAGATCAATTTCCGCAATGGCGTATCCCAGGTTGACAGGAGCTTTGGCCGGAACGGACTGGGACCCTTCGGCTACCTGCCCACCAACGTCAGGGTTGGCGGCGCGGGCCTCTACAAGTAGGCCGCACCACCGCCGCTTCACGTGGCACCGGAACCGGGCGGGGAGTCCTTTGGGCTCCCCGCCCGGTTCCTTTTAACCAGGCGCCACACCAATCGTTTTGAGGACGGGCCGCAGGGTTTCCACCGCATGTGTCACAGCCTGGGGATAGGGTGGAAACAACAGAAGGGGGAGTGCCTGATGGAATACCAGAACCCACAACCCGTGGTGCCTAAGCGTCCTGCCACAAGTCCGGCTCCGGGTCCGGGCCGGACGGTGATTTCCGAGACTGCCGTGGCAAAGGTGGCAGGAATCGCCGCGCGGGCGGTTCCCGGCGTCTACTCCCTTGGTTCGGGCCCGTCCCGTGCCTTGGGCGCCATCCGCGATGCCGTCGGAAGTTCCGAACATGCAGCGGGCGTCCACGCCGAAGTGGGCGAAACGCAGGTAGCCGTTGATATCACCTTGGTGGCAAGTTACGGGACCCCACTCCATGCACTGGCCAATGACGTCCGCGCGGCCGTTTACCGGGCGGTTGAGGAACTGGTGGGGCTGCAGGTCATCGAGGTTAACGTCGAGATCACGGACGTCTACGTGCCGCCGCCGGTCAAGACAACCGCGCCGGCTGCCCCCGAGCGGGAGGCACTCCTGTGAACCTCACCGTGGCGGGAACGGCAATGGGCGCCTTCGTGGCATTCATGTCCCTGCAGTTCGGCCTTTGGGGCTTCCTTGTCTCCCTGCTCTTCATGGCCATCGGAGCGCTCCTGGGCCGTGCCGCCGAAGGGAAGCTGGATCTGCGCGGCGTGTTCGAGGCCATCACCGGCCGGCGCTCGTCCTCATGAGCTCGCCCGCGCCCGTTGTGCGTGGGCAGGCGCTCAGCGGCCATAACCGAATCAGCACCCAGGCCCTGACAAGCCTCGCCAAGGCGGCTGCGGCCGAGGCGCTGGGCGTCGATGCCCAGGACGTGCGGGCGGACTGGACGGACGACGACGGCCTGCTGGCTTTGTCCCTTGTCGCGCCCGTCAGCGTCCCGCCTCTGCAGTCCGTCCTACCGGACCCTGCAAGAGTGGCCGGGTTCGGCGGGTCCATCTGGGAGCGCACCGTCAGGGCCAAAGCCAGCATCCTGGCCACAGTCTCGGAATTGAGCGGTTCCCGGCTGAGCCGGGTGGACATCCGCATCAGCGGGGCAAGGATCAGCACAGGAGGGCGGGTGCGGTGAGCAGCAAGGTGGAAGACCGCCGGGCGAACAGTGGATCGCGGAGAAGCAACGGACCTGACATGCGCAGGATCGTGTACCGCGAAACCCATTCCCCGCGGGCGGTGGTGTCGGTTGTTGCCGCCGTCCTTGTCCTGGTGCTGGCCGCGTATGGTGTCCTCGAATCGGGGGTTCACGCCGTGGGGCAGCCGGCGTGGCTGATTGAGCCCCAGGTGGCGGCACAGCGCATCGTGGATCTCCCAGCCGGAACGCCACCGCTGCTGCTTGCCGCGATCGGAGCCGTGCTCGCCATGGTTGGTCTGATCTTCCTCCTCAACGGGATCCTCCCGGGAAAGCGCGCCCGCCATCTGCTGGCCGGTACACGGGAGGAGGGGCTTCCGGCCGTAGTAGTGGACGACGAGGTCATCGCATCCTCGATCGCCCGCCGCGCCCGGCTCGCTGCCAACGTAACTCCCGAACAGGTCATGGTGGTTGTCTCCCAGCGGCAGGTGCTGGTGAACGTGCGGCCCACCTCCGGTGTCCCCGTAGACCAGGACAGGGTGCTTGAAGCCGTCCGCGACGAACTGGACCAGATGCTGCTGGAACCGGCACCTGTTCCCCGCGTCAACGTCACCCCGTCAGGGGTGATCGGGGCATGAACAGCACCCCGGCACTGCTCAACCGCATCCTGCTCACTGTGCTGGGCCTCTTCCTGCTGGGGGCAGGCGTCCTGCTGGTGCTGCTGGCAACCGTTACTCCCGTTGGTTCCTGGTGGCACACCTGGTCCGCCGGGGTATGGGACGGCATCAACCGGCTCTTCGACTCCACCCGGTTCCCCGGCCGGCCGGAAAGCTGGTTGTGGATCGTGGCTGCGCTGGCGTTGCTGGCACTGATGGGGCTCATGGTTGCCTGGATCGCGCAGCAAGGCAAGGGCAAGTCAAACCTTCTGGCCGCCGAATACGATCCCGGGGACACTCCCGGTGACATCCGGATTGGCGGCGGGGTAGCGGAACAAGCGCTCAGGCAGGCCCTCGAGGGGCGGCCCGACCTTGCCGGTTCCAGCGTCGCAACCTATGACGTCAAAGGCTCGCCGGCGTTGAAGGTGCGTCTCCAGCCGCGCCAGGGCGTGGCGCCGCATCTGCTTGCAGCGGAGGTCTCCGGGCTCCTGGATGCCCTGCAGTCTGTTGTGGGCAAGGAAATACCCGTCCTCATCCACATCGGGGCCGGGGCGCGGACGCGGTTCAGCCGGGCTGAGCGCGTCCGCTGACCTGCTAATCCTGCTGCAGGTACACAGTGCAGTCCACGGGAACCTCCCGCATGCCGGCCCAGTCTTCAGCCGGTTCGGGGCCGCTGGACAGCACCACGGCGTAGCCGTCGGGTACGGGGGCCGAGGCGAAGCCCATGTTGGACAGCACCACCACATCCCCGTTCCGGAACGCCAGCAGCCCGGCGTCCGGCGCGTGCTCGCCGGTCCACTCCACGCTGCCGCTGCCCAGGTGCCGGGATGACCTGAATGCCAGGGCGGCCCGGTAAAGCTCCAGCGTGGAGCCATCCTCGCCGTCCTGCCGGTCGGCGGCCAAAGGCCCGAAACTTTCCGGCTGGGGGAGCCACGGCCCGGGCGCCTCTCCCGATAGTGCTCCGGAAAAACCGAAACCGGGTTCGTCCCCTGCCCACGGCAGCGGGACGCGGCAGCCGTCACGGCCGATCTCGGCACCGTTTGTCCGGAAGAATGTTGGGTCCTGCCTGGCCTCGTCGGGAAGGGCGGTGTGCTCCGGAAGACCCAACTCCTCGCCCTGGTAAAGGTAGGCCGAGCCCGGAAGCGCCAGCGCAACCAGTGTGGCGGCGCGGGCCCGGGCAAGGCCCAGGGCTGCGTCGGGCTGTTCGTCTCCGGCGCCAATGCCTTTCGGGAAAGTAGTGGGATCCGTGAGCCCAAACCGGGTGCTGTGCCGCACCGTGTCGTGGTTGCTGAGCACCCAGGTGCACGGAGCCCCCACGGATGCTGCCGCTGCCAGGGATGCGTCAATGGCGTCAGCCATACGCTCGGCGTCCCAGCCGGCCAGCAGGAAATCGAAGTTGAAGGCCTGCTGCATCTCATCGGGACGGACGTACCGTGCCAGGCGCTCTGCCGGTTCCACCCAGGCCTCGGCCACCATCATCCGGTTCCCGCCGTATTCGGCCAGGACGCGGTTCCAGTCCCGGTAGATGTCATGAACTCCGTCCTGGTCAAAAAATGGCGACGGCGGATACATCGGGGAGACCGCCCTGTGCGGTTCCTCAGCATCCGTGTGGGCATGGGGAGCGTCACCGGGCAGGTGGCTCTCGCGGCGCGGAGCGGAGGTTCCCTCCACCATCGCAGCCACGCCTTCCCAATCCGGAAGTCCCGCTTC
Source organism: Arthrobacter sp. B1I2 (assembly GCF_030816485.1). Classification (NCBI taxonomy): domain Bacteria; kingdom Bacillati; phylum Actinomycetota; class Actinomycetes; order Micrococcales; family Micrococcaceae; genus Arthrobacter; species Arthrobacter sp. B1I2. The sequence continues at coordinate 504,664 of NZ_JAUSYC010000001.1, read as the reverse complement.
TTTCACCAGGCCGTGGGCAACATCCACACGGAACCCATCGGCGCCGCGGTCCAGCCAGAAGCGCAGGACCGACCGCATTTCCTCCTGTACTTCCAGGTTTTCCCAGTTCAGGTCCGGCTGCTTGGTGTCGAAAAGGTGGAGGTACCACTGGCCGGGGGACCCGTCCGCCTCGGCCACCCGGCTCCAGGCCGGCCCGCCGAACACGGATTTCCAGTTGTTGGGCGCCCGCCTGCCGTCCCCGGACCCCGGTTCCTCGTCCTTGCCCTCCCGGAAGATGTACCGGTCCCGTTCAGGGCTTCCCGGAGCTGCCGCCAGGGCGTCCCGGAACCACACATGCTCGTCCGAGGTGTGGTTGGGAACCAGGTCCACAATGACCTTCAGGCCGCGGCGATGAGCTTCCTGCAACATGGCGTCGTAGTCCGCCAGTGAGCCGAAGAGCGGGTCCACCTGCCGGTAGTCCGCCACGTCGTAACCCCCGTCTGCCTGCGGGGACTTGTAGAACGGTGAGAGCCAGATGGCGTCCACTCCCAGTTTTTCAAGATAGGGAAGCCGTTGGGTAACGCCGCGCAGATCGCCCATTCCATCGCCGTTGCCGTCGGCAAAGGACCGGGGATAGATCTGGTAGACGACGGCGTCGGCCCACCAGGCGGAGGGCATTCTGGGAGGGGTCGGAACGGACGGGTCGGACATTTGGTTCCCCTCTGATAACTTTTTGATGTAAACGCTTGCATTACCGACAGCAACCTTACTAGTGTGATGGTCACCACATCAACCTCACCTAGCAAGCGCACTGTCGACTTACTTGTCACTCAGCGAGGAGCTTCAAGCTAATGAAAACCCCGAGATTCCTGCTTCCGGCTGCCACTGCCGGCATTCTGGCCCTGACCCTGTCCGCCTGCGGCGGAGGTGGAGGCGGCACCACAGGTGGAGGCGGAGGCAGCGACGCCGAGGCAAACCTCGATGGCCGCGGACCCATCACCTATGTCCAGGGCAAGGACAACAACAATGTTGTGCGCCCCTTCATTGAGAAGTGGAACGCGGCGCACCCCGATGAGAAGGTCACGTTCAAAGAGCAGACCGACCAGGCGGACCAGCAGCACGACGACCTTGTCCAGCACTTCCAGGCGAAGCAGTCCGACTATGACGTGGTCAGCGTAGACGTCATTTGGACCGCGGAGTTTGCCGCCAAGGGCTGGTTGCAGCCGCTGAAGGACAAGATGGCAATAGACACTTCCAAGATGCTTAAGGCACCGGTGGAAGCAGCGTCCTATAAGGGCACGCTCTACGCCGCGCCCAAGGATTCCGACGGCGGCATCCTCTTCTACCGCAAGGACCTGGTCCCCAACCCGCCCAAAACGTGGGACGAGATGATGGGCATGTGCTCCATCGCCAAGGAAAACAACATCGGCTGCTACGCCGGCCAGTACAGCAAGTATGAAGGCCTCACCGTCAATGCTGCCGAAGCCATTAACTCCGCTGGTGGTTCCGTCCTGAACAAGGACGGCAAGCCGAACCTGAACACACCGGAAGCCAAGGCCGGCCTGGAAAACCTGGCCAAGGCCTATGCCGACGGCAACATCCCGAAGGAAGCCATCACTTACAAGGAAGAGGACAGCCGGCAGGCCTTCCAGAGTGGCAAGCTCCTGTTCCTGCGCAACTGGCCCTACGTCTACAGCCTGATGAGCACTGAGGGTTCCTCTGCCGTCAAGGACAAGTTCGGCATGGCGCCCCTCCCGGGTAAGGACGGCCCCGGTGCTTCCGCCCTTGGTGGGCATAACGCAGCCATCAATGTGTATTCCAAGAACAAGGCCACGGCACTGGACTTCATCAAGTTCATCGAGACCGAGGAAAATCAGAAGTTCTTTGCGAACCAGGCCTCGCTGGCTCCGATCCTGACGTCAGTGTACGAAGACAAGGAACTCGTGGCCAAGCTGCCTTATCTGTCTGTTCTCCAGACCTCGATCCAGAACGCGGTTCCGCGCCCGGTAACGCCGTTCTACCCCGCTGTCACCAAGGCAATCCAAGAGAACGCCTACGCAGCCCTGAAGGGCGAGAAGCCGGTCGATACGGCCTTGTCTGACATGCAGAAGTCCATCGAATCCGCTGGCGCAGGATCGTAGGTCAGACCATGTCGACCGAGCTAAACCCGACGCCGGTGAAGTCGCCGGCGTCGGGCGGTACCCCCGTCCATCACGCGCCGAAGGGCGTAGGGGAGGACAACCGAATTGCAACCCAGGGGCGCTGGGCATCCTGGCTGCTCGCGCCCACCATCATCGCCCTGGGCGTGGTGATCGTTTACCCCATCATCAGCGCCATCATCATGTCCTTCGGAAAGGACGCCGGCCTGGACCCCGCCACCGGCCTCTTCACCGAGGGCGGCTCCGCGGGCATCCAGAACTACGTGAACTGGCTGGCGCAGCAGTGCTCGGCGCCGGGCGGCGGAACCGTAGCCTGCCCGCCGGGCACCCTGGGCGGCCAGTTCTGGTCCGCTACCGCCACCACGTTCTTCTTCACCATCGTGACGGTAACCCTGGAGACCGTCCTGGGCTTCTGGATGGCCATGATCATGGCCCGCACATTCCGCGGCCGCAGCCTGGTCCGTGCCGCCGTGCTGGTGCCCTGGGCCATCCCCACGGCCGTGACGGCCAAGCTGTGGTTCTTCATCTTCGCCTTCGAAGGCATTGCCAACAAGCTGTTCAACACCACCATCCTGTGGACGGGCAGTGAGTGGCCGGCCAAGTGGGCCGTGATCATCGCGGACGTCTGGAAGACCACGCCGTTCATGGCGCTGCTGATCCTGGCCGGCCTGCAGATGATCCCGGCGGACGTTTACGAAGCGGCGAAGGTGGACGGCACCACTGCCTGGCAGCGGTTCCGCCTGATCACCCTGCCGCTGGTCAAGCCGGCCCTGATGGTGGCTATCCTTTTCCGCACCTTGGATGCACTGCGCATGTTCGACCTGCCATACATCCTGACCGGCGGTGCTAATAACACCACCACGTTGTCGATCCTGGTGATCAACCAGATCAGGCAAGGCTTCAACTCGGCGGCCGCACTGTCCACCATCACCTTCATCATCATCTTCCTTGTCGCCTTCATCTTTGTCCGCTTCCTTGGGGCAAATGTCGTTGAACAGAGCGGCGCCACCGGAAAGGGGAAGAAATGACAACGGCAACAGCTGACGCCTCCTCCGCGCTTCGTGCCCGGCAGGACAAGGGCCGCAAGGCTGCACAGAACCGCGAGAAGTGGGCGCAGGGGCGGACCTACATCAGCGCAGCGATCGTCCTGATCTGGTGCCTTGCGCCGGCGTACTGGATGGTGGTGACCGCGTTCCGGGAGGTCGGCTTCACGTATGACACGTCGATCCTGCCGACCCACGTAACCCTGGACAACTTCAGGACAGCCTTTGATACGTCCTTCGGCAACAGGTTCGGGCAGGCGCTGCTGAACAGTGTGTTCATCGGCGGGGTGGTCACAGCTATCTCGCTGCTGATCGGGGTGTTCGCGGCCTACGCTCTGGCCAGGCTGAATTTCAGGGGCAAGTTCCTGGTGCTCGGCTTCATCCTGGGAGCCTCCATGTTCCCCGGCGTTGCCCTGATCACCCCGCTCTTCCAGCTGTTCACCAACATCGGCTGGATGGGTTCCTACCAGGCGCTGATCATCCCGAACATCTCTTTCGTGCTTCCGCTGACGGTCTACACCATGACCTCGTTCTTCCGGGAAATGCCGTGGGAGCTTGAGGAGTCCGCGCGCGTTGACGGCTGCACGCAGGGGCAGGCCTTCCGCAAGGTCATCATGCCCCTGGCAGCACCGGCTATCTTCACCACGGCGATCCTGGCATTCATTTCCTCGTGGAATGAGTTCCTGATCGCCAGCCAGCTGTCCAGCGACGCAACCCAGCCGGTGACGGTGGCCATCGCCAACTTCGCCGGTGCGCAGCCCAACCAGATCCCGTACACGGCCATCATGGCCGCAGGCACCATCGTCACCATCCCGCTGGTGATCCTGGTGCTCGTCTTCCAGCGCAAGATTGTGGCCGGCCTTACGGCTGGTGCAGTCAAGTGACGAACAACGGTTCCCGCCCCCGTACCCCGGGGGCGGGAAACCGCAGCCGGCTGGTCCGCTCGGGCGAGGACTTCGACATCATCATCGGATTCCTCGCATTTTGGGCACTGGTCCTCCTGGTGGTCACCGTATGGATGGAAGTCACGGCCCAACCGGCCCTTGGCTGGGCCCTGGGCCTGCTGGCCACACTGCTGGCGCTGTACGGAATGGTCCGCCTGCGCCGAAAGCTTCCGGCCCGCAGGTAGGAGCGCGGATGGCGGCGGCTCTGCCGCTGTCATCCCTGCCCGTATCAACACTGCCCCGCCGCGGGATGGAAAAATACATGGCCGGGTGTAGACGCAGGGCTATTCGGCCCTACGCCGAAAAGGAGTTAAAGAGGGGACACGGTGGCACGGACAACGGAAAGGTCCCAGCGGGGCGGCCATAACGGGGTCAGCATCGAGGACGTGGCGGCAGCCGCCGGAGTCTCAACCGCCACTGTCTCCCGTGCGGTGCGTGGGTTACCCCGCGTTTCGCCGGCCACCCGGGAAAAGATCCTGGAAGTGGCGGGGAACCTGGGCTATGTGGCATCTTCCTCCGCCTCCGGCCTGGCCACGGGCCGGACCAAGACGATCGGCGTCCTGGCTCCGTTCGTCAGCCGCTGGTTCTTCTCGAAAGCCATTGAGGGCGCCGACCGCGAGCTGCATGTCCGGCACTACAACCTCTCACTCTTCAACCTCGGCGGCCACGGCAGCAACCGTGAGCGGCTCTTCAGCAAGACCATGGTCTACAAGCAGATCGACGCCCTGCTGGTCTTATGTATGGCGCTTAGTCACGACGAGATCGAACACCTGCAAAAGATCGACATTCCGCTGGTAGTGGTGGGCGGCCACGTGGAGGAGTGCCCCTACATCGGCATTGACGACTACGCTGCCGCTTCCACAGCGGTCCGGCACTTGATCGACCTGGGCCACCGGGACATCGCCCTGCTGCACGGCGACGACGAAACCGACTTGAACTTCGACGTCCCCCGGGTGCGCATCCTGGCATTCAAGGACGTGATGGCGGCTGCTGGCCTGCCCACCCGGCCGGAATGGGACGAATGGGGAGACTTTACGGTCCGCAGCGGCCAGGAGGCCTTCCGTCGCCTGTGGGCTCGACCCGGGCAGAAACCCACGGCAATCTTTTGCGCCTCGGACGAGATGGCCATGGGAGTCATCTTCGAGGCGAACCGGGTCGGCGTCAGTGTTCCAGGCGAACTGTCCATCGTGGGCATCGACAACCACGATTTCGCCGAACCCATGGGGCTGACCACCGTTGGGCAGCGGCCTGACGTGCAGGCCGAGCTGGCCACCAAGATGCTCCTCGACGAACTGGACGGCGAACTCGGAGCTGTCCGGTCCGCCGTCGCACCGCATGAGCTCATCATCCGGCGCACCACGGCCCCGCCCAGGAACTGAATCCCGGAAACTGAGGACGGGTCAGGACGCGCGGGCCAGCTGCCGGATGGGAATCCAGCGCGAGGCGAGGCGGCGGTAGGCCGCCGCGGCCCCCGTCATGTCACCCTCCGCCAGGCACTCGATGCCCAGCCTGATATCCATGGGGGATTCGTCCGGGTACACCTTGTCCGCCACGGCACCATAGTCCAGCTCCACCATGGAGTTCACGTGGAACAGCTCAAGCCATTCCGTCAGCTGCGCCAGGTCATCAAGCATGTCAAGGTCCGGGGCGGCGAGTGCCAGGTTGGCCACCGCGTAGCGGGCGCGCTCCAAGGCCTCGGTGATGGGTGCCCAGACCCGCACGGTGAGGATGCGCCCCGCGGCTTCCACCACGTCCTTGCGGTCCGATTCCATGAACAACGAGAACCAGCTGAACGGGATTCCCCAAGTGGACGCCCGCGTGTGCACCCGGATGGATCCGTCCCGGGCCTTCACAAGGTCGATCCGCTCCTGGTGCCGGTCACGCTGCTCCTCCGGGATCAGCAGCTCGGCCAGCGGGCCGTGGATTCCCTCCATCAGGGCGTTGGCCGCCAGCCCGGCGCGCAGGACCATCTGGCTGGGGCAATACAGGAGGACGGGCCCGGCGTCTGCGTCAGCACCGTCGTCGGACGTTCCGCCCTCCGGCGCCGGCGCGGTGGTGACGCGCACAAGGTCCGTGCGCCCGGTGGGGAAGGGGTCTCCGCCGGAGCGCGTGATGCGCCCCAGCGAGGCCAGCAGTTCAGCGTTTTCGACGGCGGCACGCGAGACCGCCTGCGCCCCCGCCGCCTGGATGGCCGCGCGTTGTTCCTCCGGAAAGGCTTCGAGGGGTTCGTAGACGCGCAGGGTGGAGGAAAAAGGCAGGCCGGCCTGGCCCCGGTAGAGGCTTCCCGTCATTACGGTCTCCTTGAATGGGCCCAGGATGCAGTCATCAGCCCGCCAGTTCCACCAGCACGGGGGCGTGGTCCGAAGCGCCCTTGCCCTTGCGTTCCTCGCGGTCGATCGAAGCGCCGGTGACGCGTGCGGCCAGGGCGGGGGAGGCCAGGATGAAGTCGATCCGCATGCCTTCTTTTTTAGGGAACCGCAGCTGCGTGTAGTCCCAGTAGGTGTAGACACCGGGGCCGGGGGTGTAGGGGCGCACCACGTCGGTGTAGCCGGCCGCTTCGAACGCGTGGAACGCCTCCCGCTCCGGCGGGCTGACGTGCGTGGACCGGTTGTTGATGAACAAATCGATGTCCCAGACGTCCTCGTCGAAAGGTGCGATGTTCCAGTCGCCCATCAAAGCCACCTGCGCCTGGGGATTCTCTTCGACGAGCCCTTGGGCGTGCGTCTTCAGGCTTTCCAGCCACTTGAGCTTGTACGGCATGTGCTCGTCGTCCAGGGAACGGCCGTTGGGGACGTAAAGGCTCCAGATGCGGACGCCGCCGCAGGTTGCAGCCATTGCGCGGGCTTCCTGCACGGGATCCTTGCCGGCCTTGCCGAACGAGGGCTGGTCCAGGAACGTCCGCTCCACGTCCTCCAGCCCCACCCGGGAAGCGATGGCCACGCCGTTCCACTGGTTCACCCCGAAGTGGGCCACCTCGTAGCCCATCCGTTCAAAGAGCTCCCACGGGAAGTTGTCGTCCTTGCACTTGGTCTCCTGGATGGCCAGGACGTCGCAGTCGCTGCGCTGGAGCCAGGCTTCAACGCGGTCGGCGCGGGCACGGAGCGAGTTCACATTCCAGGTAGCTATCTTCACGGTTCCTAACTTACCTTGGCAGCCGCACGCGGGGTAAAGCCCCGGAGGGCCCCGGCCCACAACATCCGTTGCGGTTGGTTCCGGGCAGGAAAGGGCGGGTATATTCGCAACAGAATGACCTGGATCACTCATCCGGCCACCATGCGAAGGAGCGCCCAGCCGATGACCGCAGCCACGGGCAACACAACGGACAGCGCGGCAGGGAGCGGAGGTGCGGACGTTCTCTTTGAACGCCGCGGCCGGCTCGGCGTGGTCACCCTCAACCGGCCCCGGGCCGTCAACGCACTCACCGCCGGCATGGTGGACCTGCTCCTGCGGAAGCTCACCGCATGGGCAGGGGACGACGCCGTGGCCGCCGTCCTGGTCCAGGGCGCCGGGGAGCGGGGACTCTGCGCGGGCGGCGACATTGTGGCCATCTACCAGGACATGCTGCACGGCGGAAATGAAACGGCCCATTTCTGGCAGACGGAGTACCGCGTGAACTCGCTGATTGCCCGGTACCCCAAACCGTACGTTGCCCTCATGGACGGGCTGGTCCTTGGCGGCGGGGTGGGCGTCTCGGCGCACGGGGATGTCCGCGTGGTCACCGAGCGGACCAGGATGGGGATGCCGGAGACCACCATTGGGTTTGCGCCCGACGTCGGCGGGACCTTCCTGCTTTCCCACGCACCAGGCGAAGCGGGAACCCATGCGGCGCTGACCGGAGCACACCTCGGGGCAGCGGATGCCTTGTTCCTTGGCCTCGCCGACCATTATGTTCCCTCGCACTCACTGCCCGGCCTCGTGGCCGCGCTGGAGAACGAAAGCACGGAGGACGCCGTCGCCCGCTACGCTGGGCAGCCCCCTGCCTCCGTGCTGGCCGGGCAGCATGAGTGGATCGATGCCTGCTACGCCTCCGACGATGCAGAAGAAATCGTTACCCGCCTACGCGGCTGGACCGGGCCCGGACGTGATGAAGCCACGGACGCGGCGGACACGATCGAAGCCAAGTCACCCACCTCGGTCAAGGTCACCCTGGCCTCCCTGCGGCGTGCCGCCAGCCTGACCCTGGATGAAGCCCTGGCCCAGGAGTACCGGGCAGGAATCCGTTTCCTGGCCGGACCTGATTTCCGCGAGGGGATCCGCGCCCAGGTAGTGGACAAGGACAGGAACCCGCAGTGGAAACCTGCCACGCTGGCCGAGGTGCTTCCCGGGCAGGTGGACAGGTTCTTCCAGCCCCTGGAGGGTGGGGAACTGGACCTGCAGCAACAGCCGGACCTGCAGATGAAGGAGGCGGACCATGCCTGACCTGAGCCGTGTTGCGTTCCTGGGCCTCGGACACATGGGCAGTCCCATGGCCCTGAATCTGGTCCGGGCAGGTTACCGGGTGACCGGTTTCGACGTGGTGCCCGCAGCCCTCCAAAACGCGCAGGCGCAGGGTGTCCCGGTAGCGGTGAGCGCCATCGAGGCGGTGGCCGGCGCCGATGTGGTCCTGACCATGTTCCCCAGCGGCCGGCACGTCCTGGACGCCTATCGGGGCGGCACTGATGAACCCGGCCTGCTGGCCGCGGCGCCCCCTGGAACGATGTTCCTGGACTGCTCCACTATCAATGTGGACGAGGCCCGGGAAGCCGCCCGCCTGGCCGTTGCAGCGGGCCATCGCTCCGTTGATGCCCCCGTTTCCGGCGGCGTGGTGGGGGCCGAAGCAGGCACCCTGACGTTCATGGCCGGCGGTGACGGGGCTGACTTTGAGGCCGTGCGGCCGCTCCTGGAGGTCATGGGCAAGCGGGTGGTGCACTGCGGCAGCCACGGAGCCGGCCAGGCTGCCAAGATCTGCAACAACCTCATCCTGGGCGTCTCCATGATCGCGGTCAGCGAGGCTTTCGTGCTCGGCGAGAAGCTGGGCCTGACCCACCAGGCCCTGTTCGACGTCGCATCCGCAGCATCCGGCCAATGCTGGGCGCTGACCACCAACTGCCCCGTGCCCGGACCGGTTCCCACCAGTCCCGCCAACAGGGATTACCAGCCGGGCTTTGCCGCGGCGCTCATGGCCAAGGACCTCAATCTGGCAGTTAACGCCCTCCACGGTACGGGGGTGGCGGGCCGAATGGGGGCGCTCGCCGCGCAGATCTACGATAGGTTTGCCGCGGAAGGCGGCGCGGGCCGCGACTTCTCAGCCATCATCACAGACATCCGTGTCGCATCCGGGCAGCATGCCGCGGATACGGCGGCGGGGGAGCGCAGGGGTACGCAGTTGCCGGACCGGCGCCGGACCACAACAGCACACGACGACGGGAGCCCCGAATGACCGAGTACGCCAACATCCTGGTGGAGCAGCAGGGCAGGGTAGGGCTCGTGACTTTGAACCGGCCCTCGGCGCTGAACGCGCTGAACAAGGCCACCATGGAGGAGTTGGTGGCCGCCGTGACCGCCATGGATTCCGATCCCGGCGTGGGCGCGGTGGTGATCACGGGTTCGAACAAGGCCTTCGCGGCAGGAGCCGACATCAGGGAGATGGCGGACCAGGGCTACATGGACATGTACGCGGCGGACTGGTTCCGGGGCTGGGAGGACTTCACCCGCCTCCGGATTCCCACCATCGCTGCGGTATCGGGGTTTGCCCTGGGTGGCGGCTGCGAACTGGCAATGATGTGCGACCTCATCATTGCCGGCGACAACGCCAAGTTCGGCCAGCCCGAAATCAACCTCGCAGTGCTCCCGGGCATGGGCGGATCGCAACGGCTCACCCGGGCTGTGGGGAAGGCGAAGGCCATGGACCTGATCCTTACCGGCAGGTTCCTTGACGCGGAGGAAGCAGACCGGTGCGGCCTGGTGTCCCGGGTGGTTCCGGCGGCGGATGTAGTGTCCGAGGCACTCAAGGTGGCCGAAGGGATTGCCGCAAAATCAAAGCCTGCGGCGATGGCTGCGAAGGAGGCCGTCAACGCCGCTTTCGAAACCGGTCTGGCCCAGGGGGTCCTGTTCGAGCGGCGGCTCTTCCACTCCCTGTTCGCCACCGAGGACCAGAAAGAAGGCATGGCGGCCTTCGCCGAGAAGCGGCAGCCTGAGTTCAAGCACCGTTAACACCGGCGCGGGGACCTGCAGGGCACGCAGCCTGCGCCCCGTAAGGTAGATATGACGCGCCACCAGGCGGCCAGGCGATGCAGCGGAACGGGACGGGCATATGTGGACAATCATGACCGGTGCAGCCAGCCCCACCGAGGGACTCACAGGGCTCGTGGGCTTTGCGGCGAGGGCCATCGACACCTTGGGCGAGTGGGGCGTTGGCGGCTTCACACTTGCGGAAACGGTGGTGCCTCCGATCCCCAGTGAGGTGATCCTCCCCCTGGCGGGCTACCTCGCCAAGCAGGGCTCCCTGAACCTCCTCCTCGTCTTTGCCACCAGCACCTTTGGTGCATATCTGGGCGCACTGCTGCTCTACTGGCTCGGCGCCAAACTGGGACTGGAGCGGTCCATCCGGTGGTTGTCGAAACTGCCCCTGGTTGACCGCGAAGACTTCGAGCACGCGGCGGGCTGGTTCCGCCGCCACGGCAGGTCGTCCATCTTCTTCGGCCGCCTGTTGCCCGGGGTCCGCAGCCTCATCTCCCTGCCGGCGGGAGCGGCAGCCATGCCCCTGGCAACCTTCAGCCTGTTCACCCTTGCCGGCAGCGGGCTTTGGAACGGCGCCCTCATCGGCCTGGGCTACCTCCTGGGCACCCAGTACCGGCTCATCGAGGAGTACTCCCGGTTCCTGAACTATGCCGTCTACGCTGCGTTGGCCGTTGCCGTGGTCCTGCTGGTGGTCCGGCGGACCAAGCGGGCCAAGGCCGGTCGAGCCGACACCAGGCGCTGAGGCCCGGCGACAGGAAGGTTGTGGCGGGCTGCGGCTGCCGATATCATCGCACTGGTAAGCCTACTTAGTGTTTTTGTCTGCGCCCGAAGGGGCGCGGGACGGAGGCGGGATGCGGGTCAAGAAGGCAGTGGTGGTCATCACCGGAGCCTCGAGCGGCATCGGCCGTGCAACAGCGCTCAAATTCGCGGATAAGGGCGCCCGGCTGGTCCTTGCCGCGCGGAGCGCCGGCGCCTTGGAAAGCCTGGTGCATGAGGTGAGGAAGCGGGGAGGCAAGGCTATCGCCGTTCCCACGGACGTCACCGACGCCGCGAGCGTGGATGCGCTGGCGGCCCGGGCGGTGGAGGAGTTCGGGCGCCTGGACGTGTGGGTGAACAATGCCGCCATCGGTGTCTTTGGCCGGATCACTGACGTTCCCCTGGCCGATATCCGGCGTGTGCTGGACGTAAACATTGGCGGATACATCCACGGTGCACGCGCCGCCCTGCCCCGGCTCCGGGCACAGGGGTCGGGAGTGCTGATCAACGTCGCGTCCATCGTGGGCGAGATCTCCCAGCCCTATACCGCGGCCTACTCCATGTCCAAAGCCGCGGTGCGTGCCCTCAGCGTGAGTATCCGGTCCGAGCTTCAGCTGGACGGAATGCGGAAGGTGAAGGTCTGCACTGTACTGCCTGCAGCCATCGACACCCCGTTTTTCCAGCACGCTGCCAACTACACCGGGCGGAAAGTGGTGGCCATGCCACCGGTCTATACCCCGGAACGGGTGGCTGGAACGATCGTCAGCCTTGCCGCCAGGCCCCGCCGGGAAGCCATTGTGGGCCCCGCCGGCCGCCTGATGGTCCTCCAGCACAAGGTCACGCCGGCCAAGGTTGAAGCGGCCATGGCCGTGCAGGTGGACAAGACCCACCTGTCCCGGAACGCACCGGCAGCGGCTTCCACGGGAACCCTGTACGAGCCGTCAGGCCACAGCAGCAAGGCCTCCGTCAGCGGCGGCTGGCAGGGGAAACGGCGGACGGCGTGGCGCAGGATGGCTGCTGCAGGCACGTTGGCGGGCGCCGCCGTCGTACTCTGGAGCCCGGCGCTGAGACGGTGTGGAGCCGCAGGCGCTGACGCGCCGCAGCCTCCGCCCTAAAGGTACTTCTCCGCGAAACTGCGAAGCGCAGTCCGAACGAAGCCCGCCCCCTCCGCTCCGCCGTAATTGGCGGCGAAGCGTGCGTCTTCCACGTACATGTCCGCCAGCCCAAGGACGTACGCCCTGGTGTCGCTGCCACTGGCGGCGGGGGTTCCAGGGATGGACTGCAGCCAGTCGACGTGCCGCTTTGCCAACTCCCGGGCTTCGGGACCGTCCGGAGCAACTCCAGAGCCGGCCGCAGCCGTCCAGTCCCGGCCAAGGGCCTCCACCTTTGACTTCCATTCCCGTTTTTGGGCCGCATCCATGCCGCGCCACCACGAGTCCGACGCCGCGTAAGCGTCCTTGCCCCAGCGTTCCTCGACCTCATCCTTGTACTGGGTGTGGTCAAAGCCTTCGAACATGTCCTCTGCCATGAGCTGGCCTCCTGCCCTTACTGTTTCGATTGTTTGCCGCACTGACTGCGCCTGCCGGGCCAGCCGCTGCTGCTCCTCGCCGAGCCATGCGAGATGGCGGGTGAGCGCGGCGACGGGATCGGCCTGGTGATGGAAGACCTCCGCGATGGCCGGCAGGCCCAGGCCCAGCTCCCTCAGCAAGAGGATGCGCTGCAGCTGCAGGAGGGCGGCGCCGTCGTAATAGCGGTAACCGTTGCCGCCCACCCGGCTGGGCTTCAGCAGGCCGACGTCGTCGTAATGCCGGAGCGTGCGGCTGGTGGTGCCGGCGATCCTGGCCACGTCCTGGATGGACCAGTCCCTACCGGTGCCCTGGGTATCTTCCATGCTCCGAGATTAGGGGTTGACGCTGCGTCAAGGTCAAGGTCAAGGTCAAGGTCAAGGTCACGGTCACGGGTGCCCGAGTGTCAACGGGCGTGCCGGTCACGGGGCGAGCGGCGCCTGGCCTGGGCTACCAGGCGCGTGAAAGCGAAAACAAAGACTGCCTCGAACAGCAGCATGAGGCCTGTCAGCAGCCATTGCTGCCGGCTGATGAAGACAATGCATCCGGTCAGGGCCAGGATCGTTCCCAGCGCCAGCGCGTAAACGGCAAAGCCGACGGCGACCCGGGCGCTGCGTACCCCGGTACGGAAGCCGAAGCCGTGCGGTTCCCCGCCGGGTTGGCCCGGCACACGGTCTGGCGCGGCGGGACCCAGCGCGTCAAACTCCTCCCACGGATCCCTGTCCTGGTCCTGTCCGGTCATGAATCAATTATCCCAAACCTGAAACCGCAGAGCGCTGCCGCACAAAAAACAGCGGCCTCTCCAACCTGTGTTGGAGAGGCCGCTGGATGGGGTCCCGGCATTTGCCAGTGGCCGCCGAAGACTTAGAGCGGGCGGATGTTCTCTGCTTGCGGGCCCTTGGGGCCCTGGGTCACATCGAATTCGACCTTCTGGTTCTCGTCCAGTGAGCGGTAGCCGCTGCTGGAGATTGCCGAGTAGTGGGCGAAAACGTCAGCGGACCCGTCATCGGGGGCAATGAAGCCAAAACCCTTTTCGGCGTTGAACCATTTAACTGTGCCTGTTGCCATGGCTGAATTCCTTCATGTGACTCTGATTCTCTCCCCGGGGATCATCCCGGAGTGCGCGGGAGTTAGTCCCCGCAGTCCCCAACGTACGGGGCGCGGGGCTTAGGTGCAAGGGTATGGGCCATAAAGCGCGTTTATCGCATGCCCTCGCGGCGGATCGCGATGGCAATGGCGGCGGCCCTGGGGTCCACTCCGGGCCGGGCGCAGATGTGTGCCAGATGGGTCTTTACGGTGGCCTCAGAGACATCGAGTCGCCGGCCGAGTTCCGGGCCACACTGGCCCAGTTTTTCTCCGGGGTGCGGGAACGCAGTAAGGGCTGCCGCACCCTGTGGACCTAAAACCGGGCCATTCTGTCAGGAACTAGACGGCTTCAAGCACGCTGACGTAGTTTGCGATGCCCACGCCGCCCATGTTTTGCACTGCCGCGCGTTGCGGTGCTGCCAGCTGCATGTCCCCGGCGGTGCCCGTGAGCTGCATCGCCGCTATGACGTGCTGCGAGACGCCGGTGGCACCCACCGGGTGGCCCTTGGCCTTCAGCCCGCCCGAGACGTTGATGGGAAGCTTGCCATCCTTGAACACCCAGCCTTCCCTGACCGCGCGGGAGCCCTGGCCCGGTTCGGTCAGCCCGATGGCTTCGTTCATGAGCAGCTCAGCGATGGTGAAGCAGTCATGCACCTCGGCGAAGTCCAGGTCTTCCAGGCCGACGCCAGCCATCGCCAGGGCACGCTGCCACGAAACGCGCGTGGCCTCGAAGGCCGTGGGGTCGCGGCGGTCGGTGGGGAAGAAGTCATTGGCCTGGCCGAAGCCGGCCAGGCGCACCGGGGCGGTGGCACCGCGGGTAGCGGAGGTGGACAGCACGACGGCGGCGGCACCGTCGGACACGGGGGAGCAGTCGGTGCGGCGCAGGGGATCGGCGACCATCGGGTTCTTGTCCGAGACCGTCCGGCAGAACTCCTCGCCGAGGTCCTTGCGGAGCTGGGCGTACGGGTTGTCCACGCCGTTGCGGTGGTTCTTCGCCGCGATCGTGCCCAGCACATCGGAAACCGGCCCGTACCGCTTCTCGTAGTGCTTTGCCACTTCGGCGAAGAGGCCGGTGAAGCCGGTGATGGAGGGCTTGCCGGCCATGTCGTAGTCCGCCCCGAGCAGGGCGGCGCCCACTACTTCAGCCCCCGCGTGGGTCATCTTCTCGGCGCCGATCACCAGGACCGTCTTGGCTGTGCCGGCGAGCAGTGACTTGGCGCCCTGCTGGAACGCGGCCGAGCCGGAGGCGCACGCGTTCTCCACCCGGGTGGAGGGCACGTTGGCCAGGTCCGGTGAGACCTGCAGGGCCAGCGAGGACGGAAACGCCAGCGGCATCATCCCGGAATTGAACTGGCCCAGGTAGATTTCATCGATCTGCCCGGGTTCGATCCCTGCGTTGCCGATCGCCTCTGCAGCCACCTGGACGATGAGGGACTCGAGCGTCTCTTCCGTGAGTTTCCCGAACCGGCTGTGGCCCCAGCCGGTGAGCAGGACATCCTTGCCGAACTGGTCTTTGAGGCTCATGCCGTGGCTCCTTCGAAGGTTGACGTTGGGGCGAGGGAGGGATCGATGGCGAACTCCGCTTCCGTTTTCCCTCGGATCTCCTCCACCGTGACCCCCGGAGCCAGCCGGGTCAGCGTGAGCTGCCGCCCGCCGTCGTCTGCTTTGTAAAGATCGAAGACCGCAAGGTCGCTGATGATCCGGTCCACGCAGCTGAGCCCCGTCAACGGCAGGGTGCACTCGCGCACGATCTTGGCGGTGCCGTCCTTGGCGTTGTGCTCGGTGAGGACCACCACGCGCGGGGTGCCGGCCACCAGGTCCATGGCGCCGCCCATGCCCTTGACCATCTTGCCCGGGATGGTCCAGTTGGCCAGGTCGCCGTTGCCGGAGACCTGCATGGCCCCCAGGATGGCCACCTTGACGTGCCCGCCGCGGATCATGCCGAACGAGGTGGCGGAGTCGAAGATACTCCCGCCGGGCAGCACCGTGACGGTCTGCTTGCCGGCGTTGATCAGGTCCGCGTCCTCCTCGCCCTCGTAGGGGAACGGACCCATCCCCAGCAACCCGTTCTCGCTCTGCAGGACCACCCGCACGCCCTCGGGCAGGTTGTTGGCCACAAGCGTGGGGATACCGATTCCCAGGTTCACGTAGTCGCCATCGTTCAGTTCCTCGGCCGCTATGGCAGCCATTTCATCCCTGGTCCATCCCATGGGGTGTCTCCTTCAATCTCTTTTGCTGTACTCAGTTGGGTATTACCGGCGGCACGAACTCAAACGTCATCCCCAGCAGCCAGGCAAGCAGCAGGACCACCGGCAGGTGGAACAGGAACTGCTGGAACGTGAAGCCCACCAGGTCCCTGGCACGCAGGCCCAGCACGGCCAGCAGCGGCAGCATGAAGAACGGGTTGATGAGGTTGGGCAGCGCCTCGGCCATGTTGTAGATCTGCACGGTCCAGCCAAGGTTCATGTTCACGTCCGTGGCGGACTGCATGACGTACGGTGCTTCAACCAGCCACTTTCCGCCGCCGGACGGAACGAACATGCCCAGAAGGGCTGTGTAGATGGCGATGATGACGGCGAACGCCCCGTTGCCGCCGATGCTGGTGAAGAAGTGTGCCAGGTGCTCGGACACCGAGAGGCCGCCTGCGCCGGTGGCTTTGGTCAGGATGGCTGCCATCGCGGCATAGAGCGGGAACTGGACCAGGATGCCTGCCGTTGCCGGCACGGCCCTGGTGACCGACTGGAGGAACTTGCGCGGGGTTCCGTGCAGCACCAGCCCCAGCATCAGGAAGACCAGCAGGTACCCGTTGAGTGAACTGACCACGCTCAGGATGGGCAGGGTCAGCAGTTGGGATACCAGCCAGCCCAGGGTCAGTACTCCGGCCAGGATGGGCAGGACCCTGCTGTATTCGAGCCATTCCCCGGGCCGGGATTTTTCGGCCGGCGGCTCGGGCTGGTCATCAAGGTCGACGCCGAGATCGGCCGCCGTCTTGACGGCGCCTCCGGTCGGGGCGGAGAAGTGGGCGATGACGGTGGTCAGCAGCATCAGGATGACCAGGGTCAGCAGGGACTGCCAGGTGAAGATGGTGGTGCCGAAGTCCAGGACGCCGGTGATTTTCAGCAGCGCCGGCGGAATGGAGGCCTTTGTCGCCTGGAGCTGGGCCGCCGAGGAGGACATGCCCAACGCCCAGACTGCGCCCAGGCCCATGAAGGCCGCTGCGCCGAGGGCCCGGTAATCGACGTTCAGGTCCCCCCGCCGGGCCACGGCACGAGCCAGGAGCCCGCCGAAGATCAGGCTCAGACCCCAGTTCACGAATGACACCGACATGGACATCACGGCCACGAAGCTGACAGCGGCGCGTGCGGAGCTCGGAACCTGTGCCAGCCGGTCAATCAGGCGGGCCACGGGCGGCGAGGTTGCCACAACGTAGCCGGTCAGCACTACCATTGCCATCTGCAGGGTGAAGGCGGTGAGGTCCCAGAACCCGTTGCCGAAGGAATCCACCACAGCCTTGGGTGAGGCGCCGATGGCGAGGGCTGCGATGGCCACCAGCAGCACGCCTGCCAGGGCAAAGATGTAGGCATCCGGGAACCACTTCTGCGTCCACCCGGCCAGCTTTTCAGCCATCCGGGCTAGACCCTTCTGGCGGACATCCTGGTCGTTCAGCTGCATGCTGCTCATGACGGTGTTTCTCTCCATTGAGTGATGTTCTTGCTGTTTGGGCTGGCATGGATGTGGCGGTCAGGCGGAGACGAGGCCGGCGCGCTGCCGGACGGTCCGCTGCTCGATGTCCTTGACCCGGCCCGTGGCCTGCACCAGGCACTGGACAAAGACCCCTGGGGTGACGATGTGGTTCGGGTCCAGCCGGCCGGGCTCCACAACCACTTCGGCCTCGGCGATGGTCAGGATGCCGGCCGTGGCCACTACCGGGTTGAAGTTCCTGGCCGTGTAACGGTAAACGAGGTTCCCGTCCGTGTCCGCAGTGTGGGCGTGGACCAGCGCGACGTCGGCCCGGATAGCGCGCTCCCGGACGTACGTTTCGCCGTCGAACACCTCGTGCGGCTTGCCTTCGGCAACCAGGGTGCCCACACCGGTCTTGGTGTAAAAGGCCGGGATGCCGGCCCCGCCGGCGCGAAGCCGCTCAGCCAGCGTGCCCTGGGGGGTGAATTCCACCTCCAGCCTGCCGGCAAGGTACTGCTCAGCAAACAGCTTGTTTTCGCCCACGTACGAGGCGATCACCTTGCGGACCTGGCCTGCCTCGATCAGGATGCCCAGCCCCTTGCCGTCCACACCCATGTTGTTGGACACCACGGTAAGGTCCCGTACCCCGGAATCACGGACAGCTTCGATCAGGTCGGCCGGAATGCCGCTCAGGCCAAACCCGCCTACGGCGAGAACGATGCCGTCCTGCAGGGCCCCGTCCAGGGCGGTGGCGGCAGAAACCTGGAGTTTCTTCATGACGTCTCCTCGTTGAGCGCGACGGCGTCCACTTAGTGGACGCCGGGGATCCGAGTTTGGAGACTACGGGCGTAAGGCGGAGAGTGTCAAGAATCACTACTGCACGCCCTACAGTATGGACAGTAGGGTGGAATGTATCCATATTGTGGACAAAGGAGGGGTTATGGCAGCCACGCCGGTTCAGGGCGCCCAGGTGGTAATGCGGATCGCCGGGCTGCTGCGGCTGGTGGGCCGGAGCGCGGAGGGGGTGCCGCTCGCGGACCTCGTGCGGGAATCGGGGCTGACGCGCCCCACGGTGCACCGGCTCCTGACCTCCCTTGCCGTGGAAGGCCTGCTGGACCACGACCCCATCACGGGCAACTGGGTGCTGGGCCCGGAGATCCTGCTGATGGGCTCAGTCGCTTCGGCACGGTTCCCCTTGGAGGACATCGCGCGGCCAAGCCTCCGCCGGCTGGCCCAGGCCACAGGGGAGAGCGCCTTCTTCTCCATCCGCCGTGGTACCGAGACGGTATGCCTGCTGCGCGAGGAGGGAAGCTTCCCGGTCCGCTCCTTCGTCCTGCACGAGGGCGTTAGGTTCCCTCTGGGGGTCGCCTCGGCGGGGACGGCCATCATGGCTTTCCTTCCGGAAAGCGAGCAGGAGGAGTTGCTGGGCGGCTGGGCTGAACACGCAGGAGTCTTTGCCGCAAACCACACTCCCGAGCTGGTGCGGAAGAACCTGGCCCGGACCCGGCTGGCCGGCTACTCCGTCAATCCCGGGCTGGTCCTGGAGGGAAGCTGGGGGATGGGTGCTGCGGTGTTCGACCGTTCCGGGAAGCCCGCCTGGGCGTTGTCATTAACGGGCATCGAACCGCGCTTCAAGCCCGAACGGCAGGAGGAGCTGGGCGGCCTGCTGATGGCGGAGGCACACCGGATCACGCAGCAGATCGGCGGGGGCGGCGCAGGCCGGCGGCGGACCCGCTGAGTCTCCCCGGCTTTGGCCGCGCACGACGACGGCGCGCCGCCCCTTCTGGTGCGACGCGCCGTCGTACTCCCCAAAGGTGGGGAAATCCAGCGCCGGGTGCCGGCTTACAGGCCCGCGCGGGGCTCCTCCGGGCCCTGGTCCTTCCACCATGTGTCAAAGATGCTCACCGGCACGGTGCGCTTGTGGCGGGTCCGGAGGTACTTCTGCTCGATCGACTCCGCAACGGCGTCCGGAACCTCCCGGCCCTCGAGGTAGTCGTCGATCTGGTCGTAGCTGAGGCCCAGTTCGTCCTCGTCCGTACGGCCCGGCCGGTCATCGAGCAGGTCGGCGGTGGGCACCTTCTCCCAAACGCGCGCGGGCGCGCCAAGCTCAGCCAGCAGGGCCCGGTTCTGCCGCTTGTTGAGGCCGAACAGGGGCAGGATGTCTGCCCCGCCGTCGCCGTACTTGGTGAAGAAGCCGGTGACGGATTCGGCGCCGTGGTCCGTGCCGATCACGAGGTAGTTGAATTCCCCGGCGAGCGCGTACTGGGCGATCATCCGGGTGCGGGCCTTGGTGTTGCCCTTGTGGAAATCGGAAATTTCGGAACCTGCCGTCTTCTCGAACTCATCTTCGAAACCGTCCACGGCGGCAGAAATGTTGAACGTCCATTCCGTCTTGGCCTTGATGAAGTCCAGGGCCGCCTGGGCGTCCTCCTCGTCGTGCTGGACGCCGTACGGCAGGCGGACGGCCACGAAGTTGGCCTCAACGCCCTCGGCCTCAAGCTCGTCCACCGCCAGCTGTGCAAGCTTTCCGGCAAGGGAGGAATCCAGTCCGCCGGAGATGCCCAGGACAAAGCCCTTGGTGTGGGTGGCCTTCAGGTATTCCTTGAGGAATGTGACGCGTTTGCGCACCTCCCCTGCGGGATCGATCCGGGGCTGAACGCCCATTTCTTCAATGATCTTGGCCTGGAGTTCGCGCATGTGGTCCAGCCTAGCCAGCAGTGTCAACAACCCTCAACTGTTCCGGGCACCCGTTGCGCGGCGTAGCGTAACTGCATGGAACGGACGGGATGTGCCGTGGTGGGCGGGGGCCCGGCGGGAATAATGCTGGGCCTGCTGCTGGCGCGGGCCGGGGTGCAGGTGGCGGTCCTGGAGAAGCACCGCGACTTCCTGCGGGACTTCCGCGGCGACACGGTGCACGCGTCCACCATCAGGCTGATCGATGAACTGGGCCTTGGCGCCGGATTCCGCAGCCTGCCGCAAAGCCGGCTGAACAACGTTGCCATTCCGGTCCCTGGAGCCGGGCTGGTCACCCTTGCGGCATTCGATTCCTTGAAGCCCCCGTACAACTACGTTGCAATGATGCCCCAGTGGGACTTCCTCGATTTCCTCGCTTCGGCCGCCGCGGCGGAGCCGACGTTCACGCTGCTGATGGAAACTGAGGCCACAGGCCTGGAGTTCGACGGCGGACGCGTCACCGGTGTGCGCTACCGGGCCACCGGCGACACCGGTCCGGGCGTGGAACAGGTGCTGCACGCCGAGGTCGTGGTGGCCGCGGACGGCCGGCATTCGGTGCTGCGCGAGGCGGCAGGGATGCGTGCAAAGGAGTATCCGGTGCCTTTCGACACCTGGTGGTTCAGGCTCCCGCGCCTGGCCTCAGAACAGGGCGAGGTGGCGGGTGTGGTGCCCGCAATCGGGGACAGGGATGCCGTGATCGCACTCAACCGCACCGAGTACTACCAGATGGGCTATCTCGCTCCCAAGGGAGCCGACGCCAGGATCCGGGCAGGGGGCGTGGAACGGTTCCGGCAGCGCATTGCCGCCCTCCGCCCCGACCTGGCCGACCGGGTGGATTCCATCCGCAGCGTGGAGGACCTGCACTGGCTGGACGTTAAACTCAACCGCCTGCCGCGCTGGTATGTTGACGGTTTCCTCTGCATCGGGGATGCTGCGCATGCGATGTCACCGGTGGGCGGGGTGGGGATCAACCTGGCCATCCAGGACGCAGTGGCCGCCGCGGAACGGCTGGCACCCGACCTGCGCCGGGGCCATGTGCGGACCAGGACCCTTGCAGCAATCCAGCGCCGCCGCCGCATGCCCACAGTGGTGGTCCAAACCGTGCAGCGCATCATGCACCGGCTTGTGTTCGTTCCGCTCTTCGCCGGGCGGTTGTCCGGCCGGACGCTGACGGGCAAGGGGGCCCGGAACAGGTTCTCCATCCAGCGGTCGGTCTTCTTCATCCTGCGCCACAACCCCGTGGTAAGGCGTGTGCTGCCGCGCGTTGTCGCATTCGGGCCCCGCCCCGAGCATGCGCCCGGTTTTGCCCGCCCACTCACCGTCCGCCCAGCCACTAAACTTGAGCCCATGACTTCGCCCACAGACACTGCGGTAGACACCGCAGCTGCCCGCGCCCGCCTGCTCGAACTGATCAAGGAACTCGCCGTGGTCCGCGGCAAGGTGATCCTCTCGAGCGGGGCCGAGGCTGACTACTACATCGACCTCCGCCGTATCACCCTGCACCATGAGGCCTCCAAGCTGGTGGGCCAGGTGATGCTTGCGCTGGCAGACGACGCCGGGATCGAGTTTGAGTGCGCCGGTGGGCTGACGATGGGTGCTGACCCGGTGGGCACCGCAGTGATGCATGCCGCCGTTGACGCCGGCCGGGCCGTTGATGCCTTCGTGGTCCGCAAGGCCCAGAAGTCCTACGGCATGGGCCGCCAGGTGGAGGGCCCTTCGGTTGAGGGCCGCAACGTGCTGGTCCTGGAGGACACGTCCACGACGGGCGGTTCCGCGCTGACGGCAGTAGAGGGCGTCCGGAAAGCCGGCGGCAACGTGGTGGCGGTGGCCGTGATCGTGGACCGCGATACCGGCGCCAAGGAGAAGATCGAAGCCGAAACAGGCGTTCCCTACCTGTTCGCGTTCGGCAAGGATGAACTGGGGCTGTCCTAGTTCCGCCGGCATTCAGGGCCGATGGCCTGGCAGTAGCATTCGGTTGGCTGTTGGCTGGCCTTTAGGCGCTGACTTATGATGTGCATTAACACTTTTCAGTTGCTTGGAGACCACGCACCTTGCTCCCCCCAAACCAGACCTTGAGCACAACCGACCAGGTCCAGAATCTCATTCTGGAAAGCGCGGATTTCGAGGACTTCCTCAACGAATTGGCCCGTTACTCTGCACACCAGATGGCAGGTGACGGCGACGATGCCCTGTGCGGCATCACGCTGCTTCGCGACCGAAAGGCAGCCACCATCGGCTGGAGCAGCGACTCGGCCCGGGAAGTGGACGAGATCCAATACGCGCTCTCCCAGGGTCCGTGCCTCACCGCAGCCAAGGAAGAGCGCGAGGTGTACGTTCCGGACCTGTTCGAGGAGAACCGCTGGGGCCCCGATTACGCATCAGCCGTGGCGTCGCATGGTCTGCGCTCTGTGCTTTCCCTGCCGTTCACGCTGCAGGGGGATGCCAAAGCCGCCCTGAACCTCTACTCCGACGTGCCACGGAAGTTCGGTGGCGGCGCGGCAGAGAGGGCGCGGGACTTTACGCGCGAAATCTCACAGGCCCTGCGCCTGGCAGTCCGGTTTTCGCTGCACACTGACAGCGCTGCGAACCTCCGGGCCACCCTTGAATCGCGGACCATCATCGACATCGCGGTGGGCATCGTCATGGCCCAGAACCGGTGCAGCCAGGACGCCGCCGTGCAGATCCTCACCGAGGCATCCAGCAACAGCAACACCAAGCTGCGGGACGTCGCCAAGTCACTGGTGGATTCAGTAGGTGGAACCGGTTCGCACACCCACTACCAGGAGCCCCGGAAGGTAGGCGGCGGACAGGGCCTTTAAGGCACGGCTTGTGCCGGACTGCAGCCGGAGGTTACGCTTGCGGAGGTTGAGCCGTCGGCCATAGAGACCTCTTTTGGAGTACCTATGGACCGCGCCCTAGACGCACAAATAAACCTTGATGTCCCTGCAGACATCGTCCGGATCGATGTCCGCGGCAGCCTCAACAGTGATTCCCGTCCCCAACTTATCCATATCATCCGGCGTGTCCGGCGCATGGGAATTGGCTGCCATATCCGTGTGAACCTTGCCCAGGCCGCCCTCGTGGAGTCCTCCGCCCTGGCGGGACTGCGCCGCGACCTGAACGCACTGGACACGAATGCGCTGACAGGAGCGCAAGGAGCGGGAGTGTCCCTCCAGTTTTCGCCTTCCGCCTACCACGCTGCCCCCGGAGATGCCTCCCACGAACAGCCACTGGTGCTGGACCCCGACATCAGGGAGCTGTTCCCCGGCGGGGACCATGCCGGTGAATATCCACAGCTGCCCGTCATGTGGATCGAGGAGCTCCACGGACGCCCCCTGGCTGAGTATTCGAACGAAGAGCTCCTGGAAGCCAGCGATGCGCTCTTCGCCTTGCTGGACAACCCGCAAGCGCCGGACGGGGCTGAGCTTCTGGGCCGCTACAACGACATCGGGCTGGAAGTCCTTCGCCGCCAGCAGGCACCCCTGGCGTCCTTTCCGCCCGCGGAGGGCCAGGCCGCCAGCTGATCCCGGCGTCACCGAACGGTTACACCCACCCGTTGCGGCGTCACGATTGGGTGGGCTTACGGTAGGAGTGTGCCGTATGAGGGGGAGAGTGGTCCGCAGAACCGGCGCGGGGTTTCCCACGCCCGGCTGCTGGCGGAGGCGGCTGCCCTAAAACGCTTTTCGCGCCGCACGTTCCTGGCCGGGGCCGGGGCCTCCGGGCTGCTCGCTGCCGACATGCTGGTGACCCGTGAGGTTCAGTCACAGCGCCAGACCACCAAAATCCTGCGCGTTGCGGACGACTTCGCCGACGCCTACTACCCGGATGCCAGCTGGTTCCTGTTTCCGGGGTACAAAACCAGCTGGGAAGAGGCCCAGTGGATCCTCAACACCCTCCGGGGGGCGCTGAACAAGCGCGCCCGGCTCGCCGCCGTCGGATATTCCAACCTGGGGCTGAACATCACTGAGGTGGTCAACGCGATCACCGACTATATCGCCGCAGAGAAGATCACCAAGCTGTTCTTCTACGGGCACAGCTTCGGCGGGATGCTGGCCACCCAGGTGGCCGCCCGGCTCCTTGCCCTGCACGGTGTCCAGGTACAGTTCATCCTCCTGGATTCCAGCCCCTACAGCGCCCACGACGTCCTGGACCAGAGCTGGTTCGACGGCGTGGTGTTCCTTTACGAGCGTGGCTTCAGGTTCCCGTCCACGTTCCGGGGCGGGTATGAGCTGGGGGAACGGATCATCCACAAGGACGAACGGAGCTGGCGCCAGGTCCTGAACCAGACGCTGGAGCAGCTGTCCCCGATCGCGCCGTCAAACGTGCTGGTGCAGACCGAGTCCGCGTACATCTACCACTTCGAGGGAAGCCAGTTCGCCGGGAAGCTGGGAACAGCAAAGATGGCCTATATCGGCAACCCCAAGGACAAGACGGTGGACTACGAAACCGCAGCGGAAACCTGGGCCGTGGTTTTCAAGGACAACATGGTTTCAAGCGGCCTGCAGACCACCGGTGCGGCGCCCGCCCACGCCAGCCCCGGCTGGAATCCGCAAATCTACCGGCCCTTGGTGACGGAGCTGCTGGACGGGTTCTTCCCCCTGCCCCGGGGCGGTACCCGGGTGAGCATCTTCTAGATCTGGTTCTTCAGGTCGGCCACGGAGTTCAGCACCTGGTTGGGCCGGAACGGATACGCGGCGATGTCGTCCTTGTGCGTGATGCCGCTGAGGACCAGGACGGTGTGCAGGCCCGCCTCCATGCCGGCGATGATGTCCGTGTCCATCCGGTCACCGATCATGGCGGTGGTCTCGGAATGCGCGTCGATCTGGTTCATCGCGGAACGGAACATCATGGGGTTCGGCTTGCCCACAATGTACGGCTCACGGCCGGTGGCCTTGGTGATCAGGGCCGCGATGGCGCCGGTGGCGGGCATGGGGCCGTCCTTGGACGGGCCCGTGGCATCCGGGTTGGTGGCGATGAACCGGGCCCCCGCAAGGATCAGGCGGATGGCCATGGTGATCGCTTCAAAGGAGTAGGTACGCGTCTCACCGAGCACCACGAAGTCCGGGCTCTGGTCGGTGAGGATGAAGCCTGCCTCGTGCAGCGCCGTCGTAAGCCCTGCCTCGCCGATGGTGTAGGCGCGGTTCCCGGATTCCGAGCCGCCTGCTGACACCTGGTCCTTCAGGAACTGGGCCGTGGCCAGCGCCGAGGTCCAGATGTTCTCCTCCGGGATCTCCAGGCCGGACGCGCGCAGCCGGGCAGCGAGGTCGCGGGGGGTGAAGATGGAGTTGTTGGTCAGCACCAGGAACCGCTTGGACGTATCCACCCACCGCTGGATCAGTTCCGCTGCGCCGGGGATGGGCTGGTTCTCGTGGACCAGTACGCCGTCCATGTCCGTCAGCCAGCACTCGATCTCCTGGCCGCTGCGGTAAACCGCGGGGTTCGCTGCTACCTGGTCTTCTTCTGCCACGTCTACCTCCACCGGTGATGAATGCTCCAGTGGTCCAGTCTAGTGTTGAGGGGTGAACCAAACGCCCGGCCTGCCAGACGAACCGCACCACGAACACGGGGAGGCCGAAGCCGCAAAGGCGGAGGTCGGCGTCGGGCCCTGGGAAGGGGACCTGCCCGAAGGCGACCACTGGGACCCCGACCTCCTGGCCGACGGCGACCGGCGCAACGTCCTGGACAAGTACCGCTACTGGAAGCACGAGGCGATCGTGGCGGAGCTGGACTCCCGGCGGCACAACTTCCACGTGGCCATCGAGAACTGGCAGCACGACCTGAACATCGGCACGGTGGTTCGCACCGCCAATGCCTTCCTCGCCAAAGAGGTGCACATCATCGGCCGACGGCGGTGGAACCGGCGCGGCGCCATGGTCACCGACCGCTACCAGCACGTCCGCCACCACCCCACCGTGGAGGACTTTGTCCAGTGGGCGCAGGGCGAAGGGCTGGCGATCATCGGGATCGACATCTTCCCGGACTCGGTGCCGCTGGAAACCTACGAGCTGCCGCGCGACTGCGTGCTGGTCTTCGGGCAGGAGGGCCCGGGCCTGACGCCGGAAGTCCACCAGGCCGCCGTCGCGACCCTGTCCATCGAACAGTTCGGCTCCACCCGGTCCATCAACGCGGCCTCCGCAGCCGCCATCGCAATGCACGCCTGGATCCGCCGGCACGTGTTCGGCCAGCACGTTTAGCCCCGCCGGAGTATTACCGGGCGGTGACCCGAAACACTCCCACGGCCGGGGAATGGCTAGGATGGTGCCTAGCCGTAAGCGGTCTACTTGAGGGTCATCCACCCACAGACGAAACTCAGCAGAGGAGCCAGCATGCCCATTGCAACCCCAGAGATCTACGCCGAGATGATCGACCGTGCGAAAGCGGGCGGCTTCGCATTCCCGGCCGTGAACGTCACGTCATCGCAGACGCTGAACGCCGCCCTTCGCGGCTTTGCCGAGGCGGAGTCCGACGGCATCGTGCAGGTTTCCACCGGCGGCGCCGCCTACTGGTCCGGCGCCTCCACGAAGGACATGGTTGCCGGTTCCCTGGGCTTCGCCGCCTTCGCCCGCGAGGTGGCCAAGAACTACGGCGTCAACATTGCCCTCCACACGGACCACTGCCCCAAGGACAAGCTGGACGGCTTCGTCCTGCCCCTGCTGGCTGCTTCCGAGGCTGAGGTCAAGGCCGGCCGCAACCCGCTGTTCAACTCGCACATGTGGGACGGCTCCGCCGAAACCCTGCAGGACAACCTGCGCATCGCCCGGGAACTGCTTGAGCGCACGGCTGCCGCCAAGATGATCCTCGAGGTGGAGATCGGCACGGTTGGCGGCGAGGAAGACGGCGTGGAGAACGCCATCAACGACAAGCTGTACACCACCGTGGAAGACGCCCTGGCCACCATTGACGCCCTCGGCTCCGGTGACAACGGCCGCTACATCACGGCCCTGACCTTCGGCAACGTCCACGGCGTCTACAAGCCCGGCGGCGTCAAGCTCCGCCCGGAGATCCTCAAGGACATCCAGGCGCAGGTGGGTGCGAAGATCGGCAAGGACAACCCGTTCGACCTGGTGTTCCACGGCGGCTCCGGCTCCTCCGACCAGGAGATCGCGGACGCCGTCTCCTACGGCGTGATCAAGATGAACATCGACACCGACACCCAGTACGCCTACACGCGTCCCGTGGCGGACCACATGTTCAAGAACTACGACGGCGTCCTCAAGGTTGACGGCGAAGTGGGCAACAAGAAGACCTACGACCCCCGCGTCTGGGGTGCTTCCGCCGAAGCCGGCCTCGCAGCCCGCGTGGTGGAAGCCACCAAGCAGCTCGGTTCGGCCGGAAAGACCTTCTAGATGTCGGATGAGTTCCGCAGGAACCTGATGGGGCCGGAGCCCACGCTCCTGCCCGCCGAGACCGAGGTCAACCAGCAGCTGGAAGGCGGCCAGGAGCCCCTGGACCTCGTGGCCAAGCACCCCACATCCTCGCTGTTGTGGGCTCTGCTGGCGGAAGAGGCCTGGGCGGAGGGGCGCACCATCGACTCCTACGCCTACTCACGGGTGGGCTACCACCGGGGACTGGACTCGCTGCGCCGCAACGGGTGGCGCGGCGTCGGCCCCATCCCCTGGGAGCACGAGCCGAACCGCGGGTTCCTGCGCGCCCTGTACTCCCTTGGCCGGGCTTCCTCGGCCATCGGCGAAGCGGACGAGCCGGAACGGATCGAGAAGTTCCTGAACGACTCCGATCCCACGGCGAAGGCAGCCATCGAGGGCCAGTAAGGCCTCAAACACTTAAATAGACGACGGCGGGCCGTCACCTTTTTCAGGAAAAGGTGACGGCCCGCCGTAGTTCGTTTAAGGCGTCAGCTATGCTTTCCGGGCGATCCCCGTGCGCGCCATGGCGTCGGTGTAGGCTGTGCGCATGTCCTCGAGGTATTCCTCCTGGCGGGCCGGGGAACCGGCGAAGGCGCGGCCGCTGAGGGAGCGGACCTTGTAGGTCTTCAGGCCGCGGCGCCAGAGGAGCGGCACTTCGGTCTTCAGCAGCAGGTTGGCCAGGCGGTTGGCCTCAGTGCCGTGCGCCACGATGACCGAGGCGCGGGGCACCAGGGCCAGGAACTTCAGCAGCGGCTTCAGGCCCGCCTGGATCTGGTCCGGGGTGAACTTGCCGTTGGCTTCGCCCGGGACGTGCCAGGGGTGGACGTTCCATGGCATGACGAACTCAGGGCGGAGGGCCAGCTTCCACTGGATGCCCAGCATGCGGGTAGCGGCATCCTGGTCCCCGGGGGTGATGAACCCGGACGGGTCCATCTCGCCAATGTTGGAGAACAGGCTGATGATGCGGCATTCGTCCACATCGTGCATAGGGTCCACGTAGGGCACCACGGTTCCGGGCTTGGCCTCCTGCAGGGAATCACACAGCTCGTTGACGGCGGCCACGCTGGGTTCGTAGCGGCGGCTCAGGAGCTGTTCGTGGAATGTTTCGGGGGCCAGGGCTGTCATGAAGGGCTGGTTCTCCTGCGGGGATTGGGTGTTGCTGCCGCCGCGGAAAATGGGCGCACGATCACGCACCACATCCGCAGTGGTTGAAATGGGGTGGACCAACTCCTGGTCGGCCTGTTCCAGTTTAGCAAGCCATGGGAAGCGAAACGCCGGCAGCCCCTTCCGGTGATGGAAGGCACAGCCGGCGCCCGGGTGTGGAGAGTGGGTTACCAGAGGCGCTTGGAGGCCCGGCGTGCGCCCTCGCCCAGTGCCTCCAGCTTGGCGAAGGCGATCTGCGGGTGGACACGGCCGCCCAGGCCGCAGTCAGTGGAGGCGATGACGTTCTCCCGGCCCACGACGTCGGCGAAGCGGACAATGCGGTCCGCCACCAGGTCCGGGTGCTCCACCACGTTGGTGGCGTGCGAGACGACGCCGGGAATGATCACCTTGCCCTCGGGCAGCCTGGTGTCCTCCCATACCCGCCATTCGTGTTCGTGGCGGACGTTCGCGGCTTCGAAGGAGTATGCCCCGGCGTTGATCTGCAGTACCGACCCGATGATGTCGGCGAACGGGATGTCCGTGGTGTGCGGGCCGTGCCAGGAGCCCCAGCAGACGTGCAGCCGGATCTGTTCCTGGGGGAGGTCGCGAAGTGCCCAGTTGGTGGCTTCCACCCGCAGCTGGATGAACTTCAGGTAGTCCGCCAGGGCGGGCTCGGGGTTGATCTGGTCCCAGCTTTCGGCCAGGGACGGGTCATCAAGCTGGACTGTGAGGCCGGCGTCGATGATCGCCTTGTATTCCTCCCGCATGGCATCGGCGCAGGCGTAGACGAGTTCCTCATCGGATTTGTAGTACTCGTTGGCCACCCGGGCGCACGAGCCGGGGGAGAGGGACGCCACGAAGCCGTCCGTGAGGCCGGCCGCGGCGAGCCCGGTCTTCAGGTTCCTGATGTCCGAGCCAACGAGATCTTGGCCCGTGTAGGTCAGGGGGCCGGCGATCTTGGGCTGGGCGACGCTCTTGCGGTGGGTGAGGATGCCGGAGGAGGGATCGTTGTAGGCCTCATTGAAGGCCTGCCGGTCCCGCCGGTCGGGGAAGGAGGTCAGGACCACCCTGCCGGGGGAC
Source organism: Arthrobacter sp. B1I2 (assembly GCF_030816485.1). Taxonomy (NCBI): domain Bacteria; kingdom Bacillati; phylum Actinomycetota; class Actinomycetes; order Micrococcales; family Micrococcaceae; genus Arthrobacter; species Arthrobacter sp. B1I2. The sequence goes on along the minus strand of NZ_JAUSYC010000001.1, from coordinate 474,912 downwards.
GACCGCCGCACTTCGGCATCGGCCCAGCGGTCAACGTTGGTGGGCTCCAGGCCGCCGAGCCGGGCGAAGGAGTAATTCCACCACGCGCCGTAATCCACGGAGCTGGACATGGTGTGCCCGTACTCGCCGTCGTTGGGGATGTCGATGCCGAGATCCTTCTGGCGCTGCACTACGTCCACCACGGAGGCTTGAAGGAGTTCCAGGAATTCCGGGGTGATGCCGTCGGCTTCCTTGGCAGCGTTGGCCGCGATGAGTTCCGGGGTGCGGGGCAACGAGCCGGCGTGGGTCACGCGGATGTGGTCGGTGTTCTGGGACATGCTGGAATCTTCCTTTCCATCGGTCCTGGCAGTAGCACCTTCGGGCAGGAGTGATGACTCTGATCCCGTGGTTGCTGCGGCGTCATCGAGCCAGGTCTCTCGGCCGCTCCGGATGGTTCACTTTCACCTAAATCGAGATGCCCGTATCCGGGCAAATTCGCGGCCCTTTATGTCGCTCCCGGTTGGCTCGCCGCCCACCCTCTCCAGGGGGCCACGAGTAGGCTTACAGGTATTGTCCAGCCCATTGACAGGTTTCGTTAAGATTGGTTGGCTGTTTGTCACAGGCCGCAATGGGGGACACGGCGGCTGACCGCACCTGATTCACTCGAAAGAGGTAACGCACTGTGATGAAATCCTTCAGGACCCTTGCCGTATCCGGCGTGCTGGCGCTCGCCGTGGTGGCAGGACCCGCGCCGCTCGCCAACGCCGTGGGCGAAGGCCCCGCCTACGACGGCAACGGCCAGATCACCACCACCAAGCTGGCCACCTACGACCAGATGGTTTCCTTCCTGAAGGACCAGGACGCCCGCCAGCCGGCCATGGAGCTTGAGGTCATCGGCCAGACCGTCAAAGGCCGCGACATCCACCTGGTCAAGTACATCTCGGACCCTGCCAAGCCCACCATCCTGTACCTGACCCAGCAGCACGGCAACGAACAGCTCACCACCGAGGGTGCCCTCGAGTTCGTCAAGCACCTGGGCACGGGCAAGTCCGCAGGCATCCTGGACGGCGTGAACATCCTGGTTGTCCCCATGCTCAACGCCGACGGTGCCATGGGCGACGTGAATTTCTCCCTTGACGACTACCTGGCCAAGGGCGACCGCAACATGACGCGGTACAACGCCGAAGGGGTGGACATCAACCGGGACCACGTGGCCAAGGTCCAGCCCGAGACCCAGGCGCTCCACAACAACGTGATGCGCAAGTACCGCATTGACTACATGATCGACCTGCACCACCAGGGCACCCGGGCCGAGCGGGACGGCAAGCTGGTGTCAGGCTCCATCCTGTACCCCACCACCCCGAACGCCGATCCCGACGTAGTCGAAAAGTCCAAGCAGCTCGGCGCCGTGGTCTTCAACAACGTGGACTCCACCGGCTGGGGCCACCTGGGCAAGTACCAGGGCGGCAGCGCCGAGACCATCAGCCGCAACGGCATCTCCGTGGAATACGGCATTGCCACCCTGCTCTTCGAGATGCGCGGGATGTCCGACCACTACCTGGACGGCTATGCGCTGGGGCAGCGCAGCAACGGCTACCTGATCAAGCAGACGGTCACCACGCTGACGTCCACCGCCGCGGCCATCGCGGACGGATCCATTGCCGACGCCGACACCTCCTTCTGGGACACGCTAGCCGAGCAGACGTCGCGGCCCGCGGGGGAAGCCGAGGACGAGTAGGCGGGCTGGCTCCGCCGCGGTCCTTTTTGCGGAACGGGCCGCGGCGGGCCACAACAGTGGTCAAAGTGCCCATCGGCTAAACTTGGGTGGTAAGAGCCCCGGAACTCTTCCTTCGCCCTGCCGTGCTGCGGCCGTGCGGAGGCCGGTATGTTCGGGGCATTCTCATGAACGGCGCTGCATGGGCCGCCACCTGGTGGCAGGACCCGGGCAGCCCGAACGAATGGGGGAGGATCCCATGCCAGCAATTGTGATCGTAGGAGCCCAGTGGGGCGACGAAGGTAAGGGCAAGGCCACCGACCTGCTGGGTGGCCGTGTCGACTACGTCGTCAAGCCCAACGGCGGCAACAACGCCGGGCACACTGTCGTCGTAGGCGGTGAAAAGTACGAACTCAAGCTGCTGCCGGCTGGCATTCTCAGCCCCAACGCGGTTCCCATCATCGGCAATGGCTGCGTGGTGAACCTTGAAGCCCTCTTCCAGGAAATCGAGGGCCTGCAGGCCCGCGGCGCCGACACCTCAAAGCTGCGCGTCTCCGCCAACGCCCACCTGGTGGCCCCGTACCACCAGGTCCTGGACAAGGTGACCGAACGCTTCCTGGGCAGCCGGGCTATCGGCACAACCGGGCGCGGCATTGGCCCCGCCTACATGGACAAGGTGGCCCGGCTGGGCATCCGCGTCCAGGACGTCTTCGATGAGTCCATCCTCCGGCAGAAGGTGGAAGGCTCGTTGCGCCAGAAAAACGAACTCCTGGTCAAGGTCTACAACCGCCGCAGCGTTGTGGTGGACGAGATCGTGGAGTACTTCCTGTCCTTCGCCGAGCGGCTCCGCCCGCTGGTCATCGACAGCACACTGGTCCTGAACACCGCGCTGGACGAAGGCAAGGTGGTCCTGATGGAGGGCGGCCAGGCTACATTCCTGGACGTGGACCACGGCACCTACCCGTTCGTGACCTCCTCCAATCCCACCACAGGCGGCGCATCCGTCGGCTCCGGCATCGGCCCCACCCGCATTTCGCGCTCGATCGGCATCATCAAGGCGTACACCACCCGTGTTGGTGCAGGCCCGTTCCCCACGGAGCTCTTCGACGAGATGGGCGTCTACCTGCAGAAGACCGGCGGCGAATTCGGCGTCAACACCGGCCGCCCGCGCCGCTGCGGCTGGTACGACGCCGTGCTGGCCCGCCATGCGTCCCGCGTGAACGGCTTCACGGACTACTTCGTGACCAAGCTGGACGTGCTCACCGGCATCGAGCAGATCCCCGTCTGCGTTGCCTATGACGTGGACGGGGTCCGGCACGACGAGATGCCCATGACCCAGACCGAGTTCCACCACGCCAAGCCCATCTTCGAGTACTTCGACGGCTGGACCGAGGACATCACCGGTGCCCGCACCCTCGCGGACCTGCCGGAGAACGCCCGGAACTACGTGCTGGCGCTGGAGAAGCTCTCCGGAACCCGGTTCTCCGCGATCGGCGTGGGCCCGGACCGGGACCAGACCATCGTGGTGAATGACCTCATCAACGACTAATATGTGGGCCCACGCCCGCAGGGTTCCCTGGCCGAGCTTGCGAGGCTAGGGAGCGGGTGGGGATTACGACGGCGGCAGGCCACCTTTGCAGGTGGCCTGCCGTCTTGTTTGTGCTCGAGTGGAAAGCAATTTACACAGGCTTAACCCGAACGGTCTTGTGAGGCCGCCGGTGCACCGGCGAGACTCGGTAGTACCCCCTGGTGCCCAAGGAAGGATCGTCATGGCCGGAAAATTTGAAGCATTCGTTGACGCTGATTCGTTCTTCCGGTTCCGACTCCTGGCACCGGATGGCTCAGTGGTGGCTGTCTCCGGGCCGTACCAGGACAAGCAGGCCCTCGCGGCCGGGATCGCCGCCGTGCGTGAATGTGCCGGGACCGGCCTGGTCACCGACCTATGCCCCGCCGGAACCCTGCCCCGTCCCGCACCCGCACCCGTTGCGGCTGCTGCCGCTGTTCCCGTAGAGCCGGCCTCCGCCGTCGTGCCCGCATGCGGCGACGAGCGCATGCCCGCCAGGCTGCACTCCTTCGCCCTGGCGAAGGCGCCGCGCCGGCAGGGGACCGCACCGCGGTGGACCAGGGCGGCGGCAACCCGCTGACAGCTGCGGAACCGCCTATTAGAGATTTTTTTGAAAACGCGTAACCCTGTAGGACTCCGCAGCGATTACCCCTATGAAGTGCCGGTCTGGAACCTGTCCCCCATCACGTTCCAGGCCGGCTCTTTTGTCTTTCCCCAAGGACGGCTGCGCACGCGGGACCCGGCAACGGCCCCTCCGCCTGGAGCCGTGGCGGTTCCGGCAGGGGTGGTTACTGGAGGGTAAAGTAAGGGCAGCGTTCCGGATGAACTGGACGCGCGCCTTGCCAATGCCTCTTTGACGGAAAGCACCACGTCAGTGACCGATGCACAGACAGACGAGGCTCCGGACCAGCCAGCTTCCGGGACCGCTGCCTTCAGCCTCGTCTACAAGACATACGCGTCACAGGTACTGGGCTATCTCACGGCCCGGGGAGTCGAGGATCCGGAGGCCGCCATGCAGGAAGTGTTCCTTTCAGTCCTGCCCCGGCTCGGTACCGTGCACGGAGGTGACGCCGGGCTGCGGACCTTCATTTTCTCTGTTGCCCACGCACGGATGGTGGATGACCATCGCCGCCAAAGCCGAAGCCCGGTCAAGCTGCCGTTCGAGCCCGAGCTCGACCAGCGCCAAGACAGCTCGGCGGAACATGTTGCCCTGCAGCGCCTCTCGCCCCGGGAAGTCCTTCGACTGCTGGACGGGCTGCCCCAGGACCAGCGCGAAGTGATGTCGCTTCGCCTGGTGGCAGGCCTGACCGTGGAACAGACAGCGGAGACCATTGATAAGAGCGCCGGTGCCGTAAAGCAGCTCCAGCGGCGCGCATTGCTGAAACTTCGGGACCTTGCGGCAGTGAAGGAGTATTTCACGCCATGACACCAGCTTCGGATAACCTCGTCACCCTCGTTGACGACATGCTCCAGGACGCCGGTTTGGGCCAGGATGCGGAACTTCGCGACGCCCTGCTCGCGCTGGCTGCCCTGGCGTCGCTGCCCGCGCCGGCGCCTACCGGGGAGCTTGCCGCGCTGCTTGCGGCAGGTGGTCCGGCAGAAGGCGCTGTTGCCGGGGGACGGACGGGCGAGCGGCCAGGTGAACAGTCCGGCGAAGTACTGACCGATGACCAGCCGGACGATCACCATGCGAACGATGAACTGGCGCGTCGCCGCCGTCGGCACCGTCCCACCGCGCTTGGCCTGGTCCTGGTGGCCGGGATGGGGCTGGGCGTTGGCGGAGTAGCCGCCAGTTCCACCGCTCCCGGGAGCAGCGCCATCGAGCACCTGCTGGCGGACTGGGCGCCGTGGAGCCATTCGACCCCTGACGCGTCAGCGGCCGGCTCCGGCCACCGCGCCCCCGGGGTGGCCGCAGACGGCAAACCTGCCGGTATACCGTCAACCGCCGCACCCGGCGGGCTTCCCGATGCGGGAGAACGCGTATTCCGCTCCCTGCAGGATCCTGCAGACCTGCCCAGTGACGCCGCGGCGCCGTTATGCCCGGGCCCCCTTGAGCATGACGCCGGTGCTGGTTCAGGGAAGTGCGCGGCAGGAACCCCCTGGGCTGCTTCGCAGGACAGGGGGACCGGCAGCAGCAAGGACGGCGCTGGACCGGCTGCGCCGGAGGGAACACCGGCAGGCCCCGCTGCGGCCGGAACAGGCAATGGGACAACGACGCCTAATACTCCGGCACGCGGCGTGGATGCAGCCGCCGCGGCACAAAAGGCAGCAGGCTCTGCGGCGACCACGGACCCGGTGCCCGATCAAGGCCAGCCGCAGGGTGCAGTATCCCAAGGTGGAGGGTCCCAGGGCGCAGGGTCCCAAAGTTCTGATACCCAGGGCGCAGGCCAGGGAATCGGCCAGAAGTCCGCCTCGCCGGCGAAATAGCTGGTGCATGACAAAGCGGGCCCGTAAAACGGGCCCGCTTTGTCATTTGGGAGAAACAGTCAGGCAAGGACCTGCCGCTTGGAGGAAACCACTCCGGTGTCGAAACCGGCCAGGTGGAGTCCGCCGTGGAAGCGGGCGTGCTCGATCTTGACGCAGCGATCCATCACCACGTTGAGTCCCGCGGCTTCAGCGCCTGCGGCCACGCCTTCATGCCAGGATCCCAGCTGCAGCCAGAGCGTCTTCGCGCCGGCAGCCACGGCCTCGTCCAGGACGCCGGGAAGGTCATCGTGCTTGCGGAACACGTCCACGATGTCCGGGCTCTCCGGCAGGTCCGTCAGCGCGGCATAGGTGGGCTGGCCCAGGATTTCCTTGACCACAGGGTTGACGAAATACACCTTGTAGCGGGTGGATGACAGCAGGTAGGTGGCCACAAAGTAGCTGGCCCGTGACGGCTTGTCCGAAGCACCAACAATGGCAATGGACTTCGCCTGCCGGAGCAGGGCCAGCCGTTCGGGTGCTGACGGGCCGGACCAGGTGCGTTCTGCGGTGCTCATGCGTTTGCTCCGATCGTGCAGGCGTCTGCAGGTTCTTCAAGGACGGGTTCGGCGCCGGCCGCCACGGTCGATGCCTCGGTGAGCGCCTGGTCCAGGTCCCACAGGATGTCCTCGATGTCCTCAAGGCCCACCGAGATGCGGACCAGGTCCTCCGGAACGCCGGCCGATTCGAGCTGGGCCGGGCTCAGCTGCTGGTGCGTGGTGGAGCCGGGGTGGATCACCAGGGTGCGGGAGTCACCAACGTTGGCAAGGTGCGAGGCCAGCTGCAGCGACTCGATGAACTTTTGGCCGGCAGCCCGCCCGCCCTTCACACCGAAGGAGAAGACCGCTCCGGGGCCCAGGGGCAGGTACGTCCGCGCCCGTTCGAAGTGCGGGTGCGAGGGCAGGCCGGAGTAGTTCACGTAGGCCACCCGGTCATCGTTTTCCAGCCATTCGGCCACGGCCTTCGCGTTCTTCAGGTGCTCGTCGAGCCGCTGCGGCAGGGTTTCCACGCCCTGGAGGAGCTGGAAGGCCGACTGCGGCGAAAGCGCCGGGCCGATGTCGCGCAGCTGCTCGCTGCGGAGCTTGGTGAGGAAGCCGTACTCGCCGAAGTTGCCCCACCAGGAGACGTTGCCGTAGGAGGCCACCGGTTCGGTCATGGTGGGGAACTTGCCGTTGCCCCAGTTGAACCGGCCGCTTTCCACCACCACACCGCCCAGCGTGGTGCCGTGGCCGCCCAGGAATTTGGTTGCGGAGTGGATCACGATGTCGGCGCCGTGCTCGATGGGCCGCACGAGGTACGGGGTGCTCAAGGTGGCATCGACCACCAAGGGGATTCCGGCGTCCTGCGCCACCTTTGCCAGCCCCGCGAGGTCCTGGACTTCCGACGACGGGTTGGCCACCACCTCCACGAAGATCGCCTTCGTGTTCTCCCTGAGCGCCGCGGCGTAGTCAGCGGGGTCGGTGCCGGGGACGAACGTGGTGTCCACGCCGAAGCGGCGCAGTGTCACGTCCAGCTGGGTCACCGTGCCGCCGTAGAGCTGGGAGGCTGCAACGATGTGGTCTCCCGCCTGGGTCAGCGCGGCGAAGGTGATGAACTCGGCCGCCATGCCCGACGACGTCGCAACCGCTCCGATGCCGCCTTCAAGGGAAGCGATGCGCTCCTCGAAGGCCGCGACTGTGGGGTTGCCGATGCGGGAGTAGATGTTGCCGTACTTCTGCAGGGCGAACAGGTTGGCTGCGTCGTTGGTGTCTTTGAAGACAAAGGACGTGGTCTGGTAAATGGGCACGGCACGGGCGCCGTGTTCGGCGTCGGGGGTGCCGCCGGCGTGCAGGGCGCGGGTGCGGAAACCGAAGGTGCGGTCAGCCATCAGACAGCCACCGCCTGAGCAACGGGAGTAGCAGACAGGTCCAGTTCGGTGCCGTTCTTGCGGGCCAGGTCTGCCTCCAGTTCGCGCACGATCGGCAGGATGTCCTGGCCGAACGCCGCCACCTCCTCCTGGAAGTGCAGGTAGCAGGTCAGGAACAGGTTCACGCCGAGCTTCTTGTACTCCACGATGCGTTCGGCGATCTGTTCAGGGGTGCCAATCAGCTGCGTCTTGAAGCCATCGTTGTACTGGATCAGGTCCTCGAAGGTGGAATCTGCCCACATGCCCTTGCCGTCCTTGGTGGAGGCGCCGGCTTCCTGGACAGCGTCCCGGAAACCCTGGACCGCCGGCTTGTGTGCCTTCTCCACAATCTCGCGCAGCGTGTCACGGGCTTCCTTCTCGGAATCCCGGGCGATGACGAAACCGTTGAGGCCGAACCGGGGTGCAGCCAGGGCGCCTTCGCTGCCACGCTTGGTTTCGCCCGCGGCGGCCACCACTCCGGCAATGTTTTCCTTGAAGCCTTCCAGGTCCTTGCCGTTGGAGAAGTACCAGTCAGCGACGCGGCCGGCAGTGGCCTGGGCCGCCGTCGAATTTCCGCCGAAGAAGATTTCCGGGTGGGCGCGGCCCGGGACGGCAACCGGTGCCGGGTTCAGGGTGAAATCGGTGATGTTGTAGTACTTGCCGGACTGGCTGTACCCGGTTTCGGTCCACAGGCCGCGGAGGACCTTGATGAACTCCTCGGTGCGGACGTAGCGTTCGTCGTGCTCCAGCCATTCCAGGCCGAAGTTGGTGAACTCGTTCTTGAGCCAGCCGGAGACGATGTTGACGGCGGCGCGGCCGTTTGAGATGTGGTCGGCGGTGATGATGTATTTGGCCAGCACGCCGGGGTGCCACATGCCCGGGTGGACTGCGGCGATGACCTTCAGCCGCTCCGTGGCCGCCAGGAGGGCAAGGCTGAACGAGGTGGCCTCGTGCTGCTTGTCCGCGCCGTAGGACGCGGCGTAGCGGGTCTGGGTCAGGGCGTACTCGAAGCCTGAGTCCTCGGCGATCCGGGCGAGCTTCTTGTTGTAGTCGAAGTCCCAGCCGGTGCGCTGTTCGATGGTGGACACCACCAGGCCGCCGGAGACATTCGGGACCCAATAGGCGAATTTAAGCGGCTCGGAGAGTCGGGCGACGTTGATGATCTCGGTCATGAGTTTTCCTTTGCTAGGTCCCGCTGGCGCAGGACTTCCTGGATGCCGGCGATCGCCGGTTCGTTCTGGAGTGAGGTGGTATCGCCCAGCGCTGTCCCTTCGAACAGCTGCGTGAGCAGCCGACGCATGATCTTGCCGCTGCGCGTCTTGGGGACATCAGGGACCACGACGACGTCACGCGGCTTGGCGATGGGGCCGATCTCCCTGGCCACGTGGTTGCGGAGTTCGTGGGCAACTTCGCCGGCAGGGCGGGCTTTGGCGCCTGCTTTGAGGACGACGAAGGACACCACCGCGTGGCCGGTTTTCGGGTCCGCGACCGGACACACCCCGGCCTCCACCACGTCCGGGTGGGAGACCAGGGCGGATTCGATTTCGATGGTGGAGAGCAGGTGGCCGGAGACATTCAGGGTGTCGTCCACCCGGCCCAGGATCCAGATATCGCCATCGGCATCGTATTTCGCGCCGTCGCCGGCAAGGAACCAGCCGTGCTCCGCGTACTTGCTCCAGTAGGAGTCGAAGTAGCGGCGCGGGTTGCCCCAGACGGTGCGTGCGATGGCGGGACCGGGGGAGTCAACCACGATGTTCCCCTGGACGCCCGGGGGAACTGTATTGCCGGCGTCGTCCACGATCCTTGTGCCGACCCCGGGCAGCGGCCGGGCCGCGCACCCGGGCTTGAACTCGGTGTCCGTGGGGGCGGGGGAGAGGATGGTGGCGCCGGTCTCGGACTGCCACCACGTGTCCACCACCGGCGCGGTGCCGGCGCCGACGTTCCCGCGCAGCCAGCGCCAGGCCTCCGGGTTGACGGCTTCCCCCACGGTGCCCAGCAGGCGGATGGAGGACAGATCGTAGGTGTCCGGGACGCCGTCCGGGAACCAGCCCATGAGCGAACGGACCAGCGTGGGCGCCGTGTAGTACTGGGTCACGCCGTAGCGCTCGATGATCTCGAAGTGCCGGCCCGGGTGCGGGGTATTGGGAGTGCCCTCGAAAATCACCTGGGTCACGCCGTTGGACAGCGGCCCGTAGATCTCGTAAGTGTGCGCCGTGATCCAGGCGAGGTCAGCGGTGCACCAGTGCACGTCCTGGTCCCGGAGCGCGGGGTCCGGGTTGCTGAACAGGTGTTCGAAGCTCCATGACGCCTGCGCCAGGTAGCCGCCGGAGGTGTGCACCAGGCCCTTGGGCTTGCCGGTGGTGCCGGAGGTGTACATGATGAACAGCGGCGTTTCGGCGTCGAACGCCTCCGGTTCATGGATATCTGCGGCGTTCCCGACGACGTCGTGCCACCACACGTCGCGGCCTTCGGTCATGGGGACGGTCGCCAGATTCGCTGCCGGGGTGGTGCGGTTGACCACGAGGACGTGCTCGATGGCGTTTTCGCCGGACACGGCCGCGTCCGCGTTGTCTTTCACGGGAACGGCCACGCCGCGGCGGAACTGGCCGTCCGTGGTGACCAGCAGCTTGGCGCCGGTGTCCTCCACCCGGAACTTCAAGGCCTCCGCGGAGAAGCCGCCGAACACCAGGGAATGGATGGCGCCGATGCGGGCCACGGCCAGCGTGATGATGATGGTCTCGGGGATGACCGGGAGGTAGATGACTACCCGGTCGCCCTTGCCGATGCCCAGGGCCAGGAGCGCGTTGGCTGCCTTGGATACCTCGCGCTGGAGTTCGGCGTAGGTGATGGTCCGGCGGTCCCCGGGCTCGCCTTCGAAGTGCAGGGCCACTTTGGCGCCGCGGCCGGCAGCGACATGGCGGTCCACGCAGTTGGCGGCCACGTTGAGCTTGCCGCCTTCAAACCAGGTGATCTCCGGCCCCATGCCGGCCTGGGGATCTGCCGGGACCCAGCGGTGCGCAGTGTGCCAGGGGCTGGCCCAGTCCAGGCGCAGCGCCTGCTGCTCCCAGAAGGCGACGTTGTCCGGGTGGACCCCCGCGTTCAGGTTCAACGTTTCAGTGGTGCTCAGGCCCATCGTTTCACCGCCCATTTTTCGGCCAGGCCCAGCAGGGCGTCGGTAATTTTTCCAATGATGGCCAGCATCACGATGGCCAGGAGCAGCCGGTCCGTACGGCCGTTGTTCTGCGAGTCGATCAACAGGAATCCCAGCCCCATGGAGGAGGCGATCAGTTCCGCCGCCACCAGGAACAGCCAGGCCTGGGCAAGCGCAAGGCGGAGGCCGGAAAAGACTGCGGGGACGACGGCGGGCAGCTGCACCGTGGTCAACAGGCGGACCCCCTTCAAACCGAAAGCGCGGGCGGCTTCCACCAGGTTGCGGTCCACGTGGCGCAGCGCCAGGGACACGGTGGTGAAGACCGGGAAGAATGCGCCGATGATGATGAGCGTTACCTTGGAGTCCTCGCCGATCTTCATCCACAGGATCAGCAGCGGCACCCAGGCCAGTGACGGCACCGCACGCAGCGCGCCGATGGTGGGTGCCAGCAGGGCATCTGCGAGCTTGGACAGCCCAACGGTCGCGCCCAGGACCAGGCCCAGGGCCGCGCCCACCAGGAATCCGATGAGGACACGCTGGGTGGAAATGGCAATGTGGGTGCCCAGTTCGCCGCGCTCCACGAGTTCGCCGGCGGCAGCCAGCACCATGGCCGGCGGCGGCAGCTGGACTACGGTGAACAGCCCGCTGGAAGAGGCCACCTGCCAGGCCCCCAGCAGGGCGGCCGGGATGATCAGGCCAAGGGGCAGACGCGCCCAGTTCCTGGAGCGGACTCCGGCGGGAGACCATCCCGTTGCCGGAGCGGGTGCCTGCGCGGCACCCGGCTGGGCGGCGTCTGCCGTGGTTGCGGTGGCGGCTGCAGCACGCCCGTCCGCAACACTGTTGCCGGTGATGGCGGAATTTCCCTGATTGGCCATCAGGAAGCCTTGATGGCTGAGGGGTCAGCCTTCTTCACCAGCGAGTCGTCGAGAAGGGAGCCCACGGCGTCGTCAATCTGCTTCTGCGTCTTGACGTCACCTGTCGCCACGAAGGTGGGCCCGATCTTCTCCAGTACTTTGCGCTGCGCGTCGCCCGGTACGGGGTCGACGTCCAGGTTGCTGCGCTCCAGGACCACGGTCTTGGCCACGGCGGGGTCCAGGCCGGCCACGTCGGCCAGGATCTGGGCGGTCTGGTCCGGATTCTGTGCTGCCCAGGCGCGGGCCTTCTCGTAGGCGTTCACCACGGCCTGCGCCAGAACAGGTTCGTTCTTCAGGAAGGACTCCGTGGCATTGAGGAAGCCGTAGGTGTTGAAGTCCAGGTTGCGGTAAAAGAGCTTGGCGCCCTTCTGCTCAGCCCCTGCCATGATCGGATCCAGCCCGGACCAGGCCTGGACTGAGCCGTTTTCCAAGGCTGTACGGCCGTCCGCGTGCTGCAGGTTCTGGACCGTCACGTCACCGGGCTTCAGCCCCGCCTGCTCCAGTGCCTGCAGCAGGAAGAAGTAGGGATCGGTGCCCTTGGTGGCGGCCACGGACTTGCCCTTGAGGTCGGCCACGGACGTGATGTCCGATCCGGCGGGTGCCACCAGGGCCGCCCACTCGGGCTGGGAGAAGATGTCGATGGTCTTGATTTCCGAACCATTGGCGCGGGCCAGCAGCGCGGCGGAACCGGCGGTGGAACCCACATCGATGGCGCCGGAGCGCAGGGCCTCGTTGGCCTTGTTGGACCCTGCGGACTGGACCCAGTTCACGGTCACGCCCTGGTCCTTGAGGCTTGCCTCGAGCCATCCCTGCTTCTTGATGACCAGGCTCAGCGGGTTGTAGGTAGCGAAGTCGATGTTGAGCGTGCCGCCCTTGCTGCTGCCGGCTGCGGCTGCGCTGCCGGAGGAGCCTTCCCCTGCAACGCATCCGGTGAGTGCCAGGACGGCGGAGGCGGCAAGGGCTGCTGCGCCAAGGACTGAACGGCGGGTGACGGGCAATGCGTGCGGCATGGGTTTCCTTTGACAGCGGGGATAAAACGGTGGGGAACAGGGGCAGGCCAGGTTGTTGCGGCGGTTCCGCGCCAAGTCCGACGGCGGCCCGGCCGGCATCGCCGGTTACGGCCGATGGGGGTGGGACTTCAGCCGGGTCGTCAGTGGGCTTGGTGCCCGTCAACGCCCAGGGTTTCCAGCAGCGAGCCGCGCAGCAGGGCCAGTTCGGCAGAGGCGCGCTCGCGGGGCCGGCTGCCGGGGACCTCGACGGTCCGTACGATGGTTGCGCCCTGGCCGGCGGCATCAGGGCCCAGCACGATGATGCGGTCTGCGAGCTGGAGGGCCTCGTCCACGTCGTGGGTGACCAGCAGGACCGTGGTGGGCTCTGCGCGGTGGATGTCCAGGAGCAGGTCCTGCATCTTGATCCGGGTGAGGGCGTCCAGGGCGCCAAAGGGCTCATCAAGCAGCAGGACGCCGGGGTTCCGGGCCAGTGCCCGTGCCAGTGAGGCACGCTGGGCCATGCCCCCGGACACCTCGCGGGGGCGGTGCTTGGCGAAATTCCCGAGCCCCACGAGTTCCAGGAGCCGGGCCACCTTGGCCTTGCCCTCTTTCGCGCTGGTTCCGGCAGGCAGCCCGATGGCGACGTTGGCCTGCAGGGTGTGCCAGGGAAGCAGCCGGGGTTCCTGGAAGGCGAAGGCGCACCGCGGATCGATGCCGTGCACGGGGGTGTCCTCAATAACCACGGAGCCTGCACTGGGGTAATCCAGGCCGGCGGTGGCACGCAGGAGGGTGGACTTTCCGCAACCGGAGGGGCCCAGGATGGCCAGCACCTCACCGGCTGCCACCTCGAAGGTGAGGTCGCGCAGCACCGTATGGGCGGCGGGGCCGGTGCCGAATGTCCGGCGCAGGCCCCGGAATGACACCGGGAGGGCAGGGGCGTGGGCGGGGCCTGCCCCGGCAGGCAGGGGCGACAAAACTGCGGTCATGGGATCACTCCATCGGTCCTGGCAGTAGCACCCTACGGAAGCAGCCTCCCGGAGTGGTCAGGTCCGGGTACCCGCGGCTGCGGTCCTTGCTATCGCCGGGGCATGTGGGAAGCGTCCAGCGACCAGGGTTGCTGCGGCGTCATCGATCCAGGTCTCTCGGCCGCTCGGGATGGTCAAACACCACTACACCGCAATGAATCTTCGAGAGCAAACTCGCGCGTGGGTCGCGTAATATTCGTTCACAGCGCCCAGGCGCCTGCTCTTATCCGTGGTTTATTCGGCGGCGTCCTGGGTGCGGCGTGAAGCGTAGGCTGATCCCATGGGCACCACGAACGATCCTGCAGTCATAGAACGCCTTATGCGAACCAAGGGGCGTTGGGCCATTGTCGGGCTGACCACCAATGAGTGGCGTGCGGCCTACGATGTGTCGCTGTTTATCCGCGACCGGCTCGGCATGGAAATCATCCCCGTCAACCTGCCCGGCGACGCTGTCCACGGCGAAACCGGGTACCGCACCCTCGGGGAGATTCCGCCGGACAAGCTGCCGATCGACGTCGTGGATTGCTTTGTCAATTCGCAGAAGGTGGGCAGCGTGGTTGACCAGGCCATAGCCGTAGGGGCCAAGGCCGTGTGGCTGCAGCTGGGGGTCATCGACGAGGCAGCGGCGGAACGGGCCAAGGCGGCGGGGCTTGACGTGGTGATGAACGCCTGCCCTGCCCAGCTCGCCTGGAAGTACAACCTCTAGCGCTTCATCAACTCCGGGTAATGCCGCTCGGTGACGTCAGGGTGCGCGCGCATCCGGCCCTTGAGCATGTTCAGGCCGAAGGACGCCAGGAGCGGGTTGGAGGGATCATCCGTGATCCCCCGGGCAGCTGCTTTCAGCTCCGGTGCCAGCGGGACGGGCTCGATGACGGCATCGAGCCGTGGGGACCAGAAGAACGGTACCGAGTAACGGTCGACGCCGGGCGGCGGGGCCTGCACGCGGTGGATGGTAGCGGCAAGGTATCCCTCCGTGGCCACTTCCAGCATCTCGCCGAGGTTCACAACCAGCGCGCCCGGGAGGGGCTCCACGGGCAGCCACTCGCTGGTGCCGGGCGGCAGGACTTCAAGGCCGCCCACGTCGTCCTGCAGCAGGAGGGTCACGAAGCCGTAGTCCGCATGGATGCCCACGCCCTGGTCTCCGGCTTCTTCCACCACGCCGCCCACGTAATGCACCAGCTTGCCCATCCAGGCCGGGGTATCCCGGAACGGTTCGTCAAAGTAGTCCTCCTGCAGCTGGAGGGAAACCGCGATGGCCCGCAGCAGCTCCATCCCTACCTCGGACATTAGCTCCGCCCACTCCATGGCTGCGGGCTTCAGCTCGGGAAATGCTTCATCCGGCCAGAGGTTCGGGCCTTGCAAGAGCCAGTAGGGCTGGTCCGCCGGATAGTCCCTGACCGGTTCACGCTCCGGTGAATAGTCGATCTGCTCGCGGGCGTCCGCCCGGCCCTGCGTCACCTCGGTGCCCATGCGGGTGTAGCCGCGGAAGTGGGGAGACAAGCGGTTGTCCAGCTTCATCCGCTCCTCAAGCGGCAGGTCGAAGAAGCGCCGGAGAATGTCGAGGAGCTGTTCTGCCTGGCCCGGCCGGCCGCCATATCCCGTGATTTGGAAGAACCCCACATCGTGGGTGGCGTGCCGCAACTGCTCGATGAACCCGGGACTGAAAGACCCGTAGGGCTGCCGTGCGGAACTCAAATCCAGAACAGGTATGGCTCCCTGGTCGCGTGACATCCTCGCAGACTAGCACCGCGCAGGCTGGCTTTATAGGCTTCGGGTATGGACCCAAGCGCGCTGCGGGAGATCTGCCTTTCGTTTCCGGGAGCCTATGAGGACTTTCCGTTCGGACCTGAGACCTCGGTCTTCAAGGTCCGCGCCCGCATTGCCGGGGGAGCGCGCCACGAGGCCAAGCTGTTTGCCTTGTCTTCCATGGACGAGCACGATTTTTACGTGAACCTGAAGTGCGAGCCGGCCCTGGCCGTGCAGCTTCGCGCAGTACACCCGGCGATCACCGGAGCCTGGCACATGAACAAGACGCATTGGAACGGTGTGCGCCTCGACGGCTCGCTGCCGGACGGGATGGTCCGGGACATGGTGGAGGACTCATATGACCTGGTGGTGTCAGGCTTGAGCCGTAAGCAACAGGAACAACTGGGGTGGGCACGCCTCGAAAGGGCGGGCGGCAATGACTGACTTTGGACAGGCAGCAGGCAAGCTGGATTACCCGGGAGTGGGAGGCACGGAACAGGGCAGCGCCCCGGAAGGGTACGGCCATGTCCTGGAGGAGGCCCGCCTGGGCACTGGCCTGGACGTCTACCGGCGCGTGGCGGACGGGATCCTTGGCTGGGAACTCCAGCGGCGCGCAGGGCTGCGGGTCCAGGCCGATTCGCCAAGGGTGGTACCCGGGGCGCACGTGGTGAGCGGGTTCGGCGTCGGGCCCTTCCGCCTGCCCGCGCCCTGCCAAGTGGTGTGGGTCCGGGAGCCGGCGGCGGAGGGAGTTCCCCAGTCGGCCGGGTTTGGCTACGGGACACTGCCCGGCCATCCCGCCCGCGGGGAGGAATCCTTTGAGGTGGAGATCAACGGCCACGGGGAGGTGTGGCTGCGGATCCGTGCTTTCAGCAGGCCTGCCAACTGGTTTTACGCCGCCGGCGGTGTGGTCACCCGGGCGGCGCAGCGTTACGTTACTTCCCGGTACATTGAAGGGGCACGCACTCTCGCCGCGGAAGGAACAGCCCAGTGATCTTTATCGTCGTCAAGTTCAAGGTCAAGCCCGAGTGGTCGGAGCGCTGGCCGGGCCTCGTGGCGGATTTCACCCAGGCCACCCGGCAGGAGCCGGGCAACCTTTGGTTCGACTGGTCCCGCAGCCTGGACGATCCCAACGAGTACGTCCTGGTGGAGGCGTTCAAGGACGATGCCGCCGGCGACCACGTCAACAGTGAGCACTTCAAGAAGGCCATGGCGGACATGCCGCAGGCCCTCGCCGAAACGCCCAGGATCATCAGCCGCCAGCTCGAAGGCGAAGGTTGGGACCTGATGGGCGAGCTCACCATCGAGTAGGAAAGTTCAGGGCCATGTGGATCGGCTGGATCGAGTTCGACATCCTCCTGGGCGATGTTCACAGCCTGAAGGAGAAACGCTCTCTTGTCAGGCCCCTCCTCGCTGAACTCAAACGCCGCTTCGAGATCTCGGTCGCCGAGGTGGGGGACCACAGCCAGTACCGGCGTACGCAGCTTGGCGCCGGCCTGGTGGCAGCGGACCGCGCGCACCTTGTGGAGGTGCTCGCCGCCGTCGAACGCTTCGTGGCAGGCCGGCCCGAGATTGAACTGCTCAGCGTCCGCCAGCGGGAGCTGCACAGCGAGGACTGACTAGGGGTGTGGATAACTTCTGCGGTGATCGCCGCGTTCTGGTCTGATGGGGCAATGAAGACCGCACGCCCGCTGCCGGAGGAGCTCCGCGGCCGCCCCTTCACTGTTGCTGACGCGTCGCTTGCTGGGGTGTCCCCACGGCGCTGGCGGCACGGTTCCCTGGAGCGCCACGGCAGAGGTATCCGGAGGGAAAGTACGACGGCGGAGCTCCCCTTGAGCGTGAGGGTCCGGCCGTTCATTGAAGTCACTGAATGGTGCGCCGCGTCGCATCTCACGGCAGCGGAGCTCCATGCGTTGCCGCAGCGCCGGCAGCAAGAGCCCCTTGAGGTTTACCATCTGATTCGTCCCGAAGGGGCAGCGCATCTCGCCCGTCCGCACGTCATCGTCCATCGGATGAAGCTCTTCGAGGACGAAGTCACAACATTGGAAGGTATTCCAGTGACCACCCCGGAGCGCACCTGGCTGGATATGGCCGAGTTTCTAACTGTGGATGAAATCGTGGCCATGGGGGACAGCTGCGTCCGGCTGCCGCGGCCGGAGCTCGAGGGCCGGGACACACCGCTGTGCACTATCGCCGACCTTCAAAGGATGATCAACCGGCACAAAGGCAAACGGGGGCCCGCAAGGCCAAAGAGTCGATTGAGCTCATCAGGGTTGGAGCCGACTCGCCCCAGGAAACCCGGCTTCGGCTGGAATTGGTAAGGGCTGGTATGCCCGAGCCGGAGCTGAACATGCCGATCCTCGATGAGAACGGCATCAGGTATCACGAGCCGGACCTGAGCTACCGCAAGTACCGGATCGGAATCGAATACGAGGGCGAACACCACGGCGAAGAGGGGCAGATCGTGCGGGACATCAACCGGTCAGAGCGCTACGCCGCGCTGGGCTGGACCGAAGTCCGGATCTCAAAGCGACACATGCTCAACGACGCCAAGCCCGCCGTCGTAAAAATCAGGACAGCTTTGATTGCGGCCGGCTGGCGGCGTAGCGGTTAAACGACTGCTCCGTACTTGTCGTTCTGAGGGGTCAAAACGACAAGTACGGAGCAGTCGATGGTGCGCGCACGCCGCCAGGGTCCGTGGCCGAGCTTGCGAGGCGAGGGTGGCGGTAGGGATCAGCCGAAGTACTTCGGCAGGGTTTCCTCATGGGCTTCGCGGAGCGCGTCCAGGGACAGGCTCTCCACGCCGTTGATGTCCAAGGTTCCGCTGGCCGCGTCCACCACGCCGATGCGGCTGTGGGCGAAGCCGCGGGCGGTGCACATGTCCGTGAAGCGGACTTCTTCGGAACGCGGGACGCCCGCAACGGCACGTCCCTGGGACTCGGAGAAGAGCGCAGTGAACAGGTCCACGCCGTCCCGGTCCATGATGTCCTGCAGCGCGATCCGGGCACCCACGCCGTAGCGCAGCGAGGACTCCACCAGGGCAGCTGCCAGGCCGCCTTCGGAGAGGTCGTGCGCGGAGTCGATCATGCCGTCGCGCGAGGCGTTGATCAGGATCTCACCCAGGGCGCGTTCGGCCTCGAGGTCCACCTTGGGCGGCTGGCCGCCCAGGTGCCCGCGCATGTTGGCCCATTCGGAACCGTCCAGCTCGGCACCTGTGGTGCCCAGCAGGTAGATGGCCTGGCCGTCCTCGCGCCAGCCCGACGGCGTCCGGCGGGCAACGTCGTCGAGCTTGCCCAGGACTGCCACCACGGGGGAGGGGTGGATGGGCGTGGTGCCCGTCTGGTTGTACAGCGAGACGTTGCCACCGGTGACGGGGATACCCAGCACCATGCAGGCGTCCGACAGGCCGCGAATGGCCTCCGCCAGCTGCCACATGACGTCCGGATCCTCCGGGGAGCCGAAGTTCAGGCAGTCGCTGACGGCCATGGGGATGGCGCCTGCGGTGGCCACGTTGCGGTAGGCCTCGGCCAGCGCCAGCTGCGCGCCGTGGTACGGGTCCAGGTAGGTGTAGCGGCCGTTGGCGTCGGTGGCCAGCGCTACGCCGAGGCCGGTTTCCTCGTCCACTCGGACCACGCCGGCGTCATCCGGGAACGCCATGGAGGTGTTGCCGCCCACGTACCGGTCGTACTGGTTGGTGATCCACGACTTGGAGCACATGTTCGGCGACGCCACGAGTTCGGTCACAGCTTTGGCCAGCTCAGCCGGAGCGGCCGGGCGCCCGGCATCCTGCACGGAGCCGGTGAAGGTGTCTGCCTGCACTGCGTCCTGCCACTCGGGACGGGCGAACGGGCGGTCATATACCGGGCCGTCGTGCGCCACGGTGCGGGGATCGACGTCGACAATCACCTCGCCTTCCCAGGTGATGATGAGACGGCCGGTGTCAGTCACCTCGCCCAGCCACGAGTACTCCACGGCCCACTTGTCCATGACGGCCTCGAACGCTTCCACGTTCTCCGGAGTGACAACGGCCATCATGCGTTCCTGCGACTCGGACATCAGGATCTCGCCCGGGGTCAGCGTCGGGTCGCGCAGGAGTACAGACGTCAGCTCAACCTGCATGCCGCCGTCGCCATTGGAGGCCAGCTCCGACGTGGCGCAGGAGATACCGGCTGCGCCCAGGTCCTGGATGCCCTCCACCAGGGAGCCCTTGAACAGCTCCAGGCAGCACTCGATCAGGACCTTCTCGGCGAACGGGTCGCCCACCTGCACGGCGGGGCGCTTGGAGGGCTTGGTGTCGTCGAAGGACTCGGAGGCCAGCACGGAGGCGCCGCCAATGCCGTCGCCGCCGGTGCGCGCACCGAACAGGACCACCTTGTTGCCCTTGCCGGAGGCGTTGGCCAGCCGGATGTCCTCGTGCCGCATGACGCCGACAGCCAGCGCGTTGACCAGCGGGTTGCCCTGGTACACGGAGTCGAAGACCATTTCGCCGCCGATGTTGGGCAGGCCCAGCGAGTTGCCGTAACCGCCGATGCCGGCCACGGCGCCGTGCATGACGCGGGCGGTGTCCGGGTGGTCGATGGCGCCGAACCGCAGCGGGTCCATCACGGCCACGGGGCGGGCGCCCATGGAGATGATGTCGCGGACAATGCCGCCGATGCCGGTCGCGGCACCCTGGTAGGGCTCAACGAACGACGGCGAGTTGTGCGACTCGATCTTGAAGGTCACGGCCCAGCCGTCCCCCAGGTTGGTCACGCCGGCATTTTCGCCGATGCCCACCAGCATGTCCTTCTTCATTTCCTCGGTGACCTTCTGCCCGAACTGGCGCAGGTGGTTCTTGGAGGACTTGTAGGAGCAATGCTCGCTCCACATGACGGAGTACATGGCCAGCTCGGCGCCGGTGGGGCGGCGGCCCAGGACCTTGACGATCTCGTCGAACTCGTTCCGCTTCAGGCCGAGCTCGGCCCAAGGCAGTTCGGTGTCCGGGGTCTTCGCGGCGTGCTCGACGGTGTCGATGTTGAACTTCTTGGTGGTCTCGGTGGTCACTTGTCGCCTCCCACAATCTTGTTCAGTACGGAGGTGAAGAATCCCAGTCCGTCGGTGTCGGAGCCGCCGATGCCGTCCAGCGACTCGGGGCCGAATCCGGGCTCCACGGCGTGCTCGGGGTGCGGCATGAGGCCCACCACGTTGCCGGCTGCATTGGAGATGCCGGCGATGTCGCGGCGGGAACCGTTCGGGTTGAAGCCCACGTAGCGGAAGACGACCCGGCCCTCGGACTCAAGGGCGTCCAGGGTCTTTTCGTCCGCGATGTACTGGCCGTCCTGGTTCTTCAGTGGGATGGTGATCTCCTGGCCCGCTTCGTAGTCCAGCGTCCACGCGGTGTTGCTGTTCTCGACGCGCAGCACCTGGTCGCGGCACAGGAACTTCAGGTGGTCGTTCTTGATCATCGAACCGGGCAGCAGGTGCGACTCGGTGAGGATCTGGAACCCGTTGCAGATGCCGAGGACGGGCAGCCTGGCGTCGGAGTTCGCGGCGTCGATGATCCTGGCCATCAGGGGGGCGAAGCGGGCAATGGCGCCGGCACGGAGGTAATCGCCGTAGGAGAAACCGCCGGGAATGACGACGGCGTCCACGTCACCGAGTTCCGTGTCGCCGTGCCAGAGTTCGACGGCGGTGGCACCGGCCAGGCGGACGGCGCGGGCTGCGTCCCGGTCATCCAGGGTGCCGGGGAAGGTGACGACGCCGATCCGGGCGCCGGCGAGGCGCGGCTCCGCCGCGACGGCGACTGCCTCGCCGATCAGGGGAAGTTCAGTCATCTCAGGCCTCGACGACCTCGACGTTGACGACGTCCTCGATCACCGGGTTGGACAGGAGGGTTTCGGCGGCATCGCGCGCCTGGGCCAGGATGTCCTCCGTCACCTCGCCGTCAACCGTCAGTTCGAAACGCTTGCCCTGGCGGACAGAGCTGAAGCTGGTGAAGCCCAGCCGGGGGAGAGCGCCGACGATCGCCTTCCCCTGCGGGTCCAGAATCTCGGGCTTGGGCATGACGTCAACAACGATCCGGGGCATCCGGTAACTCCTGTGCGTGAGCTTGGGTAAGGGCGCAGCGGAGTGGTGCCGTCTCACGCCGTACCGGGGTGTTGGGGACAGGTGGTCACCTGCGTTGGTTCACCATGAGGTCGGGCGCTCCGCGAGCTTGCCTTACCATTCTACCGGCCCGGGCGCATCCCTTTGCATCCGGCGGATCTGTGGAGCGGACCGGGGCGGAACAACCTGGCCCAGGGGCAGCATGCGGTGTGGCTCTGGAGTTGCCGGAGCGCCTTCACTAGGATTGCGGGATGGCTGAGAATTCGAAGTCCGTGCTGTTGCCGGTGGTAGCCGCCGCGGTGTTCGCCGGCCTGGGCAGAATGGTGTTCCAGAAGGTGAAGGCGGACCGGTTGGCCCGGGAGACGCGGGTAGCGGGCCCTGTGGATGAGAAAACCAGGCAATGGATCAGCGACGTGGTGCGCACTCCCCGCCGGTAGCGCGGACCGCCTGCCTCCACCCTTGCCAGGGCGTCTTCCGGGGCGCCCTTTTTCGATGCCTTTTTCCGAGGCCCCGTGCTCCCGTTGAGAGCGGTGTGACAAGCGAAAAATTCTCAAATGTGCCCTATGTCATATCGCGCTCTCAGTCTGTACTCTGTGAACAGTCTGGTCTCAGCAAATTACAAAACCTGTAATTCCCTCTGCAGTTCCAGTCGTCCGGGCTGCCCACCAACGCTGGGCGGTACATCGTGAAAGGGTTGCACGTGAAATCAACTGGAAAGAGCCCCTCGCGGGCCGGGGGACTCCGGAAAGCGGCCGCGCTGGCTGTCGGGTTGCCCCTTCTCCTTAGCTCCCTGGCAATAGGTCCCGCTTCCGCGGCACCCGGGGGCCAGGGCGCGGAGAATGCCTCCTCCAGCGCAAAGGACAGTCAGTTCAAGGACGGCCGGTACATCGTGGTACTTGCCGGTCCGGCTGCCGCGGCATACGAAGGGGGAGCGGCCGGGCTGGGCGCCACCAAGCCGCAGCAGGGCAGGAAGCTCGACGCCGGGAGCCCCAACTACCAGGCCTACGACGCCCACCTGCGCAAGCAGCAGCGTGACGTTGCAGCGGCCCAGGGTGTCAGCCCGGCCAAGCAATACACTGCAGCCCTTAACGGGTTCGCGGCGGAGCTGACCGCGGCTCAGGCCTCGGCATTGTCCAAGGACACCCGAGTCCTGGTGGTAGCCCCCGACGTCGAGAACAAGCCCGACTACACCACCACCGACTTCCTCAAGCTCACCGGCCCTGAAGGCGCCTGGGCCAAGCAGTTCGGCGGCGAAGCCAATGCCGGCAAGGGCGTGGTGGTGGGTGTCATCGACTCCGGCTACGCACCGGATAACCCCTTCCTGCAAGGCGAACCGGTGAAGCCGCTTCAGGGCGCCCCGCAGGTTGGCGTCCCCTACCGCACGGGCGACGGCAGGATCTCCATGCTCAAGGCGGACGGCACCACCTTCCAGGGCGAATGCCAAAAGGGTGAGGGAACCGGGGCGGCCTATGACGGCTCGCTCTGCAATTCCAAGGTCATCGGCGCCCGCTACTTCGCCGATACCTTCCTTGAGTACGTTGCACCGGGAAAGCGGGCGCCGGAAGAGCAGATTTCCCCGGTGGACGTCGGCAGCCATGGCACCCACACCGCCACCACGGCAGCCGGCAACGCCAATGTCGAGCAGGTGATCGACGGGACCAGCTTCGGAAGGAGCTCGGGTGTGGCCCCGGCGGCCAAGGTCTCGGTGTACAAAGTCTGCTGGGAGGACACCAACCCGGACACCGGCGGCTGCTACTCGTCAGCATCGGTTGAGGCCGTGGATGCAGCCGTCAAGGACGGCGTGGATGTCCTGAATTACTCCATCTCGGGCAACAACGACAGCACGACCGATCCCGTGGCGCTGGCGTTCCTGAACGCTGCAGCAGCCGGCGTCTTCGTTTCTGCGTCGGCTGGAAACTCCGGTCCTGCAGCCTCCACCGTCAACCATGCTTCACCGTGGCTGACCACCGTGGCTGCTTCCACCTTCCCCAGCGACCTGCTGGGAACGGTCAAGGTATCTGACGGATCGCTGTACCGCGGCGCCTCCATCATGAAGTCGGAAGTGGCGGACAAGCCGGTTGTCCTGGCTGCCGCCGCTGCCGCCCCGGGTGCTGCAAACCCCAACCTTTGCGGCCCGGGAACCCTTGACGCCACCAAGGTGGCCGGCAAAGTTGTGGTCTGCGACCGCGGCGTGGTTGACCGGACCGCCAAGAGCCAGGAAGTCCTGGACAAGGGCGGCGTGGGCATGATCCTGGTGAACCTCACCAGCAGCTCCGAGGACGCAGACAACCACGTTATCCCCACCATCCACGTCAACGCTCCCAAGAGCCTGGAACTGAAGTCCAAGCTGGAAGCCAATCCCGCGTTCACGGTCAGCCTGGTCAAGGGCGACCTGACCGGCCTGCCTCCGGCCGCATCGCCCCAGATCGCCGGCTTCTCTTCCCGCGGACCCACCCTCGCATCCGGCGGCGACCTGCTCAAGCCGGACATCTCCGCCCCGGGCGTGAACGTCCTGGCCGGTGTCTCCACGATCGGCAACGACGGCGACCAGTTCGGATTCATGTCCGGCACCTCCATGGCCGCACCGCACATTGCCGGTTTCGGTGCCCTGGTGCTGGGCAAGCAGCCGAAGTGGACCCCCGCCATGGTGAAGTCCGCCATGATGACCACCGCCTATCCGTTGGTCAACGCCGACGGGTCACCCAACACCGACCCGTTCCAGGGCGGCGCCGGCCACATCGATTCGACCCGCGTCCTCGACGCGGGCCTGGTCTATGACTCCGGCATCCAGGACTGGCTTGGCTTCCTGAACGGTCAAGGTGTTGAGACCGGGGCCCCGCAGGCCGGCACCATTGCCGCCCGCGACCTCAACCTGCCCTCCATCGCGCTGGGCAGCCTGGTGGGGGGAAGTCCAGGTCAAGCGCAAGCTGACCGCCCTGGTGGCGGGCATGTACCGCCCCGAGGTGAACATGCCGGGCTTCAACGTCAACGTCGAACCCAAGACGCTGAACTTCGCCAAAGCCAACCAGACCCGTGAAGTCACCGTAACCATCCGGAACGTCAGCGCGCCGGTGGGCAAGTTCAGCACGGGCAGCCTCACCTGGAAGGGCCCCCGGACGGTGACGTCACCGATCGCCGTCCGCCCCGTTGACGCCCAGATCGCGCCGTCATTCTCCTTCAGCTCGGCCGCGGGCACCGGCAGCGGTTCCATGGAACTCGTCTCCGGTTCGGACAGCCCCATCGCTGTGGGCGTGGAGGGCCTGGCGCCGCTGAGCCAGACCGCCATCACCAAGACCCCGGGCGAGTACGCGCCCACGAATGACGCTCACAACGCCCTGGTCCAGGTCAAGGTGCCTGCCGGTGCCTCGTTTGCCCGGCTGGGCATCCAGGCACAGTCGAACGACGTCGACTGGGACATGGTGGTCTACGCACCGAACGCCGCGGGCGGGCTGACCGCCACCCAGGTGGCCACGGCATCGGCCAGCGAATTCCTGGACCTGGAATCACCGCGGCCCGGCACCTACTACGTGGTGGCCAACCTGTACGCCACACCGGACAACGGGCCCGCCACTGCTTCGGTCCAGGCCGTGACCTTCGCCGGTGACGCCGGCAACCTCACGGTGGACCCGAACCCCATCGTGGCGCCGAACGGAACCGCCACCTCGGCCACCCTTAGCTGGACGGGGCTCTCCGAGGGGTCATACCTCTCACGGCTGAGCCTTGGCAGCAACGGCATCAAGACCTGGGTAAACGTGCAGGTGGGACAGGGCTCTGCTCCCGCCCCGGCAGGCGCTCCCCAGCTTGACCTGGCCCAGGCGGTACCCGCAACCTGACCAGGAAGGCATGGGGGGAGGTCCCGGGCGGTCAACATTGCCGCCCGGGACCTTTTTCCGTGCCTGCAGCGGAGGGCTCAGGAGCAGAAGGCTAAGCAGCCGTCCCGCCCAGTAAGGGGCCCATGGCCTTCCAGCGCGCGATCTCGCACCCGTCGGTGCGTGTGAAGGTCGAGTGGACAGGGCGCCCATGGAACGTTCCGGTGACCACGGCAACCTGCGGCCCGCCGTACTGCTGGGTGCACAGCTTGGGAGGTCCGGGCCTGGGAAAGAAGATGTCTTCACCAAACCGTTCCACGGCAGCCAAGGCGGCCGCGGGTTGGGGCAACGTTGTCGCGGCGGCCGGGGCGTTGTCCATGGCCACCAGCCGGAAAACATGCTCCGGAGCCTCGGGCGCGTCCCGGATGCTGATGGTCAGGTCGATCACCTTGTTGCTCCCTCTGGCATGGCCGCGAGCTCGGCGGCGAGCCGTTCCCGCAGGACCCCGGCTTCCGCGGCGAATGCGCGCTGGTGCTCAACATAGGCGGCCTTGCCATGGGGTGTCTCGATGGGAATGGCGGGATAGCCCCAGTCAGCCAGGTCGTACGGGGAGGCCTGCATATCCATGGCCCTGATCCGCCAGGACAGTTCAAAGCAGTCCATCACCAGCTCGCTGGACAGCGCCGGCAGCAGCTTGTACGCCCACTTGTAAAGGTCCATGTTGGCGTGCAGGCAACCCGGCTGCTCCATGTGGCGCTGCGATTCCCGGCTGGGGGAATGCTCGTTGAGCGGGATGGCGTCCGGTGTGTAGAACCGGAACGCGTCGAAGTGGGTGCAGCGGATCCTGTTGTCCTCCACCACCTTGTCGGTCCCGGCCGCTCCCAGCCGCAGCTGCAGGTATTCATGGCGGAGGTCGAACTTGTCCTGGCGGTAGACCATGGCCCACTCGTGCAGGCCGAAGCAGCCGAACTGTGCCGGCCTGGCCGCCGTCCCACGGAGGATGATGCCGGCAAAGGCAACCGCATCCCTGCGGTCGGCCAGGAAGGCGCGCCGGTCGAAGGTGACCGCGGTGCTTCCCGCAGCCAGCCCCAGGAAGGCAAGCTCGCCGTCGTCGAGCGTCCGGTAATGCTTCCACCCCAGCCGTGCGGCGGCCTGGCCGCCGGTAAGGACCGCTCCGGAACCCGGGTGCCAGCGCTTCAGCCGGCCGGGCTTTTGCGTGTAATAGGTGAAGAGAAAATCCTCCACCGGGTGTTTCTGCCCAGCCGACCTGCGGGCAAGGTAGGGATCGGCATAACGGCTGACGCGCTGCATATGGGCTTCTTCCCGCATCCGCGCACTGTCAGCCGGCAGGAGCTTAAGAGGCTCCACCGGCCGCGCCCAACACGTCCTTGGCGGCATCCCATGTACTGATTTCGCATCCGTTGGTCCGCGCGAAGGATGAGTCCACGGCAACTCCGTCCACCATGCCTGTGACGGTTGCCTTCTGGGGGCCGCCGTATTGCTGGGTGCAGGGCTGGGAGGTTCCCGGCGCCGCCGGAGCCGCAATGCCCGGGTTGGCCTTCAGCGCCGCGCAGGCCGCAGCGGCGTGGGGGTGGCTGCTTTCCCCGGCGGGCGTGCCGGAGGTGCAGACCAGGGTGTAGTTGAGTTCCGCCGCACCCTGGGACGGGACCACGGTGATGGCGAGTTCAGCGTTCCCCTGCCCCGGGCCGGCACTTGGCCGCGACGTGGCGGGGGCAGGGGCCGGCAACGAGGTTTCGGTATCGGCGGAGGGCGTGGCAGGGACGCCGGGAGTGCTCCCGGCGGGGGAGGAAGTGCTGGCGGAGGCCGTAGAAGGAGCCGTTGACGCGGACGTGCCGCTGTCAGGAGTGCCGCTGCAACCGGAAATTAGTCCGGCGCCGACTGCCAGGAATGCTGCGAGCATCCGAAAACTGTGCATCGGGCCACCTCTCCTTTGTCCAGTAAGTCTAGTCGCTTGACCCGTTGCCGGAAGGCCCCGGTCCGTTCCTGCCGCCACTCATTCTGAGGTGGCAGCGATCAGGGCCATCATGGACCCGTGCAGTTCGGTGACCTGTTCCCGGGTCAGCCCCAGCCGTTCCATCATGGTCCCCGGCACCTGCAGTGCCTGTTGCCGCAGGGCGGCGCCTTTGGGTGTCAGTTCGACGGCGAGTGCACGCTCGTTTCCGTCCGCGCGGCGCCGCGTAATAAGTTCCCCTGCTTCCAGCCTGCGGAGGAGCGGGGAAATGGTTGCCGGCTCCTGGGCAAGCGCCTCGCTGATGTTCCGCACAGTCCGGGGGCTGTCTTCCCACAGGCAGAGCATCACCAGGTATTGCGGATGTGTGAGGTTGAGTTTCTCGAGTACGGGTTTGTAGGCCGCCACCACACTGCGGGCGGCCACAGTCAGTGCAAAACAGAGCTGATGTTCCAGCAGCAGGTCTTGGTCCCCTACTGCAGCGCCCGTCGCTCCTGCTTCCGTTGCCACCGTGGCGGTCATACATCCTCCAATTGTTAGTGCACTAATCATTAGTGTACATTTGCCGTAGATGATCAAGGATTGAAAGGAACCTCTTCATGGGCAGGGACAGGTCCGCGGACAAGGGCAATGCTTCCCAGCGCTTCATGCGCGCCACTGGAAAGCTGAGGGCCGTTTTCGGTCCCGCGAACCGCACAGCCTTGGCGCACGACATGACTGAAGAAAACCGCAGGCTGCTGGCCCAGCGCCAGGCCGAAACCCAGCAGTGGGAGACCATCACCAGGCCGGACGGCAGCACGTACGTAGTGCCAAGGAACCCTGACGACCGCTCCCTGCGCTAGCATTCCTTCCCTAAAGCACCGGTGCCTTTTCCCTGTCCCGGGCTTAAGATAAGGGCACTGGCTCCCGTCGGAGCCGGCTGCACTTTAACCCGAGGTTCGGGAAGGGGGTGGAAACAGTGGCACATGTCCTCAACAGTTTCATGGGCCTGACAGAGAGGCTCCGCTTCATCTTTGGTCCCGCCACCCGGCTGGATGCCGACACGCCCGTGATGCACAAACACGACGAATTCGAACAGGCTTCCGAAGAGGACCTTTCACATTTCGTGGTGGAAACCGATTCAACCGGCCACCACTACGCGGTGCGCCGGGAAGACCTGGAACGCGAAAGCTGATCCTGTCCTTACGCTGCACGAAACCAAAAAGCCGGACTGCCTTCCTCTGCGGGAAGGCAGCCCGGCTTTTCCTTGTCGCGCTCAGCGGCCGCTGCCGCCGTAAACTGTCGCTTCGCTTTCGGTGTCGAGCCCGAATGCTTTGTGGATCACCCGGACAGCCTCGTCCAGCAGGTCTGCGTGGGTGACCACGGAGATGCGGATTTCCGAGGTGGAGATCATGTTGATGTTGATACCGGCGTCGGACAGCGCCTTGAAGAAGGTGGCGGAGACGCCGGGGTGGGAACGCATGCCGGCGCCGATCAGGGACAGCTTGCCGATCTGCTCGTTGTATTCGATGGCCTCGAAGCCAATCTGGTCCTGTGCAGCGTGAAGGGCGGCCAGGGCGTCGGCACCTTCGACGATGGGCAGGGTGAAGGAGATGTCGGTCTTGCCCGTGCCGTGGGTGGAAACGTTCTGGACGATCATGTCGATGTTCGAGTGCGCGTCGGCGATGACCTGGAAGATCGCGGCGGCCTTGCCGGGAATATCGGGGACGCCGACCACGGTGACCTTCGCTTCGGAACGGTCATGCGCAACGCCGGAGATGATTGGCTGCTCCAAGGCAACTCCCTCTTGAGTGGTGATCTTGTCGTCGGCGCTGGGGATGACCCAGGTGCCTTCATGCTGGCTGAATGAGGAACGGACGTGCAGCGGGACGCCGAACCGGCGGGCGTACTCCACGCAGCGCAGGTGCAGGATCTTGGCGCCTGAGGCGGCCAGTTCCAGCATCTCTTCGCTGGAGATGGTGTCGATCTTCTGGGCCGAGGGGACCACGCGCGGATCGGCGGTGTAGATGCCGTCAACGTCGGTGTAGATCTCGCAGACGTCCGCTTCGAGGGCTGCCGCCAGAGCCACCGCCGTGGTGTCGGAGCCGCCGCGGCCCAGCGTGGTGATCTCGTTGGTGGCCCGGCTCATACCCTGGAAGCCTGCCACGATGGCGATGTTGCCCTTGTCCAGCGCGGTACGGATGCGGTGTGGGTCGACGTCGATAATGCGCGCCTTGCCGTGGATTCCGTCGGTGATCATGCCTGCCTGCGATCCGGTAAAGGACTGGGCGGACGCACCGAGCTTGTTGATGGCCATTGCCAGCAATGCCATGGAAATGCGCTCACCGGCCGACAGGAGCATGTCCATTTCGCGGGCGGGGGCGGAATCGGTCACCTGGGCAGCGAGGTCCAGGAGTTCATCCGTGGTGTCGCCCATGGCCGAGACGACCACGACCACCTCATTGCCGGCTTCCTGGGCATCAACGACGCGCTTGGCCACGCGCTTGATCCCGTCAGCGTCCGCAACGGAGGAGCCGCCGAATTTCTGCACGATGAGCTGTTTGGTCACCGCGCCGGCGGCGGGGGCCATCTGCGGCTGCGTTGCGTTGTGCACTTCGGTAGTGGGCGTACTCATGCGCGTACCTTCATTGGATCAATTGGAGTTCTGGAGGCCAGGCAGCCTGACGCCGCGAGGGCGCGACTTTCCTCCGACAGTTTATCGCCGTGCCCGGAGCGGCGTTGAATTGTGACCACATACCGGCCATCGCATGCACGGGTGCCGGCAGGCAGGGCTGCGGCAGGTCCACCCCGGATTGACGTACGACGGCGGGTGCCGGCCGGATGCCTCAGCCCAGGGCGTTGCGGCGGCCTTCGAAGGCGCGCCCCAGGGTAACTTCGTCCGCGTACTCCAGGTCCCCGCCCACGGGAAGGCCGGAAGCGAGGCGGGTGACGGCGATGCCGATCGTCTTGAGCATGCGGGCCAGGTAGGTGGCCGTTGCCTCACCTTCGAGGTTGGGGTCGGTGGCGATGATGACTTCCTGGATTTCGCCGTCGTTCAGCCGGGTGAGCAATTCGCGGATCCGCAGCTGCTCCGGCCCCACTCCGGCAATGGGATTGATGGCGCCGCCCAGCACATGGTAGCGGCCGCGGAACGAGCGGGTCCGCTCCACGGCCAGGACGTCCTTGGACTCCTCCACGACGCAGATGACGGCGGGATCGCGGCGCGGGTCCCGGCAGATGTTGCACAGTTCCTGCTCGGTGACATTGCCGCAGACGGTGCAGAACTTGACCCGTTCCTTGACCATGGTGATTGCTTCCACGAGCCGCTTCATGTCCTGGGGATCGGCTTCAAGGATGTGGAACGCCAGCCGCTGTGCGGACTTGGGGCCCACCCCCGGAAGGCGTCCGAGCTCGTCGATAAGCTCCTGGACAGCACCTTCGTACACGTTTCCCTCTTTAGTTTGGTGTGGATGGGGGATGGAACAGTCAGCTGGTTATGGCTGCCGGGGCTGCCTTGCCGGCGGTCAGTAGCGCGGCGTGACCGGGCTTCCGTCGAGAGACCGCTCCTCGATCAATTTTCCGCCCAGGATGCGTTCGACGGCGGCCCGGCCGAAGACGCCGGATTCCTCGATAGTCTCATCGTCGGCGCTTGGCACGTCCTGGACAAAGGCGCTCGGTGCGGCGGCGGCCCTGGCCGGTGCCTTGGCACGCCCGGCCTCGGCTTCAGGGCTGCTGGAGAGCCGCTGGTAAAGGCTTTGCCGCGTTTCCGTTAGTGCGGCCGCCGGTGCAGCTGCCGGCTGCTGGGGACGGGAGGGCGCAACCGTGGCCTGCGCGACGGTGGTCTGGTTAGCAGTTGTCTGGGCAAAGGGGGCCTGGGCAACCGTGGCGGGTGCGGCGGAGGCCATGGCAAATTCGGGCGCCGGAGCACGGCCAGGGGACGGCGCCGGATAGGTGCCAGAATCCGGCCCCACATGACCGGTGCCGGAAACTGACCCCGAACCCCAGCCTGGCCCCGCTGCAGCAGCAGCCGTGGATGTTTGGGCCACGGGGATGGTGGGCGGCACCTGGGCAGTTGCGGGGGCATAATGCGGAACGGTGCCCTGTGTTCCGATGTTGTCCTGTTCGGAGGCAGGTACGGTCTTGGCACCCACGTTGCTCTTGTCTCCGACCACCCAGACGCCCGGGGCCTGTTCCACAGCCCGCGTCCAGGGATCGTGGGCCGCGGCCGCAGGCCGGCTGACGGGCTGGGCAGCGGTGTCCGTGCCCGAACCAGCCGTTGCAGCACTCCGGGGATGTTCGGGAGCGTCGTTGTGGCCGCCGGAGGCTGACTGGCTGCTGCCAACCGCAGGGGATGACGCCGCAGTCCCGTTGCCGGACCGCACGGACGGCTCCCAGTCCATGGGAGGTTCCTCATCCAGCGGGGGAGCGTCCTCGTCCCGCGGCGCACCCCAGTCGTCATCGGAGTAGGAGTAGTCGCCCCCGGAAGACGGGTATGGGGACTGGCCGGCGTCCCGGCCGGATGCGTTTGCAGGACTTGCCGTGCCCTGGACGTCGGGCTGGGCAGGCTTTGCGCCCTGGTCGCCGAGCACGTTGGCGTCAGTCACCGGACGTGTCCCTGGCGGGGGGACCGCCGCAGGAGTCCGCTCCGCTGCGGCCGCCGGGCTTGCAGCCACGGCACTACTCCCGGAACCTCGACCAACGGCGGACCGGGCAGTGGAGGAGTTCGGGGCAGGGGCGGAGCTTCCGGAACTTCTTCCGTCCAGCGGGGCAGCGGGGGTTGTAACGGATGTGGGGCCCTGTGCGTCTGAAGCGGGTTGTGCAGGCGCCGGAGCAAGCCCCCACGCGACGTCAGCTGAAGTGGCCGGAACTACCGGGCTGGCGGGTACTTTTGGGTTTGGCTCAGAGCTCGTTTGGCTGGTGCCGCCGGCAACTGCGTTGATCTGGCAGTCGATGCCGACGGTCTTGTGGATGGCCTGGCGCAGGTTGTCCGAGTGGTCCGCCCTGCCGAAGGCGCCGGCCAGTCCCTGCGTGGAGAAGGACAAGGTCACAACACTGCCATCGAACGCGCTGACCTGCGCATTGGGCTCCACGAGGGCCCAGGTGCTGCGCTTGATTTTGGACAATGCCTGCAGGACGTCCGGCCAGGCCCTGCGGAGGACCTCCACGTCACCCATGGCGGGGGGAGCGGCAGGGACGGCCCTGGCGTGGGCGTCCTGGTGCGGCGCCGGCGACTGGTGGCCGGGGGCGTGGGTGGCCGGGGGTTCGTGGCTGGGCGTGTGGTGGCTTGGGGCCTGCGGGGTTTCCTGTGCCTGGGGTACGGCCGCCTGGGCGGGCGCCTGCAGGCTCTCGTGGGACTGCGGAGCTGCATTGGCTTGGGACGCTGGGTTGATTTGCGGCGCGGGGTTGGTTTGCGCCGCTGGCTGACTGGTAGCTGCAGCGGTGGGGCCCTGCGGTGTCCGGGCACGGGCCGCTTCCTCGACAGGCCAGTCGCTGGTGCTCACCCGCGGCGGTGTCAGCTGGCTCCGGGGACCATCGGCGGCGGGACCCACCGGCTGCGTCCCGGAAGCGGCCGGCACGGCGGGAGCGGGCTGGGCCGGCGTCGGGCCGGCAGGACCGGGCTGGATCGGCGCGGACTGGGGCGGCATTTCCTGTGCACCCTGACGTGCAGGGCCCACCGTCTCCTGCGCGGGCCGGGGCCCCTGCGCGAAGGTTCCGGGAATGGAGGCAGGCGCGGTTGCCGGGGCTGCCGCTGCTGGTCCTTCCGCAGCTGCCGGCACCGCCGTTGCGGGAGCACCGACGTCGTTCCCTGCGTAGTTCAGCCGCCGCTCCACCCGGTCGATCCGGGCCGCCATGCCGCGTTCGTTCTGTTCGGAGCTGGGCAGCAGGATCCGCGCGCACAACAGTTCCAGATGCAGCCGCGGAGACGTGGCTCCGGTCATTTCGGTCAGGGCCGTATTGGTGACATCCGCGGCGCGGGAAAGTTCAGCGGCGCCAAGGTTGTGGGCCTGGTTCTGCAGGCGGGCAATCTGGTCCTCCGGCGTTCCGCGCAGGATGGCATGCGCACTTTCGGGCATGGCCTGGACGATGATGAGGTCCCGGAAGCGCTCAAGCAGGTCCTCCACGAACCGGCGGGGATCGTGGCCGGTCTGGATGACCCTGTCCACGGCACGGAAGACTGTGGCGGCGTCGGAGGCGGCTACAGCCTCCACGACATCGTCCAGCAGCGAGGCGTGGGTGTAGCCGAGCAGTGCGACGGCGAGCTCATAGTCCAGACCATTGGGTCCGGCGCCCGCCATGAGCTGGTCCAGGACGGAGAGCGAGTCACGGACCGAGCCGCCGCCCGCGCGGATGACCAGCGACAGGACGCCGGGGGCCACAGGAACGTCTTCCTGGCGGCACAGGAGCTCGAGGTAAGCCATCAGCGGCTCGGGCGGCACCAGCCGGAACGGGTAGTGGTGCGTGCGGGAACGGATGGTTCCAATGACCTTGTCCGGCTCCGTGGTGGCAAAAATGAACTTGATGTGTTCCGGCGGCTCTTCCACAATCTTCAGCAGGGCGTTGAACCCGGCGGAGGTGACCATGTGGGCTTCGTCGATGATGAAGATCTTGTAGCGGTCCCGCACCGGGGCGTAGGTGGCGCGCTCGCGGAGGTCCCGGGCGTCGTCGACACCGCCATGGCTTGCCGCGTCAATCTCGATGACATCAAGGGAGCCCGAGCCCCCGCGGGCCAGCTCTACGCAGCTGGGGCAGGTTCCGCAGGGGGTGTCCGTAGGGCCCTGGGCGCAGTTAAGGCAGCGGGCCAGGATGCGGGCGGACGTGGTCTTGCCGCAGCCCCTGGGGCCGGAAAAAAGGTAGGCATGATTGACGCGGTTCTTCCGCAAAGCCGTCATCAGCGGCTCGGTGACATGCTCCTGCCCGATAACGTCAGCGAACGAGTCGGGACGGTATCTGCGGTACAGGGCGGTAGTAACTGTCACAGAGAAAACCCTACCAATCCGGGCTGACATCGTGCCGCCCTGTGGGGGAATAGTAAAGACCCCCCATGCACCCGCCAGAGCCCGCCTACCCTTGCTACCTTCCGGTCCTGGGGGAGTTCAACAGGATGACGCCACATGAGGGGCCGTCAGATACATTACCCGAACATCGGGCGCGACTCGAATCGGGTTCCCCAGCCTTCCCCACTGGCCTCGTCGGCTCCGGCGCAGGGTGCGGAGGCCGTTCGGATCACGGAATTTCATTGCTTATCCCTGCTCCAGCCACGATCATGGATACGTACACCGATTGGGGCAATCTCAAGATTGTGAGCTGCGTGGCCTGGTTGGACGGGACGGACTAGGCAGCTCAACGGTGCAACAGGGAATGGGCGCATTGGGGGCGTCCATTTTCAAATTAAAGCGCCGGGCGGGAACCTCCGCGCAGGGCGGACGGGGACGCCGAAATGGAGCACCGGACAGTCCGGGAACCCTGCTCCGGGCGGTCCAATTGGGCGATGGCGAAAAGTTCAGGTAGTCTAGTACCTGCTTTTGATTCAGAAGCAGTTGGAGAATTCGCCTAGCGGCCTATGGCGCACGCCTGGAACGCGTGTTGGGTTAACGCCCTCGGGGGTTCAAATCCCCCATTCTCCGCCGGTTAAGAACCCGGCCCCGGTCTCCGGGGCCGGGTTCTTGCGTTTCCTCGGTCATTCGCCTTGGCACAGGGCTTTTTAGGCTACGTCTGCTGAAGGTTCGCCGAGCTGCCTCAGGCGCTGCCGCGCTGCCAGCTCGCTGGGGCCCATCCGCCTGCGGGGGCCACCCAGGGCGAGATGCACGACGCCGAGCACCACTTTTGTGGCCAGCCTCACCGGCAGGGGAAAGGGGCCCAGCCGGGGAACGGAAAGTCCGAGCATCTGGCGGTACCGGGGCTCCAGGCTGTAGACGGCAGCGGCAAACAGGATCCGGTAACCAGGCTTCAGCAGGGGATGCAGCGGAGCATCGCGGATGAACCGCACGGTTTCCTTCACCAGGCCGTCCGCACGCAGCCCGCCCTGCGCGTACCACTGATCCAGCTGGCTGCGCATCTCCGCTTCCGTCAGCGGCGGGTTGTCCACTCCCATCAGCCGCCCGGCCTGGGCCCACTCCCGGACGTAGGCGTCTGCGCCGCCGGGAATGGGGCCGCCCCAGATCTTGTGGGCTGCGAGGAAGCCGTCCGTGAAGGCGATGTGGATCCAGCCGGCCAGTTCCGGATCGTTGGCACTGTAGGTGCGTACTCCGCCGTCGTTGTCCCGGTAGCGGCCCTGGACCGGCTCATGGAGGTGGCGGACACGCCTTGTTGCTTCCTCCGCAGCTGCCGTGGAACCGTAAGTCACCGAAAAGATCCAGCGGATGGTGTTGGCAAGCCGGCGCAGCGGGTCTTCCCGGAAGTTGGAGTGTTCGTGCACTCCTGCCAGAGCGCCCGGATGGAGCGACTGCATGAGCAGCGTGCGGATTCCGCCAACAATGGGGGACATCGAGCCGTGTACTGCCCACACCGCGGAACCGGGCAGGTGGTATCCCGGATCGTCGCCTTCTGCCAGCCGCAGCGACCATTCCGGTGGGGCATCGGCCTTGCCTGAGAAGGTCTTCTTGATTTCGTCCTGCCATGTACGAAGGACATTGCGCATGAGATATTGTTGCCCATTTCCGCGAGGCCAGCTCGATCCGCTGGCTGAAGTGCGGAAACTCCAATCCCCTAACGCCCACAAAAAACCCGCAATGTGCAGCCATGGGGTTTCCACGCCTGCGGCGCTGTGGTCCCATGGGACATACCGTCGAGACAACGTGCGGCAGGCCACGTCGTGGAGTTAGTCATTGGGCAAGAAATCCGTGCACGGCAACAGGAAGCCGGACCAGCGTACGTTTTCCCCCTTTGCCCGCGCCGTCGCCACTGCCGGGGTGCTGGCAGCCTCCGTCTACGCCGTCAACATTTCTGCCGGCTCGGCAGAACCCGTGCGGTTGGCGGGATCAGTTGCCGGCACCGGGAGCAACCCGGGTGCTGCTGCCTCCGGCGGAACCTCCAGCAAGGGCAACCTTGATGAGGCGCAACGGGAACCTGCTCCGCCGGCGTCGGACCAGGTTGGTGCAGCTGCCCTTCCGCCCGCCATCCTGTCCGATCCGCAGGTCAGCCTGGCCTTCCCACGCACGCCAGTTGGGAGTGTTACCCAGGACTCCACCAGTGCCTTGACAGTAGGCGCGGCGCGCATGGGCAGGCCTGGAGCAGGCTTCCTGATGGCACCGCTTCAGCTCCTCGATCCGAGCTCGCCGTTCGGTTTCCGGGTCAGTCCGCTCAGCGGGACGGCGGGGGATTTCCACCTGGGCCAGGATTATGCAGCGGCCTGTGGCACACCCGTCCATGCGGCTGATTCCGGTGTTGTGCGCGCCGCCGGATGGCACCCCTGGGGCGGTGGCAACCGGGTGGAGATCGACCACGGCGACGGGCTCATCACCACCTACAACCACCTTGAGTCCATCGGTGTCCAGACCGGCGACAAGGTGCAGGTGGGCCAGGTGATCGCTCGTGTTGGCACCACCGGATGGTCCACAGGCTGCCATCTTCACTTCGAGGCCATCCTGAATGGACGCTATACCAACCCAATGAGATGGAGTTTCCTCCAGCTCCACGAGCTGCGCCAGGGACTTCCTGCCGGGATGGTTTCCTATTCGCCTGGCAAGGAACTGTCCGGCGGCAGGGTCAGCTGGACCATCCCCCTCCAAGTGGACCCCGGCGGCGGGTTCCCCGCAGGTCTCCAGGCCTCACCCTTCCCCCCACTCCTGCCGGCTCCTCCCGCGCCTGGGCCGGCGGAGGCGACGGGCATTGTGCTTCCGCCTCCCAACGTTGAATTGACGACGACGACCCCGCCTCCTGCTGAACCTTCGGGAAGTGCCGCGCCGCCTTCGCCCAGCCCGGCCCCCAGCGACCCCGCGCCTTCACCGACTAATGGGGCGACGCCGGCTGGTACGGCCACGTCGACGTCGTCGCAGACTGACACGGCAACGTCGACTGATTCGGCAACGTCTACGTCGACTGATACGGCCACGTCGACGTCGTCGCCGACTGATACGGCCACGTCGACGTCGTCGCCGACTGATACGGCCACGTCTACGTCAGCTGATACGGCAACGTCTACGCCGACTTCCTCTCCGGCTGGTACGGCCACGCCGACTGATACGGCAACGTCTACGCCGACTTCGTCTCCGACTGAGCCGACGTCGTCCATTTCTCCAACTGCGAGTGAGCCTTCGCCGAACCAGCCGTCCACCACAGTCCAGCCGTCTACTGCCCCAGTTTCTTCCGCGCCTGATCCGGCGCCCAGCGAGCCGCCGCAAAGTGAACCATTGCCGAGTATTCCGTTGGCCACAACGCCAGCACCGCCGCCAACGACACCTGAACCTGCACCCGCTCCGGCGCCCCCCGCTGCTGTGCCGGCACCCGACCCCATACGGCCGCCCGCGGAACCCTTACTAACGCCAGGCGAGCCAACCCCGACGCCAACGCCAAGCGAACCGACGCCGACGCCAAGCGAACCAGCACCAACGACGCCGCCGGCATAGGAAATCTCCACTCCGGACCCGTACCTTGGCGCGCAGGCAACGAACTTCCCACATGAACAACCTTCCGCAGACCCGACAGCCAGCGCAGCTGTACCCAATTCCTCTGGTCCTCAACGACGGCACGAGGACAGACTTCGGCCAGTTCAAGGGAAAAGTGGTGTTGGTGGTCAACGTGGCCTCCAATTGCGGCTTCACCCGCCAGTACGCCGGCCTGGAGGCTCTTTACGGCAAGTTCCGTGACCGGGGATTCGAGGTCCTGGGCGTTCCCTGCAACCAGTTCGCGGGGCAGGAGCCCGGCACCGACAGCGAAATCGCGGAGTTCTGCGAACGGAACTTCGGTGTCACGTTCCCCCTGACGGCCAAGGCCGACGTCCGGGGCAGGAACCAGCACCCGCTGTTCGCCGAGCTCACCAAGTTCAAAACCGGGCTGCTCCCCGGGTTGGTGAAGTGGAATTTCGAGAAGTTCCTGGTCAACCGCGAGGGCGAGGTGGTGGCCCGGTTTGCGCCCACCGTTGAGCCGGATTCGGCCGAGGTCATTGACGGAGTCGAGCAAGCGATCGGATAAACCCGGGCTTGGCCGAATTGGGTCTGCAAAAGCGCAGTTCTTCCAACTTTTTCCACATCAGCTACGGCGATTCACCCCACGTTTGCCAAATGTCTGATTGGATAAATATTACTGAAGGGTACAAGGGAAGAACGGCTTCCCACCGACCATAGAGGTAGCAATGGAGCACATCGAGGCCGAACATCCACGGCCACGCCACTTCCTACTACACCTGAGCGATCCCCACCTGGTGGGAGGTCCAGAACCCCTCTACGGGACTGTTGACAGCGAAGCCCGGCTCGCCCAGCTCTTTGACGAAGTCAGAGCGTCCGGGGCCAAGCCGGAAGCCGTGATCTTCACCGGCGACCTCGCTGACAAGGGCGACCCCCAGGCGTACGTGAAGCTGCGGGCCATTGTGGAGCCTGCCTGCAGGGAACTCGGCGCCAAGGTCATCTGGGCCATGGGGAACCACGACAACCGGGCCAACTTCCGCAAGGGGCTGCTCGACCAGCCCGGCAGTGACGAGCCGGTGGATCACAGCTACTTCATCAACGGGCTGCGCGTCATCACCCTTGATACCACCGTCCCTGGCTTCCACCACGGCGAACTCAGTGCCGCCCAACTCGAGTGGCTGGCCCGTCAGCTGGAAACCCCCGCCCCGGACGGCACCATCCTGGCCCTACACCACCCTCCGGTCCCGTCCGTGCTGGACCTTTCCGTGCTGGTGGAGCTCCGCGGCCAGGCGTCACTGGCCGCGGTGGTCCGTAACTCGGATGTCCGCACCATCCTGGCCGGGCACCTGCACTACTCCACCACAGCCAGCTTCGCCGGTGTGCCGGTCTCGGTCGCGTCAGCCTCCTGCTACACGCAGGACCTCAACGTTCCGGTGGGAGGCACCCGCGGGCAGGACGGCGGCCAGGCCTTCAACCTGGTGCACGTGTACGAGCACACCATCGTGCACTCGGTGGTCCCAGTGGGCACCTCGCGCACTGTTGGCGAGTACGTGTCACCCGAGGAGACTGCCCGGCGGCTGGAGGCTGCGGGGATCCGGATCCCGGAGACCACCAAGCAGCGCGGCAACACCAAACTCGGGGTGCCCAGCACGCACTAGGCCAAGCGCCCACACCAGGGCGCGGCAAAGGTTGGTCTACTTCTCCCAGGGTGCCTTGATGGGGAAATACCTCTCCAGGAAGTCCGTCACCACTTCGGCGCGCTCGTCCGCGCTGACCTCAGGGAAACTGCCGTCATTCAGGCAGAAGAAGTCCACGTTCCGCTTGGCGAGCAGCTTGGGCAGGTACTTCAGCCCTGACCGCATGGTGGTGTCCACGTAGCGCACCTTGGCGGCTGTCTGTGTGACGGCCCGGCCGGTGAGCAGCGCGTAGTAGTGGTAGAACGAGTTGGTCACGGAGATGTTGTCCGCTGCGCGGAACCGGCTGGCCGCCGTTTTGCGGAATTCCGCCGGGAACTCCTCCTCCATGTTGCCCACTACGCTGCGCCGCAGGGGTGCGGCTGTGTGCTCCAGGTGCCGGGTGGTGATCCGGCCGAACCGGTTCCACAGGAGCTTCCGGTTCACCCGGGCGGCATTTTCGAACCCGCTGCGTTCTGCGGCGTTCTCGCCCAGGCCAATCCTGGTTTCCGCCTCGATGAACTTGGTGATGCCGCCTGGGGTGAAGAACATGTCGGGGCCCACGGGGCGGCCAAAGAACATGTCGTCATTGGAGTAGAGGAAGTGCTCGGACAGCCCCTTAATGTGGTGCAGCTGGCACTCCACGGCCTGTGAGTTGTGGGTGGGCAGCACGGAGGGGTCGGAGAAGAACTCTTCGCTGCGGACGATCGTGACGGCCGGGTGCTCTGCCAGCCAGGCAGGAGCAGGGGAGTCCGTGGCGATGAAGATACGGCGGATCCACGGCGCAAACATGTATATGGACCGCAGCGCGTATTTGAGTTCGTTGATTTGCCGGAACCGGGCCTCATGGTCATCGCCTTCGCCGAGGACAACACCCTGCTGCTGCGCGCGGCGGGCCGCAATGTATTCGGGGGAGCTTCCGTCAACCCACGAGAACACGATGTCGACGTCGAAGCTGATGTCGCTGGCGTGGTCGGCAAACATGTTCTCGATGGTGGGCCATGTGTGGCCGTAGCGTTCAACGGTGCCGCGGACAGCGTCCTGGCGCAGCATGGTCCTGCGTGTCAGGGAGTTTTCGATGGGGAGGATGAGCTCTTCGCCCTCGAAGGACCACAGCTCGATCTGGACGCCGGCAGAGGCGCCGAACTCGAAGCCGCCCACCGGTTCCACCCGGGGCCGGTACAGGCGGAAGATGCGTCCCTGCCGGTTGGGCGAAAGCTCACCGTCGGCAACCAGGACGGACGTTTTCTTCTTGGCATCCACCGTCATGGAATAGAAGGGCTCGTCCCGGCATGCCTCCACCAGGGCGGCCCGGAGCTTCTTCCGGTCCTTCCAGTCCAGGGCCAGGACGGGCCGGTCGTTGTTGCCGCGGACCAGGAGATACGAGAGGCCCGCGTTTGCCAGGACATTGCGCAGGAACAACAGGTCCTCAACCATGGCCTGGTACGGGGTCCTGGTGTCGTTGATCAGGGCATAGCGGCCCTTGTGCCGGATGACGTCGGGCCGGTGCCGGAGCCGCTGCTCCGCCGCCGCTGACGTGATCTCGGCATGAAATTGTTCCTCCACGGACGCCTGGCCGCCGTAGTAGACCTCGTCCTGAACCGGTGCTTCTGTAATGGTTGTCTCCGTGCTGATGGAAGTGGGCATTCTTACCTGCATGATAGTCCTGCCGGGGTAACGGCATGTTTCGCGCCGCCGTCGGGCCCCCACGGCGAGCGTCCGACGGCGGCCCGGCAGGGGCTCAAACGTCCAGCGCCTCCCGCCACGCGCGCAGGAAGGCGCCGCCGGCGTCGTCGTGGATCACTGTTGCCTCCAGCCCCAGGTCCGTTGCCGTCAGCACGGGATAGGGCTTGCTGGGTACGCCGTCGGCCGGCCGCACGTCCACGTGCTTCACGGGGTGGTCGTTGTGGTGCAGCCAGTCCGCCATGGCGTAGTCCGTGCGGGAATCGCCCACGGTCCGCCAGGCTGCCGGGGTGATGCCCTGGGCCGCCAGCAGTTCCACCGCCCGGCTGGCACCCAGATCCTTCCCCAGCCGCACCGACTCGATGTCGGTGGAGATGATGGTGGGATCCACGCGGTAGTCCACCTCGTCGTCGGAATTCGGGGCGTGGTGGTCCAGCCGGACCACGCCAAGGCCGTGGCGGGCCATGAGTTCCACGGCATCGGTGTCAAAGAGTTTCTGTTCGGCCAGGTAGTCGGCGCTGGGTACGTTGATGTGCTGCTCCACGGACACCATGGCCCGCTTGGTCTCATCGAAGAACATGTGGGCGGCGTAGTCCTCTGCCACCAGCCGACGGATGTCATCGCCGTACGCGGCCGGAACGGCAAGCTCCCGGTCCACGTGGATGGGGCCCGGCCCTGAAGAGGTGTAGCTGAACCAGACGGCGCCCTTTTCGCAGATGGCGTGGATGACCGTTCCTGCCGGAATGCCGGCCGCGATCATGGGTTCCATGACCTGCTCACGGATGAAGGCGTCAGAACGGCCGGTGTTGAAGATGACGGGAATCCCTGCCGCTGCGAGGGCCACCAGGTCAAGGATGATGTCCGGCTTGACGTCCCGCGTCACGGGGCTGGCCACCGGCCCGTCCACGTCCAGCAGGAGCGCCAGCGGCGGGGCGGACCGGAGGCGGATTCCGGGCACGGGCATGGCAGGGGACTCGGATGCTGTCATGGGTCCATTCTGTCAGCAGGAGCGGCACCGCCCGCCCTGTGCCCGCGCCCGGGGGACGGGGCATGTGCGTATGGTCACTGTTTGGCTACAACCTGACGCCGGTCCGCCCTGCTACTTTCGCTGGAGCTGCGCCGTGCCTACTGTGGCATGGTGATATTCAAAGCTGTGGGCGAGGG
Source organism: Arthrobacter sp. B1I2 (assembly GCF_030816485.1). NCBI lineage: Bacteria > Bacillati > Actinomycetota > Actinomycetes > Micrococcales > Micrococcaceae > Arthrobacter > Arthrobacter sp. B1I2. The sequence continues at coordinate 432,562 of NZ_JAUSYC010000001.1, read as the reverse complement.
CCGCCCTTACCCCGACCATGGTTACAGCACCCCCAAGCAGTGGGCATCGCTGCCGCCGCGACCGGTCCGGCTGGACGAGCTGGTGACCACCAAGCGAACCCTTGACCTGGAAGCGCTCCTGGCGGAAGACTCCACATTTTTCGGGGACCTCTTCCCGCACGTGGTGCAGTACCAGGGGACCCTCTACCTGGAGGACGGCCTGCACCGTGCAGTCCGGACCGCCCTGCACCAGCGCACCGCGATCCACGCCCGGGTCCTGGTGCTCGATGGCTAGGAAGCGGCCGAAGGACCCCGGCGTCCTTCACGGCCACCATGTTGTTTCCGGTCCTGAGCTGCGCGCGGCCATGCAATCGGCCGAGGACGCCGATGAGACCGCCAGGGTCCGCCGCCGCGTGCTGCACGGGGTGGTGCTGGTCCTCCTGATTGGCCTTATCGCCGCGGGCATCATCGTTGCCCTGGCCGTCATTGATGGCCGGCTGAGAATTCCTGCCGCAGAGCCGGCCCCAGAGCCGGTGTCATCCTGCCCGGCCTCGATGTTCGACTACACGCCCAACGACAAGATCAACCTCAACGTCTTCAACTCCACCAGCCGGCCCGGGCTGGCCCGCTCCGTGGCCGATGAGTTCCTGGCGCGGAAGTTCGTGGTGGGGAACGTATCGAACATCAACGCCGGCTACCGGGGTGTGGCTGCCGTGGTGTCAGGTGCGGCCGGACAACCGGCCGCGTTCACCCTGCAGCGCAACGTGCCGGGGTCGGACTACTTCCAGGACGGCAGGACCGATGCCAGCGTGGACGTGATACTCGCGCAGGACTACAAGTCGCTCGTCCCGCCGGAACTGGTGGATCAGACGCCGGGCAAGCTCAGCTGCCCGCGGGAAAGCCGGCGTACAGCGGACCCTGACAAGCTGCCTGTTACTCCGGCGTCCTGACTCTCACTCAGCCGTCTCAGCCTCAGCCAGCTGCCCGAAGCCGGGCCACGCGGATGGGCCGCCCGCCGTCGTCGAACCTGGCGCCGGCACCCAACTGGATGAAGCGCACCGTCCTGGCCACGCGCGCCTCCAGTTCGGCCGGCTCGTCGCTGCCCCTCGCCGCGCTGGAGGACAGGGTGCCCAGGATCAGCTGGGACTGCTGGCCCACGTCCGCCACGGGCAGGTACCCCTGCTCCATGCCGTCACGCAGGATGCCCTGCAGCAGGACGCTGAGTTCACCCACGTGGTCGGAGAGCTTGGCAAAGGACGACGGCGACAGCACCGCCCCCATGGCAGGCCCCGGCGGGAGGTGGCGGCGGCTGAGGTCGACCACCTGGGCGCGGACGTACAGTGCCAGCCGCTCCACCGGGTTCTCCAGCCGGTCCAGCGATTCGCGCAGGTCGGAGAGGAACTTCTCGGTCTCATCCAGGGCGTAGGAGATGAGGAGTTCTTCGATGTCTGCGTAGTAGTTGTAGACGGCGGTGCGCCCAATTCCTGCATGCCGTGCCACGTCCGTCATGGTCAGCCCTGGCAGGCCATGGGTGAAGAGGAGCTCGCCGAAAGCGGTGAGAATGCGGCGCTGGGTGTCCGCGCGTTGTTCGGCGTTGCTGGCCGCTGAAATCCTGGGCATGCAGACACTTTACCGCGATGTGTCAGTAAAAAGCGCTAAACCGCGCAGCCTTCAGGGCCGCAGGCTTCAGCGTCGGAGGAGTTGACCAGGACCAGCGGGTTTGCATCCTGCCAGGCCTGGTTGAGGGCGGCCGTGAACGTCTCCGTGGGCTGGGCACCGGACAGCCCGAACTTGCGGTCGATCACGAAGAACGGAACGCCGCTGATACCCAGGCCCTGGGCCTCCTGGAAGTCGAGCCGGACCTCGTTCGCGTACTTGTCCGTGGTGAAGAGTCCATCCACCCCGGTGGCAGGCAGGCCAAGGTCGTTGCCGAGGGAGGCCAGGTACTCCCGGCTGCCGATGTCCTGGCCGTGCTCGAAGTGGTCGCTGAGCAGGCGCTCCTTGGCCGCATCCTGCCTGCCGTGCGCCGCCGCAAGGTGGATCAGCCGGTGGGCGGTGAAACTGTTGGCCACCACCACTTTGTCGAAGTGGTAGTCAAGGCCTTCGCCCTTTGCCTGCTGCGTCACGTGCTCGAACATCTGCGAGACCTGCTGGGCCGGCATGCCTTTGCGGGTGCTCAAGTACTCCAGTTCGGTCCCGTCGTAGCGTTCCGGCAGCGTGGGATCCAGCTGGTAGCTCCGCCAGGTGACGTCGACGGCGTCACGGTGGGGAAATGCTGCGAGGGCGGCCTCGAACCGGCGCTTGCCGATGTAACACCACGGGCAGGCAACGTCTGACCAGATCTCAATTTTCATGGTTGGTACAACCCGCCGGGCGCAGGCGCCATTCCGGCGCCTTGTTATGAGATGCACCACACGCGCGGCCCTTGTGGCCGGAGCAATCCTGCGGAATAGTCGGATCAGAGGTCATGAATCGGGCCCCTTCGAAACTCAAAGCATCGCGGCGGACGACAACGCCCGGTGGAGTATTGCCCGGCCAGCTGGGGAGCCCGGCCTGTCAAACCTGGGAGGCCAGGAATGCGGATTGGACTTGTCACAGGGCCGTGGATTCCTGTGCCACCGGCAACATACGGTGGAACGGAAAGAGTAGTGGATACGCTGGCCAGAGGCTTCGCAGCCGCCGGTCATGAAGTGCTGTTGGCGGCACCGTCAGACAGCAGTTGCCCAGTGCAGCTCGTTCCAGGGATGCGGCCCACCGACTACGAGGGACTGGGCAGCACCCTCGCCGAGCTCAGCCATGTGGTCAGGGCCTACGAAGGGCTCCAGGACGTGGACATCATCCACGACCACACCCTGGCGGGCCCCCTCTACCTGCACCGGCCAGGCGGGGTGCCGTTGGCTACCACTATTCACGGCCCAATACATGGCCAGGCTGCGGACATCTACCGTGCCGTTGCCAGGAATGGCGCTGTCATCGCTATCTCAAGGGACCAGGCGTTGAGCGCTCCCGACGTTCCCGTCACGCGGGTGATCCACCATGGCATGGATCTTTCAGCTGTGCCGGTGGGTACCGGAAAGGGCGGGTACCTGTGCTTCGTGGGCCGGTCGTGCCCCGACAAAGGACTGCTTGAAGCCATCACCATCGCCCGGCAGGCCGGACTGCACCTCAGGATCGCGGTCAAGATGCGGGAGCCGGAAGAGGTCCGCTACTTCCGGGAAGTTATTGAACCACTGCTCGGCCCCAACGAGGACTTCATGGGCGAGGTGGACGACGTGGAGAAATACCGGCTGATGGGGGAGGCCATGGCCTTCCTGAATCCTATTCAGTGGTCCGAACCTTTCGGGCTGGTCATGATCGAAGCCCTGGCGACAGGGACACCGGTGGTGGGGACATCCATCGGTTCAGCCCCGGAAATCATCGATCACGGGCGCACGGGCTTCCTGGGGAAGACTGATGAACTGGCGGACCTGGTTCCGGCAGCAGCAGCGCTGGACAGGGCCGTTTGCCGCAAGGATGTGGAGGAAAGGTTCAGCGCGGAGCGAATGGTTGCAGAGCACCTCGAACTTTATGGCCAGCTCGTTGCAGGGAGGCGCCTTTAGGGGTTCCGCATCATTCCCGGGTGCACCAGAATCGATAGGGACAATGCTGCTTCCCCGATCCCCCGGGGCAGCTTTCCCCTCAGGATGGAGCCCTTCCATGACCGCCTGGAACGAAGATAATGAGGCCTCCGGGTCCGACGTGGGCGCCGTGACCGTCCTGGAGGGCTCTTCGTTTTGTATCTCCGCCGGAACCGGTGACATCAGTCACGACGGCGGCACGAACGGAGCGTTCTACCAGGACACCCGGATCGTTTCGCGGTGGGTGCTCCGCATCAACGGATCAAGGCGCGAACCGTTGTCAGCCCAGCGGCCGCAGCCCTTCGAGGCAACGTTCGTGGGCCGTGCCACCTGGCCGGGCGGCAAATTCGACAGTCCGTTGGTGGTCCGTCAGACCCGCCATATCGGACCAGGCCTGCAGGACGACATCACCCTGGAGAACTACGCAGCGGAACCCGTCGAGTGCCGCATCGAGCTCCTCGTGGATGCCGACCAGGCCGATCTTTTCGAAGTGAAGGGCGGCCGGACCACGGGACCGGACGACACAACCCGCACAGTGGTGGATGGAAAGCTCATCATTGAAGCGGCACGGCATGGCCAGCAACGGGGCTCCGCCATCGGAGCCCGCGGTGCAGACGTGGGCACGGATGGGCTCCGCTTCCATGTCACCATCCCGGCCAGGGGCAAGTGGGCCACCAGCGTGATCGTGGTGCCGCTGGTCAATGGTGAAGCGCCGGAAAAGCCCTTCAGGGAAGGCCAGCTGCCGCATCACCGCGAGGGCGTGCGGCGGCACCTGGCGTGGGAAGAGAACGTTCCGCGGATCAGCATCGAGGACGCCAGCTTCCAGAACGTGCTCAACCGGAGTCAAAGCGATTTGGGTGCGCTGCGGATCTTCGATGCCCACCATCCCGACCGCGCTGCCGTGGCCGCCGGAGCGCCGTGGTTCATGGCGCTGTTCGGGCGGGATTCACTGCTGACCTCCTACATGAGCATGATGGTCAACCCCAACCTCGCCCTGGGTACGCTTCAGACCCTGGCCGGGATCCAGGGAAAAAAGGTGGACCCGGATTCAGAGGAGGAACCGGGCCGCATTCCCCACGAGGTCAGGCTTGGCGTCACAGCAGGCCTGTCGCTGGGCGGCACGGCGTATTACGGCACAGCCGACGCAACCCCCCTTTTCGTGTCCACCTTGGGCGAACTGAGCAGGTGGGGGCTGTCCCGGGACGCGATCCAGCCGCTGCTGGCGCATGCGGACCGGGCCCTGGAGTGGATCGAGAAGTACGGCGACCGCGACGGCGACGGCTTTGTGGAATACCTTCGGCCCAACGACCATGGGCTGGTGAACCAGGGCTGGAAGGACTCCTGGGACGGGATCAACTTTGCGGACGGGACCATTGCGGAAGCTCCCATAGCCCTCTGCGAGGTCCAGGCCTATGTCTATTCCGCCTACCTGGGCAGGTCATTGCTGGCCCACTGGAGCGGTGATTCGGGCCTGGAACAACACTGGGCCGGAAAGGCGGCAGCCTTCAAGGAGGAGTTCAATAAGCGGTTCTGGCTGCCGGACAAGGGCTATTTTGCGGTGGCGCTGGACAAGGACAAACGGCACGTTGATGCCTTGACCTCCAACATCGGCCACTGCCTGTGGACGGGCGTCGTGGACGAAGACAAAGCCGGGTCCGTCATGGAGAACCTGATGTCCCCGCAGATGTTCACGGGCTGGGGCATCCGCACGCTGGCCTCCGACATGGGCGCCTACAACCCTGTCAGCTACCACAACGGCTCGGTGTGGCCCCACGATACTGCTCTGGTGGCCACCGGGCTGATGCGGTACGGGTTCGTGGACGAGGCCAAGCAGGTGGCCTCGGGCATCCTCGAAGCCGCCCGGCATTTTGACGGCCGGCTGCCGGAGTTGTTCTGCGGGTTTGACCGCGGTGAGTTTCCCGGCCCTGTTCCCTATCCCACCGCATGCTCGCCGCAGGCCTGGGCCGCGGCAGCGCCGGTGCAGCTCGCGCGGATCCTGCTGCGGTTCGACCCCGTGTTCACCCGCGGGGTGGTGCACCTGGCGCCGATCCTGCCGGAGTCCGTTGGCTCGTTCCGGGCGGAAAACGTCCTGCTGGATACAAGCCGGGTGACGATCACGGCCGCCGGATCGGCCGGCACTATCGAGGGCCTCCCGCCGGGGCTGAAGCTCCTGGCCGAACCGCGGCCGCCGCTGGCCTATCCGGTGGAAGGGATGGCCGCCGGCAGGCTTTCCTGACGGCCGCCCCGCTGTCCAGAAGACCTGCCTACGGCAAGGGGCGCTCCAGCACGAAGTCGTGCTCCACGGTGCCGCCCAGCCGGAAGGACTTGGTGCCCACCTTGCGAAAGCCTGACTTTTCGTAGAAGCGGATGGCGCGGGCGTTCTGGCTGTTGACCCCCAGCCACGCCCCGGCACCGCCGGAAGCCGCCGCTGCCTGGAGACTGGCGTGCATGAGTTCCGCGGCTGCGCCCAGCCCGTGGTAGTCCGGATGCACGTAGCATTTACTGATTTCCACGGACGGCAGCAGTGTCAGGACGGAGGTCACGTCCGGGTCCGTTGCAGGCCGGTCCACCAGCAGGCTGTAGCCGTTGAGCTGCCCGTCCGCGTCGATGACCAGGATGGTGGTGCCCGCGTCCGCGAGGTAACCCTCGAAGTGTTCTTCGCTGAGCGTGTTGGCCAGGTGGGCGGCAATGTCGGCAGGTGACGACGACGGCGGGCAGGCCAGCGGAAAGGTGACGGCCGCCAGCGCGGCCAGCGGGCCGGCGTCGTCTGCTGTTGCTTTGCGGATGGTGTGCGTCATGCTGTTTCTCCGGATCAGGCGGTGATGGTCCGGATGGGGGAGCCGGCCAGCCAGGCGGTAATGTCCTCCAGGGCACCGCCGTAGAACTGCCGGTAGCTTTCCTGCGTGACGTAGCCAAGGTGGGGGGAAAGCACGGTGTTAGGCGCGGCCAGGAGCGGATGCCCGGCCTGCAGGGGTTCCTGGTCAAAGACGTCCAGGGCGGCGCCGCGGATCCACCCGTTGTTCAGGGCCTTGAGCAGCGCATCCTGGTCAACCAAAGGCCCACGGGCGGTGTTCACCAGGATGCCTTCGGGGCCCAGCAGGCGCAGCTCGGCCTCGCCCACGGTGTTCTCCGACCGTGGGGAGAGCCGCAGGTGGAGGGTGGCGATGTCGGCCACCGTGAAGAGTTCCTCCTTGGACACCAGCCGGGCACCGGCATCCTCTGCTGCCTCCGCCGTGAGGTTCTGGCTCCACGCCACCACATCCATGCCGAACGCCTGCCCGTACGCGGCTATCCGGCGGCCGATCTTTCCCAGTCCCACGATGCCCAGGGTCTTCCCGGCCAGCTCCACACCCACCGTTGACTGCCACGTGCCCGCCCGGAGCGAGTTTTCCTCCGCCGGCAGGTGCCGGGCGATGGCCAGCAGCAGGGCCCAGGTCAATTCCGGCGCGGCCGTTGGTGAGCCCGGTGTGCCGCAGACCGTCACTCCGTGCTCGGTGGCGGCCGCAACGTCAATGGAGGAGTTTGCCATTCCGGTGGTGACCAGCAGCTCAAGCGCCGGCAGCTTCTCGAACACCTCACGCGGGAACGCCGTACGTTCCCGCATCGCGATGACCATGGTGGTGTCTGCCAGCGCCGAAACCAGGCCGTCGCGGGAAGCAAAGGGCTCGCGGTACGAGGTCACGGTGACACCCTGCGCCGCCAAAGCCGCGAAGTCGGCGAAGCCGTGGGCCACGTCCTGGTAGTCGTCGAGGATGGCAAGGCGGTGCGTCATGGCTGTCCTTCGCGGAGTCCTACGTCCTTGGGTCACGTTTATCGTATGGCAGGGGCCGGCCGGCAGTGTGCCTGAAACTCCAGTCACGCCCGGCGTGATAGCAATGGGAGTGATGAACCCACGCCAAATCCCGATTCTGCCCCTGTGAGCGGCCGCGTCCTGTCCCGCATCCCGAAGAGCTGGGTCTTGCTGGCCTGCATCGGCCTGCTGGCGCTGAACCTCCGTGGCCCCTTCGTTGCCGTCGCACCCCTGGTGGACCTCATGCAGGCGGAACTGCACTTTTCGCCGGTCCTGCTGGGGCTGCTCACCAGTATCCCCGTACTCTGCTTCTCGCTCGCGGCTCCGCTGGCGTCCCTGGCAGCCCGGAAATTCGGGGCGGAGTTCGCCGTCACACTGACCATCCTTGGGGTGCTGGCCGGAGTACTGGTGCGCTCCGCAGGCGGGCCGGTGCTGGTGGTGGCCGGCACGGTGGTCATCGGGGTGGCCATCACCGTGGGCAACATTGCGGTGCCGCTCATCATCCGCCGTGATTTTGCCCCGCGCCGGCAGGGGACGGCAATGGGGATCTACACCGCCGCCCTGAATATCGGGTCCTTCCTGACCTCGGTGGCCATGGCGCCGCTGGCGGCAGTGGCCGGATGGAGGCTGGCGCTGGCCGCCGTCGCCGTCCTGGCCGTCGCCGCGGTGGTCGTGTGGGTCCTGGCAGTCGGGCCGCGGACGGCGTTCCTGGCCGCAGCTGACGACGGCGGGGACGCGCCCCTGCCCCGGGTGGCCGGTTCCGGCTGGACCACGTTCGGGCTCACCGCAGGCTTCGGCGGCCAGGCGTTCTCCTACTACGGCGTCACGGCGTGGCTGCCCAGCTATCTGCACGATGAGCTGGCGATGTCCACGTCCGAGGCCGGCGCCGCGTCCTCGATCTTCCAGATTTTGGCCATCGTGGGCGGCCTCGGCGTGCCCTTCGCGGCCAAATACATGAGTACGACGGCGGTGGCGGTCACCTTGGGTTCGCTCTGGCTCGCTGTTCCGGTGGGGCTGCTGTTCCTGCCGGAGCTCTGGTGGCTGTGGTCCACTTCCGGCGGGATCGCCCAGGGCGGCGGCATCACCCTGATCTTCATCGCCATCATCAAGCTGGCGCGCGACCAGGCCTCGGCAGGCCGGATGTCCGCAACGGTCCAGGGCCTGGGCTACTGCCTCGCCGCGGTGGCCCCTCCGCTGGTGGGCTTCGTCCACGACAGCTCGGGATCGTGGACCCCGGCCCTGCTCGTCATCCTGGTTTCGGTGCTGACCTTCTTCGCCGCCACGACGCTGTCCGTGCGCAAGGTGCCGAAAGGCCGCTGAGGCAACCCGCCGCCGTCGAAATTCCGCACGATAAAACCCCCGAAGGGCGGGCGTGGGCCCACCCCTCGAGGGTTTGGTGGTGCTCCGTCGCCGGGCCGGCGCCCCGGATTTCGGGGGGCCTGTTGCGGAGGGCGTGCCGGCCCGGCAGACGGAAGTTGGTGGCGGGGACCCCGGACTAAGCCGCGGCCAGCTCCTCGACGGTGGCTTTCTCCTTGGCCTCCGTGAGGTAGCGGGCGTACGCGGGGAGGGTGAGGAAGGAGGGGAATTCGCGGCTGAGTGTGACCTCTTCGAAGATGTCCCGGGCGTCCTCGAACCGGTCGCCGTCGAAGCGTTCCAGCCGGGCGAATTCCTCGTCCAGGAGCTCCTCTACCCACTCATGGCTGATGATCTCGCCCTGGTCCGTGATGGCCCGGGCGAAGATCCACTGCCACAGCTGGGACCTGGAGATCTCCGCGGTGGCGGCGTCCTCCATCAGGTTGTGGATGGCCACCGCGCCGTTGCCGCGCAGCCAGGACTCGATGTAGCGGATGCCCACCTCGATGTTGTTCCGGATGCCCTGCTCCGTGATGGTGCCCTGGGTGGCGGCCACGTCGATCAGGGCACGGTCATCCGGGGTGACGTCCTCGCGGAGCCGGTCCAGCTGGTTGGGCTTGTCACCGAGCACGCCGTCGAACACTTCCCGGCACACGGGTACGAGGTCTGGGTGGGCCACCCAGGAACCGTCGAAACCGTCGTTGGCCTCGCGGGTCTTGTCCGCACGGACCTTCTCGAGCGCGTTGGCGTTGGCCTCCGGGTCCTTGCGGTTGGGGACGGCTGCTGCCATGCCGCCAATGGCCATTGCGCCGCGCTTGTGGCAGGCCCCGGACCAGCTGTTCGGTGTAGGCGCGCATGAAGGGCTGGGTCATGGTCACCTGGCCGCGGTCCGGCAGCACGAACCGGGGGCCCCGGGTGCGGAAGTTCTTGATCAGGGAGAAGATGTAGTCCCAGCGGCCGGCGTTCAGGCCTGAGGCGTGGTCGCGCAGTTCGTAGAGGATCTCCTCCATTTCGAATGCGGCGGTGATGGTCTCGATCAGCACCGTGGCGCGGATGGTGCCCTGCGGAATGCCGAGCAGGTCCTGGGCCAGGATGAAGATGTCGTTCCACAGCCGGGCTTCGAGGTGGTTCTCGATCTTGGGCAGGTAAAAGTACGGGCCCTTGCCCTGTGCGAGCAGGCGGCGGGCGTTGTGGAAGAAGAACAGGCCGAAGTCCACGATGCCGCCGGCGATTGGCTGGCCGTCGATGAGCATGTGCTTCTCCGGCAGGTGCCAGCCGCGGGGCCGGACCACGATGGTGGGCAGGTCGCCCGCCGGCTTCAGCTTGTATTCCTTGCCTTCTTCACTGGTGAAGTCGATCCGGCGTTCCAGAGCGTCGGTGAGGTTCAGCTGGCCCTTGATGACGTTCCGCCATGTGGGGGTGGAGGAGTCCTCCATGTCCGCGAGCCACACCTTGGCGCCGGAGTTCAGGGCGTTGATGGTCATCTTCTTGTCCACCGGCCCGGTGATCTCGACGCGGCGGTTCTCCAGCCCGGGTGCCGGGGGAGCAACCCGCCAGGACGGATCGTTGCGGATGTGCTCGGTCTCCCGCAGGAAACGGGGGTCCTGGCCGCCGGCGATCTCGGTGCGTCGCGTACGCCGTGCCTGGAGCAGCTCCTGCCGGCGGTCGGCAGTAGCCCGGTGCAGCTTGGCAATGAAGGAGAGGGCGTCCGGCGTCAGCACTTCGTCCTGCCGGCAAATGGGCTGCGCGGTCAGGGTAATCCCATTAATGGTGAAGCTGTCAGTAAAGCTGTTCATTTCAAAATCTCCTTGGATACCCCGGTTGCTCTATCACTTTTGGTTGCCAAAGGGGCCTAATGGGGACCAAAAGTGATAGAGCAACGGGTGGGAAGGCGGGGAAGCGGGGCCACGGCCGCCGGGTTCCCTCGCGAGCTTGCGAGCGGAGGGGGCGGCTGGGGATTAGTGGAACTGGCCCTCTTCGGTCGATCCGACCAAAGCGAGGGTGGAGGCGTTCGGGTTGAGCGCCGTGGAGATGGTGTCGAAGTAGCCGGTGCCGACTTCGCGCTGGTGCTTGGTTGCGGTGTAGCCGCGGGACTCGGAGGCGAATTCCTTTTCCTGGAGTTCGACGTAGGCGCTCATACCTTCACGGGCGTAGCCGTGGGCGAGGTCGAACATCGAGTAGTTCAGGGCGTGGAAGCCGGCCAGGGTGATGAACTGGAACGTGAAGCCCATGGCGCCGAGTTCGCGCTGGAACCTGGCGATGGTGGCATCGTCCAGGTGCTTGCGCCAGTTGAACGACGGGGAGCAGTTGTAGGAAAGCATCTGGTCCGGGGAATTCGGCCTTGACGGATTCGGCGAACTTCCGGGCCAGTTCCAGGTCCGGGGTGCCGGTTTCCATCCAGATCAGGTCCGAGTAGGGGGCGTAGGCCTTGGCGCGGGCGATGCAGGGTTCGATGCCGTTGCGGACTTTGTAGAAGCCCTCGGCCGTGCGCTCGCCGGTGATGAATTCCTGGTCGCGCTCGTCGACGTCGGAGGTGATCAGGGTGGCTGCCTCGGCGTCGGTGCGGGCAATGACGACGGTGGGGGTGCCGGCGACGTCCGCCGCGAGACGGGCGGCGTTGAGGGTGCGGACGTGCTGCTGGGTGGGGATCAGGACCTTGCCGCCCAGGTGGCCGCACTTCTTCTCGGAGGCGAGCTGGTCTTCCCAGTGAACACCCGAGGCGCCGGCCTGGATCATGGATTTCATGAGTTCGTAGGCGTTCAGCGGGCCGCCGAAGCCGGCCTCGGCGTCGGCAACGATCGGGACCAGCCAGTCCTCGACGGTCTGGATGCCCTCGGAGAACTCGATCTGGTCCGCCCGGAGAAGGGCGTTGTTGATCCGGCGGACCACGGTGGGAACGGAGTTGGCCGGGTAGAGGGACTGGTCCGGGTAGGTGTGGCCGGAGTTGTTGGCGTCCGCGGCCACCTGCCAGCCGGAGAGGTAGATGGCGCGCAGCCCGGCCTTGACCTGCTGCACGGCCTGGTTGCCGGTGAGGGCGCCCAGGGCGTTGGTGTACTTGCCTTCCTTGTGTTCCTCAGTGAGCTGCTTCCACAGCTTCTCGGCGCCGCGGCGGGCCAGGGTGTGTTCCTCGGAGACGCGGCCGCGGAGACGGACGACGTCGGAGGCTGAGTAGTCCCGGGTCACACCTTCCCAGCGGGGGTTGGCGGCCCACTCGAGCTCCAGGGCGGCGGCCTGCGATGTTGTGTCCTGGCCGGTCGGCTGCTGGTTGGGCTCAAATGCTGCAGTCATCGTTGATCTCCTTGATTGAGCTCCGGATGGAGTAGGTGGGAACCGCGTCGTTGAGGTTCCCACCGGTCTTTCCGGTGCGGTGTTTCTTTCCGTAGTCACTACTTTTCAGTACTTTCAACCCCCTTTCCAGAGAAAAGGTATGGAAAGAAATGCCCTTCTTCACGTATTCTTCAGAAATGCCACCTTCAAGCTGGAACAGGGACGTCTCCCAAGCGCCGTCCACCGCCACAACGGAACTGGACGTCATCGCCCTGGGCCGCCGCGTCCGCCACCTGCGCAAACAAGCCGGGCTTACGCTCGATGACCTGAGCGCCGCCGTCGGCACTGCTCCCAGTCAGCTCAGCCTGATCGAGAACGGCAAGCGTGAACCGAAACTGACCCTGCTGCAGCATTTTGCGGCGGCGCTTAACGTCAGCATCGACCAGTTGCTCGGGGCCGAGCCGCCCAGCCGCCGGGCCGCCTTGGAAATCGAGTTGGAGCGTTACCAGCGCGGTCCGCTCTACGAGTCGCTGGACCTGCCCAAAATCCGCATCAGTTCGCGGCTGCCGCTGGATGTGCTGGAGGCCCAGGTGGGGCTGCTGCACGAGCTCGAACGCAAGATGAACGAGCAGGTGGCCACCCCCGAGGAAGCACGCCGCGCCAACGGTGAACTGCGGGCCATGATGCGGGAGCGGGGAAACTATTTCCCGGAGTACGAGGCCGAGGCGCAGAAGGTCCTCAAGGAGGTGGGCTACACCACCGGTCCGCTGAGCCAGCATGTCATCGCGGACATCGCCGCACACCTCGGTTTCACCCTGCACCACGTGGGGGATCTGCCGCATTCCACCCGTTCCGTGACGGACTTGAAGAACCGCAGAATTTACCTGACGCAGAGCCAGCGGCAGGACCACGACCCCCGTTCGGTGCTCCTCCAGGCCCTGGGCCACTACGTGCTGGGCCACGAAACGCCCCGGAACTACGGTGACTTCCTGGCGCAGCGGGTGGCCACCAACTATTTCGCCGCCGCGCTGCTCCTGCCCGAGCAGGCCACCGTGGAATTTCTGCAGAAAGCCAAAGCTGCCAAGGAAATTGCTGTGGAGGACATCCGGGACGCCTTCGCCGTTTCGTATGAGACCGCGGCGCACCGCTTCACCAACCTGGCCACCAAGCACCTGGGCATCACCACGCATTTCCAGAAGACGCACCAGAGCGGCATCATCTACAAGGCGTATGAGAACGACGGCGTGACCTTCCCCCAGGACCACACCGGAGCCATCGAGGGCCAGCCGTCCTGCAAGGCATGGACGTCGCGGGCCGTGTTCGACGTGCCGGACAAGTTCAGTGCATACAGCCAGTACACGGACACGCCGTCCGGAACGTACTGGTGCACTGCCCGCACCGAGCGTTCGGCCAGCGGCGAGTTTTCATTGAGCATCGGCGTGCCGTACCAGCACGTGAAGTGGTTCCGCGGGCGGGAGACCACCGCCCGGGCCACGTCCAACTGCCCGGATCCCAACTGCTGCAAGCGGCCGCCTGCGGAGCTGACCAGCCAGTGGGCCGGGAACGCCTGGCCCTCGGCACGGGCCCACTCGCATCTGCTCGCCGCCATGCCGCCGGGCGCCTTTCCCGGCGTGGACGAGACCGAGGTGTACAGCTTCCTGCAGGCCCACTCCGGAAGCTGAGCCAAACGACCGGAAGATGATTTGTGGACTGCCGGTGTCATTCTTCAGGTGCAATGTGATCCTTTGCGGGACTGCGATGGCTATCGCGGCGTGGTGGCCGTGCAATGGTCCTGAAGCTTACGGATGCCGCAGTCCTGTGACGCTGGCGTGCGTGCGAGGATTTGGGGCGTGAAGACCTTTTACGGCCAGCGGGAGCTTGACGGGATAATCGCGAAGGTGGCGCCGCGTCTGGGCTCCGGCTTTTTTGCACATGAACAGTTGGCGCGCGTCCGCTCCGTAGGACTATCAGTCCCTAGTCGCCGGAGCACCTCACTCCGGCAGGTCCTGCAGCCGTGGAATACATCCTCTCCAGCCAGCCAGATCTCACCCGGCCCGTCACGCCTCTTTGCGTCTGCCTGCACTTCCTGACCGGTACAACCGTAATGAACCGTGGTGATCATTGCGTGTCATAAAAGGCCTGAGCCGCCTTGGTCGCCCTCCTCTTTGCAGCGCAACCCAGCAGGTTGCAGGAGCGGCGAGGCTACCGTGGCCAAACCTCGCTGATCCTCCAGCCGTCAGCGGGCGTGTAGCTTGCGAGGATAGAACCGTTGCCAAAAATGGGATCTGATTCCGGGGTATGACACAGAACAGCGGAGTTGCACTGCAACCCCCGCTGGGCGTTCTTCGCCTTTATTAGAGCGTCGCCAAAGCTCGCAGAATAGATGATCGAACGGCCAATAGACCCGTTCGTCACGTATTCCATGAGGTATGGCATGCGAGGAAGCATGGCAGCCTCATCAGGGCCTCTACAGGGCCCTAAGTCACATGCTTCCTCCGCGGAAAGCCGAGGGATGACGCTGTCAGCAGGCCCACGACTGAAGCGGCGTGATCTACCCACAACCAAAACGTGGATTGGACGCCCGCAGGGGCATCGACGTAAACAAGACAGGTGATGACGGGCAGGTTCTACCCGACCTGCTAATCGGTTCAATAGGCGGGGGCCTTTAGGCCTATGCGAAATCTGTTGGGCCTGTCACGCTTTCCGTTATGCCGTACTTCCTCAGATACGTGGTCGGAGTTGGGGCGGAACACTTCACGGTCGAAGGCATGGACTTCACTAACGTCCCGGCGAAGGCGAAAGAAGCTTTTGCACGATTTGGCTTGCATCAGGGCGGCCGTGCCATGTTCCCCTGACCCGATCCCGGTCTTCGGTAAAGGCTCGGTCCTCGCGGCCTACACGCGAGCCCGAAGGACCGGTCGGAGAAAGGCCGAGTCGGACAGCTGTCCCGGTTTGGAGTTAGATTCAACGCAGGCACTGTTACCGAAAGAAGCAGGAGCACCGAGATGAAAAATAAGCTGATATTCGTATCAGGTGTGGCAGTGGGCTATGTCCTTGGGACCCGGGCTGGCAGGGATAGCTACGAGAAACTCAAGCTAAAAGTCCGCGGATTATGGGAGAGCCAGACGGTCCAGGACAAAGTTTCCGGCGCCGCTCAGACCCTCGAGACAAATGCACCTGGGGTTCGGGAGCAGGCAAGCCAGGCGCTGAAGAAAGCGAAGGAAGAAATCATCGGCACGCTCCAGCATGACGCCAGGACGCATATTGACCAGGCGACACCCCTGCGCTCCACGCATGACCAAACAATGGCTGACGGGTCCGAAGGGGCCTTTTACGGGACAGGCGGTCCGGCCTCGGGTGAATCGCTGGAAGCGGAAACTGCACCCCAGGCGGACCGTGAAGCCAACGCCGGCTGACGTCGGACCGCTCGGAATGTCCAAATCCGTCGGCACAGACCGTCCGCTGGGGATCCCTCCAGTCCCACTCGACCGGCGACCTGCAAGCACCTCCTCGTCCTCAGGTTAGGGGTGGGGCATCGGCTCCACGGACGCCTCGGCGGTATGATTTTGGCTCATGGCAGCAGGTCGCGCAGCATTCGGCCCGACGATCTGTTGCTTCCCCAATGCATCACGGCCATGATGTGGGACGGAGGTGAAGAAATGGGTTCTCCCGCTGTAATCCGTGTAACTGCCGTTCGTGTGGCCGAGCTGCTTGCCGACGGCGAGCCGATGCCGGTCTACGTGCACGTTGTCGACCACCCCGACGCGCGCGTGCTGGTCGACACCGGCATGACTCAGCTCCATCCGGCGGTCGCCGATATGGATCCCCGCCTTCACCCGTTGGACCAGCAGGACTTCGACATCGACAGTGTCGACATTGTCGTCAACACCCACCTGCACTTCGATCATTGCGGGGGTAACCACCTCTTCGCGGGCAAGCCCATCTACGTCCAGCGTCAGGAACTCCAGGACGCCCGCACCGAGAATGACTACACCATCCGTGAATGGGTGGACCCGCCCGGGGTTCTCTACGTTCCCGTCGACGGCGAGCTCGAACTGCTTCCCGGGCTTCGGCTCCTTCCGGCACCTGGTCACACTCGGGGGTCACAGGTCGTCGTCGTTGGCGATGGACGCCCGACCATCGTCGCTGGAGATACAGCAGTCCGGTTCGGTGAACTTGATAACCCCCGTACGGAGGGTCAGCTACTGGTGTGCTCTCTGAACCCCGAAATGGTTTGGCTCACACACGAGCACAGGCCATGGAAGCCTGCGCGTTTGCCCGCGTAGGCCCCTCGTTCCGGGTGCAGGAGGTGAGCGGGCGTTGGGTTACCCGTGCAGCGCCCGGTAGGCGTCCGCAGCAGCAGGGTGCAGGGGGACGCCGGCGGTGTTGATGAGGCTTTCGGCGCTGAGGAACTGCACGCCCAGGCTGGACTGGGGAATGAGTTCGCCCGCGTTATGCACCAGCAGCTGGACCGTCCGCTCAACGGTGGCGCTGTCCAGGTCGCTGCGGCACAGGAGCAGGTTGGGAGCACCCACGGTCCACGCCGCGGGCACCCCGGGATAGCTTCCCTCGGGGATGAGGACGCGGTCGTACAGGCCGCCGTACCGCCGCCGCAGTTCCGGCAACAGGCCCGACAGATCCAGGAGGCCCATCGGCACCTCCTGAGCGGCCGCGGCGATGGCAGCAGTGGGGACGCCGCCGGACCAGAACAGGGCATCCACGGTTCCCGCTTTGAGCGCGGCGATGCCGTCGTTCAGGCCAAGATTTTCGACGGCGGTGGTCCCGGCGGAGGGTGCGGCATCGCCCGAGGTGCGCAGCCCGGCGGCTTCGAGGAGCCTCGGCGTCGTCAGTGACGTCCCCGACCCGGGTTGACCCACGGCAACCCGGCGTCCGGCCAGCGCCGGGACGTCCCGGATGCCGCTGTCTTTGCGAACCACGCAGTGGACATAGTTTTCATAAACCTTGCCGATAGCGGCAATCCCTGCCGTGTCCTGGGCCGACCCGCCCGGTTGCGCGGCAGCATCCGCCAGGGCCACGGCGAAGGCGGCGCGCCCCGCCCGCAGCTCGGCGATGTTGTCCAGGCTGCCGCCGGTGGACAGGGCACTGGCACGATGCGCAACGCCGTGACGCTCCAGCGCTGCGGCCAGAAGCGTGGAGAACTCGAGGTAGAAGCCACCCGGTTCACCACCGGCAACAGTCAGGTTTTCCGGCCGGTCGGCGCCGGTACAGGCACTGAGTGCGGGTGGCAGGCAGGCAGCCAGGCCGACGGCGAGGGCTGACTTAAGGAGGGTTCGTCGCGGCGGCAGCGCCACGGGGCCGCCCGGGGTACCAAGGTCAGGCACGGGCACCACCCCCGCCCGGCCCGGATGCCGCCTGGCTGGACGGGGGAGCGGGAAGCTCGATCCGGGCCGACAGCCCGTGCGGGGCTGCTTCGGCCAGCACCAGGCGGCCACCGTTGGCGGCGGCAAGCTCACCCACAATGGTCATGCCCAGCCCGGTGCCCGGAACCGAGGAATGCCGCGGAGACCGCCAAAACCTGGTGGCAGCCGAGGCGCGCTCCGACGCGGAAAGGCCTGGGCCGTCGTCGGAAATCTCCACGGCCACAGTGCCGGCCTCCGTCCGCACAGCCGCCGCAACCGTGGCACCGGGAGCGTACTTCATGGCGTTGTTGAGGAGTTCGCCCGCCATCTGGCCCAGCTCTGCCGGGTGGCAGGCGACCAGTGCCGGCGGCTGCGGTGGCGGAGCAAGGACCAGCCGGCAACCCGCCTGTTCCGCCAGCGGCGCTGCCCGTTCGATTTCCCCCTGGAGGATGGGGAACGGGTCCACCGGCTGGGCCGGCGGGCTTTCCCCGGGACTTCCGGCGGCCCGCAGGTACCCTTCAGATGCGCGGTGCTCCGCGGCTGCCAGCTTTAGTACCCCGTCCAGGATCTCTTCCACCCGCTCCAGTTCTGCCAGTGCCCGCTCAGCTGCATCATGTTCCCGGGCGGTCTTCAGCTCCAGTTGGAGCAGGTCCAGCCGCAGCCGGAGCGCCCCCACCGGGTTCCGCAGCTGGTGCGATGTGTCCGCGATCAGCTGCCGCTGCGCCGCCATGCTGGCGCTTACGGTCCGGGCCATGGCAGTGAAGGACCGGCTGAGTTGCCGCAGCTCGGGCGGACCGTCCTCCGGCAGGCGCCCGGCCCGCCCGGTCCGCTCCAGCTCGTGCACGGCCGAATCCAGCCGCAGCACAGGCCGCAAAACCCATCCCGTGACGCGGGCGGCGCCCACCAAAAGCACGGCGGCCAAAGCCAGCGCAGCGACACCCACCACCAGCCACCGCTCCCGGAGCTTTTGCTGCGCCGTGCCGGCGTGGACGTCCAAAACCACGGCGCCCAGGACCTGGCTGGCGCTGCCGAACGGCCGGAAAATGACCTGGGATCCGGAGCCAAAGGGCTCCAGCTGTTCCAGGGACGTGTTGCTCACGTTGAGCCGGGCAAGGGACAGGGCATTCTGCACGTCGGACCGCCCCGCATCAAGTCCGCCGGAAGCCAGGATGTCCTGCTGGACCCGGACCACGATTCCTTCCCCATAGAGTCCGGAATAGGTGTCCATCTCCCGCTGCAGGCGCACGGTGTCGCCGTCGCCGGCGGCATCAAAGGCCACCTGTGCCAGCCGGTTCAGGGACGCTGCCCGGTTGATCTGGAGCTCCTGGGTCAGCTCGCGGGACGCGGAACCCAGGATGGTGCCGGAGATCAGGAAGACCACCACCAGGCAGAGCACGCTGAGGACGCCCAGGACGCGCAGCCTCATGCGCCGCCCGCCTCCACCCGGTAGCCCACCCCGCGCACATTGATGATGAAGCCGGGCTTCTGCAGTTTGGCCCGCAGTCCGGTCAGGTGCACGTCCAGGGACCGGGAGGAGGCCAGGAAGGCATCGCCCCACAGGGCGTCGAGGATTTGTTCACGGGTGACCACCGACCCCGCGTGGCGGGCCAGCAGGGCCAGGAGTTCAAATTCCGTGGCAGTCAGGGGGAGGGGCGCGGCTCCCCTGGAAGCGGTGCGCCGGTTCAGGTCGATGGCCAGGTCGTCCAGCACAATGATGTCCTCCTGGGGAACGCCGCCGGCGCGTCCTGCCCGCCGTGTCACCGCTTCGATCCGGGCCAGCAGTTCCACGAGCTTGACCGGCTTGACCAGGTAGTCGTCCGCGCCGGAGCGGAGCCCGAGCACTACGCTGCGCTCGTCGTCGCGCGCGGTCAAAATCAGGATGGGAACATTCGTGACCTGCCGCAGCTTGCGCAGGACCTCGAGCCCGTCCATGTCCGGAAGCCCCAGGTCCAGGAGGATCACTTGGAAGCTCCGGTGCGAAAGCAGCGCGTCCGCACCCCGCGACACCCGCTGCGGGTGGTGGCCGGCACTTTCGACGGCGGCAGTCAGGGCACCGGCCATGGCCTCGTCGTCTTCGACGATCAGCACGTCCACGGCCATCTTCCTCGCTGCTTTTTCTGCGGTTTCCGGTTCATCCCCGCTTGGTGAGATTACCGCGTGGCGCCAGAATGTGCCCGACGGCGGAGGACGGGCACGCGGCAACCCACCCCCGGGCGAATCCTAAGGAAGTGTTAGGAAAGTTCCGTCCGCGTTGGTTGTGCGGTGGATCACCCATACCTTGGATGAGGCCCTCCCCGCCGGAGGCCGCCGTCACTACCAGGAGGAACTCGCCGATGAGCACCCAACACGCCGCGCCCCGATCGGAGGCAGCCCAGACCCGCCGGGCCGTGGGCAACATCCTGAAGGGCTCCGCCGGCAACCTTGTGGAATGGTACGACCTCTACGTCTACACCGTCTTTGCCGCCTACTTCCAGGCCCACTTCTTCAACTCCAAGGACGAGCTCCAGGCGGGCCTTGAGGCGATGGCCGTCTTTTCGACGTCGTTCCTCATGCGCCCCATCGGCGCCTGGTTCTTCGGCCGGTACGCGGACCGCAAGGGCCGCAAGGCCGCCCTGACGCTGAGCGTGACCATGATGTCCGCCGGCTCCTTCGCCATTGCCGTGCTGCCCACGCAGGACGTGATCGGCCTGTGGGCCATGATCCTGCTGGTGCTGGTCCGCGTGATCCAGGGCTTCTCCGTGGGCGGCGAGTACGGCACCAGCGCCACCTACATGTCCGAGGCCGCCACTTCCAAGCGCCGCGGCTTCTTCTCCAGCTTCCAGTACGTCACCCTGATCGGCGGCCAGATGCTGGCCCTGTTGGTGCTGGTCGTCCTGCAGAACGTGATGCCCAAGGGCGACCTGGGCGAGTGGGGCTGGCGGATCCCGTTCGCCATCGGCGGCGTCGCAGCCCTCGTGGTGCTCTGGCTGCGCCGCTCCATGGAGGAAACCGTCTCCGCCGAACAGATCGAGGCAGCCAAGACCCCCGCCGTGCCCGGCCAGGCCCAGCCTGGCACCATGAAGCTCCTGTTCACCAGCTACTGGAAGCCGCTGCTGATCTGCATCGGCATCACCCTCGGTGGCACCGTGGCGTTCTACACGTACACCAACTTCATCCTGAAGTTCATGAACGATACGTCCGGCATCGCCAAGACCGACACCTCCGTGATCAACTTCTGGGCCCTGTTCATTTTCATGCTCCTGCAGCCGGTCTACGGCATCATTTCGGACAAGGTGGGCCGCAAGCCGCTGCTGCTCTGGTTCGGCATCACCGGCGTCCTCTTCACCTGGCCGCTGCTGTCCACCCTGGCCGGCACCAAGGATCCGTTCACCGCATTCCTGCTGATGATGGGCGGCCTGCTGGTCGTGGGCGGCTACACCTCCATCAACGCGCTGGTGAAGGCCGAGCTCTTCCCGGCCTCCATCCGCGCCCTCGGTGTGGGCCTGGGCTACGCGATCGCCAACTCGCTCTTCGGCGGCACGGTTCCGCTGATCGGCGCCGCGTTCCAGAAGGCGGAACGGGAAGACCTGTTCTTCACCTATGTCACGGTCGCCATCGCCATTTCGCTGGTGGTGTACATCTTCGCGTTGAAGAACAAGAAGGCCACGCACCTGGACGCCGAACAGGGCCACGCCTGGGCATCCAACGCGGCCGACGGCAAAGACAAGAATTCCCTCAGCGTTTAGCGGTCCGGGCGGCACCAAGGGGACCTGATACCCAAGGAGGCGTACGACGGCGGCTGCCCGGCCGCCGTCGTACGCCTCCTTTGTGTGCCGGTCCAAAAGGGGCCGCCCAGCTGGGCGGACTATATTGGGCCTTGTCAGCACACCACCACAAACTCGGGAGTCTGCACCTATGGCCAAGGAACTTGCCACCCAGCTCATCGAACAACTCCAGGCTGCCGGCGTGCAGCGGATCTACGGGATTGTGGGGGACAGCCTGAACCCCATCGTGGACGCCGTCCGCCAGACGGGAGGCTCCGCGAAGGGCGGGATTGACTGGGTGCACGTCCGGCATGAAGAAGCCGCTGCCTTCGCGGCGGCCGCCGAAGCCCAGCTCACCGGAAAACTCGCGGTTTGCGCCGGCTCCTGCGGTCCCGGCAACCTGCACCTGATCAACGGCCTCTACGACGCCAACCGGTCGGGGGCGCCCGTGCTGGCCATCGCCTCGCACATTCCCAGCAAGCAGATCGGCAGCACGTTCTTCCAGGAGACCCACCCGGACCGGCTGTTCAACGAATGCTCGGTGTACTCCGAACTCGTCAGCACCGCCGAGCAGGCGCCCCGCGTCATGCACAGCGCCATCCAGCACGCGCTGGGACTCGGGGGAGTCGCCGTTGTGACCCTGCCCGGTGACATCGCCGGCCTGGAGGCCACGGCCCCGACGCCGCTTCCCGCCACGTTCCGGCCCGCCAGCCTGGTCCCGGACCCGGGCAGCGTCCAGGCGCTCGCCGATGCCATCAACGACGCCGGGAAGGTGGCCATTTTCGCGGGTGCCGGCGTCGAAGGCGCCCACGCCGAACTGATGGCGCTCGCCGAGCTGGCCAAGGCGCCGGTGGGGCACTCGCTGCGCGGCAAGGACTTTGTCCAGTACAACAACCCGTTCGACATCGGCATGACCGGACTGCTGGGCTACGGGGCGGCGGCTGAAGGCATCGAGGACGCCGACCTGCTGATCCTGCTGGGCACAGACTTCCCCTACGACCAGTTCCTGCCGGACACCCGGACGGCCCAGGTGGACCGGGCGGCGCAGCGGCTGGGCCGGCGGACCGACGTCGATATCGCCGTCCATGGCGACGTACTGCCCACCCTGCGCGCACTGCTGCCGCTGGTGAAGGCCAAGAAGAGCCGCCGTTTCCTGGATCAGATGCTCAAGAAGCACGACCGGCTGATGAACAAGGCCGTGGGCGCCTACACCCGGAAAGTGGAGAAGAAGCAGCCCATCCACCCGGAGTATGCGGCCTCGCTGCTGGACCAAGTGGCGGCGGAGGACGCCATCTTCACCGCCGATACGGGCATGTGCAACGTCTGGACGGCGCGCTACATCAATCCGCTGGGGACCCGCCGGCTGATCGGGTCCTTCCTGCACGGCTCCATGGCCAACGCCCTTCCCCATGCCATCGGCGCGCAGCTGGCATACCCCGGCCGGCAGGTCATCTCGGTTTCCGGGGACGGCGGGCTGTCCATGCTGCTGGGTGAGCTCATCACCGCCGCCACCTACAAGCTGCCCGTCAACGTGGTGGTGTTCAACAACTCCACCCTGGGCATGGTCAAGCTCGAAATGCTGGTGGACGGGCTGCCCGACTTCGGCGTGGATGTCCCGGACGCTAACTACGCCGCCGTGGCCCAGGCCCTGGGCTTCCACGCCGTCCGGGTCACGGATCCTGCGCACATCGAGGCGGCGTACCGAGAGGCGTTCGCGCACCCCGGCCCGTCACTGGTGGAACTCATCACCGATCCCAAAGCGCTGTCCATCCCGCCGAAGATCTCCGGCTCCCAGGTCATCGGGTTCGCCACGGCCATGTCCAAAGTGGTCCTGAACCGTGGTGCGGGCGAGGCCGTGAGCATGGCCCGCAGCAACCTGCGGAACATCCCGCGCCGCTAGGCACACGCCGAGCTCGCCGGAAAAAGCCGGGTTCGCCGCAAAATTCCGGCGATCTCGAGGGTTTCCGGCGAACCCGGCGGTTCCCGTCTAGCGGGGGCCGCCCTGCCAGAGGGCGTCGAAGGGGGCGCCGGAGGCCACCCGGTTCCGGATTCCGGCGGTGACGAAGTCCTTGGCAGTCCGTGCCGCCTCAAGCGGGCTGGCGCCCTTGGCGAGTTCCGCCGTGACGGCCGCAGCGAGCGAGCAGCCGGCACCGGAGACGGCCACTTCGCCCACCTTCGGGGCGCTCAGGACTTCCAGGGTTTCGCCGTCGTAAAAGACGTCGACGGCGTCAGGGCCTTCCAGCCGCACCCCGCCCTTGGCCAGGACTGCTGCGCCGCTAAGCTCGTGGATGCGGACGGCCGCGGCCTTCAGGGACTCGACGTCGGTGATCTCCAGGCCGGACAGCGACTCAGCCTCGAAGTGGTTGGGCGTGACGAACGTGGCCAGCGGCAGGATCTGCGCCTTCAGGGCCTGGTCCGTGTCCAGCGCATGCCCCGGCTCCTGGCCCTTGCAGATCAGCACCGGATCCAGGACCACGTTGGCGAAGTTGTTCTCCTGCAGCGCCCCGGCCACCGTGCTGATGGTGGCCGGGCTCCCCAGCATGCCGATCTTCACGGTGTCCAAAGCAGAAGGCGCGGCCGACGCCGGACCGTAGGCTGCCGTCGTCGCCTCCAGTTGGTCGGCAATCACCTGCTGGTCCACGGGCACGAAGCGGTGGTTCCAGCTCTCCTTCGGGTCGAAGGAGACGATGCACGTGAGGTTGGCGATGCCGAAGACGCCGAGTTCCTGGAAGGTCTTCAGGTCGGCCTGGGCGCCGGCGCCGCCGGTGGCCTCGGAGCCGGCGATGGTGAGGACGACGGCGGGACGGGTGGCGGACAACGTTGCGTCAGCGGAAACGGAAGTCATGCACCCATCCTGCCACCCGGCGTCGGATCTTCGCTTTGTATGGCTGGACAGGGCACCGGGCTGCGGGATGGTCAGGGTTCCAGCGGTGCAGGTTCCGGCCGGCGGTGGACGGTGACAAGTCCCAGCACTGCGGCCCGGCCAAGAGCAGCGCAGAATCCTGTCCACAGCACCAGACCCCACATGGTGTACCAACGTCCGCCAGTGATGAACAGGAGCGTGAGCACTCCGGTTAGCACCCCTGCTGCGCCAACGGCCAGGATATGCAGCAGCTGGTTGCGGACCGGCCGCATCAGGATGCCGGTGAGCAGTGCCAGCGGCATCCCAAGCAGGAGGGCCGCGGCGCTTCCGAACACGTAACCGACGGGACCGTGCGGAAATCCGAAGATAAGGACAGTCAGGGCCGCGCCGCTAAGGAAGGCGCCGGGGCCGAAAGTCACCTGGGGCTGCAGGCTCACGCCTTCTCCCGGGCGATCTGCAGCAGCGCACGGCCCAGTTCCGGGTGGCTGTACACGAAGCCCGCGTCGAGCAGTTTCTGCGGCTGGACCCACCGGGACTTGAGCACCAGTTCCGTTTCCGTGCGGATCAGGACGGCCCCGGCACGGAGCAGCCAGGCCGGCGTGGGCAGCCCAAAGCGGACACCATAGGCACGCCGGACCAGGCGCATCATCTCCCCGTTGCTGACCACATCCGGCGATGCCACGTTCACCGGTCCGCTGATATCGGTCCGCGCGTGCAGGAACCGGACGCTGCGGTACAGGTCCTCCACATGGATCCAGCTGAACTTCTGGTTTCCATCGCCCATGTGGCCGCCCAGCCCCAGCCGTGCAAGGTTGGCGAACGGTGCCAGCGCACCTCCGCCGCGGCCCAACACGATCGCTATCCGCAGCGGCACCCTCCGGGTTCCCGACGTTGCCGCTGCCTCCAAAGCGTCCTCCCAGGCCCGTGCCACCTCCACAGAGAATCCGGAGCCCAGTTCACCGTCGCTCTCGGACTGTGGCCGGTCACGCGCATTGCGGTAGATGGTGCCTGTGCTGGCATTCAGCCAGGTCGACGGCGGTTCCTGGCAGCGTGCGATGGCCCGGCCGAGCGCCTGGGTGGTGGCGACGCGCGAGTCCAGGATCACCGCCCTGTTCCGCCGGTTGTAACGGCATGAAACGGAGCGTCCGGCGAGGTTCACCACCAGGGAAGCGCCGTTGAGCACCCTTGTCATGCCGGCGCCGTCGTCCCAGCAGGCCGCGGTAGTGCCGGCTTCCCTGCGTCCGATGGTGCGCACTGTCCAGCCGTCCTGCTGGAAGCGCCGGCGGAGGTATGTGCCGATAAAGCCTGAGGCACCTGCCACCACAACAGTCTTTGACCCGTCCATCTTTTCCCCCAACCTTCGTTGCTTTCCTAGTCGCGGACGCTGCGGCTCAGGCTGAGGACGTCGTCCAGGACCTTGCTGACACCTGGAATGCGGGCCAGCGAGAGTCCCCGGGCGATCAGCGGGGCGGCGCCGTCCACCAGCTTCCTGGTCCGTTGCTGCTCCGCCGAGGTGTCATAAACCCAAAAGAGGGTGATGCCCATGTAGCACAGCCACAGCAGTTCCGGCAGGTCGTTCCGCAGCTTTTTGGGAACCGCGGGCCTGGCGCCGTCGACGGCCAGCCTGAAGATCTCCAGGGCGGCTTCCCGGGCCGGAGCGGATTTCGCGGAGAAAGGACTCACGGGCGATGTGGGCCTGATGGCGGTGGCTACGAAGTCGGCGCCAAAGCGGTGGTAGGGCGCCATGACGTCCAGGCCTGCGTGCAGCGTGGCCCGTAGCCGGTCGGCGAGTCCGCTGGCTTCACCCAGGGCTTCAGCGGCGCTGGCGGCGTGCTCTGCCTGCACCCGGACATACAACTCGTGGACCAGGTCATCCTTGGAGGCGAAGTAGTAGTAGGCATTCCCCACCGAGACCCCTGCCTCGGCGGCAATCCCGCGCATGGTGGTCTTCTCGAAGCCGATCTCACGGAACATGCGCAAGGCAACCTCCGCTACCCGCTGCCTGGTCTGTTCACTCTTGGCGGCCATACCATCCCCGATTCTTGAACGTGTTCAAAACCAGTGTGGCACAGGTAGTTGAACATGTTCAATTTGGGTGTGGGGCTGTGGGCTGTGGGCTGTGGTGGCCGGTGTCCGGCGGGCCGCAGGCGGCGGCAGTGGAAGAATGGCCCCAGTGCTAATACAACCGGCCGCCCCGCTGCGGGCGCCGGCCAACCACTTCTGAACGGATACCGTCATGCCTTCTGTCCCCGGCCACAGCGCCGCGTCCGAAACCGTCCCGCAAACGTCCGCTGCCTCCGGTGCCAGCTTCGCCGCCGCCGGCTCGCCCTATTTCGGGATCATGCTCGCGTTCATGGCCGTGGTGCTGATCCTGTCCAATATCGGAGCCTCCAAGGGCGTGGCTTTCGGACCCATCGTCACCGACGGCGGCTTCTTCCTGTTCCCGCTGGCGTACATCCTCGGCGACGTCATCAGCGAGGTCTACGGTTTCGCGGTGGCCCGTAAAGCCATCCTGACCACGTTCGCCTTGTCCGTCTTTGCATCGCTCTGCTACTGGGTAATCATCGCCCTTCCGGGCTTCGGCGACGAGTACGGTAACGCCAAGCAGTCCGCGCTGGAAGGCGCACTGGGCCCCGTCCCGCAGATCGTGCTGGCATCCCTGCTGGCCTTCCTGGCCGGGCAGACCATCAACTCCTGGATCCTGGTCCGGATGAAGGCCCGTTCCGGTGAGAAGTCCCTCTGGGCCCGGCTCATGGGCTCCTCCGGCGCCGGCGAGTTCGTGGACACCCTGATCTTCTGCAGCATCGCCGCACCCGTGATCGGCATCCCGGACTTCGGCAGCTTCGTGAACTACGCGGTGGTGGGCTTCGTCTACAAAACCCTGGTCGAATTCCTCTTTGTCCCCGTCACTTCCTTGGCCATCAACTGGGTCAAGAGGCGCGAGCCCAGCTACGGCGTCGCAGGCCGGGCCGTGGCAGCGGTGACAAACGCCGCGTAGCTGCCACCCGGCGTCGCACGTTCTGATTGCTGATCGCTTGGCTGCCTGGTTCCGTACGCCGGAACGGTGCTGGGGTCGCCGGGAAGAACCGGCGATCTGGTCCCGTTCCGGCGGTTTGGCGCTCCGGCCGCATGGCTACCGCCTGAGCGCGGCAAGGACACGGGCTTTGAACTCATGCTCGCGGAAAAGGTCGGCCCATGTCACGCGCACAAAGATCCAACCGTTCTCGGTGAGGGCCTTCTCGCGCTGCCGCTCCTGAAACAGCACCTCAGCCGTAGGCCTGTAGTCGAAGTACTTTGTTTTCCCGTCGAATTCGAGTGCAACCTTCTCCTCCTTCCAGGCGAAGTCCAGCCGATACCGGCCAGCACGTGTCGCTACCGCGACCTGGGGCTCCGGCAGGGGAAGGTGCAGCCGTGTCAGGAGTTCGCGGGTGAGTGTCTCACCGGGTGACTCCGAACGTGGATCTGCGTGGGCGAGGGCCAGCCGGAGGGTCCGGATACCGCGACGTCCCTGCAGGCCCTCAGCCATACTTTCCATTAGGGCTTTGTCAGCACCGAGCCGGATGGCGTGGTCCGTCAGCACCAGTGCCTGCCGGCAACCCAGCATCATGGCGCAATCCACTACCGTCCGCTCCAGCGAGGTCACCCGGAGACCGCCGAGAGTCAGCACCTCCGACGTGGTCCAAGGCCGGGTGTGGCCCCGGACATCCTTGCCGAGCCGCTCGCTGGAAGGGCTCCCCGGCAGCAGAAGGTGGATCATGTCGTCAACATCCCACAGATACAGACCGTGCAGCCGGGCGGCCGAGGTGTGGCTGTACACATAGCCACCCGCTGAGGTGGTCAGCGTTCCGTGCGCATGGGCGCGAATCAGCTGCCTGCTACGGACGGGACTTGTCTGCTTCTCCCACAGCGCAGCGCGGATGTAGCAGCCGTGGCGAAGCCGGACCAGCTTCCCGTGGAGGACCAAGGCCTTGATGGCCCGGGAATTGAGGCCCTTCTCGTGCAGTTGCCCCGTTCGCCACAGGTTGCCGGTGCTTGGAAGAGCGGGGAGACGGACGGGCTGCTGTGCTGTCATCCCGACAGAATCCTGCGGCTGCGGCAGCTCCGGAAGGGGCCGCCGTCGTCATGTGGAAAACTTTCCAAGGCCGTCCTGCCGCCTGGGATCGCCGGAACCCGTCCGGATCGCCGCAAAATTCCGGCGAGCCGGCAGTTTTCCGGCGAGTTCGACGGCGGACCGCAGGCTCAGGCCTTCAGCGTCCCGTCCAGCAAAGCCCGCAGCTCCTTGAAGTGCCGCTCGGTGGCTTCGGGGTGGAAAACCGGCGTGTCCGCCATCGTGTACCCGTGCGGCGCCCCTTGGTAGATGTCGTTGGACGCCTCGAGCCCCGCGGACTGGAGCGCCGCACCCAGCCGGGTGACGGCGTCGGGTGCCATGCTCCGGTCATGGTCCGCGTGGCCGAACACGAAGCGCGCCCGTGCATTCTTCAGACCCAGGTGCGGGCTGTCCGGTTCGTCCGTGGCCAGGCCGCCGGCGTGGAAACCGCCGCAGGCTGCCACCACTTCCGGATGCGAGGTGGCGGTGCGGACAGCGAGCCGGGCGCCCATGCAGTAGCCCACGGTGCCGATGGGACCGGGCGCCACGCCGTCGAGCGTTTTCAGCGCGGAAACCCACGCATCGATGTCCGGCAGCGCCTTGTCCGTTGTCAGGCGGCCAATCCGCGGGAAGGCGGCCTTGCCGGCGGCTTCCCTGCCTTCCTGGGTGGACATGTCCGCGGCCGGTGCGAGTTCGGCGGCCGTTCCGTCACGGTAGAAAACGTTCGGCGCCAGCACCACGTAGCCCCAGTCAGCGATGCGCTGGGCCATCTCCTGGATGCGGGGGCGCAGGCCGAAGGCGTCCATGTAGAGGATGACGCCGGGAAAAGGACCGGTTCCGGTGGACGGGCGGGCCACCAGGGCATCTGCTGTGCCTTCTGCGGCAGGGATCTCGATGGGCATGCGCCCACCCTACCCGAGCTGCAAGGAGGTCAGTCTAGGAGTAGTACCGGCCCAGGGTCTCCGCCTTGAAGTCGAAGAACGTCCCCGATTCGATGGCCAGCCGGGCATCATCCACCATCTTCACCACGAACCGCTCATTGTGGATGGAGATCAGGGTGGCGGACACCATCTCCTTGGCCTTGAACAGGTGGTGGATGTAGGCCCGCGAGTAGTTGGCGCAGGCGTAGCAGTCGCAGCCCTCCTGCAGCGGCCCGAAATCGCGTTTGTACTTGGCGCCGGAGAGGTTGAACCGGCCGTAGGGCGTGTAGAACGCGGAGTTCCGCGCCACGCGGGTGGGGGAGACGCAGTCGAAGGTGTCGGCGCCGTTTTCGACGGCCGTGAAGATGTCGTCCGGCTCGGAAATGCCCAGCAGGTGCCGGGGCTTGTCTTCCGGCAGTTCCTCGTTGCACCAGCGGACAATCGTGCCCAGGTTCTCCTTCTCCAGCGCCCCACCAATGCCAAACCCGTCGAACGGCATGGCTCCAAGATCGCGGCACGCCTTCCGGCGCAGGTCCTCGTACTGGGCGCCCTGGATCACGCCGAACAGCGCCTGGTAGGGCTTGCCCGCCCGTTCCTCCGTGAGGCGGAAATGCTCTTCAATGCACCGCTCCGCCCACAACCGGGTGCGCTCCAGCGATTCCTCCTGGTAGCGCCGGGAGTTCTGCAGGGTGGTCAGCTCGTCGAAAGCGAACATGATGTCCGCACCGATCTGGTGCTGGACCTGCATGGAGATCTCGGGGGAGAACCGGTGGCGGTCACCGTTCAGGTGCGACTTGAACCAGACGCCGTCGTCATCGATGTGCGCCAGGCGTTCCTTGCCGGGGGCCACGGCGTCGTCGGGTCCGGACGCGTCCACAGACTTCATGTCAATGACCTTCTTGAATCCCGAGCCCAGGCTCATCACCTGGAATCCGCCGGAGTCCGTGAAGGTGGGGCCGGGCCAGTTCATGAAGGCACCCAGGCCGCCGGCCTCGTCCAGGATGTCCGGTCCGGGCTGCAGGTACAGGTGGTAGGCGTTGGCCAGGAGCGCCTGGGCGCCCAGGTCCGCCATGGATTCCGGGAGGACGGCCTTCACCGTGGCCTTGGTTCCGACGGCGATGAACGCCGGCGTTTGGATGTCACCGTGCGGGGTGGTGATGGTGCCGGTGCGGCCCAGGAACTCCCCGCCGTTTTCCGCCACCTGCGTGTTCGTGGGCGGGCAGGACCCGGCAAGGCGAGTGCCTACCTTGAACGAAAACTGGGACTGGGTATCAGGCAGGGCGAAAGCAGGGTTGGCTGGCACCGTACCAGTGTGCCAGCAAAGGGGTCAGCGCCAGCAAACGATGCGGCGCCAGCAAACCGGGAACGTCAGCTGGCCGGGTCCGAGTCCGGGTAGTTCCGGGACCGCCAGGAATCCCAGGATGACCGGATGGCGTCGAACGCACCGGCCCCGAGGTCGTAGGTGGAGGCGATGACCAGCGAGCCTTCGCCCTCTGCGCGGACATCCTTGATGGCGGGATGATCGGCCACCACCAGCAGGCCCTCGCCGTGCTCCGCGTAGCTGTGCACCGTGAGTCCCACCTGATGGCTGGTCCGGTACCAGACCTTGCCGCTGATCTCCCCGCCGGTGTCCAGAGTTACCTTATACGGGTCACCCGGGGCGGGGACGTCCGCCAGCCCGAGCTTCTCGATGGCGGAGCCCTTGCCCTCAGCCAGGTGCAGGAACAGGGTGTGCCGCTTGCCGTGCGGGTGGCGTTCCAGCGCGAAGCGGAGCTGCTGCAGGAAGGTCAGCCAGCCCTGGGTAATGTCCTCGTCCCAGGCAGCCCACTCGGAGTCGTGGTCCACCGCCCCGCGGGTGACACTGACCCGTGTTCCGCCGGCCACCGGGTGCAGCTCAAACGTGTCCCCGCCGTGCATGGTCAGGCTGGTGTGGTCAGCGGATTCCACCACGTCGCCGGAGAAGTAGATTTCCTTGATCTCGGACTCCAGGTCCTCGGCCTGCCAGCCGTGCCACTGGGCCACCTTGGCCGGTTCCCGCAGCATGGTCCAGACCTGCGGCGCGTCGGCATTGATCACTACGCTGAGATTGTTGGTCATAGCCCCGAATGTACAACCCCGGCTACGCCCCGGGTAGGGGTAATTTCCCCCGCCCGGAAGCCGGCTTGTTGGTCAGGAGCGGACGGCCTCCAGCTCATTGCTGATGCGGCGTTCCAGCTCGGTCGTCCCGATGGTTTCCGATCCGCCGTGGGCCCGCAGGAACAGCAGCGATTCCAGCCGCAGCAGCCGCCATTCGCGCTCGGCATCGTGGTTGGAGTTATCGATGGAGCGGAAGATTTCCTTGTCGTACAGGTTGGGCTCGTTGAGGGAGCGCTGCCGCACCTTGGCGGCCATGCGTGCCTTGAACGGGTCCGTTTCCTGGTTTTCCGGGGTGCGGATCAGCTTCTCGTAGACTTCCGCGCGTTCGTCCTGGCCGTCCTGCCGGCAGATGTAGCTGGCCAGCGCCAGGGAGGCTTCCACGGAGGTCCACCGGCCGGGGTTTCCGTCGTAGGGCAGCACGGTGATCAGGTCCGCCACGGACAGTGCTCCGTCGGCGTCCTTGAGCGTGATGAACAGTTCGTGCGCCAGGTCGCTGAGGTCCTTGAGGCAGCTTCCGGACTTGAAGTTGACGCCCTTGGAGAGCCGGTCGGCCAGGAGCAGGACGCCCATGGCATCCGGGTGTGCTTCGGCGGCGGCTTCCACCACGGATTCCGGGGTGCCGGCCGGCGCCGGGATGAGTGCGAGTTCCTCTTCGCTGGGCCCGGTCACCGCGGGCGGTACGGGAGGCAGGGGAGGTACGACGACGGCGGGCGCCACGGGGATGGGCCCGGTCCCGCCGCCGGGCTGCTCCTGCCGGCCGCCGTTAGGCGTGGCGGTTTCCACGGGAGGTGTGGCCTCCGGAAGGCTGGCCGGCAGCGGAAGCTGGGCGACGTCGTCGCGCGTTCCGTCCACCACGGTGACCGTGGTGCCCACGGCGACCCGCAGCGTGCCGCCGCCGGAGAGGCTCGCCAGCACCAGTGCCGGGGAGCCGAA
Source organism: Arthrobacter sp. B1I2 (assembly GCF_030816485.1). NCBI lineage: Bacteria > Bacillati > Actinomycetota > Actinomycetes > Micrococcales > Micrococcaceae > Arthrobacter > Arthrobacter sp. B1I2. The sequence continues at coordinate 400,514 of NZ_JAUSYC010000001.1, read as the reverse complement.
ATCGTCCCGCTCAAGCTCCACCTGGTCAATTTCTGCGGTGCGGTGGCCGTCGGGAAGGAGGATGTGGCTGCCGGTGGTCAGAGATCCAGCCTGCTGTTCACGGTGGTGCCTGGCGGCTGGTGATTCGGTCATGGGAGTCCTTAAGTTCTCTTGCGGTCCGCCCTACAGTCTACAAAGGCGGGCGCCTAAAACCGGGGACCCCCACGTCCCGGCGGGGCTGTCAGAAGCCCACACCTGCGAATGCCAGGGCCTGCCGGATGAGGCCGCCGCGGCCGCCCACAAACTCCATTTGGACGCCCGGGCTGAGGACTTCCTCCGGGGTCATCCATGTCAGTTCAAGGGCGTCCTGGCGGGGCTCGCACTCGCCGGTGACCGGGATGACGTAGGCCAGGGACACGGCGTGTTGCCGTTCGTCGGTGAACCCTGTCTGGGACGGGGCGGGGAAGTATTCGGCCACGGTGAACGGCACGGGGCTGAGGGGAAGCTGGGGAAACGCCAGGGGGCCGAGGTCCTTTTCCATGTGCCGCAGCAGTGCGGCCCGGATGGTTTCGCGGTAAATGACCCGGCCGGAGACCAGGGACCGCACCATGGTCCCGTCCGCGTCGGCCTGCAGCAGTGTGCCCACCTCGTTGACGTACCCCAGCGGGTCCAGCCTCACCGGTACTGCCTCCACGTACACCATGGGCAGCCGCCCCCGCGCCTCAAAGAGGTCTTCTTCAGAGAGCCAGCCGGGATTCGGGTCAGGTGTGCGCACGTTCATGCTTAAGTTCTACCCCATGGGGCGCCGCTGGGAGATCCAGAGCGTGGCGGGCGCGTTGGGGCCGCCGGCGTCCGGGTTGGCTACGTGCAGGGTGCTCCCAAAGGCCTCCTCGGTCAGGCTGGTGGCGAAACCCGCGCCGGTGAGGCGCTCCCGCAGCTGGTCCAGCCCGCCGTCGTACTCGAAGCCCAGGCCTGAGCGGGACGGACCGGACGCCGGACGCACCAGGAGGACGCCGCCGTTCTTGGCCGTGAAGTCGGCGGTTTCGTCGTTGTCCGGCACGGGGCGCGGGCGTGCGCCTGCATGCAGCAGGGTGCGGATGGCCGCCTCGGGTTCGGCGGTGTACCAGACGCCGGCGACGGCCAGCGCGGGATCGGCATCGGCGCACTGGGCGGCATGGGAGACCTTGTCAGCCAGGAAACTGAAGCCGTCCGGCGCGCTGATCCGGCAGGCCTCACCGTGGTCCGCGGTGACAAGTTCCGCGAGCTGCGGTCCTTCCCCCTGCGGCCCGCCCTCCTGGGTGCCCTCTTCCTGGGCCGACAGGTTGGTGCGGCGGGCGAATTCCGCCACGTCGCCCACCTCCACCGCAAACACGGTGCGGCCGTCCTGGCCGGACCCTGCCTCCGCTGCGTGCAGCGCCAGGCGGCCAGACGCGGAGTCGAAGAGCTGCCACCCGCCGTCGTCCTCCGTCTGGACCATTCCCAGTGCGGTGAGGAACTGCTTCCAGGACTCGATGCGGGACGTGAAGTGAACGGGACGGACTCGAAGCATGGCATTGTCCTTGGTGCTGGGCTGACTGGGTGAGGTGGTGCCGTATGGCCATGATCCCACCGGAAGCCGCGGCGCACACGGGACTTGTGGCGTGGGATTCCACGGGCAGAATTAGGCCATGGCTGATGACCTGGAGGAACTGCTGGTGCCTGACGCCGCCGCCTGGCGCGCCTGGCTGGAAAAGAACCACAAGACCAGCCCTGGGGTGTGGCTGGTCCTGCACAAGAAAGGCGGCACGGTGACCAGCCTGGATTACCCGGCGGCGCTGGACGAGGCCCTGTGCTTTGGCTGGATCGACGGGCAACTGCGGCGCCGGGACGACCAAAGCTCCTTCCAGCGGATGACGCCGCGGCGTCCCCGGAGCGTCTGGTCCGCCCGCAACGTAGGGCACATTGCCCGGCTCGAGGCGGCAGGAAAAATGACCGACGCCGGCAGGGCGGCCGTGGAGGCTGCCAAGGCTGATGGGCGCTGGGACGCAGCCTACGGCGGACAGGCGGACGTCGAAGTCCCGCCGGACCTCGCTGCGGCCATCGCCGCCAACCCCGCCGCCCAGGCGATGCTCAATGTCCTCACCAAGACCAACCTCTTCGCGCTGGTATACCGGACCAACTCGGCAAAGCAGGCGGCCACCCGGGAACGCAGGATCGCCGGGTTCGTGGACATGCTGGCGCGGGGAGAAACGCCGTACCCGCAGAAGAAGCGCCCCGCCGGCCGGGCATAGCGTCCTCTGCGGTCGCCGCGGGATTGGGTTTCCGGCGCACCGGCCGGTAAAATTGACGATTCACTTGCGCTGGTGCCGTTCCCCGTCCCGGGGGACGGCACTTGTGCGTTCAGCGACGGATCGACACACATCATGCCCCCACGCCTTCCTGGAACCGCAACTGCTGCCTTCCGGCGCCGCCCCCTCCTGTGGGCCGTGGTTGCTGCGGTGGCGGTTTTGGCCCTGGCCGGCGCCCTGCTGCTGGGAGGAAACGCCCAGCGCGATGTTGGCCGGCCTGGCACCGGACAACCCGCCGCACCGCCAACGCAAACTGCTCCCGCGGACGATCCCGGCGGCTACCGCCCTGCCTACCACCTCACCCCGGACCAGCGCTGGATGAACGATCCGCAGCGGCCCTTCTTCCTGAACGGCCTGTGGCATTACTACTACCTCTACAACGCCGACTATCCGGAGGGGAACGGTACGGAGTGGTTCCACGCCACCAGCACGGACCTGGTGCACTGGAAGAACGAGGGCGTGGCCATCCAGAAGTTCCGCAACGGCCTGGGCGATGTCGAGACCGGGTCCGCCGTGGTGGACACGGAAGGGACCGCCGGGTTCGGCAAAGGCGCGGTGATCGCCGTCCTCACCCAGCAGCACGACGGCGTCCAGCGCCAGTCCCTGTTCTACTCCACGGACAACGGCTACAACTTCCAGAGCTACGGGCAGAACCCGGTGATGGACAACCCGGGCGCGGAGCACTGGCGGGATCCGCGGATCGTGCGGGACGAGGCCAACAACCAGTGGCTGATGCTGCTCGCAGAGGGGCACAAGATCGGTTTTTACACGTCGAAGGACCTGAAACAGTGGACCTACGTGTCGGGTTTCCAGCAGGATGGGCTGGGCATCCTGGAGTGCCCGGACTTCTTCCAGCTGGACGTGGACGGCGACCCCGCCAAGCGCACCTGGGTCCTGGCCGCCAGCGCCAACGGATCCGCGGAGGGCCGCACCACCGGGCTGGCCTACTGGACCGGCGGCTTTGATGGCAGGGCCTTCTCCGCCGACGGCGGCCATCAGTGGCTCGACGGCGGCCCCGACTTCTACGCGGTGGTCACATGGGATGACCCGCGCCTGGGCGACGGCCAGCGCAAGGCGTCGCGGCACGCCATCGGCTGGATGAACAACTGGGCCTATGCCCGGCAGCTTCCTACCAGGGACTGGTTCGGGTCCGCTTCGGTGGTGCGGGACATCCGGCTCACGTCCGACGGCGGCCGCCCGGCTTTGGCGTCATCGCCCACCTCGGGCCTCCAGTCACTCGAGGGGGAGCCCGCGCAGGTGCCGGGCGGCGGCATCGGGGACGGGCAGCCGTTTCCGGTTCCGGGCGGCGGCGCGTTCAAGGCGGACGTCGAGCTGGAAAAACCCGCTGACGGGACCGGTGAGGCCCGGCTGCTGCTGCAAAGCGACGGGGTCACCTACGCCACCATCGGCTACGACTTCACGGCCGGCCGGGCCTACGTGGCGCGCGACGGCGACGCCGTGGCCGGTGGCCAGGCCGCGGCTCGCGCTTCAGAGGCGGACGCGGAGTACCGCCGGGCCCATTCGTTGGAGGCCCGGCCGGCCGGGGACACCGTGCGCCTCACTGCCTATGTGGACCGGTCATCCATAGAACTCTTCGTGGACGGAAAGACGTTGACGTCCCTGGTGTTTCCGCCCGCAGGCCACAAGGAGGTCCGGCTGGCGGCCGACGGACAGGTGTCCCTCCGGGCTGGTACCGTCACGCCGCTGGCCGGCATCCGTTAGGCGGCCGTTGGGGGAGTGCCGCCGGGAAGGGCCGCGCTGACCGACGCGGCGGCCTCCAGCGTCATCCAAGCCTGGAGCTGGGTGGCGAGCTCGACGGCGGCACCTGGCGGACAGGTCGCAGCGGCGGGTTGGGCGGCGTGCAGCGAGAAGACGCTCCTGCCCTCCAGCCGGATGCCGGCTTCGCCACTGCCCACGGGGCGCCGGCCGGACCAGAACGCCTCGGCGGTGTCCGTGACCAGCCGGGCAGCCGTGGCGCGGGTTGCTTCGGGCAGCCGGGTCTCAGCTGCCGCGAGCGCCAGGTAACGGCAGAGGATCCCGGTGAAGAGGCCGCCGTCGCCTGTTCCTTCACAGCGCAGCACCGCTCCGCCGGCACCCGGGCTGGTCCCGGTTCCGTTGGCCGGGACGGTTAGCAGCCGCTGCACGGCTTCCACCAAAACGGCCGCCCGGGCGAGGTTCGCGTCCCCGCCCAATTCCAGGAGGGCGCCGAGCACAGGACCCTGGTTGTAGGTGTAAACCGCCCGGTCCACCACCACCTCGCCGGCCGCATTCAGGCGTGCACCGTCCAGGTACAGGCCCTGGTCCGGGTCGAAGAGGGTGGCGTCCAGCCAGTCCAGCAGTGCCTGTGCCTTGCCGCCCTGTCCGGTGCGGGCATAGAACAATGCCACGGGAGCCGTGGCCGGGGTGTTCTTGAAGTCCCGCTTCTTGCTCCAGAACGTACCGCCGCCCAGGTCATCGGTGCACGCGGCGTCGAACTGCAGCGCCAGCGACGCGCGGACGGCGGCGTTGCGGCGGCGGCCGGGGCGCCGCGTCTCCTCCGCCAGCCTGTCCAGCCTCAGGGTTGCCAGTGCCAGCCAGGCCATGTCGTCGTAGTAGCTGTTCACGAAGGTCAGGGTGTTGCGGAGCCTGATTCCGGTGACCAGCCGCGAGGCCAGGCGCCCGGCGCTGCGCCGGTCCGGGCCGTTGAACCGGGCTGCGGGGGTGGCCCCGCTGCCAAGCTCCCGCCGGCCGGTGTCTACCAGACAGTCCACGTAATGGGCCTGCCACCAGTAATGCCAGGGAAGGACCAAGCCCGCAGCCTGGCGGGCCCGCCGGAGCGCGGCGGGCCAGCGTCCGCTCGGCCGGCCGCCCTGCCACAGCACGGCGCCCAGGTGGGTTCCGGGCAGGAACAGCAGTTTCCGGCCGAACAGCGCGGTCACCGACTGGGCGGCGTGGGTGGCCCTGTCCTGCCATGCGGTCAAGGAGGTGCTGCTGGAAGTCATGCCGTCCACCCTAACCGTGACACCACAGCCTGCGCCGCAGGGAAAGCGCAGCCGCGGGACCGGGAGAGTGCGGCTGCGCCGCATTTCAGTTAACATTCATTAACTGTTGCTCGAGGCCGCGCCGCGGCATGGGGAACCGCATCAAGGAGGATGTATGGACATCAAAGGCAGCGTGGCACTGGTAACAGGCGGTGCCTCCGGGCTGGGTGCAGCCACCGCACGGAAGTTGTTCGACGGCGGAGCCTCCGTGGTGCTCGTTGACCTTCCTTCCTCGAATGGGCCGTCAGTGGCCGAGGAACTCAACGGCCGCGCTGAAGCAGGCCAGGCCGCCGTCTTTGCCCCCGCGGACGTGACGAGCGAGACTGACGTGCGGGCCGCCGTCGGGACCGCCGCGGGGCTGGGACCGCTGCGGATCCTGGTGAACTGCGCCGGGATCGCCACCCCCGGCAAGGTACTGGGACGTGACGGCGTGCTGCCGCTGGAGACGTTCAGCCGTGTCATCCAGGTGAACCTGATCGGCACCTTCAACGTCCTGCGGCTGGCGGCCGAGGCGATGGTGGCCGCCGAGCCCGCCGTCACCGCGCTCGGCGGCCCGGAACGCGGCGTCATCATCAACACCGCCTCGGTTGCAGCCTTCGACGGGCAGATCGGCCAGCCGGCCTACTCCGCTTCCAAGGGTGCGGTGGCCGCCATGACCCTGCCACTCGCACGGGAGCTGGCGCGCTCGCTGGTCCGCGTGGTCACCATCGCCCCGGGCATCTTCGAGACGCCCATGATGGCGGGCCTGCCCCAGGAGGCGCAGGACTCCCTGGGCGCCCAGGTTCCGCACCCGTCCCGGCTGGGCAAGCCCGCGGAGTACGCCAACCTGGTGGCGCACATCGTGGACAACGCCATGCTGAACGGCGAGACCATCCGCCTTGACGGGGCCATCCGGATGGGACCGAAATGAGCGCGCCGGACATGCCGCATACGCCGGACATTTCACAGCTGCCCGCGGCGGACTTCTTCGCCGTCGAATCGATGCTGAGCCAGGCCGAACGGAACAAGCTGGCCGAACTGCGGGACTTCCTGGCAGCCGAGGTGGCGCCCTACGCCGCGGACTGGTGGAACAAGGCCGAGTTTCCCGCCCACATCCTGCCCAAGCTCGCCGCGCTGGAACTGAGCACGCCCGCGCACCGCGGCTACAGCCACCTGTTCGCGGGGCTGGTTATCGCGGAGATCACCCGGGTGGACACCTCCATCGCCACCTTCTTCCTGGTCCACCACGATCTCTTCGTCGAGTCCCTGTACGCCTTCGGCAGCGAGGACCAGAAGCAGCGGCTGCTGGCTGACGCCTCGGAGCTGCGCACCACCGGCGCCTTTGCCCTCACCGAACCCCTGCACGGATCGGACGTGGCCGGCGGGATGGAGACGCGGGCGCGGCGGATATCGTCCAGCACGGGGGAACCGGACGGCGGCGGCGACACCTGGGTGCTCAACGGCGCCAAGCGGTGGATCGGCAACGGAACGTTCTGCGACTACATGCTGGTGTGGGCCCGGGACGAGGCGGACGGTTCGGTGCGGGGCTTCATCGTGGACGCCACCCTGCCGGGCGTCAGCCGGAGCAGGATCGAGAACAAGATCGCGCTGCGCACCGTCCAGAACGCTGACATCGTGTTCCGCGATGTCAGGATCGCCGAGGCGGACCGCTTCGGCGGGATCAGCAGCTTCGAAGACACCAAGGAACTGCTCCGCAGCTCACGGATCATGGTGGCCTGGCAGACCGTGGGCCAGCAGTTGGCAGCATTCGACGTCGCCCGGCAGTACGCCGTGGAACGCCAGCAGTTCGGCCGGCCGCTGGCGCACTTCCAGCTGATCCAGCAGCAGCTGGTGACCATGCTGGGCAACGCCGTAGCCAGCATGGCCATGATGGCCGGGATCGCCAGGCTGCAGGACCAGGGCGCCGCCAACATGCCGCAGGTGGCACTGGCGAAGTCCTACCTCAGTGCCCGCATGCGTGAAACCGTGGCGATGGGCCGTTCCATCCTGGGCGGGAACGGGATCGTCACCGATTACCGGATGGCCAAGATCTTCGCTGACGCCGAGGCCATCTACACCTACGAGGGCTCGTTCGAGGTCAACACCCTGATCGCGGGCCGGGCCATCACCGGAATCTCAGCCATTTCCTAAGCGGGATACGGCTGTTTCTCGCCTGCCTCCACTCTGATGTCCAGGCTGTTGTTCCTCACGGGCATGGGGCAGGTGCCGTAGGGGGTGAAGGCGCTGGGGTAGTTGATGGCCCGGTTGAAATCCAGCACCACTGACGCCTTTCCTGACGGATTGGGCCGGGGTCTGGGAATCGAGAGCTTCCGCCAGTCGTCCGTGGTGTCGCCGTTGGTCTCGTCGTGGAACGTGACGGTCAGGGCCCCGAGCTTCTCTTCCTCAGCCTGGAGCCGGAACTCGTGCTTGCTGCCGGGGAGGCTGAACACCACTTCGCCCACGCTGCGGTGGACGCCGTCCACCAACGGGTTCGCCGTGCCGATCGGCACCTCCACGGGTGCCGGGTAGGGCTCAAACCGGCCCGTCACCTCCCAGCCCGGGTTGTACGGATAGGTGGGGACACCAACGAACTCGGTGAAGACCGGTGAGGCTGAGTCCCGGGTGCGGATGGCGTACCGCCCGCCGCGCATGGCCAGTTCCACCACCACCTGGTCCCCGTCAGGGCCGCCGAACTGCACCCACATCAGCGATTCCTCGTCTGCCAGGACGGCGGAGACGGTGCCGTCCACCTTTTCCCCTGTCTCCACCAGCGTGAGTCCGTCCGACGGGACTGCGGTGAGGAACGCCGTCGTGACTCTTGTTGAAGCCGTGCCGTCCGCGGACCACAGGCCCGGGGCCAGGTCGACGGCGGCGGGCGAGTCTTCGAGCCACTGGAAGGAGGTGAGGGTGAGCCAGCCGTGCGGGGCTGCCAGGGCTTTGTCGCGGTTGGTGCGGAAGCGCTGCCAGCGCTCGACTTTGGCCGCTGGGGTGGTGGTCATGATTCCTTCCGGTTGCGTTGCTCCGGCTACAACCGGGCGTGGGGCGTGTTCATTCCGCCGACGCAACCAAAGTGGCACGCCCCGAACGGCGCCGCCTCCCTGGCTGCCGCCGACCCGGGACTCGGGAAATGCCCGCTGGATCCGCCGGGCTGATGGTGAATCCGCGCAGGCTCGCCGGCGGCGAGCACTCGGTGTTCGTGTCCGGCGACGATGCCGAGGCCAAGAAGGTTGTCACCGGCCTGCTGGAATCGCTGGGACACCGGGACATCATCGACCTTGGCGATATCACCAGCGCCCGTGGTGCCGAGATGGTGATGCCGCTCTGGCTGCGGCTGTTCGGCGCGCTGGGAACTCGGATTTCAACTTCAAGGTGGTCCGCCGGGGTTGAATGGGTGAGTGGATATCCTTGCCGGATTTAATCGGGAGTGGCTGGCGGCGCTGACCTGGCTGGCTGCGCTGGTTGCCGGCGCCGTCGTGCTGGTGTGGCGCCGCCGGCGGGCCGACCTCGCCGCGCTCGCCGCCGTCGTCGTGTTCATGGCAGCAAACGTCGGCGCCGGCATCTACGTCCTGAACCACCTGGCGGACGGGCGCTGGGGCGGGGATGCGCAAGCCAAGCTCGCTCCGCCGTCGCTTTCCGGGACCCCAGTGGTGGGCCAGTTCCTGGGGCCGCTCGACGACGCCATGGCGGGCATGGCCGGCGGTGTGAACGACTTCATCGACTTCCGCGCCGCGCTGCCTGTGGCGCTGGACTTCTTCGCAGCAGCCGGCTGGGCCCTGGCCGTTTCGGTGCCGGTGGGGCTGGCAGCCGCCGCCGTGCAGGCCGGGAGCGCCCGCCGTCGGAAAGCCGAGTCTGCTGCATGGCGCAACGAGGTGGAGAAACTCCGGGCTGAGCTCGACGCGGTGAAACGTCACGTGGGGTACCGCGACATCTTTTGAGACGGATTCCACTGCTGCCCCGCGCCGGGGGTAGCATCTTTAGCTAGTAACGTGGCTCACAGTATCCAGCGCAGTGTACGAGCCAAGTCCATAACCCTCGAAAGATTGCTTCAATGGCCCACACTGCAACAGCGCCCGAAACAGATCTCGCCTCCGAACTGCGCGCGGACGTCCGGCGCGTTTCCACCCTGCTGGGAGAGTCGCTGGTCCGCCAGCATGGACCGGAACTCCTGGACCTCGTGGAGCAGGTCCGGCTCCTGACCAAGGAATCCAAAGAGGCGGCGCGCGGCGGTGCGCATGCCACCGGCCCCTGGAGTGCGCACGATGTTGTTGCCCAGGTCCGTGAACTGCTCGGCTCCCTGCCCATCGAGCAGGCAACCGACCTGGTGCGGGCCTTCGCGTTCTACTTCCACCTGGCCAACGCCGCCGAACAGGTCCACCGCGTCCGTGGCCTGCGGACCCGCGCCGAAAAGGACGGCTGGCTGGCCAAGACCGTTGCGGACATCGCCGCGCAGGCCGGCCCGGACGTGCTGCAGGAGGTGGTCAACGGGCTCGACGTGCGGCCCATTTTCACGGCACACCCAACCGAGGCCTCCCGCCGCTCCGTCCTGGACAAGATCCGCAAGCTCTCCGACGTCCTGTCCCACCCCACCGCCGAAGGGTCCACGGCCCGCCGTCGGCAGGACCGGCAGCTGGCCGAGATCATCGACCAGATGTGGCAGACCGACGAGTTGCGCCAGGTCCGGCCCACCCCTGTGGACGAGGCCAGGAACGCCATCTACTACCTGGGCGGCATCCTCACCGACGCGATGCCGGAGATGTTGTCCGAGCTCTCCGAGTTGCTGGGCGAGCACGGCGTCACCCTCGCCTCCAAGGACGCCCCCATCCGGTTCGGCTCCTGGATTGGCGGTGACCGCGACGGCAACCCGAACGTCACGGCGGCCGTGACCCGCGAAATCCTGCAGATCCAGAACCAGAGCGCCATCCGGATCAGCATCGGCATGATCGATGAGCTGATTTCCATCCTCTCCAACTCCACGGCGCTGGCCGGCGCGGATGATGCGCTGCTCGAGTCAATTGACGAGGACCTCCAGAAGCTGCCCGGCCTGGACAAGCGCGTCCTGGAACTGAACGCCCAGGAGCCGTACCGGCTGAAGCTCACCTGCATCAAGGCCAAGCTCATCAACACCGGCAAGCGGGTGGCGGCCAACTCCAACCACGAGCACGGCCGCGACTACAACGGAACCGACGAACTCCTGGCGGACCTGCATCTGCTGGAACTCTCGCTCCGGAACCACTCCGCAGCCCTGGCCGCGGACGGCTCCCTGGCCCGGGTCCGCCGCGCCATCGCCTCCTTCGGCCTGCACCTGGCCACCCTGGACATCCGCGAACACGCAGACCACCACCATGACGCCGTGGGGCAGCTCATGGACCGGATCGGCGGCCCCGGGCTCCGGTACGCCGAACTGAGCCGGAAGGAACGCTTCGAGGTGCTGGGCTCCGAGCTGGCCTCCCGCCGGCCGCTCTCCGGCCACCCGATCAAGCTCGACGGCGCCGCCGACGGTACCTACGACGTCTTCCGCGAGATCCGCCGCGCCCTGCGCATGTACGGCCCGGACGTCATCGAGACCTACATCATCTCCATGACCCGCGGTGCCGACGACGTCCTTGCCGCCGCCGTCCTGGCCCGCGAGGCCGGCCTGGTGAACCTCTTCGGCGACAAGCCATACGCCAGGCTCGGCTTCGCGCCGCTGCTGGAGACTGTGGAGGAGTTGCGGGCTTCGGCCGAGATCGTCGACCAGCTGCTCTCCGACCCCTCCTACCGGGAACTGGTGCGGCTGCGCGGTGACATCCAGGAAGTGATGCTGGGCTACTCGGACTCCAACAAGGAATCCGGCGTGATGACCAGCCAGTGGGAAATCCACAAGACCCAGCGCAAGCTGCGCGACGTTGCCGCCAAGCACGGTGTGCGCGTCCGCCTGTTCCACGGCCGCGGCGGCTCCGTGGGCCGCGGCGGCGGACCTACTTATGACGCCATCCTGGCCCAGCCCAACGGCGTCCTGGAAGGCGAAATCAAGTTCACCGAGCAGGGCGAGGTCATCTCTGACAAGTATTCCCTGCCGGAGCTTGCCCGCGAAAACCTTGAGCTTTCCCTGGCCGCCGTGTTGCAGGGTTCGGCCCTGCACCGCAATCCGCGGACCTCGGAGGACCAGCGGGAGCGGTACGGGCACGTCATGGAGGTCATCTCGGACGCCGCCTTTGACCGTTACCGGAAGCTGATCGACCACCCGGACCTGCCCGCCTACTTCATGGCCTCCACACCGGTGGAACAGCTGGGCTCTTTGAACATCGGCTCCCGTCCCTCCAAGCGCCCGGACTCCGGGGCCGGACTGGGCGGCCTGCGCGCCATCCCGTGGGTGTTCGGCTGGACCCAGTCGCGGCAGATCGTCCCCGGCTGGTTCGGCGTGGGGTCCGGGCTCAAGGCAGCCCGCGAGGCCGGCCACTCCGCCCAGCTGGTGGAGATGATGGACCACTGGCACTTCTTCCGCTCCGTGCTGTCCAACGTGGAAATGACGCTCGCCAAAACGGACATGGACATCGCCGGCTACTACGTGGCCACCCTGGTCCCGGAGGAGCTGCACCACCTGTTCCGGACCATCCGGGAAGAGTATGAGCTCACGGTTGCCGAGGTCCGGAAGCTGACGGGTGAGAACCTGCTCCTGGACGCGCAGCCCACCCTGAAGCGGTCCCTGGAAATCCGCGACCAGTACCTGGATCCCATCAGCTACCTGCAGGTGGAACTCCTGCGCCGCATCCGCACGGAAGCCGGAATCAGCGGGGCCGAAATCGACGAACGGCTCCAGCGCGCCATGTTGATCACCGTCAACGGCGTGGCGGCAGGCCTCCGCAACACCGGCTAAACCCCCTCGTTGCTCTATCACTTATGGTCCCTAACCGGCTGGAATAGGGGCCATAAGTGATAGAGCATCCGGGGATTTGGATAGGGTTGGAGGCATGCCTTCCTTCCAGACCCGCCTCAAGATCACCGGGCTCCGGCCGGGGAATCCGCCGGAGTCCGTCATGGACGCGGCCGTGGAGGCGCTGGAAACCCGCCACCACGTGGAGGCGCACCAGCTTCAGATCGCCGGCGGCGTGCCGCAGCTGAACCTGCGCTTCCTCGTCGAGGCGACCGAGTACAGCGGTGAGAACCGGCAGGCGGTGGAGTCGGCAGCCATGATGCGCGACGCCGTCGAACAAGTTGCGCTGACGGGTGCGCTCAGCGTGCTGCGCCGCAGCCGCGGCAAGTGGCTGCCCGTCTAGCCTGCGTCCGGGATGGGCTCGTCCTCCACCGGGGACCGGTTGCCCCGCCGCCGGGTGACGATGATACCCACGACGGCGCCGATCACCAGGCCAACGGCCACGCCGATGAGCGAGCTGGCCCAGAACGGCAGCTTGGTGGCTGAACCGGTGAAGTAGCCCAGCCCCACCAGCCAGCATGCCCACAGGACCGCCCCCAGGCCGGCGCACAGGCTGAAACCCCGCACGGAGACGTTGCCGATGCCGGAGGCGGCCGACGTCGCGAGCCTGCCGCCCGGGATGAACCGGGCGCCGATGATGGTGCCGTAAGTGGATGAACGGCCTGCCTTGGCCAGTGCAGAATGGATGCCGGCATGGACGCGCCGGCCCCATTTCCAGCGGTCCAGCACATGGCTCAGGCGCCGCCGGAAGAGGTGGAACACCACCATGTCGCCCAGCCAGGAGGCCAGGGCGGCGAGGACAAGCACCAAAAACACGTTGGCCCGGCCGTCCGCGGACAGCGCGCCGCCGGTAATCACCACCATTTCCGACGGGACGGGCGGAAAAATGGCGTCGCCGATCACCACCGGGATGATCCAGAAATAGAGGGCCACCCCCCAGCTGTCAACGCTGCCGAAGTCCATTGCCACAAGGTACCGCACTTGGGAAACTGGCGGCATGCGGGTCTCGATTCTGCACGGTGACATTACGCAACGGCGGGTGGACGCGGTGGTGAACGCCGCCGATCCGTCCCTGCTGGGCGGCGGGGGAGTGGACGGGGCGCTGCACCGGGCCGCCGGGCCGGAGCTGCTGGCGGCGTGCCGGGAACTGCGGGCAACGCAGCTGCCACACGGCCTCCAGACCGGGGCCGCGGTGGCAACACCGGCTTTCCGGCTGCCCGCACGGTGGGTGCTCCACACGGTGGGGCCCAACCGCCACGCGGGACAGAGCAACCGGGCGCTCCTGGTGTCCTGTTTCAGTGAAAGCCTGCGCCTGGCCGACACTTTGGAAGCCGGTGCGCTGGCCTTTCCGGCGGTGGGAGCCGGAGCCTACGGGTGGCCGGCGGCTGCCGTAGCACAAGCGGCGCTGGACGCAATGGCAGGCTTCCGCGCCTCGCATCCGGACAGCGGCCTGGAGCTGGTGGAGTTCGTGCTGCACACAGCGGAGGTGGAAGCCGTGTTCAGGGACGTCCTTGGGCCGCTTCGCTGAGTTCCAGGCTGCTGCGGTACTCCACGGGCCGGCCCGCGATCGGATCCACGAACCGTATGCCGCGTGCCAGCAGCTGCAGCGGTTTGGCGTAGTCGTCCGGGGCCTTGTCCAGCAGGTCCGGGTAGAAGGAATCGTTCACGATCCCCAGCCCCAATGAGGCCATGTGGACCCGCAGCTGGTGGGTTTTGCCGGTGTGCGGTTCCAGCCGGTACCTGGCCAGGCGTCTCCGGCTGTTGTGCTGACCCAAAGAGGCGCCGCCGTCGAATGTTTCCCGCCGTTCAATCCTGGTTTCCGCGTTCGGCTGGCCGTCGATGACCTCCGCCAGCAGGTAGCTGCGGGACTTGGTCATCCGGTTGCGGACCACCACGGGAAACTCGACGGCGGGATGTCCCGGCGCCGGCTCGGCGGCCGAGACGCACTCGTATTCCTTCTGCACCTGCCGCTTCTCGAAGAGCACCTGGTACTTGCCGCGGGTCTTCGGGTTGGTGGAGAAGAGCAGCACGCCGGCGGTCATGCGGTCCAGCCGGTGCATGGGGATCAGGTCCGGCAGGTCGAGCTGGTTCCGCAGGCGGACCAGGGCCGACTCCTGGATGTAGGTGCCACCGGGCGTGGTGGGCAGGAAGTGTGGCTTGTCCACCACCAGCAGGTGTTCGTCCTGGTGCAGGATGCTGATTTCCACGGGCAGCCGCGTCTCCGGCGGCAGCGTGCGGTAGTACCAGATGAAGGTGTGGTCCTGCAGCGGGGTGGCGCGGTCCAGGGGGATGCCGCCCTCGCCAACGATCTCGCCGGCGTCGAACCTGTCCTCAATTCCCTGCGGATCGATGTGCCCCCAGCGGTGCATCATGTAGTCCATCGCGGTGTCCCACGGGCCCTCTTCCGGGAGCCGCAGGCGGGTGGCGTTGACGCCGTCGCGCACGGGAAGGGGGGATTGCATCACCGGTCCATTCTACCGGCGCCGCCGGTCCGGGCTCCGCGTCAGGCGATGGCGACGGCGGGGGCCCGGGTGAGTGAGCGCCGCAGCTGGGGAGCGGCGTCCAGCTTGTCCCGGGCAGCGCGCAGCGCCAACACTGCTGTTTCGAGCTTGTCCGGTGGGAGGGTAAACGGCAGCCGCAGGTTGCGTTCGAACGCGCCACCGATGCCAAACCGCGGTCCTGCCGCCAGCCGGATGCCGAAGTCCGGCGCCAGCACTGTCAGTGCCGTGCTGATAGGCGCGGGAAGCCGGCACCAGATGGAGAGGCCACCGGCGGGCTGCGTGGTGCGCCACGTGGGCAGATGTTCTGCCAGAAGGCCCACCAATGTTGTCCGGTTGCCGCGGAGGGTGTCCAGCAGTGCGGGCAGAGGCTCGTCCAGGGCCCGCACCAGGTGGGCGGCGGCGAGCTGCTCCATGACGGGCCCGCCCAGGTCCAGGGTGGTGCGTGCTGCGGCAAACCGTTGGATCATCGCTTCCGATGCACGGATCCAGCCGGTCCGCAGGCCGCCCCAATGCGACTTACTCAGCGATCCGATGGACACGACTGTGCTGCCGAAGGCGGCCAGGGGAGTGGTGGCGACGCCGTCGAGGTTCAGTTCACGGAGTGTCTCATCCGCCACCAGCACGGTCCCGGCAGCGGCGGCGGCGCGGACCAGCCGGCCCCGCTGGGAGTCAGGCATGATCATGCCCGTGGGGTTGTGGAAGTCCGGGACCAGGTAGGCGAGCTTCGTTTGTTGCTGGGCCATCGCGGACTCCATCGCGGGCAGGTCCCAGCCGGACTCCGCGAAAGCCACCGGGACCACACGGCAGCCTGCGGCCCGGACGGCGTCCAACGCGTGGGGGTAGCTGGGGTGCTCCACCATCACCCGGTCCTGCCGGTCTGCCAACGCGCGGATGACGATGGTCAGGGCATGCTGCGCGCCGGACGTCACCATGATCTGCCCTGGCTGCGTGGGCACTCCAGCTGCCGAATACCTGTCCGCAATCGCCTGGCGCAAGGGCATCAGTCCCAACGCGTCGTACCCAAACCCCGGCAGCAGGGCCGGAAGCTCCGTCAACGCCGCGGCGAAGGCCCGGTGCACCATCTCGCCGCTGGCCGGCAACGCGGAATAGGCAAGGTCGATCAACCCTTCCGGGGCGGCGAGGCCGGGTGCGGTGAAGGGATCAGCGGCCCGCGGCCGAGGACCGTAAAACGCCCGGCCGAAAGGCGTGAGTTCGGGGATGCGGGTTTTGCCGCGGCTGCCCTGGCCGCTGCTGAGGAAGCCCTGCTCGCGGAGGCTGGAGTAGGCAGCTGTCACCGTCGTCCGGCTGATGCCGAGTGCTGCCGAAAGGGAGCGTTCGCTGGGCAGTGCGCTGTCCAGGGCCACGCGGCCATCCAGGATCAGGAGCCGCACCACGTCCGCTAATTCCCGGTAGGCCGGTCCCGTGCCGTTGTTCCAAGCGCCAAGCAGGCGGGACAGTGCCGAGGCGCTCAGGGTGGTGGACATGTAGCCAGTATCTCAAACTGGCTATGTAATCCAATGCCAGTTGCATGGAAAGGTTGTTTCCATGATGACCCGCAGACTCCTCCAGCTCCTCACCGGTCTCGCCATGTACGGCATCTCCCTGGCCATGTTCATCCGCGCCGGGCTCGGCCTGGACCCCTGGGACGTCTTCCACCAGGGACTGGCCAACCGGACAGGCCTGAGCATCGGCGTGGTGGTTATCATTGTGAGTTTCCTGGTCCTGCTGCTCTGGATCCCGCTCCGGCAGATGCCCGGCTTCGGCACCCTCTGCAATGCGGTTCTGGTGGGCGTGTTTGCGGACGTCGGCCTGGCCCTGCTCCCTGCCGTGAACCACCTGGCCGGCCAAATTGGGCTCCTCGCCGGGGCAGTCCTGGTGAACGCTATCGCCTCAGCGTGCTACATCGGTGCCGGCTTCGGGCCGGGCGCCCGCGACGGCCTGATGACAGGATTGGCGCGCCGCACCGGCTGGTCCGTCAGGGTCTCACGCACCCTCATCGAGGTGACCGTGCTCGCCGCCGGCTGGCTGCTCGGCGGTTCGGTGGGCGTGGGCACCGTGGTTTACGCCTTGGCCATCGGCCCCCTTGTCCATGCGCTGCTGCCACGCTTCGTGGTGCGTCCTTCCGTTCCTCCGGTTCCTGCCGGGAGCCCGGAGCTGTGCAGCTGACGACCGGGCTGGGCGCTGGAAAGACGGGGCCGGCGTTCCTTTCCCCCCGGGAACCTCGCGCGGGCACGTCACGGGGCACGTCAGACTGGCGCCGGCTGGCACTTCGGGCAGAAATAGATGTCCCGTTCCTCCTCGCCGTTCGGCTTGCCCAGGAGTCCGCGCTGGATGGGCGTGCCGCACTTCAGGCAGGGTTGGCGTTCCCGGCCGTACACCCAGTAGCCGGGCCTGCCCGCCATCCTGCCCACCGGCATGCCCCGGGCGTTGAGGATGGTGACGCGGCGGCCGGGCCCAAGGTTGACCTCCAAAAGCTGCTTCGCGTCAGTCATCATGGTCCGCACGTCCGCGACGTCCGCGACGGGTGTGGCGGGATGGACCCCGGACAGGAAACACGCCTCGCAACGGTAAATGTTTCCGATGCCCGCGAGGTTCCGCTGGTCCAGAAGGGCAACTCCCACCGGAACCTCGGGGCGCGAGCGAAGACGGCGTTCCGCCTCGTCAAGGTCCCAGTCCGGGCCCAGGAGGTCCGGGCCCAGGAACCCCACGATGGAATCCTCGTTGGCCGTGGCTACCACTTCCACAATGCCAAGGGAGAAGCCGACGGCGTCCGCCACGGCCGTGCGCAGCACGCACCGGGCGGTGAAACCCGGTTTGCGCCACCTCCCGCCAGGCGGATAGACCTGCCAGGCACCTTCCATCTTCAGGTGTGAGTGGATGGTCAGCCTTTTGTCCTCCGGGCTGACGACCCGCATCAGCAGGTGCTTGCCCCGGGGAATTACCTCGGCGACGGTCCAGCCGGCCAGATTCAGGGTGGCGTAACGGGGCACGCGGAAGTCCGAGGCCGTCAACCTCTGTCCGGCCAGGGCCTGGTGCAACTGGCGGGCTGCCCGCCAGACGGAATCGCCTTCAGGCACGGATCCTCAATCCCTTTGGGGTGGAGTAGGCGCCGGCGGAGCTGAGGGCAGCAGCAACCGGGGTATCCAGGATGCCGTGCCCGTTCACCTTTTCCATGATCAGTTTGTCCACCGCGCCGCGGGTCACCACCCCCACCAGGGCGGCTCCTGCCGCCGCCAGGACGGCGTCGTCATCGCTGAACGCCAGAAGTGTTTTCCCGCCGCGCTCTACGTACAGGACCAGTGCGCCGTCCACCAAAACGACCAGAGCGCCGGCCTTACGGCCGGGACGGTGCCCGGTGCCGGCATCATCCTGCAGCGCCGGCCAGGGCAAGGCCGCGCCATAGGGGTTGGCGGGATCGGTGGCTGCGAGGGCCAGGGCCACCGGCTCGGCCTTGGCCAGTTGCGTGTCTTCGGAGTAGGAGCGGAGCCGGTCCACGGTGGCGGGGACCGCGAACTGGGCGGCGCCCAGGTGTTCGATGAAGTAACCGCGGCGGCAGCGGCCGGCCTCCTCCAGCCGGGCCAGCACCTTGTACATCAGCCCGAAGCCGCCCAGGATCTGTTCTGCCATGACCGAGCCCCTGGTCACCACGCCGTAGCGGTCCAGCAGGAGTTCCGCGGTGGCGCGGGCGTGGATGGTGGGATCGAGTTCGGGCTCGGGGAGGGCGGACCAGCGTCCGGCAGCAGTGGGCGGGGTGGCCGCACCCTGCGTTCCGTAGCGGCCACCCGCCAGCCCGGGGGACCCCATTAACCCGGTGCCGTGCGAACGGCCCAGCCGGCTCAGCCGCGGTGCCCTGGCACGCGGTGCGCGCGCCACCTGGCGGTGGGCCGTGTGGCCTCCGGCGATCAGGGCCCGGACCGGGGCGAACGTGTCCCCGGTGATCCTGCCGGCCCACGCGAGGTCCCACAGCGCAGCCACCACCTCCTGGTCGCCCAGGACGGCGTCCATGCCGCCGGCCACCTCGGTCATCTGGCGGAAGAAATACCCGCCGCCGTTGTTCCGCAGATGGTCCAGGAGCCGCTGGCTGGCGTCCCCCGGCTCAAACTCGGGCGCGGGGTTGAGCGTCAGTTCCGCAGAATCCGCCAGATGAAGGCTGATCCAGCCGTCGTTTCCGGGCAGCGCGCCAGCCCCGGACCACAGGACTTCACCGGCGGCCATCAGTTCATCCAGCATGGCCGGCTGGTAATTGGACACCCGTGTTGCCAGCACCAGGGGTTCCCATGCCGACGCGGGAACGGGCACCCCGGAGAGCTGGTCGATGGCGGTGATGATGCCGTCCAGTCCCCGCAGCGAGGGCTGGCCGCGGCCGCCGCCCGGGGTCCTGACATGCTGCCATGCGGGCAGGAACCGTCCGTAGGCGGCGGCGTCCACCGGTTCCACTTCGGCGCGCAGCGCGGCCAGGCTCCGACGCCGGAGCTTGCGCAACACCTCGGCGTCGCACCATTCGCTGGCAACAGTGTGCGGAACATCGGCGGGGGAGGCGGCAGGTGCCCGCAGCTCATCAGTTGGCTGTGGTTCGCCAGGTTCCCCGGCGGCCAGGGAGGTGCCCTCTTGCCGTTCGGAATCGGGGACGGCGGCTTCCGGCGGGACGACATGGGGCCGGAACTCGCCCTCCACTACGCGTCCATCCGCTGCCAGGCGTTTCAGCGCTGTACCCACCACGGCCACGCCAAGGCCCAGCCGGCCGGCTGCCTCGGTTGCGGTGAAGGGCCCATGCGTCCGGGCATACCGGGAGACGAGATCGCCCAACGGATCCGCCACCGGCTCGATGAAGGCCAGCGGGACACCCATGGGCAGCGGCACGCCGATGGCGTCGCGGAGGCGGGCAGCATCTTCCACGGCGGCGAAGCGTTCCACCCCGCCGATGTTGACCTTGATGGCGCGGTTGGCGCGCTGGAGGGCAGCGAGGTGGGCTGCCGCCTCGGCAACAGAGGCGGCAGCCTCCACGGGTCCGGTTCCGGCAGGTTCGGCTTCCACGGGCTCAGCCGGCACGTCGGCGGTTCCGGCGGGCTCAACCACATCGACGTCCTGCCCACCCGCCGCAGCACGCTGGAGCCGGGCCGCCGTTTCCTCTGGGGCAAGCGGGCCCAGCAGCCGCAGCAGGTCGGCGACGCCTTCGATCCCGCGTGCACGCCGGTCCGGGGCCAGGCGCTGCAGTTCGCGTTCGGTGGCCTCGATGACCTTGGCGTCCAGAAGTTCGCGCAGCTCCACCCGGCCCAGCAGCTCGTTGAGGAGGGTGGAGTCCAGGGCCAGGGCGGCGGCCCGCCGTTCCGCGAGCGGGGAATCGCCCTCGTACAGGAACTGGGCCACGTAGCCGAAGAGAAGGGACTTGGCGAACGGCGAGGGCTGCTGCGTGGTGGTCTGCACAATCCGCAGCTCCCGCCGCTCGACGGACGCGGCAATGTCCTTCAGCGCCGGCAGATCGTAGACGTCCTGCAGGCACTCACGCACCGTTTCCAGCACGATGGGAAACGTGGGGTACTTCCGGGCCACATCCAGCAGCTGGGCCGACCGCTGGCGCTGCTGCCACAGCGGCTGGCGCTTGCCGGGGGTCTGCCGGGGCAGCAGGAGGGCGCGGGCGGCGCACTCCCGGAAGCGCGACGCGAACAGGGCGCTGCCGCCCACCTCGGCAGTGACGATCTGCTCCAGTTCCTCGGGATCGAAGAGGAACAGCTCGGCGCCGGGCGGCTCATCCTCCATCATGGGCACCCGCAGCACGATGCCGTCGTCGGCCGCCATGGCCGAACCGTCCAGTCCGTAGCGCTGGTGGAGCCGTTGTCCGACGGCCAGGGCCCAGGGCGCGTGCACAGGCATCCCGAACGGACTGTGCAGGATGACGCGCCAATCGCCCAGTTCGTCGTGGAACCGCTCCACCACCAGGGTGGTGTCGCTGGGGACCACTTCGGTGGCCTGCTTCTGCTCGCTGAGGTACTGGATCAGGTTGTTGGCAGCGAATTCGTCCAGGCCGCTGGCCTTGCAGCGCTCGGTGGCAGGGCCGGCGTCGGACGCCGACAGTTCCCGGACAAACGCGCCAAGGGCACGGCCCAGGTCCACCGGCCGCCCCAGGGAATCGCCCTTCCAGAACGGCAGCTTGCCGGGCTGGCCGAACGCAGGGGAGACCAGGACACGATCATGGGTGATGTCCTCGATCTTCCAGCTGGTGGCACCGAGGGCAAAGACGTCGCCCACCCGGGACTCGTAGACCATCTCTTCGTCCAGCTCGCCCACCCGCCGGCCGCCCTTGGGAGTGCGCGCCGGTTTGCCGTCCTCGGAGGGGGCCGCCCCCTCCTGTTCGGTGCCGATGATGTAGACGCCGAACAGGCCGCGGTCCGGGATGGTGCCGCCGGACGTGACGGCCAGGCGCTGGGCCCCGGGCCGCCCTTCGATGGTGCCGGCATTGCGGTCCCAGATGATCCGTGGCCGGAGTTCGGCGAATTCGTCAGACGGGTAGCGCCCCGCCAGCAGGTCGAGGGTGGCTTCGAACGCTGAGCGGGGGAGGGAAGCGAAAGGTGCGGACCGGCGCACGGTGCTGAACCATTCCTCCACATCGATACTGCCCAGGGCGGTTGCGGCCACGGTCTGCTGGGCCAGGATGTCCAGCGGGTTGGCCGGGATGCTGAGCCGCTCGATCTTGCCGTCCAGCATCCGCTCCACGGTGATGGCCGTGTGGACCAGGTCTGCCCGGTGCTTGGGGAATAGAACGCCCTGGGAAATTTCGCCCACCTGGTGCCCCGCCCGGCCCACCCGCTGCAGGCCGCTGGCCACGGACGGCGGCGATTCCACCTGCACCACCAGGTCCACAGCACCCATGTCGATGCCCAGTTCCAGGGACGACGTGGCCACCACGCACCGCAGCCGACCGGACTTGAGGTCGTCCTCGATGAGCGCGCGCTGGTCCTTGGAAACGGAACCGTGGTGGGCGCGGGCCAGCACCGGATCAGCCCCGGCGGAAGTCCCCGCCTGGGCCATCATGTGCGCCGGCGTGGCGGTTGACGCGGGAACAACCGACGACGGTCCCGCCAACGTGCCGGGTGCACCCGCCTGCCCTTCCGGGCCGGGCTCGTCCCAGCCGCCGCCGACCGCAACCAGTTGGCGTTCGGTGTAGATCTCATTGAGCCGGGCAGTGAGGCGTTCGGCCAGGCGCCGGGAATTGGCGAAGACGATGGTGGACTGGTTGGCCAGCACCAGGTCCACGATCTTCTCCTCCACATTTGGCCAGATGGAAGCCTGCGGCTGCAGCCCGGAGGCCGGGCCGGAATCGAACGCCCCGGCCGCGCCCTGCAGGTCCGACATGTCCTCCACCGGCACGGAAACTGTAAGGTCCCAGTTTTTCCTGGCCGGCGGCGCGACGATTTCCACGGGGGCAGAACCGGCCAGGAACTGGGCCACGAGTTCCCGGGGCTCCACCGTGGCGGAAAGCCCGATGCGCTGTGCGGGTTTGGGCAGCAGAGCGTCCAGCCGCTCAAGGGATACGGCAAGGTGCGCCCCGCGCTTGGTCCCGGCCACGGCGTGGACCTCGTCGATGATGATGGTGTCCACCTCGGTGAGGGTCTCCCGGGCCTTCGAGGTGAGCATGAGGAACAAGGACTCGGGGGTGGTGATGAGGATGTCCGGCGGGTTGCTCAAAAGCGCGCGCCGGTCCGCGGCGGGAGTATCACCGGACCGGACCCCCACCGTGATCAACGGCGCGGGAAGTCCCAGCCGCTTGGCCGTCTGGGTGATGCCGATCAGAGGGGACCGCAGGTTTCGTTCAACGTCCACGCCCAAAGCCTTGAGGGGTGAAATGTAGAGGACGCGGGTCTTGCGCTTGGGCGCCCGGTTCCGTTTGCCTTTCGCCGGCGCCTCAGCGCCGGCGGAATCAGGGGCCTCGGACGTGGAGCCCAGGAGCCGGTCCAGGGCCCAGAGGAAGGCTGCGAGGGTTTTTCCGGAACCCGTAGGTGCCACCACCAGCGCATGCGAGCCGGAGGAAATGGCGTTCCAGGCCCCTGCCTGTGCAGGTGTGGGCTCCGAAAACGCGCCCAGGAACCAGTCGCGGGTGGCCCGGCTGAACTGTCCCATCGGGGCGGCCGCGCCGGAAACACCGCTGCCGGCAGGACGCTGTTCCTGGTTCATGCCTCCATCATGCCCCAAGGCACTGACACTGAATTCCGGAACGTCCCCAGGTTCCGCCGCGGGCCGAACCTGGCCGGATCCAACCCGGCATCCCGGACAGTGATATCCCGCACGAAAGAGTCCGGATCAAGCAGTTCCCGCTTCCGGCAGGTCCTTGGTGGCCGGGCCCTCGAGCAGCTTGCCCTCGTTCGTGAAGCGCGAGCCGTGCAGGGGGCAGTCCCACGTCTGTTCGTTGTCGTTCCAGTGCAGGATGCCGCCCAGATGCGTGCAGACTGCAGAGAGCCGGCAGGTGGTTCCGCCTACGGTGGACACCGCCACCGGCCGGTTGCCCTCGCGGTAGACCTTGCCCTGGCCTTCAGCGGGGGCGCCGGAAGCAGCAGCACCGGCAACAGCAGGACCCGCGGCAGCAGCACCGGCAGGAGCAGGCGCGGCGGGGACAGTGGCGGCAGGCTGGTCCTTGCCCCGTTTCAGGCCGTCAGTCTTCCGGCCCTCGGCGGTCACCTTTCCCCAGTCGGAGGCCATCCTGGCAGCCACGCCGGCATTAAGCGCCACGGCGGACAACGCACCTGCCGGTGAGGTGATGCGGTGGTGGATGGCGTCAGCCCAGGGCAGCTGCCCGCCCAGGATGTCCGCCGATATGCCCAGCGCGGCCGCGACGGCGTTGGTCATTCCCCACTTGTTGTAGCCGGTGCCGAAGTAGATCTGGCCCTTGCCGCGGGGAAGTTTGCCGAAGAACGGCATGAGGTTGGTGGGCATGTAGTCCTGGGCGGACCACGTGTGCGTGGTGGCCGCGCCCGGGTAATGCTGCCCGGCCCAGTCAAGCAGTCCGGCGAGGTGTGCCTTTTCCGACTCCGTCCGGCCCACATGGTGCCCGTGGCCGCCCACGAGCAGCAGGTTCCTGCCGTCCACCTCGTAGTCGCGCAGGGAGTGGGTGGGCTGCTCAACGGAGATGTACATGCCCGGCGGGGGCGCCTGGTCCTCCTGAAGTTCAAGCGCCGCCGCGTAGGAACGGCTTGGCTTCAGCTTGGCGAAGTACAGGCCGCGGTCCAGGACGGGGATTCCAGTGGCCAGGACCACCTTGTCCGCCCTGACGCTGCCCCTGTCGGTTCGGACGGCGGAAGGCGCATCGCCGGTCACGTCGCGGAGGCGCACGCCGCTGACGATGCGCCCGCCGCGGCCGCGGATGTCCGCCACCAGTGCGTCGAGGACCTCCATCGGGTTGATCTGTGCCTGGTCGTTCAGGCGGACGGCGCCGTGGACGGGGAACGGCAGGCCGGCGTCGCGCACGTACTCCACGTCCAGCCCGGCAGTGGCGGCGGCGCTGACTTCTTCCCGAAGCTTCTCCGTGCCCTGGGCCGACGCAGCATAGGTGTAAGCGTTGCGACGCTGGAAGGGAACGTTCTGTTCCTCCAGGTAGCGCAGCAGCCATGCCTGGCCCTCGCGGTTGCCGTCCACGTAGGCCTGCACCTGCTTCCGGGAATACTGGCGGGCGAGCTGGGACAGGAACGTGCCCTGCAGCAGGGTTACTTTTGCGGTGGTGTTGCCGGTGGTCACGGCGCCGGGGTGGCGGGCTTCGAGCACCAGCACGCTTTGCCCGGAGCGGGCCAGCAGCAGTGCGGTGACCAGGCCGGTGAGGCCGGCGCCCGCCACCACCGTGTCATACCTGCTGTCCGGTTCGAATGGATCAGATGTGAAGGGATCCCTGCGGTCCAGCCAAATCGACGTCATGCCAGTCCAACCTGCCTCCGGTCCAAGGCCCTCGCAGGCCACTTTGTGATGGCTCTGTTATCGAGCCCTACTATCCGCGGCGGATTTGCTAAGTATACTTATGATGTCGGGGTTTAAGTCTACGGTCGAGCAGTATTGGTCATGCATCGCCCGGCAGCCAGATACGTACTACGACACAAGCAGGAGAAATCATGACAACCATGAATTCCGGCGGTCGCACTGTGGGCCGGACCAACGTTCAAAAAGCCACCCTTGCCGTAGGCGTGGTCTTCCTCCTGGTAGGGGTCCTGGGGTTCATCCCGGGCATCACTTCCAACTACGACTCCCTGGGGTTCGCCGGGCACGGATCCGGGGCACTGCTGCTGGGTCTCTTCCAGGTTTCGATCCTGCACAACATCGTCCACCTGCTCTTCGGCGCCGCGGGCGTGGCGATGGCCCGCAGCGCGGCTGCCTCAAAGAACTACCTGGTGGTTGGCGGCGCCATCTACCTGGTGCTGTGGCTCTACGGCCTGCTCATCGGCCAGGACAGCGCTGCCAACTTCGTACCGGTCAACACTGCGGACAACTGGCTGCACTTTGTCCTCGGTGTCGCCATGATCGGCCTGGGCGTGGCCCTGACCCGCGGCACGGCGGGCGCCGGACGCACCACCACGGCAACGCGGTAACAAGCGGTAAGAACCAACGCGGAGTCGGCCAAGCAGGAATGTCCGACGACGGTCCAGCAGTACGGAAGGCGGCCCGGCTTGATTGCCGGGCCGCCTTCGGCCTGTCCGGGACTTGTTGCCCTGTTGTCAGGCGGGCCTGTCAGGCGGGCTGGAACGCCCCGATGCTCAGCAAGGTGATGTTCGCGTTGCTGCAGGCCCTGGTGGGCTGCGGGATGAACAGCGAGTCGGTGTCCTCCGGCGGGTAGATGCGGTACCCGGCCGCATCCACAAGCGAGCAGTCCATGTAGTTGCCTGCCTGCGTGTAGCGCAGCACCGCCGTGCCGGTCTGGCCGGGGGCCAGCAGGACGTCAACGACGCCGGCGGAGTCGTCGCGGGTGGCGGGTGCACCGATGGGGGCGCCGGCGGCGTCCGCCACCAGGGAGACGCCCGGGAAACCCTTGAGGATGCAGGGCTCGGGGCCCTTGTTGGTGAGGTTGAGCTTCATGTAGACACTGCCGGCAGCACCGCCTCCGGAGGCATCGGTGGCTGCGGTAAGCCCGGCTGACTTGCATAGCCCGGGTGCAGCGGCGGCAGTGGTGCCGGGGGCGGGGGACGCCGGCGCCGACGTGGCCGGCGGCGAAGACGCCGAGGACGGCGGCGGCGTGGTGGACGCCGGTGACGAGGGCGATTGGCTTGCCTGCCCGGTGGCGGGCGGCGTCGTCGTCTGGGACTGCGGTTGGCTGGCACCGCACGCGGTGAGCAGCAGGGCTGCCGCTGCGGCCGCCGTCGTCATGGCCAACCCTTGGGAAATTTTCTGAGACCTCATGGCACCACCTTCGCGGTACCCGTTGCCCGCGTCAACGATCCGACCGGCAGGAGGGCCTATTTGATGCCCGGATCGTGATGATCCGGGCATCAAATAGGTTCCTACTGGTTGCCGCCCGGCATGCGGCGGGCGCCCCTGCCCCGGAACAGGGCGGCCCCGCCCAGGACCAGCCCGCCCACGCCGGCGGCGAGCCCGGTCCAACTGCGGACATCCGCACCGCTGTCTGTCACGGCCGCAGCCTGCTCGGTGGCGTGCGCTGATCCCGCCGTGCCGTGGGCGTCTGCTCCGCCCGCCGGGGAGATCGTCAGTGAGGGCGCCGGGGCCTCCAGGTCGTGCGGATCCTGGCCCTCACCGGCAATCTGGGACCAGTCCGTCTGGCCGCTTTCGCAGGTCTGCAGCGTGGGAAAGTGCAGGGTTGTTCCGGCAGTGACCGGCAGGTGCACGGAAAGGACCAGGGCGTCGCGGAGTTCGGGGCTCAGCGGGGTTTTGGCCGTATAGACGATCTGGCTGGTCCGCTTGGTGATGGCGGTACCGTCCGGAAGCTTCCGGGGTTCGGCAAACTGTTCGGTCACCTTTTCCGCGGTCCAGTTGGGGTTCACCGTGGGTTGGGCGTCATTGAGTTCCGGGGGGAGCGTAATGGCCACTTTGGTGGTGGGCGACGTGTCACAGCCGTGGGGGATGCCGAACGTCAGCAGGGCGTAGGAGCCGGCGTCGGTCTTGTCCGGCGTCACCCCAACATGCGCTGAGGCGCCGCCCGCCGCGGCGAGCAGGAGTGCAGCTGAGCCTGCGACGGCCGCGGACGTTGTCAGGGTACGGCAAAGGAACGGGGTTGTCATGGTTGCCTTTCTGGCGCACGCCCCTGATGGAGGGGGTGCAAAGTCTGGTCCCCGACGCCGGGCCGAAAGCCGGTGCCGGGCCTTAAAGGGGAAGCACGACGGCGGAAGGCGGGCCGCGCCGGCTGTCCTGGCGGAGGTTGCGCCAGGGGGAGCGGCGCAGGGGGACATGCCTGAACAGTCCATCCAGGCGGACTGCAGCGACAGGTACCACGGGCCGCGGAAGGCCGGCAAAGGGCCGGAGCCAGGCGGCCAGTGCCCACAGGGCAGCCTCACCTTTGGCGAGAAGCAGCGCGCAGCCCAGCGTGGCCGCTGCATGCGCTGCGAGCATCAGGGGCGCCCGCCCGGGGTCCGCGGGACTCAGGTGTTCGGCAAGGGGAGCAAACGCACTGAACGCAGCCAGGCTGCCGCTGTGCACGTGGCCTGGCGCAGACACGGCCGCCGCGCCCTGAAGGGGAGCGGAGAAAGCACTGAGGACCTCATGCAGGGCCAGTTGGCCGCTGCCCAGGAGCGCGCCAATGGCGGGAAGGGAGAGTCGAAGGCGGGTGGCAGCTGTGCTGGCCAGCGCGGTCAGGGCCAGCACCGCCAGGAGGATGCCAGGGGCAGGCAGTTGGCCTCCGCCGGCCACGTGGGCGCCGGCGGCCAGGGCCAGGGTGCCGGCGGCCAGGGCAGAGGCGCGGAGGAGGTGGAAGGGTGCCCGCGGGAGGGAACGACGCATGGCTGCTCCTCCTGCTGTCAGCCGGCACCGCAGGTTGCAGGGCCGGTTCCGCCTACTGGCCCGGAGCCTGGTCCCGGGCCCTCAAGATTCTACCGGCCCTCAGTCGGTCTCCGGCCCGCTGCAGTAGGGGCAATCGTCCGGGCAGTCCGTCATGCCGGCACCCCTGCCAGGTCGAAGCCGTCTGCGATATGGAACAGCCGCCGGCCTCCAGCGGGAGCTGTCACCCAGACCACGTCGCCGTCATCCGTCCGGGCATCCACCAGGCCGCCGAAAACGGCGCGTCCGTCCCTGCTGAGTTCCACGGTGTCGCCGGTTTCGACGTCGTCCCAGCGGACGGGACTTTTTACGCGGCTCGTCATTGAAGTCACGGTTATTCCTTTGAGCGGGCTTGGCCGGGGCGGCTGCTGCCACCCCGGTGATGCCATCAAACAGGTGCGCCGGCGTGCGGCTCAATGGAGGAATGGCCACCCATTCCCGTGCATTCTTGTGCAGCCCTCCAGCAGGGGCCCTGTGGCGGCGGGAAAGGGTGGGGTTAGACTGCCAAAGTACGTGTCGGCGATCGAAGGAGAAGTTCATGGACTACACCGGAAGCCAATCGGAGAAGGCCGTTCAGGCCGGTGAACTGGGCCGCAGCCACATCGGGCAGACAATCAGCTTCCAGCCGAACGAGTTCACCGTCGTCTTTGGGAAGCTCGCCGGTATCGCCCGGACTGAGGCCATGGTCTACCTGTCCCTGACGGGGGTGGGAAACGGCACGCACCTGAAGGACGAGTACGACCTGCCTGTGACCCATCAGGTCTACGTGCCCGTGGACGTCATTTCCAACGCGGAGTCCACCATCAAGGACCTGTTCGGGAAGGTCCAGGAGAACCTCCGCGGGGCCAGCCACAAGGGCGGCGAGAACCCCACGGACAAGCTCTAACGGGCATAACAGCAAAGGGAAGGCCGGCACTTTTGTGCCGGCCTTCCGTTCTGTTTCATGACGGGTGCGTCTCCAACGGGCCAAGGCCGGCGGCGCAAGGTCCCGCCGTCGGCCCTGTCACCACCGCGTCACCCTAGTACGCCTTGACCCGCTGCTCCACCACGAGGTGGATCAACGCGAACATGCCGTCCCTGTCAATGGCTGCCAGGGCGGCATCCAAAGCGGCCGGCACGTCCCGGTCCTCGGTCACGGTGACCCCGAATCCGCCGAATGCGCGAGCCATCAGCCCGAAATCGGGGTTTTTCAGCTGTGTTCCGGACACACGGGAAGGGTAGTGCCGCTCCTGGTGGGTCCGGATGGTGCCGTACTCCTGGTTGTCCATCACGATCACCAGGGGCGTGGCGCCATACTGGGCAGCGGTTGCCAGCTCCTGCCCGTTCATGAGGAACTCGCCGTCCCCTGCGATGGTGACCACGCGCCGTCGCGGTTCGGCCAGGGACGCGGCGATGGCAGAGGGGACGGAGTAGCCCATGGAACCGTTGCGCGCGCTGATCATGGACGCGTAACGGCGGGTGGGGAAATACCGGTGGGCCCAGTTGGTGTGTTCACCTGCACCGAACGTCACCAGTGCATCTTCAGGGAGCCGCGGGACGAGGTTGGCCATCAGGGTGTCCATCCGCGCCTGCCCTGCAGCCGGGGTAGCGGGAGGCAGCGCGGCAAAGCGCTCCTGCTCGGCGCGCATCCGGCCCGTCCAGGCCTTCCACTCTTCCTTCACCGGCAGGCTGATGTCCTTCAGTCCGCGCACGAACGCTTCCGGCTTGGCCAGGATCTGCCGCGACACCGGACCGGACCTTCCGCGCAGCGACGGGTCCACCGTGACCAGGAAATTCTGCTTGTTCCAGTCCTGCCGGCAGACGAAACCGTCCGTAATGACGTCCCCCGGCACTGTCCCCACAAATACCAGGAGGTCGGTCTCCTCCAGCAGGTCGTAGGTGGGGCGTGGCCGGCCGTAGCCGATGGGTCCCACATAGGAAGGCGAATCGAAGGGCACCGTTCCCTGCGTCCGCCATTCCGCCGCGGCCGGGATGTGGTGCCGTTCAAGCCACGCGGTGAGCCGGTCCGCGGCCTCCTGCGTCCAGTCGTTGCCGCCGGTGACGAAAAGGGGCCTGCTGGATTGTGCCAGCGCCGCTTCCAGGGCTGCCGCATCCGTGCTGCCCATGCCCCCGGCGGCCACGGGGATGGCAGGGTGCAGCACGGGGCTGACCTGCCGCCGGATGACGTCCTCGGGCAGGCCGACCACCACTGGCCCGGGCCTGCCGCTCATGGCCGCGAACATGGCTTCTGCAACGATCTCGGACGCCCGTTCCGGGTGGTCAAGGACCATCACCCGCTTGGCGCCGGTATCGAACCAGGACTTGATGTCGAACTCCTGGAACGCCTCGCGGTCCCGGTGGGCAAACGGGATCAGGCCCACGAAGAGCAGCATGGGGGTGGAGTCCTGCCATGCGGTGTGCAGCCCCACGTGGGCGTTGGCGGCACCGGGCCCGCGGGTCACCATCGCCACCCCGGGACGCTGGTTCAGCTTCCCGTCGGCCTCCGCCATGTACGCGGCGCCACCTTCGTGGCGGCAGACGATGGTGTCGATCTGCGAGCTGTGCAGGCCGTCCAGCACGTCCAGGAAGCTCTCGCCGGGAACCACGTAGGTCCGTTCCACGCCGTGTGCCACCAGCGAATCAACGATCACATGGCCGGCCGATTTCAGGGTGGGCACCGCGGGGTCCGCCGCCTTTGGCTGGGCGGCGTCCTGCTGGTCAGCGTCCTGTTGGTGATGGACGACGCCGGTGGGCCGGGCAGGGGAGGAGGACAGGGTGGACTGCGGCTCTGGTGTCATGTTCTTTCTCTAGCTCGGAAGTTGGCGGAAGTGGCGGGCTCAGGAGATGGGGGTGCGGTTGGCGATGACGGGAGACTTCCCGGTGTAGCCGTCGCGGGTTTCGGCGATGTGGCGGATGCGGGTGCGGCAGGCGTACCAGCCGATGATCATGAGGGTGGAGGCGATGGCGGTGACGAGCATGGTCAGGGGTGAGTCGATGAAGACCATGATGAGGACGCCGGCGAGGAAGAGCAGGGAGAGGTAGCCGGTGTAGGGGGCGCCGAACATGCGGAAGGAGGGGCGTTCGACCCAGCCTTTGTCGGCCCAGCGTTTGAGTTGGATCTGGCACAGGACGATGGTGGCCCAGGTCATGACGATGCCGACGGAGGCGATGTTGAGGACGATTTCGAAGGCTTCGGCGGGGACGAGGTAGTTCAGCGGGACGCCGAGGAGGGAGACGACGGCGGTGATGGCGATGCCGCCGTAGGGGACGCCTGCTTTGTTCATGCGGGAGGCGAAGCGGGGGGCGGAGCCGTTGACGGACATGGAGCGCAGGATCCGGCCGGTGGAGTAGAGCCCGGCGTTCAGGGAGGACAGGGCGGCGGTGAGGACCACGAGGTTCATGATGACGTCCACGCCCTGGACGCCGATGGAGCCGAAGAAGGTCACGAAGGGGCTGACGCCTTTTTGGTAGGCGGTGAAGGGCAGCAGCAGGGCCAGCAGGATCACGGAGCCGACGTAGAACACGGCGATCCGGAAGACCACGGAGTTGATGGCCTTGGGCATGATTTTTTCGGGGTTTTCGGTTTCGCCGGCGGCGGTGCCGACGAGTTCGATGGAGGCGTAGGCGAACAGGACGCCCTGCATGAGGATGATCATGGGCAGCAGGCCGTTGGGGAAGATCCCGCCGTTATCGGAGAGGAGGCTGAGGCCGACCTGTTGGCCGTCGACGGGGGTGCCGAAGATGACGAAGTAGGTGCCGATGATGAGGAACGCGACGAGGGCGGCGACCTTGATCAGGGCGAACCAGAATTCCATTTCGCCGAAGACTTTCACGGAGACCAGGTTCAGGGCCAGGACCACGAGGAGGGCGGTCAGTGCCCAGGCCCACTGCGGGACGTCGGCCATCCAGGGGATGTAGTTGCCGAAGAAGTGCATGTAGAGGGCGGCGGCGGTGATGTCCACGATGGTGGTGGTGGCCCAGTTGATCCAGTAGAACCAGCCGGAAACGAACGCGGCCTTTTCGCCGAAGAATTCGCGGGCGTAGGAGACGAAGGAGCCCGAGGAGGGCCGGTGCAGGACCAGTTCGCCCAGGGCCCGCAGGATCAGGAACGCGAAGAACCCGCAGACCGCGTAGGCGATGACCAGGGACGGGCCGGCGGCGTTGAGCCGGCCGCCGGCGCCCAGGAACAGGCCGGTACCGATCGCACCGCCGATCGCGATCATCTGGATCTGCCGGGGCTTGAGGTTCTTGTGGTAACCCTTGTCCTCCGCGTGCAGGGAGGTCTCAGACGCATGCGCGTGACCGCCGTCAATAATGTGGTCGAACTCAACCTCGTCATTGGGGCTGTTGGGCATGGGTATTCCTTTCGATCCGGGGAAGATCTGTCTGGGTGGGGAAAACTAGAAAACTGACCAGCCGGTGCGGTCGGAGAGGTCGGCAAGGGCTGCGGTACCTGCGAGGGAATTGCCTTTCGCATCCAGGCGCGGGCTCCAGACACAGATGGCGCACTGGCCCGGCACGATGACCAGGATGCCGCCGCCCACCCCGCTCTTGCCGGGCAGGCCCACACGGTAGGCGAATTCACCGGCGGCGTCGTACATGCCGCAGGTCAGCATGATGGAACCGATCCGCTTTGCCTCACTGCGGGACAACACCGTGCCGGCCGCTCCCTGGCCGTCGTTGGCTAGGAACAGTCCAGCCCTGGCCAACTCCCTGCAGGTCATCATGATGGAGCACTGGCGGACGTAGTTTTCCACCACGGATTCCGCAGGCTGCGCGAGGTTACCGAAGTCCTTCAGGAAGTGCGCCAGGGCAAGGTTGCGGCTGCTGGAGGCCAGTTCGCCGGTTGCTGCCGCCCCGTCAATGAACGGGCCCTGCTTGCCCGGCCCGGACTGTTGGCCCCCCGCCTGTTCGGTGAGGAACCGCAGGAGCTGCCCGGCGGCGTCGGACGTCTCTTCCATCAGGTGGTCGGTGACCACCAGGGCGCCGGCGTTGATGAAGGGGTTGCGCGGAATGCCGTGCTCGGCTTCGAGCTGGACCAGGGAGTTGAAGGCTGTTCCGGACGGTTCACGCAGCACCCGTGACCACAGCCGGGCGGATCGGCTGCCCTGCAGCGCCAGGGCCAGGGTGAACACTTTGGAGATGCTTTGGATGGAGAAGGGCACGTCGGCGTCGCCGGAGCAAAAGACTTCACCGGAGGTGGTGGCGACGGCTATCCCGAACCGGTCGAAAGGGACGCTGGCCAGGAAGGGGATGTTGCCGGGTACCGCACCCGTTTCCTTCCGCGGCCGATGCTGCCGGACGAGGTCCTCAAGGAGGAGGCCAAGGGGCGGTGCGCTGAGTGTCGTGCTCATTTCCTGCCTGGATTGTCGTTGGATGCGGCCCACTCCTGAAGATGGAGCAGGGCCACTAAAGAGTCGCGGGGGTTGCCGAAGTCCAGGCCGGTGACCCGGACAGCCTTGGCAACGCGGTAATAGACGGTGTTCTTGTGCAGGTTCATCCGTTTGGCGCATTCGGCGACATCGAAGGAGGCGTCGAAATATGCCTGCAGGGTTGTTGCAAGTTCGGCGTCACCGTGCAGCAGTGCAGCCAGGCTGCGGTGCCGGAAAGGTGCATCGTGGAAGTTGCCCACCGCCTGGCGGTAGAGGATTTCCGCTTCGAAGTCGTCAACTGTGGCCACTGACCCGTCCTCCGCGCCGCGCACGCAGGCCAGCAGGGCTTCGGTGATGCCGGTGGCGGTGTGGATGGACAGCAGGTCCGGGACCAACGGTCCCACAGCGGCGGACGGAGTGATCCCGAGGTGTTTGCGGGCATCCCGGACGATTGCTTCGGCGAGGGCGCGCAGTCCCGTTTCCGCCGTGCCGGACTGCAGGTCCGGCAGGATGATGGCGGTGTCGCCATTGAACTGTCCGACGACGGCGGACGCTTTGTAGGCCGCGGCGTGGATGGAAGCAAGATTGGCCAGCTCCCCGTGCTTCAGCGCGGCGTCTTCAGCCCGGGAATCGGCGTCGGACATCCCGATCAGCAGCAGGGCCGCGGGACGCTCCGACGGGATCTTGCCGCTGTGTGCGCTGGCGGCGGCTTCCGCCGGGCCGGACAGGATCCGCGCGATCCTGTCCTCCCGCATGTGGACGGACTGCTGGTTGCGGTAGCGGATGAGCTCAGCGGAAACCCGCGCCGCGGACCCGGTGAGCACATATTCGACGTCCGGGCCGAAGCCCTCGCCGGTTTCCTGCAGCCAGATGTAACCCATGATCCGTTCGCCGGCGAAGAGTGCGATGGCCACCCGTTCCCGCAGGCCGTCCTGGGGCCGGGCGGGTACGCGGACCGGCTGGCGGGTGCGGTGGAGCTCCCGGTAGGCGCCGAGGTCCTTGAGCAGCAGTTCGTACTTCCGCGGACCGCGGCGCGCCAGGATGGAAGCTTTCCGGAGTTCATCGATGTCGTTGGTCACGGTGGAGTAGGCGAGGACCTTATTGGCCGCATCCTCAACCAGGACGTGGCTGGAGGTCAGCCGGGCCGTTGTCTGGGCGATGGCGAACAGGTCTTCCTCGAGCAATGTCAACACTTCGCTCTGGTAGCTGCGCGGCTGGATCCGGTCCTTGGCAATCGAGAGCAGGCGGTCCCAGTCAGCAGCAGGGTCCACCAGCAGGAGTCCGGAACCGGCTGTGCCGAGGAGTTCTTCCGCCTCGGCCAGGTCTTCGCGGTTGCCCTTTACCGCCACCACCTGCGGAGGGTTGTCCAGGAGGCGCCGGAGGGCGGGCAGCGCAGAGCGGCCGCGGACCCCGATGAGCAGGACAAACGCCCCGGCGGCGTGTACTCCCTCATCGTCGGCGTCGACAATCAGGAACCGCTCAATGGCCGGCGCCGAAGGGTCGGGCCGGAGGATGAGGCTGGCGAAGCCAAGGGGGAGATCCGAGAGGATGTCATCCACCGTAACCGCGGCCATGGGTTTTCCTTTTGCGTCGATCCCACCGGACGGCTCTGTCCGGTCACCTCATCGTATCCAGCGCAGGGATCACTGATTATGGAACCTGATCCAAGCCTTCAGCCCCGTTTTTGGTTTCCGGTCCATGGAAGGGCTGTACCCTGAACCCATCGTCCGAGGGCCTCCATCCGAAAAGTTGTTCAACAATACCTTGCCAAGATTGTTCAACAACCTGTATCGTCGCTGGGGATGATAATTGTGACTCCGGTCACCTAAGGCAATGGATGGAACCATGGCAGAACCCGGCATCAAACTGAACCTGAGCACTTCCGCCCGGCGCACGGCGCTTCTCGGCGCCATGTTCCTCATGGCCACCAGCGCCATCGGACCGGGCTTCATCACCCAGACCACGGTGTTCACAGCCCAGATCGGGGCCGCGTTCGCCTTCGCGATCCTGGCCTCGATCCTGATCGACATCGCAGTACAAATGAATGTCTGGCGGGTTATCGGCGTAAGCGGGCTCCGGGCACAGGAGCTTGGCAACAAGGTCCTTCCGGGCGTCGGCTGGTTGCTCTCCGGCCTGGTGTTCCTTGGCGGTGTGGTCTTCAACATCGGAAACATCGCCGGCACCGGCCTCGGAGCCAACGCAATGATGGGTGTGGATCCGAAGGTGGGCGGTGCCGTCTCGGCCATCGTCGCCATCCTGGTCTTCCTCAGCAAGAAGGCCGGCATGGCGCTGGACCGGATCGTGGTGCTGCTGGGCGCCGTCATGATCCTGCTGATGATCTACGTGGCCATCGTCGCGGCCCCGCCGCTGGGAGAGGCGCTGAAGAACACGATCCTTCCAGAGAAGGTGGACTTCCTCATCATCACCACCCTGGTTGGCGGCACCGTGGGCGGCTACATCACCTACGCCGGCGCCCACCGTATGCTCGACTCCGGCGCCACCGGTATCCGGCACGTCAAGGAGATCACCCGCAGCTCCATCCTGGGCATCCTGACCACCGGCCTGATGCGCGTGCTGCTCTTCCTGGCCATCCTCGGCGTTGTGGCCGGCGGGACCGTGCTCACCAGCAACAACATGGCGGCCGAGGCCTTCGGCGCAGCCGCCGGTGAAATCGGCCTCCGGATGTTCGGTGTGGTCCTTTGGGCCGCTGCCATCACCTCGGTGATCGGCGCCGCCTTCACCTCCGTCTCCTTTATCACCTCCTCCCGCACACCGGAGCGCAAGCGGAATCTCATCACCGTCGCGTTCATTGCCGGCTGCGCCATTGCGTACGTCTTCCTCGGCCAGGCGCCCCAGCAGCTGCTGATCTTCGCCGGCGCTTTCAACGGGCTGATCCTGCCGGTGGGCTTTGCGCTCCTGCTCTGGGTTGCCTGGCGCCGCCGCGATCTGATGCAGGGTTACGCCTACCCCAAGTGGCTGCTCCTGATCGGTACCGCCGCCTGGATCCTCACCGTGTTCCTCGGCTGGACTTCGATCATGGGGCTGGCAAAGCTGTGGGCATGATGGACCGCTCCAGCATCCTCCCCGCTGCGGCGCGCGAAGCGTTCCGCGGCGGGCTGGTGGAACCGACGTCGGGCTGGTCCCGCGGTTACGCGCAGGCGAACGTCCTTGCCATTCCCCGGGACCACGCCTTCGATTTCCTGCTGTTCGCCCAGCGCAATCCCAAGCCCTGCCCCATCCTGGGTATCCTCGAGCCCGGCGAAACCAGCGGCCCGCTGCTGGCCGGCGGGGACATCCGCACGGACGTGCCGAAGTACACGGTGTACCGCGACGGGGAGAAAGTAGACGAGCCCACCGACATCACCGGCCACTGGCGTGATGACCTGGTGACGTTCCTGATCGGCTGTTCCTTCACGTTCGAGGCTGCCCTGCAGGACGGCGGCATCGGCATAGCCCACATCGAGCAGGGCGTGAATGTGCCGATGTACCGCACCAACCGCCAGTGCGCCCCCGCAGGCGCCATGTCCGGGCCGATGGTGGTCTCCATGCGCCCCGTCCCCGCCTCGCAGGTGGCCGACGCGGTGCGCATCACGTCCCGCTACCCGGCCGTGCACGGCGCGCCGGTGCACGTGGGCAACCCGCAGGAACTGGGCATCAGCGACCTGGGCCGGCCGGACTTTGGTGACGCCGTGGACATTCCGGACGGCCATATTCCGGTGTTCTGGGCTTGCGGAGTCACGCCGCAGGCTGCCGTGATGCAGTCCCGGCCGCCGCTGGCTATCGGCCACGCGCCGGGCCACATGCTCATTACCGACGCCAGGGACAGCGATTACCTGATTCCCTGAACTTGGCGCTACCAAGCCGGGAGGGGCCTGCACCAACCGGTGCAGGCCCCTCCCGACTTAAGAATCCGCTCAGTGCCCCGTGCCGGCCAGGTGCCCCAGCAGTTCGGCTTCAGCCGCGTCGAGGTAAATGCGCAGCCCGGCCGCCGCTTCTTCCCGCTCGCCGGCGCGGAGCCGCTTCACGAGCTCCACATTGCGCTCCACATAGTGGCTATGGAAGTCGGGGGCTGACGCCATGGCATGGAACACCAGCCGCATTTCGGCGAGCACGCGGTCCATCAGCTCCTGCAGGGTGGCGCTTCCCGTCAGGCCCACCACCGCACGGTGGAGGGCCTGGTTGGCGTCTGCCATGTCCGTGACGGAACCGGCGTTCCGGGCATCCTGGGCGCGCTGGACGATGGTTTCCATGTCGTCCAGGATCTTCGGCGAGAGCCCGCCCCAGAGCACGGCTGCCGGTTCGATGGTGCGGCGGATGCGGTAGATTTCACGCACCTCCTCCGCGCCAGGCGACGCCACAAAGACGCCACGGTTGGGAATGCGCGTGACCATGGACTCGCCTGCAAGGATGGTGAAGGCCTGCCGCAGGGTATTGCGCGAAACGCCCAGCGAGGTGGACAGCGCCTGTTCGGACAGTTTTGACCCGGGGGTCAGTTCGCCCGCGGCGATGCGGCTCCGCAGCACGGAGGCGATCCATGCCGTGGTGTGCGCGTGTTCTGCAGCGCCGTGTGTCCCGGTGTCCATGTCCGTGCCCCCCGTTTTCGTCAACACCCGATGTTAGCTGACCGTCCCCAGCACTTCGCCACGGACGACGACGGCCCCCGGTTCCTGTTCACCGCGGCGGAAGGTGCCGGCCGCGGAAGCGGCAACAACGGTTTCCATCTTCATCGCCTCAACGATGGCGAGCGGCTGGTCGGCACCCACTTCGGCGCCGTCGTCGGCCAGCCATTTGACCAGGTTGCCGCCCATCGGTGCCGTCACCTTGCCGTTGGCTGCGCCGTCACTGCCGTGGTCGCCGTCGGCATCCTCCCGGGCGCGGTGCGATGCCGCACCGCCGCCGTGCATCAGTGCGGCATAAACCTGTGCCGGAAGTCCCAGCTGGACAGCCTTGCCGTCGATTTCCACGGTGAGCGTTTCGCGCCGCGCCACGGGCCCGGCAATTCCGCTCTTCAGTGAGGCCGCGAGCCGGCCGGAGAACTCGGATTCAATCCATGTGGTGTAGACGCCCAGCCGGTCCGGTGCCGTGAAATCCGGGTCCCGCACTACGGCGCGGTGGAACGGGACCACCGTGGGCACGCCTTCGATCCGCAGTTCGTCCAATGCTGCACGGGCACGGCGCAGCGCCTGCGCCCGGTCCTCGCCGCGGACGATCAGCTTGGCCATCAGGGAGTCGTATTCGGCCGGGATGACGGAGCCGGACCGGACCCCGGAGTCGACCCGGATGCCCGGGCCGGTGGGTGCTTCGAAAACGTCCACGGGGCCGGGGGAGGGCAGGAAGCCGCGGCCGGCGTCTTCGGCGTTCAGCCGGAATTCGATGGCGTGGCCGGTGGGCTGGGGATCCTCCATGATGGAGAGCGGCAGGCCGGCGGCGATGCGGAACTGTTCGCGCACCAGATCGATGCCGGAGGTTTCCTCGGTGACCGGGTGTTCCACCTGCAGGCGGGTGTTGACCTCCAGGAAGGAGATGACGCCGTCAGGTGCCACCAGGTACTCCACAGTGCCGGCTCCGGTGTAGCCGGCTTCCCGGCAGATGGCGCGGGCGGACTCGTGAATGCGGCTGCGCTGCTCCGGTGTGAGGAACGGTGCGGGTGCTTCTTCCACCAGCTTCTGGTGGCGGCGCTGGAGTGAGCAGTCGCGGGTGCCCACCACCACCACGTTTCCATGCGTGTCGGCGATGACCTGGGCCTCGACGTGGCGGGGCCGGTCCAGGAAGCGCTCCACGAAGCATTCGCCGCGGCCGAAGGCTACGGTTGCCTCACGCACCGCGGAGTCGAACGCGTCGTCGATGTCCTCCATCCGGTAGGCGATCTTCAGGCCGCGGCCGCCGCCGCCGAAGGCCGCCTTGATGGCGACCGGAACGCCGTGATGTGCGGCAAACGCCCGGACCTCGTCGGCGTCCGCGACAGGTCCGTCCGACCCGGGGACCAGCGGGGCACCGGCGCGGACGGCAATCTCCCGCGCGGTCACCTTGTTGCCGAGGCTCCGGATGGCTTCCGGCGACGGGCCCACCCAGGTGAGCCCGGCATCGAGCACTGCCTGCGCGAAGTCGGCGTTCTCGGACAGGAAGCCGTAGCCGGGATGGACGGCGTCAGCGCCGGCGCGGGTCGCCGCGGCAAGGAGCTTTTCGATGTTCAGGTAGGTCTCGGCACTGGCGGAACCGTCCAGCGGGTAGGCCTCGTCGCTGAGGCGCACGTGCAGGGCATCGGCATCGGGATCCGAGTAGACGGCGACGGACGCCAGGCCCGCATCGGCGCAGGCGCGGGCGATCCGGACGGCGATCTCGCCGCGGTTGGCGATCAGGACTTTTTTCATGGCTGCTTCTTTCACAGGCTGTTTGCGACAGGCGTGGGAGTGGTGGGTTGTGGCTGCTGCAGGGCCCCGGGCCGGAGCGGCTCCATAGTCCCCGGATCCACGGCCTGGAAACGGATGAGGGCGCCGGGCGGAAGCTGCGCCGCCACCGGCAGGTCTTCCGGGACGACGACGGCGATCACGGGGTACCCGCCGGTCACAGGGTGGTCGGCGAGGAAGAGGACGGGAAGGCCCGACGGCGGCACCTGCAGCGAGCCGGCGACCACGCCTTCGCTGGGCAGTTCCTCTGTCCGTGAGCGTTCCAGCGGCGTCCGGCCAGCTGTTGTATCCAGCCGCACGCCGATCCGGTTGGACTCGGCGGTGACCGTCCAGTCCTGCCCGGTCAGGGCCGCGAGGGACTGCGGGGTGAACCAGTCGTCGCGGGGACCGGGAGTAACGCGGAGCACCACCGGGGCGCTGCCGGTCCCGCCCTGGTTGAGGCCCGGATGCAGGGTTGGCGGTTCGGGCTGGCCCACCACGCGGCCCCGGTCTGCGGGGCCGACCGGCAGCACGGTTCCGGCGGCCAGCGGAGATGGTCCGATCCCGGACATCAGGTCCGTGGACCTGCTGCCCAGCACCGGGGGCACGTCAATTCCGCCGCGGACGGCAAGGTAAGTGCGCAGGCCTGCCGCCGGCATGCCGAGGTGGAGGCTCTCACCGTCGTGCAGCGGGAAGGGGGCGTACATCGGGGCCGGGCGGCTGCCGCTTCCGGACCGGATCTCGGCTTCCGCGGGGGCGCCGGTGAGTG
The DNA here is from genome assembly GCF_030816485.1 of Arthrobacter sp. B1I2. Lineage (NCBI taxonomy): Bacteria > Bacillati > Actinomycetota > Actinomycetes > Micrococcales > Micrococcaceae > Arthrobacter > Arthrobacter sp. B1I2. Next base: position 360,335 of record NZ_JAUSYC010000001.1, on the reverse strand, counting down.
CGGCTGTCAGTTCGCCGCGGGAACGTACGGACAGGCCGCCCAGAACGGTTTCGAGCACGGCGTCACCCGGCAGGTTCCCCACCAGCCGGTTCGCCTGGCGGGCGCCCGCGGCGTCGGCAGCGCCTGCGGGGGAGACGCCCAGGTCACCGAAGCCGGGACGGCCAAGGTCCTGGATGAGGGACTGCGGGCCGGGTGTGATGATCTCCAGGGCGGGGGCGCCGGCGGCCATGTCACGGCCGGCAGGGTTGCCCTGCTGTCCGGCAGGTTCGGTGACTTCCACGACTTCCCGCACTGCGACATACCGGACGGTGCTCCCTGGCCGGAGCAAGGCAGGCTGTTCACGGTCCAGGTCCCACATCCGGGCGGCAGTGCGTCCGATCAGCTGCCAGCCGCCGGGGGAGCGCCGCGGGTACACAGCGGAGAAATTGCCGGCCAGGGCCACGGAACCGGCGGGAACGGCGGTCCGCGGCGAGCTGCGCCGCGGAACAGTCAATGCGTCAGTTTCGCCTACCAGGTAGGCGAAGCCGGGGGCGAACCCACCGAACGCCGCTGTCCACAACTGCCCGGTGTGCACGGCGATCACACCGTCGGCACCCAGCCCGGTAAGCCTGCCCACTTCGGCGAGGTCATCGCCGTCGTATACCACCTCTATCCGGACCGGATCGGCGCCGGCGGCGTCCACCGCGGCCGTCTCCCTGTCCATAATGGCAACGGCGGCACGGGCCGCCTGTGCCGAGGCGCGCGAATCGAAAACCGCCAGGACGGTCCGTGCGGCGGCCAGGACATCCACCTGGCCGGGCAAGGGCGTCTCCTGCAAACGGGCGTGGACGGCCAGGACCGTTTCCAGGGAGTCGAGTTCGATGAGGAGGGCGCGGGGCCCGGCCCAGCGGATGTGGGGGGAGCTCACACGAAGCTCCGGATTGCCACGCCGGCGGCTTCCAGTTCCCGCCGCACCGCGGCGGCCATGGAAACGGCGCCGGCGGTGTCGCCGTGGAGGCAGATGCTCTCCGCTTCCGCCTTGATGGCGGACCCGTCGCGGGCAATGATGGTCCCCTCGGTGGCCAGCCGGACCATGTTGGCGGCGACGGCGTCCTCGTCGTGGAGGACGGCGCCGCTTTCGCGCCGGGAGACCAGGGTCCCGTCAGGGTTGTAGGCGCGGTCCGCGAACGCTTCAGCCACGCCGCGAAGCCCGGCCGCCTCGGCGCGGGCGAGGGCTACGGAGCCGGGGAGCAGGAGCAGCGGCAGGTCGCCGCCGAAGGCCTTGACCGCGTCCACGACGGCCTGGGCATGCGTTTCGTGCGTGACGATGGTGTTGTAGAGGGCGCCGTGCGGTTTGACGTAGCGGATGCGGCCGCCCGCGGCGGCGGCAAGTGCGTTAAGGGCACCCAGCTGGTAGAGGACATCATCCGCCAGTTCGGTAGCGGAGCAGTCCACGAAACGTCGGCCGAAGCCGGCAAGATCGCGGTAGCCCACGTGCGCGCCGATGACGACGCCTGCCGCGACGGCGTCCCGGCAGGTGCGGGCGATGGTGGACGGATCCCCGGCGTGGAAGCCGCAGGCGACGTTGGCGCTGGAAACCGAGCGGAAGATTGCTGCGTCATCGCCCATGGTCCAGTTGCCAAAGGATTCCCCGACGTCGCTGTTGAGGTCAATGTAGGCCATAGTGATTCTCGTCTCGTTGAAGTGGTCTCTCTAGGATGCACGAGAATCAAGGATTGTTCAACAATCTTGGGCCGGGATTTTGTCAAAAGGGCGCCCGATCCGCCGTCGCGCTTTACTCCTATGCTGGTGGGATGGACCACTCCACGCCCCGCGCCCAAGAAACACCACCGCTGGATGCCCGGGACCTGGCGGTGGCCGTCCTGGATATCTCGTTCGAGGTGCGGCGGAAATCCCATGAGGGGACGGGGGTCCTTCCCTTGTCCAGTGGGGTGCTGGACGTTATCCGGGTGATTGAACGGCATCCTGGAATCAACGTGGCGGAGGTGGCGGCCAGGCTGGGGCGGCAGCTGAGCAACGTCAGCGCCCAGTTGCGTGAGCTCGTAGCCCTGGGCCTGGTCACGAGGGCCCGCGATGCCTTGGATAAGCGGTATGTTGCCCTGCACCCCACGCCGGAGTCGGTCCGCATCAAGACCCTGCTCGAGGGGGCGTGGGCGGACACGCTGGCCGCCGCGGGCAGCCGGCTGCAGCCGGATGATCGCGAGCAGCTGGCAGCCGCGTTGCCCGCATTGCAGCGGCTTGCGTCCGTCCTGGCCCAGCCGGAGTAGGCCCGTCTGCCCTCATTCACACGTATCCTCCCATATAGTTATACTTATATAAGTAAAGCTACTGATGTGGAGATTTGAATGACGACACAACTGGCGGATCCGCCGCAAACGGCGGCAGCCAAAGCAAGAGGAAAATGGTGGGCGCTCGTCTTCCTCGCCCTGGCCCAGTTCATGGTGGTCCTGGACGGCACCATCGTGAACCTGGCCCTCCCGCGCCTGCAGGCCGAGATGGGGATCAGCGACTCCACGCGAGCCTGGGTGGTGACCGCCTATGCTCTGGCTCTGGGAGCATTCCTGCTGCTGGGCGGCCGGATCGCGGACTTTTGGGGCCGGAAGCGCGCCTTCATTACGGCCTCTACCGGGTTTGCTCTGGCATCGCTTGCCGGCGGGCTCGCCCAGGCACCTTGGGAACTGATCAGCGCCCGCGCGCTTCAGGGGCTTTTCGCGGCTCTCCTGGCCCCGGCAGCCCTGGCCCTGCTCACGGTGTCCTTCCCGGGAGGGAAGGAGCGCGGCACGGCCTTCGCGGTCTTCGGCTCCATCAGTGGGGTGGGTGCAGCCGCCGGGGTCCTGCTGGGCGGGTTCCTTACGGATTACGTCTCCTGGCGCTGGTGCTTCTTCGTCAACGTTCCCATTGCTGCCATCGCCCTGGTGGGAGTGTGGAAGCGCGTGCAGGAAAGCAAAGCCGGAGGGTCCACCAAATACGACTGGCCGGGGGTTGCCATGGCGGCGTTCGGGCTTGGATCCCTGGTTTACGGCTTCACCAATGCGGAACACGGCTGGGCGGCGCCTGAGACCTGGGGCTTCATCCTGGCCGGCGTGGCACTCATGGCGATGTTCGTCGTCGTCGAAAGGCGTGTCAAGCACCCCTTGCTGCCCCTTCGCGTTGCCTCTGAGCGCAACCGTGCAGCAGCCTTCCTGGCGTCCTTCCTGGCCGGAGCCGTCCTGATTGGCGGCATTCTTTTCATCAACTTCTACATCCAGATTGTGCTGGGCTTCGCGCCATTCATCGCAGGGGTTGCGTCCCTGCCCATGACGGTGGTGCTGATCGTGACGGCCGGGATCACGGCCAAAAACCTGCCGGTCCTCGGTCCGAAAATCCCCACCGCCGTCGGGCCGATCTTCATGGCCGCGGCAATGCTCTGGCTGACCCAGGTGCGGGCAGACGGAAGCTACCTGGTGAACATGCTGCCGGCGTTGATCCTGCTGGGCATCGGGCTGGGCCTGGTCTTCGTCCCCATGCAGAATCTTGCGCTCTTCGGAGTGGACAAGGACGACGCCGGGGTGGCCAGTGCGCTGGTCAACGCGTCACAGCAGATTGGCGGCTCCCTCGGGATCGCCTTGTTCAGTACGGTTGCGGCCGCAGCCACTGCCGCCGCGGGCGGCGCGCCCATGGAGGCTTTGTCCGACGGTTATTCTGCGGTGTTCTGGTGGGCCGCCGGCTTTGCCGTCCTGATCGCACCCATTGCACTGCTGCTGATCAACATCAGCAGGAGCACCTTCAGCGGCGCAACCTCCTCTGACACACCGGCGGTCCACCTGTAGGGGCAGGCTGCAGGCGTGCCGCCCGCCCTTATTGGGCCGGCGCGGGACCGGTGGATTCCCGGACGGTCAGGTGGGTGGGCATGACGGCCAGCTGGCGGGTGGCGCTTCCCGACAGCGGGTTGAGCTGGGCCAGCAGCATGGACACCGCCACCCTGCCCGCCTGCTCTATGGGGCTGGAGATGGTGGTCAGCGGCGGATTGCAGAAGTCCGCGCCGAAGATATCGTCCGATCCGATGATGCTCATGTCCTGGGGCACGCGGATGCCGCGGGCCTGCAGGCGCTGCAGCATGCCGATGGCCAGCAGGTCGTTGAAAACGATGCAGGCTGTTGCGCCCGTCCTTACTGCAGCGTCCGCGGCCGCAGCGCCTGACGTGGTCTTGGGTGTGTAGGGCCCAATCCGGTGGACCTCCATCCCACGTTTTGTCGCGTCCTCCTCGAAGACTTTCCAGCGCATCCGGTTGGACCACGAGGTGGGCGGCCCGGAGACGTAGCAGACTTTATGGTGGCCCAGCGAGGCCAGATGCTCCAGGGCCTGGATGATGGCCGATGGCGTATCGATCATCACCGTCGGGGCACTGGTGGAGGCACGGTTGAATGTCACCAGCGGCTGTGTCCGCGAGACCTCCGCCAGTTGGGCGTCCGTCAGGCGCGAGGCCGCAAGGATGAAGCCGTCGGCGGACTTGCGCATCTTGTGCAATGCATCCAGTTCCATCTCACTGGACTCCTCGGTATCGACCAGGAGCTGGGTAACGCCGGCGGCTTTGAGTTGGTGTTGGGTGCCGCGGATGATGTCGAAGTAGAACGGATTGGTGATGTCGGGTACCAGTACGGCCACGGCGTTGGTCCGTCCGGAGCTAAGCCCGCGCGCCTGCGAGCTCGGCACGTAGTTGAGTTCCGCTGCAGCTTCTTCAATGCGGACGCGTGTCCGGTGATTTACCCGGTCCGGCCGCGAAAGGGCCCGTGACACCGTGGATGTAGCTACTCCGGCCAGCTCGGCCACATCCCGGATCGTGGGCGGGCGGTCCTGCCGGGAGCTTGCGTCAAAGGGGCCCCGGGGACTGGCTTCACTCGGTGGATTAGCCATAGCCGACCTTCCCTCTCTGGCTGGAGAACGCGTCATTGGCTGTTTTACGCCTGCGTGCACTTGGTTCTCGTTCCTCCAATCACACCACTTATGGCAACTTTTGGCAACCGCTTGCCGCAACCTTTCCAATTTCCTAGACTGACTTTTGAGTCGCCTGCAGTGATGTCCGCCACAGGATGGATGTGGCCATGTGGGTGTCCTAGAGGAGAAGAAACAATGAGGTTTAAATCGACTACTGGGTTTGCGGCGATTGTCACTGCTGCAGCACTCGCCCTGACCGGTTGCGGATCGTCGGGCTCGGGCGGGGGAGGCTCAACGAATGCGGACGGCAAAGTGGACGGGACGGGCAAGACCCTCAACGTCCTGGTTGGTGTCCTGAGCCAGTACCCCGAGCAGCAAAAGCAGTGGCAGAGCGACATCGCCGCCAAGTTCAAGGCTGAAACCGGAGCCGACGTAAAGTTCGAGACCTTCGCTTCGGCAAACGACGAACTCACCCGCATCCAGACCTCCGTGGTGTCCGGCCAGGGCCCGGACGTCTACGGACTTGGCACCACATTCACGCCAACTGCCTTCTCCACCAAGGCATTCGTCACCCTCTCCGACGATGACTGGAAGAAGGTGGGCGGCAAGGACCGGTTCAACCCGGCAGCCCTTGGCATCTCCGGACCGGACAAGGACCACCAGGTTGGCATTCCCTTCGTCAGCCGCCCGTTCGTGATGGCCTACAACAAGGACCTGCTGGCCGCTGCCGGCATCGACAAGCCCGCCACAACCTGGGACGAGCTGGCTGCCCAGGCCAAGAAGATGACCAAAGGCGACACTTACGGCATCGCCACCGGGTACAAGGACAACTTCGATCCCTGGAAGTTCATCTGGGCCATGTCCGTCCAGGCCGGAAACCCGCTGGTTGACGGCAACAAGCTGAAGATGGATGACCCCGCGGTCAAGAAGGCGTACGAGACGTACTTCGGCTGGCTGACCAACGACAAGATCGTCGATCCCGCCTCCGTGGGCTGGAGCAACAGCAACGCCGTGGCCGCCTTTGCCAGCGGCAAGGCCGGCTACCTGATGATGACCACCGCCACCTCCATCCCGACGCTCGATAAGTCGGCAATTGCCGGCAAATACGAATACGCCCTGATGCCCACCGTCGCGCCCGGCGAGACACAGTCCAAGTCCGACGGCGACGCCGCCAGCATTCTCTCCGGTGACAACCTGGTGGTCGCCGATTACTCCAAGCAGCAGGACCTGGCCTTCGCCTACATCAAGCTGATCACGTCGAAGGATGAACAGCTGAACTACCAGAAGACCTTTGGTGATCTGCCGGCCAACGCCGAGGCCCTCGCCAGCCTGACCGATCCGAAGCTCAAGCCGATGGCCGACGCCGCCGCGAAGTCCAAAGCGACGCCCTTCACCGGTGCCTGGGGTGATATCCAGCTCGCACTCCTGAACGTCACCGTGCAGTCCGTTCCGGACCTGGCCGCGGGGAAAGTGGACGAATCAGCCCTTGAATCCAGGATCAAAGACGCCCAGAACAAGGGCCAGGCTTCCCTGGACCGGGCCTCCAAAGGATAAGTTCCAATGTCAACCGACGCCTCTAACGAAGTCCGGCTTGCGGCAGAGTCCGCCGCAAGCCGGGCGGCCCGGCAAGCTGATGCAACCGGGCAGCAGCCCGACCACAATGACGGGCTGCGCCGCAAGGGCATGAGCGAACGGAACCGGCCGCTCTGGATGCTGATCCCTGGCGGGGTCCTGATGGTCATCATCATCGTGCTGCCGCTCCTGCTCGGCATTTACATGTCCGTCCTCAATCTGGACCAGTACACGCTGCGGAAATGGATCAGCGCACCGTTCATCGGAGTGGAAAACTTCGTTGAAGCCGTCACTGGTTCGCCCCTGCTGCACGCTGTCTGGCTCAGTGTCAGCTACTCGCTGCTGGCCATGGTGGTGACCCTGCCCCTGGGCATCGCTGCCGCCGTCGCAACCCAGAACGCGTTCAAGGGCCGCGCCGTCATCCGGTCAGTCTTCCTCATCCCGTACGTCCTTCCTTCCTTCGTGGTGGCAACCGTATGGCGCACCATGCTGCGGCCAGGGGGAATCGTGGACGAGGCCCTCGGGAGCGTGGGAATCCACACTGGACTGTGGCTCAACGGACCGCAGACCTTCTGGACGCTGGTGCTGGTCCAGATCTGGGCCTCCTGGCCGTTCATCTACCTGCTGGCGCTGTCCGGCCTGCAGTCTGTGGACCATGAGGTCCATGAAGCGTCCGCGCTCGATGGGGCGCTGTGGTGGAACAAGCTCCGCTACGTCGTCTTCCCTTACCTCAAGGGCCCCCTGGCGCTCGCATTCCTGATTGGCATGCTGCACCACATCAACAACTTCACCCTTCCGTTCGTGCTGTTCGGTGTTCCGGCACCCGCGGACGTGGAAGTCCTCCCGATCCTCACTTACGTTACGAGTTTCCAGAGCTTCCGCTTCGGCTTGAGCGCAGCCATGGCCTTCGTCTCCCTGGTGCTCATCGCCATTCCGTTGTTCGTCTACCTCCGCGCCGTAAAGCTCGACGACGCCGACTCACCAGGAGCCAAGAAATGAGCACCACGACAGCCAAACGGCAGGCCGCGCCGGCCTTCGAGGTCGACCGTCCGGGGTCGCATCGACAGCATGAAGTGCTGCGGCTGCTCCCGGGCCCCCTGTTGATCATTGTCCTGGTTTTCCTGGGCGCCCTGGTCCTGATTCCGGTGCTGTATATCTTCCTGGCCTCGGTGAACTCAGACATAGGTGTGGCCAACGGGGAGTTCTGGCCGTCCACGGTAACGTTCGAAAACTACTCGAAGATCTGGACCAGCGTGGGCCTGGCCAACGGCCTCGCCAACAGCGTGCTGGTGGCGGGAGCAACCGCGGTGGTCTCCGCCGCGCTGTCCGTGTCCACCGCGTTCGTCCTGGTCCGCTACAGCTTCCGCGGCAGGTTGACCATCCTCCGCAGCCTGCTGGCACTGCAGTCCGTGCCCGGGACCCTTATGGTGCTGCCGGTCTTCGTCCTGTTCTCCTCGGCTGCCACCTACCTGGGGATCCAGGTCATCGGAACCCAGTGGGGCCTGTTCGTGACCTATCTGACGTTTGCCATGCCGTTCTCCACCTGGGTGATGGTCACCTACCTCCGGGGGCTTCCCAAGGAACTGGAGGAGGCAGCCAAGATCGACGGCGCGTCCAACCTGGGAGTGCTGTTCCGGATCGTCCTGCCGCTGAGCTGGCCCGGCATCGTTGTCTCTGGCATCTTCGCCTTCCTGCTCGGCTGGAACGACGTGTTGTTCGCGTCGGTGATGACCCGGCCGGAAAGCCAGACCGCCGCCGTCGCACTTCAAATCTTTGGCGCTTCGCAGGAAGGCGGTGCCATCCCGTTCTACGGCCAGCTGATGGCGGCGGCCCTCGTTTGCGCGGCACCAGTAGTCATTTTGTACCTGATTTTCCAGCGTTACCTAGTAGGCGGGCTGACCGCCGGAGGAGTTAAATAACCATGGTTTCGACCACCCAGGTCACCTGGCAGCTGTCAGGCTTCGGCGACGAAATTGACGACGACCCCGCAGTCCAGATCGCAGTGCTGCAGGCCCTTGGGGCCAACCACATCGAGGTCCGCAGCGCATGGGGCACCAACATTGTGGACCTGAGCGATGAACAGCTCCAATCCCTCAAGTCACTGCTTGCCGAGAAGGGCATGAAGGTCTCGGCCATCGCCTCGCCCATAGGAAAGGTGGACGTCAGCCTCCCTGTGGAGCACGAGGTGGATCGGCTGCGCCGGGCAGTGAACGCTGCCAAGGTCCTGGATGCCGGATACATCCGTATCTTCTCGTTCTACTACGGCGAATCGGTGCCGGTGGAGAGCATCCGCGACGCCGTCATCGAGCGGATGCGGGCCCTCGCCGACGTAGCGGAGGAAGCCGGCGTGATCCTCCTGCACGAGAACGAAAAGGATATTTTCGGGGACACACCTGACCGGGTCCTGGACATCATCCAAACCGTCAATTCCCCCGCCCTCAAGGTGGCGTGGGATGCTGCCAACTTCGTCCAGGTGGGAGTCAAGCCCTTCGATGAGGGGTACGCGAAACTGCGCCCGCACCTCGAGTACCTGCAGGTCAAGGACGCCTTGTTCGAGAACGGCCACGTGGTTCCGGCCGGTGAGGGGGACGGGGATGTGCTCCGCACCGTAGAGGCACTCAAGGCCGACGGTTACCAGGGCTTCGCCTCCCTGGAGCCGCACCTCGCCGGCGCCCACGGGCTGGGCGGATTCTCCGGCCCCACCGCGTTCGGCATCGCCGCACGCGCCTTCGCAAAAGTCACCGCAGAAGCAGGAGTCCAGACCGCATGAGCACCTTGAACGTAGCCATCACCGGGTGCGGCGTTATTGGCCGCACCCACGCCGTAGCCCTCCAGGCATTTCCGGAGGTCCGGATCGTGGCACTGGTGGATGCCATCCCGGCCGCGGCAGAGTCCCTGGCGGATTTCATCGAAAAGAAAGGCGGGCAGCGGCCGCCGCAGTTCACCACCCTGCAGGAAGCCTTCGGGGCGGTTGAGATCGACCTGGTGGCGCTGGCCACCCCCAGCGGCCTCCACATCCAGCAGGGCCTTGAGGTACTGGCGGCCGGCAAGCACGTGGTGATCGAAAAGCCCCTTGACGTTGACCTCAGCAGGGCCCAGGAGATTGAAGCCGCAGCCAGGGAAGCGGCGGGCAAGGGGATTGTGGCCTCGGTCATCAGCCAGCACCGGTTTGACCAGTCAAGCGTCGCTGTTGCCGACGCCGTGGCCAAGGGACGCTTCGGCCGGCTTACATCGGCCATCGCTTCCGTTGCGTGGTGGCGCAGCCAGGGTTACTACGACTCCGGCGACTGGCGCGGCACGTGGTCAATGGACGGCGGCGGCGCGCTGATGAACCAGGGCGTCCACACCGTGGACCTGCTGCTGTGGTTCATGGGACGCCCCGTGGAGATCCATGCGCACACTGCCCGGCTTGCCCACGAACGCATCGAGGTGGAAGACACGGCCGTTGCCACCATCACCTTCGAAAACGGCGGCCTGGCCGTCCTGCACGCCACTACCGCGGCGTACCCCGGGCTGACGGTACGCGTCCAGCTCATGGGATCCGAAGGCTCGGCGGTGGTGGACAATGACAGGCTTCAGTACTTCCACAGCAAGGACGCCGGCGGTGAGTCCGCGGACATGGGCCTCCAGGGCGGCGGCAACCAGGCGGAACAGGAACTGGCCAGGTTCCCGGAGGAAGACTACAAGGCCGCCGACCCCACCGTGTACCCCGCCGGCCACGTCCGGCAGTACCGGGACATCCTGGCCGCCATCGCCGGCGGAAGGCAGGCCGGCGTCACCGTCAGTGACGCCGTCAACGCGCTCGCCGCAGTGCGCTCCGTCTACGTTTCGGCCACCCTCGGCCAGCCGGTCCTTTTCGACGACGTCCTGGCCGGCAAGTACAACGATCTTGAAGTCCGCACCGGCAGCACCGCGGCAGAAAGCGCCTGACATTATGAAGTTTTCAGTTTTTACCGCATCAACCCCGGAATGGACTCCTGAAGAGGCAGTGCAGCACCTCGCAGAACAGGGCTGGGACGGCGTCGAGTGGCGCATTACGGACCAGGCTGACGCTGCCACGCCGGGCTTTTGGGCCGGGAACAAGGCCAGCATTCCGCTCACCGGCATGGAAGACCACCTGGACCGGATTGCATCCATCACCAGTGCTGCCGGCCTGGAATTTTCCGGCATCGGCGGATACGCCCGGTGCGACAACCACGCGGATGTGGACCGCATGCTGGCGGCTACCGCCAGGCTGGGCGCGGGCCAGGTCCGGGTGACCACACCTCCCCTTGGTACCGCGGCCTGGGGGAACGAGCCGGCCAGCGGTACGCCCTACCCGGAACTCCTTGCTGCCGCCCGCCGTGATTTCGAGTGGATCGCCGGACGGGCAGCCCACCACGGCGTGAAGGCACTCGTGGAGCTGCACCACCGCACCATCACCGCCTCGGCCTCGTCCGCGCTCCGGCTGCTGGACGGGCTGGATCCGCGGCACGTGGGCGTGATCCACGACCTTGGGAACCTGCTCATCGAAGGCCAGGAAGACTACCTTCCCGCGTTCGAACTCCTGGGAGACTACCTGGCGCACGTGCACGTGAAGAATGCAGTCTGGGTCAACAGCGGTGAAACCGACGAGTCCGGCGCCGCGATCTACCGGAACGAGTGGGCTCCGCTGCGTTCCGGCCAGGGCAGCGTGCTGGCGTATTTCAAGGCGCTCGCCGCCTACGGCTATGACGGCTGGGTGACGGTGGAGGACTTCTCCACGGAGCTTCCGCTGGCCGAACGGACCGCAGGCAACCTTGACTACCTCCGCTCCACCGCGGCACTGGCTGGGCTGTCCGTGCCTGCAGGGAGGCGTTGACCCATGGGAACGCCGATAGCGGAGCACCCGGACCGGCTCCTGCCGGCAGATCCCGGCGTCCGGGGAATAGCCCGCTCACTCTTCTCGAAGGTGGAAGGGCTGCCCATCATCTCCCCGCACGGGCACGTGGACGCTGCGGTCATCGAGCAGAACACCCCCTTTCCGGACCCCGCCGCGCTCCTGGTCACCCCGGACCACTACGTCACCCGGCTGATCCACGCGGGCGGGGTGCCCATGGACCAGCTGGGACTGGGCAGCCAGCCCGCGGATTCGCGGCAGGTCTGGCGCCATTTCTGTCAGGCGTGGCCCGACTTCGAAGGAACGGCGTCCGGCTATTGGATCCGGCAGGAGTTCGCCCACGTGTTCGGGCTCCCGGAAGAACCGTCCACAGAGAACGCGGACCGGCTCTACGACGCCCTGCAGGCCAAGCTCTCTGAGCCCGGTTTCCGGCCACGGGAGCTGTTCAAGGAATTCAACATCGAGGTGCTGGCCACCACGGATGACCCCCTCGACTCGCTGGACAGCCACGCGTCCCTGCAGTCCGATCCTGCCTTCGCGGGCCGGGTCCTGCCCACCTTCCGGCCGGACCAGTACCTGAACATGGCGCACCCGGCCTGGCAGGACAACGTGGAACGCCTGATCACCACAGCCGGGGACGGTGCCTCCGGCTACGCCGGATACATCAAGGCCCTTGAGGCCCGCCGGCGCCACTTTGTGGAACGCGGCGCAGTCTCCGCTGACCACGGCGTTTTCACGCCTTCCACCCTGAAGCTGGACGACGCCGAGGCGGAGCGGCTTTTCGAGCGCGGCAGGTCCGGCCAGGCGGGTGCTGCTGACAGGGACGCTTTCGAGGCGCACATGATGTACCAAATGGCCCGGATGTCGGTGGAGGACGGGCTGGTCATGACCATCCATCCGGGATCGTTCCGCAACCACCATGCGCCAACGTTCGAAGCCTTCGGAGCGGACACCGGCCACGACATCCCGGTTGCAGTCAACTACACCGACGCGATCCGCCCGCTGCTGCAGGACTTCGGGACGGCCAAGGACTTCCACCTGGTCCTCTTCACCCTTGACGAGACTGTGTTCTCCCGGGAACTGGCTCCACTGGCCGGGTTCTACCCCTCGGTCTACCTTGGGGCACCGTGGTGGTTCCTGGATGCGCCGGACGCCATGCTCCGCTTCCGCTCGGCGGTGACCGAGACGGCAGGGTTCTCCCGCTCATCGGGCTTCATCGATGACACCCGGGCCTTTTGCTCCATTCCGGCCCGCCATGACACCGCCCGGCGGATCGAGGCATCCTTCCTGGCCCGCCTAGTGGCCGAGCACCGGATCACCGAGGAACGGGCGCACGAATTGATCGTGGACATCGTGGACGGCTCACCCCGGCGGGTGTTCAAGCTGTGAGTGCCGCGCCTCCTGCCCTGGATCCAGTCCCTGCCCTGAACCGCAGCCTGAAGCACCTGCAGAAAGCGCCGGTGCGCATCGTGCACCTTGGCCTGGGCGCATTCCACCGGTCCCACCAGGCCTGGTACACACAGCATTCACCCGACGCAGCAGAGTGGGGGATTGCGGCGTTTACCGGCCGCCGCCCGGACGCCGCGGAGGCGCTGTCCGGCCAGGACTGCCTCTATACGCTGGTTGAGCGGTCCGCCGGCGGGGACAGCTTCGAAGTCATCGGAAGCATTGTCGAAGCGGTGGACGGGGCTGACATCAGCAGGCTTTCGCAGCTGGTCGCGGCCAGGGAGACGGCGATCGTCACGCTGACCATCACCGAGGCCGCCTACGGGCTGGCAGCAGACGGAACGTTCGACGCCGGGGCAACAGCTGTTTCGGATGACCTCCGTGCGCTGTCCGCAGCAGCGTCCGGAGGTGCCGGGACACCCACCACACCTTTGGGGCGGCTGGTGCTGGCCCTCGCAGGCCGGATGGACAGCGGCGCGGGACCGGTCGCCGTCGTCAGTTGTGACAACCTTTCGGCCAACGGCGACGTTGCCCGCCGTGCCGTGCTGGGCATGGCCTCCGTCTGGGGCCCAGGGCTGGTGGAGTGGATCGGCAGGAATGTCAGCTTCGTCAGCACCTCCGTGGACAGGATCACTCCGCGGACCACCGAGGCGGACATCGCGGAGGTAGCGGAGCAGTGCGGCTACCGGGACAGCTCGCCGGTGGTGGCCGAGCCGTTCCGGAACTGGGTGCTCAGCGGTGATTTCCCGGCCGGAAGGCCACGCTGGGAGGACGCCGGCGCCGTCGTTGTGGATGACATTGAGCCCTACGAAAACCGGAAGCTTTGGCTCCTGAACGGTTCGCACTCCATCCTGGCGTATGCCGGCCAGCTTCGCGGCCACGCCACCGTTGCCGAAGCCCTGGCCGACCCGCTGTGCCGGAAAGCCGTGGAGGATTTCTGGGACGAAGCGGCCAGTAACCTGCAGGGCGAGGGCCTGGACATCCCGCGGTACCGCCAGGCCCTGCTCGAGCGTTTCGGAAATGCCCGCATCGCCCACCGCCTGGCCCAAATCGCGGCGGACGGAACCACCAAGCTGCGCATGCGTTCCGTGCCCGTCCTGACCAGTGAGAGGGCCAACGGCCGGTCCGGCAGCGGCAGCGCACTGATGCTCGCAGCCTGGATCGATTACGTGGGCACTGCTCCGGACCTGCAGGATCCGCTCGCCGCGCAGATCCGGGCAGCGGACGCCCTTGATGGCAGCGACAGGGTCCAGGCGCTGCTCCGGCTGGTCAGCGCGGGCCTTGCCGACGATCCGAACATCGTTTCCCTGGTCCAAGGGCTCTGTGGATCCTTTGCGGCCAACCCGGCGGCCACCGCCACCACGACACTTATTTGAACCCTGGTTTTGCTTTGAGCCTCGCTTTACCTTTGGAAGGAACAGTTAAATCCCATGAAAATCATTGCCGCCGATGTGTTCGTTACCAGTCCCTCGCGGAATTTTGTGACGCTCCGGATCACTACGGAGGATGGTGTGACCGGTATTGGTGATGCCACGTTGAATGGCCGTGAGTTGGCTGTTGCCGCGTATTTGAAGGAGCATGTGGCGCAGTTGCTGGTCGGTAAGGATGCGCACCGGATTGAGGATACGTGGCAGTTCCTGTACCGGAGTGCGTATTGGCGGCGGGGGCCGGTGACGATGGCTGCGATTGCTGCGGTGGATATGGCGTTGTGGGATATCAAGGGCAAGATGGCCGGGATGCCGGTGTACCAGCTGCTCGGTGGGGCGTCGCGGAACGGGTTGCGCGCGTACGGGCATGCGTCCGGGGCTGATATCCCGTCGCTGTTTGATTCGGTGCGGGAGCACCTGGAGCTGGGGTACAAGTCGATCCGGATCCAGACGGCCGTTCCCGGGATCAAGGCCGTGTATGGGGTGGCGGCGCAGGCGCAGGCCTCGGGGGAGCGGTATGACTACGAACCGGCCGGGCGGGGGGCGTTCCCGCTGGAGGAGGACTGGGATACCCGGGCGTACCTGCGGCACCTGCCCACGGTGTTTGAGGCGGTGCGGAATGAGTTCGGCCCGGAGATCCCGTTGCTGCATGACGGGCACCACCGGATGACGCCGATCCAGGCTGCGAAGCTGGGCAAGGCGCTGGAGCCGTATGACTTGTTCTGGCTGGAGGACTGCACGCCGGCGGAGAACCAGGAGGGCCTGCGCCTGGTGCGCCAGCACACCACCACGCCGTTGGCGATCGGGGAGATCTTCAACACCGTGTATGACTTCCAGACGCTGATCAAGGAACAGTTGATCGACTATGTGCGGGCGGCGTCCACGCATTTCGGCGGTATTTCGCCGTTGAAGAAGGTGATGGATTTCGCCGCGCAGTACCAGATCAAGTCCGGTTTCCATGGGCCCACGGATATTTCCCCGGTGGGCTTCGCGGCGCAGTTGCATGTGGGCCTGGCGATTCATAACTACGGGATCCAGGAATACATGCAGCACTCGGTCAAGACGAACGAGGTCTTCGAGCAGTCCATGACGTTCACCGACGGCTACCTGCACCCGGGCGAGACGCCGGGCATCGGCGTCGAATTCAACGAAGAAGCCGCCGCAGCCTACCCCTACCAGCAGGCCTACCTGCCCTACAACCGCCTGGTCGACGGCACCGTCCACGACTGGTAAGAGGAAAACCGTGAGCAACAATCAACCCGGAAACGCCAAACCCCGCGTCGTGGTCATGGGCGTCTCCGGCTGCGGCAAGACCACCATCGGCGACCTCGTGGCCCGTGAACTGGGCGTCCCGTTCCTCGACGGCGACTCCCTCCACCCGGTGGAGAACGTTGCCAAGATGGCAGCGGGCACGCCGCTGACGGACGAAGACCGTTGGCCTTGGCTGGCGACGGTGGGCCGTGAACTGGCTGCCGCGGGGGATGGCGGGATGGTGCTTGCCTGCTCCGCCCTGCGCCGCAGCTACCGCGACGCCATCCGCGAGCAGGCGCCGGACACCCTCTTCCTGCACCTGCACGGGACCAAAGAAGTGCTGAAGGCGCGGACTGAAGGACGCACCGGCCACTTCATGCCACCCGCGCTGCTCGAATCCCAGCTCGCCACGCTGGAAACGCTGCAGGAAGACGAACGCGGCGTGGTGGTGGACATCGCCGCCCCCGTCGCGGAAGTGGTGGCTGAGGCACTCAAGGGGATTGCCGCCGTCGTACGTCCTTCCAATGGCGCGCCCCGCACCCGGCCGCGGCAGTTCGACGTCGACCTCGCCGCAGCGCCGTTCAATCTCGACGCCGACGCGATCGCCTGGGTGGAGGGCACCATTGGTGCCATGTCGCTCGAGGAAAAGATCGGGCAGCTGTTCATCAACCACAACAATGACTACTCGCCCGGGTACCTCGACGGCGTGCTGGAGAACTACCACGTGGGCGGCATGCGGTACCGGCCCGGGCCTTCCGCCGCCGTCCAGGAGCACATCCGCTACGCGCAGTCCAAGTCCCGGATTCCGCTGCTGGTTGCGTCCAACCCGGAGATGGGCGGGGCCGGCAGCTGCGACGACGGCACGTTCGTGTCCACGCACCTGCAGGCGGGTTCGCACCCGGACAAGAACATTGCCCGGCAGATGGGGCAGGTGGCCGGGGTTGAGACGGCGGCCCTTGGGTGCAACTGGGCCTTCGCGCCGATCGTGGACATCCACTACAACTGGCGGAACACTGTCATCTCCACGCGTTCCTTTGGCAACACGCCAGAGATTGTCGTGGAGCGGGCGAAGGAATACTTCGACGGGATCAGCGAATCGCCCACGGCCTGTGCCATGAAGCACTTCCCCGGTGACGGCATCGATGAGCGTGACCAGCACGTGGTCACGTCCTACAACACTTTCTCCTATGAGCAGTGGAACCGGACCTACGGGCACGTGTACCGGGAGATGATTGCGCACGGCGTGCAGTCCATCATGGTGGGGCACATTGGGGCGTCCGAGGTCTCCCGGCATTTCCGGCCAGGCCTTGGGGATGCTGACGTTTTGCCGGCCACGTTGTCTCCGGAGCTGCTGCAGGACCTCCTGCGGGGTGAGCTCGGCTTCAACGGGCTGGTCCTCACGGACGCTTCGCAGATGGTGGGCCTCACCCAGGCGAGGAAGCGGAAGGACCTCGTGCCGGCAACGATCGCCGCCGGCTGTGACATGTTCCTGTTCTTCCGAAACCCGGCCGAGGACTTCCAGTACATGCTGGACGGGTACAAGTCCGGCGTCATCACGGAGCAGCGGCTGCATGATGCCCTGCGGCGGATCCTGGGCTTGAAGGCGTCGCTGGGGTTGCACCTCAAGGCTGTTGATCAGTTGGTTCCTCCGTCCGAGGCACTTGACGTTATTGGCTGTGCTGAGCACCGCGCCATTGCCGCCGAGATCGCTGACAAGACGGTGACACTGGTCAAGGACACCGCGGGGAACCTGCCCATTACGCCGGCGACCCATCCACGAATCCGGCTGTACGGCATTTCCGGTGGCGCGGACTTCACCCGCGCTGACCCGCTGGCCTACCTGGACGCGGTGAGGGAGGAACTCGAAGCCGCCGGGTTCGAGGTGTTTGTGTTCCGGACTGCCGAGCAACGTGAGGCGGCGGGGGAGACGGGCATGAACTTCATGCGGGTGTTGTCCGAGGAGGCCACAGGGGACTACGCGGAGAAGTACGACGCCGCCTTTGTGTTCGCCAACGTCAAGGGCTTCGCCCAGGAGGCGGCCATCCGGATCAAGTGGTCCTCGCCGATGGCTGCGGAGATCCCGTGGTACGTCACGGAGGTGCCCACGGTGTTCGTGTCCCTGAACCAGCCGAACCACCTGATTGACGTGCCCATGGTCAAGACTGCAATCCACGCGCACGCGGGAACACGGGAAGCCATCCGGGCTGCGGTGGAAAAGATCCAGGGCAAGTCCGAATTCCAGGGCACGTTCAACGAGAACGTGTTCTGCGGGTCGTTCGACACCCGGCTGTAGCAACTCCGCAAAGCGGCGGCTGGCGGACACGGCAGGAGGTTTTTGCTTCCCGCTGTGCCCGGCCAGGCGTTTCGCTTCGGTGCTTTGGTTTCCGGGTGCCCTTAGGCGTCCTCGCGTTCCGGGTTCTCCAGCCGGAAGAAGTTGGACTGGCTGCCATCGGTCCGCTGTTCCTGGTAGATGAAGTTCAGGCGGCGGTCGTCAAAGGTCTTGAACCATTCTTCCCAGCTGACCTGGCGAAGGTTGGTGTCCTTGTCCCGGAAATCGATGCGCAGGACGCCCAGGTGGTCGCCATGCTCAGTGCCTTCAACCGTGGCGGGTACCCCGCCGCGTTCTTCGGCCCACTGCCTGATGACTTCATGGTGCGTGGTTGCCAGGCTGCGGCCTTCGCGTTCGGGCTCCTCATCGGTGGAAGTGATCTCCTGCGAATACTTCAATGACTTGGACGAGTCATCCCCGTAGCGGATCTTGCCGCCGTCGGGGCCGGCACCCAGGTCTTCGGCGTCCTCCGCTTTGGAACCGGCATCTCCGCTCTGGCCGCGTTCCGCGCCCTCCTGCCGGGCTTGGGCCACCTCTTTCACCAACGCTTCCTTGCGCATGCCGGATGCACCGGAGATGTGTTCTTCCCTGGCCTCGTGCCGGAGCTCGTCCACCTTCATTTTGCGCAGTTCCGTCTCACTCACGTCAGGGGTGTTGGGTGTCTGATTACCGGGCTTGTCACTCATGGCATGTCCTCCCTTTGCTGAACTCTTGGCAGAAATACTCTTGGCCGAAATCGACAAATAATAAGGCTGCTTACTTTTCTAGCCTGTGCCCGATGTGGCGTCAAGCGCAGCTGCTCGACGACGCGGGGTTGGGAGGCAGGAACTTGGGCGCCGCCGTCGTCGATCTCCTGGTGCCTCCGTCCACCATCCGGCAGCCGCGTAGTGTGAGCGTGTGGACTTCTCCTGCGAAATTTCCGAGGGTATTGTGCTCCGCCCTGTCCAGGAGTCGGATGCGGAAGCGCTGGCAGCGGCGCTTCAAGCGAACCGGTCCCACCTCGCACCATGGGAGCCGCTCAGGGCGGAGGATTTTTACACCGTCGAGGGCCAGCGGGAAGTGATTGGAAACCGGCGGACTGAACTCGAGTCAGGCACCGCACTTCCCATGGTGCTGGCAGGAAATGAAGGTATCGTCGGGCTGCTGACACTCAGTTCAATCGTCCGGGGTGCATTCCAGAATGCCCATCTGGGCTACTGGATCTCCCACACAGCCCAAGGGGCAGGGCTCATGACGGCGGCAGTAGCTGCGGCCGTGAATATAGCGAAATCTGACCTGGGCCTCCACCGACTCGAGGCCGCAACTCTGGTGCACAACACCGCATCCCAAAGGGTGCTGGAAAAGAACGGCTTTGAGGCGTACGGCACTGCCCGCAGCTACCTTCGGATAGCCGGCCAATGGCAGGACCACCGGATGTATCAGCGGATCCTTTAGGCGCTTCGACACCACTGGGGACCGCCCGGGTTGAACGCGGTGTCCTGACGATCAGGTAGCCGTTTCCCTCGTTTGGTTGTGGAAGCGTCCGAATCGCTGGAGGTACAGGAACATCGCGAGGAAAGTGGTAAGGCCCAAGACGGGCCCTGCCCAAAATGCAATCGGTGTGCCGTGGATGAGTAATGCCGCGCCTCCGAAAATCCCACTGACAATGCCGACACTGGTTAAAGGAGCCGCGCATCCCACTGGTCAACTTTCTTCAGCCCAGCAATTCCCCCATGGACACAAGGGTAGGCCAGGACCAGCCGCGCCCAGTTCAGCCGGAATCGCGTCTGGTCTTCGTCAATGTGTAACGATCGGTCCATGCCCGAAACCGCAGATCATCCTGTCGCTGTTCGAGCGACGGCGTTCATCAGACCCTCGCGGTGGCTGCACCGTCCGGTCCGCCTTGTCCGCTACGACGCCTACTGGGCAGACGGCCGCGTGGACTTTGGCGTGGACCTCTCAAAGATGATGTACCGGGGCTACCCGGCGGATTTCGCCACCGTCGACGAAAGCGTGCACGCCCAGTGCCCGGAAACAGGAACAGGCCGGTGGGTGGACGAAGCCGGCCGCGTCGTGGAGGGGCCCACTCGCACAGCTCCTATTCCGCCGGGAAACGGTGGAGGAGAACGGCGGAAGTATGGGGTCCCCCGATACCAGGTGAACACGAAGGCGAACCGCGCCTGGCGTCTCGGCTGCGGAGTAGTGGGTCTCAGCGTGGGCACCTTCCTCATCGCGGGACCGATGAAGGAGGGGATCGCCGGTTTCCTGGGACTGTTGTGCTTCATCTTCGGACTGGCATTGCTGGCAGGACTGATTCCCGGCAGCTTCCGATGGTGGGAAGCCACTTCGAGATCGGCGCCGTCCGGCGCCGACCGCCGAATGGCCCTCATGGGTAGCGAGCGGATAACCGTTGAATCTGTGCGGGATGACATCATCTCCGCAATTGCAGAAGTACGCTCTGTAGCCCGCGCCGAGCACGACGAAGGGCGGAACCAGACCGCCGACTGGCTGGACGTGCTGTTCGCGGGGGTCAACGATGCGCACGGTCTCCGAGAGGCCGCTGCAGAGGCTTCCACTTTGTACGGCGGGTGGGGGTCCTTTGCCGACGTTGGAACCGCGGAGTCGGAGCGCGTGGTCAGCAATCTCTGGGACGCCTTGGAGCGTGCACGTTCCTTCCCCCCGCGCGACTCGTGACGGGTCTTCCACCGGCGGGCGATGAACTTGTCCGGGCAGCCTACGGGGCAGTCGCCGCCGAATACACGAACCGGCTTGGCTCTATCGAGGACACGCACGAAC
The DNA here is from genome assembly GCF_030816485.1 of Arthrobacter sp. B1I2. Lineage (NCBI taxonomy): Bacteria > Bacillati > Actinomycetota > Actinomycetes > Micrococcales > Micrococcaceae > Arthrobacter > Arthrobacter sp. B1I2. Next base: position 339,763 of record NZ_JAUSYC010000001.1, on the reverse strand, counting down.
TGGACCGACTAGCAATAACACGATGGGCAGCGCGCATCGACGGACCGGTGCTCGACGCCGGTTGCGGCCCCGGGCAATGGGCTGGCTTTCTCCACCGGCAGGGGGTCGACATCTCCGGCGTTGACTTGGTCCCCGAATTCATCGACAGCGCCCGCAGCTGCTTCCCGCACGTGCCCTTCCGGGTTGCCTCACTTCGTGCTCTCGATCTCGCCGACGACAGTCTGGCTGGCGCGTTGGCTTGGTATTCACTGATTCATCTGGCCCCGGCGGAGCTGCCCCAGGTTCTCGTCGAACTCCGACGCGTTCTCAGGCCACAAGGGCACCTGCTTGTTGGCTTTTTCCCGGGCAAGTCCGGAGAAGTGTTAGGCCATGCAGTCACCAAGGCGTACCACTGGTCAATAGGACAAATGAGTTTGACCTTGCAGGAAGCCGGCTTTGCGGTCTTGAACGTAGAAAAACGGCATGACTGCGGCAGCCGGCCGCATGCGGCCATTGCTGCAATCGCTGGCCCGCCGTAGCAAATCACACTGGTCCACCTTATGGTCCTCGCTCCACTGACGAGTTGCTTACCAGGGCAGGCCGGCCCATGCACAGTGACCTGAGGGCAGAGAGAATTTTCGCAACCATCGCTTTGGACAGCGGAACCTCGCTGCACGCCTTGCAGGACAGCATGGGCCATGCTGATCCGCGGACCACCAGGCGCTGCGACAGAGCACGGAACAACCTGCTGAAGTCCGCCGGCTAGGACGTCGCACGGGCGCTGGCATAAACGGACCGGGGTTGTATCCCGGCAAGTGCTCCCTGCCCTGGCACAGCAGAAGGCCCCACTGTCGTTCTGACAGTGGGGCCTTCAAAGCGTTGGGCGCTGGCGACTAACTGGTTGGCTGGTCGTACTGCCGGCCTGCAGGATCAGGCGGCAGGAGGACGAAGATCAGCAGGATGATTCCCCCAACAATCGGAACCGCGCTGATGAAGTACCACCAGCCGCTCTTGTTGCTGTCGTGCAGGCGCCGCACGGTCAAGGCAATGGATGGCACGATAAGTGCCAGAAACCAGAGCCCAAACAGGCTGACGGCGACGGCCGCTCCTGCACCAAATTCGGGCCTCTGGCCGTCGGAGTCCGGCATTCCCATCACCGACATGATGAGGCTTAGAACGATGCTGACGCTCACGGAGACCAAGGTCCACCACCAGTATTCGCTGCGGCTGGCACGCCCGGAGAACGTCGCGTACTTCTTGAAGAAGCGCTTGACGGCCGCCGCGATAGGAGCCCCGTAGTACGGCGCCCAAAGCGGCGGTTCACCGCCCGTTGCTGCTGAGTAAGGCTGTTGCTGTTGCTGCTGCGGGTATTGCGGATAGGTCAAAGTTTCCCCCAAAGACCAGAGTGATAAGACGCTGTTCATCGTACGTGAGCTCGTAGTCTTCCTCTTAGCTTGGCGGCCCGTGGACCGACTGAACAAAGACGCATCCGGTGGAGCAGACCTGGATGGCTTCAAGGGCCATCACGATGGCCGGGGATTTGTGGATGAATTGATTCACAGGAACGACGGCGGGCAGCTCGTACCGGGGTGCTCCGGCCCAGGGAGGCGGTGTGAACCGCGGAGTCCGTGGGCGGGGAGGCAGCGATGGTATTGGGTAGTCCTGGAAGAAGGTCACGGTCGTTCCTTGGATTCGCTTGCTGCGCCCGACCAGCGGAACAGCGGCGCAAGCCGCCCTTGGATCCCCCATCCGTCCTTACCCGGTCCAGTCTAACCGGGCTGGCCACACGCGCTCAGGACGCACCCACCCCTCGACCGCCTTCCTATCAGTGCCCGGGAGGACGATGGAGTCATGACGGCTCCAACGGTGGAGGCGGCCATCCATGAACTGATGGATCTCGCCTGGCATCTGGTCTAGAATCCGCTCGATCAGCGCGGCCTGCTAGGTGACGATTTGTTCGTCGAGGAGTTCACCGGTATCCACTCCTGGCTCGTGGCTCGACGGTCCAGTCCGGTACACCGTCGTTCACTCCCGCGATGTTGCTGTGTTCTTTGTGGATACCCGTCCGGTGGACGCCATCGTGTTCCACCACGACCTGCTCGGCGCCGACGACCCGGCCAGTTTCTTCACCCTGCCAAGCCGACCAGCTTTCCCGGCGTAAGCGATGCAGGAGTCCGCCAACGCCCAGGGACGATGGAACCCAGGAAGGCTGCGAAGATGCGGCTGGTGTCCAGAGCCCGGAACGAGTAGATGGGCAGCACGGAGGATGGCTTATCCGGGAAGATCAGCCGGTCGGACTGCTTGGTCCCGCTCCAGTGCCTCTTGACGCAGGAGCGGATGTCCAGCGCCTGGCCGATGTAGACCTGCTTGTAGCGGTCGAGGACCATGACGAAGACACCTTCCACGCCATCCCACGCTGACAGGTCTGTAACGGCCCGCAGGTTCTTGTGTCTGGCTAGCAAGCCGTCGAGTGGTCCTCGTCCTCGTACATCCAGGCAACGGCCGCCCAGTGTTTATCGCCGTACGGTTCCCGGGAGTGCCAGGTCGAGTTGGTTTCGCTGGGCAGTGCGTACTCAGCCCTCTTGAGGCGGTGGCTGTATTTGCTGGCTCGCAGGGTCTCGCCGGAGTGTTTGCGGGCCGGTGTCATGCTTGTTTCCTACTGCTCCTGGAGGGTTGCGGCCTCCTCCGTGGCGCTGACATTTTGTTCGTAATAGCGGACCTCGAACAGTTTGGCACCGGATGCCGAGACCCAGGGACCATGCTTCATGCCTGGTGGGCGGGTAGCCCAGTCGCCCGCACTAAAGCTGCGGTTCAGACTCTTGTCGACGAGTGAACCTTCGAAGATGAATACCTCTTCCCAAAAGTCATGGACTAGGACACCGTTTGGTGATGTGTCCGTTCCCGGCTCAAACTTCAGGATGCGGGTGACGCAGCCGGTACCCTCATCACGAGCCAGGACTGCTTCAGAAAGCCCGTCGATGTGTGGGGCGCAGGGCGTGAACTGCACTGATGACGTTGGAGTGAACTCGACTTCTGGTTTTGCCACTTTGCTTCCACACTTTCGTTGATTCCATTTGGGGCAGGTGGCCCTCTTCAGTGTTTAGCAGTATCGCCCGGCCTGCACGAGGGCCATTATGGACTTGCGAGAGCGGCTGCCTGCACGGATCGGAGAAGGTCATGTTTGGGGCCCTGCTATGCAAACTGAATACAGGCATGAATGGCACGTCGAACACACCGACGACGGCAGCCTGTATAAGCGCTCTCTCCGCTGCGGAAAGGACGACGATAGCGGCGAAGGAGGAGGTGGCGGAGAGTTCAGTGGTTGGCTGGGACCAGTCGGAGGAGGTGGATTCAGTTAAACAGGCTTACCGGTGCGGGGGGCAGCGATGTCCAATTCCAGCGCCGTCGTTTCGCGTGCTGTTGGCGCCCCGTCGCGGCCGGCCTTGCCGCCAGTCGGGAATGACCTCGTTCAGGCGTTGCTTCCAGCGGGGGCGTCGGCGTCCCGCTTGGTGGGGTAGCACCGCCAATCGGGGATTGCGTCTAGGGCTAGAGCGTAGGCGGGGGGAGATGACGCTGGCGGCTGCGTCTTTGCGACGCCGGGTGAGCCAGCCGGCCAGAGTAGATTCGTGCTGGGTCCTGCCGCTGATTGGCAGCCGCCCCTCGGACTCATGGAACGTCAGGATGTCAGCCAGGTTCCGTTGGCCTGGCTCGGTCAGACGCTGGGGCGGTTTGGGGAGTGCTGCTTTGTGCGTGCGTGTCCCGTAGGCCAGGGTCCTGCTTCGCCCCGATTGCCAGGTGGTAGCGCACGACAGATTCAGCGACGCCGGACCCAGCAGCAATCTTGGGCGCAGGAATACCCTGTCGGTACAACAGCACCCACTCCGGATCCGGTGCCCGGCGTTTGGTCTGAGTCATGGAACCTCGGACTCCTATGCAGGCTGCGCCTGCTCCAGGAAGCGGTCACTGGTCATCTTGTCGATCTTTTGGAGGCCGAGGAAGATCGCGGTCACGACCAGGATGAAACCGAGCAGCAGCAGTATTGCGCCGCACAGTGCGAGGAGCGTGTAAAGGTCCTCATCGCTTCGGTATTCGGGCTTGGAGAACCTGCCCCAAGATTCCAAGCCCACCACCCGGTAGGCAGCATCAGGGCGGCGGTAAGGAATAGCCAGGCGCTGTGTGTGCGCCGCATCAGTTGTCCCTGGTCTGCCCAGCCCGGGCCGCCCGCTTCAGCTCGGCGATGCGCAGCCGTAGGAAAATGATGGCCAGGACCAGTGCGTACACCGCCAAGACGGCCAGCACGATCATGAAGACCGCGTACAGAGAGCCAATGATGCCAAAAGCCGGACTTAGATTCACTTGCTACCCCCAAATAGTTGTTGACCCTAGGCTATGCGAGCTGCTGGGTCACCGGTGAGCTGATGCCGTTGGTGCAGGTGCGTCCTGACTGCTTGTTTAGATGCCCGAGTTCGAGGTGCGGAGCGAGAGAATTGCCCTGGCGGCGAAGGTGACGCCGGCGAGCAAAAGTTCACGGTGCATCACCGACCTCTTGCTGTGTAGTTGCGGGTAGTTCACCCTCATGCGAGGGGGTGCACTCATCACGCCTAAAGACGGAAGATGCGACGGTATAAGGCGGAGGCAGCCAAGATCGACGGCTACGGCTGACCTGATCGTTCTTGAGGCGTGGGCGTCTGCACCGTAAATCTTTGTTACCGCTGCGTTACTGCGGGGCAAAAATCGGGCAAAGCAAAAGGCCCTGCTTCCCTTTGTTTACAAGGGAAGCAGGGCCTTTCTCATTGGCGGTGACGGTGGGATTTGAACCCACGTTGGCTTTTACACCAAACAACATTTCGAGTGTTGCACCTTCGGCCGCTCGGACACGTCACCAACCTCAATAGGGTACCGGAGCGAGGCCGACATCCCCAAAACGTGTGCAGCCCAGCGCTGTCTGCGGGGAACGCCTCAACCCTGAGCTGCGCAGTGTATGGGATCGAGCCAGATCCAAAATGTCAGACCCTCCCTCGATGATGTGTTTATGGGGAAAGCGGCGGTGGTGAAGGCGTTTGGGGATATCCGTGCTGCTCTTGCTGTGTTGAATGCGGAGGCGGACGGGGCGGGTGAGGGGTTTTCGGAGGCTGATCCGTTGGCGGGGTTGGCGGATGGGTGCCTGGATATTCTTGCCGGTGCGCGGCAGGTGGAGGCGGGGTTCGCGGGGTTGAAGGCGAAGGCTGCGGTGAAGTACGCGGAGACTGCTTTTGCTGTTGCGGGACCGGATGTGCCGGTGGTGGCGCAGGAGATGGCGGTCGCGGCGGAGATCGGGTGTGTGTTGGCTCTTGGTCCGCGGGCTGCGGGTTCGTTTCTGGCCACCTCCCATGCCCTGATGTCCGGTTTGCCGCGGACCCTGGCTGCCTTGTTTGCCGGGGACCTGTCGTGGCAGCACGCGGTGGTCATGGCCGATGAGGCCGCGGGCCTGGATCCGGCCGGGGCGGCGGCGTTGGAGGCGCACTTTTTGGACCCGGACGCTGCGGATCCTGCGCGGGGGTGCCCGGTGGGGGAGATGCCGGCGCACCGGTTCAGGGCCAAGGCCCGGACCTGGCGGGAACGCCATCACGCCGGGAGCATCGAAAAGCGCCACGCCAAAGGACTCGCGGACCGGCGGGTGGAGTGCCGGCCGGACCAGGACGGGATGGCCTGGCTCTCGGCGTACCTGCCCGCGGACCAGGCCCTGGCCGGCTGGAACCGGCTCACCGCTATCGCCCGCGGCCTGCAAGGCCCCGATGAACCCCGCACCATGCCCCAACTCCGGGCGGATAATTTCTCTGCAGCGCTTCTCAGCAGCGGCACCACCCACGGAAGCGGTACCAGCAGCACCGCTGCCCCTGCCGGTGCCGGGCCCGGTGGAAGCGGCGCCACCGCCGGTGCCGGGCAGGATTACCCGTCGTCGCCGGTCCGGGCCCAGGTGCTGGTTACGGTTCCGGTGTTTTCCCTGCTGGGGTTGACGGATGAACCGGCGGTGCTGGATGGGTTCGGTCCGATCCCGCCGTCGATGGCGCGGGCGCTGGTGGCGGACGGGGCGGGGTCGTTCCACCGGGTGCTGGTGGACCCGCGGGACGGGGCGCCGCTGGAGATCGGCCGGAAAAGCTACCGGGTCACGGGCGCGATGCGGGCGTGGCTGCGGATGCGGGATGGCAAGTGCCCGTTCCCCGGCTGCAGCAACAACTCCCTGGACAACGACGCCGACCACATTCTCGCCTGGCACCGCGGCGGGACCACCGGGATCTCGAACCTGGGACAACCCTGCCCCAAGCACCACAGACTCCGGCACACCACCGGCTGGACACCCACCCCGGCCAGCAAGAACGAACCACCCGGCTGGATCTCACCCACCGGGCGGCACTACACAAGCGAACACCAGGACTGGGAACCAACCCACTGGCCACCCAGGTCCCTGCCCGGCGCACGAAGCCTCCTCGAAGAAGCACTCCTTCAGCACCTCGCCTCGTGAACGCGCCACGAAACCCCGCCACCCGCCGTCGGACTTTCCCCGTCCACGCGCGTCCGGCTAGATTCATCAGCAAGATGACAAATTCAGAGACTCCGATCCATGCAACCGCATACTGGACCACTGCCAAGGAACACGGCGAGCTCCGGGCCGAAGAGGTGCCCGCCCCGGGGCCCGGCGAAGCTCTGGTCCGCGCCCTGTACTCCGGCATCAGCAAGGGCACCGAAATGGTGGTCCATGCAGGGGCCGTGCCGCCGCGGGTCGCAGAAGAGATGCGGGCCCCGCACCAGGAGGGTAAGTTCCCCGGGCCTGTGAAATTCGGGTACCTGTCCGTCGGGGTGGTGGAGGAAGGGCCGGACGAGTGGAAGGGCCAGCGTGTCTTTTGCCTGAACCCCCACCAGGACCTGTACGTGGTCCCGGTGGACTCCTTGACCAGGATTCCCGACGACGTTCCATCCCGGCGCGCGGTCCTCACCGGCACAGTGGAAACAGCAGTCAATGCCCTGTGGGAAGGCGGTCCGCGACTGGGCGACCGGATTGCCGTGGTGGGCGCCGGCCTGGTGGGCGGCATGGTGGCCACGCTGCTGCGCACCTTTCCGCTGCAGCGCCTGCAGCTGGTGGACCTTGATCCCGGCAGGAAGCAGCTGGCGGACACCCTGGGTGTGGAATTCGCACAGCCGGATGAGGCCCTGGCCGACTGCGACATCGTGTTCCACTGCTCGGCATCACAGGAAGGCCTGGAGCGAAGCCTGCAGCTCGTCGGCGATGAAGGCGACGTCATCGAGATGTCCTGGTATGCCAACCGTGAGGTCACCGTGCCGCTGGGGGAGGACTTCCACGCGAGGCGGCTGTCCATCAGGGCGAGCCAGGTGGGCATGGTGGCACGTGCCCGCCGCCACCGACGCACCAATGCCGACCGCCTGGACCTCGCCGTGTCGCTGCTCAAGGACCCCGTCTTCGATGCATTCCTGACCGGATCATCCCGGTTCGAGGACTTGCCAGATGTTGTCCAGAGCCTGGCGGACGGCAGCCTGGCAGCCCTGTGCCACGTCGTCGAGTACCCGGGCAGCAGTCCCGCAGCCAGCCCAGCCACCAACAACCCGGAAGACTTGAGGTAAACCCATGTTCAGCCTGACCATCCGCCGCCACTTCATGATTGCCCACAGCCTTCCCCGTGAGGCATTTGGTCCCGCCCAGGGCCTCCACGGGGCAACCTTCGTTGCGGAAGTATCTTTCCGCCGTCGCGCCCTGAACGACGACGCGATCGTCCTGGACATTGGTGCCGCCGGGACCATCCTCGAGGAAGTCCTCGCCGGCCTGAACTACCGCAACCTGGACGAGCACCCGGACTTCGCAGGCAAGCTCACCACCACCGAGGCCCTCGCCGAATACATCGCCCAGAAAGTCGCAGCCCAGATCAAGGACAACGACGACGGCCGCGAACTCGCAGGAATCGACGTCACCTTGCGCGAAAATCCGGACGCCTGGGCCACCTATTCCCTGGACCTCACCGCCTAGCCATGCGCCCCATCCGGCTGCTGGTTCCCGGCAACATCCGCCACAGCTCCGGCGGCAACGTCTACAACGCCCGCCTGGTTGCCGGTCTGCAGGCACTCGGCGCCGAGGTGGAAGTGATCGCTGTGGAGGGCAACTGGCCGGACGGCGGCGCCAAGGAACGACGCCGGCTGGGTACCCTTCTGGGAGCATGGGAACCGGATGCGGTCACCGGGCGATCAGTGGCCGTGGTGGACGGGCTGGTTGCGGTTGGTGCCCCGGATGAACTGGAGTTCGCGGCAAAGGCAGGGCAGCAAACATGGGTCCTGGTGCATATGCCTGTTGCAGAAAGTTCCGGGGCTGCAGCCTTGAAACGCGAAGCCCGGGCCCTCCGGGCGGCAACGGGCCTGATCTGCACCAGCACCTGGGCGGCAACTGCCCTGGTGCAACGGGGGCTTCCACAGGCCAATGTCGCCCTCCCCGGCGTAGAAACGGCGCCTCAAGCCACGGGTTCCCAACCTCCGCATCTGGTATTCGTGGCTGCGCTCCTGCCCAACAAGGACCAGTTGCTGGCCGTGGAGGCACTCGCCCGGGTCCAGGACCTCCCATGGACTGCGTCCTTCGTGGGCTCTGACAAGGCAGACCCGGGCTACGCACAGGAGGTCCGGTCTGCTGTCACGGTCAATGGTCTGGAGGATCGGGTGCGGCTGACCGGTGAACTCGCAGGAGAAGCACTGGAAGCTGAATGGGCACGGGCAGACCTCAGCCTCCTGGTATCCCGGGCCGAGGCCTTCGGCATGGCCGTCACCGAGTCCCTGGCCCACGGCATCCCGGTACTGGTTCGCGAAGGGACAGGGGCAGTGGAAGCGCTTGGTATGGCTGGACTGGCAACGGCCGACGGCGACCCCCGCCTTCCCGGGGCAGCGCTTCCCCTTCCCGCCGGGGGACAGGAGAGTCCTGGCCGGCTGGCCGATGCCCTGCGCCGGTGGCTGGTGGACGAAGGGACCCGGGAAAGCTGGCGGACAGCAGCGCTGGATGCGCGGACGAGGCTGCCGGGCTGGAATAGCACCGCGCAGAGGGTGCTGGCGCTGTTGGGAGGCGACGAACAAGCGGAGCAGCAGAACTAAAGGATGCTCCGGTGGGCGGCGAAAAACTCGCGCAGCAGCAAGGCGCACTCTTCCTCGCGGACCCCGGGATACACCTCAACCCAGTGATTGAGCCGGCGCTCGCGCAGGATGTCGAAGACCGATCCGGCGGCGCCCGCCTTCTCGTCCCAGGCCCCAAACACCACCCGGGGGATCCGGGCCAGGACGATCGCGCCGGCACACATGGCACAGGGTTCCAGGGTGACCACCAAGGTGCAGTCGGACAACCGCCATCCGTCTCCCCGGCCGCCGTCGAGCCGTGCCCGTTCCTGCAGTCGCCCGGCCGCTTCCCTGATGGCCACGACCTCGGCGTGGGCGGTGGGGTCTCCCAATTCCTCCCGCTGGTTGCGGCCGGAACCCAGCACGTCGCCGTCGGGCCCTATCACCACGGCGCCGATGGGCACGTCCTCGGTGGCGAGCGCCCGACGGGCCTCCGCCAGGGCAAGGCCCATCCAGGCGTCGTGTATCTTTTCGGGCAACGGCATGGCTCAATGATAGTTTCGGGGTTACTCAGGTTACTTACCGATGCCGGGAGGCACCATGGACACTCTTCGGGACCGTTTAAGTATTTGGTTCAAACCGTACGCGGCGCTGATACTCACCATTCTGGTGGGCGGTGTGGTCATCGTGTCCCTTGCGCTGCTCGGGGCCGAGGTCTATGACGACGTGGTGGACTCTGCGGGGCTGGCCAACCTGGACAAGCCCGCCCTGGCCTTTGCCGAAAGCGTGCGCAGTCCTGGACTCGACGCGTTCGCCACCGGCTTCACGAACATCGGCGGCGGCATTGGAATGCCCATCCTCGCCAGCGTCCTCACGGCGTGGTTGACCTTCCTTAGCCGGAACTGGCGCCCTCTGGTCCTCATCGGCGGCGCTGCGGCAGCCTCCGTCTCGGCCACCACCTTCGGCAAGAAGCTGGTGGGCCGTACCCGTCCGGACCACGCGGACGCCGTTCCGCCTTACGAGGACACGCCATCCTTCCCCAGCGGCCACACCTTGAACACCACCGTGGTGATCAGCCTGGTGGTGTACCTCATCTGCCTCCAGTTCTACACAATGCGGGTCCGCGTCACGGCCATTACGGCCGGTGCGATCTTCATCATCGCCATGGGCCTCAGCCGGGTATTCCTGGGCCACCATTGGCTCACGGATGTCATGGCGGGGTGGTTGCTGGGCCTCACCTGGGTGGGTGTGGTGATTCTGGCCCACCGGCTGTTCCACCTGGTCCGCAGGCGCGAGCACGCCGGCGCAGCGCCGTCGTTCGACCGTCCGATAATCCGCGACGTGGTGGCCGAGGAAGTGCACGACGGCGGGCCCTCCGGACGTGGGAAGGACAGCGCCGGATGATAGTTTTGGGGGATGCGCACTCTCGTTGTTGACCACCCCCTGGTCGCCCACAAGCTCACCGTCCTGCGGGACAAGAACACGCCGTCGCCGGTCTTCCGCCAGCTGACGGAAGAACTGGTGACCTTGCTGGCCTACGAAGCCACGCGGGAGGTCCGCACGGAGCCCGTCACCATCGAGACGCCGGTCAGCACCACCATCGGTACTGCCTTCACCAAGCCCACCCCGCTGGTGGTACCCATCCTGCGTGCGGGCCTGGGCATGCTCGAGGGCATGACCAAGCTGGTTCCCACCGCTGAAGTGGGTTTCCTGGGCATGGCCCGGGACGAGGAGACACTCGACATCATCACGTACGCGGAGCGCCTTCCGGAGGACCTGACCGGCCGCCAGGTGTTCGTCCTGGACCCCATGCTGGCCACCGGAGGTACCCTGCGCGAGGCCATCAAGTTCCTCTTCAAGCGCGGCGCGTCCGACGTCACCTGCATCTGCCTGCTGGCCGCCCCCGAGGGCCTGGCCAGGCTGGAGGAGGAGCTGTCAGGGGCCAACGTGCATATTGTCCTGGCCTCCATTGACGAGAAGCTCAACGAGAAGTCCTACATCGTCCCGGGCCTGGGCGACGCCGGCGACCGGCTCTACGGCATCGCAGGGTAGGTTTCACCCTTTTTATCCACAGATCCCGCCGTTAGCCTGTCCGGATGGACTGGAAACTCGAACTTGTCTTTGTCCCCGTATCCGACGTTGACCGTGCCAAAGACTTCTACGTCAACAAGGTGGGCTTTAACGCCGATTTCGACGAGCGGCCCTCGGACTCCATCCGCTTTGTGCAGCTGACGCCGCCAGGTTCGGCCTGCTCCATCTGCATTGGCGAAGGACTTACCGATGCCCCTCCCGGCACGGGATCCAACCTGCAACTGGTGGTCAACGACATCAAAGCCGCGCATGACCATCTGAAGAACAACGGCGTGGATGTCAGCGATGTGGACGTGCAGGACTGGGGCCACTTCGTCTACTTCGCCGATCCGGACGGAAACAAGTGGTCTGTCCAGTACATCCCGTGGCGGAGCGACGGGCAGGGCGCCGGTTAACGAAAGCCGCGGGCCGCATCAAGTGATGCGGCCCGCGGCTTTGGTAACGGCGCTGGGGTTGGCTGCCGTGGTGGTGCTTAGTACCAGTTGTGTGCCAGGTGGAAGTCCAGGGCACCGCACGGGGATTGGTAGCTCTTCTTGATGTAGTCCAGGCCCCAGTTGATCTGCGTCCGGTAGTTGGTCAGGTAATCGGCGCCGGCGCTGGCCATCTTCTCCGCAGGCAGGGACTGGACGATGCCGTACGCCCCGCTGCTGGAGTTGGTGGCCGTGGTGGTCCAGTCGGACTCCTTGGTCCACAGGGTCTGCAGGCACTGCATCTGCTCCGGTCCCCAGCCAAAGGTCGCCAGTTGGCTGGCAGCGTAGGCCTGTGCGCCGGCCGGATCGTTAACCGCGACGGCGGGGGCCGGCTCGGGCGCGGGGGCCGGCTCGGGCGCGGGGGCCGGCGCCGGCGCTTCGGCTGCGGGGGCCTGCGGCGCTGCTGCGGGGGCCGGTTCGGCTGCCTGGGGTGCCACGCTGATGGCAGCGGGTGCGGGGGTCGCTGCCGGGTTGGAGCGGATCTCGCTCTTCTCGATGCTCATTTGCGCGTCGGACGCTGCAGCGGAAGAGTTGGACCCGGTGGACAACGCCGGGGTCATGCTGCTGGTGGCCTGTCCTGCCGCGCCTACCCCCAACAGCACCGCACAGGATGCTGCAAGGACGGCCGCGCGGCGGCCCAGGGTGGTTTTCTTGGCCTGCTGCGTGGCCCGGTGTTTAGCCTTGGCCTGCAGCAGACGTGCTTCTGCCGTGTTTTTGGACATGATTGATCGCCTCTCACACCTGCGGAGTTAGCTGTCGGGTTCGGATGAGGGCATCCGGCCATACGGAAAGATCACGTATTGGCTTAACCCCAAGGGCGTTCAGTCGCCCGGGACGGTGGGTCCCCCGCCTCTGCCGTTGCTCAATCGGAATCCCAGGGGAAGCGGCAGAGCTTGGCGTCAACCCGGGATATGCGGCCCGAACGGGGACCGCACCCAATCGACGGTACAGGAAGACCGCGCCAAAGTCACATTTAGGTAACGGAAGTCACGATGGTGCGCGCGTCGAATTGCGGGAATGGGTGCGGTTGGTTCGGTACGTCCTACTTGGTGAGTTGGTAGACGGTGGAGTTGCCGACGGTCTGGGCCTGAAAGTTGGCCTGCACCCAGGCAGCCACCGCGGAGTTGCCCCGGCTGCCCATGCCGCCGCCGCCTGCAATGAAGTAACTGATCTGGCCCCTGGCCACCATGCCCTGGAACTCGGCGAGCGTGGGGTACGGATCCCCGCCATTCCAGCCGCCGAGGGCGATGACGTTGGTATTCGTCGCTAGTTCCAGGCTGGCTGCCTGGCTGGCGCCGGAGACGATGGCGGACCACTTTGTGGTGGTGGCCTTCAGCAGTGCAGCCACCGCGGCATCGGCGGTTCCTTCGGCCGGGTCGCCCGGACCACCAAGGCCACCCGCCCCGTCGCCACCCCCGGGACCGACGCCTGGGCCGTTGGCTGGATCAAGACCGTCAGCTCCGGCAGCCGCGTCGGTGGCGGCATCCCTGCCATCGGTCCGGTTGCCGCCGAACCCGGCGACACGGTTGCCGAAGCCGCCCGCGGACGAACCCGCGGGCCCCGACGTCGGAATGGAGCCCGAGTGCGCGGCGGCGGCAGTGGCGAGGGTCCAGGCTCCTGGCCCAAGTCCTCCGGCCAGGAGGGATACGACGACGACGACGGCGGCCGCGCCGGCCCGCCGGAACCGTCCGGAGGCGCCCACCGAGTCCAGGCGGAGGAGGACTGCGGCGGCCGCGAGGACACCAAGGACGACGATGGCGACGCGCAGCCAGGGGAGCCACGATGCGTCGCGGTTCAGGAGGACCGCCGACCAGGCGGAGGTTCCCAGAACGGCCACGGCCAGGACAATCCGGGCCGGCCAGTAGGCCCGTCCGCGCCAAAGTCGCACTGCGCCGACACCCACCAACGCTGCGATCGCCGGTGCCAGGGCCACCGAGTAGTAGGGGTGGACGATGCCGCTCATGAAACTGAAGACGCCCGCTGTGACCAGCAGCCAGCCGCCCCACAGGATCAGCGCAGCACGACTTGGGGAAGTTCTGACTTCCCGGCGGGTAAACCACAGGCCTGCCACCAGCAGGAACAGGGCAGCAGGCAAGAGCCAGGACACCTCTCCGCCAAAACTCGTCCCGAACACCCGCAGCAGGCCGGCCGCACCTCCGAATCCGGTGTTGCCGCCGCCGAAAGCACCGCCGGGGCCCCCGTCAGCACCCCCGGTGCCGCCGGGCATGCCCTCGCCGGAACCAGTGATCCTGGCCAGCCCGTTGTAGCCGAAGGTCAGTTCCAGGAAACTGTTGGTGCTGGACCCGGCCATGTACGGCCGTTCCGAGGCCGGCGTCAGCTGGAAAAGCGCGATATAGCTGCCGGCCACAACGACGATTCCGGCCAGGGCGCCCAGCAAGTGCAGCAGCCTGCGCCCCAGCGACGTGGGCGCCGCCCACAGGTAGGCCAGGCCCAGCGCCGGAACAACCAGGAAGCCCTGCAGCATTTTGGTGAGGAACGCCAGGCCAATCACTGCGCCGGCAGCAGCAAGCCACTTCCAGCCCGCCTGCTCCATGGCGCGGGTGGTGAAGTAGGCCGCGAGCACCAGGCACAGGGTGAGCATGGCGTCGGGGTTGTTGAACTTGAACATGAGTGCAGCCACCGGCGTCAGCGCCAGGGCGCCGCCGGCCAGCAGGCCCGCGGCCGGCCCGGAGACGCGTTTGACGGTTAGGTAGAGGAGTCCGACGGCGGCTACTCCCATGAGTGCCTCCGGGACCAGCATGCTCAGTGGCGAGAAACCGAAAATGCGGCCTGCGAGGGCGGGGATCCAGAGTGCCGCCGGCGGCTTGTCGACGGTGATGGCGTTGCCGGCGTCGAGCGATCCGAAGAGGAACGCCGTCCAGTCCTTCGTGCCGGCCTGGATGGCCGCGGCATAGAACGAGTTTCCGTAGCCTGTTGCTGCCAGGTTCCACAGGTACAGGACCGCCGTGGCCACCAGCAGCCCGGCGGCCGAAGGCCGCACCCAGCGGGGCTGGTCGCCGAAGGCGTAGCGGGTCCACCGGGATGTGGGCTCAACGGCGCTGGGGGAGGACACAGCGTAGCCGGATGGCGACGGCTGCTGGTCGGCTCCTGAGCCGGCGCCCGTCGGGGAGACGGTGGAGGTCATGATGCTGCCGTTTCTGTCGAAGTGGCGTCTTTCGTGGTCCTGCTGCTGCGCTCCCGGAACACCCACAGCCGGAACAGCAGGAACCGCACCGCCGTGGCCGCAAAGTTCGCCGCCACAACGGTGAGGACTTCCACCCACCGGTCAGGCGTCGTCGTCCGGTGCACCAACGCCAGTGCGCCCGAGGTGAGTGCAAGGCCGATGCCGAACACGATCAACCCCTCGAAGTGGTGCCGGACCGGGTTGCCGCCCTGGATGCCGAACGTGAAGCGCCTGTTGGCGCCCGTGTTGGCCACTGCCGTGATCAGCAGCGCCAGGAAGTTGGCTGGCTGCGGATCCATGAAACCCCGGCAGGACACGAAGATCAGCAGATAGGCCAGGGTTGAGGCCGCGCCGATGGCGGCGAACCGGACCAGCTGGCCGAAGAGGCTGCTGCCGCGCGTTTGTTCGCCGGCCCGCGACGACGCCGGAAGCGGACCCCGTGCCAGTGCCGCGCGCAGCTCCGGTACCGGGATGCGGCCGTAGACCAGGTCGCGGGTGAGCCGGGTCATTCCCCGGACGTCGGCCAGTGCCGTGCGCACCACATCCACGCTGGAATCGGGATCGTCGATCCAGTCGACGGGGACCTCGTGGACGCGGAGGCCGCAGCGTTCGGCGAGGACCAGGAGCTCGGTGTCAAAGAACCAGGAGTTGTCCACGGTGTAGGGGAGGATCTGCCGGGCGACATCGGCGCGGATGGCCTTGAACCCGCACTGGGCGTCACTGAACCGTGCACCCATGAAGGAGTGAAGCATCAGGTTGTAGCTGCGTGAGATGAACTCCCGTTTTGGCCCGCGGACGACACGGGAGCCACGGGTCAGCCGCGTGCCGATGGCCAGGTCCGAGTGCCCGGAAATCAGGGGCGCCAGCAGTGGGGGCAGGGCAGCGAGGTCCGTGGAAAGGTCCACGTCCATGTAGGCCAGGACCGGCGAGGGGGAGGCCAGCCACACCTTGCGCAGCGCGTTGCCGCGGCCCTTCTCGTCAAGGTGGACCACCGCGAGCTCGGGGAACTCCCGGGCCAGCCGTTCGGCGATCTTCAGGGTCCCGTCCGTGCTGGCGTTGTCCGCCACGGTGATCCGGAAGCTGTGCGGGAACGCATCGAGCAGGTGTCCGTGGAGTCGGCGGAGGCATTCCTCAAGGTCGCGTTCCTCATTGAAGACGGGGAGGGTGACATCCAGGACCGGGACGGTGGTGCGCGTGTCCACGGGCGCGCGCCGTACGGCACGCCCCCGGGATCCCGGTGGCGCCGCGACTTCCGGCAGGGTTCCTGAAGTGGAGTCGGTGAGCGTCATGAATCAAGGTTGGCGCCGCCGGATTTGAGGGCTTTAGGCACAACCTGTGACGTGCCTGTGCAAATGTTGTTGGCCGGATTTTGAAGTGTCAGGACGTGGCGGGGCCCGCTGCTGGAAGGCGGACGGCAAACTCGGTCCTGCCCGGTCGGGAGACCAGTTCCACGGTGCCGCCATGGGCCGCCACGATGGAGTCCACGATGGAAAGGCCCAGGCCGGACGAGCCTTCGGAGCCGGAGCCTGCGGAACCGGAGCGCGCGGCGTCCGCCCGGGTGAAGCGCGAAAAGATGCTGCCCTGGAATTCGGCGGGGATGCCGGGCCCGTCGTCGGTGACCGTGACCACCACGCTCCCGTCGGCCGAGCGCATCACGCCGGTGGTCACCGTAGTGCCGGCCGGTGTGTGCTTCCGGGCGTTGGAAAGCAGGTTGGCCAGCACCTGGTGGAGCTGGGCGGTGTCCCCCCGGACCGTGAGGGGTTCATCGGGCAACTGCAGCTGCCAGACGTGGTCCGGTGCCATGACCTTTTCGTCACTGACGGTTTCGACCACCAGCTGGGTAAGGTCCACATCCGTGGTTTCGGTTGCTTTGCCCTCGTCCAGCCGGGCCAGCAGCAGCAGGTCCTCCACCAGCGCGGTCATGCGCTCCGACTGGCTTTGCACCCTCCCCAGCGACTTCCGGCCGTCCTCGGTGAAGGTTTCGGTCATGCGCATCAACTCGGTGTACCCGCGGATGGCGGTCAGCGGCGTCCTGAGCTCATGAGAGGCGTCCGCGACAAACTGGCGCACCTTCATCTCACTGCGCTGCCGGGCCTCCAGCGCGCTGGAGACGTTGTCCAGCATCAGGTTCAGGGCATGGCCCACGCTGCCCACCTCCGTAGTGGGATGCGCTGCGGACGGTGGAACGCGCACGGCGAGCGCCACCTCGCCGGCGTCGAGGGGCAGCTTGGACACCTTGGTGGCGACGTCGGACAGCTGTTCCAGCGGCCGCATGGTCCGGCGGATCAATGCGGTGCCGGCCAGCCCGATCAGGACCAGGCCGCCCAGCGATACAAGCACCATCGTGAGCACCAGTGAGGCCTCTGTGCTCTGTTTCGTTGCCAGCGGCAGGCCTGTAATCACCACGTCGCCGTAGGGGGTCGTGGTGGCCATGACCCGGTAGTCGCCGTTGGACAGCTTGCGGTCCAACGGTATGCCATTGCGGGGGAGTGCCTGGAGAGTAGCAACATCCGAAGAAGTCAGGGCCGTGCGGGTGGCGTCAGAGGAAAGGAATCCTGCTTCCCGGCTGACCTGGCCACCCACCACCCTGGCGTTGAGCGTTCCCACACTCTGGCCACGCGCATCGAGGGGGTCGGGCCGCCCTGAGGGGTTGCCTTCCGGCGGCCTGCCGCGGGACGCCAGGGCCAGCTGTGCGTCCAGCTGGTTGGTGAGGACCACATCCATGGAGGCGTAGCTGACCACGCCGATCGCACTGGAGATTGCCACCAAAAGCGCCATGGACAGCAGGATTAAGCGGGTACGGAGGTGCCACGTGGCGGGGTTGAACCAGGAGCGGCCTGTTGGCCGGGGGACACCGGAAAGAGACACGCGTTTCCTTTGGCTAGTCTGCGGGCTTGATGACGTAGCCCGCTCCGCGCACGGTATGGATCATCGGCGGATGGTTGGCTTCGATCTTCTTGCGCAGGTAGGAAATGTAGAGCTCCACGATGTTCGCCTGGCCCCCGAAGTCGTAGTTCCACACGTGATCCAGGATCTGGGCCTTGCTCACAACTCGCTTGGGGTTTTCCATCAGGTAGCGGAGGAGCTCAAACTGTGTTGCCGTCAGCTGGATCCCTTCGCCGGCACGGGTGACTTCGCGGGTGTCCACGTTGAGCACCAGGTCGCCCACCACCAGTTCGGCGGTGTCCATGGCGGCCACCCCGGAACGCTGCACCAGGCGGTGCAGGCGCAGCAGGACTTCCTCCATGCTGAAGGGCTTGGTGACGTAGTCGTCCCCGCCGGCAGCCAGTCCCACGATCCGGTCCTGGACGTCGTCCTTCGCCGTCAGGAAGAGCGCAGGCACCTCCGGCGCAAAGGCGCGGATCCTGCCCAGCAGCTCCACGCCGTCGAACCCGGGCAGCATGACATCCAGCACGAGGACATCGGGATGGAAGTCCTTGGCGAGCTTGACGGCAGTGGGTCCGTCCGCTGCCACAGCCACGGACCACCCCGCCATCCGCAGGCCCATGCTCATCAGCTCGGAAAGACTCGGCTCGTCATCCACCACCAGGGCACGGATCGGGGAACCGTCCGGGTGGGTGAGCTGGGGAAGGTTGTTGGTCATGGAGTGCGGGGATGCCATGGGACAACTCTCCGATCTGTCGGTTTGCCGCTGCTTTGCCCTTGCTGTGTTCCAGCTGTGAGCTCCAGCCTAGCCACCTGGGGCTGCGCCAAGTGCTGCCTGCCCATGCGCCGCCGGCCAGGTCAGTCCCGCCGAAGGAAGCGGGGATCACATGGGCCGGCCGGCTCTTCGTGAGGCACACCCAATGGCAGCCGGCAGCGCTTGGCCGCAGCAGCCGACGCACAGCCGAGCAATGGTGCCCCTGGTTTAAGGCACGTCAGGACCAGAGGTCAGCGGAAAATCAGCGGGAAGAAGAAAATCGGCTGGACAGTGGACCCCATTGTCCGGCCGATTCTATGTCAAGCGATTGAATTTCAGCGGGATTCGTTCAGAAAGCGATGGACCGAAGAATATTCTATAAACGGTCCAATAGAAGGTGCCTCTCCGGATAAGCATCGATATTCTCTGCGTCTTCCGAAATAGTGATCTGCGGCACAATTCGGCGTTTCGTCTCACAATGCGGACGGCCGGGTCCATTGTTACTTGCAAGTTCGCATTGTTACGCTGCACACTTCCAATGTGAACAAGAACTCAACAGCACCTGCAGCCGCAGAATATTGGCCCAGCACATCCGCTGCTGCCGACATGCGCTGTTGTCGAATGCACGCCTGACCTTCCCACCCGCCGAAGTTCCTAGGCATTCGTCGCCCCCAAGCCCAGCGTCGGGCGCCCCTCCCCGGTCCGCGTGACGGGGAAGCCAGCATTCGAGCCGCCAAGACGGCCATTTCACATTGAGGTAAGCAAAAATGTCAGTTGCATCCGGATACGTCCACATCTCAGTCCGTAACGCCGCCAAGGCAGGACAGCCGTCCGGCCTCCGGCCCGGTTTCGGTCCGCGTCCGTCGCTCGCTCCATCCACCTCCGGAAGCAGCTTCCCCGGCCAGGGTTTCGCCCCGCAGGGATACAACCCCAACTCTTACGGCCAGCTTCGCGCCGTGCACCCCGCAGAGTCCGCGCCTGTTACCGCCCCTACCCCTGTTGTGGCCGGGCCAAACCAGGTCCGTCCGGTAGCCAACGAGAACGTGGCCCGCGGGTTCGTCCTCTACATGGGCATTGACGAGGAGACCGCGGCGGCGGCCGGAACCTCCATCGCCAAACTCGCGCAGGAAATCCGCGCGTACGCCCAGTCACTGGTCTCCGGTGCCGAGAGCTACGCTGCGGTGGCAGTAGCCCCCGCCGGCACCCCCGGTTCCGCGCTCGACGTCGTCCGTTCCACCTTCGGCGACCCCACCGTGAACTCCCGCCAGCGCAACGAAGGCACCCGCCCTGCCCAGCCACAGGAACCGCGACCCTCCGGCGTGCTCATCGACCTCGCCCGCCGCGAAGTCCACCTCGATGGCGAATCCCTGAACCTCACCTTCAAGGAGTTCGAGCTCCTCAACTACCTCGTCGAAAACGGCACCCGCACCGTGGGCCGCGACGAGCTCCTCGAAGGCCTGTGGCGCAACGCCGAAGAAGTGCCCAACGAGCGCACCATCGACGTCCACATCCGCCGCCTCCGCTCCAAGCTGGGCCGCCTCGCCAACACCGTGCGCACCGTCCGCGGCCAGGGTTACCGGTTCTACGAGCACCCGGAGGTTGTTGTCTGGGCCGCTCCGGAGTACTCGATCTAGGTCTAACTTCCGCCCGAAAGCGACCTGCTCCGGTGGGAGCCGGTCGCTTTCGCTTTCGCGGCACGATCCCTCTGCGCCTGCGCTCGTTCCTCACGCAACAACGGCGCTTTCGGGATGTGCCGCTACGCTGCAGCGACCTCCTGACCGAAATGCCTCCTTGCGCATCCGGGCCTCTCCGTGCACTGTGCCTCCGCGGCTGGGGAGTCCTTGGCGTCACTGTGGGCACGCTTTGAGCTGTTGTTCTGTGGCTGGGCCTTGGATTCGGCCGATTCTGTTCTTCGCGGTTGCGCAAAGCGTGCCTGGCGTGACGGCCGCCGGTGGCGCTTCCTGGTGCTTTTGCTGGCGCTAGGCTTGGGCCATGAGTTCGCACCATGTTCGACGCCTTGTGATCATGCGCCACGCCAAGGCTGACTGGCCCGGCGGGGTGGCCGACCATGAGCGGCCACTGGAGGAGCGCGGACACCGGGAAGCGCCGCTGGCCGGCCGCTGGCTGCTCAAGCACAACATCGTCCCCGACTTCATCCTGTGCTCCAGCGCCCTGCGCACCCGGCAGACCTGCACCTGGGTCTGCTCCGAACTCGGCGACAAAGCCCCCACACCCAAGCTGGAAAATGGCCTTTACGCAGCCTCTGCCCTCCGGATGCTCACCGTGGTCAACCACGTGCCGGACACTGTCACCACGCTGATGCTGATCGCGCACCTGCCCGGCGTGCAGGACCTCGCGATGCACCTCGCCTCGCGGGATTCGGACCACGACGCCTACATGGACGCCGCCACCCGCTTTCCCACCAATGCGCTCACCGTCCTGGAGACGGAGAAGCCGTGGGCGGAACTCGACGGGCAGGATGCGCGGATCACGAGGTTTGCGGTTCCCCGCGCCCACTAGCTGCAATTTCGCGCAGCAGTGCCGCGGTGTGCCTGATGCCGGGGCTGGCCGTCATGGTCCTGCGATGGACAAGCCCCACCTGCCGCGCCTGGACAGGGTTGACCACCGGAACGGCAATGACATCCGGAGGCAGCGCCGGCCGTCCCAGGCGGGGTACGAGCGCAATTGCCACTCCCTGCTCCACCAACGCGATATGCGTCGCAAAATCGGGGTCGTAAACCCTGATATCCGGGACCCGCCCAAGGTCGGCGAAAATCCGCAGGAGGGCTTCATTGCAGATCGCTCCCGCCGGGGTGCTGATCCAGCGCTCGTCGACAAGTTGTGCAGGCTCAACGTCGGGCCGCTGCGCCAGCGGATGGCTGCGGTGGACCAGGACGTCCGCCACGTCCTCGCACAGCCACTCCAGTGTCAGGTGCTCCGGGATCACCAGTGGCACGGAGTTCCAGTTATGCACCAGGCCAAGGTCGGCTTCGCCGTTGGCGACCCGTGCCACGGCCTCGCGGGGATCCTCCGCCAGGACGGAAATCTCAAGCGCCGCCCCCGACTGCGCAATCCGTGCCAGCAACGGACCCACCAGCCCCCGGCAGGCAGTGGAAAACGAAACCACACGGAGGCTGCCGCTGGGCTTGGCCGGATCCGCCAGCAGCGTGGACTCCAGCTCCTCAAGCTCCGCCAGGATGCGCCGGCCGTAGGCCGCCAGGGCCAGGCCGCGCTCGGTGAGCAGAACCCCGCGGCCCCGGCGTTCCAGGACGGCGAAGCCTGTCTCCTTTTCCAGCTTCTTCACCTGTTGGGAGACGGCTGACGGGCTGAACCGCATGGCTTCCGCGGCGGCAATGACTGTGCCGTGCTGCTCAATGGCGGCGAGGGCGCGCAACGACCCAATATCAATCATGAAGCAAACCTACATGATCGAATGCTGAATCCGCCGCTGGTACTTCATTGGTTCCTCTGCCAAAGTAGGAGCGTGACCCTCCGCGATTCCCTCCTTGCCGTACTCGTGGCCTTGTTGTGGGGCCTGAACTTTGTCGCCATCGACATCGGGCTCCATGCCGGCGGCCAGGACTTTCCCCCGCTGTTGTTCGTCGCGATGCGCTTCGTCCTGGTGGTTGTCCCCTGGATCTTCTTTGTCAGGAAACCGGACGTGTCCTGGAAAGCCATCATCGGCGTCGGACTTTTCATGAGTGCGGGCCAGTTTGGCCTTCTTTACCTCGCCATGGCGCTCGGCATGCCGGCAGGTCTTGCATCGCTGGTCCTTCAGGCGCAGGTGCTGCTGACTGTCCTGCTCGCCGTAGGATTCCTGGGGGAGCGGCCCAGCGGACGCCAGCTGGCTGGTGTTGGGTTGGCCGTCGCTGGGCTCGCCCTCGTGGCGGTGGGACGAAGCGCCGTGGCGCCGCTCCTGCCGCTGGTCATTGTCCTGGCGGCGGCACTGTCGTGGGCGGCCGGAAACGTGATCGCCCGGAAGGCAAGGGCTGCCTCAGGACTGGGCTTGGTGGTCTGGTCAGGCGCCGTAGTGCCACTCCCGCTGGGAGCGTTGTCGGTGGTGGTGGACGGGCCGGATAACGTGTGGAACTCGCTGTCCAATCTTCAGGCCCCAACCATGCTCAGCGCCCTGTATACCGCCGTCTTCGCATCACTGGTGGGCTACGGAATCTGGAACCGGCTCCTGGCCAGCCACCCGTCGTCGGCCGTTGTTCCGTTCACCTTGCTGGTCCCGGTGGTGGGCATGAGCGCTGCCTGGCTGGTCCTCGCGGAGGTGCCGTCGCCAACGGAGCTGGCCGGCGGGCTGCTCCTCCTCGGCGGCGTGGCGACGGCGGTGCTCACCGGGGGAGGCAGGCGGCGTCAGCGGCGGGAGGCGGAGCCGCTGCCGGACCTGGGTGCCGCCTTGGCTGAAGATGAAGCGGACGACGGCGGCCGCTTGGCTCCCGCCGGAGAGGCGCCGGGCGGGGTGCGGGTGACGGAGGCCCGCTGAGGGGCAGCGGCTTGGTTGCCAGCGGGCCCGGCGGCAGCCCGGGGGGCAATCGGGGGACGGGGGCGTTGTGTTGCTGCCCTGCCCTGCCCGTTCGCAACTCCCCGCGCGGCCGCACGCGCTGCCTGAGGACTCCCGCGTCGTGCGGAGGAAGGCCTGTGGACCGCCGTCGTCCTTCCCCTTCCCGGCCACAAGGCACCGAGGAAGAGGATCCCGAAGGTGGCTGCCAGCGCGCAGGCGGCGCCCAGGAAATAGTTGTCGGGGTCGTCAGTGGGGAGCGGCGTGCCCAGGAAGGAGGACTGCCCGCCGAAGGCCAGCTCCCACGTGCTGAGGAACGCCAGGGAAAAGCCGAGGGCGAGTGCAGTCCCGGCGCCTGCGGCCAGCAGGGCAAACCGCCTCCGCCTGACCAGGATCTCGGCAAGCGCGGCGAGGTAGGCCAGCCCGAGGGCGCCCAGGAACGCCAGGAAGACAGGCTCGGCGAGGGTCATCGCCGTGAGCACCAGCAGTCCCGCAGCGACGACACCGCAGACGACCGCGAACTTTCCGCTCTTCCCCGTATGGCGCATATGCCCCATCATCCCCGAGGAGTACGCTCCTTGAGGACGTAGCCGCGCATGATGGCCATGATTGCAGCAACACTTTGGTCACGGGTGCGCTCCGGGTTGTACGTCTGCCGGTCAAGGCCCACCACGAAACAGGCACCGAAAATGGCCGTCTCCAGGCTTCCCCTGGACACCGAGTCGTCCACCGGGTAGGCCTTGGCCACCCTTTCCACGGCCTGGCCGATCACTTCCAGGAGCTCCCCGCGCAGGACTGCGAACGTGCCCTGCCACTCACTGGGGATCCGCCAGTTCTCGCTGACCCACAGGCGCGCGAAGGAGGGGTATTCGGCCATGAAGTCCATCGCCTGGCCGATCATCGCCTCCATGGCCAGCAACGGGTCGCCCGTGCCCGCCACATCGGCGGCCTCGAGCAGCCGTGCCTTGAGGATGTCCACGCCGTGCCGCAGCAGCTGCGCGATCAGCTCGGATTTGCTGCCGAAGTTGTAGTAGACGGTGCCCTTGGAGACCCCGGCCGCAGCGGCGATCTCGTCCACCGTGACGCCGGCCGCCCCGCGCTCGCCGATCAGCTCCATGGAGGCATCGAAGAGTTTTTGGCGGGTGGCATTGGTCCGGGCGGGCCGAAGCCCTTTGGCCGCGGCCGTGGGTTCGCTGGTCATACCGCGATCTCCGGTTTCAGCGTCTTGAGGGTCCAGTATTTGTTCTTGCGCACCGCCAGGGTAGACAGAACCGCGCCCAGCAGGGTGTAGCCCAGCAGGCCCACCAGGGTGGGGACGATCATGGACAGGTCCCCACCGTAAATCAGGTGCCGCATCCCGGTCACGACGTACCCCATGGGCAGGACCTGGTGCACCACATGCAGCGGCTGCGGGGTGGTCTGCCACGGGAACGTGCCGCCGGATGACACCAGCTGCAACACCAGCAGGATGAGCACCACCAGCTTGCCTGGCGAGCCCAGCAGCGCCACCACGCCCTGGATGAGCGCGCTGAACGCCATGGCGGCGGCCAGCATGAACAACCACATCAGGACCGGGTGCGCCGGGTTAAGGCCCAGCGCCATATCCACCACCAGGGTCAGCAGGGATGCCTGCACCGCCGAGACCAGCAGGAAGGGCAGCCAGCCGCCAAGCGCGATCTTCCACGACGGCGCGTTGGAGGCCAGCGCCCGCTGCGTGATGGGGCGCATGGCCTGGACCAGCATGAAGATCCCGATCCACATGGCCAGTGTGAGGAAGAACGGCGCCAGCCCGGCGCCGTAGGATCCGGCCTTGGCCTGCGACACATTGCTGACCGCCACGGGATCAGCCATAACCTGCGACAGGTTGCTCTTCTGGGCGTCGTCTGGATTGGGGACCTGGCCGGCGCCCTTTCCGATCTCGTCGGCGAGCGTGCGGGAGCCGGTTGCGGCCTGGCCTGCGCCGTCGGAGACCTGGGCCGCGCCGGCATCCACCTTGTGTGCTCCATCTGCAAGGCCGGCGGCGCCGTCGACGGCGGACTGCTCACCGGCTGCCAGCGCGGCGGCGCCGGTGTGCAGCTGGTCAGCCCCTGCCGAGGCCTGCCCGATGGCGTCCTTCAGTGCGGGCATCCCGGCCGCCAGCCGGGCGGCGCCGACACTGACGGCTTCGGAGCCATCGGCGAGCTGCTGGACCTGGGCCGCGTCCGTCTGGATCCGGCTCTTGGCGGCTGTTACGGGGCTGGAGGCAGCGGCGGCGTCGAAATCCGCCAGGACCTTGTCCGCCTGCTCCTGGGTCAGGACGCCCGAGGCTACGAGCCTGCTGTTGGACTCCACCACACGGGAGCGGAGCCCCTGGTCCGCTGCTTCCAGCTGGGCCGCGACGTCCTGGACCTTGGCGTTCAGCTGTGCGTTCCCGGCGGCCACCTGGGCGGCGCCGGAAGCGAGTGTCTGGGTATCTGTGGGCAGGGTGGCCGTCTTGTCCTTAAGGACTGACAGTCCGCTGCTGAGCTGCCCCGCGCCGTCGGTCAGCTGGTTGGCGCCGTCCCTCAGCTTCAGCTGGCCGGCGTACAACTGGTCCGTCCCGCTGCTCAAGGCCGAGGTCCCCTCATGGAGGGTGACCGTTCCGTCCCTGAGCGTGGCCACGCCATCGGCCAGTCGGGACGCCCCGTCCGCAGCCTGCACCATCTTGGAGTGGATGGTACCGAAGCCGGTGAGCAGCTGGTTGGCGGTTTCCTCGCCCACCTCCTTGGCGACAGTGGTGTGCACGGCCGTGGTCAGCTTGTCCACGATCGTGCTCAGGAGGTAGTTGTTCGCATCGTTGGTGGTCACGTTCAACATGGCCTGGCTGGCGGAGTCGAAGCTGCCGGGGGAGACCAGATTTGCCGAGAAGTCCTTGGGGATCTTCAGCGCGAAGGCGTACTGCCCGCTGCTGACCCCGGCATCGGCTTCCGTTGAGCTGGCCACCGGCACCCAGTGGAACACATTGCCTTCAACCAGGCTGTCCGCCACCTTCGTCCCGGCCTCCAGCCGGGTGCCGTCGGCAGTGGTGGCGCCGGTGTCCTCCACCACCAGGGCGGCGTCCAGGTTGTTGAGGTGCCCGTACGGGTCCCAGTTCGCGTAGAGGTACACCGCGCCGTAAAGCAGCGGGACCATGGTCAGCGCCAGGATGGTCAGCTTGGGCAGCAGCCCGCCGGTCATGCGCTTGAGTTCGGAGCGGGCCAGCCGCAGGACAGTCACTTGGCAACCTCGGTTTCGAGTGTGGTTTCCTGGTCTTCGGGGGCAGGTACGGCCGCCGCGGAGTGCTTGCCGGCCGGGGCATTGGGGGCGGGTTCGGGCGCGGCGTTGCCGATCACGGCAACCGGCCCGTCCCACGACGCCGGGACGGCACTGACTGCCGCAACGACGGCGAGCGGCCGCCCGGCGTCGTACGCCAACTCGCGGAGGCGCGGCAGCCAGGTGAGTTCATCGGCGCTGTGCCGGTCCGGGGAATCCACCACCAGCAGGTCCGTGCGGGGGTTGGCAAGGGCCAGCGCCGTCAGCAGTTCAAGCCGCCGCTGGGGTTCCAGCTGCTCCGTCCACAGGGCCGCGATGTCCTCGAAGCGGTTGACCTTGAGCCACGGGCCGCTGAGCAGTGCCCCCCGGTAGCGGCGCGGTATCAGGGCCAGGTCCTCGGTCACCAGGTCGCGGACACTGAGGTGCTCCTCGGGCTCGTTGACGCCGGGGGAGTCCACCAGGGACGCGGCCAGGCGGAGCTGCTTGGTCCGGGAGTTCCCGTCCCAGCTGAGCTGGCCGGCCGCCGCCTTCATCCGCCCGCTGAGCAGGAGAGGACAAGGCGGTGCGCTGGTCCTGGCGGTCGCCGGTAACGAGCAGCAGTTCGCCGAGGCCCACGGCCAGCGAGGTTGGCGGAAGCAGCGGGTCCCGGCGTCCTTTGGCTTGGAGCTGGTGTGCTGAGAGCAAAGCTTGCCTTTCACAGAAACGGTCTGTATCAAGGCTAACCGAACTGACTGGTCAGTTCAAATAAGAATCGGAGGCCATACTCCTCCAGCAGGCGGAGCCACACTTCGCTGATGGTGGGGTAGGAGGGGACCGCGTGCCAGAGCCGGTCCAGCGGCACCTCGCCCACCACGGCAATCGTGGCCGCGTGGAGCAGTTCGGCCACGTCCGGGCCGGCGAACGTTGCGCCCAGCAGCACCCTGCGGTCCTCATCAACCACCAGCTGCGCCCAGCCCTCATAGTTCTCCGAATGCAGGGAGGAGCCGGCCACCTGGATGGGCAGTTCTACGGAGGATGCGTTGTACCCGTCCTTGCTGGCCGCCTGCAGGGTGCGTCCCACGCTGGCCA
Organism: Arthrobacter sp. B1I2; assembly: GCF_030816485.1. Classification (NCBI taxonomy): domain Bacteria; kingdom Bacillati; phylum Actinomycetota; class Actinomycetes; order Micrococcales; family Micrococcaceae; genus Arthrobacter; species Arthrobacter sp. B1I2. Next base: position 312,479 of record NZ_JAUSYC010000001.1, on the reverse strand, counting down.
GTTCGGGGTCGGTGAAGACGACGCTGGGCACGGCGTGCTGGTTGGCCGTCTGGGCATAAGGGGTCCAGTCGCCCGGGGTTCCCTTGAGCTCGCCCTTTGCCCGTGCGGCGATGGCGTCACCGGTGACGCGGGCCTCGTACTTGCCCTGGTGGGTAAAGAGGTTCTTGCCTGCCGCGTCTCCCACCGCGTAGAGCCAGGGTTCGTCGCCGGGCGTACCCTGGGCCAGGCCCGAGGGATCCGTTGACAGCGACAGGTGCCCGGACTCGTCCGGTTCGAAGCCGACGCTTTCCAGGCCCAGCCCCTCCAGTGCCGGGTGACGGCCCGTGGAAACCAGGACTTTCTCGGCCGTGACGGTGGTTCCGTCGCCCAGGCTGAGGGTGAGGGTGCCGTCGTCGTTCTCACTGACGCGCTCCGTGGCGGTATTCAGCCGGAGTTCGACGCCGTCAGCCCGCAGGCCTGCTGCAACCAGCGCCGACGCCTCCTCCGGATAGTTGCCCAGCAGCCCGCTGCGTGCCACCAGGGTGACGCTGGACCCCAGGCGGGCGAAGGCCTGGGCCAGCTCGGTCCCCGCCACGCCGCCGCCCACGACTGCAAGACGCTCCGGAACCTCACGCGCCGATGTGGCTTCACGGGTTCCCCATACCTGCACGTCCTCCAGCCCCTCAATGGGCGGGGTGTTGGGGGTTGAACCGGTGGCGAGCACTACGGCATGCCGCGCCCTCAGCAGGTGCTGCGTGCCGTCCAGGCCGGCCACCTCCACGGCCTTGGGCCCAGTCAGCCACGCGTGGCCGCGCACCAGATCGATGCCGGTGTCCTTCACCCACGAGACCTGGCTGTCATCCTGCCAGTTGGACGTGAAATAGTCCCGGCGCTCCAGGACAGCGGCGGCATCGAGGGTGCGGGTGACGGCCTCCTTGGCGCCCGGCGTCGTCTGTGCTCCATGCAGCGCAGTACCGGGCCGGAGGAGTGCCTTGGAAGGCATGCACGCCCAGTAGGAGCATTCACCGCCAACCAGTTCGGCTTCCACAAGCACAGCTGTCAGCCCGCCCTGGACCACGCGGCCAGCCACGTTTTCCCCCACGGCGCCTGCGCCGATCACAACAACATCAAATTCGCGCTCAGTGGCGTCGGGCATCATGTCCAAAGCCTAGCCGGGGATGGCTGGCCTGATGGCACAAAAAAGGTCCGCACCGGCGAACCGGTGCGGACCCTACTGGTGCGCCCAAAGGGATTCGAACCCCTGACCTTCTGTTCCGTAGACAGACGCTCTATCCAGCTGAGCTATGGGCGCATTCCGTGTCCCGGGAGAAGAACCGCTCTCCCCGAACCTCGAATTACTTTACGCGAGCAGGGCCCCTCGTGCCAAATCGAACCGGCTGTAATCTCCGCAACTAGACCGGTATAGGTGACCTTTGTCACTTAATCCGCGTTTTCGCGGCAATAATTCCCTTATTTTCCGCGGAATTCACTTTCGGTGACCGGAGATGTCAGTCAAGCGCCCCAAAAACTCCACTGGTCCGGACCATAGCATTTAGCTCACACCGATGAACCCGAGGAAGGGAACTGCAATGGGCGATCTGGCGCAGAAGCCGCTGCTTGAGAAAGCACCCACCACACATGCCGGGCTGCTGGCATGGGTCGAAGAGGTTGCTGAGCTTACGCAGCCGGACCGCATCTACTGGGTTGACGGGTCCGAAGAGGAATACACCCGTCTCACCGACGAGCTTGTTGCTGCCGGAACATTGACCCGGCTCAACCAGGACCTGTTTCCGAATTCCTTCGCAGCCTTCTCGGATCCCGCTGACGTTGCCCGGGTTGAGGAGCAGACCTTCATCTGCTCGGAAAACAGGCGTGACGCCGGCTTCACCAACAACTGGATGGCCCCGGCCGAAATGAAGGACAAGCTGCGCGGCCTGTTCGCCGGTTCGATGCGCGGCCGCACCATGTACGTTATCCCGTTCGTCATGGGCCACCTCGACGCCGAGGACCCCAAGTTCGGCGTCGAGATCACCGACAGCGCCTACGTTGTTGCCTCCATGCGCATCATGGCAAACATCGGCACCGAGGTTCTGGACAAGATCACGGCCACCAATGCCTTCTTCGTTCCGGCCCTGCACTCCCTCGGCGCCCCGCTGGCCCCGGGCCAGGAAGATGTCGCGTGGCCGTGCAACCCGGACAAGTGGATTGTCCACTTCCCCGAAGAGCGGTCCATCTGGTCCTTTGGCTCCGGTTACGGCGGCAACGCCCTCCTGGGCAAGAAGTGCTACGCCCTGCGCATTGCCTCAGTCATGGCCCGCGACGAAGGCTGGCTGGCCGAGCACATGCTCATCCTCAAGCTGACGTCGCCGGAGAAGAAGTCGTACTACATGTCCGCAGCCTTCCCTTCGGCCTGCGGCAAGACCAACCTTGCCCTGCTCGACCCCACCATTGAAGGCTGGGAAGTCGAAACCCTTGGCGATGACATCACCTGGATGCGGATCGGCAAGGAAGGCGAACTGCGCGCCACCAACCCGGAGGCCGGCCTCTTCGGCGTAGCCCCCGGCACCGGCTGGGGCACCAACCCCAATGCCATGCGCGCCATCGCCAAGGGCCACAGCATCTTCACCAACGTGGCATTGACCGACGACGGCGGTGTCTGGTGGGAGGGCATGACGGACGAGGTTCCGGCGCACCTGACCGACTGGCAGGGCAACTCCTGGACGCCGGATTCGGACAAGCCCGCAGCCCACCCGAACTCACGGTTCTGCACCCCGATCTCACAGGTGGACATGCTGGCCGAGGAGTACTACAGCCCCGAAGGCGTGGAACTCTCAGCCATTCTGTTCGGCGGCCGCCGCAAGACCACCGTTCCGCTGGTCACTGAGGCCCGCAGCTGGACCAACGGCATTTTCATGGGTTCCACCCTTTCCTCCGAAACAACGGCCGCTGCCGCCGGACAGGTAGGGGTGCTCCGCCGCGACCCGATGGCCATGCTGCCCTTCATCGGTTACGACGCCGGCGACTACCTGAAGCACTGGATCAGCGTCTCCGGAAAGGCCAACCCCGCACGCCTGCCGCGCATCTTCCTGGTGAACTGGTTCCGCCGCACCGCCGACGGCGGTTTCGCCTGGCCCGGCTTCGGTGACAACGCCCGGGTTCTCAAGTGGGCCATCGAGCGGATCGAGGGGAAGGCGGACGCCGTCGAAACCCCCATCGGCTTCGTTCCCGCCGGCCATTCACTGGACCTCACCGGTCTTGACCTTACCCATGCCCACGTCGAGGACGCTGTCCGCGTGGACCGTGAAGAGTGGGATGCCGAGCTGGCCTCCATCGAGGAATGGTACGCCCAGTTCGGGGATTCACTCCCGGATGCCCTGCGCGCCGAGCTCGGCTCCCTCAAGGAACGCATGGCCAAGCACTAGTCTTCGGTTGAACCAGCGACGGCGGCCCCGCGCCTTTTTCGAGAAGGTGCGGGGCCGCCGTCGTCCTGCAACGGAGTTTTTGGGCAGCTAACGGGACTTCCGGGCCGTCCAAGTCCTCGTATCTGCCCAAAAACTCCGGGAGAGGGGAGGATCAGCTGGCGAGCCAGATGTCCGGGCCGAAGACCTCGTAGTGGATCCGGGTGGCCGGGATGCCGGCGTTGATGGCTTCGTTGCGGATGTTCTTCATGAACGGCAGGGGGCCGCACAGGTAGAGGGAGGCGTCGGCGGGAAGGTCCACTTCGCGCAGGGACATGAAGCCTTCCCTGGCACCGTCCACCGGCTTCTCCAGCCAGAGCTGCAGTTCGGCACCGTCCAGGCGCTGCACATCGTCCGTCATCTGGCCGCGCAGGGCCCAGCTGTCCAGGGTGCTTTCCGCGTGCAGGACCAGGACCTGGCGGTCGGAGCCGGCCTCGGCGAGGGAGCGGAGGATGGAAGCGGTGGGGGTGCAGCCGATGCCCGCGGAAGCGAGAACCACCGGGCCCTCGCCCTCCTTGAGCGTGATCTCGCCGTAGGGGTTGGAGATCTCGACGACGTCGCCCACCTGGACAGTCTGGTGCAGTACGGGGGAAACCTCGCCGCCGTCGTCCAGCTTGGTGGTGAAGGTGCGGCTGGTGCCCGCGTCGCCGGAGAGGGAGTACTGCCGGACCTGGCGCAGGCCGTCCGGAAGGGCCACCTTCACGCTGATGTACTGGCCGGGCAGGGCGGGGGTCACCGGGGTGTCGTCAGCGGGCTCCAGGGTGAAGGTCATGGACCCGGTTCCTGCCGGTGCCTTGGCCGCCACCCGCCACGGCATCCACATCCTGTCATTGGCCTGGGCAGCGTAGAGGCCCTTTTCGAGCTTGATCAGGGCGTCCGCCATCAGCCAGTACACCTCGGTCCAGGCCTCGGCGATCTCGGGCGTAATCACCTCGGCCAGGTCTTCGGCGATGGCCGCGAACAGGTGCTCGTAGACCACCTGGTATTGCGGCTCGGTGATGCCCAGGGACGCGTGCCGGTGTGCGATGCGCGAAAGGACGGTTTCCGGCAGCGTGCCCGGGTTGTTCACCAGGTGGGTGGCGAAGGCTGCGATGCTCCCGGCGAGGGCCTGCTGCTGGTTGCCGGAACGCTGGTTGGAGCGGCTGAACAAACCATCCATCAGTTCAGGGTGCGCCGCGAACAGGCGGGCATAGAAGTTGGGGGTGATGGATCCGATCCTGGAGCCGACCAGCGGCAGGGTGGCCTCAATGACGGGGCGGGATTTGTCCGAGAGCATCTGAACTCCTGAGGTTGTAGCCGGGGCCTTCGTCCGGCGGGAGGAAAACTCATATTTCAAATACGAGTATTTCTGCCTCAGTTCTACACCTTGTAGAAGTTTGAAATCAAACCGGTAGCTGACGCCCGGATAGTGAGGCGTCAAAGCCCCGGGCGGAGGCCGATCATCTGGAAGACCGGTGCCATTTGCCGGGCCTGGGGGAGGTCCGCGATGACCACGGAGTCGAGTTCCGCGTAGAAGGCCTCCCGGGCTCGCGCCAAAGCACCGCGAAGTTTGCACTCATTAATGAGGGGGCAGTCGCCGGCAGGCGCCACGCAATCAGCAGGATCCGTGCGGGTATCAAGCTGCCGCAGGATCTGGCCCACGGTGGCAATGCGGCCCGCATGGCTGAGCCGGGAACCGCCGGAGCGGCCGCGAACAACATCGATCATGCCCATGCTCCGCAGCTTGGCCATGGCCTTGCTCACGTGGTTGTAAGGAGTCCCGACCGAGTCCGCGATGCTCTGCGTGGTCAGCAGCGCACCGTCCGGAACGGCAGCGAGCACCATGAGTGCCCGCAGGCTGACGTCAGCGAAGGCGTTGATCTTCATTGCTGCAGGCCCGGTCTAGTCCACCCAGATGGCGGGCTCGCTGGCGTCCGCACCCAGCTCGCCGAATTCCCACGACTGGGTGGTTGCGTTGGCGGCATACGGCAGCACGGCCGCAAAAAGGGAGCCGTCCCGGTGTTCGGCGGCCACGTGGATGGCGTCCGAATCCTCCTCCACCAGCAGGATGTCGCAGACCACGGCGGCGGCGCGGAAGTCGTCCCGGTTCTGGCGGAGGAGGGCCTGCAGGTCGTGGATCATGGCATCGGCGTCGAAGTCCCCGTCAGTGCCTTCCGCGGCATCCGCCGGAGAGACGGCAACCAGCCGCACCTCGCCGTCGTTCTGGACTGTCAGCGCGAAAGGCAGGAAGCCGCCGTTGCGCTGGAGCTGCTCCTGGGCCGCGCTGACGCCCGTGCCCAGGAGGTTCTCCAGGTCCGTAGCCGTGGCGTCAGAGACGGAATCGCGCCAGCTCTCCTGCATGCTGTTTCCGTCCGCTGCCTGCCCCGTTTGTTCAATCATCCGCTGCTAGGCCCGCACCAGGGACAGGACCCGGTCGCGGATGCGTTCCAGGGTGGCCCGGTCCGTTGCCTCGGCGTTGAGCCGCAGGAACGGTTCGGTGTTGGACGGGCGCAGGTTGAACCAGTAGCTGCCGTCATTGGCGGTGAACGTGCTGCCGTCCAGGTTGTCGATGGTGAGGTCCTCGTCCGCGAATGCCTGGCGCACCCGCTCCACCGCTGCCGGCTTGTCCTCCACCACGGAGTTGATCTCGCCGGAGCTGACATAGGGCTCGTATTCGCGGGCCAGGTCGGAGAGCGGGCCCGCCTGCTCGCCCAGGGCTGCCAGGACGTGCATGGCCGCCAGCATTCCGGTGTCCGCGTTCCAGAAGTCACGGAAGTAGAAGTGGGCGGAGTGCTCGCCGCCGAACACTGCGCCTTCCTTGGCCATGACTGCCTTGATGAAGGAGTGGCCCACGCGCGTGCGGACGGCGCGTCCGCCGTCGTGCTCCACGAGTTCGGCGACGGCGCGGGAGGTGAGCAGGTTGTGGATGATGGCGGGCTGTTCCTCGCCCTGGGCCTTGGCGCGGGCGATTTCGCGGCGTGCCACCATGCCGGTTATGGCCGACGGCGAGACGGGCTCGCCCTTCTCGTCGATGACAAAGCAGCGGTCGGCATCGCCGTCGAAGGCCAGGCCGATGTCCGCACCGTGTTCGATGACTGCGGCCTGCAGGTCGCGGAGGTTTTCCGGTTCCAGCGGGTTGGCCGGGTGGTTGGGGAACGAACCGTCCAGTTCGAAATACAGGGGAACGATGTCGAAGGGCAGCTTGGGCAGCAGCGTGTCACCCAGGACGGCCGGGGTGGTCAGGCCGGCCATGCCGTTGCCGGCATCCACCACCACCTTCAGCGGGCGGGACGCAGAGAGGTCAACGAGCTTGCGGAGGTACTCCGAGTAGTCCTTGAGCACGTCGCGGACGCTGATGAGGCCGCGGGTGCCGGCTGCGGGAATGGACCCGGAGTTCAGGTACTGCTCCGCGAGGGCCTGGATGTCTTTGAGGCCGGTTTCGGAGGAGATCGGGACGGCGCCCGCCTTCGCCATCTTGATGCCGTTGTATTCGGCGGGGTTGTGGCTGGCGGTGAAGGTTGCGCCCGCGCGGTTGAGGAACCCGCAGGCAAAGTACAGCTCATCGGTGGAGATCAGGTCCAGCAGCTCCACATTGGCGCCGCGCGCTGCGGCGCCGTTGGCGAAGGCCTTGGTGAACTCGGGGGAGGAGGGACGCATGTCCCCGCCCACCACGATGGTTTGTCCTTCGAGCTGCAGGACATCCACGAACGCGGCCCCCACGGCTTCGACGATTTCGGCGGTGATCGACTCGCCTACAATCCCACGGACGTCGTAGGCCTTGAAGGATGCCGAGAGATCAAATGTCGTTGTCTGTTCGCTAGTCACGGGCTTTATCTTACGTGGGCGGCGCGCACGGCCAAGGTGGTTTGGGGAGCGCTTCCGTAACAGGTCCGGCTTTGCGCCCGCTTTCCACATAGCAGCCGTGCGCTGTGCAGGGTGTCGGAGGGTGCTGGGATACTGAATCAATGGCCGATAACCAGTACGCTTCCACAGTTTCCGCTACCGCCGTTGCAGATAAGGCAGGTCCGGGTGCGCCGGGGGCCACCCATACCGAGGCGCTTGAGGTCCTGCAGGGGCTGGTGGGCAACCCGCAGGCGGTCTTCCATGACGGGCAGTTTGAGGCCATCGAAGCATTGGTCGACGGCGGGCGGCGGGCTTTGGTGGTCCAGCGCACCGGCTGGGGCAAGTCGGCCGTGTACTTTGTGGCGTCCCTGCTGCTGCGGCGCCGGGGTGCCGGACCCACGCTGATCGTCTCGCCGCTGCTTGCCCTGATGCGGGACCAGGTGGCCGCCGCCGCCCGGGCCGGTGTACGCGCCGTCGCCATCAACTCCGCCAACCAGCTGGAGTGGGACACCGTGCGTGAGCAGTTGGCCGGCGACGAGGTTGACGTGCTCCTGGTCTCCCCGGAGCGGCTGACCAATCCCGCCTTCCGGGAGACCCAGCTGCCCGAACTTATCCGCCGGACCGGCCTGCTCGTCATTGATGAAGCGCACTGTATTTCCGACTGGGGCCACGACTTCCGTCCCGACTACCGCCGGATCGCGGACCTCATCGCACGGCTGCCGGATTCGGTGCCGGTCCTGGCCACCACCGCCACGGCCAACTCGCGGGTGGTGCACGACATCGAAGAGCAGCTCGGCGAGGGAGTCCTGACAATCCGCGGTTCCCTGGGCCGTGACTCACTCCGGCTGGGAGTCCTGTCGCTGCCGGATTCCAAAGAGCGGCTGGGCTGGCTGCTGACCCACCTGGCCGACCTCCCCGGCAGCGGGATTATTTACACGCTTACCGTTTCCGCGGCCGAGGACACCGCCCGCCTGTTGGCCGAGGCAGGGCACAACGTGCTCGCCTACACCGGGCGGACCGATCCCGCGGACCGTGAGCGGGCCGAGCAACTGCTGAAGGACAACCAGGTCAAGGCGCTGGTTGCCACATCCGCCCTGGGGATGGGTTTCGACAAGCCCGATCTTGGCTTCGTTGTCCACCTCGGCGCGCCGTCCTCGCCCGTGGCCTACTACCAGCAGGTGGGCCGCGCCGGCCGTGGTGCTGCCAACGCCGACGTCCTGCTGCTCCCCGGCGCAGAGGACCGGGACATCTGGCAGTACTTCGCCACCGCGTCCATGCCCTCGGAGGAGAAGGCCGCGGCCGTGCTGACCGCTTTGGCCGAGGCTGGAACTGCCCTGTCAACGGTGGCGCTGGAAGCCCGGGTTGACCTGCGCCGCACGCCGCTTGAGTTGCTGCTGAAGGTGTTGTCGGTGGACGGGGCGGTGGAACGGGTCGGCGGGGGCTGGCGGTCCACCGGTCAGCCGTGGGTTTACGACGCGGAGCGCTACGGCCGGATCGCCGAGGCACGGGTGGACGAGCAGGACTCCATGGTGATCTACCAGGACACCGCCGGCTGCCGGATGGAGTACATCACCTCGGTCCTGGATGATGAGACGGCCCGTCCCTGCGGAAGGTGCGACAACTGCGCGGGCCAGTGGTTCCCCGCGGACGTGGCAGCCGATGCCACAGCAGCGGCCAGCCAGACCTTGAGCAGGGCGGGCGGCGTTCTTGAACCGCGCCTTCAGTGGCCCAGCGGCATGGACCGGCTGGGAGTGCCGGTGAAAGGGAAGCTCAAGCCGGGGGAAGGCCTTGCAGAGGGCCGTGTCCTGGCCCGGCTGACGGACCTCGGGTGGGGCGGCGCCTTGCGGGAGCTCTTTGCGGCCGGCGCGGAGGACCGGCCGGTGGATCCCGGGATGCTTCAGGCGTGCGTGCAGGTCCTGCGCGAATGGGGAACCGGCGACGGCCGGAACCCGGGATGGAGCGGGGCGGGCCGGCCGGCCGCCATTGTGGGAATGCCGTCCCGGAGCAAACCGCAGCTGGTGGGCTCGCTGGCCAGGGGGATCTCCGAGATCGGGCGGATCCCCTACCTCGGCGAGCTGCAGCTGGCACACGGCGGCCCCACCGGGGGCCGCGGCGGCAACAGCGCCTACCGGCTGGCGGGGGTCTGGGACCGGCTGGTGGTGGGACCGGAGCTCGAAGCCGCGCTGCAGTCCGCCCAAGGCCAGACAGTCATGCTGATCGACGACCTGGCGGACAGCCGGTGGACCCTTACCGTCGCGGGGCGCGCCCTTCGGCAGGCCGGGGCGGGAGCGGTGCTTCCCCTGGTTCTGGCCCAGGCCGGCTGACGGCAGCCCCGGCATGCCGGGGGAGCAGGATACTGTCCGCTGTGCTGGCCAGCATCAGGACGGCCATCGCCACAAACGCGCCTCGGAAGGGCCCGGCCTGGTCTTGCGGTACGAGGGCCAGCCCGTCAAAGGTCCGGATCAGCAGGGCTGCGATGGCGATTCCCGAGCCGGTGCCCAGCTGCACCAGGGTGGCGGACACTGTGTTGGCGGAGGTCAGCTGCGACGGCGGGATGTCCGCGTACTGGACTGAGGCGTAGGCCGAAAAACCGATGGAGCGGAAAGCGCCGCTGCACACCAGCAGTGCGAACATCAACGCTTCAGGGGTCTCCGGCGTCAGGAACGCACAGAGCGCGAAGGTAACGGCGGATGCCAGTGAGGCGAACACCAGCATTGCCTTGAAGCCGAACTTCCTGATCAGCGGGGTGGTGGCCGGCTTGATGCCGATGTTCCCGACGAACACCGCCGCCACCATGGCACCGGCCTGCAACGGTGACCAGCCGAACCCCGTTTGGAACATCAGCGGCAGCAGGAATGGGACCGAACTGATGGTGACCCGGTACACGAACCCGCCGGTGGCCATGGCCCGGAACGTCCGGGTGTGGAAGACCTGCAGGTTGAACAGCGGATGGGGAGTCCGGCGCATCCAGAGCACCGCACCGGTAAGTGCGGCCACTCCGGCCGCGGCGCTGATTCCGGCCCAGGGCAGCTCCGGGTGGCTGCTTGCCAGTTCCAGGCCCGCCACCAGTGCGCCCACGCCCACCGTGGTCAGGACCATCCCGGGCCAGTCCAGCCGCCGGCCGGGATCTCCGGGGGCCCGCGGAACCAGGCGCAGGGCGGCGATGAACGCAGCGGCGCCAAGGGGGATGTTCACCAGGAAGATCCAGTGCCAGGAAAGGTACGTGGTGAGCGCCCCGCCCACCAGCGGTGCGAGCACCGGTGCCAGGAGCCCGGGCCATACCAGGAATGCGGTGGCGCGCAGCAATTCGGATTTCGGCGTTCCGCGCAGGACCACCAGGGTTCCCACCGGGACCATCATGGCGCCGCCAACGCCCTGGGCGATGCGGCTCAGCGTCAGCGTGGCCAGGTCCGGGCTGAGCGCGCAGGCCAGGGAAGCGAGGGTGAAGACGGCGACGGCCGTGCAGAAGATCCGCCTGGCGCCAAACCGTTCCGCCAGCCAGCCGCTGATGGGAATACCGACGGCTACGGTCAGCAGGTACGCGGTCATGGTGATGTTGACGTCGACGGCGGGAACGGCCAAGTCCGCCGAAATGCTGGGAATGGCGGTGGTGAGCACCGTGCCGTCCAGGAATTCCATGAAGAACGTTGCCGCCACTAACAGTGCCAGGCGCGGATTCCATGCCGTCCCGGTGCCGTCGGGTTGATGCGAGTTGCTTGGTGCCGCCATGCGCTAATCCTGCCACCGACCCGGAACGGCCGCCTTCTGCGTCCGTTGGGCGGACAGCGCATTCCAACGTCTCGTCTCCACAGCGGGCAAGAAGAGTCACCGGCAGCCCGGAAACGCAAAAGGCCCCGGTCCAGGGACCGGGGCCAAACGCGGAGACGGGGGGATTTGAACCCCCGGTCGAGTTTAACCCCGACCCTTCATTAGCAGTGAAGTCCATTCGGCCGCTCTGGCACGTCTCCAATTGCTATTCCTAGCCCACCAAGGATACGCAGATCCGGCCATGCAGTGCAAAACGGTCCCGGGCTCAGCCCCGAGCATGCCGGCGGCAGCCCGGGCACCCCTACGGGAAAAGCTGCGCCGGGCGGACCATGCGGATCTCCGGCAGGTCTTCCCAGTCAGGCAGGATGTCCTCGATGCCATCGGGTTCAAAGCCGAAGCGGCGGTAGAAACCAATGGCCCGGCTGTTTCCCGCGGCCACCCACAGGCTCGCCGCATTGGTGCCAAGGGCTGCCACGAGCAGCCGGCGGCCCAGGCCAAGGCCCTGATGCGACGCCAGCAGGTACAACCCCCACAGCTCCAGGTCTCCGGACGACGGCGGCGGATGCCCTTCAGGGGAACCGGGAGCGGGCAGCAAACGCGCGCCGCCGAATCCGACCACCGTCCCGCCGTCGCACGCCACCCACACTTCGGCAGGTTCCTGGCGGTCCAGCAGGTGGCGCCACAGCCGGAGCCGGTCCGCCGGATCCACCGCAGCGAGGAAAGCATCGGACAGCATGCCCCGGTATGTCTCCTGCCAGCACTGGACATGGACCCGGGCCAGCCGCTCAATGTCCCCGGCAGTGGCCCGCCGGACCACAAGCCCCCGGTCCATGGCGCTCAGCCTGCCAGCGCCTTCCACAGGAAGTGCTGGCTGCGGGCCTGCAGGGCGGCGGCCTGCCGGTTATCGGAGGCGCCGGCGTGGCCGCCCTCCAGTGCTTCGTGGAACCATACGTTGGGGATGCCCATGGCCAGCATCCGGGCTGCCATCTTCCGCGCCTGAACGGGTCCCACACGGTCATCGGAGGTTGCCGTCCAGATGAAGGTCTCCGGGTACTCCACGGCGTCCTTGAGCAGGTGGTAGGGCGAGAAGGTCCTGATGTACTCCCACTGTTCGGGAACGTCGGGGTCCCCGTATTCGGCAATCCACGAATGGCCAGCGGAGAGCTTGGTGTAGCGGCGCATGTCCAGCAGGGGCACCCCGCAGGAGACGGCCCCGAACAGTTCGGGATACCGGGTGAGCATGTTCCCCACCAGGAGGCCGCCGTTGGAGCCGCCCACGCAGCCCAGCCGCCGCGGCGAGGTGACGCCGCGCGAGATGAGGTCGCGGGCCACGGCCGCGAAGTCCTCGTAGGCGCGGTGCCGGTTCTCCTTCAGCGCGGCCCGGTGCCATGCGGGCCCGTACTCCCCGCCGCCGCGGATATTCGCCACCACGTACACTCCGCCGCGGGAGTGGGGGGCCTTCCCGTCGCTTCCGTCCGACAGTGTGGTCCGCCGCTCCAGCCATGACCGGCCCACCGTGCCGCTGTAGGCCGGTGTCCGTGAAACCTCAAACCCGCCGTAGCCGGACAGTTGCGTGGGGTTCTGCCCGTCCAAAACCAGCCCCCGCGGGGCTACCTGGAAGTACGGGACCCGGGTCCCGTCGTCGGACACGGCGAAGTGCTGCTCCACTTGGTAGTCGCTGTCGGCAAAGAACGACGGCGAGGTCTTGATGGTCGCGTGCCGGCTCACCACGCCGGACGTCCCGGCGTCGTTCTTTTCCAGGCTGTCCCCGTTCAGCCCGTCCCCGTTCAGCCCGTCCCCGTTCAGCCCGTCCCCGTTCAGCCCGGCCCCCTCCGGCAGGGCCTCTTTCAACCCGTCCCGTTCCAGCGTGCCCCGCATCAGGGTGGTGGGGGTGGTGAAACCGGTGGCGATGAGCCAGAAGTCGTCGCCTGCGCCGCCGTCAGCCGGCCCGTCGTCCTCGTCGTCCACCGCATAGGCATTCACGTCATGCAGCGGCGGGCAGGCGTCAAGGGCAGTGGCCGCCCAGCCGCCGGCCGCGCTGCCGGTGGGCCGGGACGGGTCAAGCACCCGGATTTCCGAGGAAACGTCCCTGAGCAGGTTGAGGAGCAGGAAGTTGCGGGTCCAGCTCCACGACTGCAGCGACGTGTGGTCATCGGGAGTGAACAGCACGGTGGGTTGCCGGGTTCCGGCGAGGTAGTCCTCGAAGTTGGCGGCGAGCAGGGAGCCGGACGGGTAGGTGGTGCCGCCCAGGACCCAGTCCTGTTGCGGGCGGAACAGCAGCCATTCCCGGTGAGCGCTGACGTTCACGTCGGTGGGCACATCGATCGCCGTCCAGTCACCGTCGCGCAGCACGAAGTTGGTCCGGTTGAAGAAGTCGATGTAGTCCACGGCGAAGGTCCGTTCAAAGCCGGGCGTGGAATCATGCGCCACGACGGCCATCATGTGGCCTTCCGGCACCTCGAACAGGCGCGGGGCGGCGGCCAGGGAATTGCCGCGCGTGAGGGTCACCGCCGTGCGCGCATAAGAAGACGCGGTCTTGGGCAGGCCGTCCGCGGTGGAGGCAACCAGCAGCGTATCGGCATCCAGCCACGACACGTTGCCCTTCGCCGTCGGCAGGTCGAACCCGCCGCGGGCGGGATCAACAAAGCCGCGTGCCTCGACGTCGAACTCACGGTAGCGGTTCGCGTCGCCGCCGTCGGGGGAGAGGGCAAGCAGTGCAAGCCGGTAGGGCTCGCCCGCCGCGGGCCGCAGGAAGGTGGCGCCGTGGAACACCCACTCTTGTCCTTCGGTCCGGGACAGCTCGTCAACGTCCAGCAGGACATCCCATTCGGGGGAATCGGTGAGGTAGCTCTCCCAGGTGGTGCGCCGCCAGAGGCCCTTGGGGTTCTGCTGGTCCTTCCAGAAGTTGTAGTACCAGTCGCCGCGCTTGCCCACCATGGCGATCCGGTCCGTGGAATCCAGGACTTCCAGGATCCGGGTCTCCAGTTCGGCGTAGCCGGCGTCCTCCAACAGGTCCTCGGTACGGGAGTTTTGCTCCTTCACCCAGGCCAGCTGTTCCGCGCCGTAGATGTCCTCCAGCCACACATTCTCATCGACGGGCACCGGTGCAGTTTCCCGGGATGCGGTGCCGGAGTTGTCCTGGCCGGGGCCGGGAACGGACGCTTGATCAGCTGCTGTGGTGGTCATGCGCCCCATCCAAACAACATCCCCCAGGAGTGGCAAGTCAAGCGTCCAGCGCAGACTCCGCTTTCAGCCCGTACGCTGGATGCCGTGGAATTATCGCAGAGCAACCGGGCCGTCATCATCGGCGGCGGCCCCCGTGGCACCAGCGTGCTGGAGCGGCTGCTCGCCCACACCGCCGCAGCAGGGGACTCCGTGCGGCTGCACATCGACGTCGTGGACCCCTACCCGGCAGGCCCGGGGCATGTCTGGCAGCCCAGGCAGTCCCGGCTGTTCCTCATGAACACCCAGTCCTTCTATCCCACGCTGATTCCCGAGGACCCGTCGCTGCCGGCACCGGTCGCCGGCACCACCTTCGATCAATGGCGGATGCGGCAGCAGCAGGACCCGCTGCCGGCCCTCACTGACGACGAACGGGCGGAAATAGCGGTACTGGGCTCGAATGACTTCCCCAGCCGTGCACTGTACGGCCGCTACCTTCGCTGCACCCTGGAGGAATTACTGGCCAACGCTCCCGGCGGCGTCACGGTTGACTTCCACGAAACGTCCGCCCTGTCGGTGCGTCCCGCGGGGGACGGAAGGTTCGACGTCGGCCTGGCCACCGGTGCCACGATCCGTGCCAACGCAGCAGTGCTGGCCCTGGGGCACATCCCGTCCCGGCTGAATCCGGAACAGCGCGGGCTGCAGGCCGCAGCCGGGCAGCTGGGCCTGCAGTACTTTCCCCCTGCGGCTCCCGCGGACGTGGACTGGGCCCGGATCCCCGCGGGCGAACCGGTCCTGGTCCGCGGGATGGGCCTGAACTTCTTTGACACGATGGGACAGCTCACCGAAGGCCGCGGCGGGAAGTTCGTGTCCACGGGCAGCCGGCTCGAGTACGAACCATCCGGCCAGGAACCGCTGATTATTGCGGCCTCCCGGCGCGGGACCCCCTACCGTGCGAAAGCAGCCCTCAACGGCTACTACGCCTCGTCCATCACGCTCCGCTACCTCACCGGGGCGGCCCTGGAGCGGCTGGCGAAGGCCGGTATCCGCCCCTCGTTCGACCACGATCTGTGGCCACTGCTGCACCGCGACGCCCTGTGGGCCTACTACTCAACGCTGGTGCGCTCGCAGCCAGGCGCAGTACCCGACGCGGAGGTGTTCCTCGCAGCGTTGGAGGAAGCCCTGCAGCCGCACGCGCACAGTGCCGCGAACTGGGAAGACAGTGTGGAGAGCGTCCTGGCCATCCATGTGGGTCCCCGGCACCGACTGGATCTGCCCGGGCTGGCCGCTCCGCTGGCCGGCCGGACGTTCGCCTCCCGTGCCGAGCACGACGCCGCGGTGGTGGAATTCCTGCTGGATGATGCGCGCCGCTCGGCGCTGGGCGAGGACGATCCGGTCAAGATGGCCATCGGCGCGCTGCACCACGGGCGGGCCGTCCTGAAAACGGCAGTGGCCGACGGCGGCATCACCGATGAGTCATGGGTCGCCGGGCTGCGTGGCTGGTTTGAGTCGTTCGTGGAGGGCCTGGCCAGCGGGCCGCCGGCACTGCGTGCCGAACAGCTCGCCGCATTGGCGAGGGCCGGGGTGGTCAGCTTTGTTGGGCCGGACCCCAAGTTCGGTGTGGACCGGAAATCCGCGATGTTCACGGCTTCCTCGCCCTGGGTTGCGGGTCCGCCGGTGAGGGCACGGACCATGGTGGAGGCCCTTGCGCCGGGAAACCGGGTATCGGCCAACGATTCACCGGTGCTGGAGCAGTTGCTGTCCGACGGGCTGGTGCGGCCCCGGCTCATGATGACCGCAGAGGGCGCTCCCGTCGAGTCCACGGGTTTGGATGTGGAGCCCCACCCGTACCGCCCGGTTGCCGCCAACGGGTCCGTGACGGAAGGCCTGTACGTGCTGGGGTTGCAGTTGTCATCGGCCCAGTGGGGCACCGCGATCGCCGCCGAGGCCCTTCAGCCCGGCGGTCCCGTCTACCGCAGCGGCCAGCGCACCCTCCGTGATGCTGACGAGATCGCGGCCGCCATCCTCAGCAGGGCTTAACTGCCGATGCGCCATCACTTTTGGTCCCTAAACCCAGAGGATAGGGACCAAAAGTGATGGCGCATCTTGGGGTTAGCCGCGCAGGCAGGCGCGGTAGGCGGCCATGGCCTGCCCGTAGTTCGCCTGGCCCCTCACATCAGCCGGGCGGGCGGGCTTGACCGGCGGGACGCAGACCGGCTGGGCCGGGGTCTCCGCACCGACCAGTACCGCCACCTTCACCACGGTGCCGGATTCGACGGCGGTAAGCACCAGCGTGGCCATTCCCTCCGGCGCACCTGCGGGAACCGCGAGGTTCACGGACGCTGTGCCGGCGGCCACCGGAACGGTGCCCAGTTCGGTCACCGTGCCCGCGGCGTCGATGAACGAAGCGGACAGTGCCGTGTTCACCGGGCTGCCGAGCGAGGTCAGGTCCAGCTTGGAAACCGCCAGCGTGACCGGTTCGCCGGGCCTGACCCCGGCGGCGGTGGTGTTGGTGACAGCCACCGAACGCCGGGCGAAGTCCGGCGAAACCGGGCTGCTCTTCTGGAGGTACCCGATCCAGGCGTCCCGGTCCACCAGCCCGGAATCCCGGGTGCTGGTGCCCTCGGTAAAGATCCGGAAGTTGTCGCCGCCGGTTGCCAGGAAGCTGAACGTGCCCACCCGGTAGGACTTGGCCGGGTCCAGCAGTTCGCCGTTGACGCGCACGGAGGTGATGCGGTCACCCGCTGCACGGGCCGCGTCGTAGGTGTAGTTCACGTTCTTGGACAGGCCCAGCTGCAGGTAGGCGCGGCTGGGAACCGTGCCGTCCGGGTTGGTCTGCCACTGCTGTTCCAGCAGGGTCTTGAACTGGGCACCGGTCAGGGACGTGGTCCACAGGTTGTTCACAAATGGCAGCACCGCGTTGGCTTCGGCATAGGTGATGGTGCCGTCCGGTGCGTAGTACAGCTCGTTGCGCAGCCCGCCGGGATTGACGACGCCGATCTCCGCCCCGCCGAGGTCGGCGGGCTTCAGCGAATCAAGCAGGGAGTCGGCCACCAGGTTGCCCAGGGTGGACTCACTGCCGCGGTCATCGCGCTTGGCGGTACCGGTGGCATCGGCGGTGAACGCGGTGGTGATGTCCTTGGTGACCGAGCCGATGGGCTGGTTGCCAACAACAGCGGCGTCCGCAAGGGCCTTCTTGACGATCGCGTCGACGGCGGCCACCCGCGGGTAAGCGGCAAGCAGGCCAGCAGCTGGATCCGTGGTGCGCTTGACGTTTCCGGCCTTGTACGCGGTCACCTGCTTGCTGGCAGTGTCCACCGTCAGCTGGATCTGGCCCACGTTCTCGCCGTAGTTGCCGGTCTGCACGATGGGCCGGGTCTTGCCTGCCACGCCGGGCACGGGTGCGTCCCAGGCATATTCCTTGTGCGTGTGGCCGGTGAAGATCGCATCCACCTCGGGAGACGTTTCGGTGACCAGCTTCGCGAACGGCCCGCCGGCTGCCACTTCCTGCTCCAAAGTGGCGCCTTCCACCACGCCGGAGCCGGCGCCGTCGTGATCCTCCACGATGATCACGTCGGCCAGCTTGTCCGCCGTGATCTTTGCGGCCACCCGGTTGATGGCATCCACGGGGTCCCCGAAGTCGAGATCGGCGATGCCGGCCGGCGTCACCAGGGACGGGACCTCCTGGGTGACCGTGCCGATGACGGCAACCTTCACGCCGTTCAGGTCCAGCACCGTGTACTCCGGAAGCACCGGTTCGGTGGTGCCCTTCCTGTAAACGTTCGCACCCAGGTACGGGAACTTGGCGTTGGTGCCGCCCGCGATGACGCGGTCGCGCAGGTCCGCCCAGCCGCCGTCGAACTCGTGGTTGCCCACAGCAGACGCCTTCAGTTCCAGGGCGTTCAAAACGTCAATGGTGGGCTGGTCCTTGGCAACCGCGGAGGCGAACAGGGAGGCGCCGATGTTGTCACCCGCGGACAGGAACGCGGTAGCGCCCGGAGCGGCCGCGGCGCGCAGCTTCTCGATGGTGCCGGCGAACTGGACCGTGTTGGTGTCGATCCTGCCGTGGAAATCGTTGATGTTCAGGAAATTGAGGTCGACGCTGGCAGGCGCGGAAGGCAGGTCCAGCCCCACCACCACGGGGTCGTGGTCACTGGCACGGAACTGGTCCGGGACATAGTAGTTGGTGACGTTGCTGTTGTAACGGCTGTATTCCAGCGCCACGGATTCAACGGAGTTGATGTTCCAGATGTCCGCTCCGGTGACCACGGCGTTGGCTGCCGGGGAAGCCAGGATGTGGTCCAGGGAGCCCACCAGGCCGCCGAAGAGATAGGAGTGCCTGGCTGAGCCGTCAGCGTTGCGTGCCTTGTCGTCCTGGTTGACGTAGCCGGCGCCGGTCAGGAGGTTGATCGGGTCTTCTTTGCCATACGAGTTGAAATCACCGATGAGGAACACCTTGTCGGTGCCCTTGCTGGCCTGCAGGGAGTTGGCGAAGTCCAGCAGTGACTTGGCCTGGGCGGTGCGGGCGAGGTTCGACGCGCCCTGGCCCTTGTCCGTGTCGTCCGGCGTTGCCGCCGAGCCCTTGGACTTGAAGTGGTTCGCAATGGCGATGAACTTTTTGTCGTCAGAACCGCCGGCGGGCTTGAACACCTGGGCCAGCGGCTTGCGTGCGCTGGCGAAGGCCACGGTGTCGTTGTGGATGATGGATTCACCCACGGGTTCGGCAACGGCCAACTTGAAAATGAACGCGGTGCGGATCATGTCCTCGTCCGTCAGCGGCGGAGCGTTGGCCGGTGAGCGGACGTAGTCCCAGATGCCGGGTGTGGGGATGTTGAGGGCCTCCACGAGTTTGGCCAGGGCGTCGTCGCGGTTCTTGCCGAACTGGGCCGAGTTCTCGACTTCCATCAGGGTCACCACGTCGGCGCCCGACTTGGTGATCGCGGCGACGATCTTGTCCTGCTGGCGCTTGAAGTTCTCCGCGTTGGCCGCACCGCGGGCGTCACAGCCGCCGCGGACGGTGATCGGGTTGCCTTCGCGGTCCTCGTAGAACGTGCACCCGGACAGGGTGTCGCCCGTGGTGGGGAAGTAGTTCAGGACGTTGAAGGAGGCGATCTTCACGTTGCCGCCCACGGCTGCGGGGGCCACAGTACGGGTGGACCCGAAGGTGGCCGGTTGGACCGCCGCCTTATTGGCCCCGGTCAGGTGGGTCAGGGGCTGGAGCTTCCAGGAGTTGTTGGCGTAGCCCAGCACCACGTTGGTGGCGAAGCTGACCGGTGCGCCCACCCGGACGGGGTCCGTGGTGGTGAGGTACGGCAGGACCTCGGCCTTGGTGGCGGCGTCCTTGAGGAAGTTGGTGCTGGACCCGTCGTCGAGCTTGATGCCGCGGGCAGCGTTGTCAGCCACGACGGCGGCGTACTCCGCTGAGCCGTAGGGCGCCACTGCGGTGGGCTGCACCAGCGGGGTTGTCCCGCCGGCCAGGCCGATCTCGCCGTACTGGTTCAGGCTGTAGTTGTCGCTCACGGTCAGGGGTCCGTGAGGTGCCAGCAGCATGCCTTCCAATGACTCACGGAAAGCCTCGGTGGCGGGCAGGGTGAAGATGGTGGGCTTGACCTCGGGTGCGGCTTCGGTGAGCTTGACGAGGCCCGACGCCGCGGTGACGTTGAGCTGGGTCATTCCGTAGTACTCAGCCACGGTGCCCGTTACCTGCACATAGTCACCGGCCTGCACCGAACCCACGGTGGCGGGGGAGTAGACGAAGATGCCGTCGGAGGCGGCATGGCTGCTGGCCGTCAGGTCTCCGCCCGTGCCGGGGGTCTGGATGTAGTAGCCGTTGAGCCCGCCCGTGGCGAACGCTGCGGTGACTTTGCCTGTGGTGGTGACGGTGGCGCCTGTCAGGGGGCTTTCCGTCCCGGTGCCCTGGATCTCAGCGATGACTTTGGCTGCCGGGTCGGGGGTGGGGACCGGCGTCGGATCCGGAGCGGCGCCGCCGGAGGACGTTGGCGTGATGGCGGCACCGAGGGTGAAGTCCGCGGCGTTGCTGTTGCTGTCCGTGCCGGCGGTCCTGTTGAGGCTCTTCACGTCGGTGTTTGACGCAGGTGCCGCGGCGGCCCGGGTTTCGAAGGTGTTGGAGGTGCCGTAACCCAGCAGGTCAGCCACGCCTGCCGTTTCCACCACGGAGCCGGTGGGAAGGCCGACGGCGGTGGGCTGCTTGGCGAGGACGATGGTGCCGTTGCTGCCGCTGAAGTTGAGGGCGCCGGCAACGAGGTCCGGCGACGGCAGGTCGGCGCCGGTGGCGCCATTGCTGCTGCCCTGAACCAGGTAGTAGCCCTTGGCGGGGATGGAGCCCTGCAGGGCAGCCACTCCGGTTGGAGCCGCCGTGCCGGTGCCGGAGCGGTACTGTACGGACCAGCCGGCCAGGGAAACGGGAGCGTCGGAGGTGTTGTACAACTCCACGAACTTGTTCTTGTAGGCGGCGCCGCTGCTGCCGCCGCTCAGGTAGGCCTCGTTGATGACAACGGGGGAGGTGCCGGCCGCGGCTGAGACCTCCGCGGCCGCCGGGACAGCTGCCAGCGGGGTGGCGATGAGCCCCGCGGACAGCGCTGTGCCCAGCGCTAACTTCCAAGGTGTTTGATGCATCCGCTCTTACTTTCATTGAGGTGTCCCCTGGTGGGGGGACCCGGTGGAGTGCGTCCGGGTTGTGCCGATCGGACTGCGGCCCGGGTCCTGCTCCTGGTCAAGTGGTTGTCCGGCTCATGACAACAGCACTGAATGAACGCAGGGTGGCTAGCGCGTGCATTCGGCGGGACGTTCCCCAGCGGAGCGGCCCGCCCTCCGGCCCGGGGCTTCCGTAGCCCGAACCGGAGGTGCTGTTGGCGGGAGTGATGGCGCCGGCGAACACGGGGGTGTGCCGGCAATCACAAACGATACCCGCGGGTAGCTTTGGGTCCTGGGTTTGGCGGCGGGTTACTCCAAAGAATTTACGTCTCCGCAACACGGCAGGACGGGGCTGGCCGCTTAAAGCAAAAAACCCCTGGCGGCCGGTGCCGGCTGCCAGGGGTTCCCTTGCGGAAGGTAAGAGATTCGAACTCTTGGTACGGGGTTACCGCACACTGGTTTTCAAGACCAGCTCCTTCGGCCGCTCGGACAACCTTCCTCAGCTAGTAGTGTTTCATAGGCACTTGCCTGCAACAAAACAGGGCCGGGGAAGCTGTCCGGTGCACACTGGTTGCAGCCAGGATTTGAGTCAGGAACGGGAGAGGTCCATGAAAGCCGTCTACATATCGGAGCCGGGCGGCCCGGAAGTGCTGGAAGTCCGGGACGTGGATGCTCCGGTGCCCGGCCAGGGTGAAGTGTTGATTGATGTGGTGGCTGCCGGCCTGAACCGGGCCGATGTCCAGCAGCGCCGGGGTTTCTACCCTCCGCCTCCGGGCGCTTCAGAGATCCCCGGGCTGGAAGTGTCGGGTCGGATTGCGGGCTTTGGGCCAGGCGTCAGCAAGCCCTTCTCGCTGGGGGACAAGGTGGTGGCCCTGCTGGCCGGCGGCGGCTACGCCCAGCAGGTGGCAGTTCCGGCCGAGCAGGTACTGCGGGTGCCGGAAGGGGTGGACCTGGTCACTGCGGCTTCATTGCCCGAGGTGGCCGCCACGGTTTACTCGAACCTGGTCATGACGGCGCAGCTGCAGCCGGGAGAGACCGTCCTTATCCACGGGGCCACCGGCGGTATCGGCACCATGGCCATCCAGCTCGCCAAGGCGTTCGGCGCCAGGGTGGCTGCCACGGCCGGTACCGACGAGAAGGTCAGCACCGCCAAAGCCTTCCTCGGGGCGGACATTGCCATCAATTACGCCGAGGAGGACTTTCCGGAGAGCCTTCGCCGGCAGAACGCCGGCAAGGGGGCGGACGTCATCCTGGATGTGGTGGGCGCCAAGTACCTCCAGCAAAACGTGGACGCCCTGGCTGATTACGGGCGCCTGGTGGTGATCGGCCTGCAGGGCGGCACCAAGGGCGAGCTGGACCTGGGGCTGCTGCTGAAGAAGCGTGCGGCAGTGGTGGCCACTGCCCTGAGGCCCAGGCCGGTGGCGGAAAAGGGTGCCATTATGGCTGCTGTCCGGGACGCCGTCTGGCCGCTGGTGGCCGATGGCAGGATCCGCCCGCTGGTTGCCAAGACATTCCCGCTGGACCAGGTGGCTGAGGCCCACCGCTATTTCGACAGCGGCGACCATGTGGGCAAGGTCCTCCTGGTTATGTAGCAAGCCGCCTTGCATACCCGGTATTGCATCCCGCTGTCCGGGGCGCTAGGGTGACTATACGCGGTATGCACGGGTCTTGGGGGCCTGTGCATACCGGTAGTGACCAGCCCGGGGGAGCAAAATGTCCATTCGCCACAGCCTCCTCGCCCTGCTGCAGGACCAGCCGCGCTACGGCTACCAGCTGCGGGTCGAGTTCGAGAACCGCACCGGAGCCACCTGGCCCCTGAACATCGGGCAGGTGTACACCACCCTTGACCGGCTGGAACGCGATGCCCTGGTGGCCAGGGAAGGCGACGACGGCGAAGGGCACGTGGTGTACAGCATCACCGCCGCCGGCAAGGCCGAGGTGCGGAGCTGGTTTGCTGCCCCCGTGGAGCGGAACAACCCGCCGCGCAATGAGCTCGCCATCAAGCTCGCGCTCGCCGTCACCCTGCCCGGGGTGGATGTCCAGGCAATTATCCAGGCCCAGCGGGTGGCGTCCATCAGGGCCCTGCAGGACTACACGAAAGCGCGCCGCGACACGGCTGCAAACCAGCGCGCCACGGACACCGCCTGGCTGCTGGTCCTCGATTCCCTGATCTTCCAGACCGAGGCGGAAGTCCGCTGGCTGGACCTCTGCGAAGCCAGGATGGTCCAGCAGGCGCAGGCCGCGGCCGCTGCTGCAGCCAGGAAACCATCCAATGGGGCCACGGAAGACGCCCCGCTCAACGCGGACAGCCGCCGGTGAGCGTGCAGGGGCCGCAGCAGGTCCTTGAACTCGCCAAGGTTGGCAGGACGTTTGGGGAAGGCGCGACGGCGGTCGCCGCACTCCGCGACGTTGACCTCACCATCTCCGCGGGGGAGTTCGTGGCGGTCATGGGCCCGTCGGGCTCCGGCAAGTCCTCCCTCCTGGCCCTTGCCGGCGGTCTGGACCGGCCGACGTCGGGCGCTGTGTACGTGGAATCCGTGCCCCTGGCGGGCCTGGGCCTGAATGATCTGGCCCGCCTGCGTCGCCGCGCCGTAGGCTACGTCTTCCAGGACTTCAACCTCGTCCCCACGCTGACCGCCGCGGAAAACGTGGCGCTGCCGCTGGAACTTGACGGAACATCAGCCAGGAAAGCCCAGCGGCAGGCCGCGGATGTGCTCCGGCAGGTGGGAATCCCGGAACTGGCAGACCGCTTCATGGACCAGATGTCCGGCGGCCAGCAGCAGCGCGTGGCCATCGCCCGGGCCATCGTTGGGAAGCGGCGGCTGATCCTGGCCGATGAGCCCACCGGTGCACTGGACTCAACAACAGGCCAGGGGGTCATGGAGGTCCTCCGGGCGCGGGCCGACGCCGGCGCAGCGGTCATGCTGGTCACCCACGAGGCCAGGCATGCCGCCTGGGCGGACAGGGTGGTATTCCTTCGGGACGGACGCGTGATTGACCAGGCCGCCGCCATGCACGATCCCACGATGCTCCTGACGCAGGCCGGACTCTGATGCCGGTGGACCTGGCTCCGGTGCCACGAGGCCGCCGGGGCAGCTATCGGGTTGCCCTGCGGCTGGCCCGCCGCGACATCGTCCGCCACAAGGGGCGGTCGCTCCTCATCATCCTTCTGATCATGTTGCCCGTGGCCGGGTTGACCGGGGCCGCCACCCTCTACCAGAGCTCGCAGCGGACACCAGGGGAGATTGCCCGTTACGAACTGGGCAACACGCAGGCAAGGTTCAGCGTCCTGCCGGTTCCCAACGCGGACTCGCTCCAGGACCCACTCAACGACGCCGTGGTCGCCTCCAGTACCGGCCGCTCTGATCCGGACTTCCGGCCAAGCGATCCGCGCGATGTCATTCCCGCAGGCTACGAAGTCCTGCCGCAGAGGATGCTTACGCTGACCACCAGCGTGGGGGAGGCGCTCGTTTCACTGCAGGGCAGGGAAGTGGATGCGCTCAACCCGGCCTTCACCGGCAAGTTCCGCCTCCTGGACGGGCGGGCGCCCCGCGGCGGTGCGGAGGTGCTGGCTTCACCCGGGCTGATGGAGCGTTTCCACCTAACCGTGGGACAGGAATTTACGACGTCGGCAGGAACCTTTGTCCCGGTGGGCACCATCCGCGACGCCGGCGCCGCGGACAGCAACAGCTTCCTGTACCTCCAGGCCAGGCAGGTGCCTGCGGACCTTAACCCCGGACCGCAGACCCGCCAGTCCGTGTCCTACTACCTTGCGGGACCGGAACCGGTCACCTGGCAGCTCATCAGGGAGGCCAACAGCAAGGGCGTGGGTGTGCTGTCCCGCAGCGTCGTGTTGAATCCCCCGCCCCCTGGGGAGCGGACCGTTCCGGGTTCCCGGCCGCGGGACGATTCCTCCACGGCGGTGGCCGTTTACGCCACCTTCGGCCTGGTCGGTGCGCTCGCACTGCTGGAGGTGGGCCTGCTGGCGGGCGCTGCGTTCGCTGTCGGGGCCAAGCGGCAGGTGCGGGAGCTGGCACTTCTGGCCTCGGCGGGGGCTGAAAGTTCCACCATCGGTGCCGTCGTCACGGCAGCCGGGCTCTGGCTTGGCGGCCTTGCCGTGGCGGCAGGCGCCGCGGTGGGGCTGGGGGCCGCAGCCGTCGTCGTCCAGGCAGTCCGCGCCACGGGTTCCGCACGCATGGCGGGCCTGCATCCGGAATTCCTGCTGACGCCCGTCGCCATGGCGATGGGCCTGGCGTCCTGCGTCCTCGCGGCCGTGGTGCCCGCCCGCCAGGTTTCCCGCCAGGCGGTGCTGGGTGCGCTCAAGTCCGGGCGGGCGCCGGCCGGGAGGGGGCGGTGGACAACCCTGATCGGTGTGGTCACGCTGATGCTTGCCGCCGGACTGCTGGCAGCCGGCTGGCTGCTCAGCGGGTCCACCGCGGACCCGGACCGGCAGGCGGAGCAGCTGCCCCTGGTGGTTACGCTGCTGATACTGGGGGCCGTGCTGGCTGTTATCGGCCTGGTGCTGCTGACGGGCTGGGTCATCCTCCGCTTGACGTCGCGGACGCAGTGGCTGTCCCTGCCCCTTCGGATGGCGGCACGGGACTCGGCCAGGAACCGCGGCCGGAGCGTTCCGGCCGTTGCCGCCGTGCTCGCGGCCGCCACGCTGGCAAGTGCCGCTTTGGTGCTCTCAGCCAGCCAGCAGGCGGGACTTCGGGAATCACATTATTGGAGCGGGTTGGAAAACCAGGCGTACCTGCCGCTGGCAGTGGACCAGCCGCCGTCGCCCCTCGACGGCAGCAGGCGGCCTCGGCCTCCGGTGCAGGTGGATCCGGCCGTGCTCTCCAGTGCCGTGGCCGATGCCTTGGGAACTGTTGACTGGACACATGTCGTGACGGCACCGGAAAGTCTCCGCACGTGCACTTATGGTCCCAACGACCTGGCCCTGCCTGCCCGGACGGCCGCCAGCAATTGCCTCAGGTATTCACTGGCCAAGCCCCAAGCCAACGAGTGCCCTCGAACGCCGCAGGGAAGGATGACGGATCGAGGGGACTGGCGGTGCCGGGGTTCAATGGCCCGCCAAGAGGCGTCCGACCAGGCCATCCTGGTGGGCGGCGAAGCGGACATCCGTGCCGTGCTGGGACGTGATGCTTCAGCCGAGGCGTTGGGGGTGTTGAAGGCGGGCGGGATGGTTGTCACCAATCCGGTCTTCGTCAGCGGGGGACAGGTGCTGCTGCAGGCACAGGACGTGCGGACGCAGGTGCCGGCCGCGTCAGGACCCGCCTCTGTCCACGCAACGGTCAGGAGCGATTCCCTCGCCGCGGCAGTGCTCGAACCGGTTGTCCCCGTTCCCTATTACGGCGTTGTCTCGCCGGAAACCGCTGAGAGGCTGGGGCTGCACCCGGCGCCGGCCGGACTGTTGGTGCAGCTGGCAAAGTACCCGTCTGAAGCCCAGGCCGATGCCGCCGCCGCAGCTGCCGCGGCGGTCTACAAGCAGCCCGGGATGGGTTTCCAGGTTGAGCCCGGGCTTTCGCAGGCCAACGGGTGGATCAACTGGTCCATTGTTGCCGCCAGTGCGCTCATCACGTTCAGCGCAGCGGGCATTACCACCGGGCTGTCCCTGGCGGACGGCCGCAAGGACCACGCCACCCTTGCCGGGGTGGGTGCCTCGCCAAGGCTGCGCAAGGCTTTGGCAGGTTCGCAGGCCCTTTTCACAAGTGGCGTCGGTGCTGTCCTGGGGGCGCTGGCCGGATTGGTTCCGGCGGTCCTCCTTGTCCTGTCCACGGAGATGCGGCATGCGGTGGAGGTTCCCTGGCTGCAGCTGACTGTCCTCGTGTCGGCCGTGCCCTTGGCCGGAGCGGCCCTCGCCTGGACTTTCACCCGCTCCGGCCTGCCCCTGTCCCGGCGCGGCCTGGGCCAGCGGCATTAGGAAACATTATTGGGTCTTTTTGATCGCCGGCATGAGGCCTACGGTGGGGTGCAGAAGCCGCCGGCCGGGCGGGGGAACTTAACGGAGGAACCTCATGACAACACACGTTGCAGACTGCAGTGTCACCCGTTGTTCATTCAACGACCACGAAGGCTGCACCGCGCACGCCATCACCGTTGCGGGCACGCAGGACCACGCATCCTGCGCCACGTTCATTGAAACCGGCATCCACGGCGGCCTTCCCAAGGTACTGGCGGATGTCGGCGCCTGCCAGCGTGCCGAGTGCGTCCACAACGACCACCTGATGTGCAACGCTCCTGAGGTGCATGTGGGACCCGGCGCCGACAACGCCGACTGCCTCACCTACGCGCACGCCTGACATTCCCTGTTTCCATCCCTAAGTCGTGGCTCCCGTCCGGAATACCGGACGGGAGCCTTTTACTGTTGGGCCGCCGTCGTAAAAGCCCGTTCCTGCTCATTCACCGCCGGGCCGCCGCCGCTCACCGCACAGCCCGGCGCCGCGCCGCCGTCGGACGTTCCCGGCAGGAGCGGCGTTGATAGGGTGCCCAATAGCAAAAGCGGGAAAACTCTCAAGGAGGAGACATGGCCGGAGTGCCTGACCAGCGGAAGAGCGGATCCCGGGCGGAGGGCGGGCTGGCTACGGACCCGGATCTTCCCCCGCCCGCTGTGGACGAGGCACGGCTCGAAGCCGAAGACCGGAGATGGACGCCAGGCAAGATCGCGCTATGGGCCGCCATCGCCCTGCTCGGCGGGGTGGCATGGTTCATGCTGGCGATCGTCCGCGGTGAAACCGTCAACGCCATCTGGTTCGTCTTTGCCTCCGTGTGCACCTACCTCATCGGGTACCGTTTCTACTCCAAGGTGATCGAGCGCTACATCACCAGGCCCGACGACCGCCGCGCCACCCCCGCCGAATACAAGGCGGACGGCAAGGACTACGTCCGCACGGACCGCAACGTCCTGTTCGGCCACCACTTCGCCGCCATCGCCGGCGCCGGCCCCCTGGTGGGACCGGTCATCGCAGCCCAGATGGGCTACCTACCCGGCACCATCTGGATCATCGTCGGCGTCGTCTTCGCCGGTGCGGTCCAGGACTACCTGGTGATGTTCTTCTCCATGCGCCGCGGCGGCCGCTCCCTCGGCCAGATGGCCCGCGAGGAACTCGGCGTCATCGGCGGCACGGCCGCCCTCATCGCCACCCTGCTCATCATGGTGATCATCGTGGCCATCCTGGCGCTCGTCGTCGTCAATGCCCTGGGTGAAAGCCCGTGGGGCGTGTTCTCCGTCGGCATGACCATCCCCATCGCCCTGTTCATGGGCGTCTACCTCCGTTACCTGCGCCCCGGCAAGGTCATGGAAGTCTCGATCATTGGCTTCGTCCTGCTGATGGCCGCCATCATCGGCGGCGGCCTGGTGGCCCAGACCGAATGGGGTGCCACCGTATTCCACCTGGACAAGGTGACCATCGCCTGGGGCCTCATCGTCTACGGCTTCATCGCCGCGATCCTGCCCGTGTGGCTGCTCCTGGCACCCCGGGACTACCTGTCCACGTTCATGAAGATCGGCGTGATCGTCATGCTCGCGCTGGCCATTATTGTGGTCCGCCCGGAGATCACTGTTCCGGCGTTCAGCGAATTCGCCAGCCGCGAGAACGGCCCGGTATTCCCCGGCGCCCTGTTCCCCTTCCTGTTCGTCACCATCGCCTGCGGTGCCCTCTCCGGCTTCCACGCGCTGATCTCCTCCGGAACCACCCCCAAACTGGTGGAGAAGGAACGGCAGACACGCTACATCGGCTACGGCGGCATGCTCATGGAATCCTTCGTAGCCATCATGGCCCTGGTGGCAGCAATCTCGATCGACCGCGGCCTCTACTTCGCCATGAACGCCCCCGCGGCACTGACGGGCGGGACTGTGGAAACGGCCGCTACCTGGGTCAACGGCCTGGGCCTCAGCGGCGTCAACATCACGCCCGGCCTGCTGAGCGAAACCGCCGCCAACGTGGGCGAGCAGAGCATCGTGTCCCGGACCGGCGGCGCCCCCACCCTGGCCGTGGGGCTGGCCCACATCATGCAGCAGTTCATCGGCGGGACGGCCATGATGGCCTTCTGGTACCACTTCGCCATCATGTTCGAAGCCCTCTTCATCCTCACCGCGGTGGACGCCGGCACCCGAGTGGCCCGGTTCATGCTGCAGGATTCCATCGGCAACTTCGTACCCAAATTCAAGGAAGCCTCCTGGCGGCCGGGCGCCTGGCTGTGCACCGCGATCATGGTGGCAGCCTGGGGCGCCGTGCTGCTGATGGGCGTCACCGACCCGCTGGGCGGCATCAACACTCTGTTCCCGCTGTTCGGCATCGCCAACCAACTGCTTGCCGCCATTGCCCTGGCCGTCTGCCTGGCCATCGTCGCCAAGCGCGGCACGTTCAAGTACCTGTGGATCGTCGCCCTGCCGCTGGCCTTCGCCGCGGTGGTTACCATTACGGCCAGCTACCAGAAGATCTTCTCGCCCGTCCCTGCCGTGGGGTATTTCGCGAACAACGCAGCCTTCAGCAAGGCGCTGGCCGACGGCAAGACAGAGTTCGGCACCGCCAAGACTGTGGCCGCCATGGAAGCTGTGGTCCGCAACACCGCCATCCAGGGCTGGCTGTCCGTGATCTTCGTGGTGCTCAGCATCATTGTGATTGCGACGGCGGTACTCGCCACGGTCAAGGCGTTCCGGGACAGGGCCGCCGGGACAGCCACCACCGACAACGAGGATCCGGCTGGTCCGTCCCGCGTCTTCGCCCCCGCCGGGCTGGTGCCCACCGCCGCCGAACGTGAACTGGCCGCTCAGTGGGAGAAAGTGCCCGCCGAGGCCCGCCTGGAACGGACCCGGCACTGATGAGCGCCGGCATCGCCCTGGTGGCCAGCGGGTTCCGGGGGGTTGCCCGCTATCTGGGCGGCGTCATGGGCGCGGACGCCTACGCCAAGTACCTGGAACACCACAGGGCAGCCGGGCACGGGGAACCGCCCCTGAGCGAACGCGAGTTTTGGCGGGACCGCACGGACCGCCAGGACCGCAACCCGCAGGGCAGGTGCTGCTGATTGAGCCGGCAGCGGACAGGCCCGCCCCGGGGCTGCCATGGTGGGCCCCGGGCGGATGGGCCGTGAGAGTATGAACGCATGAGCGATCCCAATGACACTCAGGCACCTGAGGACCTCCCGGTAGAAGGCACTCCCGTTGACGACACCCAGGACCCTGTCCAGGCTCCGCCCGCCACGGACGGCAAGCCCAGGGCCAGCAATCTGCAGGACCTGGTGGACGAGCCGGCCAAGGTGATGCGGATCGGCACCATGATCAGGCAGCTCCTCGAAGAGGTAAAGTCCGCGCCGCTGGACGATGCCGCGAGGGGCAGGCTGGCTGCTATCCACGCGCGCTCCATCAAGGAGCTGGAGGACGGGCTCGCGCCCGAGCTGGTGGCGGAACTGGACCGGATCAACCTGCCGTTTTCCGGCGATGCCACCCCCTCTGACGCCGAACTCCGCATTGCCCAGGCGCAGTTGGTGGGTTGGCTCGAGGGGCTGTTCCACGGAATCCAGACCGCCATCGCGGCCCAGAACGCAGCCCGGGAACACGCCGCGGCGCAGCTGCAGCTGCGCCAGTTGCCGCCTGGCACCATGATTGCGCCCGGCGTCGTCATTGGTGAAAACGGCGAGCCACAGCGTGCCCCTGCCGGGGTTCGGCCCGGCGCGCCGGCAAGGCCTGCCCAGCGTGACGACCCGGATCACGGTCCGGGACAGTACCTGTAGGTTCCGTTTGGGCTTTTTCAGCGCCGCCAGGCAGGGGCGCAAGGATGACGCGGAACTGGGCAAGGGGTTGTGGCGCCGCGCGCACGACCGCTTCCACCGGGGACTGGACCGCTTCCACCAGGTACTCGAGGGCGTGGAGGATGACCAGCTGTACGGCGAGCTGGTGGAAATCGCCAATGAACTGGCTGCCCAACTGCAGCGGGTCCGGGCGGTTTGCATGGAGGCACAGCGGCGTTCGCCCAGTGACGGCCTGGACATACCGGCTGCCCTGGCGAATGTACATCGGTCGCTGTCCAAGGCCGGAAATTCGCTGGCCACTACGGCTGAAGCGGCAGCCATGCTCCGGCTCGCCGTAGGGCCGGTGCCGGTAGGGGCGGCGTCCGTCCGGCGCCGTGCTGAGGCCGTGTTCCAGCAGGTGGATGACGCCGAGAGGCAGCTCCGCGGGGAATAGCTTGGCCGGTGCCACGAAAATATTCCCGATTCGGCAGGTGAATATTGCGGTTAAGCGGGTGGCTGACATAGACCCGAATGGGCCCCGGACGCGATGGAGGTTTGGCAGGATGAAGTCATGACTCTTTCACCTACCTTGACTTTCAACGACGGAAACACGATTCCCCAGCTCGGCTACGGTGTGTGGCAGGTTGAGGACGGCGTGGCTGAAAAGGTTGTCCGCCAGGCGTTCGAAGCCGGCTTCCGCCACATAGACACGGCAAAGATTTACGGCAACGAGGCCGGAGTGGGCCGCGCCATCGCCAGCTCCGGCCTCTCGCCGGAACAGATCTTCATCACCACCAAGTTGTGGAATGCGGACCAGGGTTACGAGTCGACCCTCGCCGCCTTCGAGGAATCCATGGACCGGCTTGGCCTCGAAACGCTGGACCTCTACCTGATCCACTGGATGCAGCCCAAGCAGGACAAGTACGTTGACACCTGGAAGGCGCTGATCGAGCTTCAGAAGCGCGGCCGGGTGAAGTCCATCGGCGTCTCCAACTTCACAACCGAGGGCCTGCAGCGCCTGATCGACGAAACCGGAGTGGTTCCGGCCATCCACCAGATCGAGCTGCACCCCTACTTCAGCCAGCGCGAACTGCGTGAATTCGGCGCCACCAAGGGCATCCTGACCCAGGCATGGTCCCCGCTGGGCCAGGGCGGGGAACTGCTGGAGGACTCCACCGTCAAGTCCATCGCCGCCAAGCACCAGGCCACCCCCGCGCAGGTGGTCATCGCCTGGCACCTCGCGATCGGCAACGTGGTGATCCCCAAGTCCGTGACCGAGTCACGCATCAAGGAGAACTTCGCAGCGCTTGAGGTGTCTTTGGACGCCGAGGACGTTGAAGCGATCAACAAGCTTGACCGGACCGCCAGCGGCGAAGGCCGCATCGGACCGGATCCGGCAGTCTCCGACTTCGCCTAACCCGCGACGGCGGCACCGGCCCACCCCGCCGGCGGACTTCCGCCGAACCAACGTCAGCCCGCGCTGCCGGCAACCGCCGGGCAGCGCGGGCTGACGCCTTTAACGTGTCTAACGTGGCTGGTGCACTGGCTTGGCCAGGCCCCACGGCCTTTAACGGGACCGGTCAGGCAGCGATTTGGACGCGCTCCACGGTGACGGCGGCCACCACGGCCCAGTTGTCTTCACCGTGGCTGTGCCTGCAGGCGAAGCGCTCGGCCTCTTCGAGGGTCTCAAAAACCTCGGAGCGGGCGCGGCCGCAGTCGGCGTCGAAGTACGTTACGTGAAATTCCTGTACGGCTTGGTTTTCCATAGATCCAGTGTGCAACCGGGGTCTGACATTTCATGGAACCGGCGCCGCGTGTTTGGGAGACTCGGACTTGTTGGGAAGAACTTCCGGTAAGGAATCAGTTCCAGTGACGGGGCGCCCGGACCAGGACTTCACGGTGGTGCGCGGGGTAAACGCACGATCTCGAGTTCGGAGCTGTCGAGAAGGCGGCGGCTCCCTGTCAGGGTGTCCAGGATCCAAAACGATCCGTGATCCGGGGCGATCTCCGTAACGGGTCCGCGGTGGACCAGACTGCTCCCATAGAAGGCTTCGATGGCGTCACCTGGTGAAAGTTCATTACAAGTACCGACAACAGTTTGCTCATTCCGGGCCATGACCTCGTCCTTTCCGATCAAAGTACCTACGAGTAAGAATGCTGGTCTGAGGTTTACCCCACATGTCCTCAAGATGATCTTTCGCCGACGATTGAGTGGATAGGACGAATGAGCGGATAGGACGAAGCCATTCGCAAATGGGAGCTCCTATTCACACTCCGGCCGGGTGCTCACGATCCCGCCGGCGCAGACCGCACCTTCAGCGCGAGCGCGGCCAGCGCCAGCATTCCGAGCCCGGCCCATGTGAGGGTTCCAGCCCAGATCTCGGGGGAGAAGCTGAGCGCCCCGTCGTGCAGCGCCACGCCAGCGAAATAGGGTGCCCAGAAGGCGACGGGGGTGAGGCCTGCCGCGGTCATGAGCCTTGCGGGACGGTCCGGTGCAGGCCGTACCACGGCCCACACCACTCCTACGAGGACGGAACCGGCGAAAGCCACCGGCACGAGCCAGGCATCCCGCAGGGCCACCATGATCTGAAGGGCTGCGGAGGGGACCAAGGCCATCGCCGCGGGTACCGCGGCCGGCAGCCGCCACCGCAGTGACAGCAACAGGACGGGAACGAAAAGCACGCACGTTGAGACGAGGAACGATGCCAGGGAGATCATGATGCTTGACGACGTCGGAACCGTCACCGCAGGCTGGGTCCCGGCGGTGCTTGTGAAGGTCTGGATGAGCCCATGGCGGGCGAAGACCGCGAACTCCTGCAGGATGAACGCTGCAACCATCCCGGCAAGCAGGGCACTTCCGAACGCCGGCATCAGTTGTTGCCACGGCCGCGTGGGCGAGTGCCACGCGGCGGAGAACGGCGCGCCCAGGATGAGGAAGGCGCCGGTGGCGAGCCCCAGGTGGGACGGGCTGAACAGGGCGCTGATGTTCTGCTCAATGCCGAACACCGAATGCCAGGCAAAGTCGCCCGCCCCGGAGGCCAGGAAGAGCGCCACCCCAGCCACTGCAGCCCCGTAGCCGGCGGGCACCGCTTCCGCCCACCGTGTACCTGGAGCGCGCCGGCGCCAGGTCAGGGCGGCGATCCAAACGGCACAGACCGCGAAGCCGGAGTACAGGATCGCGTGCCACGGCGTGAAGAACGTCTCCAGGTCGCGGAGGTTGTTGTGGGCCCAGCCGTCAATATAGGTCCCGGTGAGGAGCCACACGCCGGCCGCGAGGGTGACGGTATCTTCAACGGCTGTCGTGGGCCGGTGAACCGATACCGGCGGAATGGCAAAGGCGGAGGCTGCTGCGGCGTCCATAGCTCCACAGTAGGTCCCGCCGGCGCCCGGAGCGAGAGGGTTTCCCAAATGCGGTGGCGTTCCTCACGTGTTGCCCAGCCGGAGTACGCGTTCCTGGGCCAGCATGGCGGTGCGGGTGGCTTTGTCCGCTGCCCGTACCGCCTGTTTCGCTTCCGCGGAGGTAGCGGCAAGCCGCTTGCGTGAGCGCTCCAGGCTTTCCTCGGCAACCTTGAGCCGGTTCCGAAGCTCAGCCGTTTCCTGCTGCAGTTCCGCGATTTCCGCACGTGTCTGCTCCGCCTGATCCTGCAGTTCACCGGCCAGCCGGGAGGCCTCTTCTTCAGCGGCCTGCGCCTCGGCCAGGACAGCTTTGGCCCTTTCCAGCGCCGGGGGTGAGGCCGGCCGGGGAGTCTGCCGCACTGCCTCAAGCCGGGGCTTGGTGGGCTTTGGCCTGGAGGTTCGCTCCGCCGTCGTCCGCTTCTCCGACGCTGTCGCCTTTGAAGCTGTCGCCCTCGGCGCTGTTGTCTTCAATGCAGCCGGGGGAGTACGGACGGGACGGGTGGATGGCGTGGCCGGCAGCAACCCGGGGAGGGCCACCGCCCCGTCCAGGTCGACGTCGTTCACGCCGTCGGCGGACAGGACTTTCAACAGCCGCCCACTTCCCACGGCAGCCGCCGCGCCCTCATCCGCCGTCAATGCGCGGAGGGTCTCCTCAACGTCGGAGGCCATCGCGTCGCTGATGGAGCGGCCCTGCTCCTGGGCCACAGACCGGGCGGTGTCCACGGCGTCGGCGAGCATGGTGCGTCGCTCCCGGCCCAGTTCACGGAAGGAAGCCGCGTCCAGCGAGTCCTGGGCAGCCCGCATCCGCACCCCAAGTCCGTCCAGCCCGGCCAGCACCTCGGGGCGGTTCCGGACAAGCATGTTGACGGCCCACGCGGCTACGGATGGTTTCGGCATGGCGCGGACAGCTGCTGCCAGATCCTTGTCCTCCCGGGCAGCGTCCTTGGCCGCGGCGGCCCGGGCCGCAACGAAGTCGTCCAGCGCCCCGCCGTACAGCCGGTCTGCAATGTCCGCCAGGGCTTCGTCTTCCATGCCGCCATCTTAGGTGCCGCGCGATAGGGGCCGGCCCATGCCGCCGTCCCCTGTTGCTCGCCCACCGGGCGCGGTATGTTGCTCGAATGGACGATTCATATCAGGTCATCGTGGTTGGCGGGGGCTTCGCCGGAAAGACGGCGGCTGAGGAGTTGGGCCGCAAAGGCGTGCGGGTGCTGCTGCTCGACGCCAACAATTACCAACAGTTCCAGCCGCTCCTTTATCAGGTAGCTGCATCGCAGATCGGCGTTTCCGCCGTAACCCGGCCACTCCGGTCGGAATTCCGCAGGATCAACAACGTCCGGGTCCTGACAGCGGAGGTGACCGGGATCGACGCGGCCAACCGCAGCGTTACCACCGCGGACGGCTCCCGTTACCAGGCCCGTGCCCTGGTCATCGCCACCGGTGCGGTGCCGAACTTCTTCAACACCCCAGGGGCTGAGGAGCACGCCTACCCGCTGTATTCGGTGGCGGACGCAACACGCCTCAGCGCGGCTATCACTGCCGTGTTGGACGAGGCCGACCGCGAGCCCTCGGCGGAGGCTGACGTGATTGTGGTGGGAGG
Source organism: Arthrobacter sp. B1I2 (assembly GCF_030816485.1). Lineage (NCBI taxonomy): Bacteria > Bacillati > Actinomycetota > Actinomycetes > Micrococcales > Micrococcaceae > Arthrobacter > Arthrobacter sp. B1I2. The sequence goes on along the minus strand of NZ_JAUSYC010000001.1, from coordinate 276,911 downwards.
CGGCCCCACAGGCGTGGAGACTGCCGGCGCCCTTGCAGAGAACGTCAAGTACATCCTGCCGAAGTACTTTTCACCGGGGCTGGCTGCCCGATGCCATGTCCACCTGATGGATATGGTGCCGAACGTGCTTGCCGCCTTTTCGGAAAAGTCGCAGGCGTATGCCCGGGACCGCCTGACCAAGCTGGGCGTGCAGCTGCACATGGGCCAGGCAGTCGGTGAAGTCCGCCCGGACGGGGTGACCCTGAAGGACGGGACCGTCATTCCTGCCCGGATCGTCGTGTGGGCCGGTGGCCTGCAGGCGGGCCGGATCATTACCGGGTCTGGCCTCAAACAGGGCAGGGGTGGCCGCGTGGACGTGCAGCCCGACCTGACAGCCCCTGACTTCGACGGCGTCTACGTCCTGGGGGACTCCGCCAACATCACCGATGCCGACGGGAACAAGCTGCCGCAGCTGGGATCGGTTGCCCAGCAATCGGGCAAATGGGCGGCGCGCAACATCTACGCCGACCTTACCGGCGGTGTACGGGAGCCGTTCCGCTACTGGGACAAGGGGTACATGGCCATGGTGGGGCGCGGCGCCGCCGTCGCGGAACTGGGGCGCCGGCGTCTGCAACTGCAGGGGCCCCTGGCGTTCGTATCATGGCTGGCGGTCCACCTTGCCCTGCTGCCCGGATTCCAGCAGAAGGTCAGGGCACTGTTTTCCTGGGCGAACGGCTACGTCACGCACAGCCCCGCCCAAGTGGTGGTGGGCAGGCCGGATTAGTCCCTGCCAATTCCTGCTGGACGTGCCCGACCGGACCCGCGCGGCTGCACTTGACCGGCGGCGTCGTAAGTTCTTTGTGTAACTCAGGAGGCAGCCCGCCATGGCCGTGAACAGGCCCCGCACGAATGTCTCCTTCTCCGGCCCGTCAGGGCGTTCCCCGCTCTCTGTTTATTTCTGTAACCGAGGTCCCAAGGGGTTCATATCAAGCTGCGCGTTCTTCCGTAGCAGTCGCCGGCGGCCCAGCCACACTGCAGCGGCCATGAGGCCCAGGACGTCGGCGAATCCCAGGATCGCCTCCCACGGCAGCTCGATGTCTCCGTTGCGGAGGTTGTTATAGAACGAGCCCAGTGGCGTGAGCAGCGGCCATAACACGAGGACATTGCGGACCAGGGCGAACGCGACCGCGTACAGCACACCAAGCCCAAACAGGAAGACCATTCCTTCACTGGCCATCCCGTAACCGACGTGGTAGGCCGCGTACAAGCCAGCTGCGATCGCTATGCCCGGAGCCTCACCGAAACTCGCGCCCAGGCGCTGTTGCACGAAGCCACGGAAGAACACGGTCTCGAAGGCACCTACAGTCAAAGACATAACGAGCAAAGGAACCCAGCCCACAGGTGCCGGCAGGGAGTAGCCGAAGAGTGTGATGGCAAACTGAATCGAAGCCAGGATCAGTCCAAGCACGACCGCCTGCTTCCAGTTCCGCAACCCCAGGCCCAGATCGGACAATGGGCGCCCTCGCTTGACCGTGTAGAACACCGGCACTGCGACCCCCAAGACCAGGCCTGCACCAAAGCAGAGGAAAAGGCCCAGAACGTTGGCCGCTGTGAACACGGTGAAGGCTAGGCGGAACAGCGCCACGATGGTGATGTACAGCGCTGCCACCACCGCCAGATCCAGCTTGTCGACGATCCCCCGCCGCCACGCCACCCGCCCGGTTAGAACGGCAAGCAGCAACGCGGAGGCCGGGACCGCCACTCCGTAGACCGTCAGGTCAAGGAAAGCCAAAGACAACATTGCAGCCACGAGCCACGAAGCCCACATCCAGGCGCGCCAGCCTTCAATTCGCGTGATTATCATCAGGACCGACCTTTCGTCGTGTAGACAGTGTGGCCCGCATGGGTCCCTGTTGATAGGGCATTTAGCCAGGGGTATGGATACGCCGATGATTTGGAAAACCGGCCGGAAGCGGGGCTTCCGGCCCATGACAACTGAACTGCCGGTTGGCAGACTCGGCTAAATGATGCCAGCACTCTCTGTCCCCGCAATTCTCACTGGCGTTGGTTGCGGATTCGCATTCCGGCGCCTCCAACTCCGCTGGGGTTCCACCCCCGAGGAGTGGGGCAGCCCGCTTCCAGGCGACGGTTTCATCACTCACGCTGGCCTGCAGGCAACACGGGCTGTCACCATCCATGCTCCGGCTGAGAAAGTTTGGCCTTGGTTGGCACAGATGGGACAGCGCCGGGGCGGCCTCTACAGCTACGACTTCCTGGAAAACCTCGTCGGCCTGGACATTCATAGCGCGGACCGGATCCACTCCGAGTGGCAGGACATCAAGGTGGGGGACCCGGTTCATTTGGCACCCACGGACTCCTCGAGCCTGGAGGTGGGGCTCCTTGAGCCGGAAAGGGCCCTTGTCCTGCGAATTCCCCCGAGCGCGGCAGCTGGGCCCTTCGACTTCACTTGGGCGTTCATCCTCCAACCGAAACCAGACGGAACCACCCGCCTCGTTGTTCGAGAGCGGTACGCCTATCGCCAGTGGTGGGCCCGGTTCCTGGTCGAGACCGTGGAAGTTGCCAGTTTCGTCATGTCCCTGAGGATGCTCCACGGAATCAGGAACCGGGCCGAGGAAAGCAGCCCAGTAGACATGGCCGTCTCGCCCCGGGCCCCGGTTCCAGCCCGGACGTTGGGCGAATCGCGTCCATGAATGGGCCAGCCGGTGCAAGATCCGCTTCGGTGTTTTTCTCGATCCGGTTCGGCCAGGTCCCGTGCCGGGGACTATGACTCACCCGTCGTGACTGGAACCGCATCACCGTGGCTTGGGCTTGTAGAGAAGAAATCGGAGTGTGCCACAGGTGCGTATCGGCCACAGAAGAAGCTCATGGCTTAACCAGCGAAAAACCCCTAGAACCCTCGAGTCCTAGGGGTTTATCCCGAGCTTCCTATCAGAATCGAACTGATGACCTTTTCATTACGAGTGAAACGCTCTACCGACTGAGCTAAGGAAGCACCGCACGAAACCCCCCGGAAGAACCGGGCGCTTCATGCAAGAGTCAACTGTAATAGAGTCCCGCCGCCGCGGTCAAAATGGGCGGGCAAAGGCTGCGGCGGGGCTCAGCAGATGGTGTTGTCGGCCGGAAGTTTGCCGCTTACCAGGTAGCTGTCTACTGAATTCTCAAGGCAGCTGTTGGCCCGGCCGTAGGCGGTGTGGCCTTCGCCCCTCCACGTCAGCAGGGCGGCGTTTCCCAGCTGCTTGCGCAATGACGCTGCCCAGTCAACGGGCGTGGCGGGGTCGCCTGTGGTGCCGATGACCACGATGGGGGAGTCACCGCTGTATTCCACCGGCGCTGGCGTGCGGACGTTCTTGTACGGCCAGTCCGCGCAGGTGGTCCCGCCATAGGCAAAGAAGTAACCCAGGGTGGGGGAATCCTGTTCCAGCCGCTTCTCTTCCGCCCGCATGGATGTTGGATCCGAAACCATGGGGTAGTCCAGGCAGTTGATCGCATTGAAGGCGAGCGCCGAATTGGACGTGTAGGAACCGTCGGGGGCACGGTCGGCGCCGAGATCGGCAAGCCGGAGCATGAGGCTTACGTCGCCGGACAGGGCGGCTTCCAGCGCCTGGGTGAGGGCCGGCCAGCTTTGGTCGTTGTAAAGCGGGGTGATCAGGCCGCTGACCAATGTGGTTGCATTGACCAGCCGCCCGTCCTTGGCCGTGCGGGGTGTCTGCTGTACGGCGTTGATCAGGTCACGGATCTGCTGCACACCGGACTCAACACCGCCGCTCAGGGGGCAGTTGCTCTGCTTCTGGCAGCTGGCCACGTAGGCATGGATTGCTTTTTCGAAGGCGCGGGCCTGGCCGCTGGTCAGCTCTTCATTGGTGATTGATGGGTCGAGGGCGCCGTCGAGAACCATCCGGCCCACATTGTCCGGGAAAAGCGAGGCGTACGTGGAGCCCAGGAACGTGCCGTAGGAGTACCCCAGGAAATTCAGCTTGGAGTCGTTCACTACAGCGCGGAGCACGTCCAGGTCCTTCGCGGCGCTGACGGTGTCAATGTGCGCCAGGACCGGGCCTGTCTGCGCCGCGCACTGGGCGGCGATTTCCTTGTTGTCGGCCAGGGCCGCCGCCAGCCCGGCATCAGTTTCCAGCGCGTAGATCTTGGCCCGGGCGGCATCGCGTTCCGCATCCGTCATGCAGGTGACGGGAGAGGAGCGCTTCACGCCGCGCGGATCGAAGCCCACCAGGTCGTAAGCGTTGCGCACTGCAGCTGAAAAATGCGTTCCGGCAGCGTCTTTGACAAAGTCATAACCGGAGGCGCCAGGGCCGCCGGGATTGACCAGGAGGCTGCCGGTCTTCTTTCCTGTGCTGGACGCCCGCAGCGCGGCAAGCTGGATGGTCTCGCCGGCAGGATTGGCGTAATCCATTGGCACGGTCACTTTGGCGCACTGGAATTCCCCTTCGCAGGGCTGCCACACGACTTCCTGCGAGTAAAACTTTTCCAGCCCGGCAGGAGCGGACGCCACGATTGAGGGGTCGGCCCGGGCGGTTGCAGCCTCGGGGGGGTTCTTGTCCCCGCCGTTGAGAAGACTGCACGAAGCCAGGACCATGGCCAGGGCCATTGCGCCGGCGGCCCGGCCGGCCACCGTCAGGGACCTGCGGCGTGCGGGCAGGGGGCGGGCAGTCATCGGGTCTCCTTGGAGGGCTGGATCAGGCTGGCCGCCATGGACTCAATTGTCAGCAGCGGGGCAACGTTGGTGGTGGTTATACGTTCGCGGGCTTTGTTGATGGCGTCCATTCGGGCCAACGTGGCTTCCGGAGTGCTGCGGGCTGCGAACCCCTCCAGCTCACTCCTCAGCTCAACGTTGACCAGCTCCACGGCGTTCCCAAGCTGGATGACCAGTACGTCCCGGTAGAAGGACAACAAATCCGTGAGCGTCCGGTCCAGGGAGTCCGTAATGGATCTCTTGGCCCGCCGTTTCTGGTCGTCTTCGAGCTGTTTCAGCTGGCTGCGCATGGCAGGGGGCAGGGTCCCGGATTCCGGCGCCCCGAGCGTCGCCAGGAGGGCGGCCTTCTCCGCGGCGTCCCGCTCCTCATTGGAGCTGTTGGCCTCTGCGGTGGCGATCTTGACCAGCTTGTCCGCCATCATGACCGCAGCTGTTACGCCCCGCAGCCCAAGCGGAAAGCGGACCGTCTCCAGGCGGCGTTCCCTTGCTGCGGGATCCCTGGCCAGCCGGCGGGCGATGCCCACGTGGCTCTGCGCTGCACGGGCCGCCTGCTCCGCAAGGGCAGGGTCAACGCCGTCGCGCCGGACCAGCAGTGCTGCCACGTCCGAGGCGGGGGGCAGCCGCAAGGCAACGCTGCGGCAGCGGGACCGGATGGTGACCAGGACGTCCGCCGGGGACGGCGCGCAGAGCATCCACACGGTCCGCGGCGTGGGTTCCTCGATGGCCTTGAGCAGCACGTTGGTGGTCCGTTCGGCCATGCGGTCGGCGTCCTCCACCACAATGATCCGCCAACGCCCTGAAGAGGGCCGGTTACCCGCCGTCGCCACCAGTTCCCTGGCCTCGTCAATGGTGATGGTGACCTTCTCGGTGCGCACGAACGTCACGTCCGAATGGGTTTCACCCAGAATCGTGTGGCACGCCTGGCACTGTCCGCAGCCACGCAGGCCCACGTCCTCCTGGTCGCAGTTCAACGCGGCCGCGAACGCCTTGGCGGCATTTGAACGGCCGGATCCCGGCGGGCCGGTGAACAGCCAGGCGTGCGTCAGACTTTCACCGCTTGCGGCCTGGCGGAGTTGTTCGACGACGGCGGGCTGGCCCTGGAGGTCATCCCAGACAGTCATGAACCACCGCCGTCCGTGGCCGCTGCCGCGGCGGGAACAGCGAGGAGGGTATCCACCCGGGCAAGGATCCGCGCCGCAAGTTCATCAATTGGCAGGTGGGCCGGGAGGACCAGGTACGACTCGGGGCGGCTGGCTGCGAGGTTGAGGAAAGCGTCCCGGATCCGGGTGTGGAATTCGTCTGCCTCGGATTCGAGGCGGTCTTCCGCAGCCTGGCCGGCAGTCCGGCGGCTCCGGCCAAGCCGGGGGTCAACATCCAAAAGAACTGTCAGGTGTGGCTGAAGGCCCGAGGTGGCCCACTCGTTGACCGTCCGCACCGCGTCCAGGCCGAGGTTGCGCCCGGCCCCCTGGTAGGCCACGGAGGAGTCAATGTACCGGTCCGTCAGCACGATCTCACCGCGGCCAAGAGCCGGGCGGATGACCTGGGTGGCGTGGGCAGCGCGGGAAGCCGCGAAAATAAGGGCTTCCGTGTGGGCATCGATGTCGCCGTTGCCGTGGTCCAGCACCAGCGACCGCAGCTTCTCGCCCACGGGGGTGCCGCCGGGTTCACGGGTGCACAGCACGGTGTAGCCCCTGGACTCCAGGGCCGAAGCAAGCCTGGCCGCCTGGGTGGACTTGCCTGCACCATCGCCACCCTCGAATGCGATGAATACGCCGGCCTTCTGTTTGTTCACCTCTCAAGCCTACCGAGGCGTACTGACATTTCCCGACCCGCAGCTGCAGTAAAGGTGGCTGCCTGGTGAACGGCAGCAGTCCACAAAGCGGCACCGCTTTCCGCTGGATCCGGCAGGAACAGTACGCTTTTCACCATGAGTCTTTCCGAGCATCAGGCCGCTTCCCTTTCACCGGAAACCGTGGTGGTGGCGGCCGGGCGTCCGCCACGGGAGAGGGACCAGCCGGTCAATCCTCCCATTACCCTTTCCTCCACCTACTTCGGCACTGGTCCACTGGGTGACGGTGACCGGGGTTATGGCCGCTACTCCAACCCCACCTGGGATCCCTTCGAGGAGGCGCTCGGCCAGCTTGAAAGATCCGCGCTTCCTGGCCTGCTCTACGCATCGGGGCTGGCGGCGGTCAGTTCGGCGCTGTCTCTGATCCCTGCCGGCGGTGTGCTGGTCATGCCCAACCACAGCTACTCCGGCTCTCTGGTGATGGCTTCGGAACTCGCCGAAAAAGGCTTCATCGAACTCCGGACCGTGGACATCGCCGATACTGATGCGGTCAAGGCAGCCCTGGCGCCCGAGGGCCCGTCCTCGAAAGCCGCGGCCATGTTGTGGCTGGAAAGCCCCACCAACCCCATGCTCGGGATAGCGGACATGTCGGCCGTCGCAGAGGCCGCGCATGCAGCCGGCGCTATCGTCGTCACTGACAACACCTTCTCCACCCCCCTGGTGCAGCAGCCCCTGTTGCTCGGATCCGACGTCGTCCTCCACTCGGTGACCAAGTACCTCGCCGGGCACTCCGACGTCGTCCTCGGTGCGCTGGTCACCTCCAACCCGGACATCCGGTCCGCGCTGCTCCACCACCGCATCATCCACGGCGCCATCGCCGGTCCCTTCGAAGCGTGGCTCGCCCTGCGGGGCCTGCGGACCCTCGCGCTGCGCGTGGAGCGGTCGCAGGAGTCAGCGATGGTCCTGGCCGAACGTCTCGCCGGGCACCCGGCCATTGAATCCATCCGGTTCCCCGGGCTCGGAAGCGACCCCGGGCACGCCCGGGCCAAAGCGCAAATGCAGGGGTTTGGCTCCATCATCTGCATCCAGGTGGCGCCCGCGGCAGGACTGAGTGGTGCCGATGCGGCGGACAAACTGGTGCAGGCGCTGGAGCTGTGGCTGCCTGCCACGTCGCTGGGCGGGGTCGAGTCCCTGATCGAGCGCCGGCGCCGGCATTCGGCCGAACCGGTCAGCGTCCCGGAGAACCTGGTGCGCCTGAGCGTTGGGGTGGAAAACGTTGAGGATCTCTGGGCTGACCTGAAGCAGGCGCTGGACGCGCTGGGCGGCTAGGCTGGACTGGTGGACGGTCGAATAATCATCGCGTTTGTAGAGCAGGCAGTGTTCTTTATCCTTGGCCTGGTGGCCCTGGGGCTTGAACTGTGGGCGTTCGTGGACTGTGCCCGGCACCGGGCCAACGCCTTCGAAGCCACCGGCAAGCGGACCAAGACGTTCTGGCTTGCCCTGACCGGTGGTGCTCTGCTGATCGGCGTCATATCGCTGTTCGGCGCCGGGGGAGGCCTCATCAGCACCCTTGGCCTGTTCGGGCTCGCCGCGGTGGTGGCAGCCTCCGTCTACCTGGCTGATGTCCGTCCCGCCGTGAAGGATGCAGGCCGCGGCGGCAGTCGCAACATGGGCCCTTACGGCCCCTGGTAATCAGGGGCCACAGCCTCCCAGTCCACCGTCAGCTCGCCAAGGCGCCACCTGGCCGGTCCGTCCTGAAGCGGCCACCCGGCGTCGCGCAGGCTCCGGCACATGCCCACCCAGCGCTGCCTGTTGCCGAAGGAGGCAAGGGGTGCGCTCCCAAGCCACGCCCGGTCCATTGCCTGCATGAAGGCATGAACCGGTTCGCCGGGAACGTTGCGGTGGATCAGGGCTTTGGGAAGCCGTTCGGCCACGTCCGAGGGCAGGTCAAAGCTGCCGAAACGGACGGAGATGCTCAGGGACAGCGGACGGTGCTGGTCCAATGTCACCCACGTAACGCGCCGCCCGATTTCGTCGCATGTGCCGTCAACGAATATGCCATCTGGGCACAACCTGTCCTGCACCAGCTGCCAGATGCCCTGGACATCAGCTTCCTCGTACTGCCGCAGGACATTGAAGGCACGGACCAGGACAGGACACCCTGGAACGGGGAGTTCGAAGCCGCCCACGTGGAAGGTCAGCCCGGGCCGCTGCAACGGAAGCGCGGCGCGGACGCGCTCCGGTTCGATTTCGATCCCGCAGACCCGTACGTCCGGACGGACAGTGGCGAGCCTTTCATGGAGTTCGACGGCGGTGGCCGGGGTTGCGCCGTAGCCCAGGTCAACGACGAGGGGGTCGGCCGCCCCGCGCAGGCGCCACGCCTGCGGTCCGGTCAGCCAGCGGTCCAATCGGCGCATCCGGTTGGGGTTGGTGGTGCCGCGGGTCACGTTGCCCACAGGCCGGCCCTGCCTGGCGGCCGGCGACCTGCCGGAAAGTTGCGGGGCGTTCACCCGTTCAGCCTTTTGAACCACCGCCCAACCCTATCTTTGCGGCTGGGTCTCCGCACACGCACACTCGCCCTGCCAGTGCACGCCGGTGATGGGGGAGCGGGACCACGGCCGCTGGCCTTGTAACGCTGGGCGGGCGGCAACACTGCTCCGCTAGGATAAAAATCATGACTTACAAGCTGATTCTGCTGCGCCACGGCCACAGCGAATGGAACGCAAAAAACCTGTTCACCGGCTGGGTGGACGTCGACCTGAACGACCAGGGCCGCGCCGAAGCAGCGCGTGGCGGTGAGCTGCTGGTGGAGAACAACATCCTCCCGGACGTGCTCTATACCTCCCTGCTGAAGCGGGCCATCAACACCGCGAACATCGCCCTGGACAAGGCCGACCGCGGCTGGATCCCGGTCAAGCGCGACTGGCGCCTGAACGAACGGCACTACGGCGCGCTGCAGGGCAAGGACAAGGCGCAGACTCTCGCCGAATACGGCGAAGAGCAGTTCATGGAATGGCGCCGTTCCTACGACACCCCGCCGCCGCCCCTGGACGACAACTCCGAGTTCTCCCAGGCCCACGACCCCCGCTACGCGGACCTCGGCGACGCCCTCCCTCGTACCGAATGCCTGAAGGACGTCCTGGTCCGCCTGCTGCCGTACTGGGAATCGGACATCAAGGAAGACCTCAAAGCCGGCAAGACCGTCCTGGTCACCGCGCACGGCAACTCGCTCCGCGCGCTGGTCAAGCACCTGGACGGCATCAGCGACGATGCCATTGCCGGCCTGAACATCCCCACGGGCATCCCGCTGGTGTACGACCTGGACGAGGACTTCAAGCCGGTCAAGCCCGGCGGAACCTACCTTGACCCGGAGGCCGCCGAGGAGGCAATCCTGGCTGTAGCCAACCAGGGCAAGAAGTAGGGCATTAACGTGTTCGACGGCGGCCGGTCACCTGGGAAGGTGACCGGCCGCCGTCGTAATTCCTCCGGATTGATGCTCAGCTGTGCTCGTTGGCGTTCGGCTGCCAGGCACCCGTGACCAGGTAGGTCACCTTCTGTGCGACCGAGACGCCGTGGTCGGCGAAGCGCTCGAAGTAGCGGCTGGCGAGGGCGACGTCAACGGTGGTGGCAGGGGACTCGGACCATTCGGGGGCTGCGATGGCCTTGAAGACGCTCAAGTGCAGGTCGTTGATGGCGGTGTTCGCCTTCAGGATGTCCCTGGCCACCTCAAGATCGCGGGTTTCCAGCAGGACCGTCAGCTTGTCGGCGATGAGCTGGTCCAGCTCGGCCATCCGGTTGAACGTCTCCGTCATGGACTCGGGAATCACCGTGGAGGGGTACCTGAGACGGGCCAGCTGGGCGATATGGCGGGCCAGGTCGCCCATGCGCTCGAGGGATGCGCTCATCCGCAGGGAACCCACGATCATGCGCAGGTCGCTGGCTACAGGACCCTGCAGCGCCAAAATGTCGATGGCCCGCTCATCAAGGCTGTTCTGCAGGAAGTCGATGCGCGCGTCCGCGGCGATCACGTCCTGCGCGAGGTCCACGTCCGCTACCTGGAATGAGGTAGTGGCCTTGTCCATCGCTTCGCTGACCAGCCGGGAGATCTCCACCAGCTGGTCACCGACCTGGGTGAGCTCTTCCTGAAAAACCTTACGCACGTAGGCGTCCTTTCCTTGGAACTCCCGCCGGCCGCTCCAGGGCAGCAGGAATCGTGTCGCCATTGGGCGCTCTGGTCACTTACTCTGTCATCGCCGGGTAAACGGTTATGCCCACCCAGATGAACGTTAGTTGAACCGTTTGCCGGACGGGCCTGAAGGCGGCGGGGGGCTATGGACAAGAGCATAAGGTGGAGCTGTGGATCCTATGCTCATCGGTCTGGTTGCTGGCCTTATCGGCCTGGCGCTTGGCACATTCGGCGTGCTTGCCTACCGTGTGAGCGAGAAGCAGCGCGAGCTGCTGGACGTCGGTGCCGGGGAGCCGGCGCTGCCAGCCGGCGCAGCGGAGGTGCTCGCCGTCGTCGGACGTGCTTTCGTGGTGCTGGACGACGTGGACGGCGTGGTTCGTGCCAGCCCCGCAGCCTACGCCTACGGACTGGTCCGCGGGCACACTGTGGTGCACAAGGAGCTTTTGGACATGGCGGCTGGAGTCCGGCGGGACGGCGTCATCCTGGAAAGGCAGCTCGAACTTCCGCGGGGGCCGCTGGGCCAGGGAACCATTGTCGTCCAGGTCCGGGCGGCCATGCTGGGTGAGGAATATATCCTGCTCCTTGCCGATGACCGGACCGAGATCACCCGCACCGAAGAGATCCGCAATGATTTTGTCGCCAACGTTTCGCACGAACTGAAAACCCCCGTGGGCGCCATCTCCCTGCTCGCCGAGGCGCTCGAGTCCTCGGCCGATGACGAGGAAGCTGTCCGCCGCTTTGCCAAGCGCATGCACAAGGAATCCGCCCGCCTGGCCGCCCTGGTGCAGGACATCATCGAACTTTCGCGCCTGCAGGGCGCCAGCGTGACGCAGCAGGGCGGCCCCGTGGACATCAATGCCGTCATCGCCGAGGCCGTGGACCGGTCCCAGCTTCCCGCGGAAAGCAAGAACATCAGCATCATGGTGGGGGGCCGCACCGATGGCAAGGTGTTCGGCGACCAGGACCTCCTGGTGACTGCGCTGCGGAACCTCATCGACAACGCCATCCGCTATTCACCGGCCAACACCCGGGTGGGCATTGGTGTACGTTCCAGGGAAGGCCTGGTCTCGATTTCAGTCACCGACCAGGGGGAGGGACTCACTCCTGAGGACCAGGAACGCGTGTTCGAACGTTTCTACCGCGCGGACGCGGCGCGGTCCCGCCAGACGGGCGGTACCGGCCTGGGCCTGAGCATCGTGAAGCACGTGGCATCGAACCACGGCGGCGAAGTGACCCTTTGGTCCCAGCCCGGCAAGGGGTCAACGTTCACCCTCCGGCTGCCCGAGATGGAAGGGCAGGACGGCGGGCCCGGGCCTGCCGCAACAGAAGCACCGGCACTGGCGCCGGAACAGCCCCATCCCACCCAAGTACACCGCGCCGCCGGCGCAACAGAACGAGGAGCTAGCGCTTGAGCAGGATTTTGATTGTTGAGGACGAGGAGTCGTTCAGCGATCCCTTGTCCTATTTGCTGGGTAAGGAAGGGTTCGAGGTCGAGGTGGTGGATAACGGACTGGACGCTGTCACCGAATTTGATCGCAACGGCGCTGACCTGGTTTTGCTTGACCTGCAGCTCCCCGGGCTTTCCGGTACTGAGGTGTGCCGCCAGCTCCGCCAGCGCTCAAGTGTTCCCGTGATCATGCTGACCGCCAAGGATTCGGAAATCGACAAAGTAGTGGGCCTGGAGCTCGGCGCCGACGATTATGTCACCAAGCCCTACTCTTCCCGCGAACTGGTGGCCCGGATCAGGGCAGTGCTCCGGCGTCAGGGTGAACCGGAGGAACTCATCTCCTCAACGGTCCAGGCCGGCCCGGTCCGGATGGACATCGAACGGCACGTGGTGAGCGTGGACGGCGAGCAGGTCCTGCTTCCCTTGAAAGAGTTCGAGCTCCTGGAGATGCTGCTGCGCAACTCGGGCAGGGTGCTGACCCGCGGCCAGCTGATCGACCGCGTCTGGGGCTCCGACTACGTGGGCGACACCAAGACCCTGGACGTCCACGTGAAGCGCCTCCGCGGGAAGATCGAGCCCGATCCCTCCGCTCCGCGCTACCTGGTCACTGTCCGCGGCCTCGGGTACAAGTTCGAGCCGTAGGGCGGGCGGCACGGACAAGGGCATACAAAAAGGGAGGAGCCGGTGGCTCCTCCCTTTCGTTGTGCCGGTGCTGCCGGGCCCTGCCTAGCGGCTGGTGCCGGTGGCGCTTGCCGTGGCGCCCGGAGTGGCGCTCGTGGAGGAGCTGGCGCCGGCTGAAGAGCTGGCGCTGGGGCTTGCAGAAGAAGAAGAAGGTGTTTCCGAGGGGCTCGGAGTCGGTACGTAGTTCTTGTACTCCTCCAAGGTGGCGTCCAGGACGGGAACCTTGACCGTGTTGCTGAGGTTGGTGCCGTTCTCGGTGATCTTGACGTCCACCAGGGAGCCGGGCACGCCGCCGGTGGTGCTCAGGATGGCCTCGTCTGACTTCTCGTTCAGCAGGGTGTAGGAGTTGGCCTTCACCGGGACCTCGGTCTGTGAACCCTTGGCGCCGTTGACCGTGAGCTTCACGTCCTTCGAGGAGGAGTTGTAGACGGCGCCAATCAGGCGGCCGGGCTCGTCCTCGCCCGTGGAGACAATGAGGATGTTCCGCAGCTGCAGGGGGCCAAGGTCTGCGCGGATGCCATCCGAGGCGGAGTACTGGTGGTTGGTCTGCTGGGGCGTGATGTAACCGCAGCCCGCGGTCAGCAGGCTGGCGCCAAGGGCAGCAGCCGTCAGTGCCAGTTTGCCGCGCTGGGCCCGGTTCATCGCAGTGGAACGCACGTCACGTACTCCTCGAGAAATTTGAAGTCTTTTTCAGCCATAGCCTATCCGCAATGAGCGTCAAACGAGGATTCGGCGGTGTCACATCGGCTGTGGGAGCGCTCACGCCATGCACTAATCTGTGCATCCGTCAAGGGGGTGGAGGGGGTCGATTGGGCTCATTTTCCGCGTATTTTCGCGGTTGCGGGCCCTTTCTTCGGCCGGTCATATGCCTGAATCGTGATAAACTGGTCTGCGGGAAAGGGGAAATGTCCACATGGTATTTGAGGTCGGCGAGACAGTAGTTTACCCTCACCACGGTGCTGCGAAGATTGAAGAAATCAAGATGCGCACCATCAAGGGCGAAGAGAAGATGTATCTCAAGCTCAAGGTGGCTCAGGGTGATCTGACCATTGAAGTTCCAGCAGAGAACGTTGACCTTGTTGGGGTCCGGGACGTAGTGGGCAAGGAAGGCCTGGAGCACGTGTTCGATGTGCTCCGCGCCGAGTTCACCGAGGAACCAACCAACTGGTCACGCAGGTACAAGGCAAACCTGGAGAAGCTTGCTTCCGGTGACGTCATCAAGGTGGCAGAGGTTGTTCGCGACCTGTGGCGCCGGGATCACGACCGGGGCCTTTCCGCAGGCGAGAAGCGAATGCTGGCCAAGGCCCGTCAAATTCTGATTTCAGAACTGGCGCTGGCTGAAAAGACCGACGAGGAGAAGGCTGCAAGCGTTCTCGACGAGGTCCTGGCTTCCTAAGAATTTAGCCCCGGCGGCACGCAAGTGCCGCCGGGGCTACTTTTTTTGGCTCCTCCCCGGCGGTGTCTTAGGCACCTAACCGAAGTGGCGGCGTCGTAGGCTAGGCGCATGAGTGAATCACCCACGCGCCTGGTCACTGCAGTCATCGTGGTGGCCGCCGGTTCAGGGCAGCGCCTCGGGTACGGCATGCCCAAGGCGGCCGTACCGCTCGGCGGCGAGCCGATCCTGATGCATGCCCTGCGGGGAATTGTCGCGTCAGGAGTCGCCAGCCAGGTCTGCGTGGCGTTGCCCGCCGGCGACCAGGGACTGCGCCAGCTGTGTGACGACTTCCGCGGTGAACTCGCAGACGCCGGCCCCCTCGTGACGATTGTCGACGGCGGATCCACCCGGGCCGACTCCGTCCGTGCCGGTATCGCTGCACTGATGGACGGCATCGAAGCGGTCCTCGTCCACGATGCCGCCCGCGCGCTGACACCCGAATCCGTTTTCCACCGCGTCTCCGATGCCCTTGCCGCCGGTGCTGCTGCCGTCATTCCCGCGCTTCCCGTGGTGGACACCGTCAAAACGGTGGCGGCCACCACGGGCGGGGACACTGCGTTGGCGCCCGAGGTTGTCACGGGGACGGCCCGCCGCGAGGAACTGCGGGCTGTCCAGACGCCCCAGGGCTTCAGGATCGGCACCCTGCTGCAGGCGCACCAGGCGGCACAGGGCTTGGACCAGCAGCAGTCCGCGGCCGTCACCGACGACGCCATGCTCGTGGAGATGCTCGGCACACCCGTCCACGCCGTCCGTGGCTCAACGCAGTCCCTCAAGATCACCACACCCCTTGACCTGATCTTCGCCGAAGGACTCCTGGAAGGCCCGCTCGGCGCCCGGTGGGTGGAGGGATGAGCGCGGACATGGTTCTGCCGCGCACCGGAGTGGGAATCGATGTCCACGCTTACGCACCGGAGGACTCACCCCGTCCGCTGTGGCTCGGCGGACTCCTCTGGCCCGGAGAACGCGGCCTCGCCGGGCACTCTGACGGTGACGCCGTGGCCCACGCTGCCGCGGACGCACTGTTCTCGGCTGCCGGCATCGGCGACCTCGGCACCCACTTCGGCACCGACCGCCCGGAGTTCGCCGGGGCGTCCGGCGCAACCCTCCTGGCTGAAGCTGCACGAATCGTCCGGGCAGCCGGCTTCGAAATAGGCAATGTTGCGGTGCAGTTCGTGGCCAACCGCCCCAAATTCGGGCCGCGCCGGGAAGAATCACAAAAGATCCTAAGCGAAGCCGTGGGCGCGCATGTAGGCGTCACGGCAACCACCAGCGACGGCCTGGGATTCACCGGACGCGGGGAGGGTATTTCCGCGGTTGCCACCGCCCTGGTGTACCCGCGGCAGCCCCCAGCCATCGGTTAGTCTGGAGCAGTGACCCTGCGCTTCTATGACACTGCCTCCGCCGAAGTCCGGAACTTCGTCCCCATCGTTGAGGGCAAGGTCAGCCTCTATTACTGCGGGGCCACGGTCCAGGGGATGCCGCACGTGGGCCACATCCGTTCCGCCATCGCCTTTGACCAGCTCACCCGCTGGCTGGAGTACCGCGGCCTGCGCGTCACGGTGGTCCGCAACGTGACGGACATTGACGACAAGATTCTCGCCAAGTCCGAGGCTTCCTTCGCGCCGGACTTCAGCCCCGAGGCGGGAGAAGTGCCGCGCGAAGAGTGGTGGGCGCTGGCGTACCGCTACGAGCAGGAATTCCTGAAGGCCTACGACACCCTTGGCGTCTCCCGCCCCACCTACGAACCCAGGGCCACCGGGCACATCCCCGAGATGCACGCCCTGATCCAGCAGCTCATCGACCGCGGGCACGCCTATCCTGCGCTGGACGATTCGGGTGACGTGTACTTCGACGTCCGTTCGTGGGACAAGTACGGGGCCCTGACCCGGCAGAACATCGACGACATGCAGGCAGCGCCCGACGCCGACCCCCGCGGAAAGAAGGATCCCCGCGACTTTGCGCTGTGGAAGGGTTCCAAAGAGGGAGAGCCGGCCACCGCCAGCTGGGCCTCGCCCTGGGGTGCCGGGCGGCCCGGCTGGCACCTTGAGTGCTCCGCCATGGTCACCAAGTACCTGGGCACCGCGTTCGACATCCATGGCGGCGGCCTGGACCTGCGCTTCCCGCACCACGAAAACGAGATGGCGCAGTCGCAGGCGGCAGGACATTCGTTCGCCAACTTCTGGATGCACAACGGCATGGTGACCTACCAGGGCGAAAAGATGTCCAAGTCCATCGGCAACACCATCAGCCCCGGGGAAATGCTGGAACTGGCATCGCCCCGGGTGGTGCGGTACTACCTCGGCCAGGCGCACTACCGCTCCATCCTCGACTACCGGCCCACGTCCCTGGAGGAGGCCGCGGCCGCCGTCGAACGCATTCATGGGTTCATCAGCCGGGCCGTCCGCGCCCTTTCCGTCGACGGCACCTACAGCTTTTTCACCTACGGACTGGTACCCGAAGCCTTTGAACGCGCCATGGACGACGACCTGAATGTGCCGCAGGCGCTGGCCGTCCTCCATGACACCGTCCGGTCCGGCAATACAGCCCTCACCGAGGACCGGTTGGAGGATGCCCGGCAGGCATTGCATCACGTCCACGATATGCTCCGGGTCCTCGGACTGAACGCTGTGGCAGATTCCGGAGCAGCGGGTACGCAGGAGGCCAAGGCTCTTGGCGTCCTGGTGGAAGCCCAGTTGGCAGCCCGTGCAGCCGCCCGAGCTGAAAAGGACTGGGCCGCTTCCGACGCGATCCGGGACACCCTGAACCAGGCCGGCGTCGTGGTGGAGGACGGCCCGGACGGTCCCACCTGGAGCCTCAAGCGCGACTGAGCGGGGCTGAGGCCAGGCTGAACCCCGCCCGGATACGCCGATTTTTTTCGGGTCAGTAGACTGGTATGCAGATTCAGTCGTCACAATCAAGGGTGGAACATCATGGCCAACAATGGTCGCCGATCGGTTAAAGCGAAGAAGGGCCCGACCATCGGAACCGGTGGCCATGGCCGCAAGGCTCTCGAAGGCAAGGGCCCCACGCCCAAGGCGGAGGACCGCCCGTACCACAAAGCACACAAGGCCAGGCAGCTCGCCGAGCGTTCCGCAGCCAAGCGCGGCACCGGTGCACGCAGCGCCGGCGCGGCCAAGTCCGGCCCCAAGGGACGCGCCACCGAAGAGGTAGTCACCGGCCGGAACTCCGTGGTGGAAGCGCTCCGGGCCGGCATCCCCGCCAAAGCCCTGCACGTTGCCATCCGCATCGAGATGGACGACCGTGTCAAGGAATCCCTGAAGCTTGCCGCCGAGCGCGGTATCCCGCTGCTGGAGACCGGCAAGCCCGAGCTTGACCGGATGACCGACGACGCCGTGCACCAGGGCCTGGTGCTGCAGATCCCGCCCTACGAGTACCAGGACGCCTACGAACTGGCCGAGGAAACCGTGGAGAAGTGGAAGAAGGGGCACGTCGGCAACGCGCCGCTCTTCGTTGCCCTGGACGGCATCACGGACCCCCGGAACCTGGGCGCCATCATCCGCTCCGTCTCCGCCTTCAGCGGCCACGGCGTCATCGTCCCTGAGCGCCGTTCCGTGGGCGTTACCGCATCGGCCTGGAAAACCAGTGCCGGTGCCGCTGTCCGCGTGCCGGTGGCCCGCGCCTCCAACCTCAACAATGCCCTGAAGCAGTTCAAGAACATGGGCATCTTCGTGCTGGGGCTCGACGGCGACGGCGACGTCTCGCTGCCTGACCTCACCCTGGCCACCGAACCGGTGTGCATCGTGGTGGGCTCGGAAGGAAAGGGCCTGAGCCGGCTGGTCCGCGAAAACTGCGACCAGATTGTCTCCATCCCCATCGATTCCGCCATGGAGTCGCTCAACGCTTCGATGGCCGTGGGCATCTCGCTGTATGAGGTCTCCCGCCAGCGCGCGGCCGGATAGGTTCCAGGCCTCCGGGCTGGTTTCCCTGCGCCGCAGCGGAGAACGGGCAGGTCAAGTGCCGCTGACCGCTACTATTTAGGTGATGGTCATGCCGCTCTTCGACACTGCTTCCACCATGGACGCCTCTTCGGCTGTTCCCCTTGGTGTCAGCGTTCCGCGCGCTGATTCCGGCGGTACCCGGCACCACGCCGGCGGCCGGGCCAACGTGGCCTGTTTCGCCCCCGCGGTTGCCAGGCTGGACATCGTTTACTGCCCTCCGGGCGGCCAGTGGCGGGTCCAGACCCTGCCGAACCTTACGCGCGGAGTCCATCACGGCATTGTCGAGGACCTGCCGTACGGATCGCGCTACGGTTTCCGTCCCTCCCCGGACGGCCAACCGCTGACGTCTGCGCCTCCCGCAGGCGACGGGAAAGGTCCCGGCGGCTGGCCCCTGCTGCTGGACCCGTATGGCCGGGGAGTGGACCAGCGCGATGGCGTCCTTGCCAGCGTCCGGACCGCCGCTCACTTCGACTGGGGGACGGACGAACGCCTGCGTCTGCCCTGGCGCAACACCATCGTCTATGAAGCCCACGTCCGCGGCCAGAGCATGCTCCATCCCGATGTGCCGGAGGAGCTCAGGGGCACTTATGCAGGCCTGGCCCACCCCGCCGTGGTGGAGCACCTGACCAGCCTGGGCATCACATCCGTCCAGCTCCTGCCCGTGCACTTCCATATCGATGAGCCGCACCTGCAGGACCTCGGGCTCACCAACTACTGGGGCTACAACACCGCCGCGTTCTTCGCCCCCCACCCCGGGTATGCAACCCGGGCAGCCAGGGAGGAAGGCCCGCAGGCCGTCCAGGACGAGTTCAAGGCCATGGTCAAGGCACTCCACGCTGCCGGTCTGGAGGTCATCCTCGATGTCGTCTACAACCACACGGCCGAGGGCGGTCCGGACGGCCAGGTCCTGAGCTTCCGCGGCCTGGGCGAGGACACGTACTACCGTGTGGACGGCCACGGCAAGTACATCGACACCACGGGCTGCGGCAACACGCTCAACTTCGCGGACCAGCGCGTGGTCCAGATGGTCACTGATTCACTGCGGTATTGGGTGGACGAGTTCCACATCGACGGGTTCCGGTTCGACCTCGCCGTCACGCTCTGCCGGAACGCTGCGAACGAATTCGACCCCAAACACCCCTTCCTGACCGCCGTGGCCGCCGATCCCGTCCTGTCCGAGGTCAAGCTGATTGCCGAGCCCTGGGACATTGGCGACGGCGGCTGGCAGACCGGCCGGTTCCCCGGCGGCTGGGTGGACTGGAACGACCACTTCCGGGACGCGGTCCGGACCTTCTGGGTAGCAGACCGCGAGGCCCTTGATTCCGGCGGAAGCGGCGGGACCATGGCCAAGCTCGCAGACGCCCTGTCCGGTTCTGCGGGCCTCTTCCAGGCGTCCGGCCGATCCCGGCTGGCGTCGCTGAACTTCATCACCGCCCACGACGGCTTCACCATGAACGACCTCGTCTCCTTCGAGCGGAAACACAATGAGGACAACGGCGAAGAGAACAGGGACGGTCATGGGGACAACCGCAGCTACAACCACGGCGTGGAGGGACCCACCGAGAACGGAGCGATCCTGGCCAAGCGTGCCCAGGCCCGCCGCAACCTGATGGCATCGCTCATGGTCGCGCTCGGGGTTCCCATGATCATGGCAGGAGACGAACTGGCGCGGACGCAGCAGGGGAACAACAACGCCTACTGCCAGGACAACGCCATGACCTGGCTGGACTGGACGCTGACGCCGGAGGCGCACGAAATGCTGCGCAGCACGAAACGGTACATCCGGCTGCGCAAGGAGTTCCTGGCTGCCCAGCCCCACGACTTCCCCGTCCGGGACGAACAGTCCTACCTTTACTGGTTCGACCAGCATGGCCAGCCCATGTCCGCTGAACGCTGGAATGATCCGCAGCACCGCGTCATGCAGCTCCTGCTGGGTGACGACGGCGGCGAACTGGCCGGGCTGGTGGTGGTGAACGGCGGCGCCTCGGACGTGTTGGTCACCCTCCCGGATGCAGGGCGGCAAACCCCGAGCCTGTTCGAGCTTCGGCTGACCACCTCACCCCGCCACAAAGAGCGGCAGGGCATCCAAGTGGCCTCGGGGGAAACCGACCTCGCCGAGGCCAACTCCATCAGCATCTACCGCACCTGAACCCCGTAACAACAGGACCCCGCAACATCCAGCCGGCAGGTAAAACCCGAATGCGCAACCGTTCCATCCTTCCCTTGCTCCTCGCCGCCCTTGTGGTGCTCGCCATGGTGGCGTTCGGCGGCGCCGGGCTGCTGGGTCAGCAGACGGAAAGCACGACGCCGGGAACGGCTTCCAGCCGCACCGCCACTCCGGACGGAACGGCCACGTCCGCGGCAGCAAAACAGTCGTCGCCCCAGCGGCGCACGAACCCGTCCAGCCTGCCGGAGATCAGGGAATCCGCCCTGCCTGCGGATGGCCGCCGGGTGCTGGGGCTGATCCGGGCGGGCGGTCCCTTCCAGTTCAGCCAGGATGACCAGGTATTCGGCAACTTTGAGCGGGTCCTGCCCGTCCGGGACCGGGGCTACTACCGGGAGTACACGGTCCCCACCCCCGGCGAATCCGACCGTGGCGCACGACGCATCGTCGCGGGCAACGGCGGGGAGAAGTATTACACCGGTGACCACTACGAAACGTTCAAGTACATAGCAGAAGGCAGCTAGCACACCCATGAAAATTTTCTCCGGCGACACTTGGACCCTGGAAGAGCTGCAGGAACAGGTGGCCGACGCCGGGCGCCGCAGCGTGATCATCCCTCCGGCGGACAGCAAACGCGCCGTCCTGGAAACCTTCGGTGAGGTCCTGGACTTCCCCGAACACTACGGCGTGAACCTTGACGCGCTGAACGACTCGCTCCACGACTTCGCCGACAGCATCACCGACAACGGCAACCCGCCCGTCACGGTCCTGTGGCAGGTCGCTGCCCCGTTCCGCGGCGACCGGTCGTTCGGCATCATCTGCGAAATCCTGCAGGACGCCGAACGGTACGCGGGCAAGGACCTTGCCGTCACCGCCGTGCTGCTCTGAACCTGCCGTGCTGCGCTGAAAACGCGCTGCCAGCAGGCGCGCGGAGCTAGCCCACCGGGCGCTCCTCGTGGGAGACGTAGGTGTCCAGCAGCGCAGAGGCCCGGCCGCCGTCGTCCTCCGCAGCGAGCCCCTTGCGCATGCTTTCCGCCTTCTGGCGCCCGGCCGGGAACGGCGGAAGCAACGGGATCTCAGGGTCGGTCAGGACCTCGATCACCACCGGACAGTCCGCGGCAAAGGCCTGCTCCCAGGCATCCGCGATCAGTTCAGGGTCCTCTACCCGGATGCCCTTCAGCCCCAGCAGGTCCGCGTAGGCGGCAAAGGGAAAATCAGGAAGTTCCTGGCTGGCGGCAAACCGCGGCTCGGCCTCTGACTCACGCTGCTCCCACGTGACCTCGGTCAGCTCCCGGTTATTGAAGACGCACACCACGAACCGCGGGTCCTGCCACTGGCGCCAGCGGTGCGCCACCGTGACCAGTTCGGCCACGCCCAGCATCTGCATGGCGCCGTCCCCGGCAAGGGCCACGAGCGGGCGGTCCGGATGCGCCAGCTTGGCAGCAAGCCCGTACGGGATGGCGCAGCCCATGCTGGCCAGCGTCCCGGACAGGTGCGCGGGGACGCCCTGTGGCAGCACCAGCTGGCGGGCGTACCAGTAGACGCAGCTTCCGACGTCGACACTAACCTGGGCGTTTTCGGGCAGGCGGCCGTTGAGCTCCCGGACCACACGCTCAGGATTGACGGGGCTTGCGGGCACGGCGGCCCGGTCTGCCGCGAGGATGCGCCAGCGGCTGACTTCCTCCTCCACGGCGGAGCGCCATGGGGTCCGTGGACGGTGTTCCAGCCGTTGGTTCAGGGCCTCCAGGGCGGATGCGGCATCGCCCGCAAGGCCCGCCTCCACCGGGTACCGGTTGCCGATCTTCTTCTCATCGATGTCGATCTGCACGGCGCGGGCGGCGCCGGGCGGCGGATAGAACTCGGTCCAGGGGTCATTGGAGCCCACGATGAGGAGGGCATCACAGTTGCCCAGCAGGTGGGCACTCGCCGTGGTGCCTAAGTGCCCCATGGTTCCCACCGCGAAGGGCAGGGTCTCATCCACGTAGGGCTTTCCCAGGAGGCTGGTGGCTATCCCCGCCCCAAGCTTCTCCGCCACGGCAACCACTTCCTTGCCGGCGTGCCTGGCGCCCTGGCCCACCAGGAGGGCAACCCTCTCGGCAGAGTTGAGGAGGGCGGCTGCGGCGGCCAGGTCCTCTTCGCGCGGGGTCTTGGCCGCTGCGTTCCAGGATGGGGCGGTGACCACGATGCCGTGCTGCTGCTCCAGTTCGGGGGCGGGAGCGGACTGCACGTCGTGTGGAACGATGACCACGCAGGGGGAGGAGGTGGCCTTCGCCGTTCGGAACGCCCGGTCCAGGACCATGGGCACCTGCTCAGGTGCACTGACCTGCTGCACGAACTGCGATGCGACATCCTTGAACAACGCGGTCAGGTCGATTTCCTGCATGTAGGCCGAACCCAGGACGGTGCGGCTCTGCTGTCCCACGATGGCCACCACCGGCACGCCGTCCAGCTTTGCGTCATACAGGCCGTTGAGCAGGTGGACCGCGCCGGGGCCCTGGGTGGAAGTCACCACTCCCACGCCGCCCGTGTATTTGGCATGCCCCACGGCCATGAACGCCGCCGATTCCTCATGCCGGGCCTGGATGAACTCCACCTGTCCTTCGGACCGGCGGAGCGCACCCATGAACCCGTTGATGCCGTCCCCGCTGTAGCCGAAGACCCTGCCGACACCCCATGTGGTGAGGCGCTCCACGATTACGTCGGCCACTGTACGTTCGGTCATAAGCCCTCCTGCGTCGGGTTGGTGCCCTGCCTGCCAGGAGCCTTACCCACCTGGCCCGGGAACTAAGCGTTGACGATCAGTCCGAGCTCCGCTTTCGAGGCCAGGGCTTCGTGCCGGGGCAGTACGCGGACGGTGTATCCGAACGGCCCGGAGCGGTCGATGACCAGTGAGCCGCTGAACAGGTGCCGCCCGTTGCCCAGGTCCTCCTTCACCTGCAGCTCCATCATGGTGATGTCCGCAAGGGCATCGTTCTCTTCCGCCCGGCCGTAGGCCACCTCAACGCAGACGTCCTCGGGGGTGAGGGCGTTCAGCGCCACGTAAGCATTCACCTGGAGGGTGTCGCCGATCTGCGGATCCTCGGACACGCCCACCGAGTCCACGTGCTCCACGTGCACCTGGGGCCAGGCGCCGCGGACCTTCGCCGACCAGGACGCCAGCGCGCGGGCCTGGGTGTACGAGTTGGCGGTGGCGCTGCGGCCGGCTTCCGCGGCGGGGCGGTACAGGATGTTCACGTAGTCGCGGAGCATGCGTTCCGCGGAGACGGCCGGACCCAGGTGGGACAGGGTGTGCTTGATCATGGACACCCAGTGGGTGGGCACGGTCTCGCTCCCGGTGGTGGAAGGCCCGGCCGCCCCCGCCCCCTCGGACACCGTGCTCCCGTAGAAGCGCGGCGCCACCTGTGTTTCAAGCAGCTCGTAGAGCGCTGCGGCCTCGATGTCGTCGCGCTCTTCGGGAGAGGCGTCGTTGTTGGCGGTGGGGATGGCCCAGCCGTTCTCGCCGTCGTACATCTCATCCCACCATCCGTCCAGGACGGACAGGTTCAGCGACCCGTTCAGTGCCGCCTTCATGCCCGACGTCCCGCAGGCCTCCAGCGGCCGCAACGGGTTGTTCAGCCAGACGTCGCAGCCCGGGAACAGGGTCCTGGCCATCGCGATGTCGTAGTTGGGCAGGAAGGCGATGCGGTGCCGCACCTCGGGATCGTCAGTGAACCGCACCAGGTCCTGGATCATTTTCTTCCCGGCGTCATCGGCAGGGTGTGACTTTCCGGCGATAACCAGCTGGATGGGGTGCTCCTTGTGCAGGAGCAGCGCCTTGAGCCGCGCCGGTTCGCGCAGCATCAGCGTCAGCCGTTTGTAGGTGGGCACCCGGCGGGCAAACCCGATGGTGAGCACATCCGGGTCCAGGACGTTGTCGGTCCAGCCCAGCTCGGCATCGGCCGCGCCACGCTTCTTCCAGGCCGCGCGCAGCCTGCGGCGGACGTCCTCCACCAGGGCTGCCCGCATTTCCCGGCGCAAGGCCCACACGTCGGCGTCGCTGACGTTGTAGGCCAGGTCCCAGCGCCCGTTCGCTTCGGCTTCGCTGCCGAACTGGTCGCGGGCCAGCTTGGAGACGAGGCTGTCCACCCAGGTGGGGACGTGGACTCCGTTGGTCACAGAGGTGATGGGCACCTCGGAGTGGTCGAAGCCCGGCCACAGGGCGGAGAACATTCCGCGCGACACTTCGCCGTGGAGTTTGGCCACCCCGTTGGCGCGCTGGGCCAGGCGCAGGCCCATCACCGCCATGTTGAAGACGGACGGGTTGCCCTCCGCGTAGTTCTCCCGACCGAGTTCCAGGATCCTGTCCACCGGCACCGCGGGGGCAAGTCCGGCCTGGAAGAAGTGGCTGATCTGGTTGATCTCGAACCTGTCGATGCCGGCCGGCACGGGGGTGTGCGTGGTGAACACCGTGGAGGCGCGCCCGGCGGCCAGTGCTTCGTCGAACGTGAGCGACTGTTCCCCGGACATCAGTTCCTGGATGCGTTCGACCCCAAGGAACCCGGCGTGCCCTTCGTTGGTGTGGAAAACCTCGGGCGCGGCGGAGCCTGTCAGCTTCTGGAAGGCGCGCAGGGCTTTGACCCCGCCCATGCCCAGCAGCAGTTCCTGCTGCAGCCGGTGGTCGCCGCCGCCGCCATACAGCCGGTCGGTGATGCTGCGGGCGGCGTCATCGTTGCCCGGCACGTTGGAGTCGAGCAGGAGCAGGGGAACGCGTCCGACGTCGGCACGCCAGATGTGTGCCAGCAGCCGCCTTCCGTTGGGGAGGGGAAGGGAGATCTGCAGGGCCTGGCCGTTGCCGTCAGGGGAGGGTTCGCGGAGCAGGGTCAGGGGCAGCCCGTCCGGATCCAGGACGGGGTAGGTCTCCTGCTGCCAGGCATCGCGCGACAGTGACTGCTTGAAGTAGCCCGCCTGGTACAGCAGGCCCACTCCGATCAGGGGAACGCCCAGGTCCGAGGCAGCTTTCAGATGGTCGCCGGCCAGGATGCCCAGGCCGCCCGAATACTGGGGGAGCACCTCGGTAATGCCGAATTCAGGGGAGAAGTAGGCGATGGAGGCGGGCGCATCCGGGCCCAGGCCCTGGTACCAGCGCGGCTCCTCGAGGTACCGGTCGAGGTCCTCCTCGGCGGCGCGCACCCGGTCCACCACCGACTGGTCCGCGGCGAGCCGCTGGAATTCCTCGCGGCTGACCATTCCCAGGAAGCCCACGGGGTCCTGCCCGCTTTGCTCCCAGAGGCGCGGGTTCAGACCGGCGAAAAGTTCCCGGGTGGGGCGGTGCCAGGACCACCGCAAGTTGCTGGCCAGCCTGGCCAGGGGCCGAATGGGCTCGGGGAGGACTGTACGGACCGTAAACCTGCGGATTGCCTTCACCTGCGTCACACTAACCGACAACATGCGCGGCTGGAACCAGCTTTCGGTTTCTTTTGGGTAAATGACAGGGGCATGAAGAAATTGGGCCGCGGCACGGCGAATTTAGTGAGCACACTTAGCAATTCCGATCATTTCTCGCTAACGTCGAGCCTGTGACGACTAACTCAGGAACCAGTGCCGCATCCACCAAAATGCCCCAGCGCCGTATCACCGAGGGCCTGCGGTTCGGGCGTTTTCCCATCACCGCCGTGCAGCCCGTCGTCGACGGCGGCAAGTTTCCGGCCAAAGCCCTGCCCGGCGAGGCCATTGTGGTGGGTGCCACCGCCTTCCGCGAAGGCCATGACCAGCTCGGCGTCAGCGCCGTGCTCCTGGACCCCTCCGGTGCAGAGCGCCAGCGTGTGCGGCTCACGCCGCCCCGCGGGGAACGCGGCATGGGAACGGACCGCTGGGAAGGCGTGCTCACGCCGTCGGAAACCGGGAACTGGTCCTTTGTCATCGAAGCGTGGCACGACCGCTACGGCACCTGGCACCACAACGCCGAGGTGAAGATCGACGCCGGGATCGACGTCGAACTCATGCTCGCCGAAGGTGCCAAACTGCTTGGCGAAGCGTCCGCGGAAGACTTCCGGGACGAAGTCGACCGGGCAGCGCTGCAGCACGCCTCGGACGTCCTCGCCGACCAGTCGCGCAGCACCGAGGAACGGCTCGGCGCCGGGTTCAGCCAGGAAATCGCGGACATCGTTGCCCGCCAGCCCATCCGGGAAATGGTGACCGTGTCCCGGAAGTTCCCGCTGCTGGTGGAGCGGGACCGGGCCGGCCGGGGCGCCTGGTACGAATTCTTCCCCCGTTCCGAAGGTGCCGTGAAGGACCACAACACGGGCGAGTGGACATCAGGAAACTTCCGTACCGCGGCAAAGCGGCTCGACGCCGTGGCCGCCATGGGGTTCGACATCCTGTACATGCCACCCATCCATCCCATCGGTATCGAGCACCGCAAGGGACCCAACAACACCCTCGTTGCCGGCCCGAATGATCCCGGTTCACCCTGGGCCATTGGAGCCAAGGAGGGCGGGCACGATGCCATCCATCCCGACCTCGGTTCCTTCGAGGACTTCGACGCCTTCGTGGCGCGGGCCAACGAACTGGGCCTGGAAGTTGCCCTGGACCTTGCGCTCCAGGCGGCACCCGACCACCCCTGGGTGCAGTCCCACCCGGAATGGTTCACAACCCGGGTGGACGGCAGCATCGCCTACGCGGAAAACCCGCCCAAGAAGTACCAGGACATATATCCGCTCAATTTCGATAATGACCCGGAAGGCCTTTCGCAGGAAATTCTGCGGATTGTGCTGCTGTGGGTCAGCCATGGCGTAAAGATCTTCAGGGTGGATAACCCGCACACCAAACCAGTGTGGTTCTGGGAATGGCTTATCGGGGAAGTGAATAAAGCGGTGCCCGGCGTAGTATTCCTCGCCGAAGCCTTCACCCGCCCCGCCATGATGCACGCACTGGGCAGGGCAGGATTCCAGCAGTCCTACACCTACTTCACCTGGCGAAACACGAAGAAGGAGATCGAGGCGTACTTCGACGAAGTCAGCCACGAATCCCCGGCGTTCTTCCGTCCCAACTTCTTCGTCAACACCCCGGACATCCTCACCGAATACCTGCAGTACGGCGGGCCCGCGGCGTTCCGGATCCGGGCGGTCCTCGCCTCCACTGGAAGCCCGCTCTGGGGCGTGTACGCCGGCTACGAACTGTACGAGCACGTTGCCCGGCCCGGTGCCGAGGAATACATCGACAACGAGAAGTTCGAGTACAAGGCCCGCGACTGGGATGCCGCCGCGGAGTCCGGACGCTCGCTGGCACCGTACATCACACGGCTGAACCACATCCGGCGCGACCACCCCGCGCTTCTGGACCTGCAGAACCTGACGGTCCACACGAGCACGGATGACTCCACGGTGGTTTACTCCAAGCACAAAACGCTTCCCGACGGGTCCAAGGACACCATCATCGTGGTGGTCAACGTCGACCCCCACGTCACCAAGGAATGCAGCGTGGCGCTGGACCTGGCAGCCCTTGAGCTGGATCCGCAGGACCGCACCCCCGGCGGCGGCTTCTACGTGGATGACCTGATCACCGGCCAAAGCTGGGAGTGGGGCGAGTTCAACTACGTGCGGCTGGACCCGCACGTGGAGCCCGCCCACATCCTGAGCGTGAGGAGAATGCATCAGTGACTTTCAATCCGCAAAGTTCCGGCCACTTCACCCCAAAGAGCACGTTCGAGCTAAATGCGCCTGGCCTGCAGCATGACCCGCTGTGGTACCGCAAGGCCGTGTTCTATGAAGTACTCGTCAGGGCCTTTGCGGATGCAAACGGCGATGGGTCCGGAGATTTCTCCGGACTCATCGACCGCTTGGACTACCTGCAGTGGCTGGGAGTGGACTGCCTCTGGCTGCCCCCGTTCTTCCAGTCACCGCTGCGGGACGGCGGCTACGACATCTCCGACTACAACTCCGTCCTGGACGAGTTCGGCACCATCAGCGATTTCAAGCGCCTGGTGGCAGAAGCGCATGCCCGTGGCGTCCGGGTGATCATCGACCTGCCGCTGAACCACACCTCAGACCAGCACCCCTGGTTCCAGGAATCACGAAAGGACCCGGACGGCCCTTTCGGCGACTTCTACGTCTGGAGCGACACGGATGAGAAGTACCAGGACGCACGCATCATCTTCGTGGACACCGAGGAATCGAACTGGACGTTCGATCCCATCCGCCGGCAGTTCTTCTGGCACCGGTTCTTCAGCCACCAGCCGGACCTGAACTTCGAAAACCCCAAGGTCATCGACGCCGTCTTCGATGTGGTCCGGTTCTGGCTGGACCAGGGGATCGACGGTTTCCGGGCGGACGCCATCCCCTACCTCTTCGAGGAAGAGGGCACCAACTGCGAGAACCTTCCGGCCACCCACGAGTTCCTCCGCCGGCTGCGCGCCATGGTGGACGAAAGCTACCCCGGCCGCGTGATCATCGCTGAGGCAAACCAGCCGCCCAACGAGGTGGTGGAGTACTTCGGCACGGCTGAGGAACCCGAATGCCACATGGCGTTCCACTTCCCCATCATGCCCCGCCTGTATTACGCATTGCGGGACCAGAAAGCCGCGCCCATCATCGAAACCATGCGCGACACCCCGGACATCCCCGATGGTGCGCAGTGGGGCACGTTCCTCCGGAACCACGATGAACTGACCCTTGAAATGGTCACCGCCGATGAGCGCGCGGCCATGCTGGGCTGGTACGCCCCCGACCCCCGGATGCGCGCCAACATCGGCATCCGGCGCCGGCTGGCACCGCTGCTGGATAATTCGCGGGCCGAAATCGAGCTGATCAACGCCCTCCTGCTCTCGCTTCCGGGCAGCCCGTTCCTGTACTACGGCGACGAGATCGGCATGGGGGACAACATCTGGCTTGAGGACCGCGACGCCGTCCGTACCCCCATGCAGTGGAACCCGGACCGCAATGCCGGCTTCTCCCACGCGGATCCCGGCAAGCTGTACCTGCCTCCCATCCAGTCGCTGGTCTACAACTACAGCATGGCCAACGTGGAAGCGGAGGCTGCCCATTCCGGGTCCCTGCTGCGTTGGACCCGGCAAATCCTCAGCGTCCGCAAGAACCACGCGGCGTTCGGGCTGGGCGGGTTCAGGCATGTGGAAGCAGACCACGACGCCGTCCTGGCGTACCTGCGGGAACTGCCGGACAGCAACCCTGCCGGCGCGGACGCTGAGACCATTCTGTGCGCCTTCAACCTTTCCCAGCACCCGGTCGCTGCCACGCTGCGCATTCCCGAGTATGCCGGACGGGGGCTGCGCGACGTCTTTGGCGGGCAGGTCTTCCCCGGCATCGGCGACGATGGCAGCCTCACCCTGACCATCGGAAGCCACGACTTCTTCTGGCTCCGTATGCGGACGGCGGGGTCCAGCCCGTCGTCGCCGTACACCCAGGCCATGCCCATCCTGTCGATAGAGAACTGAGATGAACCAGCCAATCCTCACCCCCGCCCTCACCGCGCTGCTCAAGGACTGGCTGCCGCAGCAGCGCTGGTTCCCCGTCAAGACACCGGACTTCACCATCTCCCAGGCAGGCAGCCTGGGTATGGAGGACCCAAGCGGCTACGCCGCGCTGGCAGTGTTCCTGCTCAACGTCACCACAGAGGGACCCGACGGCGGTCCGCGCACCGCCGTGGTCCAGGTTCCGTTGAGCTTCCGGCCTGCACCGGCCGGCGACATGGAGCGCGCGCTGGTGGGCGAAGCAGCAGGAATGGATCCCACCCGCCCCTGGGTCTATGACGCCGTGCACGACCCCGACTTCGTGGGCGCCTGGCTGGAGCTCATCCGGCAGGAGGGGAAGGCTGCCAATGGCACCGCCAGGGGATTCCGCGTGGAGGGGCCCCAGCGCCTGCCAACGGCCAAAGGCGTTGTGAAGGTGCTCTCCGGCGAGCAGTCCAATAGTTCCGTCATCGTGGACGACGGCGAATCGGCGGCCATGGTGAAGTTTTTCCGGGTCCTGTCGGACGGGACCAACCCGGAAATCGAGGTGGGGGCTGCCTTGACCAAGGCCGGCACCTCGGAAGTTCCCGCAACCCTTGGCTGGGTCCGCGGAGAGTGGCTTGGCAAACCGGGGCCCGGCGGCACAGAACCGGGCAGCCGTTACGTCCAGGGTGAGCTTGCGGTGGCCCACGAGTTCCTCGCCGGCGGCCGTGATGCATGGCGGCTGGCAGTGGACGCCGCCCGCTCAGGCACTGACTTCACGGCGGAAGCCCGGGCCCTCGGCGCGGCCACCGCTACGGTGCACAAGCGTTTGGCGGAGGCCCTGGGGCAGTCAGCCGAGCCCGGGCCCGGCAAGGCGCCGGGGCCTGCTGTTGCCCAGCGCGTCCGGACCGCCTGGGCAGAAGCCCGTGCCGCCGTCGGGCCTTACGACGATGCCCTGGACGCCCTGCTGGCCACATTGGACACGGTTCCGGCCGGGCCCCTGCAGCGTATCCACGGCGACCTCCACCTGGGCCAGATCCTCCAGGTCACCGGGCCATCCGGCAACGGGTCTCGCTGGGCCATCCTGGACTTCGAGGGCGAGCCGCTGCGGCCCATCGCCGAACGGAACGTCCCGGACGTCCCCCTCCGTGACGTCGTGGGGATGCTGCGGTCCTTCGACTACGCAGCCGGAGCAGCCCAGCGCGAGCAGGAGGGTGCGCAGGTCCCGGACAGTTGGGTTGACGATTGCGCCGACGCTTTCCTTGCCGGGTACGCGGGGGTCATTCCCGGCACGGTGGACCGGACCTCGCCCCTGTTTGTGGCATTGTGGCTGGACAAGGCGCTGTACGAAGTTGTTTATGAAATGCGTAACAGGCCCGACTGGGTGGCGATTCCAGTAAACGCCTCCAGACGGCTCCTGAGTGGTAACGGCGCCGGCGACCACGCCGGCGCAGCATCGGAAGGTAACAAAATGACAGGCTCAGCACGAACTGACCGCCCGGGGGTGCCTTTGCACGTGGATGAAGGCACCCTGGGCAGGATCGCGAACGGTGAACACCACGCCCCCCACTCTGTCCTGGGCGCCCACCTGGACGATCACGGGCATGTCACCGTCCGCACCGTAAAGCATCTTGCCGAAGCAATCACCGTAGTCACCCAAGCGGGTGAAGTACCCATGCAGCACGAGGCCCATGGTGTGTGGGTTGCCGTCCTGGAGCCGCAGGATCAGGGCCACGTCCCCGACTACCGGCTGTCGGTCACCTATCCCGGCAAGGACCCGGTAACCGTTGACGAGCCCTACCGCTACCTGCCGACAGTAGGCGAAGTGGACCTGCACCTCATCGGCGAAGGCCGGCACGAGAAACTGTGGGAGGTGCTCGGTGCCCACGTCCAGCACTACAAGTCGTCGCTGGGAGACGTCAACGGTGTTTCCTTCGCCGTATGGGCTCCCAACGCGCAGGCAGTCCGCGTCAAGGGCGACTTCAACGCCTGGGACGGACGGGAACACTCCATGCGGTCCCTGGGTTCCTCCGGTGTCTGGGAAGTCTTCATTCCCGGGGTCCCGGCAGGGGCCTGCTACAAATACGAAATCCTGACAAGGGGCGGCTACTGGGTTGAGAAAGCCGATCCGCTGGCGTTCGGCACGGAGGTTCCTCCGCTGACTGCATCCAGGGTGGTGGAACCTTCCTACGCTTTCAAGGACGACGAATGGATGGAAGCGCGGGCCAAACGGGACCCGCACAATTCAGCCATGAGTGTCTACGAAGTACACCTCGGATCGTGGCGGCTGGGCCTCGGCTACCGCGAACTCGCCAAGGAACTGGTGGAGTACGTGAAGTGGCTCGGGTTCACCCACGTGGAATTCATGCCCGTGGCGGAGCATCCGTTCGGCGGGTCCTGGGGCTACCAGGTCACGTCCTACTTCGCCCCCACGTCCAGGTTCGGACATCCTGACGAGTTCCGCTACCTGGTGGACGCCCTCCACCAGGCGGGCATCGGCGTGCTGTTGGACTGGGTGCCCGCTCACTTCCCCAAGGATGCCTGGGCGTTGGCAAAGTTCGACGGCGAACCCCTCTACGAACACGCGGACCCGGCGCTCGGGGAACACCCTGA
Organism: Arthrobacter sp. B1I2; assembly: GCF_030816485.1. Taxonomy (NCBI): domain Bacteria; kingdom Bacillati; phylum Actinomycetota; class Actinomycetes; order Micrococcales; family Micrococcaceae; genus Arthrobacter; species Arthrobacter sp. B1I2. The sequence continues at coordinate 244,508 of NZ_JAUSYC010000001.1, read as the reverse complement.
CTGGGGCACCCTGATCTTCGACTTCGGCCGCACCGAGGTCCGGAACTTCCTGGTGGCAAACGCCCTCTACTGGCTGGAAGAGTTCCACATCGACGGCCTGCGCGTGGACGCGGTGGCCTCCATGCTCTACCTCGACTACTCGCGCCAGGAAGGCCAGTGGCGGCCCAACCGCTTCGGCGGCAGGGAAAACCTCGAGGCCATCTCCTTCCTCCAGGAAGTCAACGCCACGGTCTACAAGACCCACCCGGGCGCCGTCATGATTGCCGAAGAATCCACGGCCTTCCCGGGCGTCACGGCCCCGACCAGCCACGGCGGCCTGGGTTTTGGCCTGAAGTGGAACATGGGCTGGATGCACGACTCCCTGAAGTACATCTCCGAGGACCCCTACAACCGCAGGTGGCACCACGGCACGGTCACGTTCTCCCTGGTCTACGCCTTCACTGAAAACTTCCTGTTGCCCATCAGCCACGATGAGGTTGTCCACGGCAAGGGTTCCATGCTCCGCAAGATGCCCGGCGACCGTTGGCAGCAGCTGGCCAACCTCCGCGCCTTCTTTGCCTACCAGTGGGCGCATCCGGGCAAACAGCTCATCTTCATGGGAACCGAGTTCGGCCAGGAAGCCGAGTGGTCGGAGCAGCACGGGCTGGACTGGTGGCTCGCCGACATCCCCGCGCACCGAGGGCTGCAGCTGCTGACCAAGGACCTGAACGAGCTCTACGCTTCCACTCCCGCCCTGTACTCGCAGGACAACGTTCCGGCCGGGTTCCAGTGGATCAACGGGGGAGACGCCGACCGGAATGTCCTGTCCTTCATCAGGTGGGACGCTGACAAGAATCCGATCGTCTGCGCCATCAACTTCTCCGGTGCGCCGCACGTCGGGTACACCCTGGGGGTTCCCACGGCTGGTGCATGGACCGAGGTCCTGAACACCGACCACACCACCTACGGCGGATCCGGCGTACTCAACAGTGGCGAGCTGAACGCCACGAACGACGGGCAGGATGGCCAGCCGGCAACGTTGACAGTCACGTTGCCCCCGCTTGGAGCGGCGTACTTCAAGCCGGGAGCTTCATCGGCCGACTGACCCAGGCTCGGGTTGTATCGGCAGGGCTCCAGACGAAGGCCCGGGATCCGCGTGATTCCGGGCCTTTCGGCTGCCGGGCGGGCCCTCCCGCGAGCGGACTGGCGATCCGGAATGAGTGGTGGTACAGTTTATTTCCGCGCTGCTCCACGGAGTCAGACGGAAAACCGAAACCCCGAGCTTACGCTGAGGATGGTTGCGGACGCCGGTTTGACACGCAGGAAGTCAGCGGGTAAGTTTGGAAAGTTGCTCCGGAGCGATCCTGAACGGAATGTTTGGGTGGTGCCGGGTGTGTCTGTTGTTTGAGAACTCAATAGTGTGCCAAGTTTGTTGATACCAATTGTTTTATGAATTGGTTGATTGTGCTGTGCCGCCACCTCCGTGGTTGGCATGGTGTTTTTAGCTGGTTTCAAATTTTGTGCAGCTGTGGTCGCCGTTATTTCCGGTGGTTGTGGTTGTGTCTGTTTTACTTCAACGGAGAGTTTGATCCTGGCTCAGGATGAACGCTGGCGGCGTGCTTAACACATGCAAGTCGAACGATGATCCGGTGCTTGCACCGGGGATTAGTGGCGAACGGGTGAGTAACACGTGAGTAACCTGCCCTTGACTCTGGGATAAGCCTGGGAAACTGGGTCTAATACCGGATATGACCGGCCGCCGCATGGTGGTTGGTGGAAAGCTTTTGTGGTTTTGGATGGACTCGCGGCCTATCAGCTTGTTGGTGGGGTAATGGCCTACCAAGGCGACGACGGGTAGCCGGCCTGAGAGGGTGACCGGCCACACTGGGACTGAGACACGGCCCAGACTCCTACGGGAGGCAGCAGTGGGGAATATTGCACAATGGGCGCAAGCCTGATGCAGCGACGCCGCGTGAGGGATGACGGCCTTCGGGTTGTAAACCTCTTTCAGTAGGGAAGAAGCGAAAGTGACGGTACCTGCAGAAGAAGCGCCGGCTAACTACGTGCCAGCAGCCGCGGTAATACGTAGGGCGCAAGCGTTATCCGGAATTATTGGGCGTAAAGAGCTCGTAGGCGGTTTGTCGCGTCTGCCGTGAAAGTCCGGGGCTCAACTCCGGATCTGCGGTGGGTACGGGCAGACTAGAGTGATGTAGGGGAGACTGGAATTCCTGGTGTAGCGGTGAAATGCGCAGATATCAGGAGGAACACCGATGGCGAAGGCAGGTCTCTGGGCATTAACTGACGCTGAGGAGCGAAAGCATGGGGAGCGAACAGGATTAGATACCCTGGTAGTCCATGCCGTAAACGTTGGGCACTAGGTGTGGGGGACATTCCACGTTTTCCGCGCCGTAGCTAACGCATTAAGTGCCCCGCCTGGGGAGTACGGCCGCAAGGCTAAAACTCAAAGGAATTGACGGGGGCCCGCACAAGCGGCGGAGCATGCGGATTAATTCGATGCAACGCGAAGAACCTTACCAAGGCTTGACATGAACCAGTAAGGCGCAGAAATGCGTCCCCCACTTTGTGGCTGGTTTACAGGTGGTGCATGGTTGTCGTCAGCTCGTGTCGTGAGATGTTGGGTTAAGTCCCGCAACGAGCGCAACCCTCGTTCTATGTTGCCAGCACGTGATGGTGGGGACTCATAGGAGACTGCCGGGGTCAACTCGGAGGAAGGTGGGGACGACGTCAAATCATCATGCCCCTTATGTCTTGGGCTTCACGCATGCTACAATGGCCGGTACAAAGGGTTGCGATACTGTGAGGTGGAGCTAATCCCAAAAAGCCGGTCTCAGTTCGGATTGGGGTCTGCAACTCGACCCCATGAAGTCGGAGTCGCTAGTAATCGCAGATCAGCAACGCTGCGGTGAATACGTTCCCGGGCCTTGTACACACCGCCCGTCAAGTCACGAAAGTTGGTAACACCCGAAGCCGGTGGCCTAACCCCTTGTGGGAGGGAGCTGTCGAAGGTGGGACTGGCGATTGGGACTAAGTCGTAACAAGGTAGCCGTACCGGAAGGTGCGGCTGGATCACCTCCTTTCTAAGGAGCACCTACAACCGTCCCTGTCCTGGTGTATGCCGGGGTGTGGGGGTTGTCAGGAGTAAAGGCCCGTTGCATGGACGTTCGTTCCGTGGCGGGTGCTCAAGGGTGGAATATCAACAAATAGCGGCTGTGGTGTTGTTTCCTTGTCCCAGTACGAGCCAGTGATGGTTCTGGAACGGTGGGGGAGTGATGGCATGGTTTAGTGTTTGGCACACTGTTGGGTCCTGAGGCAACAGGACCGCGGGTTTCTTCCCTTTCCCTTTCGGGGGTGGGGGGCGGCTGTGCGGGACTTTGTTTCTGGTTTTCCTGGCCGCGCCGATCACACACGAGTGTGTGTGGGGTGTGTGGTTTGGGGTTGTTGTTTGAGAACTACATAGTGGACGCGAGCATCTTGTATAAGAAGCAATTTCCAAGATATATGAACCTGGATCTGTTGTTCTGCCTTTTGGGGTGGAGCAGTGGTTTCCGTGGTTCTCTCGAAATTAGTTTTTGATCTTTGTGGTCAAGTTTTTAAGAGCACACGGTGGATGCCTTGGCATTAGGAGCCGAAGAAGGACGTAGGAATCTGCGATAAGCCTGGGGGAGTCGATAACCGGACTGTGATCCCAGGGTGTCCGAATGGGGAAACCCCGCTGAGCGCGCGAGTGACTTGGTGACCCGTACCTGAACACATAGGGTGCGTGGGGGGAACGCGGGGAAGTGAAACATCTCAGTACCCGCAGGAAGAGAAAACAATAGTGATTCCGTTAGTAGTGGCGAGCGAACGCGGATCAGGCTAAACCGTTCCATGTGTGATAGCCGGCGGGCGTTGCATGGTCGGGGTTGTGGGACTTTCCGTACTGTCTCTGCCGGGACAGTGGGGTGTGATGTGCGCGCATAGGTGAACGGTTTTGAAAGGCCGGCCAGAGAGGGTGTTAGTCCCGTAACCGTAATGTGTTTGTACCGCCTGTGAGAGTATCCCAAGTAGTACGGGGCCCGAGAAATCCCGTGCGAATCTGTCAGGACCACCTGATAAGCCTAAATACTCCCTAATGACCGATAGCGGACCAGTACCGTGAGGGAAAGGTGAAAAGTACCCCGGGAGGGGAGTGAAACAGTACCTGAAACCGTGTGCTTACAATCCGTCGGAGCCAGTCTGATTCTGGTGACGGCGTGCCTTTTGAAGAATGAGCCTGCGAGTTAGTGTTACGTCGCGAGGTTAACCCGTGTGGGGCAGCCGTAGCGAAAGCGAGTCTGAACAGGGCGAGTGAGTGGCGTGATCTAGACCCGAAGCGAAGTGATCTACCCATGGCCAGGTTGAAGCGACGGTAAGACGTCGTGGAGGACCGAACCCACTTCAGTTGAAAATGGAGGGGATGAGCTGTGGGTAGGGGTGAAAGGCCAATCAAACTTCGTGATAGCTGGTTCTCCCCGAAATGCATTTAGGTGCAGCGTTGCGTGTTTCTTGCTGGAGGTAGAGCTACTGGATGGCTAATGGGCCCTACAAGGTTACTGACGTCAGCCAAACTCCGAATGCCGGTAAGTGAGAGCGCAGCAGTGAGACTGTGGGGGATAAGCTTCATAGTCGAGAGGGAAACAGCCCAGACCACCAACTAAGGCCCCTAAGCGTGTGCTAAGTGGGAAAGGATGTGGAGTTGCGAAGACAACCAGGAGGTTGGCTTAGAAGCAGCCACCCTTAAAAGAGTGCGTAATAGCTCACTGGTCAAGTGATTCCGCGCCGACAATGTAGCGGGGCTCAAGTACACCGCCGAAGTTGTGGATTTCAAATAGTAGCCAAGCCGCCCACTTGTTGGGCTGGTTCAGGCGTTTGGAGTGGTAGGGGAGCGTCGTGTGGGCGGTGAAGTCGCGGTGTAAACCAGCGGTGGAGCCTACACGAGTGAGAATGCAGGCATGAGTAGCGAAAGACGGGTGAGAAACCCGTCCGCCGAATGATCAAGGGTTCCAGGGTCAAGCTAATCTGCCCTGGGTAAGTCGGGACCTAAGGCGAGGCCGACAGGCGTAGTCGATGGACAACGGGTTGATATTCCCGTACCGGCGAAAAACCGCCCATGCTGAGCGGGGGATACTAACTGCCCGAAGCCTGCCCAATCACCCTTGTGGTGTGCGGGTTTTGGTGGAGCGCAGGACCTGATCCCGGGAGGCAAGCGTATTAACAGGTGTGACGCAGGAAGGTAGCCGAGCCGGGCGATGGTTGTCCCGGTCTAAGGATGTAGGGCGAGTGGTAGGCAAATCCGCCACTCATATAAGCCTGAGATCTGATGGGACCCCCGTTTGGGGGGATTTGGTGATCCTATGCTGCCGAGAAAAGCATCGACGCGAGGTTTTAGCCGCCCGTACCCCAAACCGACACAGGTGATCAGGTAGAGAATACCAAGGCGATCGAGAGAATTATGGTTAAGGAACTCGGCAAAATGCCCCCGTAACTTCGGGAGAAGGGGGGCCCCAACCTTGATGGACACTTGCTGTCCGGAGGGGATCGGGGCCGCAGAGACCAGGGGGAAGCGACTGTTTACTAAAAACACAGGTCCGTGCGAAGTCGCAAGACGATGTATACGGACTGACTCCTGCCCGGTGCTGGAAGGTTAAGAGGACCGGTTAGCCGCAAGGCGAAGCTGAGAATTTAAGCCCCAGTAAACGGCGGTGGTAACTATAACCATCCTAAGGTAGCGAAATTCCTTGTCGGGTAAGTTCCGACCTGCACGAATGGAGTAACGACTTCCCCGCTGTCTCAACCATAAACTCGGCGAAATTGCAGTACGAGTAAAGATGCTCGTTACGCGCAGCAGGACGGAAAGACCCCGAGACCTTTACTATAGTTTGGTATTGGTGTTCGGAGTGGCTTGTGTAGGATAGGTGGGAGACGTTGAAGCCCGGACGCCAGTTCGGGTGGAGTCATCGTTGAAATACCACTCTGGTCACTTTGGACATCTAACTTCGGCCCGTAATCCGGGTCAGGGACAGTGCCTGATGGGTAGTTTAACTGGGGCGGTTGCCTCCTAAAAAGTAACGGAGGCGCCCAAAGGTTCCCTCAGCCTGGTTGGCAATCAGGTGTCGAGTGTAAGTGCACAAGGGAGCTTGACTGTGAGAGAGACATCTCGAGCAGGGACGAAAGTCGGGACTAGTGATCCGGCGGTACATTGTGGAATGGCCGTCGCTCAACGGATAAAAGGTACCTCGGGGATAACAGGCTGATCTTGCCCAAGAGTCCATATCGACGGCATGGTTTGGCACCTCGATGTCGGCTCGTCGCATCCTGGGGCTGGAGTAGGTCCCAAGGGTTGGGCTGTTCGCCCATTAAAGCGGTACGCGAGCTGGGTTTAGAACGTCGTGAGACAGTTCGGTCCCTATCCGCTGCGCGCGCAGGAAATTTGAGAAGGGCTGTCCTTAGTACGAGAGGACCGGGACGGACGAACCTCTGGTGTGTCAGTTGTACTGCCAAGTGCACCGCTGATTAGCTACGTTCGGATGGGATAACCGCTGAAAGCATCTAAGCGGGAAGCTCGCTTCAAGATGAGATTTCCATACACATTCATGTGTGAGAGGCCCCCAGCCAGACCACTGGGTTGATAGGCCGGATGTGGAAGCGAGGACTAACGACTCGTGAAGCTGACCGGTACTAATAGGCCAACAACTTACACCACACAGAACATACAAATTCTGCTTGCGTCCACTATGTGGTTCCCAACCAACAACCCCGCCCAACGGGACAACTGTTGAACAGGAACCAACAACTGAATACACAACACCACAATGTTGTAACCACAAACTTCCCACACCACCCCCAGGGGTCGGTGACGGGTACAAGGGTTACGGCGGTCATAGCGTGGGGGAAACGCCCGGTCCCATTCCGAACCCGGAAGCTAAGACCCACAGCGCCGATGGTACTGCACCCGGGAGGGTGTGGGAGAGTAGGTCACCGCCGGACGTAAAGTTGGCCAGGGCCCTGACAAAGGAATGTCAGGGCCCTGGTGCTTTAACCACATTTCACAGAGGGCATGCCCTCCCTCCAGACTCGCGCCGGCCACGGCTGCCGCGGGTAAAGTGGACCCTCATGAGCAGTATCTTCAGCCACCCACAGGACCCTTTCGAAGAAGCCGCCCAGCGGGCAACCGAGCCCCTGGAACCGGTGGTGAACACCGTAGTTGTGCCGGGCCCCGTGGCCCGGGCTTTTGCTGGTTTCACCGACCACACCCACCTGTGGTGGCCCCTCGGAGAGCACGGCGTCTACGGTGCCGGCTCCTATGTAGAGTTCGAAGAGAACCTCATCCTCGAAACAGCCGATGACGGCCGCACCAGCATCTGGGGAACCCTTGACGACTGGCAGCCGCCGCTGTCGTTCCATGCCAGCTGGCACCCCGGGGCCACGGCGCTGTGGTCCACCGAGCTCCTGGTGGTGTTCCGCGCCGTCGAAAGCGGAACCGAGGTGCGCGTCCGCCATGAAGGGTGGGAAGGCGCCGAGGATCCCGTCGCCGCCCGTCAAGAGTACGTGGCGGCCTGGCCCCGCATCCTGGACAGGTATGCACGTTTCATGGGCGCCGGCGATGCCACGGAAGATGCGCCGCCTGCGGGCGGGTCCTAACCCCGCGGGTCGGCCGCCTCAGGCGGTACAGCGGTACTGTTCCGGATCACAAACTCCGTTGGGTACTCCTGGTCCCGGGCTGCACCCGCCGCCGGGCCGCCGTCGGAATTCCCGCCCGTGGTGTCCAGCAAAGCCAAAGCAGTGGCAGCCGCCAGCCGTCCCTGTCCCCGCGGATCCTGGCTGATGGTGGTCAGCCCAAAGGTCTCCGCCAGTTCATGTCCGTCAATCCCCACCACGGAAAGGTCCTGCGGGACCTGAAGGCCGAAGTCGCGTGCGGCGAGCATGATGCCCACAGCCATCTCATCTGAAGCTGCGAAAATAGCGGTGGGCCGTCCGGCAGGCGTTCCCAGGAGCCGGCGCCCGGCCGCGTAGGCGCCCTGGATGGTGAAGTCCGCAGTGGCCTGCCACTCTTCCCGCAGCGTCAGCCCCGCTGCTGCCATAGCCGCCGCGAAACCCTGCTGGCGGAGCTGCGGAAGCCTGAAGTCGCGGTTCAGCTCCGCATCCCCGGTGACATGCGCGATCCGGGTATGGCCCAGTCCGATCAGGTGCCGGGTGGCCAGCATGGCCAAACCCTCGTCGTCGATTCGTATGGTCGAGGCGCCGGGCAGCGCGCCTCCGATACCCACTATGGGACGGTGCACGGCGAGCAGCTGGCCGATCTCTTCCTCGCTGAGCACCAGTGCGACCGCGATGACGGCGTCGAGGCGTTTCCGCAACAGGAAGTCGTTCAAAATGCTGCTGCGGTGCTCCGGCTGCTCGCCCACGTTGTACAGCGTCAGGTCGTAGCCTGCGTCCAGGAGGGTTTCCGAAACGCCTTCCAACACGGAGGAGAAGTACCAGCGCTGCACGCTGGGCACTACCAGCCCAATGTTGTGGTTGCGCCCCGATGCGAGGCTGGACGCGTGGTAGGAAGGAACGAACCCGAGCTCCCGTGCCGCCTCCTGCGCAAGGCGGCGGCTCCTGGACGAGACGTTGGACTTTCCGCTCAAGGCCCGGGAAACGGTGGCCACGGACAGGCCGGCCCGGCTGGCAACTTCTTTGATGCCCGCCATGGTCAGTCTGCTGCTGTGATGCGGATCCAGGCTGTTTCGCCCGAAGCCAGCAGTCCTTCCGTGCCGGCGGACGTACTGCGGATAAGGACGTGGCCTGCAGGCAGCTCCAGCGGCCCGTGGTTGAGGTTCATAAGCACCAGCGTAGTGCCGTTCAGGTAACCCAGTGAGGACCCCGTGCACCAGTCCTCGGCCCACGACAGGGATCCCCGGCCGAGGTCCAGCTCCCGGCGCCGGGCCAGGGCGTCCCGGTAGAGGGACAGGTGCGACGATGGCGATTCCGCCTGCAGGTCCCGAGCCAGGCTGCCAAAGGAGGCTGGAATGGGCAACCAGGGATCGCTTCCCGAACCGAAGCCCAGGTGCATGTCTCCTGCCCGCCAGGGCAGCGGTACCCGGCAGCCGTCACGGCCCAGCCGCTGCCCCCCGGTACGGGCGAACGTGGGGTCCTGGCGCAGGTGGCCTGGAATGTCGATGCCGTCCGGCAGCCCCAGCTCCTCACCCTGGTAGAGGTAGGCGGCGCCGGGAAGCCCCAGCATGAACAGGGAAGCGGCAGCTGCGCGGCGCCGGCCGAGTTCCTCATCGGGCCGGGGATCGGCCGCCCCGATGCCGTCGCCGTCCCGTGGACCATGGCCGTTGTAGCCAAACCGGCTGGCGTGGCGGACCACGTCGTGGTTCGAGAGCACCCATGTGCTGGGGGCGCCCACGCCGTCAAGGACGGTCAGGGAGTCCGTGATGACCGAGCGCAGCCGGTACGGGTCCAGGCCCGCATGCAGATACGGGAAGTTGAACGCCTGGTGCATCTCGTCCGGCCTGACCCAGTGGGCCAGCCGATGGAGGTCCACGCTCGCCTCGGCGCAGAGGATCCGGTCCGGGCCGTACTCGTCCAGGACAAGCCGCCATTGCCGGTAGATGTCGTGGACGCCGGGCTGCCCGAACATGGGTGCCTCATGGCCGGGGTACCCCTCGCTGCTGCCGCCATCGGCGCGGCCGCCCCAGGCCGGTAGTCCCGGCGCCTTCACCAGGGCATGGGCTACGTCCACCCGGAAACCGGAGACGCCGCGGTCCAGCCAAAAACGAAGCACACGCTCGAATTCCGCATGGACGGCGGGGTTGTCCCAATTGAAGTCAGGCTGCGAGGAATCGAAGAGGTGCAGGTACCACTGGCCCGGCTGGCCGTCCCTTCCTTCCGCCTGGGTCCAGGCGGGCCCGCCGAAATGGGACTGCCAGTTGTTCGGCGGTTCCTGTCCGTCCGGGCCGGTTCCGTCACGGAAGATGAACAGGTCCCGCTCCGGGCTGCCGGCCGGGGCTGCAAGGGCTGCCTGGAACGCGGGATGCTGGTCGGAGCAGTGGTTGGGCACCAGGTCCACAATCACCCGCAGGCCCAGGCGGTGCGATTCCGCCATCATGACGTCGAAGTCACCGAGAGTGCCAAAGATCGGGTCGACGTCGCAGTAGTCGCTGACGTCGTATCCGGCATCACGTTGCGGGGAACGGTAGAAGGGGGACAGCCAAACGGCGTCGACTCCCAGGTCCGCCAGGTGCGGCAGTTCCTCCGTAATGCCTGCCAGGTCTCCAATACCGTCGCCGTTCAAGTCCCGGAACGAACGGGGGTACACCTGGTAGATCACGGCTGAGCGCCACCAGCCGGGCGCGGTGTCAGCAGCATGGATGAGCGTCAGGGGACCAGCAAGGGCCGAGGTGCCCTGCGTCACAGTTTCGACAGACATGAGAGCCAGCATAACCGCGTCACCGCATTTAATGAAAACGCTTCCATCTTTGCTTCTAGGCTTCCCTCGTTACTCGCTTGATATGACACGAGGATAACTGGAAGCGCTTTCAGGCCGGACGGCCAGCAACGGCCCCTTAGGCACGCCCTAGACTGGGGAAAGGTATGTCCGACGACGGGTGGAGGCTCTGTGGGAAGCATCGTTGACGAGCTGGAAGCCGTCCTGGCGTCCGGCCAGGTGGATACCGGCGAGGTTTCGCTCCGGCGGTACGCCGTCGACCAGGCGCCCGTCATCGACTTCCAGCTTCCCCTGGCTGTGGTGTTCGCCGAATCAGTGGCCGACGTGCAGGCGGTGGTGAAGGCGTGCGCGGGCAGTGGAGTGGCGATCGTCCCCCGGGGTGCGGGCACGGGGGTATCCGGTGGTGCCCATGCCACCAGGAACTGCATCATCCTCTCGCTGGAGCGGATGGACCGCATCCTCGCCCTGAATCCGGACGACGAAACCGCCGTCGTGGAGCCAGGGGTGGTCAATGCCGTCCTCAACGAAGCGGCAGCAGGGCATGGCCTCATGTACGCGCCGGATCCGGCCAGTTTCCGGAGCTCCACCATTGGTGGCAACGTTGCCACCAACGCCGGCGGCCTGCGCTGTGCCAAGTACGGCGTCACCAGGGATTCCGTCCTGGCGCTGGATCTCGTCCTGGCCGACGGGTCCCTCATCCACACCGGCCACCAGACCTTCAAAGGCGTGGCGGGCTATGACCTCACCGGCCTCTTCGTGGGGTCCGAGGGAACGCTTGGAATCGTCGTCGGAATTACGGTGCGGCTGAAATACCTGCCCCGGGAAGTCCACACCGTGGCCGCCTTCTATCCGGACTTCAGGATGGCCGCTGCGGGGGTCCTGGCTGTGGGCAAGGCGCGCGTCCAGCCCGCCATCATGGAACTGCTCGACGGCGGCACGTTGGCCCAGCTCGATGACATCCATGGCTCCGACCTCACCGCACGGGGGAAATCCCTGCTCCTGGTCCAGACGGACGGGTTTGGAGCTGCCGCGGAAGCGGACGTGGTGCGCCAGGTCCTCCGAGCAGGCGGGGCAACGGTAACCACTGAGGCAAGCGCAGAGGCGGAGCGGCTGGTGGAGCTCCGCCGGCACAGCAGGGGCACCGAGGTGGACGACGAGTACCGGGTCGGTGAGGACGTGGCTGTTCCCCGGTCCCGCCTGGTGGACTACGTTGCAGGGCTCGAAGCCATGGCCGCCGCCCAGCAGGTGCACCTCAAGGTGGTGGCCCACGCCGGTGACGGCAACCTGCATCCCACGTTCTGGATCGACCGGCAGGGGGCGGACGTCGACACGGGCGCGATGCAGCGGCTGCAGGCGGCACTGGACGAATCCATCGCGGCGGCACTGGCCATGGGCGGCACCATCACGGGTGAGCACGGGGTGGGCCAGTACAAACTCCGGTGGCTGGGCCAGGAGCAGCCGGAGCCCGTCCGGGAGCTTCAGCGCAGGATCAAGGACCTGTTTGACCCTGCCGGGATCCTCAACCCCGGAAAGGCGATCTAGGACTCAGTCGTCCGAGTCCGGATACTCGTCCGCCGATTCATCAGCACCGTAGCGGGACTCCTCGTTTTCCACCTCAAGGATCTTCAACAGTTCGGTATCCGGGTTGAGCATGATCGCAGCCTCGTCCCGCCGGTGCCGGAGGATCAAGTCAATGTAGGACTGCACAGCCTCGGCCAGCGGAATATGGCGTTCCTGCTTCTCCGACATGTACCACCGGTGCTCCAGGACCTCGTGCACCACTTCGGCCGGTTCCAGCTTGCCTGAGAGGTCGCGGGGAATGGACCTGACGATGGGCTCAAAGACCTGGCTCACCCAGAGGTGCGCGCTGTATTCCTCGTCCATGTCCGGGTTGTTGTCCGCCCGGAAAGTGTCCATGTCGTTGAGGAGGCGGCGGGCCTGGTTCTCCTGGGCGTCGATCCCGGTCAGCCGCAGCAGACGGCGCATATGGTGCCCCGCGTCCACCACCTTGGGCTGCAGCTGGATGGTGGAGCCGTTCTGAGTGGTCTTGATGGCATATTCCTCGACGTCGAAGCCGAGTTCGTTGAGGCGCCGAATGCGGGCGCCCACCCGCCAGCGTTCGCCCAGTTCAAAGGATTCCTTCTCGGTCAGTTCCGCCCACAGGCGCCGGTAGCTGTCCATGATCAGCTCACTGGTGGCCACCGGGTCCACTTTCTCCTCAATGAGCCCGCCGTCCAGGAGGTCCATCAGCTCGCCGGCAATATTGACGCGGGCAATTTCCAGGTCGTATTCGCGCTGTCCCGTGGAGAGGTCCGGGTAGAGCTCGCCCGTTTCGGCGTCCACCAGGTAGGCGGCGAAAGCGCCGGCATCACGGCGGAACAGGGTGTTGGAAAGCGAGACGTCGCCCCAGTAGAACCCGATAAGGTGCAGCCGCACCATGAGCAGCGCCTGGGCGTCAATGAGGCGGGTGAGGGTGTCCTTGCGCAGCATCTGGGAGAAGAGCGCCCGGTACGGCATGGAGAACTTCAGGTGCCGGGTAACCAGGACCGGGTTGAGCGGGCGTCCGTCCGGGGTGGTGCGTCCGGTGATCACGGCCACGGGTTCCACGCAGGGGACATCCAGCCGGGCCAGCTTCCGCAGCATGTGGTATTCGTGCCGTGCCACATGCTCGGAGGTTTCCTTGATGGCGATCACCGAGCCGCCGAGGTGGGCGAAGCGCACGATGTGCCGGGAGATGCCGCGGGGGAGTGCTGCCAGGTATTCGGCGGGCCACTCCTCGAGGGCGATGTGCCACGGCAGGTCCAGGAGTTCGGGGTCCGCCGCTGCAGCCGTGATGTTCAGTGACGAGGCGACGGAGGCTGCCTTGTTGTCATCGGCACTGGCGGCCACGAACCGCGGAAGCTTACCTACCTGGGCGTAGTCGGTGGGTTCGTCGTGCCACTGGGCGCTGTGTTCCTCGGTCATGAGTCAATTCTTCCGTACTCGGGGCAGGGCGGCTAAATCCTGCCCAGGCATGGTTAAAGGCCGACGGCGGCCCGCACCAATTGTGGAATGGTGCGGGCCGCCGCCGGTAATGCGGGGATTAGTCGCCGAGACGCAGGCCGGTCTTGGTGTCGAACAGGTGCACGTGGCCCGACTGCGGGCGGACGTAGATGATCTCGCCCTTCATCGGAGGACGGCGGCCGTCGACGCGGGCCACGATGTCGTGGTCCTTGCCGTCCAGCGTGGTGTGGCCGTAGACGTAGGCGTCGGCGCCGAGCTCCTCAACGACGTCCACCTCCACCTTCAGGCCTTCACCTTGCGGAGCGGTTTCCAGGTCTTCGGGACGGCTGCCCAGCGTGACCGTGGAGCCGTGCGCCTCTTGGAGGACGTCGCGCGGGACGGGGTAGACCGTACCGCCAAACTGCACGCCGCCGTCGACGACGGGAAGTTCCAGCAGGTTCATGGCGGGGGAGCCGATGAAGCCGGCAACGAAGACGTTCTTGGGGCGGTCGTACAGGTTGCGGGGGGTGTCCACCTGCTGCAGCAGGCCGTCCTTCAGCACCGCGACGCGGTCACCCATGGTCATGGCCTCGACCTGGTCGTGCGTCACGTAGACGGTGGTGACGCCGAGTCGGCGGGTCAGGGATGCGATCTGGGTACGGGTCTGGACGCGGAGCTTGGCGTCCAGGTTGGACAGCGGCTCATCCATCAGGAAGACCTGAGGGTTACGGACGATCGCGCGGCCCATGGCAACACGCTGGCGCTGACCACCGGAAAGTGCCTTCGGCTTGCGGTCCAGGTACTGCTCGAGGTCAAGGAGCTTGGCAGCTTCACGGACGCGCTCGGCGCGCTCTTCCTTTGAGATGCCGGCGATCTTCAGGGCGAAGCCCATGTTGTCGGCCACAGTCATGTGCGGGTACAGCGCGTAGTTCTGGAAAACCATCGCGATGTCGCGGTCCTTCGGCGGAACATCGGTGACGTCACGGTCACCGATCAGGATGCGGCCGGCATTGACGTCCTCAAGGCCTGCGAGCATGCGCAGGGAGGTGGACTTGCCGCAACCGGAGGGTCCAACGAGGACCAGGAATTCGCCATCGGCGATGTCGATGTTGAGCTTATCGACGGCGGGCTTATCTGTGCCCGGGTACAGACGCGTAGCGTTATCAAAAGTAACTGTAGCCACAGTTATCAATCCCTTCACCGGCAGGTACGTGCCGGACGATCCGTTGTGAATGGAACATGTTCATTCAGTTTTGTTCCTGCAAAATGCTCCGCGGCTTTCCGCGGAGCACCACGTGACGCCGCACGGTTGTTGTGCGCCACATCACACCCAAGAGTATGCCAGAAGATGCTTCTTTGAGCGCAAATGTTACGAACGTCACATGTGCCGCGGGGCACGTCCTAACCGGACGCTGCCTGCGGATCTTCCTCGGCCACTGCGATGCTCCGCTCCTGGAGCAGGGCTTCCAACAGTTCCGCTACGTGAACCGGCGCTTCCACCCGGAATTGGGCCTGGGTGAAATCGAGGCCTACTTTAACCCCTACATCGCCTGGTCCAAGCCGGCCAAAAGCGTCCTCGTCGGTCACGTCATCGCCGGCGAACAGCACCGCCGTGGCCCCTGTGGCCTGCCTCAGGAAGCTGACGCCTTCGCCCTTTGAGGCATTGACCACGGAGGTCTCCAGGACGCGCTTGCCCTCTTTCAGGAAGACCCCCTTGCGGTCCTGGAGCACTGACCGGGCTGCTGACGCCGCGTCCTCGGCCACGTCATCCGCGGCCAGGCGCGTATGCAGGACGACGCCGGCGGGCTTGTCCTCCAGGGACGTGCCCGGCGCCTCCGCCACGATGCCCGCCAACTCGGCCCGCACTCCTTCAAGGAGCGCCTTCTGGTCCGCATCCAGCGTCAGTTCGGTGGAACCGGGTCCCAGCCAGGCTTCGGCGCCGTGGCTGCCGATCAGCAGGGTGTCCACCGGCGGGGAAGCGACGTCGCGCAGGCTGGCGAGGGCGCGCCCGGAGATGAGCGCCGTCGTCGTGCGTGGAAGCACGGCGAGCCCTGCGAATGCCGCGGCTGAGCGTGGAAGCGGCCGCGCGTCCTGGGCGCGGCCCACGATAGGTGCCATGGTGCCGTCAAAATCCATGGCCACCAGCAGGTGCTCTGTTGCGGCGATCCGACGCAGCGCTTCCCGGAGTTCGGGGGTGAGCGTCAGCGATGCCTTGGTGCTGCGGCCGTCAGGAGTCATCGCGGACCACTTTCTCGTTCAGGGCGCGCAGGAAGTCCGCGGACCAGTGGTCCACGTCGTGGTCCAGGATCTGCTTGCGCATGGCCCGCATGCGCCGCGCCGCCTCCCTCGGCGGCAACTCCACGGCACGCATAATCGTGGCTTTGAGTCCGTCGATGTCGTGCGGGTTAATCAACAGCGCCTGCTTGAGCTGGTCCGCGGCGCCGGCGAACTCGCTGAGGACCAGGGCGCCGTCGTTGTTGGTCCGGGCGGTGACGTATTCCTTGGCCACCAGGTTCATTCCGTCCCGCAACGCGGTGACCAGCATGACGTCCGCCGCCAGGTAGAGCGCCACCATCTCCTCCACGGGGTAGCTGTGGTGCAGGTAGCGGACGGCGGTGTTTTCCAGGGTGTCGTAGGTGCCATTGATGTGGCCGACCGTCCCTTCCACCTCCTCGCGCAGGAGCCGGTACTGTTCCACGCGCTCGCGGCTGGGGGAGGCCACCTGGATCAGGGTTGCGTCGCCCACGGAGAGCCTGCCGTCCGCCAGGAGCTCTCCGAACGCCTTGAGCCGGTGGCCGATGCCCTTGGTGTAGTCCAGCCGGTCCACGCCGAGGAGGATGGTCTTGGGATTTCCCAGGTCCTGGCGGATCTGCCGGGCCCGCTCGATGATCTCCGGCTTCGCCGCGAGTTCGCGAATCTGCTGGGCATCGATGGAGATGGGGAACGCTTGGGCGCGTGCAATATGGGTCATTTCCCCGTCGTGGCCCTTGACGTGCACCTGCTGCTGCTTGACGCTGGCGCCGAGGAAGCGGCGTGCCGAGCGCATGAAGTTGCCTGCATCGCTGGGCCGCTGGAAGCCCACGAGGTCGGCCCCGAGCAGCCCGTCGATAATGGACTGGCGCCACGGCAACTGGGCGAAGATTTCCGGCGGCGGGAACGGGATGTGGTTGAAGAACCCGATCCTCAGGTCCGGCCGTACCCGGCGCAACATGCGCGGCACCAGCTGCAGCTGGTAGTCCTGCACCCAGATGGTGGCGCCCTGGTCGGCATGGCTGACGACGGCGTCAGCAAACCTTTGGTTGACCCTGCGGTAGGCATCCCACCATGTGCGGTGGAATTCCGGCGGCGCGATGACGTCGTGGTACAGCGGCCACAGGGTCGCGTTGGAGAAGCCCTCGTAATACAGCTCCACGTCGTCGGTGCTGAGCTGAACGGGAACAAGGTCCATGCCGCCGTGGCTGAAGGGTTCCACGGTCTCGTCCGGCGCCCCGTGCCAGCCAACCCAGGCGCCGTCCGTTTTGGTCATCATCGGGGCGAGCGCGGTCACCAGCCCGCCAGGGGACCTGCGCCAGCCGGAGTCGTCATCACCGCCTTCGCCTGCCGCCACGCGGTCAACAGGCAGCCTGTTCGAGACCACCATGAAGTCGTATTTCGTATGGCCGGCGTGGCTGGAAGCGGAACTTTCGGCTGTCGCTTCGCCGGCGGGTTTTTCCTGGACGGGTGTTTGCATTGCGGCCCCCTGGGGTTGCTTGTGCCTCTAAGCCACCCTATCCGGACGGAATCATCGGGGCTATTCGTCCGTTGGTCAACCCGAAGGAATAGTTGAAACCGCAAGCTCTCAGCTTTCTCCCCTAAAATGTTGGAGGTGCCACGAAGTGGACCCCCCACGTCGATCGACCCAAGGAACTCATGAGCCCCGCAAACGAAGTACGTAAGTCCAAGGCTGAGCGAACCGCGGAGGCGCGGGAACAGGCGCGCCTGATCCGCGAAGCGCAGGTAAAGAAGGACAAACGCAACAAGCTCCTGATCGGCTGGGGCATCGTGGCAGCGGTCGTGGCCATCCTGGTGGTGGTGGCGCTGGTGGTCACCAACAGTCTCAAGCAGAACGCCCCGATTGCGGACCAGGGGCCCACGCCGGCCAACGCCAACGTGCATGGCGGCGTTACGCTGCTGGCCAACACGGACGTGGCCAAGTCGGAGCCGGCCACGGTTGACGCTGCTTCCCTGGGGGACGCCCCGAAGACTCCGCCCGCCGAGGTGGTGGCTCCGGGAGCCGAGGCGGAGGCCGGCAAGCCGGTCAAGGTGGTCCTCTACATCGACTTCATCTGCCCCGTCTGCAAGAACTTCGAGAGCCAGTACAACGAGCAGCTCACCTCCTTGCGCAACGAAGGCAAGATTACGGTTGAGTACCGGGCCCTTGGGTTCCTGGACAGCCGGTCCACCACCAACTACTCCTCCCGGGCCGCCAACGCCGCGGCCTGTGTGGTCAACGAATCCCCGGAGAAGTACTCCGACTTCGTCAACGCACTGTTCGACAAGCAGCCCGCCGAGGGCGGCGCAGGCCTTTCCGACAACGACTTGAAGAAGATGGCGTCCGACATGGGCGCCAACATCGGCTCCTGCGTGGATGACAAGACCTACCGCCCGTTCGTGAAGTTCACCACCAAGGAAGCGGCGGCCATTGGGGTTACCGGTACCCCCACCGTCTTCGTGGACGGCAAGCAGTGGGGCAAGGGGGACAGCGCCCAGACGCCGTTCCCGGACCTCCTGCAGGCAGCCATCGCCGCGAAGGGCTAAGGATCATCAGCCAGGCCGGGGGCCCGTTCCGGAACGTTTCCGGGGCGGGCCCTTCCAGTGTCCATGGACGCCGCCTCGGCGTTTTTACGCCCGGCGGGAGTTGGGCTAACCTTATCTAGCGCCTTCACGGTGCATGCCCGCAAGGGCACGCCTCCTTAGCTCAGTTGGCCAGAGCACCGCTCTTGTAAAGCGGGGGTCGTCGGTTCGAATCCGACAGGAGGCTCCAGAAACCCCTCCGTTCCGGCGATTTTGCCCCGAACGGAGGGGTTTTTTATGTGCGAAAACAGGGCACGACACGCTTACGACACGCTTTCAGGAAGACCGGCGACGCCCGTCGGCTCGCGGGCTGCATAGAGAAGCCATGCAGACGAGCAGAAAGACCTTGGGACCGGCAGCGGATCAAGGCAACGCACCGCAACTCCTGACCACCGGGGAAGTGGCCCTCTGGCTGCAGGTGGCACCCAAGACCCTCCGCAACTGGCGCTCTGCCGGGATCGGACCGGAGGCTCTGAAGCTCCACAGCAGCGTTCGCTACGATCGTGCCGCTGTTGAGGCCTGGATCGGCGAGACTTCGAAGGCAGCGGCCTGATGGGGCGGTCAAGCCTCCCGGTTGGTGCTTGGGGAACGGTCAGCGCCAAGAAAGACACAGCGTCCGGAAAATGGCGGGCCAGCTGCAGGTTCCGTGGCTGGGACGGTGTCACTCGGATCTACAGCAAGTTCGGGTCAACCAAGGGCAAAGCCGAGACAGCCCTGCTGGCGTCCATGAAAGAGCGCCAACTGCTCGCAGGTCGAGTGACCGCGAACCCTCCGCTGAACGACGTCGCCTCAAAGTGGCTCGTCAGCATCGAGGTCCCCAAGGTCAATGTCGACGCCAAGGGGAACATGATCGCGGCTGCCAGCACGGGTGGCATCCGGCGCCAGACCTGGGACCAGTACGAAGGGCTCATCTACCGCCTCATCGAGCCCGCCCTCGGCGCGCTGAAGATCAATGAAATCAACACCTCCACCTGTGACAGCTTCCTTAGGTCGCTGGTAGTGGGCGGGAAAGGGCACACGAATGCCCGGTTGGCCAAAACGGTGCTGATGCAGATCATGTCCTACGCCATCAGGCACGACCTGTACGTGGGTGGCAATCCAGTGCGGGAGGTCGATCGGCTGAACAGGCCACGGAAGAAGCCCGTTAGCTTGAGCGCGGCTACCCTGCACGATGTTCGCGAAGCTGTCGGGAGTTGGCGGACAGAACCCGGCCAATTCGGTCCCCGCCCAAGCAACGTACTCGCAGATGTCGTTGACGTTCTGATCGGCACCGGGGCACGCATCGGGGAAGTCCTGGCAATCCGGTTGGAAGACATCGACCTGTCAGGCGACGTCGGAAAGATCGCACTCACCGGAACGCTGGTGGAGCGCCGTCACGGCCCCAAGTACCGCCAGAGCTTCCTCAAGAACCGCAGCAGTGAGCGGGTCATCCCAGTGCCTCGGTTTGTCGTCGACGTACTCATCCGCAGGAGCTTCAAATCCCCGGAAAACAACAAAGCGGGGGCCTTGTTCTGGTCCAGGACCGGCACCTACGTTCAGGCGTCAAGCGTACGGAGGCAGCTGCGCTCCGCGCTGACCGCGTCCAACATGGAGAACACGTCAGCCATCACTCCACACGCCTTTCGGCGAACGGTTGCGTCCCTTCTCGCCAGAGAGCTGACCGAGGGGCTGCTGCTGCCATGCTGGGTCACGCCGACGTCTCCATGACCCACGCCGCCTACATCGAGCGGCTGAGGGACGTGGCGGACTACACCACGGTCCTGGACCGGCTGGCGCCGAAGCCCTAAAGCCCGGGCGAAAAGGTGGTGCGCTCCTCGATCCCGCATTCGCGGCGGGGAGGATCGTGCCACCATTCACAGAGGATCTGCGGGAAGACCGGAAGCCAAGCGTTCTCCACTACTTATTATCCTCAGCTCGCAGCAGGACGTAGCACGGGCCGTCACCCTGCCGCCTGCGTTGACCACCGTGTTCTTCGCGGTCTTGGTGATCGTCAAGCACCAAGCAAGAACTTGCCCGTCACCGAAAAGGGCCGCCCTTCTTACCGAGGGCGGCCTTTTGTAGCCAGTGCAAGCAATGGGAGAAGGGGAATCTCGCGAGCGTCTAAGAGGTTCCGCCACTAGGTGAGGCCGCACCGGATTTATCAATGTAGGCACAGGGTCCGATAACCATGTGATTGTTCTAGAACCCTGGTCATGGACTACATCGAGGCTTGGGAGAACCACAACGTCCCACTGTCAATGCGGGCCCCGGACCTCGGCGGCCCCATCGGCACCCCATCAAGCTTGCGGTCGTGAACCCTTACCGGCATCGTCGAATACCGACGATGAAACTGCCTGAAAATACTTGACGAGCGCATACACTTCGAAAATGCGCGTCTTTGATACTTCATTCGACTACATGACCGACACCGCTGCTAAGACCAAACCGGGCAACGCCGGCTCCCCGCCGGACTCCGACTCCGGCACCCCAAAGCAACGCGACCCGGATTCGCACAGTCCAAAGCTCCGGGCGGACCATCAGCTGCTGTGGACCAAGACGCTAAAATCCGGCGTCCTCTTCGAACCGACCGCGCCGCCGAAGCGTACGGACGGCTACCTCATCTTCACTGACCCCTCCGAGGCGAGGCATTGGTACGGCAGTGACGCCATCACGCACTCCTACACCGGCCGGGCACGTACGGCGTCTCTGGCGAAAGCCATCGCCTCGCTGAACGAGGACGAGCGGTCCCGCTACCTGAAGCCGCCGTACACCATCGGCAGTGCGATGATCTGGCCCGTCAGGAAGAAGGACCGACCCACGATGAACCAGGCGAGGGGGCTCAGGTCGCTCATCGCCGACCGGATGGATCTGACCCTGGAGTGCATCCGGCGTCATTACGCAGGAGAACCGGAGAGCCCACTAGCCCATGTCATCAACGCGTACGCGGACTTCTTTGCATTCTTCGACGGATTTAAAGAGTTCGTGGACTTCTTCCACTTTCAAGACCTCGTGACGCCCGACTACGAAGAGGTTCGGTTCTACCTGCCCTTCGACAACTTCAAGCGTTCCGGGATGCCGGCCACAAAAGACGAGTACGTAACGTACCGGGAGGCCACGCTGGAGTTCATCGCGGCACGGAATCGTCGGATGGCTGAGTGGGTCATAGAGAACCACCCCGAGATTGAGGTCCGCCAGTAGCGTCTTAGCTGCTCCGCCGCTGGGTTGGGGACGGCCTGCGGGCCGGGTGTCCCAGCGGTTAGTGGTCCAGACGTCGCGGATCAGGCGCCGGACGGTGTTGATCTCGTTGGCCAGGGCGACGAACGCGTCGCTGGCGCCAATGCGCCGCCCGGTGCAGATGGCGAGCTTGCCCATGGTGGCGACCTCGGCCTCAAAGCCGAATTCGTCGAGCAGGCCGCGGGTTTTGGCCGCGTCGTAGCCGGCGCGCAGGTGCTCGGTGATCACCGGAGGCAGGCGGAAGTCGAACCGGCCGAGCCGTTCCAGCGTGGGCCGCAGTAGCGGGGAGTCGTGGCGGTTCGCTGCCGCGAGCACGGTGCCCACCGGAATGCCGTTGCCGTCGAGCAGCAGGGTTTGGTGCCTGACATGCGGGGGTCCACCGGGGCCGGCCCGCGGCCTTGACGAAGCATCCGTCCGCGGCCGGGTCCGTGAATTCTATGCCGACGATCCGGGCCGGGCCACCACCATCGGCCGGAACCTTTAAACCGATACGTCGGTGCTACGCTCCTTCGCGAGCTCAAGGCTGGAGAGGTGATTCTTCAGCCGCTTGCACATGGCAAGGTAGCTTGCCAAGGTAACACCGCCGGACATCACGGCCCCGACGACAGGGACAGCCTTAGCGACCCCCTTCGCGAATATCTGTTTGGACATCTGCACGCCAAGGTAACCTGCAACCTTCTTCACGATCGGGTAAATGACCCCCTGCATGAGTGCCCTCTGCGGCAATTTCTTGACAACCTGTCCCGCTACCATCTGCGCGGCACTTACGCCGCAGCAGGTCGGGGAGACCATCACCTTGATGCTTGAGAAGAACCCGTCGCTGCTCGACCGTGAGCCCTTGGCTGAGCTCGGGACGATTCTCGGGGGAAGTCGAGCCGATGGCGAGTATGCGCCGCTGAGAGTCGAAAGGATGAAAGAGGTACCGCGCTTGAGGGGTGGACGGGTGGGATCTTAGTTAGGAGAAGACCTCACGCCCGAAATGCATCACAGAACGCACTGGGCGCACCCTTGCCGTGGTCCAGGCAAAGGGAGCCCGCGTAACCAGACCTCAACGGTGGCAAGGGACCAGTGCAACTGGGCAGCGCCATGGACGACACGTTTACGACATGCTTTGAACGGGAAGTGCAGGGAACACGCGGGTACGATTTCGACATCAACAGTTGCAAAATCGCTGGTCATAGGCCGGTTCAGGGCACTGCCGGGAACACCCGGGATACTCCTCCTTGTAAAGCGGGGGTCGTCGGTTCGAATCCGACAGGGGGCTCCAAAAAACCTCCGGGTCTAAGCTGGATCCATCCACATAATCAGCGTGCTGGCTAAAGGAGGATGGGTGCCATGCCCAAGACCGGCAAGAATGACCACGCCCGCAAGGAAGAGCTTCCCTCCACCCTGCAGCGTTCTGAGCAGAAAGCCCAGGACACGTTCGCCAAGACCTACGATTCGGCCCTTGAGTCCTATGACCAGGACGAACAACGGGCGGCCCGCGCAGCCTACGCCTCCCTGAAGCACAGCTACGAGAAGGTGGGCGACCACTGGGAGCCCAAGGAAAAACGCGGCCCGTCGGACAAGCGCGCAGAACAGGGCGTCCGCTCTTCCGAACCCACTGCGGGCGGGGTCGATGCCAATGCGCCCAAGGACCATCTCTACAAACTGGCCAAGGAACTGGACGTCAAAGGCCGCTCGACGATGGACAAGGATCAGCTGGTGAAGGCCATCCAAAAGGCCAACGACGCCGCCACCCGCAAAGCCCGCAGCAAATAGCCTGTGCTCTTGCCGTCCCGCCGTCCAAGGTGTCGAATCAGAGGACACGTCCGGTCCGGCCGGCGATGATGCCAGGAGGTTCCAATGTCGGTGAAAAGCACCAAGGAGTCAGCGCGGGCGGCAGGTGGCAGGAACGGGCCTGATTCGAAGCGGGCGGACCAGGGCGCCGGCATCGCGGTCCAGGACCCGGCGCGGATCCGGAACGTGGCCCTGGTGGGGCACTCCGGCGCCGGGAAGACCATGCTGATCGAGGCACTGCTGGCAGCCAACGGCGTGATCACACGCAAGGGCTCCATCGCGGAGGGATCAACGGTCAGCGATTCCGACCCCGCGGCGGTGCACCAGCAGCGGTCAGTCACGCTGTCCCTGGTGCCGCTGATGGTGGACGACCACAAGGTGAATCTCCTGGATACACCGGGCTACCCGGATTTCATCGGGGAGCTGCGGGCGGGTCTTCGGGCCTCGGACGCCGCCCTCTTCGTGGTCTCCGCCGTGGATGGGATTGACGCCACCACCACCGCACTCTGGGGCGAGTGCGGGCAGATGAAGCTGCCGCGCGCCGTCGTGATCACCCGGATGGACCACCCGCGGGCGGATTACGACGGCGCCCTGGCCGCCTGCCAGAGGGCGTTCGGCGAGGGTGTCCTGCCGCTGTGCGTCCCGGTGCAGGCAGCAGGGGAGGCTGCCGGCCCGCTGTCCCTCCTAGGCCTGCTGTCCCAGGAAGTGACGGACTACTCCTCCGGAGATGCAACACCAGTAGTCCGCGCAGCAGCGCCGGATGAACGCGCGGCGGCCGGGCTTGCCAGGGGAGCCCTCATCGAGGGGATCATCGCCGAAAGCGAAGACGAGACGCTGATGGACCGCTACCTCGAAGGCGAGGACATCGACACCGCAGTGCTGGCCGCCGACCTGGAAACCGCCGTCGCCCGGGGTTCCTTCTTTCCGGTGCTGCCCACGTCCGCCGTGACCGGGCTGGGCACTGCGGAACTGCTGGACCTGCTGGTGCGCGCATTCCCTGCTCCGGCGGAACGCGGCCTGCCGGACACGACCGACCTGGCCGGCAACCCCGCGGGAAGCTTGTCCTGCGACCCCGCCGGCCCACTCGCCGCCGAGGTGGTGCGAACCTCCAACGATCCGTTCCTGGGCCGCATCTGCCTGGTGCGGGTCTTCTCCGGGACGCTCCGGGAGGACGCGCCGGTCCATGTGGCCGGCCACGGCCTGGCTGACCGCGGCCACCAGGACCACGACACCGATGAGCGGGTTACCCATATCTATTCCCCGCTGGGCGCCACCCTGCGCCCCGTTCCCTACTGCGTGGCCGGGGACATGGGCGCCCTGGCGAAGCTGGGCAGCGCCGAAACCGGGGACACCATTTCCGCCCGGGAAAGCCCCCTGCTGCTCGCCACATGGGAAATGCCCGAACCGCTGCTGCCGGTTGCGGTGGAAGCCGATTCCCGCAGCGATGAGGACGCCCTTGCCCGCAGCCTGGGCAGGATAGCGGCCGGGGATCCCACGTTGCGGGTGGACAGGAATGCCGAAACGCACCAGTTGGTGCTGTGGTGCATGGGCGAAGCACATGCGGAGGTGGTCCTGGACAGGCTGCGGGAACAGGGCGTGAAACTGCACACCGTGGAGGTGGTGACACCGCTGCGGGAGACCTTTGCAGCATCCGCGGCCGGCCACGGCCGCCACGTCAAGCAGTCCGGCGGCCACGGCCAGTATGCCGTGTGCGACATCGACGTGGAACCGCTGGAGCGCGGGGCCGGGTTCGAGTTCGTGGACAAGACGGTGGGCGGCGTCATCCCGGGAACGTTCATCCCGTCCATTGAGAAGGGGATCCGGGCCCAGATGGATAAGGGGGTCGCTGCGGGTTTTCCCGTGGTTGACCTGCGCGTGACCCTGGTCGGCGGCAAGGCCCACAGCGTGGATTCGTCGGATGCGGCATTCCAGGCGGCAGGGGCGCTGGCCCTTCGGGAAGCCGCGGCTGCGGGGAGGATCCAGCTGCTGGAGCCGGTGTCCTCAGTGTCCATCAGCGTTGCCGACGAACACGTGGGGGCGGTGATGAGCGACTTGTCCAGCCGGCGGGGACGCCTTACCGGCACCACTTCGTCCGGGGAGGGGCTCACGGAGATCAGCGCGGAGGTGCCGGACCAGGAACTCCTGCGGTACGCAGTGGAACTGCGCGCCCTGACGGCAGGCACCGGGCGGTTCCGCCGGCAGTACCTGCGCCACGACCCGGTTCCCCCGAATTTCAGCCCGTCCTGATCCTGCCTGGTTTCCCGCCAGTGCAGGAACAGCTTCAATGAACGCCGCCCGCCTGTGAACGCCGCAGCACGAAAGATCCAGAGCATTTACCTGACGCTGACGCTGGGTAACACCCTTGCGGCGTCGTTCATTTGGGGGATCAACACGCTGTTCCTGCTGGATGCGGGACTGAGCAACCTGGAGGCCTTCGCCGCCAACGCCTTCTTCACGGCAGGGATGGTGCTCTTTGAGGTGCCCACCGGGGTGGTTGCCGACAGCTGGGGGCGCCGCACGTCCTTCCTGCTGGGGACCGTGACCCTGGCAGCATCCACCTACCTCTATTACCTGCTGTGGCAGCTGTCCGCCACGTTCTGGTGGTGGGCCGCAGTGTCCGCGCTGCTTGGACTTGGCTTCACGTTCTTCTCGGGGGCAGTGGAAGCCTGGCTGGTGGACGCCCTGCACTTTTCCGGTTACGACGGCGGGCTGGAAGCGGTCCTGGGCCGCGGCCAGATGGTCTCCGGCATCGCCATGCTGGCCGGTTCAGTGGCCGGCGGCGTGATCGCGCAGGCAACAAACCTGGGCGTGCCGTTCCTGCTGCGCGTCGCGGTGCTGGTGGCGATGTTCGCCGTGGCCTTCCTGCTGATGCACGACGTCGGCTTCACACCGGAGCGTTCGGCCCACCCCCTGCAGGCCACCAGGGCTGTCCTCCAGGCGTCACTGGACGGCGGCCTTCGGAACCCGCCGGTGAGGTACATGATGCTGGCCGCACCGTTCACCGAAGGCGTGGGATTCTATGTCTTCTACGCCCTCCAGCCCTATCTGCTGCAGCTCTTCGGTGATCCCAAGGCCTACGCCATCGCGGGCCTGGCGGCCGCCATTGTTGCCGGCGCGGACATCGTGGGCGGCTGGCTGGCCCCGCTGGTCCGGAAACTCGTCCGCCGGCGCACCACCGTGCTGATCGCTTCCACCATCACCAGTTCGGTGGTCCTGGTGGTGCTCCTGGTGACCAACATTTTTTGGCTGGCACTGGTGCTCCTGGCACTCTGGGCTGTGGTTGCCTCCGCAGGCACCCCGGTGCGCCAGGCCTACCTGAATGACATGATCGGCTCGAAGCAACGGGCAACCGTCCTGAGCTTCGCCTCGCTCATGGGGTCCAGCGGGGGAGTGGTGGTACAGCCGCTGCTCGGCAGGGCCGCCGACGTCTACGGCTATCCCGCATCCCTGGCCCTGGGCGGCGCGGTGCAGCTGCTGGCGGCACCCTTTATCCTCCTCAGCCGGCGCCGGCGCTCGCCGGCAGATGTTGCCACAGGCTTGTCGGCAGCGCCCTGAGCAGCACCGGAGAGGTGCTGCAAGCCGCACGCAAGTGTAGGCCCCGGGGTCCGGACCAGTCCGGACCCCGGGGCCTACAGGCGGCATTGGCCGCCGAGCGGCCGCGCCGGTACTACTTAACGCCTGCCTCCACCGTTTCGCTGGCCGCCGGCGTCGGCTTCTCCTGCGCGGGCGGGGGTGAGGTCTTCAGCTTGAACCGCTTTCCAAGATCGCCACCGCCCCCACCGCGGTTCTTGTTGAAAATGTCGAAGCCGACGGCGAGGAGGAGTACCAGGCCCTTGATGAGCTGCTGGTAGTCGGTGCCCAGGCCCAGGATGGACATGCCATTGTTGAGCACGCCCATGATCAGGCCACCGATCATCGCTCCGGCGACGGTTCCGATGCCGCCCGTGACGGCGGCGCCGCCGATGAATGCCGCGGCGATGGAGTCCAGTTCGAAACCTGTGCCACCGGCGGGCTGCGCTGAATTGAGCCGGGCGGTGAAGACAAGGCCTGCCAGTGCGGAAAGGACGCCCATGTTCACGAAGAGCCGGAACGTCACGGCCTTGGTCTTGATGCCTGACAGTTCAGCTGCGTGCAGGTTGCCGCCGATTGCGTACGTGTGGCGCCCGAAGACGCTGTTGTTCATCAGGGCGGTGTAGGCGATCACCAGCACGGCCAGGACCACCAGGACGATCGGCGTGCCCCGGTATGACGCCAGCAGGAAAGTGATGATGAGCATGAGCAGCGACGTAAAGGCGGTCTTGATGACGAACCAGACCAGGGGTTCGCTTTCGAGATCGAATTTCCTGCGGATCCTGCGTTCCTTGAAGGCCTGGATCAGCAGAGCCACTGTGGCGCCGACGCCAAGGATGACGGTGAGCCACTCCAGTACGGACGTGCCGCCGGAGATATCCGGAAGGAAGCCGCCGCCCAGGGCACGCAGCTCGGCGGGGAAGGGGGTGATCTGCTGGTTCTTGAGGGTGATGAGCGTGAGTCCGCGGAAGATCAGCATGCCCGCCAGCGTGACGATGAAGGCCGGGATCCCCACGTAGGCGATCCAGTAGCCCTGCCAGGCGCCGACGAGGGCGCCGACCAGCAGGCAGGCGGGAATCGCAGCCCACCACGGCCAGCCCCAGTGGACGATCATGACGCCGGCCACGGCGCCGATGAACCCGGCAACGGACCCGACGGACAGGTCGATGTGCCCGGCAATGATCACCATGACCATGCCGATGGCCAGGATGAGGATGTAGCTGTTCTGGACCACGAGGTTGGTGACGTTCTGCGGTTCCAGCAGGATCCCGCCGGTCAGCCCCTGGAACAGCAGGACGATCAGGATCAGGGCAACGAAGATGCCGACCTGGCGGAGGCGGCTTGTGAGGAATCCGAGCGATTCTCGTAAGGCGGACATTTCGCTATTCCTTCTCTTTGGTCATGTAGTGCATCAGGGTTTCCTGGGTGGCCTCGGCGATGGGCACTTCGCCGGTGATGTGGCCGGCAGCAAGGGTGTAGATGCGGTCGCAAATACCCAGCAGCTCGGGAAGTTCCGAGGAAATGACGATCACGGCTTTTCCTTCGGCCGCGAGTTTGGCAATGATCGTGTAAATCTCGTATTTGGCGCCGACATCGATGCCGCGGGTGGGTTCATCGAGGATCAGCACGTCCGGGTCCGAGAACATCCATTTGCTCAGCACCACCTTCTGCTGGTTTCCGCCCGAGAGCTTCCCCGTGATGGCGGCCACCGACGGCGCTTTGATGTTCATGCTCGTCCGGTAGCCGTTGGCCACCACGGTCTCCTGGTTCTTGTCCACAAAGCCGCGTTTGGCGAGCTTGCCCAGCGATGCCAGGGAGATATTGCGCTTGATGTCCTCGATGAGGTTCAGGCCGTAGTGCTTGCGGTCCTCGGTGGCGTAGGCAATGCCGTGCGTGATGGCGTCAGAGACGGTGGCAGTGTTGATTTCCTCGCCGTACTTATAGACCTTGCCCGAAGTGGCGGTGCCGTAGGTGCGGCCGAACACGCTCATGGCAAGTTCCGTGCGCCCGGCGCCCATCAGGCCGGCAAGTCCCACCACTTCGCCCTTCCTGACATGCAGGTTGGCGTTCCGGACCACCATGCGGGTGTGGTCCTGGGGATGCCGTACGGACCAGTCTTCGATCCGGAGGACTTCCTCGCCGATGTTCGGCTCGCGGTCCGGGTACAGGCTCTCCAGGTCCCGGCCCACCATGCCGCGGATAATCCGTTCCTGCGTGATCTGGCCTTCATCGAGCCGGAGGGTCTCAATGGTCCTGCCGTCCCGGATGATGGTGACGGCATCTGCCACCTTGCGGATTTCATTGAGCTTGTGGCTAATGATGATGCTGGTAACCCCCTGGCCTTTCAAATGGAGGATCAGGTCCAGCAGGTGGCCGGAGTCCTCGTCATTGAGGGCGGCCGTGGGCTCGTCCAGGATCAGCAGCTTCACTTCCTTGGACAGCGCCTTGGCGATTTCCACCAGTTGCTGCTTGCCCACGCTGATGTGCTGCACCGGAGTGACAGGGTTTTCGTCGAGGCCAACGCGGGCAAGCAGCTTTGCTGCCTCCAGGTTGGTTTTGCGCCAGTCCACCCATCCGTTGGTGGCCTGTTCGTTGCCCAGGTAGATGTTCTCGGCGATTGAGAGGTATGGGCTCAACGCCAGTTCCTGGTGGATGATCACGATGCCCCGCTTCTCGCTGTCCGAGATGCTGGAGAAATTGCAGGGTTCGTTTTCGAAGAGGATCTCCCCGTCGAAGGTGTTATGTGGATAGACGCCGGACAACACTTTCATGAGCGTTGATTTGCCGGCTCCGTTCTCACCGCAGATGGCGTGGACCTCTCCACGGTTCACATCGAGGGTGACGTCCTGCAGCGCCTTCACGCCGGGGAACGTCTTGGTGATTCCTCGCATTTGAAGAATGGGTGTGTTCATCGTCAATTCCCACTGACTGGTCGAAGCTTGGCCTTCCTGCTGCTGCAGGAGGTTGCGGACGGGGCTGTGGCCGGATTGGAGGCCCGGCCACAGCCCCCGGACGCCGACTACTTGACGTCGGAGTCCTTGTAGTAACCCGAGTCGATCAGTTCCTTCTTGTAGTTGTCCTTGGTGATGATCACAGACTTCAGCAGGAAGGCCGGCACGACCTTGACCTTGTTGTTGTAGGTCTTGGTGTCGTTGGTTTCGGCTTCCTGGCCCTTGAGGACGGC
This sequence comes from Arthrobacter sp. B1I2, assembly GCF_030816485.1. NCBI lineage: Bacteria > Bacillati > Actinomycetota > Actinomycetes > Micrococcales > Micrococcaceae > Arthrobacter > Arthrobacter sp. B1I2. Next base: position 214,494 of record NZ_JAUSYC010000001.1, on the reverse strand, counting down.
GTCGACCATCTTGACGGCCTGCGCGCCGAGCTGGCGCGTGTCCTTGAAGATGGTGGAGTACTGCTCACCGGCGATTATGGACTTCACGGAGCCCTTTTCGGCGTCCTGGCCGGTGACCACCGGCAGGGTTCCCTTGGCGTAGCCGCCGGTGCTGGTAAGGGCGGAGATGATGCCGATGGACAGGCCGTCGTACGGGGAAAGGACGCCGTTCAGCTTGGTGCCCGAGCTGTAGGCGGAGGTGATGATGTCCTCCATGCGCTTCTGCGCCACGGGGGCCTGCCAGCGAAGGATCGCGGCCTGCTCAAACTTGGTCTGGCCGCTGGGGACCTTCAGGGTGCCGGCATCCAGGTACGGCTTGAGGGTGTCCATGGCGCCGGTCCAGAAGAAGTTGGCGTTGTTGTCGTCGGGGCTGCCGGCGAAAAGCTCGATGTTGAAGGGGCCCTTGCCGTCCACCTTCTTGCCGCTGGCATCGACGAGGCCCAGGCCCGTCAGCAGCGAGGTGGCCTGCTGGACGCCCACGGTGTAGTTGTCGAACGTGGTGTAGTAGTCCACGTTGGGCGTGCCGTTGATGAGGCGGTCATAGGCGATGACCTTAACGTTCTGCTCCTTGGCCTTGGCCAGGACATCGGTCAGGGTGGTGCCGTCAATGGCGGCGACGATCAGGGCCTTGGCGCCCTTGGTCAGCATGTTTTCGATCTGCGACACCTGTGTAGGAATGTCGTCATTGGCGAACTGGAGGTCCGTCTTGTAGCCGAGGTCCTTCAGCGACTTTTCAACGTTGGCGCCGTCGGCAATCCAGCGCTCAGATGTCTGGGTGGGCATTGAAATGCCAACCAGCGAGTCGCTGGGCTTCGCCGCACTGCTGGATTCGCTGGTTCCGCCGCGGGAGCCGCAACCGGTAGCCCCCACGGTCAGGGCGAGGACAAGGGCCACCGCGCCCATCAGTTTTTTGATTCTCACCATTATCTCCTTCCGCGGCAGCATTGCCGCGAAGTTTTGTTGGACCGGGAAGCAGCGAAGCTCCCGGTCCTGGCCACATTGTTGATGTGTCGGTTCAATATAGACTGATTTGTGAACGCTAACAAGAGGCTTCTACCGGAAACTTCGAAAGTCTTTCGAGTTCATTGACTTCTGCTTTGTTAGCGTTCACACTTGCTGCAGCACTTAGCTCCACCCTGACCCTACAAAACCCGGTGATGAGGCCCCTGCCTCCCGGATGGAGGCAACCCCATGCCAGATGCGTTGTTCACTTCCAGCTCCGAGCCCCTTCACGACCACTGCGTCATCGGGGTGGACTATGGAACCCTCTCAGGCCGTGCCGTGGTGGTGCGGGTCCGCGACGGCAAGGAGCTCGGCAGCGCTGTCCATGAGTATCCCCATGCCGTGCTGACCGACGCCCTGCCCAAAGACGTGGCGGGCGAGGCGTCCGAGGGACAAGGCGTAAGGCTCCCCGGGGAATGGGCGCTTCAGGTGCCCAACGACTACCGGGACGTCCTGCGCAACGCGGTTCCTGCCGCGGTGGCCGACGCGGGGATCGACCCGGCCGCCGTCGTCGGTATTGCCACGGACTTCACCGCCTGCACCATGGTGCCCGTCAAGGCCGACGGCACACCCCTGAACGAACTGCCGGGCTTCGCCAACCGCCCGCATGCCTACGTGAAGCTCTGGCGCCACCACGCAGCCCAGGGGCAGGCCGACCGGATCAACCGGCTCGCTGCCGAACGCGGCGAAGATTGGCTTCCGCGGTACGGGGGCCTGATCTCGTCCGAGTGGGAGTTCGCCAAAGGCCTCCAGCTGCTGGAGGAGGACCCGGAGGCCTACGCCGAAATGGACCACTGGGTGGAGGTGGCCGACTGGATCGTCTGGCAGCTCAGCGGCCGCTACGTGCGCAACGCCTGCACGGCCGGGTACAAGGGCATCTACCAGGATGGGCGGTATCCGTCGGATGATTTCCTGGCCGCCCTCAATCCGGATTTCAAGGACTTTGTCAGCTCCAAGCTGGAGCACACCATCGGACGGCTGGGCGACGCCGCCGGCACCCTGACGGCGGAGGCGGCGGCCTGGACCGGGCTGCCGGAGGGCATCGCCGTGGCCGTGGGAAACGTTGACGCGCATGTCACGGCCCCGGCCGCCAAGGCAGTGGACTCCGGGCAACTGGTGGCCATCATGGGCACCTCCACCTGCCATGTCATGAACGGCACGGAACTGCGGGAGGTGCCGGGAATGTGCGGGGCGGTGGACGGCGGCATCGTGCCGGGGCTGTGGGGCTACGAGGCCGGGCAGTCCGGCGTGGGGGATATCTTCGGCTGGTTCACCAAGTACGGCGTCCCGCCCGAATACCACCAGGCAGCCAGGGATGCGGGGCTGGGGATCCACGAGTACCTCACCGAACTGGCGTCGCGGCAGGCCATCGGCGAGCACGGCCTGATTGCGCTGGACTGGCACTCGGGCAACCGCTCGGTCCTGGTGGACCACGAGCTTTCCGGCATCGTGGTGGGCCAGACCCTCGCCACCAGGCCCGAGGACACCTACCGCGCACTTCTGGAAGCCACCGCGTTCGGGACCCGCACCATCGTGGACGCCTTCCGCGACGCCGGGGTCCCGGTCAAGGAATTCATCGTGGCCGGCGGCCTGCTCAAGAACAGACTCCTGATGCAGATCTACGCGGACGCCACGGGCCTGCAGTTGTCCACCATTGGCTCGGAGCAGGGCCCGGCCCTGGGGTCGGCGATCCACGCCGCCGTGGCCGCGGGCGAATACGCGGACATCCGTGAAGCTGCTGCCGCCATGGGTGCCGAACCCGGTGAGGTTTACACGCCGATCCCGGGAAACGTGGCCGCGTACGAGGAGCTGTTCCAGGAGTACAAGACCCTGCACGACTACTTCGGCCGGGGCGGTAATGACGTGATGCACCGGCTCAAGGCCATTCAGCGCAGGACTTCCGGTTCCCTCGTGGGTTCCGGCGAGACGGCCGTGGAGGTGTCCGCATGAGCACGGGAGCCGTCATCCTGGAAACCATCGCCAGGGTCCGCGAGGAAGTGTGCGCGCTGCACGCCGAGCTGACCCGGTACGAACTGGTGGTGTGGACCGCGGGCAATGTCTCCGCCCGGGTGCCAGGCACCGACCTCATGGTCATCAAGCCCTCCGGTGTGTCCTACCAGGACCTGACCCCGGAGCAGATGATCGTGACGGACCTGCACGGCACGCCGGTCAGGGGCACCAACGTCGGTGGCGGCGGCACGGTCGATTGGGGCAACCCGCCGCTGTCGCCGTCGTCCGACACCGCCGCCCACGCCTACGTGTACCGCCACATGCCCGACGTGGGCGGGGTGGTTCACACGCACTCCACCTATGCCACCGCCTGGGCCGCGCGGGGTGAGGCCATTCCGTGCGTGCTGACCATGATGGGCGACGAGTTCGGCGGCTCCATCCCGGTGGGCCCGTTCGCGCTGATCGGCGATGACTCGATTGGCCAGGGCATCGTGGAGACGCTGAAGAACTCCAATTCGCCGGCGGTCCTCATGCAGAACCACGGCCCGTTCACCATCGGCAAGGACGCCCGGTCTGCCGTGAAGGCTGCCGTCATGTGCGAGGAAGTGGCCCGCACCGTCCACATCTCGCGGCAGTTGGGTGAACCGCTGCCCATCGACCAGGGCTCCATCGACTCCCTCTACGCCCGCTACCAGAACGTGTACGGCCAATAGGCCGCCGAACCCAAAAAACTTTCCCAGGAGAATTCATGAGCACCGCAGCAAGCACTTCCCTTGACGGTTACGAGGTCTGGTTCCTCACCGGCAGCCAGCACCTGTACGGGGAGGAAGTCCTCAAGCAGGTGGCCGCCCAGTCGCAGGAGATCGCCAACCAGCTCAACGCGTCGTCAGCCGTCCCTGTGCGGATCGTGTGGAAGCCGGTCCTCACCGATTCGGACGCCATCCGCCGCACGGCGCTGGAGGCGAACTCGAATGATTCCGTGATCGGGGTGACGGCCTGGATGCATACCTTCAGCCCGGCCAAGATGTGGATCCAGGGCCTGGACCTGCTGCGGAAACCCCTGCTGCACCTGCACACGCAGGCCAACCGGGACCTGCCGTGGGCGGACATCGACTTCGACTTCATGAACCTGAACCAGGCCGCGCACGGCGACCGCGAGTTCGGCTACATCCAGTCCCGCCTGGGCATCGCCCGGAAGACCGTCGTCGGGCACGTCTCCAACCCCGAAGTGGCCCGCCAGGTGGGTTCCTGGCAGCGTGCCGCGGCGGGCTGGGCCGCCGTCCGCAGCCTGAAGCTGACCCGTTTTGGCGACAACATGCGCAATGTCGCCGTCACCGAAGGCGACAAGACTGAGGCCGAGCTGCGCTTCGGCGTCGCAGTCAACACCTGGTCCGTCAACGAACTCGCCGACGCCGTCCACGGGGCTGCCGAGGCCGACGTCGACGCCCTGGTGGCCGAGTACCAGGACCTTTACGACGTGGTGCCCGAGCTCCGCGCAGGCGCGGCCAGGCACGAATCGCTGCGCTACGGCGCCCGGATCGAACTGGGCCTGCGCAGCTTCCTGGAGGGCAACGGATCCGCCGCGTTCACCACTTCCTTCGAGGACCTGGGTGCCCTGCGCCAGCTGCCCGGCCTGGCGGTACAGCGGCTCATGGCTGCCGGCTACGGATTCGGTGCCGAAGGCGACTGGAAGACCGCCATCCTGGTACGCGCCGCGAAGGTGATGGGCGCGGGCCTGCCCGGCGGCGCCTCCCTCATGGAGGACTACACCTACCACCTGGAGCCGGGCTCCGAGAAGATCCTCGGCGCCCACATGCTGGAGGTCTGCCCCTCCCTCACCACATCGAAGCCGCGCCTGGAAATCCACCCGCTGGGCATCGGCGGCAAGGAGGACCCGGTCCGCCTGGTGTTCGACGCCGAGGCCTCCCCGGGCGTCGTCGTGGCTCTGTCAGACATGCGGGACCGGTTCCGCCTGGTGGCCAACGCCGTCGAGGTTGTCCCCCTGGACCAGCCGCTGCCCAACCTGCCCGTGGCCCGCGCCCTGTGGGAGCCCAAGCCGGACTTCGCCACCTCCGCCGCGGCCTGGCTCACCGCCGGCGCCGCCCACCACACGGTGCTGTCCACCCAAGTGGGCATGGACGTGTTCGAGGACTTCGCGGAAATCGCCAAAACAGAACTGCTCACCATTGACGAAGGCACCACCATCCGCCAGTTCAAGAAGGATTTGAACTGGAACGCCGCGTACTACAAGCTGGCCGGCGGGATCTGATCCAGTGGAACGGCTGAGGCCCCGGCCCCTGCCACGGACAAGAACCTCGTGATGCGCGGCAAGCCACCCCGGCTGCCGAGGCTCGAGGACGTGGCGGAACTGGCCGGGGTCTCACACCAGACCGTGTCACGGGTGGTCAACAACCACCCCAACGTGAGCGCAGGCACGCGGGAAAAGGTGGAAGTGGCGATTGCCCGGCTTGGCTACCGCCGCAACACAGCGGCCCGGAGCCTGGTCACCCGGCGCTCGCACACCATAGGCGTCCTGGGCAGCGAGCTGTCGCAGTACGGGCCTGCCAACACGCTGCTGGGAGTGGAGCGGGCTGCACGGGACGCAGGATATTTCGTCAGCGTCGCCGCGTTGCGGGAGGTGAACCGGGACGCGATCCTGGACGCAGTCCGGCACTTCCTGGACCAGTCGGTGGACGGAATCGTGGTGATTGTTCCGCACCTGGACACACTGGCCGCCCTGGCGGAACTGCCCATCGGCGTGCCTGTGGTGGCAGTGGGACCGGACGGAAATGACGCCGTTGGGGGCGTCAGGGTGGACCAGTACCGCGGGGCCGAACTGGCTGTCCGGCACCTTATTGGGCAGGGGCACGTCCGGATCGGACACGTCGCGGGGCCGCAGGACTGGATTGATGCCGTGGCACGCGCTGATGGCTGGCGGTCAACCCTGGCCTCCGCCGGCCTCGCTGCGGACCTGATCATCGAGGGTGACTGGAGCGCTGGAAGCGGCTATGAAATCGGCCGGCGGTTGGCCGCCGCCCGCCACGCCACCGCCCTCTTTGTCGGCAACGACCAGATGGCCCTGGGAGTCCTGCGCGCACTGAACGAGGCGGGCGTGAAGGTGCCGCAGGACGTGTCCGTGGTGGGCTTCGACGACCAGCCCGAAGCCGCCTACTTCAGCCCGCCGCTGACGGTGGTCCGGCAGGACTTCGAAGAACTGGGCCGGCGGTGCATGGAGATGATGCTGACGACGCTTGGCGGCGCAGAAGGACCGCGGACCCTGGTGGTGGAGCCGGAACTCGTCCTGCGCAGCAGCACGGCGCCGCCCGCCTGAGCCGGCAGCGGATTTAATCCGGGGGAGACCGCGGCGAAACGTGGCCACAACAATAGCTGCGTAGGTTTCAGGGTATGACGGCTACCCTGCTTGTCCGGCTCCGTGACTGGCTGCTTGACACCTTTACGTACGAATCCGAGTCCAGTGCCGCCGGCGCCATGGCTGACGCCACCCGCTGGGGCTGGCTGCCGGCATTGAGCGGGGTGTCCATAGCAGCGGACCAGGCCCGCTCAGAGCATGCAGGAACAGCCCCCGGCGACGGCGGAATGTCTGCTTAGCCACGCTATTGCGCCAGTAGCGGGATGATGCCCTAAACTGCTTCACTGAGGTGCCTGAAATGGCGCTGTGCAGCAACGAAAGTGAACACGCTATGGCTACCGATTACGATGCTCCACGCAAGCAGGAAGAAGAGTCCCCCGCTGACTCTCTCGAGGCCCTCCAGGCGTCACGGAGCGGCAGCGCGCAGACCGCGGTTATCGATGTTGAAGAGAACGACACCGCTGAAGGTATCGACCTGCCCGGCGCCGACCTGTCCAACGAGGAACTGACCGTCATCGTGGTTCCCGAGCAGTCCGATGAGTTCACCTGCTCGTCGTGCTTCCTGGTCCGCCACCGGTCACAGGTTGCCCGTGAAAGAGACGGCCTGAAGTACTGCCGCGACTGCGAGGGCTGAGTTTCCTACTGATTTTTCCCGGCGCCGGCCACCTCCCCGAGGTGGCCGGCGCTGCTTTGTCTCCGGACGCTGTCGTTATCAAAATGCTCACTCGTATCCCGGCTTGAACACTCCTACGCTGGAAGCATCCAATGGCCTTCTTTTCCGGATGGCACCGCAATGAAAAAATTCTTTATCTGGCTCGCAGCCATCATTATGGCTACAGGGCTGGGACTCGTGGTTTCAGCGCCCGCCTCGGCAGCCACGCCGTATTGCGGGCTCACATGGGGCTCGCTGATGAAAACGGACGGTGCCGTGAGCGGCGCGCCCGTGACCAACGTCCGGACCGGGCAGCATTACTGCTTCGACCGGCTGGTGGTTGACCTCGGTAGCGGCCCGGCCCCCGGCTACACCGTCCGCTACGTGGGGCAGATTATCCAGGACGGCTCGGGGGCAGTCGTGCCGGCACGGGGTGGCGCCCGCCTGCAGGTGGTTGTTAAGGCGCCAGCCTATGACGATAAAGGACAGCCCACATACACCCCCGCCGACAAGGCAGAGCTCTCCAACGTTTCCGGTTACCAGACCTTCCGCCAAGTGGTCTGGGCTGGGAGTTTCGAGGGCCAGACCACCCTCGGCCTGGGTGTCCGTGCCCGTCTTCCGTTCCGGGTGTTCACCCTGGACGGACCCGGTTCCGGTCACCGCCTGGTGGTGGACGTGGCGCACTTCTGGTGACAACACAAAAGGTGCCGTGCCCCTGGCCGGGGCACGGCACCTTTCTGTGCTGGGGTCCTACTCCGGGACCACCAGCGCGGGGGTATCCCGCTTGAGGGTTTCGCCGCGGAAGAAGCCGGGGTGCGTGCGTGACATGACCAGCATGACGACGGCACCCAGGGCCAGGATGCCGACGCCCAGGATGAACACCAGGCCCACGCCGAAGACCTCTGAACCGCTGCCGAACTCCGGCGCCAGGCTGTCCACGGCCGTCTGGACGAACACCACGAACAGGCCCACACCGCCCACCACCGGGCATACCAGCCGGAGCAGGAAGTGGCGCACGCTGGTGAACAGGCTGTGGCGGAAGTACCAGGTGCAGGCCAGTGCCGTGAGGCCGTAATAGAAGCAGATCATCAGGCCCAGGGCAAGGATGGTGTCATTCAGGACGTTTTCGCTGACCACATGCATCACCGCGTAGAACCCTGCGGACATCACGCCGGCGGCGATGGTTGCGAAGCCAGGCGTGGCGAACTTCCTGCTTATGCGGCTGAACGGCTCCGGCAGTGCCCCGTAGTGCGCCATGGCCAGCAGGCTCCGGGACGGGGACATAAACGTGGACTGCAGCGAGGCCGCGGAGCTGGAGAGCACCGCGAGGGACATCAGGATGGCGAACGGTCCCATGATGGGGGAGGCCAGGGCCGTGAAGATGTTCTCGTGGTTTTCCGCGTTGTTCAGGCCGTTGCCGGTATCGCCAACGCCGGCGAACATCATGGTGGCGATGCTGACCAGGAGGTAGATGGCCAGGACGATGACAGCCGTCAGGGTGCCGGCCACGCCGGCGGTCTTCTTGCCGTTGGCCGTTTCCTCATTGACGGTGAGGCAGACGTCCCAGCCCCAGTACACGAAGATCGACAGGGAGATGCCGGCGGCGATCTGGCCGAAGGTTTCGATCTTGGTGACGTCGAACCAGTCCCAGCTGAACGGGATGGCCGTTTCGGAGGTGGACCAGTTGGCGAAGGCCATGGCCACGAACAGGCCCAGCACCAGCAGCTGGAAGCCCACCAGGCTGTACTGCACCAGCTTGGTGGTGTGCAGGCCCCGGTAGCTGACCCAGACGGCCAGTGCCACGAAGACGAAACAGGTCAGGACGTTCAAGGCCTTGTTATCCGCCAGGTCTGCGAGTTCCGGGGACCCGGTGAGCTGGGACAGGAACAGGTAGAAGAAGTCAACGGCGACGCCTGCCAGGTTGGACAGCACGATGATGTTGGCGGCCAGCAGGCCCCAGCCGCCCATCCAGCCGATCCAGGGCCCGAAGGCTTTGGTCACCCAGGTGAAGGTGGTGCCGCTGTCCGGGGAATCGGCGTTGAGCTCCCGGTAGGCGAGCGAGACCAGGATCATGGGGATGAACCCGATCAGGAAGATGACTGGCAGCTGGAGCCCGGCTTCATTGACGGTGGGTCCGAGTGCGCTGGTGAGGGTGTAGGCGGGGGCGATGGTTGAAATACCCAGGACGACGACGGCGAGGAGCCCGAGCTGCCCGCCCTTGAGTCCCTTGGCGCTGACGCCGTCCGCAGAGGGGGCGTGGGCGTGCGGACCGGGTTTGGCCGTACTGGTGCGGATTGTCTCTGTCATGGCACCACTTTCTGGAAGGCTGTGAGACGGAGGTCACTATATGAATGGCGTTCATTTAGTATGGGGGTGCGGGGCCTGTGATGCAAGACGCAATATGAATCACATTCGTTTATGACTGCCGCCAATTAGTAAGCTCACTGAGAAACTGGCTGGCAGCCCGGGCCGCCATGGGAGCAGACTGGTAGCGTCTGCCGTACTGGAACCATTGAGGAGGATGCATGAAAGCTTCACCGACACTGACCAACAACCTGCAGGCTGTCCTGGCGGACCTGATCGAACTCCACGTTCAGGGCAAGCAGGCGCACTGGAACATCGTGGGTACCAACTTCCGCGACCTCCACCTGCAGCTTGATGAGATCGTTGACGCTGCCCGCCAGTTCGCCGATGACACTGCCGAGCGCATGCGTGCCCTGCACGCGCTGCCGGATGGCCGCAGCTCCACCGTTGCCGAGACCACCAGCCTGGCCCAGTTCCCTGACGGGCTGATCAGCACCGCGGACGCCATCGAGCGGATCGTTGCAGCCATGGAGGCTGCCGTGGGCACCATGCGCAAAGTCCATGACGAAGTGGATGAGGAAGACCCCACGTCTGCGGATCTCCTGCACGAGTTCATCGCCCGGCTGGAGCAGTTTGCCTGGATGGTGCAGGCCGAAAACATGAAACCCACCGCCAAGGTTACGGCTGCCGACTCCAAGTAGCGGAAGCCGCGGGCGTTTCGCAGGGCGCCCGGCGTCGAGGTATTCCCCCGGCGCCGGGCGCCTTTTCGCTGCCTGGCCGGCCCTGGCCGCTGACCGGGGGTGCTAGGCCGCTTTCGGCACTTTCCGAAGCACGACGGCGGCAAGGACTGCCGCCGTCGCCATCAGTACCAGCCCAATGGCCGCAGTAATGTGCACGCCGGAATCAAAGGCTGCGGCCGCGGCGTCCGCGACGGACGCCGACAGGGAGGCGGGCAAAAGGTTGGCTGCCTCCACTGCACCGGCAAGCGTTTCCCTGGCATTGTGCAGGGACGTCCCGGAAAGCGTGCCGTCCAGTCCCGCGGGCAGCCGCAGGTTCCGCTGGTAGGACGCCGTCAGGATTGAGCCCAGCACCGCCGTCCCCAGCAGGGAGCCCACCTCGTAGCCCGTTTCGGAGATCGCGGCGGCGGCCCCTGATTTCTCCGGTGGCGCGGCGCCGAGGATGAGGTCGTTGGAGATGGTTTCCGCCGAGCCCACGCCGAGGGCCAGGACCAGGAGTGCCGCCAGCAGGAGCGAGGGTCCGCCGTCGTGGTCCCCGAAGGCCACCATGCTGTAGCCCGTGGCGCTGAAGGCCAGCCCCGCGGCCACCACGTATCCCGGACGGACCTTGCGGACCAGGGGCACAGCCACCAGGCCCGCCGCCACCGCGGCAGCCAGTGCCGGAATCATGGCCACGCCCGCCGCGGAGGGGCTCATTCCCTCGAGGAGCTGGAGATGCTGGGCCAGGAACAGGATGAACCCGTTGAAGGAAAACAGGGCCAGGATGTTGGCGGTGATGGCCATGCTGAACACCCTGTTCCGGAACAGCGACATGTCCAGAAGGGGTTTCTCCAGCCGGTGCTGCCGCCGCACGAATACCACCCCCATTGCCACGCCAAAGGCCATGGTGCCCAGCCCCGCTGCGCCCGGACCTTCGGTGGCAACTGCCTTGATGCCGTAGACCACGGGCACCATGACCAGCATGGAGAGCAGGATGCTGGGGGCGTCCACCTTGCCCGGGGCCGGGTCCTTCGATTCCGGGATGAGGGCCGGTCCAAACGCCAGCAGGGGAAGCATGAGGGGCACTGCCACCAGGAATACGGCGCCCCACCAGAAGTGCTCCACCAGCCACCCGCCAAGGATCGGCCCCAGGGCGGCGCCGCCGGAGAATCCGGCAGCCCAGATGGCTACAGCCAGTCTCCGGCGGTTGGGCTCCGGGAAGATGTTGCGGATCAGCGACAGCGTGGACGGCATCAGCATGGCGCCGAAAAATCCCAGGGCTGCGCGGCCGGCGATCAGCCACTCCGGCGTGGGTGCAAAGGCCGTCGCGGCGGACAGCCCGGCAAACCCCATGCTGCCGAGGATCAGCAGCCGCCGCCGCCCAATGCGGTCGCCCAGGCTTCCCATTGATACCAGGAGTCCGGCCAGTACCAGGGGGTAGGCGTCAACAATCCACAACAGTTGCACGCCGGTGGGATCCAGGGCGCGGGTGATGGCGGGCAGGGTAAAGGTCAGTGCGGTGTTGTCCACCGCCACCAGCAGCACGGGAAACATCAGCAGCCCCAGCGCCAGCCAGTCGCGCCAGGGGGAGCGGGATGCGGTGGTGCCCCCGCGGGCAGGTGCGGAGCTGTTGGTGGAGGTTGTCATAAAATAACTATACCGTCCAGACGGTATAGTTTGGAATTGCGGCCATTCCGTTTTCGCGCCAGGTGGAGGGCATGATGGAAGGCATGCCCCGAAAGCCAGTAGCCCGTGACGCGGTCCTTGACGCCTTCGAGTCCCTGCTGATCGAGGTGGGGGAGCGGGCGGCCACCCTTGATGCAGTGGCCCGCAAGGCCGGGGTGTCCAAGGGCGGCCTCCTCTACCACTTTCCCAGCAAGGAAGCGCTCATCGCGGTGCTGCTGGACCGGCTGGAGGGCCTGGCCCGGGAAGACGCTGACGCGATGGCTTCGGCCAGTGAAGGTGCAGCGGCGTACTTCATCCGTTCCTCGGTCTGGGCGGACACCCCGCTGGACCGTGCAATCGTGGCCGCCACCAGGCTTGCGGAAGTGGCGCATGAAGAGACACGGCGCCGTTTTGCGGCCATCCAGCAGCGGTGGCTGGACGAGATCGCGGCGGATGTGGGGCCGGGCCTGGCCAAAGCCGTCCTCTACATGGGTGACGGGTTGTACTTCAATGCCATGCTGTCCGTGGCGCCCGCGCCGGAAGGGGGAGCGGCCGCTGACGTGGAGGAACTCCTGGCCGCTTTGGAACGGCTTCGCAGGTAGCCCGGGCCATTTGCCGGGAGGGGTTGCGGCGTAGGACAATAGAAAGTTGTGAGGGCTGTCACCGGCCCTCATGATTCAACAAATGAATAGCCTTTGATCTGCGGCGGGAGAGTTCTGCCGGAAGTACAGGCAGGCGCCGTAGGAGCAAATCCTCCCCAGGAATCTCGCAGGCCCCTGTACCGCCGCGGCGAGGCACCTCTGGAAAGCAGCAGGCAGTTCCTGCCTCCCCCGGGAGCGAAAAGACTGTTGTGCTCACCGACGGTGCAAGCGGGTCCTGCCCAGGCAGGCAACGCGGAAACTCTCAGGTCCAATACAGAGCGGGGAGGAACCCGACTAGCTGTGGCGTACCCTTCGCCGCCTGAGTAAATGGAGTTCCTTCGTGCCGGTTACCCCAGCCTCCACCACCTTCGTAGACCGCCATATCGGCGCCCGCCGCCAGGCCGACGTCGACACCATGCTCAAAGCCGTAGGCTACGATTCGGTCGACTCCCTGGTTGACACCGCGGTACCCAAGGTCATCCGCCAGGAAACCGCCCTTCGCCTGCAGGACGCCCTCAGCGAGGTTGAAGTCCTCACCGAACTGCGGAAGCTTGCCGCAAAAAACAAGACGGCAGTGCAGCTGATCGGCCAGGGCTACTCGGACACCGTGACCCCGCCGGTGATCCGCCGCAACATCCTTGAGTCCCCGGCCTGGTACACCGCCTACACCCCGTACCAGCCGGAGATCTCCCAGGGCCGGCTTGAGGCGCTGCTGAACTTCCAGACCATGGTGCAGGACCTGGTGGGACTGCCCATCGCCAACGCCTCGCTGCTGGATGAAGCAACCGCCGTGGCCGAGGCCGTGCTGCTGATGCGCCGGGCGAACAAGACCAAGCCCGCGGCCGACGGCAAGACTGTCCTGGACGTGGACGTGCTGCCGCAGACCATCGCCATCGTCAAAGGCCGCGCAGAAGCCCTCGGCTTCGAGGTGGAGGTGGCGGACCTCTCCCAGGGCCTGCCGGAAGGCGACATCAATGGTGTCGTATTGCAGCAGCCCGGTGTCTCCGGCCGGGTCTGGGACCAGTCCGCCGTGATCGCCGCAGCGAAGGAGCGCGGCGCGCTGGTCACCGTTGCCGCGGACCTGCTGGCCCTCACCCTGATCACTCCTCCGGGTGAGCAGGGCGCGGACATCGCCGTCGGCTCCACCCAGCGTTTTGGCGTGCCGTTGTTCTTCGGCGGCCCGCACGCGGCCTACATGGCCGTCCGGAAGGGCCTGGAGCGTTCGCTGCCCGGCCGCCTGGTGGGTGTGTCCAAGGACGACGCCGGCGTTCCCGCCTACCGTTTGGCGCTGCAGACCCGCGAGCAGCACATCCGCCGCGAGAAGGCCACCTCCAACATCTGTACTGCCCAGGCGCTGCTGGCCATCGTCGCGTCCATGTATGCCGTGTACCACGGACCGGACGGGCTGAAGGCGATCGCCGGAACGGCGCACGGCCACGCCCGTGTCCTGGCGGCCTCGCTTGCGGCTGCCGGCGTTGAGGTCCTGCACAAGAGCTTCTTCGACACCCTGACCGTGCGGGTCCCGGGACGGGCCGCCGGCATCATCGCCGACGCCGAGGCGCGGAGGATCAACCTGCGCAGCATCGACGGCGACACCGTGGGCATCGCCCTCGACGAAACCACGACGGCGGCCATCGTGGCCCAGGTTGCCGACGTCTTTGGCGCTTCCGTTGCCGAGGGCGAGGGATTTGGGCTGGAGGCCGCCGTCGAACGTTCCTCCAACTACCTGCAGCACCCGGTCTTCAACACCCACCGGTCCGAAACGCAGCTGCTGCGCTACATCCGCAAGCTTTCCGACCGCGACCTGGCGCTGGACCGCACCATGATCCCGCTGGGCTCGTGCACCATGAAGCTGAACGCCACCGCCGAGATGGAGGCCATTTCCTGGCCGGAATTCGCCTCCATCCACCCGTTCGCCCCGGACTCCCAGACCGAAGGCTGGCGTGAACTCATCGCGGACCTGGAAGCGGACCTCACCACGATCACCGGCTACGACCAGGTGTCCATCCAGCCCAACGCCGGCTCCCAGGGCGAACTCGCCGGGCTCCTGGCGATCCGCGGCTACCACCACTCCCGGGGCGAGGCGCAGCGCAACGTCTGCCTCATCCCGGCCTCAGCGCATGGCACCAACGCTGCCTCCGCCGTGCTTGCGGGCATGAAGGTCGTCGTCGTCGCCACCGCGTCCGACGGCACCATCGACCACGACGACCTGACGGCCAAGATGGAAGCCAACAGGGACGTCCTGTCCTGCATCATGATCACCTACCCGTCCACGCACGGCGTGTATGACGGGGACGTCCGCGAGGTCTGCGACGCTGTCCATGCTGCCGGAGGGCAGGTCTACATCGACGGCGCCAACCTGAACGCGCTCGTGGGCCTGGCCCAGCCGGGCAAGTTCGGTGGGGACGTCTCCCACCTGAACCTGCACAAGACTTTCTGCATCCCGCACGGCGGCGGCGGACCCGGCGTCGGGCCGGTCGCAGCCAAGGCGCACCTGGCACCCTTCATGCCGGGCGATGCCACCACCTGGAACGCAGGGTCCGGCGCCACCGACGTGCCGATTTCCGCATCCCGGTTCGGTTCGGCCGGCGTGCTGCCGATTTCCTGGGCCTACGTAAAGCTCATGGGCGGCGAAGGACTGACCGAGGCCACCAAATCCGCCCTGCTGGCAGCGAACTACGTCGCCTCCCGTTTGAACGAGCACTTCCCGGTCCTGTACACCGGGGAAGGCGGCCTCGTGGCGCACGAGTGCATCCTGGACCTGCGTGAACTCACAGCCAGGACCGGAGTCACCGCGGAGGACGTGGCCAAGCGGCTGATCGACTTCGGCTTCCACGCCCCCACCCTGTCCTTCCCCGTCGCCGGCACCCTGATGGTGGAGCCCACGGAGTCCGAGGACCTGGCGGAGATCGACCGCTTCATCGAGGCCATGATCAGCATCCGCAGGGAGATCGACCAGGTGGCCAACGGCGACTTTGCCGTGGCGGACTCGCCCCTGCGCCGCGCACCCCACACGGCGGCCGCCGTCGTCAGCTCCGACTGGGACCGTGCCTACCCGCGCGAGCAGGCCGCGTTCCCAGCCCACCACAAGCAGGACAAGTATTTCCCGCCAGTGGGCCGCATCGACGGTGCTGCCGGGGACCGGAACCTGATCTGCTCCTGCCCGCCGCTCGAAGACTTCGAAAACTAAGGACCGGCACCATGACCGAGAACTACACCGCCCTTTACGACGAGCACAAAAAGCTCGGGGCTTCCTTCACGGACTTCGGCGGTTGGCAGATGCCGCTCAAGTACAGCTCGGAACTGGCCGAGCACCACGCTGTCCGTAAGTCCGCGGGCCTGTTTGACCTTTCCCACATGGGCGAGGTCTGGGTGACCGGTCCGCAGGCCGCCGCGTTCCTGGACTACGCGCTGGTGGGCAGGATCTCCGCCATGGCCGTGGGCAAGGCCAAGTATTCGCTGATCTGCGATGAGGACGGCGGCATCATTGATGACCTCATCACCTACCGCCGTCCCCCGGCCGCTGGTAACGCCCGAGGCCGTACCGACGTCTTCCTGGTGGTGCCCAACGCGGGCAATGCCACCGCGGTGGCCGCAGCCCTGCAGGAGCGGGCTGCTGGCTTTGATGTGGTGGTGGAGGATGCCTCGGCCCGGACATCACTGATCGCCGTCCAGGGCCCCAAGGCCCAGGAACTTTTGCTGCGCCTGGTACCGGCCGCGCAGCACCCGCTGGTGACGGAATTGAAGTACTACGCCGCCGCCAGCGTTCCGCTCCTGGTGGGTGGCGCCGGCACGGAACTCCTGCTCGCACGCACCGGGTACACCGGTGAGGACGGGTTCGAGATCTTCGTGGACAACGACGACGCCCCCGGCCTGTGGCAGGCACTGGTCGCCATCGCCGAGGACGGGGAACTGACCCCGGCCGGGCTCGCCTCCCGCGACTCCCTCCGCCTCGAAGCGGGGATGCCCCTGTACGGCAATGAACTGTCGCTGCAGGGCGATCCGTTCGCCGCCGGCCTGGGCGCCGTCGTCGCGCTCTCCAAGGAAGGCGACTTCGTCGGCAAAGCCGCCTTGGCAGCCATGAAGGAAGCCGGCGCCGGCAGCACCTCCGGCCGCCGGCTCGTGGGGCTCAAAGGCCAGGGCCGCCGCGCCGGCCGCGCGCACTACCCCGTGCTCAAGGACGGCGCCCCTGTCGGTGAGGTCACCTCGGGCCAGCCCTCGCCCACCCTCGGCTACCCCATTGCCATGGCCTATGTCGACGTCGAGTACTCTGCGCCGGGCACCGCCCTCGACATCGATCTGCGCGGCAAGGCGGAGCCGTTCGAAGTCGTCGACCTCCCGTTCTACCGCCGCCCCAAGTAAGGTGCGTCTCCGTTGGTCGCCTTTGCCCGTCGGGTCCGGCCCCCGTCACTTTGAGTTTTTGGGCAGGTATTCGGACTTGAGGGGCATTTATGTCCTCGTATCTGCCCAAAAACTCTCAACTTCTCGTTAGGAATACCCGTTATGGCTGTTGGCGTTTTTGATCTCTTTTCTGTTGGGATCGGGCCTTCGTCGTCTCATACTGTGGGGCCGATGCGGGCTGCTGCCGTGTTTGCGGAGGAGTTGAAGGCTTCGGGCAAGCTGGCGGACGTGGCGTCGTTGCGGGTGGACTTGTATGGGTCGTTGGCGGCGACGGGGCATGGGCATGGCACGATGACCGCGGTCCTGCTGGGGTTGGAGGGGTACCATCCGGAGCTGATCCTGCCGGAGGAGGTGGAGGAGCGGCTGGCCTCGATCGCGGACACGGGGATGTTGCAGCTGGCCGGGTCGGTGTCCTTGCCGTACGGGGTGAAGGATATGGTGCTGCGGCCGTTGACGGTGCTGCCTCGGCATACGAACGGGATGACGTTCACGGTCTCCGACGCCGGAGGTGGGGTGCTGCACACGGCCACCTTCTTCTCGGTCGGTGGGGGGTTCATAGTTCGTGAGGGTTTGGAGGACGCGGCGCAGCAGGAACTGGACGCGTCCAAGGAGGAGCTGCCGCTGCCGTTCCGCACCGCTGCCGAGCTGCTGGAACACTGCGCTGTGACCGGGCTGGGCATCGCCGACGTCATGCTGGTCAATGAAAAAGCCTCCCGCGGTGAGGGGGAAATCCGGGCCGGGCTGCTGCACATCTGGTCGGTGATGGAAAACTGTGTGGCCACATCCCTGAAGCGTGAAGGGGTGCTGCCGGGCGGGTTGAAGGTCCGGCGCCGGGCTCCTGACTGGTACGAGCGGCTCAAGAAGGAGTCCGCGGACACCCGGGACGAGGACCAGGACGGGGAGTGGGACGCGGGCCCGTATGACCCGCGGTATTGGCAGGAGTGGGTTAACTTGGTGGCGTTGGCGGTGAACGAGGAGAACGCCTCCGGCGGCCGGGTGGTTACCGCGCCAACAAATGGCGCGGCCGGGATCATCCCTGCAGTGTTGTTTTATGCGCTGCATTTCGCCCCCGGCATGGACAAAGCCACCCAGCAGGACCGGGACGACGTGGTGGTGCGGTTCCTGCTCGCCGCCGGCGCCGTCGGGGTGCTCTACAAGGAACAGGCCTCCATCTCCGGGGCCGAGGTGGGCTGCCAGGGCGAAGTGGGGTCCGCGTCCTCGATGGCCGCCGCGGGCCTGGCCGAGGTGATGGGCGGGACCCCGGCGCAGGTGGAGAACGCCGCGGAGATCGCGATGGAGCACAACCTGGGCCTGACGTGTGATCCGATCGGCGGGCTGGTCCAGGTCCCGTGCATTGAACGGAACGCAATCGCCGCCGCGAAAGCGATCAACGCCGCAAAAATGGCGCTCTGGGGCGACGGCACACACCGGGTCTCGCTGGATGAAGTTATCATCACCATGCGCGAAACCGGCAAGGACATGAGCTCCAAATACAAGGAAACCGCCATGGGCGGACTCGCCGTCAACGTCGTCGAATGCTAGAGGTTCCGGCGGCGGCAGGCTGACCTGCTTGCCGGCGCCTAGTTGTGCGCTGCCGCCCACCAGTTCAGGCTGGCAGCGAACACCAGCCACGACACGTAGGGCAGCAGGAGCAGCCCGGCCGTGCGGCTGATGGGACCGAAATAAAGAACCGTCACCGCGACGGCGGCAATCAGGGCAAGGATGATTGCCAGCCCCAGCCACAAGGCAGCAATGCCAAGGGCGGGGTAGAGGGCAAAGAACGCAGGGGTCCAGGCGAGATTGAGGACCAGCTGGATGGCGTAAACCGCCATGGCCGGCCGTGTCCTGTTGGTCCGCCTGCGCCATACCAGCCACGCGGCGACGGCCATTGCCGTGTACAGAATGGTCCAGACAGGACCAAACACGCCGTTGGGCGGGGACCAGGGGGCCTTGTCCGCGGTGGCGTACCAGCCGGTGACATTGGCCGCCGAGGCCAGGCCGCCCAGCCCGGCCACCAGCAGGGACGCCACCAGGAACCCGGCAAGCGCAGCCACCTGAACCCCGGCCCTGTAGGGCTGCTCGCCGCTTTCCGTGCGGGCTGTGGTCTTTTCCCTGTCCGGCCTCATACCCCCCACCCTTGTTGAACGCCAACAGCGGCGTCAAGGTGCAGCTGGCAAAGTAGATGGCACTTTGCCTGGCCCGCCGGGGAAAAGCCGAAAGCACATCAGGCTTTAGACTTGAGGCTGCATGTCCGCACGCAACCAGAAGTACCGAAACCGCGCTCAGACCCGATTGGACAAGGCCCCCTTGCGACAATTCACCGCACGTTTTGCCACCGCCGAGGAAATTGAAAACTGGGACAAGCACGTCACGGCCAACCCGAATGGCGGCAACATGCTGCAGTCGGCAGCCTACGCATCGGTCAAGAACGGCAGCGGCTGGAAAGTCCGGTTCCTCGTGCTGGAAAACGACGGACATCCCAGCTACAACCTCGTGCTGGAGAAAAACTTCCCCGTCCTGGGACGGCTGTGGTACCTGATCAAGGGCCCCGACCTGGCGGATGCCGCGGACCTTGGAACCGCCCTTGAAGCCTGCGCAGCGTTTGTCCGCAGCCGGAAGCTGAACGTCTTCACCATCAAGGTGGAACCGGACATCGTCGATTCCGACGAAGCCCAGGGGGAACTGCGCGCGGCCAACCTGGTTAAGGCGCCCAATATCCAGTCCAACGACTCCACCGCCCTGCTTGATATCTCGGGCACTGAAGAGGAAGTGTTCAAAGCCATTTCCTCGCGCGCCCGGAATGCCATCCGGCGCGCCGAGCGCGAGGGCTGCCAGGTGGTCCGGCAGGAACAGGGGCCTGAGACCTACCGCGCCCTGTACGACCTGATGGCCAACACCGTCAACGCCAAGGGATCCATGCCCCTGCGCAGCTACGACTACTACGCACGGTTCTGGGACGAGTTCTGCAACCGCGGCCAGGGCAACTTCTTTTTCGCCTACGAGGACGGAAAGCCCAGCGTGGGCGCATTCGTCATCAACTACGGTGCCAAGGCAACCTACAAGGACGGCGGTTCCACCCAGAACCGCAAGCAGTACGGCGACTCGCACCTGGTGCAGTGGGCGGCCATCCGGCGGATGCAGGAGCTCGGCTGCACTGAGTACGACTTCTGCGGGGCCCCGCCGGCCGCGCGCATCAAGGACAAGACCCACAACCTCTACGGAATGGGCATGTTCAAGACCAGCTTCACCAAAACGGGTCACCGACTTCGTGGGCTGCCACGACTACGTCTTGTCCCCGCTGCGGCACCGGCTCTGGGTCAACGGCGGCGAAAAAGTCTTCCGCCGGATTGAAACCGCACGGACCGGCCAGCAGTTCTACTGACCCGCAGCCGCAAACCCGCAAAGCCATGTACCGCCGGGCCGCACGCACCCTTGCCGCCCGTCCCGAACACCGCCCGCCAGCGCGTGCCCACCCGGCCGCGAAGAGTCCAGAAGAAGGTCACCCCTTGAATCCAGTTTCCGCCGCTACCGGGCTTGAATACGCCAACCTGAGCGACGCCGAATTTGAGGCCTTCGCCCTGAAGCACCCGCAGAACAGCTTCCTGCAGTCCACCGATTTTGCCCGTTTCCAGCGCGACCGCGGCCAGCAGGTGGAACTCTTCGGGGTCCGGCGCAACGGGGAACTCGTGGCGGCAGGAAAGCTCAACTACACCACAACCCGCCTGGGCTACACCGTCTGTGAATGCGCCAAGGGCCCCCTCATGGACTACACGGACCGGAACCTGGTGGGTGACGTCGTCGGACTTCTCCGCCGGCACGCGGCAGGCCGCAAAGCAGCTGAACTGCGGATCTCGCCGAACGTCAGGTACATCGCACGGGACGCCGACGGCGCCGAACACCCCGAAACCGAGGACAACCGGCCCCTGGTGGCGGACCTGGAACGGCTCGGGTTCCGGCACCAGGGCCTGGATATGAACTTCGTCAACGTCAACTGGATGTTCATCAAGAATCTCGTGGGCATCCAGGATGCCGAAGAACTGATCATGAGCACCAGCTACCGGACCCGCAAAGCTATCCGCAAAGCGGAAAAGAACGGCGTCTTCCTGGAACAGGCCACCCTGGAAACCCTGGACGACTTCTACGGGACCCTGAGCCGGGCCGGTGACGAAAAAGGATTCGTCTACCGCGAACGCGCCTACTACGAACACCTCCTCCGCACCACCTCCGCGGAATTCACCAAGCTGATGATGGCCAAGATCGACATCCCGGCCTACCGTAAATCCATCACTGAGCGCCTGGCTGCGGAGTCAGCCACTGCAGCCGATCTCCGCCGTGAGGTTGAGGAGACCGGCAGCAAGAAAAAGGCCAACCGGCTCAAAGTGGTCCAGGACCTCGTGGACAGCTACGAGCGCAGCCTGAAGGACATCGAAAGGTTCCCCGACTCCGTGGGGACTGCCACCGTGGCAGCCATCCACTTCGTCTGCTACGGCGATGAGGTGGTGTGCGTCATCGGCGGCACCGTCCAGGACTACATCTACTTCAACGGCGCAACCTCCCTGTACTGGGGCATGATGCTGCATGCCCTCGAGAAGGGGTACCCGCGGTACAACTTCTACGGCACGTTCGGCATCTCCGGACAGGACGAGGAAGGCCACGGCGGATACGAATTCAAGAAGGGATTCGGCGGGGAAGTGGTCCAGTTGTTGGGAGACTTCGTCCTGCCGGTGCGCCCCGCCGTCTTCCATGCCAACCGGCTCGCCAGGTCCGCCGCGGCGGCTGCCCGCACTCTGCTGGGCAAGCTGCCGCTGAAGCGTGCAGCCTGACCGTCCACCAACCGCGCACAGGGAGGAAGCGGGCATGACTGACCGGCCCGAACGGCCCGGACGCAGGCCGAAGACTGACGGCCTGCCCAAGACTGAACCGATGACCCCTGCGCAGCTTCGTCAGGATGTTGCTGCCCGGAGGATGCTGCGCCGCCTGGTGCAGGGCGAGAATCCGCCCACGGCTCCCTTGAGCATCGTGGACCGGCTGGCCGGCAGTCCGTACGCCAACCCCACCATCCAGGTGGGTGGCGTGGACACGTCCGCCCGCAAAACCCTGGATTTCGCCCTGCACCTGGCCGAGACCATGTTCCGGTACGGTGCCGGCGCCCTCGAGGTGGAAACCAGCATCATTGCCGTCACCGCGGCCCTGGGGCTGAAGAACATCGAGGTGGACATCACCAACCAGTCCGTGGGCATCAACTACGCTCCCAAGGACCAGACACCCATCTCGCTGCTGCGCGTGGTGCGCTCCTGGACCAACAACTACGCAGGGCTGGCCAAGGTGCACCAGCTGGTCACGGATATCGTCGCCGGCGGGGTGGGCCGTGACGAAGCGATTCGCCGCCTGAACGAGGCCATCACCAGTCCCAAACCGTACCCGCGCTGGATGGTGACCGCGGCCTTCGGTGTGTTCGCCGCCGTGTTCGTTGGCGTGCTCGGCGGCGGACCGGTGTCCTCGGCGATAGCGTTCATGGCCAACATCGGCAACAGCCTGCTGGCCAGGCAGCTGGGACGTTGGCGGGTACCGGACTTCTTCATCACCGCCAGCTGCTCCTTCGTGGTCACCATCCTGGCGCTGCTGCTCTGGCAGTTCGGGCTCAGCGCGTCGCCGTCCATCGTGGTGGTAGGCGGCATCCTGCTGCTGCTGCCCACCGGACGCCTGGTGTCCTCCGTGCAGGACGCCATCAACGGCTTCCCGGTGACGGCGGCGGGACGGTTCCTGTCCACGCTGCTGACTTTCGGCGCAATCGTTGCCGGAATCGCCGTTGCCTTCGTGGTGGGTGAGCTGACCGGGCTGCAGCGCATCGACGTCACGCAAACCTTCCCGCCCGCCTACGATCTGTGGGTCCTCATCATCTTCGTGGCCGCCGCCGTGATGGCCATCGGCATCACGGAACAGACCACCTGGAAACTCCTGCTGCCCACGGCAGCCGTAGGCGTGGCAGGCTACCTGGTGCTGCTCGGCTGCGGCCTGCTGGGCATCGGGGACCGTTTCGCACCTGCCATGGCCGCGGTCATCATTGGCCTGCTGGCACGGGTTGTGGCGCTGCGGATGGGTGCACCGCAGCTTGTGGTGGCCGTTCCAGCGGCGCTGATCCTGCTGCCGGGCCTCACGATCTTCCGGTCCATGTATGTCCTCACCGTTGAGGAGTCCGAGATCCTCGCCGGCGCCGGGGGAATGCTCAGCGCCGGGGCCATTGTGCTGGGAACGGCCGGCGGGATCGTCCTGGGCGACGTGCTGGCCCGTCCGCTGACCCGGAGCCTGGCGAGCAACGAGCGGCGCCGGGCGCGCCGGCGCTAGCTGTACTCAGCCGGCGCGGTCAGTTCTGGCCCGGCCCGGTCAGATCGGGCCCGGTCAGATTTGGCCGACGGGCATTTTCTTCTCGGCCTGGAACACATCCTCCACCCGGCCCTGCGCCCAGTATCCGGAGAGGGACACCTGCCGGCGATCCAGGCCGCGCTGCTTGAAGAAGACTTCGCGGAGCGACTTCATGTAGCCGCGTTCGCCATGCGCAAAAACATCCACGGTGCCGGCGGGCCACTCGGCCTCCGCCACTGCCTTGACCAGCAGGTCGCTGGAACCTGCCGGGACCCCGTTGCGCGGCAGCCAGGTGATCTTCAGCCCGGCGGGGGCGTTGATCGGCTGGATATCCTCGTCGGATCCGACCTCCAGGAACGCGAGGCCTGCGGCGCCGGCAGGAAGGGCTTCAATGCAGGCCGCGATGGCGGGCAGGGCCGCTTCATCACCGGCAAACAGGTACCAGTCCGCCTCGGGGTTGGGGTTGTATGCGCCGCCAGGGCCGGTAAAGGTGAGTGTCGCGCCCGGCTCGGCGCCGGCCGCCCAGGGGCCGGCCAGGCCCTCATCGCCGTGGACCACGAAGTCGATTGCCAGCTCCCGGGCCTCCGGATCCACCCAGCGCAGCGTGTAGGTCCGGGTGAACGGCCACTGCTCGCGCGGCATGGTTTCCCGGACGGCCCACAGGTCCAAGGGGGAGGGGTAGTCCACGCCGGGCTGCGGGAAGACGATCTTCACATACCGGTCCACGAACCCGTTGGTGGTGAAGTCGCTGAAGCCCTCTCCGCCGGCCACGATCCGGACCATGTGCGGGGACAGCTGTTCCTTGCGCAGCACGGTCAGGTTGACCTGGGGGCGGCTCTTCTTCGTGGCGCTGGTGGCGGCGGGGACGGTGCTCATAAGGCAAGCCTAAGCTAGGGCGACGGCGGGAGTTCCCACGTTACGGCCGGCGCACCTTGTTCCCGGAGCAGGTCGTTCGCGCGGCTGAACGGCCTGGAACCAAAGAACCCGCGGGAGGCGGACAGCGGGCTGGGGTGCGGGCTGGTGACAGCGGGGGCGCCTGCCAGGAGCGGCCGGACGCCCTCAGCCTCCTTGCCCCACAAAATGGCCACCAGGGGCATCCTGGACCCGTCCGGTGCCGTGCGGCCCGCCAGTGCGGTGACTGCCGCCGTCGTAATCTCCTCCCAGCCCTTGCCCCGGTGGGAGCCGGCAGACCCCGCGCGGACCGTGAGCACCCGGTTCAGGAGCAGCACGCCCTGGTCCGCCCACGCCGACAGGTCGCCATGGACCCGCGGCGGAATGCCCAGGTCCGATTCCAGCTCCCGGTAGATGTTTGCCAGGCTGCGGGGGATGGGCCGCGTGCGTGGGTCGACCGAGAATGACAGCCCCACGGCGTGCCCCGGCGTGGGATAGGGGTCCTGCCCCACGATGAGGACTTTCACTGCGGCGAGCGGCCGGCGGAAAGCGCGCAGGACGTTCGACGGCGGCGGCAGGATGTGGTGCCCGGCCGCCTCTTCAGCAGCGAGGAAGGACAGGACGGACCGGAGCTTGCCTTCCACGTCCTGCAGGGCCGCTGCCCAGTCAGGAGCCATGAGCTCTGCGAGGGGCAGTTCAGTGAGGTCAGCGAAGCGGATGGTGTCCGCCGGGTCCTGCTGCAACTCGAAGAGCGCATCCGATTCAAACATCGTTCCATTCTTGCAGGACGCCCCGTGAGCCGGCTCCCGGAACAGGCCAACAGGCGGAGCAGGTGCGAACGACACTGGTGTTATTCGACCGGTAGCATGGGGGTAAGACATTTACCGTAACCAGCGAAGGAGTGTGCCGTGGCAGAACCGGCCCGGGAACACCTGCCGGAGCAGGATCCACGGAAGTCCCTCCTGGCGGATTTCACCCTCCGCGAGTCCTCCCTTTCCGAGCGTGAACAGCAGATGCTGGCTTTGGAACGGCAGTGGTGGAAGTATGCGGGGGCCAAGGAACAGGCCATCCGGGACCTGTTTGACCTCTCGGCGACCCACTACTACCAGCTCCTCAACGCACTGATCGACCGCGAGGATGCCCTGGCCCACGATCCCATGCTCGTGAAGAGATTGCGTAGACTACGTACGTCGCGCCACCGTGCGCGCACCGCCCGGCGCCTGGGATCCGACGCTTAGCACGCCCCAAGGCCGGGACAACAGCCGCAATTAACAAGGATGTCCTTCCACCATGACCAGATACGCCCGCGATGAATTCGACAAGGTCCCGGAGGCCGCGTCGCGACAAGGTGTCCACCGGACGGCCTCGGCCCCGTCCCGGGTACGGCTGTGGCCCATCCTTGCGGTGGGAATGGCTGCCCTGGCCATTGGACTGGTGTCCTTCCTGATCCTTCCCAAGCTTGGGTTCAACGCCACGGCGAGCCAGGCATCGGCAAACGTGGAATCTGCCCCGCTGGCCGGAACCGGTTCCACGCCGCCGGCCACGCAAGCGTCCGCACCCCCTGCCGCACCGGCGCCTTCTGCCTCTGCAGGGCCAACGCAGGCTAACGATCCTGAGCCCCAGCCGACCGTTTCCGCAACCCAGCAGGCCGTCGTCGACAAGAGCCAGGCAGTTGCCGTCTACAACGCCGCAGGCACGGCAGGGCTGGCCAGTCGGGTTGGCGGAACTGTCCAGGCCGACGGATGGCCTCTCGGCCAGGTAGGCAACTGGTCCGGCGCCCCGCAGAAATCCTCGGTGATCTTTTACTCCGGCCCCCAGCAACTGGCCAGCGCAGAGGCGCTCGCCGAGCTGCTGAACATCCCCACCGTAGTAAACAGCACCCAATTCCAGGTGCCGCTCGTGGTGGTGCTGGGCCCCGGATACCGGTAGCCGCACCCGCTTCAGTTACGCCTGCATAACGTTCCCCGTCACGGGCCCGCCGCAGCCTGCGCCCTGCGGCGGGCTTGGCTAGAGTGATTTCCAGGCCCATGACCGGCCGGGCTTTACCCGGACGGTCCCGTCCCCACCGGCCCTTAACGGAAAGAGTTGTTCATCATGGCACTGGGAACCGTCAAATGGTTCAACGCTGAAAAGGGCTACGGCTTCATCACCGTTGACGGCTCCGGTGACGACGTTTTTGTCCACTGGTCCGCGATCCAGGGGGAGGGCTACCGCGCCCTCGATGAGGGCCAGAGGGTACAGCTGGAAGTGGGCGAGGGCGAAAAGGGGCCCCAGGCGGAAGACGTCCGGCCCGTCCAGTGATGCCGTTCCACCGTTCCGCAGTCCGCGTCCGCGCAGCGCTCGCCGTTTCCCTGGGAGCCGTTCTTGCGGTTACAGCTTGTTCCGGCACCGGCGGCAACGCCAGGGTGGACGCGCCGGAGGCTTCCGGAGACGGTGTCCTCCGGGTAGGCCTGATCCTGGACAACACCGGCGACACCGCCTTCCTCAACGCACCCCAGCTGGCCGCCGCCAAGCTGGCCATCAAGGACATCAATGCTGCCGGCGGACACAAGGGCCGGCCCGTGGAGCTGCTTCCGGTACGCCAGGACCAGGAAACCGCGGAGCAGGCGAACAGCCTGGCGGCCGCCAAAGCGGATGTGGTGATCGGACCAACCGATTCCAGCCATGCAGCCGCCGCCGTGGACGTCCTGTCCAACGCGCGCATACCACTCATCTCGCCGGCCAACACCGCTGCCGGCCTCTCCGGCATGGCCAGCGGAGGCTACTACTTCCGGACCGCCGCAGCCGACGTCGCACAAGGCCCCGTGCTGGCCAAACTTGCCAAGGACGCCGGTGCCGCAACCATCAGCGTGCTGCACCAGGAAGGCTCCTACGGCAAGGACCTGTCGGCCGCCGTCACGGAAGCTGCCCAACAGTCCGGACTCACGGTCCTGCCCGGGGCCGGCTTCAAGCCTGGCAATGCGGCCGAAGGCGCACGCTCGGCCGGCAAAGCCAAGCCCGACGCCGTGGTCCTGATAGCCCGCGAGGGCGCACAGGGCGCGTTGGCCGAGCTGAACAACGCCGGCATCAGCGGTTCGCGGATCATCCTCAGCGACGGCGCCTTCGCCCGCTACGGATCCGGGCTCGCATCCCGGGTCCTCGACGGCGCCCGCGCCGTCGTTCCCGGCCAGCTCCCCACCGCCGCCTTCCAGGAAAAACTGCTGGGCGTGGATCCATCCCTGGAGGACGTCTCCTACGCTGCCGAAACCTATGACGCGGTGACCCTCGCGGCCCTGGCCGCGGCCAAGGCCCAGGACGATGCGGGACGATCCATCGCCGCCAACCTGATCCCGGTATCCGGCGGGGCTGTATCCGGCGGCACGGCGGCCACAGGAACTGGAGCGCCGGCCGCGCCGTGCCGGACATACAAAGAGTGCCTGGGTGGGCTCGCTTCCGGCCCGCACGTCAATTACGACGGCGAATCGGGCCCGGTTGCCTTCGATTCCCACGGGGACATCACCACCGCCGTTTTCTCCGTATTTACGTACGGACCGGATAACAACCCCAGCCCCACCGGGCGTGAGACGGCAGGACAATCCGGCTGATCGCCCTGGGCGAAGCCGCTGCTTTACGCGTCCGTCCGGCGTCTTTTCGCTTGCACTCTCACCTGGGGAGTGCTAATTATTGAGTTAGCACTCTGACGTACCGACTGCTAAAGCAAAGCCTGGTTCCGGCCGGCGGCGCGCGGCACCGGTTCGAGGAGCGAAAGAAACACCTCACTTCAGTGAGATCCCCACGCGGAGGCATACAGAGGCCGCCCGTCAAAGGATCGTCCGTCGCGGGCACTGCA
Organism: Arthrobacter sp. B1I2; assembly: GCF_030816485.1. Lineage (NCBI taxonomy): Bacteria > Bacillati > Actinomycetota > Actinomycetes > Micrococcales > Micrococcaceae > Arthrobacter > Arthrobacter sp. B1I2. Next base: position 186,671 of record NZ_JAUSYC010000001.1, on the reverse strand, counting down.
GCGAAGGTTCATTCTTAACGACTGTCCCGAAAGGACTACTGCCGTTATGGCCAAGATCATTGCATTTGATGAAGAGGCACGCCGCGGCCTTGAGCGTGGCCTGAACACCCTCGCCGACGCCGTTAAGGTCACCCTCGGCCCGCGTGGACGCAACGTCGTCCTCGAAAAGAAGTGGGGCGCCCCCACGATCACCAACGATGGTGTTTCCATCGCCAAGGAGATCGAACTGGACGACCCCTACGAGAAGATCGGCGCAGAGCTGGTCAAGGAAGTTGCCAAGAAGACCGACGACGTTGCCGGTGACGGTACCACCACGGCGACCGTCCTTGCCCAGGCGCTGGTCAAGGAAGGCCTGCGCAACGTTGCCGCCGGCGCCGACCCGCTGTCCCTCAAGCGAGGCATCGAGAAGGCTGTTGACGCCGTCACCCGTGAACTGCTTGACTCCGCCAAGGAAATCGAAACCAAGGAAGAGATCGCGGCCACCGCCTCCATCTCCGCCGGTGACGACGAGATCGGTGCCCTCATCGCCGAAGCCCTGGACAAGGTGGGCAAGGAAGGCGTCATCACGGTCGAGGAGTCCAACACCTTCGGCCTGGAGCTCGAGCTCACTGAAGGCATGCGCTTCGACAAGGGCTACATCTCCGCCTACTTCGTCACTGACACCGAGCGCCAGGAGACGGTCCTCGAAGACCCGTACATCCTGATCGTCAACTCCAAGATCTCCAACGTCAAGGAACTGGTTGCTGTCCTGGAAAAGGTCATGCAGTCCAACAAGCCGCTGCTGATCATCGCCGAGGACATCGAAGGCGAGGCTCTGGCCACCCTGATCGTGAACAAGATCCGCGGCACCTTCAAGTCCGTCGCCGTCAAGGCTCCGGGCTTCGGTGACCGCCGCAAGGCCCAGCTCGCCGACATCGCCGTCCTCACCGGCGGCCAGGTCATCTCCGAAGAGGTTGGCCTCAAGCTGGAGAACGCCGGCCTGGAACTCCTGGGCCAGGCCCGCAAGGTTGTTGTCACCAAGGACGAGACCACCATCGTCGAAGGTGCCGGCGACGCCGACCAGATCGCAGGCCGCGTTTCCCAGATCCGCGCCGAGATCGAAAACTCGGACTCCGACTACGACCGCGAGAAGCTGCAGGAACGCCTGGCCAAGCTGGCCGGCGGCGTTGCCGTCATCAAAGCCGGTGCCGCCACCGAAGTTGAGCTCAAGGAACGCAAGCACCGCATCGAGGACGCAGTCCGCAACGCGAAGGCTGCCGTCGAGGAAGGTATCGTCGCCGGTGGCGGCGTGGCCCTCATTCAGGCCGGCCTCAAGGCCTTCGCCAACCTGAACCTCACGGGTGATGAAGCAACGGGCGCCAACATCGTCCGCGTTGCCATCGACGCCCCGTTGAAGCAGATTGCCTTCAACGCCGGCCTCGAGCCGGGCGTTGTGGTCGACAAGGTCCGCGGCCTGCCCGCCGGCCACGGCCTGAACGCAGCAACCGGCGAGTACGTCGACCTGCTGGCCGCCGGCATCAACGACCCCGTCAAGGTAACCCGCTCTGCCCTGCAGAACGCGGCATCCATCGCCGGCCTGTTCCTCACCACCGAAGCAGTGGTGGCCGACAAGCCGGAGAAGCATGCTGCCCCCGCAGGCGGCGACGACATGGGCGGCATGGGAGGCATGGGCGGCTTCTAAGCCTTCCTGCCGGGATCTGTCCCGCCAACCAAAAAATGCGGCCCCCTCGTTTGCGAGGGGGCCGCATTTTTTGTCCCAGGAGTTTTTGGACAGATATGCGGACTTGGCGTGGGCTGAAGTCGTCGTATCTGTCCAAAAACTCTGGACGGAATTACTTCCGGGCCGAGTCCAGCATCCCCTGGACCTCCTTCTTGAAGGCTTCCGCCGCGGCCTGCGGCGTCAGCCGGTCATACAGCACTTCATCCGTGTAACGCTTGACGACGTTCTGCACGCTGCCGGAGCCGACGGGCGGCACCGGCGGCGCGTCCTTTACATCGGGGGCAATGTCCTTGAGGAAGGACACGACACTGGTGTCAGCCGGCTTCAGGGTGGGCGTGATGCTCTTGACGATTTCGGGATTGGTGGGCACGCCCCGGTCCGTCATCAGGATGCCCCCGGCCTCGGGGCTGTTGACCAGGTAGTTGATGAACTCCGCAGCCTGCTGGGGATGCTTTGAGCGCGACGAGGTTGACCAGAACATGCTGGGCTTGTAGTACATTCCATTTGCGGCGGCGGAGCCGTCGGCGCTGGGCGCGCGGAGCATCTTGATGTTGCTGCCCGTGGTGGATGCAAGCGAACCAAGCTGGTTGGTCCACGACCAGGCCATGGCCACCCGGTTCGTCCCAAAGAGGCTTTCCTCCAGTCCGGCACCCGCATCCTCGGTGGCCACGGTGGCCGGCGGGCTGGCCTTGGAATCCCGCTGTTCCTTGAGTCGTTCCCAGAATGACGAGGCGGTTGCCGTATTGAAGTCCAGCTTCCCGTCTCCGGAGTAGAGATTTTCGCCGTGCTGGCGCAGCCAGATGATGAGGTCGGCTTCATTGCTGCCATAAGCGGCTCCGTAGGTCTTCCCGTCACCGGCCGCGCTGATCTTCGCCGCCGTGTCCATGAAGTCTTTCCAGGTCCACGTTTCGTCGTTGGGGAGGGGAACGCCGGCCGCCTCGAAGACTTTGGTATTGGCCATAATGACGTACGCGTTCTGGCCCGTACTCAGGCCGTACTGTGCGCCATCGTACTGACCGGAGCCAAGTGCTTCCTTGTCCAGTTTGGAGGTGTCGATGCCGTTCTGCTTGGACAGGTCCAACAATGCGCCACGGCCGCCGTATTCTGCGATGTATTTCTGGTCCATCTGGATAACGTCCGGCGCATCATTGGCGGCAGTCTTTGTTGCCAGCTTGTCCCAGTAGCTGGACCATTCGCCCGGCTCCGCCTTGATCTTGATATTCGGATGCGAGGCCTCGAACGCCGCGATGACCTTGTCCGTCTGTCCGTTCAGGTATTCATTGCCCCACCAGGCGAACCGCAAGGTCACCTGGCCATTGTCGGCGGAGCCGCCGGGTGCACCGCAGCCCGTGGCCAGGATGGACAGGGCCAGGGCCGCGGCGCCGAGCTGGAAACGGCGCCGGCTTACGACTGGAATCGTCATTGATTTTCCTTCCGGGTTGGCTTCCTTCGTGCCGTGGCTGCGTGTTAGCCGGAGCCAAACCACATGGCAGAAACCGTTTTCTCAGGTGATGCTGTGATTGTTTCGCGAGATAGGTGTTCCCGTCAAGATCTTCTGGTAAACGCTTTCCAATAGGTCGGCCAGGCCAGTGTCAGTTGCTTCTGGCAGGATGGACCGGTGACGATTACTGCAGCGGCTGATGGTTCGGCCTTAGGAAACCCCGGCCCGGCCGGCTGGGCCTGGTATGTGAATGACAATTGCTGGCGCGCAGGCGGCTGGCCGCACGGAACCAACAACCAGGGGGAGCTCATGGCTGTCCTGGACCTCCTCCGTGCCACCGCGCACCTGCCCGGGGAAGACCTGCGCATCCTATGCGACAGCCAGTACGTGATCAACTCCATCACCAAGTGGATGCCGGGGTGGAAGCGCAAGGGGTGGCGCAAGGCCGACGGAAAGCCGGTCCTCAACGTGGAGCTGCTAAAGGAACTGGACCGTGAACTGGCCGGGCGGACCTACACGTTCGAGTGGGTCAAGGGCCACGCCGGCCACGACCTGAATGAGGCTGCGGACGAACGGGCGAGGGCCGCGGCCACGGCGTACCAGCAGGGAGTGGCAGCAAGGTCCGGGCCGGGATTTCCTGGCGGGCACCACCCAGGCACCTCTGGACGGGCCCTGGACGCGCAGCCGCCCTCCGTCGGCCTCCCGCCAGCCACCCTGGACATCCCCGCTGCCGCATCCGCCCGCCGGCCAGCAGCACCGGCCGGCAACGCGGCTGCGGCCGGCGGCAAAGCGCCGGGAACGGGCACCAACCAGCCGCGGGCCACTCCTGAACCGCTCTCAGCCTTCGATGAACTTGACCTGTTCAGTGAGCTGGACACGGAAGCCCTGGAAGCGGCCGAGGCGTCACAGCAGGCCCGCTCCATCCCGCCCGAGGCGCTGGTGGAAGAGCTCGAACGCGAGCTGTTGGGCCCGCTGGTGCGGGGCGACATCGGCCGGACCGCCGTCCTTCTCCACCCGGACTTCATGGAGATCGGCAGCTCGGGAAGGGTCTGGACCCGGGACGCCATGATGATGGCCCTCGAGGAGGACCCCGGGGAACGGACCGACATTGAAATACTGGGTGCTGACCGCATCGGCAGCAGCGCTGTCCTGCTCACGTACCGAAGCTTCGCTCGCTCCGGCACCACGCTTCGCAGCTCGCTGTGGGTCCTGGACGGCGGCCGGTGGCGGCTGCGGTTCCACCAGGGAACCCCGGAGGCCTAGGCCGGGGGGGTCAGCTGAACCGCTGCGTGTTTCCCTGCTCCGCCTGGGCATACGTGGCGGCGGCAGAGGCCAGGGCCGCGTTGATGGAGGCCAGCGACGCCTCCACCCGGCCCTGGGTGATGGTCCATTCGGTTATGAGCGCCTGAAAGTTGGCGGCCGCGGAGCCACGCCATGACCCCTGCAGCTCGTCCAGGCCGCGCTTCATTGTTTGCACGTCCGCGCTGATCCGGTCCACGGTGGCCTGCACGTTTGCGGACTTCAGCTGCAGTAATTCAGTGTCGACGGAAATGATGCTCATGGCTGTGCCTTTCGATACGGCGGGCGGGGAACCCCCGCGCCCGGCGGGTCCGGGCTGCTGGGACGAGCCTACGGAGCTGAGGCAGGGGGCAGCCATGGCCCGCGGCTATATGTGGATAACCGATCCGTCGCTGCCCTTGGCGTTGGCGGCACGGCCGGCCGCTGCCTCCTGCCCGTCCCCGCCGTCAGTGCGAGGTGCGTGCTCACGCCGCGGAAGGCTGACCACCAGCGTGGCGCCGCCGCCGTCGGTCTCTTCCACCCGCACGGAGCCGCCGTGGGACCCTACGATTGCAGCCACGATGGCGAGCCCAAGACCGCTGCCGCCGGTCTCCCTGGTGCGCGAGGTGTCGGCGCGGTAAAAGCGTTCAAAGACCTTGGCTGCATCCTCTTGCGAAATGCCCGGCCCGTGGTCCCGTACTTCGATGACCGAGCGCTCCTCACCGCCGGTCCCGCGGACCCCGACCGCGAGTTCGATGGGGCTGCCCTCCGGCGTGTAGCGCAAGGCGTTGCCCACAAGGTTGCCCACCACCTGGCGCAGCTTGGCTTCATCCCCGAGGACCGGAGCCGGCGCCGCGGACCCGCCATCGAGCCCCGTAAGAGAGATCAGCCTGGACCGGTCGCTGGCCTGGGTGTCCACCACGGCGTCGTGGGCGATCAGTTGAAGGTCCACCGGCTTTTGCTGCAACGGCCGCTGCTCATCGAGGCGGGCCAGCAGGAGCAGGTCCTCAACCATGGAACCCATGCGCTTGGCTTCGCTTTCGATCCGGCCCATGGCAGTGGCCACGTCTTCGTCCGTGGCCAGGGCACCATGGCGGTACAGCTCCGAGAAACCGCGGATGGTCACCAGGGGGGTGCGAAGCTCGTGTGATGCGTCAGCGGCGAAACGGCGCATCCTTGCTTCCGAAGCGGTCCGCGCTGCGAACGCAGTCTCGATATGCGCCAGCATGGCATTGAGCGAACTGCTGAGCCGGCCCAGCTCGGTGGCCGGGTTCTCCACCTCCACGCGGCGGGAGAGGTCACCGGCGGCAATGGCCGCCGCCGTTTTCTCCACCCTGGCCAGCGGCCGGAAGGACCGCGACACGGTCCAGCTGGCGATGAGCGAGGCCAGCAGCAGCGTCAGCAGGCCCACTCCGGTAACCACCAGGGTGGCATGCTTGAGGACATCGTCAACGCTCTCCAAGGGCAGGCCGATGACCACCACGGCCGTGTTTTGGCCGTTCTGGACCGTCACTGCCACGACCCGCCAGTTTTCCCCGTCCGTTCCCCGGACCTGGAAGGGAGCCAGTCCGCGCGCCTGGGCCTGCTCCGCCGTGATGCCGCTGATGTCCGGGTGGTGGTCAGGATCCCCGCCGAACGTGTACGGCTCCTCGTCCGGGGCGAAGAGCATCAGGGAATAGTCGGTGGGAATGGAGCTGGGTGCCTGCAGCTGGGTGAACGAGCGCTGTTTCCGGGCGGAGTCGACGGCGGCGTTCAGCTTGTCGTCCACCTGGCCCTGGAGATAACTGTGCAGCAGCGTCAGCGTGACCGCTCCGGTCACCGTCAGCGCCACGATCAGCAGGGCCATGATCATGGCCACCAGCTGCGACCTGAGCGAGGCCGACTTCCACCGCTTCAGCAAGGTCAGCGCTTTTCAGCCGTCCGCAGCACATAGCCCACGCCGCGCTTGGTCTGGATCAGGGCAGGGGCCTCGGGGTCGATGTCCACTTTGCGCCGCAGGTAGGAGATGTAGGACTCCACGATGGACGCGTCGCCGTTGAAGTTGTACTCCCAGACGTGGTCCAGGATCTGCGACTTGGACAGGACCCGGTTGGGATTGAGCATGAGGTAGCGCAGCAGCTTGAACTCCGTGGGGGAGAGCTCGATGACAGTACCGCCGCGCCGCACCTCGTGGGCGTCGTCGTCGAGCTCCAGGTCATCGACGCGGATGACTGCGTCATCGTCCAGCAGGGGCTGCGTCCGCCGGAGCACGGCGCGGATCCGGGCCACCACTTCGTCGAGGCTGAAGGGCTTGGTGACGTAGTCATCGCCGCCTACCGTGAGGCCGGTGACTTTGTCCTCGGTGTCGTCCTTCGCAGTCAGGAAGAGGACAGGGAAGTGCTTTCCGGAGGCGCGGAGCCGGCGGGTCACGGTGAAGCCGTCCATGTCCGGGAGCATGACGTCCAGCACGGCCAGGTCAGGGGCGTGCGCGTCAGCTGCGGCGAGGGCATCGCGCCCGTTTCCAGCGGAGACCACCTCAAAGCCGGCGAACCGCAGTGACGTGGAGAGGAGTTCGCGGATGTTGGGTTCATCGTCCACAACAAGCAGCCTGGCTTCTGGACCGTTCTTGTTCATGCTCCCATCATGCTCCCAGTCTCTGGGAGTTGTCTGGGTATTCGTTGTGAGCATGATGACGGTGCGCGGCGCCTACCAGCCCATGGTTCCCGGCTCGCCCTTGAACGGACCCACGACCCGGCTGGTGATCCAGCCGCCATAGAAGCGTCCGGGTTGGGCACGCACCCGCTCTCCATCCACCTCGCAGTAGTCCATCCTGCCCGGGTAGACCGCCACCCGGTCGGCGAGGGCCTCAAAACCGGACGCGGGCTCAGGGTACGACCAGGCAGCGCCGTCCGCTTCCTTCCCGCCTCCCCGCACTGTCAGGTACCTGGCCGCGCCCTTGAACTCGCAGAAGCTGCTGCCCGCGCCGGGCCCCAGCGCGCCGGAAACAAATGCTGATTGCGGGACGTAGTACACCGGCGGATGGCTGGTCTCCAGAACACGCAGCGAGTCCGTGGTGTCAAGGATCAGCTCACCGCCCAGGACGATGCGTATCCGCTCGCTGCTGGGCTCAATCCGCGGCGGCCGGGGGTAGTCCCATACAGACTCCTGTCCAGGCCCTGGCACGGCCGGAATGATTCGTGTATCCATGCTTCCAGTGTGCGTCGCCGCCCGCTGTTCCGCACCCGGGAACCCAACTTACGACAAGAACGTTCCGCGCCCCGCGTCTTCCCCCGTCCTGCTCCCGGGAATACAGTGATGGGTGCCGGGCCAGTCAAGCCCGGTACCAGCGTTCCAACGGTTCACCGGCTGCTCGCTCCTCCCGCCACCGGTGGCCCCGCGCCAACAACGGAAGTTATCCGATAGTTCCTGGCCCATCGAAGGGGATAGACCATCATGACTGACCTGAGTGCTTCTGAAAACGCTGCTGTAAATGAACGCAGCATCCGGGACTGGGCAGACCTCGCCGAGGAGATGTGGTCCTATCTCACTGGCAAAGGTGCTGCAATCAACTACCAGTTCATCGATATGACCGTTGAAGTTCCACGTGACATCGGCCCTGACGCGCCGCGCGCCACCTGGAAGCTCAACGGCAGCCTGCGCGTCACCACCAGCGACAGGGATGCCGCCGGGTCGGACTCGAACCGCGGCTGACGGACATGCCGGAGTACCGTCTGGACGTTGAGCTGGACTTCGCATACACCGATGAGTCCGGGGCGGTCACAACGGGCAGCGCCAGGGCTGCCGGCGCCGAGGTGACGGTGTCACTGGAAGGCCTGGCGCCGTTGACAGGCGGTGGGTTGCCGTCCCTGGAGGACATCAAGCCGCTGGCGGAGCTGCTGGCCCGCAAGGGGGTAAGCATCACCGTGGCCGGCCCTGGCGGAAACATCCTCAGCCTGGGCAAGGTGGACAGCCCTGCTTCACAGCGGCTGTTGACGCGTTCGCCCCACATCAAGCTGGGCAAACTCGGCTCCCTGCTGCCTCTGGTCCGGCGGGGCAGGCGGAGGCCCAAGGGCATGGCACTGCTGCCGCCGTCCACCCCCTTGCCGCTGGTTCCCACTGTCCAGCGGAAGATCACGCGCCGCATCACCACTACCCACTACGCCAGGGGCGGTGGCAGGCCGCGGCTGATCTTTGTCCAGGACTCGGCCACCTGGACCGGCCAGATTCCGCGGGAAGTAGCCCTGACCGGAGACGTTACAACGATCGGGAGCGGCCCCGGGGCGGATGTCCGGCTTGAGGGCCTGGAGGAGTTCCACGCTGAAATCAGGCACGACGAGCAGGATGAATACGTCCTGGTGCCGAATGGGCCGGTCAGCGGCAGTGTCTCCCGGACCGGACCATCTGTATTGCGGACCGGCGCGAGGATCCAGATGGGGCAGTGGTGCCTCGCCTTCTTCCGGGAGGAGTTTGCGGACCACGGCCGTCCCTATGGCGGCCGCAGCGGCGGGGAACTGGCCTACGAACGTCCGCAGCTCGATCCCCGGACGGGGACCATTGAGCGGGACAGTTCCGAGGGCGTGAGGTGAGCGGCGTGCACGCGGCGGACTACTCCGCCGCGTGCACGTCCTTGGCGTCCATGATCCGGTAGGCATATCCCTGCTCGGCCAGGAACCGCTGGCGTTTGGCAGCGAAGTCCTGGTCCAGGGTGTCCCGTGCCACCAGTGAGTAGAAGCGGGCCGCCCGGCCGTCCTTCTTCGGCCGCAGCAGCCGGCCCAGCCTCTGCGCCTCTTCCTGGCGGGACCCAAAGGAGCCCGAGACCTGGATGGCCACCGAGGCCTCAGGCAGGTCGATGGAGAAGTTGGCCACCTTGGACACCACAAGAGTCTGCAGCTCCCCGGCGCGGAACGCGTCAAAGAGTTTCTGCCGTACCTTGACGGAGGTATCACCCTTGATCACCGGTGCCTGCAGGCGCTCGCCGAGGTCGTCCAGCTGGTCGATGTACTGGCCGATCACCAGCAGCTGCTCGCCGGCGTGCCTTGCCACCAGCTGCTCCACTACTTGCGTTTTTGACTCCGAGGTGGCGCACAACCGGTACTTGTCGGCGTCATCGGCCATGGCGTAGGCCACGCGTTCGTCCTTGGGCAGGTCCACACGGACCTCCACGCAGTCTGCCGGAGCGATGTAGCCCTGGGACTCAATGTCTTTCCACGGCGCGTCATACCGCTTGGGACCGATCAGGCTGAACACCTCGCCTTCGCGCCCGTCCTCGCGGACCAGGGTGGCGGTGAGCCCAAGGCGGCGGCGGGCCTGCAGGTCGGCGGTCATCCTGAAAATCGGTGCCGGAAGGAGGTGGACCTCGTCGTAGATGATCAGCCCCCAGTCGTGGCCGTCCACGAGTTCCAGGTGGGGGTAGATCCCGCCGCGCTTGGTGGTGAGCACCTGGTAGGTGGCGATGGTCACCGGCCGGACCTCTTTCAGGGCGCCGGAGTATTCGCCGATTTCTTCCTCGGTGAGGGTGGTGCGCCGGAGCAGCTCGTCCTTCCACTGCCGTGCTGCCACGGTGTTGGTGACCAGGATCAGCGTGGTGGTGGAACCGGTGGCCATGGCCGCGGCCCCCACCAGTGTCTTACCGGCACCGCAGGGCAGCACCACCACCCCGCTGCCGCCCGCCCAGAAGTTCTCACTGGCCAGGCGCTGGTAGGGCCGCAGTTCCCAGCCGTCCTCGTTGAGCGCAATCAGGTGCGGGGTGCCGTCCACATAACCGGCCAGGTCCTCCGCCGGCCAGCCGATCTTCAGCAGCAGCTGCTTGAGCTGGCCCCGCTGGGATGCGTGCACCACCACGGTCTCGCCGTCGATCCTGGGTCCCAGCAGCGGCGCGATCTTCTTGGCCCGGATCACTTCCTCCAGCACCGGATAGTCATCGGTCCGCATGACCAGTCCATGGCGCGGGTCCTTCTCGAGGCGCAGCCGGCCGTAGCGGGACATGGTTTCCTCGACGTCGATCAGCAGCGAGTGCGGCACCGGGAAGCGTGAGTACTTCAGCAGCGCGTCCAGCACTTTTTCCGCGTCCAGTCCGGCGGCGCGTGCGTTCCACAGCCCCAACGGGGTCAGCCGGTAGCTGTGCATATGCTCGGGCGCGCGCTCCAGTTCGGCGAACGGCGCGATGGCGTGCCGGGCCTCGGTGGCCAGCTCGTGGTCCACCTCGAGGAGGATGGTTTTGTCGCTTTGGACGATCAGGGGTCCGTCGGTCACGCGGGGGAATCCTTCACTGGCGCAGTTCCTCTGCGGCCTCGATGTCAATAATGCGATGGACGGACAGGACCCGCTCGGTATCCTTGGCCGGATCGAACACGCGCACCCGGCCCCCGCCCACGGATAGCGGAACAACAATTTCCAGGCTGGCATTCCCCAGGTTGTCCACCACGTTCATGCGGATCGGCTGTTTCAGCCGGATGGCCCTTTGCAGCGCCTCAAGTCCCAGCTGGGTGGCTGCCTCGCTGCCCGCTGCACCCGGGTAGTGTCCGACGGCGGGGCCCGCCTGCCGCAGGACGTCCAGCTGGGCTTGGACCTCCTCCGCCGCGGGCGCCATCCGCGGGGCGGTATACACGGGACGCGGGCTCTCCTGGGGCGCGGAAGGCCGGCGGAGGTGCGCGGCCGGTTCAGCACCGTCCACGGACGGTGACAGGCCCAGGCTCCGGAGCGCGGCGGCGAGCTCACGCGGCGGTGCTGATGACGTAAGTACCGTGGGGGAAAGGCTGGCCAGGCCAAGCTGCACAGCCTTGGGTCCTGCCAGCAACTCGCGGAGCGCGGCTTCATCGTCGCTGTGGATGAAGCTTGCGGCCTGGCCTATCCGGAGCCTGCCGTGCCGGGAAGCGGTGTCTTCCACCAGGTACTCCAGTGGCTGGGGAACAGCGGTGGCGGAGTGTTCCCGAAGGAACTCGAGCAGGCCGGCGGCGTCGTAGCCGTCGTCGAGTGCCCGTTTTATGGACGCCGCCGAGAACCGGTAGATGGTGGCAGGGCCCTGCCCCTCGGCGTCGGCCATCACCAAGAGCTTTTCGGTCAGGGCAGGAGCGAGGTAACCCGGGGCAACAGCGGTCAGGTCGGCCTGCAACAGCACATGGTTTAGGGCAGCAGGCAGGTGCTCGCCCAGGATGGCAAGGGCGGCATCGGGGTTGTCTTCGGCCAGCGCGCTTCCCAATTGGCTCAGGGCACCTGACCCCACCAGTCCCAGCAGTTCCGCCTCGGCGAGGACCCCCCGAATGAGGGAACTGAACCGCCGGGCCATCCGCGGCTGGGACCATTCCGCCCGCTGCAGGACCGCGGCGGCATCAAGCACGGGCGCGGTGCCGTCCGGTCCGGCGGCTTCGACAGTTAATTCGTGCAGGATCTCCAGGATGCGCTTGCGGACCACGGGCGCGTCGGGCCGCTGCGCGCTGGCGGACAACGCGGCGATGGTGGTTCCGGACGCAGCCCGGCCGGACGGCGCCCCGGGCGCCGTGTTCACGGGCTGGCCCACCATCGACGGTACGCGCTCGCTGGCAAGCCAGGCGTTCACCAGCCACAGCCACTGTTCCTGCCGCGGAAGCACCAGCCACTCCAGCTGCGGCGGCTGCACCCAGGCCGAAGAGTCAACGTCGAGGCGGATCAGTCCTGCCAGGCCGCACACTTCCAGCAGCCGGCCCACCGCGCCCTGGTCTATGCGCAAATGGTCGGACAGCCGGCGCACCTCACGGACGCCCACGCCTCCGCTGCGCAGCGTGGCCAGCGGGTTTTCCCTGATGGCGTGCAGCAGTTCGGAGACCAGCCGCAGGGTTTCCGAGATCGCGCTGAGCGCCGCATTCCTGCGCAGCGCGGCGGTGGTCCGGCCGAGCTCCGGTACCGGTGGCGAGAGGGTGAAGTCGTTGATGACCGCCCCGCCGCGCAGGGCCAGCCCCACGCTGTGCGGCAGCTCCACGTGGGCGGCGTCCAGCGGAACCAGCAGCCCGCGCGCAAGGAGCCAGTCCACAGGCCCGACGTCGGCTCCCTCAGTCGTGACCGAAGCCTTCCGTTGGGCCTGGGGGACGGCACCCATGGCCCAGTTGCGGAACCTGGCAAGCAACGCCGTCGTCCGTTCCGGCGCCCCGGCGAGGATGTCCTGCAATGCCTCCGGGGAGGAAGTCCAGTGCTGCAGCGCCAGCGCCGCCTCCATGGGCGTGGTGGCATTGTGAATTGCGAATCCGTTGCGGTGCAGTTCGGAAACCAGCTGCACTGCCCTCTGCGCGAAGGCCGGCTGCAAGCGGACCAGCTCTGTGTAGCTGCGCCCCAGGCCGGCCGGGTAGATTCCCACCACATCCTTGAGGGAGCCAACGGGCAGATAAAAGTGGTGCCCGGCTGCGGGGGGAGGGGTGCCGTGCGGGGGAGCGGCAGGATGGGCCAGGGCAAGCTCCTGCAGGGTACCCATGATCTGTTCGATGACAGCCAGGGACGCGCCCCGGATCAGCTGGTGCAGGCCTTCTGCCGACGCGCTGTGCCCGGTATCCGTGTTGGTGCACAGATGGAGGGTTTCAAGGACCTGCATCTGTGGCCGGTTGAGCCGCTCAAGCGCACGCTGGACGCTGACACGTGAACTCGCCCGTGCCGCCAGCGCAGCGAAGTCCGGAACTGAGGGGGAGATGAGGTCCGGCCGCGCGGCGAACAACGCGCGCAACGAGTCGTCGCTGCGCGCCTCCAGGTCCTTGCCGAGCGCACGAATGAGGGACATCAGTTCAACGTTACCGCGGCTCCCGCCGCCCCGTCCGCCGCCGGGCGGCAACGCCGTCCAGGACCAGCAGGAGCATCAGGACGAAGGCCACCGGCAGGCCGTAAAGCGCCGGGTAGGTGACCCAGGCGGGGGCGACCGAACCGGCGAAGGCAAGAGCCATGACAGTTCCCACGGCTATGAGGGAAAGGACGGCAATAACTGCGGCGAGGACCATCAGCGGCCGCCGGTAACGCGTGGGTGTCATGGACGTAACGCTACAGCGGCCGGAGCGGTGCAGGTGAAAGCCGCGGACCTTGCGCCCGGGGCGGAACAGTGCCGCAGGAAGCATGATTAGGGTATACGGCAGGATAACCTTGAAGGATACAGACCAATACGGTTTGCGCTGGCCATACCTTGAACCCGCACAACAATGCGGACGCGGTGGCAGCCGGCCGTGTCTCATGACAGCAGAACGAAGAAGGTTGATTACGTGCCTACCGGCAAGGTCAAGTGGTATGACAAGGACAAGGGCTTCGGGTTCCTCGCGGGCGAGGACGGCCAGGAGGTCTTCCTGCCGAAGTCGTCGCTGCCCGAGGGAGTGACGGAGCTGAAAGCGGGCACCCGCGTGGAGTTCGGGGTGGCCGACGGCCGCAAGGGTGCCCAGGCCCTGGGTTTGCGGGTGCTGGACAAGACCCCGTCCATCGCCAAAGCCAAGCGTCCCAGCGCGAAGGACCTCGCCCCGCTGGTCCAGGACCTGGTGACCGTCCTGGACAACTTGTCGGGAACCCTCTCAAACGGCAAGTACCCGGACGGCAACAAGGGCAAGGCCATCGCCGCTGCCCTCCGCAAGGTCGCCGACGAGCTGGACGTTTAGGCCCCCATGGACCCCCAATCTGAACAGCCGGGCACGCCAGTGCAGGAGCAGGCTGCCAAGACTCCGCCCAAACGCAAGGCCGGCGTGCCCGTGTGGCGTACGGGCAAGCCCGATGCTTTCCTGGCCGCGGCGGTTGACGCTGCGCGGACTGCAGTGGAAAGCATTACGCCGGCGGCCACCATCGGCGCGCACCTGGCGGCCAAGAGCGAGGGCGACCGGTTGGTCACGCACCTGTTCGAGTCCCGGTTGCCCGGCTACATGGGCTGGCAGTGGTACGCGGTGCTGACCCGCAACTCGCGCTCCAAGGTGGTCACGGTCAACGAACTGGGCCTGCTGCCGTCCCAGGAATCCATCCTGGCCCCGGAATGGGTGCCGTGGGCCGAACGCGTCCGTCCCGAGGACGAGCAGCAGCAGGAACCCGAACAAGGGCAGCCGGAGGAGCCTGCGGCAGTGGAGCAGGAACCTGGGGACGAAGGAATTGTCGACGCCGGCGGGCAGCTTGAAGAGGAAGCAAAAACTTCCTGACCACAAACAAACGGCGCCGTCCGGGAAAACCCCGGGCGGCGCCGTCGTACGTTAACTTGTCTACTTCCGCAGCTCGCCCACCACGTAGTCGATGCTGGCCAGCAGGGCCGAAACGTCGCTGGGCTCGATGGCCACGAAGGTGGCGATGCGCAGCTGGTTGCGGCCCAGCTTCCGGTAAGGCTCGGTGTCGACGATGCCGTTGGCGCGCAGGACCTTCGCAACCTGGGCAGCATCCACTGAATCGTCGAAGTCGATGGTTGCAATGACGTTGGAGCGCTCGTCCGGGTTGGCCACGAACGGTGTTGCGAAGTCCGACGCGTCCGCCCAGCTGTAGATACGGCCTGCGGAGTCTGCGGTGCGGGCGGCAGCAAAATCCAGCCCGCCGTTTGAGTTCAGCCACTGGACCTGGGCGTCCAGGGTAACCAGCGTGGACAGCGAGGGCGTGTTGTACGTCTGGTTCAGGCGGGAATTGTCGATGGCGGTCTGGAGGTCCAGGAAGTCCGGGATCCAGCGGCCGCTCGCTTTGATGCCGGCAGCACGCTCCAGCGCTGCGGGGGAGAACAGGCCAAGCCATAGGCCGCCGTCGGAAGCGAAGTTCTTCTGGGGGGCGAAGTAGTAGACATCGCTCTGGGCAACGTCCACGTCCAGGCCGCCGGCAGCCGAGGTGGCGTCCACGAGGACCAGCGATCCTTCATCGGCTCCGGATACCCTCTGCACCGGGGCGGCAACGCCGGTGGAGGTTTCGTTCTGCGGCCAGGCGTAGACGTCCACGCCGGCCTCGGCCTGGGCTGCAGGCCGGGTGCCGGGCTCGGACTTGATGATCGACGAGGCTTCCAGGAACGGCGCCTTGTTTGTGGCTGCGGCGAACTTGGACCCGAACTCGCCGAAGGAGAGGTGCTGGGCTTTCTTCTCCACGAGGCCGAAGCTGGCAACATCCCAGAACGCGGTGGATCCGCCGACGCCCAGGACGACCTCATAACCCTCCGGGGCGCGGAAAAACTGGCTCAGCCCTTCACGGACCGATCCGACC
Source organism: Arthrobacter sp. B1I2 (assembly GCF_030816485.1). Lineage (NCBI taxonomy): Bacteria > Bacillati > Actinomycetota > Actinomycetes > Micrococcales > Micrococcaceae > Arthrobacter > Arthrobacter sp. B1I2. The sequence continues at coordinate 171,105 of NZ_JAUSYC010000001.1, read as the reverse complement.
AGGTTCTTGACCGGGGCCTGCCGGTGGGAAGTGCCGAGGATTGTCTTGGAAGCTGCTGCCAGCGCCTCGATCTGTTCCGGCCGGACCTTTGACGGGCCGGCCCCGAACCGCCCGTCCTGGGGCAGGAGGTCGGCGGGGATCGTGATGCTGGTGTCGCTCACAGGTGCTCCAATTCGGCGGGGACGAAAGCTTTGTCCGGAAGGGCGGGCAGTGGGTGGCCTGCAGTGCGCGGTGGCTGCGCTGCAGGCCTTCCCCATTCTGCCTGAACCGCCGCGGGCGTGGGAGCCGGCGGGGGCAAAGTCCAGACATTGAGACGGGCCCGGCCCCCTTCAGCTATTCGGACTAAGTCAAAACAGGCTAAGCTTTCTCCCGGACTACCTCGCGGGAAGAGGCGGCACGGTGGAACAACGCAAGGTACTGCGCTCGAGGAGCTGAGCTGGATGACGGATCTGATCGACACTACGGAGATGTACCTCAGGACCATCCTGGAGCTTGAGGAAGAAAACATCGTCGCCCTTCGGGCCCGTATCGCCGAGCGTCTGCGCCACTCGGGGCCCACCGTCTCCCAGACCATCGGCAGGATGGAACGCGACGGGCTGGTGGTGGTCTCCGGCGACCGGCACCTGGAACTCACGGACACGGGCCGCAAGCGCGCCACCGAGGTCATGCGCAAGCACCGGCTGGCCGAGCGGCTGCTGGCAGACGTCATCGGCCTGGACTGGGCCTATGTACATGACGAAGCCTGCCGCTGGGAACACGTCATGAGCGAGCGGGTGGAGCAGCGCATCTACGAGATGCTGGGCCATCCCACCGAGTCGCCGTACGGCAACCCCATCCCCGGCCTCGCTGCCCTGGGCGGACAGGCGGGCCCCGGCTTCGCCGACGGCGCCATCAGCCTGGTGGAAGCAATGAAGAACTACGGCCCTGCGTCGGGGGTAACCATCAGCCGCCTTGCGGAACCAATCCAGGTGGAACCGGAACTGCTGGCGCAGCTGGATGAGGGAGGAATCCGTCCGGGTGCTGCCGTGGCGCTGGAACGTGTGGGAGATTACATCTCCGTGCGGGTCCCGGGGATTGAGGGCGCGCTGGAGCTGCCGCCAGAGGTGGCCGCGCACGTGTTCGTGGCTGTCAGCCAGCGCTGAGCCAGGGGTTCATACCCCACGGAGGGGAGTCCCCGCAACGGTAACGGAATTGTTACCTAGGGACTTAAGCCCCTATAGTTGAGTGCAAGCGTTGATACATAAGCGTTACCTGACCCGGAGCCGAGCTCTGCCAGCGGGCCAGGTGCACGAGTCGTTACTGGCAGAGGCGGGGAACCACAAGCGGCAGCGGGGGACTGCCTTGGGGTGAAGTCCGTCAGCAGCAAGCCTCTCCAGTGAAGGATTCTTCCGGGAATACCCCTGTGCAGAAGCTTGCGTGCGGCGGGCCGGGTCTTTGATCTCTCTGACCCGAATCCGACAGCTAACTCCGCAGGCTTCTTCCAGAGAGGAACCCTTCTTGACCATGCAGACCCCCCGGGGCCGCCGACGCGCGGCGGGCCCCCCTTCGGCACCCCGGTTTGCCGAAGTTGTCGCAGCGGAGCGCCCCCGCGATCTGCATCGTGACGCGCGCCGCCGCCGGGGTCCGTTCCGGCAGATGACGGAGTTTGCCGCTGCCAGCGGCATCGGCCAAAAAGCCGGCATCGCCCTTGCCGCCACGGGCCTGGTGCTGACGGTTACCGTGCCCGCCACGAGTCCCGTCATGGCGACCGACGCCGCCGGCAGCGCCCCCTTGGCAGCTTCCGCCGTCAGCCCCCAGCCGCAGATCTCCGCTGATATCGGAGCCCAGGTCGACTTCAGCCGCTCCGCCGTGGTGACCCAGGCCGACCCGGACGGGAAGCTGAAGCAGCTCCTGAGCGCCCAGTCCGCCGGCTCCGTCACGCGCGCCGCTTCGGCCGGCACCCTGGCCACACCGCTGGCATCCCTTGCCACCGCGTCCCCCTTCGGTTACCGGGTGAGTCCCATTACCGGAGGCTCCGGCGACTTCCACCGGGGACAGGACTTCGTGGCGCAGTGCGGGACCTCCGTCCTGGCCGCCGCTACAGGCACGGTGACCTTCGCAGGCTGGCACCAGTTCGGTGGCGGAAACCGCGTTGTCATAGACCACGGCAACGGGCTGGAGACCACGTACAACCACCTTTCATCCTTCAGCGTCAAGGTGGGCCAGACCGTCTCCCGCGGGGACGTTGTGGCACTGAGCGGCACCACCGGTGCCTCCACCGGCTGCCACCTGCACTTCGAGGTGCAGGTCAACGGCGAAGTGGTCGATCCGATGGGCTGGCTGTAACCGAATGATTGCTCACTCTCAGATTCCCGCAACCCGCCGTGACCTGAATGTGACATTGAACGAAAACTGCTGTACCGTCTAACTCGCGTCAACTTTTCCGAAGTTGACGCTCTTGTGCGGATTGCCTAACTCTGCCACCGCTCAAGGTCCGTTCGCATTTCATCGTCTGGCAGGGGCGGGGGAACCAATTTTGGTCTTCATTTCAGAAGGCCTTGGGGTTAAGTCACGAGCTTCCCAGGAAGCAGTGTGGCCGGGTGACTCCCATCCGAATCCGACAGCTCACCTCGCAGGCATTGGGAGAGGCTACCTTCGTGTCTTCACGCCATAATTCTGCGCGCCACCGTGCGCAAACGGTTCGCACCAGCCCGCTGGACGCCGTGTCCAAAGCCGTCAGTGCAAATGCCGGGACCGTAGGCCGCCAGGCTGCCGTTATGGCAGCGGCTTCGGGCCTCATCCTGAGCATGGGACTGCCGGCCACTGCAGCTGACACCACCGCTGGTGTCTCTGCGTCCACCGAGTCCGGTTCCGCCCAGACGGCCCTCGCCGTCACCGCCGCCCCCACGGCCACGGTGTCCTTCGAGCGTCCCGTCGTCAAGACCACTGCCGCTCCGAAGGTGGAACCGGTGCGTACCCAGTCCACGGCATCGGCGAACCGCGCCACCACGGCCGTCGCAGGCCAGGAGGCGTCTCCGGCTGCCAAGGCTGAAGAGACCGTGTCCGCTGCGGCAACCTCGGGCATTGCCGCCCTCGCCTACACCGGTATCGGCCACTCCTACGTATGGGGCGGCACCAGCCCCGTCACGGGCTGGGACTGCTCCGGGTTTGTGCAGTGGGTTTACGCCCAGGCCGGCATCAGCATCCCCCGCACCAACGCGTGGAGCATCATGACTCCCACCTCCGCCCCCCAGCCGGGTGACCTGGTTGTCCAGAACGGTGGCGCGCACGTCGGCATCTACGTCGGCAACGGCATGATGATCAGCGCACTCAACCCCTCCCAGGGCACGCTGCTCCACTCGCCCGCAGCCACCGGTACCTCGTCGTACTACCACTACAGCAAATAGTTCTTGGGCTCCGCGCTCCAAGGGCTTTTTCTTTGCCCAAAGCTTCTTCGCTAGAAACCACATCCCCGTTCGGGATGCGCCGGCGTACCCCCAAGATGCCGGCGCGTCCAACACCCTTCGCATGCCTACAAGCGGTTCGAAGGAAAAACGAAAGAGAGAACTGATGACGACTCGTGCCACCGCACGGCATCGCGCCGAGGCCACCAAAACCAACTCGATCGCTGTCATTGCCAAGGCTGTCAGCGACAACGCAGGCGGCATGGGCCGCCAGGCCGCGGTTATCGCTGCTGCTTCCGGCCTGGTCCTGACCAGCGGCATTGCGGCCAACGCTGCAGACGCCAACGTCAAGCGCGATTCCGCTCCGGTCTCCGCGCTGGAAGTTGAATCCGCCGTCGACGCCCCGATCTCCGCGGCATCCACCATCGCCATCAGCTACGAGAAGCCCGCCGTGACCACCACGCCGGCTCCCGTCGTCGAGCCTGAGCCCCAGGTCGAAGTGCAGGAAGCCGAGCCTGCTCCTGCCGCCCAGCCTGTTGCTGCTCCCAAGGTCACGGCTAAGGTTGCCACCGCGTCGGCTCCCGCCGCTCCCGCAGCCCAGGCTTCCGCCAGCGGCAAGGGCGCTGCAATCCTCTCCGCCGCCTACGCGCAGCTTGGTGTCATGCAGGACTGCACCATGCTGGTCACCAACTCCCTGGCCGCCGTCGGCATCCACTTCCATGACTGGCCTGCCGGCTACCTGTCCCTGGGCCGCACCGTGAGTGCAGCCGAAGCACAGCCGGGTGACCTTCTCTACTACGCTGACGGCGGCTCGGGCATGGCCCACATTGCTGTCTACGCCGGAAACGGCATGGCCGTCCACGGCGGCTACAACGGAAACCAGACCGTGGTCTTCAGCGCGAACGTCGGTTCCGGCCCCGTCTTCATCCGCGTCAACTAGGCTTTCGAGTGCCGGCCTGAACGGCCGTAGTCTGCAGGATGCTGTGAAGGACCCCCGCCATCGAGGCGGGGGTCCTTCGCGCTTAAGCGGACTGCGCCGTCCGCGTTGTGTCTCCGGGCGTTCGGCTGTGGAGAGCGCTTCCGGGTGGCGATTACCTGATTTTGTACTTCTTTGTTTACTCTTGTGGTGTCGATCCATAGCCCGGACATGCCGAGGGCAGCCGGCCCTCGTGCCCCTGACGGGTGCGGCCGTGAAGAGGTAAGTGCATGCGCACTCTCGTTCTGAATGCTGGATATGAACCGCTGGCGGTTATCACTTTCCGCCGGGCGCTGGTGCTTGTGCTCACGGGCAAAGCGAGCGTGGTGGCCGAAGGGGATGACCCCGTGGTGGGCCCCACCGACGTACTGGGCCGCCCGTCCGTGATCCTCCTCAACCGCTACATCCGGCCCCGATACAACCACTCCACGGCCGTGAGCCGCAGGGGCGTGCTCCGACGCGACGGGCATAAATGCGCCTACTGCGGCAAGGCGGCGCACACCATCGACCACGTGCACCCGAAATCGCGGGGCGGGGCCGATTCATGGGAGAACCTGGTGGCCGCCTGCCTGCGATGCAACAACGTCAAGGGCGACCATACTCCCGCCGAGATGGGATGGACCCTGCGGTTCGTGCCCGAGCCGCCGCACGGAACCATCTGGCAGATCAAAGAACTGGAGAAGCCCACGCCGGCCTGGGATCCGTTCCTGCTTCCGGAGCGCGCTGCCTGAGAAGCGGTGCCGCCGGCAGGTGTGCTGGCCGCTAGGCTGGGGGAGTGCACGTGAACAGGCAGGCCTTTGATGCGCTGATCCTGGCCGGGGGGAGGTCATCGCGGCTGGGCGGCGTACCCAAGCAGTCGCTGGTCTTCCAGGGCCAAACCCTCCTGGAACGCGCCGTCGCTGCCGCAGCCGGGGCCCGACAGACGGTCGTCGTTGGAGACATGGGTCCGCTGGCAAGCGAAGCACGGCCCTCACAGGCGCTGTCCCCGCCAACCTTGCCTCCCAATGTGCTGACCTGCCGGGAGGAGCCGCACTTCTCGGGCCCCGCGGCTGCCATTGCCGCCGGAGTGGATGCACTGGTGGAAAGAGGCGGACCGGCGCCGGCGCCGTACACCCTGGTTCTGGCCTGCGACATGCCACTGGCATCCCAGGCAGTGGCAGTGCTGCAGGATGCCCTGGCGCTGGTCACGGCTGGGCGTTGCAGCGGCGTCATGGCCCGCGCCGAAGATGCCAGGGCGCAGCCGCTGCTGGGTTTTTACCGCACAGCTGAGTTAACAAAGGCGTGTGCCGATCTTGCTGCCCGCAACGCATTGGTCAACGGCTCTGTCAGGGCGCTCCTTGCTAATCTGGACGTGCAGCTTGTCACAGTCCCCGCCGGGTCCACGTCCGATGTGGATACCTGGGATGACGCTGCCGCACTGGGGGTTGCCGCCGGGAACCAGAGTGGAAGCCAGGACCGGCATTCGGGCGGAGCAAACGTGGGAGGCAATTCGTGAAAAGCCAGGACGAAACGCTGGAGGAGTGGTGCAGGGCCCTGCTCCAGGCGTACAAGCTTGAGGATGTCCAGATAGACGTCAACGCGGTGCTGGCGCTTGCAGGCGTTGCGGCCCATGCCGTTGTCCGGCCGGCCGCGCCGCTCACCACTTTTATCGCCGGCTTCGCCGCGGGCCTCGCTGCCGCTCCCGGCAGGGAGATGGACGCCGAATCCATGGACGCGGCGCTGGCCGTTGCCCGTACCTTGGCCAAAGACTACGACGCCGAAGCCGCCGCCGGGACTCCCGGCGAATGACTGCAGAACCCCAAAGCGATCCTGAGGTGCCGCCAGGCAGTCAAGCGGGGGCGGGTGCAGACACAACGGAACCCGGCATATCTGAACCGGGCCCGTCTGAACCCGGCACATCTAAACCGGGCACAGCTGAACCGGACAGAACTGAAGAAGGGCATGCTGCCCCTCACCATCTGGCCCACACCTGGGTAGAAGCCCGGCAGGCGGCGTTTGATGCAGCCACCCCGATTCCTCCCGGTCCGGTGGCACTCCGGATAGCCTTGGGCCGCAAACTCGACCGGGACATCGTGGCCCTTCAGGACATGCCCCACTATGCCTCCTCCGCCATGGACGGCTGGGTGGTCAACGGAAGCGGCCCCTGGATCCCGGTGGAGCCCGGAACCCGGTTGGCGCCGCACCAGGCCAGCCCCATCGCCACGGGCGGCCTGATCCCCGCCGGCGGCAAGGCAGTTCTTCGTACCGAGAGTGCTGTCCTTGGCCGGGACGATGAGGGCCTCCCCGTCCTGCTGACCGGAGGCAAGGCGCGCCCCGGCGAGCCCCGCGCGGGAGAACACATCCGCAAGGCCGGGGAGGAAGCCCTGGAAGGGGACATCCTGGTCAAGGCGGGGGTGGAGCTCAATCCGGCACATCTGGCATTGGCTGCGCTGGCAGGCTACGACGAACTGCAGGTCCAGGGAAAGCCTGTGGTGCGCCTGGTGCTGACCGGGTCCGAGGTAGTGGAACACGGCACGCCGGCCCCCGGCCAGGTGCGCGACACCTTCGGCCCGCAGCTGCCGGACGTCGTGGGCATGCTGGGCGGCATTCCCGGAGGGCAGCAGCGGATCGGGGACTCCTATGCCGAATGGCTGGCCGCGCTCGAAGACGTGCTCCCGGACGCGCCGGACCTGCCGGCCGACGTCGTCATTACCACCGGGGGTACCGGACGCTCGGGAACGGACCACCTCCGGCGGGCGGTGGCTGACCTCGGCGGCCGGCTCATCATTGACGGCGTGGCCATGCGGCCGGGCCATCCCGTGGTTCTGGCCGAACTGCCGGATGGCCGCTTCGTCCTGGGCCTTCCCGGCAACCCGCTGGCGGCCATGATGGCGCTGTCCACCGTGGGTGCCCCGCTGCTGGCGGCGTTGGGGCACCGCGGCATTCCGGCGGTGGAGGAGGTGCCGTGCGGGACCATGATCGAGCCGGACCCCGGCCGTACCCGGCTGATGCCGTTCCGGCTGCTGTACGGCATGGCATCCCCGGCGCAGCATACGGGCCCCGGGATGATGCGCGGGCTGGCCGCTGCTGACGGAGTGCTGGTGGTGCCGCCGCACGGCGTGCAGCTGGGCGAGCCGGTGCACGCGTTCGCCCTGCCTTGGGGGCCGCCCATACCGCGCGCCCAGGAGGGTCCGGCCAAACCCAAACCGCGAAGCAACGTCCGGGGCGGCCAGCCCAAGGGCAAACCGGCAGCCAGTGGGCCCGTGGACTGGAGTGCACTCCTGGGCTGAGCCAGGTCCTCTTGGTGCCATGATGGAGTAATGAACAGGCAGGGTGGAACATGGGACGCGTAACCCAGCGCCGCAAGGTGCACAAGTATGTCCTGGACGGTTCGCCGGGAGCCCTGGAGTACCCGGTCCGCCACCGCGAAGACGTCCTCGCCGTGGAGGAACCGCTGGAAATCCGGCTGGGCAGGCTCTCCTACTCAGTCACCATGCGCACGCCCGGGGACGACTTTGACCTGGTGGCCGGGTTCCTGGTGTCCGAGGGGGTCATCTGGGCCCCCGAACAGCTGGTGTCGCTGCGCTTCTGCGCCGGCGAGGACGAGAACGGCGTCCAGACATTCAACGTGGTGGAGGCCCAGCTGCGGCCGGACGTCCCACTTCCCGACACAGGTCGCAGGGTCTACACGTCCAGCTCCTGCGGCATCTGTGGAACTGACTCGATCGAAGCGGTCCGGAAGTCCTCCCACTTCAGCCCGAAGGCGGACCCGCTGACGGTGGATGCAAAAGTCCTGGCCTCCCTGCCCGCGTTGCTGCGGAAGTCGCAGCGTGTCTTCGAGGACACCGGGGGAGTTCACGCGGCGGGCCTGTTCAGGATTGAGGACGACGGCGAGCCACGCCTCCTGTGCCTCCGCGAGGATGTTGGGCGGCACAATGCCGTGGACAAGGTTGTGGGCTGGGCGCTGCGCGAAGGCCTCCTGCCGCTGACCGGAACTGTCCTCCAGGTGTCCGGCAGGGCGTCCTTCGAGCTGGTGCAGAAAGCCTCCCTCGCGGGAATTCCCGTCCTGGCCGCCGTCAGTGCCCCTTCAAGCCTGGCTGTGGAACTGGCCGAAGCGAACGGGCTGACCGTGGCGGGCTTCAGCCGGGGTACCAGTTTCAATGTCTACGCCGGGGACTCCAGGATCCTGAGGCCCGTACCTGCCGTGCCCAGTGCGTAGGGTCCCCACGCCGGGCATAGGCGGCACCCGCTTTGCAACGGGGGTTGGTTGCCGTGCTGCCGGGCGGGTAGATTTGTCCATCGAATGGACCCGATGATCCAGTCCCGAGCCTAAAGAGGATTCATATTGCATGACGACCGGACCATCACGGAAGTCCGCCTGGCAAGGTTTGTGCGCGAGCGCATCGCACCTGCCGTGTACAGCAGGACAGTCCCCCTTGCCCTGAGCAGCTGGGAAGTCCCCGGCGAACCGGTCCCCGCGCTTGAAGCGATGCGGCAGGAGTTCCAGCCGCAGGAGCACGGCGCCGCCTGGGGCCGGCCCTGGGGCACTACCTGGCTGCGGCTGCAAGGGGAGGTGCCGGAATCCTGGGGCGGCGGCCCGGACACTGCGGTGGAGGTGGTGGTGGATCTGGGGTTCACCACCGAAGCGCCCGGGTTCCAGTGCGAGGGCATTGCCTGGCGGCCTGACGGCAGCATCATCAAGGCCATTTCACCCCGCAACCAGTACATCCCGTTGAAGCTATTGGGCGGCGGCATGGCGGTGGACTTCTACGTCGAGGCCGCGGCGAATCCGGACATGGCGCAGGGCTGGACCTTCGCCCCCACGCCGCTGGGCGACAAGGCGACCGCCGGGGGAGCGCCGCAGTACCGGCTGGGAAGCATCGCGATCGCTGAACTCAACCAGTGCGTGTGGGAACTCCAGCAGGACATCTGGACCCTGGCCGGCCTCATGGAACAGCTTCCGCTGGAGCTTCCCCGCCGGCACGAGATCCTCCGGGCCCTTGAACGCATGATGGACGTGATGGACCCTGACGACGTTGCCGGTACCGCGCCGGACGGACGGCACGCGCTCGCTGAAGTCCTCGCCCGCCCCGCGTATGCGTCCGCGCACCAGCTGGTTGCCACGGGGCACGCGCACATTGACTCCGCCTGGCTTTGGCCGGTCAGGGAAACCATCCGCAAATGCGCCAGGACCTTCGCCAATGTGGTGGCCCTGATGGATGAAGATCCACACTTTGTCTTCTCCTGTTCCTCGGCACAGCAGCTGGCCTGGATCAAGGAGCTGTACCCGGAGCTGTTCAGCCGGATCCGCGAAAAGGTGCGGGCAGGCCAGTTCGTGCCGGTTGGCGGCATGTGGGTGGAATCGGATACCAACATGCCCGGCGGCGAAGCCATGGCGCGTCAGTTCGTGGAGGGCAAGGGCTTCTTCCTGGCGGAATTCGGCATTGAGTGCAGGGAGGCATGGCTGCCGGACTCATTTGGCTACAGCGCTGCCCTGCCCCAGATCGTGAAAGCCGCAGGCAGCCGCTGGTTCCTCACCCAGAAGATTTCCTGGAACCAGACCAACAGGATGCCGCACCACACGTTCAACTGGGAGGGGATCGACGGCACCCGGCTGTTCACCCACTTCCCCCCGGTGGACACCTACAATTCTGACCTCAGCGGCAGGGACCTTGCCCACGCCGAGCGCAACTACCGGGACCACGGCCGCGGCACTGTGTCGCTGGTGCCGTTTGGTTACGGCGACGGCGGCGGCGGCCCCACCCGGGAAATGCTTGCGGCGGCGGCGCGTACGGCGGACCTGGAAGGGTCCCCCCGGGTCAGGATTGGCTCCGCGGAGAGTTTCTTCCGGCAGGCCGAGGAGGACTACCCGGCCCTGCCCGTCTGGGTGGGCGAGATGTACCTGGAACTGCACCGCGGCACGTACACCAGCCAGGCCCGCACCAAGAAGGGCAACCGGCGCAGCGAGCACCTGCTGCGTGAGGCGGAGCTGTGGTGCGCCACAGCTGCTGTCCGGAGTGGCGGCGCTTTCGACTACCCGGCCGCCGAGCTCAGGCGACTCTGGCAACTGGTGCTGCTGCAGCAGTTCCATGACATTCTGCCGGGCAGCTCCATTGCCTGGGTCCACCAGGACGCTGAGCGGAACTACCAGGCCATTGAGACCGCACTTGAAGCAATCATCGGCCAGGCTGCTGCAGCCATGCTGGGCTCCGGCGACCGGCAGTTCCTGCTCAACGCCGCCCCGCACGCCAGGGACGGGGTTCCCGCGCTGGCCGCGGGCGAACCCTTGGCGCTCCCGGAACCGGCGCAGGTCACCCCGCACGACGGCGGCTTCATCCTGGACAACGGAATTATCCGGGCCGTGATTGACGCGGACGGACTCCTCGCCTCCCTGCGCGACCACGCCAGTGGCCGCGAGGCCATCGCCCCAGGCCAGCGTGGCAACCTGCTGGAACTGCACCGGGACACTCCCAATGAGTGGGACGCCTGGGACATTGACGAGTTCTACCGGCGCAATGTCACGCCGCTGGTCCAGGCGGAGTCGGTCCACACGGTCACTGACGGCGGCAGCGCCGTCGTGGCGGTGGAGCGGCTGGCAGGCCACTCGCGGCTGAGCCAACGCATCTCGCTGGCCCCCGGCAGCCCATCATTGGAAATCACCACCTCGGTGGACTGGCAGGAGCGCGAAAAGCTGCTGAAGCTCGGCTTTGCCCTGGACGTGCGGGCAGACCGGTCGGCCGCCGAAACGCAGTTCGGCCACGTCTTCCGGCCGACCCACACCAACACCTCGTGGGAGGCCGCGAAGTTCGAAATCTGCGCCCATCGGTGGATCCACGTGGGCGAACCCGGCTATGGGGTGGCAGTGGCCAACTCATCCACCTACGGCCATGACGTGGGCCGGAGTATCAGGGAATCCGACGGCGGGACCACCACCCAGGTGCGCCTGTCCCTGCTGCGGGCTCCGAAGTTCCCCGACCCCGACGCCGACCGGGGACGCCAGGAGCTGACGGTGACCATCCGCCCTGGTGCTGATATTGCCGACGCCGTCCAGGAGGGGTACCGGACCAACCTGGCACCCCGGCTGGTACGCGGTGCCGCTGCCGTCGAGCCGCTCTTCTCCGTCAGCAATCCTGCCTTGGTCATTGAATCGGTCAAGTTTGCCCAGGACGGATCGGGCGACGTGGTGGTCCGGCTCTATGAGTCGCTGGGGCAGCGGTCAGCCGGAACTGTCACGGCCAACTTCCAGGTGCAGGACGTTGTGACGACGGATCTTTTGGAACGCCCCACTGAGGCTCCTGGAATTGTTCCAGCCGGCAGCGGTGCGCAGCTGACGCTCCGGCCATTCCAGCTGGTGACATTAAGGTTCGCCCGGAAGTAGGTGGCGTGGAGTCCCTTGCTGAACCGGTCCCGTTAAACGCCTCGAAAGGGCCGTTAAATAGGCTGAGTGGGGGCGGTCCCCAACGATCCGCCACCACTCATCCCCCCAATGCATGCAAAGGCCCCCGGGGCCGGCCGACGCTTTGGAATTTATCCCCGTTCGAAAGCGCTTGGCGGCCCCGCCTTCACACTTTCATGATTGTTTCACATTCTAATGATTTTGTGAAAGCTGGCGAAGTTACTTTTCGGTAGATGTCCTGCGGCTTGCTGCGGTACGCCCACTGACCACCCTGGCGGCCCAGATCAGGGTCAGCCCAACGACGAAGCACAGCACCGCTGTGTAGTTGATGATGAACTCTATCTGGCCGAGGGTGGGAGGAATCAGCGGGAACGACAAGGACAGGCCCGTGGCTACGGCACCCAGGCCCAGTAACGCGGCCGCCACCCGGATCAAAACGGGAAGTCGGCTGGTCACGGCGCGGACCATGGCCGGCAACAGAGCCAAGGTGATGTAGGCGGGGTAAGCCCGGCCGGCAGCCCCGTAATACTCCAGTAAGGCGGAGTTCCAAGGATCCGTGCCCACAACCCCTGTCAGCCCGGCCGAGGACCCGCTGGTGTGCATCATGAAGAACAGCGTCACCATGCACGCGGAGATAACTGCAAGGACTGCGACCCCCACGCGCCCTGTGATGAGCCTGCCGGCGTCTCTTGCGTCAAAGCCCCTGGAAATGCGCACGCCCATGAAAAAGATGGCGCCAAAGATGACGAAGCGCAGCAACAGGTTGGCCAGGTTGATCCCGCCCAGTGCCTGGTCGATAACGATGTAGGGCCCCGGGATGCTCAGCAGGATAGCCAGGGTCATCGAGGCAAAGATGCCGAAAAGGGAGCGGTTCTCCCCACGGATGGTGCTGGGGATGCGGGCCACCGCAACCAGGGCGCAAATCACCAGTGTGGTCCATTGAAGGGTCTCGATCATCCCAGGTTCTCCCAAATCTTTTCTGTCTGTGCCTGGTCCTGCTCCTGGCGGCGCAGGACTTTGCCCATTGCCTGAAGCCGGTCTCCAGCGAGGGCCGTGAGTTCTCCGTCGGAGAGGCTCTCCAGTGCTGCCTGCCGGGCCCCGGGAGGCCAGCCGGCCTCCTCCTCCGTGATGATTCCTGTGGCCACCAGCCCGCCGGCGGGTCCCACTCCAGCTGCCAGGGCGGTGGCCACGGCGAGCTCGGCGGACAGCCGATTGGCGGTCAGTTGGGCGGAATAATTTTGCGGGGCCACGCCGGTGGAGGCCGAGACGCGGTGCCGCACCTCGCCGTCGTCTATGGCATCAACCCAGTTCTTCACCGAGGTGCCGTGCGGGGCAGGGCTGAGGGCGGGAGCGGCTGATCCCGGGGCTGCGTCCATGGCCGGACGCGCCAGGAGCGCCCGGAGCAGGTCCGGGGTGGAAACCTGGCTGACCAGCTCGCTCCTGGTGGGCGGACGCGGTGGCCCCGCGAGGGCGCTGTAGTTGTCGAATCCGGCAAGCGCGGCGACAGGGTTCATGTTGTACGCGCGGCTGATGCTGACCACTGTGCTCACCGAGACCTTGCCCCGGACCAGTTGCTGGGCCAACGTGGTCCGCTTGATCCCTGAGACCCGGCAGATGTCTGCCGTGCTGGCATCGGGTGCGATGCCTTGCAGCCAGCGCTGGAACGCCTTGGCGGAAAGGGTCATGGAGGGCTCTCTGCAGAACGGGTGGTGTGGACGATGTTACCGTGCCGTCCCAGCCTCCGGCCGTGACGCGGATTTTGCCCATGGTTTACATTCGTCTATAGTTGATGGTCGAGCCCGTTGGTCCGTACACCCCCCAAGTCCGGACCAGCGGGTTCTTCTATGTCCTGCAGCCCCAGCGGCGCCGCGGCCCGGTTTTCGCCGCCTCTGCCGGCCGTCAACAGCTGTCCGGGCAGCGGCGAAAGGACGAATCAATGACTGCAACCCTTGTTGCCAGGGATATCTCCGGCGGCCACGGCCACCGCGTGCTCTTTTCCGGGCTCTCGCTGACGGTGGCCCCCGGCGACGTGGTGGGTGTCGTGGGCGCAAACGGTGCCGGAAAATCAACCCTGCTGCGCCTTCTGGCCGGTGTTGACCAGCCACAGCAGGGCTCAATCAGCCTCGCACCTTCCGATGCGTTCGTTGGCTGGCTGCCGCAGGAGCACGAGCGCGTTGAGGGCGAAACTGTGGCCGGTTATATTGCCCGCCGGACCGGCTGCGCGGAAGCGACCATCGAGATGGAAACCACCGCGGAAGCTCTGGCTTCCGGCGCTCCCGGGGCGGATGACGCTTACTCCCGTGCCTTCGACCGCTGGATGGCTTCCGGTGCGGCGGACCTGGACGACCGGATCCCGGCCGTGCTGGCAGACCTGGGGCTGGACGCAGGGCCCAATGCGCTGATGACAGGCCTTTCCGGCGGCCAGGCTGCCCGGGTGGCCCTCGCCGCCCTCCTGCTGAGCCGCTTCGACGTCGTGTTGATGGACGAGCCCACCAACGACCTCGACCTCGCGGGCCTAGCCACCCTTGAAAGCTTTGTGAAGGGGCTGCGCGGCGGCGTGGTGCTGGTCAGCCATGACCGCGAGTTCCTGGCCCGCTGCGTGACCCGGGTGGTTGAGCTGGATATGGCACAGAACAGCGTGGCCGTGTACGACGGCGGCTACGACGCTTTCCTCGAGGAACGCGCGGTGGCGCGGCAGCACGCACGCGAGAAGTATGAGGATTTTGCCGCCACCAAGGCAGACCTGGTGTCCCGTGCGCGGACCCAGCGTGAGTGGAGCTCGCAGGGCGTCCGGAACGCCATGAAGAAAAGCCCGGACAACGACAAGATCCGTCGCGCCGCCAGCACCGAGTCTTCGGAGAAGCAGGCGCAGAAGGTCAGGCAGATGGAATCCCGCATCGCGCGGCTGGACGTCGTGGAGGAGCCCCGGAAGGAATGGCAGCTCCAGTTCAGCATCGGCCAGGCACCCCGCTCCAGTGCCGTCGTCGCCACCCTGCGCAACGTCGTGGCACGCCAGGGTGACTTCACCCTGGGGCCGGTCACCCTCCAGCTCAACGGCGGCGAGCGCGTGGGCATCACCGGCCCGAACGGCGCCGGCAAGTCCACCCTGCTGCGCCTGCTGCTGGGCACCCAGGCACCGGACGACGGCGACGCCTCCATGGGTGCCGCCGTCGCCGTCGGCGAAATCGACCAGGCCCGCGGCCTGCTGGACGGGAGCCGCCCGCTGGGCGACGCCGTCGAAGCGGTGCTGGCGGACTGGAACAGCGCCGACGTCCGCACGCTCCTGGCCAAGTTCGGCCTCAAGGCGGATCACACCTCGCGGACCGTGGATTCCCTGTCGCCGGGGGAGCGGACGCGGGCAGCGCTGGCGCTGCTCCAGGCCCGCGGCGTGAATCTGCTGGTGCTGGACGAACCCACTAACCACCTGGACCTGCCGGCCATTGAGCAGCTGGAAGAGGCCCTTGAAAGCTACGACGGCGCCCTGCTCCTGGTCACCCACGACCGCCGGCTGCTGGAAAACGTTCGACTCGACTACCGGTGGCACCTGGAAAACGGCACGGTCCGGGAACTCCACCACACTGCAAGCCAGGAGAAACAACCATGAGCATGGACCGCGTTGCGTGGAGCTCGCTCTACAACATCAGCACCGCAAAGAGCGGCTCCAAGCCGTTCTCCAAGGAAACCCTGAAGCGGGTGCTGGCCTTTGCCGCCCCGCACAAGGGCAAGCTCATCGCCTTTGTGCTCTCCTCCATCGTGGCGGCGTTCCTGGCCGTCGCCACCCCCGTCCTCGCGGGCCGGGTGGTTGATGCCATCATCGCCAAGACTGCCGTGGAAACGGTCATTTGGCTGGCGGTGCTGATCGCCATCGTTGCTGTAGGGGAAGCGGGGGTGGGGCTGCTGACCCGCTGGCTGTCCTCCACCATCGGCGAAGGCGTCATCGTGGACCTGCGCACCCGGGTGTTCGACCATGTGCAGCGGATGCCGATTGCCTTTTTCACGCGCACCCGCACGGGGGCGCTGGTCAGCCGCCTCAACAACGACGTCATTGGGGCACAATCCGCCTTCGCCGGCACCCTTTCCGGCGTAGTGAGCAACTCGGTGGCGCTGGCCCTGACGCTGGCGGTAATGCTCAATACGTCCTGGCTGGTGACCGTGCTCGCCATGGTGCTGCTGCCGATCTTCCTGATCCCGGCACGGCGCATGGGCTCCAAGCTGGCAGACCTGCGCCGCGAAGCTGCCGCGCATAACGCCGCCATGGGTACGCAGATGACGGAGCGGTTCTCCGCGCCGGGGGCCACCCTGGTGAAGCTGTTCGGCCGCCCGGATGAGGAATCGCGCGAGTTCGCCGCCCGCGCCGGCCGGGTCCGTGACATCGGCATCCGGATGGCCATGCTGCAGTTCACGTTCGTCACGGCCCTGACCCTGGTGTCCGCGCTGGCACTGGCCCTGGTGTACGGCCTGGGCGGCTGGCTGGCCCTGGGGGGCCAGCTGGCACCCGGCGACGTGGTGGTGCTGGCACTGCTGCTGACCAGGCTCTACGCTCCACTCACGGCACTGTCCAACGCCCGGGTGGAAGTCATGAGCGCACTGGTCAGTTTTGAACGCGTCTTTGAGATCCTGGACCTTGAGCCCCTGATCCAGCAGAAGCCCGGTGCTGTCCCGGTTCCGGCCGGGCCAGTATCCGTTGAGTTCGACGACGTCCGCTTCGCCTACCCGTCCGCGGACAAGGTCTCCCTGGCCTCGCTGGAGGAAGTCTCCACCCTGGACACGCGCGGCGGCGAGGAAGTGCTGCGCGGCGTCAGTTTCCGGGTGGAGCCGGGCCAGACGGTGGCGCTGGTTGGTTCCTCCGGTGCCGGCAAGTCAACCATCGCCCAGTTGCTGTCGCGGCTGTACGACGTCGACTCCGGGGCCGTGCGGTTGGGTGGCACCGCGCCGGGGACCGGGCTGGATGTCCGGGACGCCACGTTCGATTCGCTGCGGGACACCCTGGGCATGGTGACACAGGACGGCCACCTGTTCCACGAAACCATCGCGTCCAACCTCCGGCTGGCACGGCCCGAGGCGACCGAAGAGGACATGTGGGACGTCCTGCGGCAGGCGCGGCTGGAGACGATGATCAGGTCCCTGCCGGACGGGCTGGAGACGGTGGTGGGCGAGCGCGGCTACCGGCTTTCCGGCGGCGAACGCCAGCGGCTGACCATCGCCCGGCTCCTCATCGCCCAGCCCCGGGTCGTCATCCTCGACGAGGCCACCGCCGCGCTGGACTCCACGAACGAAGCCGCGGTGCAGGCGGCCTTGGGTGCTGCACTTGAGGGACGGACCGCCGTCGTGATTGCCCACCGGCTTTCCACCGTCCGCGCTGCCGACGCCATCCTGGTGGTTGAGGGCGGGCAAATCGTGGAGCGCGGAACCCATACCGAGCTCCTGGCGGCCGGCGGCCGCTACGCCGAGCTCTACCGGACGCAGTTCGCCGAGGCCACCGCCGTGGTGCAGGAGGCGGTCCCCGAGTTCTAGGGGCTTGGCCTGGAAATCTGTGCGGCCAGCAGGGGCAGGACGTGGTCCGTCAGCAGCGGCGCCAGGTCCTGGGGGAGGGCCGCGCCACTGGCGGGTCCGCTGATGTCCAGCCACCGGATCTCGGCGATTTCGGCAGCCGGGGTGGCCTGCCAGGTGCCCGGAGCGAGGAACACGGTGGCTTCGATGTCGGTGGCTGCCTCGTTCGCGGCGTCCGCGATCCAGACCCCCATTAGTTCAAGCTCCTGGGGCCGAACCACGATCCCCACTTCCTCGGCGAGCTCACGGGCTGCGGCCTGGACGGCAGTCTCGCCCGGTTCGGGCTTGCCGCCCGGGTGCATGAACATGCCCGTTCCGCGTTTCCGCACGGTCAGCAACCGTCCCGCGTCGTCGAACACGCAGACGGCGGAGACCACAATCCGGTCCTTCACGCGGTTTCCCGGACCAGGCGCGAGACCAGCAGCAGGTCCTTGCGGGGACCGGTCACATCCCAGCTGTAGCTGAAGTGGTCAGGGCCTTGGCGGGTGTAGGACACGCGGTAGGTATCGGGATCGCACCAGTGGCTGTCCAGGCTGGCGTCCGGTGTGAAGCTCATCCGGTGGAACGGCCTGCCGTCGGGAAAGAACACGTCCAGCGCGTCGGGCCGCGGCGCGGCTTTCAGGACGTACTCGCGGGAGGCGGGGCCGGTGAAAGCAGGCCAGCGCATGGTGCCTTCCTCGCGCAGGGCCAGGCCGCCGTCGTCCATGGGGGTGAAAAGGACGACGCCGGAAAAGGTGCCGCGGGTGCCGTCCGACCTGTCCAGCAGGTCCCGCTCCACCCGCCAGCGGCCCGGCTGCCCGGTGCCACTTGTGGTGCTGGCTGGCTGGCTGCCCAGGAGGTAGGCGCGGAGGCTGGGCTCCGGGGAACGGGAGTTCAAGTGCCCTCGATTGGAATCGAACCAACGACACCGGCTTTAGGAGAGCCGTGCTCTATCCACTGAGCTACGAGGGCGGGCATCCGGTGGTTCGGCGGGGCCGGTCCGTCCGGACACGGTTACAAGCATACAAGGTGCTGGGCCGTACTACGCTCAAGGCATGAGTCCAGCCCCCACTGCCGCTCCCGCCGCCTTCATCCCGAACGTTGCATCCACCCGGCAGTACATCGGGGCCTGGGCGGTGCTCAGCGTGCTGCAGTACTTCGCTGCGGAGGCAGCCGTGGCCATGGCGTGGGCCGGTCCCCGCCCCTATGACCTGAGGACCGGGTACATCAGTGACCTGGGTGTCGTGCACTGCGGGGTCTTTTCCGGCCGGGATGTCTGCTCGCCGTTGAACTGGCTGATGAACGCCTCGTTCGTGGTCCAGGGGCTTGGGATGATGCTGGGCGCGGTGCTGCTGACCTCAGGGCTGCTGCGCGTGGCCGCCCGGCCTGGCACCCGGCTGGATTGGGGCCGCAGGGAGCCCTGGCTTGCGGCCTCCGCGGTCCGGCTGCTTACCGGGGCCGCCGGTGCCGGAACGGTTGTTGTGGGACTCGTCCCCGAGGACGTTGGATCGCCCTGGCACTACTGGGGCGCAGTCACGTACTTCCTGGCCGGGGGCTCTGCACTGCTGGTGCTCGGCCTGCTCTGGCTCCGGAAAACGGGGATGGCGTGGTTCATCCTGGCGTGCGGTGCCGTCTCCCTCGCGGCGGTGGCAACCGGCGGGCTCACCCGGATGATGGTCCCGGAGCCTGGCACGCTGGAACGGCTGATGGGTTATCCGGTAACCGTGGGGATGGCCGCCGCGGGCCTGGTGATTGCAAGCCGGGTGCACCGGCACCGGAAGCAGCTGGGGGCAGCGGCTGCAGCTGCCCGGGTGAATGCCGCCTAGCGCGCTGTCCGTTTCCGCCTGTTGAGGAACACTGCGGCTGCCCCGGCCAGGAGGCTCAGCACCAAAAGCACCCAGCCGGCAATGGTGAGGCCGGACGCCAGGGCAACCTGGCCGGCGTCGGGGCGTTCCGTGGCCATCATCGCATCAATGGCCACGTTGCCGCAGAGCCGGACCACCACGAACAGCATGGGCAAGGCCCACAGCGC
The DNA here is from genome assembly GCF_030816485.1 of Arthrobacter sp. B1I2. Taxonomy (NCBI): domain Bacteria; kingdom Bacillati; phylum Actinomycetota; class Actinomycetes; order Micrococcales; family Micrococcaceae; genus Arthrobacter; species Arthrobacter sp. B1I2. The sequence continues at coordinate 151,810 of NZ_JAUSYC010000001.1, read as the reverse complement.
CCAGCGCAGCGCTTTCCGTGCCACGTTGGTCCCAATAAGCAGCAGCCACGTGAACCCGAAGATCAGCGGGAAGAGGGTCCCCGCGGTCTTGTGGACGTAGTTCAACTGGCCCAGGGCCTCGGCGTCCATCTCACCCTGCAGCCGGCCTATGTAGCCGGCATCGAATCCGCCCACCAGCGAATCGGGCATGGCCAGGCCTTTGGTGAGCTGCGTGAGCTGGTCCAGGGTCAGCAGGTGCAGGTACCAGAACAGGAACAGGCTGGCCACCACGCCGGCAATGACGATCAGGTTGCTGTTGCCCTGCGCCTTCTCCGGGGTCCGCGCCGTGGTGGGGTTGACCACCGGTGGCAGGTGGTGCTGCGGCACAACCGCCTTGGCGCCGTGCTTCTTGATCCGCTGGGCGGGGGTTTTGGCCATGGCACCATTATCCCGCCCCATAAACTGAAGCCATGACCACTGGCCGACACAGCGCAGCTGTTCTTGACCCCTCACTGGACGACTACGAACTGGCCGCGGCGCTGGTCCGCGAAGCCGGGCAGCTGGCGCTCCTCATGCGCATGGCCGGCCTGCAGTCGGAACAAAAGACCTCCGTCTCCGACGTGGTGACCGCCGCGGACCGCGCTGCCGAGGCCTACGTGCTGGAGCAGCTGCAGCGCTGCCGGCCGGAGGACGGCATCCTGGGCGAGGAGGGCGCCTCCGTCCGGGGAACCAGCGGCCGTACCTGGGTGATCGACCCCGTGGACGGCACCTACAACTTCCTGCACGGCTCCACCTACTGGTGTTCCGCCATCGCCCTCAAAGACCGCAACGACGTGCTGCTGGGCGCCATCTTCCAGCCGGAGGAGGACAAACTGTGGCTCGGCGGCCATGACCGTCCCTCCACCCTGAACGGTGACGTGCTTGCCGCATTCAGCGACAACGGGGACAAACGCAACGCCACCAGCGTGGCCGAACTTGGGGCGGCCACCTACATCCACCCAACCTGGCTGATGGATCCCATGTGCGCCATGCCGTGGCACGCGGCGGCCACCTCCGCCGCGTCCCTTCGCATGCTGGGGTCCGGGTCCTGCGACCTGGGCCGCGTGGCCGACGGGCAGCTGGGGTGCTGGTTCCAGCACAGCTGCCCGGAGTGGGACTGGCTCCCGGGCAAGGCAATCGTGCGCGCGGCCGGCGGGGCCGTGGACACGGTCCGCGTGAACGGGCTGGAGTGGTTCATCGCAGGAGGAACGACGGCGGTGCGGGAGCTGCGTGCTGCGCTCCAGTCAGGCTCGGTGGCCTAGGGCGGTTGCCCGCCCAGGGGGAGTAATCCACAGGCTGGAAGGTGCTGTCGGTCCCACCACCTAGACTTGTAGGCACCATGGATATGTTGTTTGACCCGTACTCTGACGGACCGTTCAAGGCCGCGCCTGCCGCCACCGCCCGCACCAGGACGGGGCCGGAGGGTGCTGCCACCACGGCCGGGCCAGGCGGAATGCCCGCCGCCCACGTTGACGCGCAGCACCAGTCCGAGGGCTGGCAGAACGGCAACCAGACCCACGGCGGCCGGAACGAGGGGGAGCGGAACCGTGGGGACAGGCACGACGACGGCGGTCACCATGGCAGCCGCCGCCCGGACGCTGCCCAGCTGCTGGAGGGATTGAACCCTCAGCAGGAGGAAGCAGTCAAGCATGCGGGGTCGGCGCTGCTGATCGTTGCCGGTGCCGGGTCCGGCAAGACCCGCGTGCTCAGCAACAGGATCGCGTACCTGATCGCCACCGGCCGTGCCCACCACGGCGAGATCCTGGCCATCACCTTCACCAACAAGGCCGCCGCGGAAATGCGCGAGCGCATTGAGGCGCTGGTGGGCGGGCGGGCCAAGATCATGTGGATCTCCACGTTCCACTCCTCCTGCGTGCGGATCCTGCGGCAGGAAGCGGCCAACGTCGGCCTCAAATCCAACTTCTCAATTTACGACTCCGCTGACTCCCTGCGCCTGGTCACGCAGGTGTCCAAAGCCCTGGACCTGGACCCCAAGAAGTTCGCACCCAAGGCTATCCAGCACAAGATTTCCGCGTTGAAGAACGAGCTCATTGACGCCGATTCCTTTGCCTCGTCCGCCAATTACAACGACCCCTTCGAACAGGCCGTGGCGGACGTCTACAAGGGCTACACGCAGCGTCTGCGGCAGGCCAACGCCATGGACTTCGACGACCTCATCGCCGAAACCGTCTACATGTTCCGCGCCTTCCCCGCGCTTGCCGAGTCCTACCGCCGCCGGTTCCGCCATGTGCTGGTGGACGAATACCAGGACACCAACCACGCCCAGTACGCGCTGGTGCGGGAAATCGTGGGCGAGGGGCCCGGGGCCTCGGAACTGACCGTGGTGGGCGACTCGGACCAGTCCATCTACGCTTTCCGCGGCGCCGACATCCGGAACATCGTGGAATTCGAAAAGGACTACCCGGAAGCGCGCACCATCAAGCTGGAGCAAAACTACCGCTCCACCCAGAACATCCTGAGCGCCGCCAACTCGGTCATCTCACGGAACCCAAACCGGCCCGAAAAACGGCTGTGGACCGCGGAGGGCGAAGGCCACAAGATCATCGGCTACGTTGGCGAAAACGAGCACGACGAAGCGCAGTTCATCGCCAAGGAGATCGACCGGCTCCAGGACGAGGAGAACCTGCGCCCGGGCGACGTGGCCATCTTCTACCGGACCAACGCCCAGTCCCGCTCCATCGAAGACGTCCTGGTACGCGTGGGCCTGCCGTACAAGGTGGTGGGCGGTACCCGCTTTTACGAGCGCAAGGAAATCAAGGACGCCCTGGCGTACCTGCGCGTCCTGGTGAACCCTGACGACGACGTCAACCTCCGCCGGGTGCTGAACGAGCCCAAACGCGGCATCGGTGACCGCGCCGAAGGTGCCGTCGCCGCCCTTGCCCAGCGTGAGCGGACGTCCTTCATGGCGGCGGCACGCCGCGCCGAGCAGGCCCCCGGCATGGCCACCCGATCCGTCAATGCCGTCCTGAGCTTCGTGAAGATGCTGGACGACCTGGCCGAGGTTGCCTCCGGATCGGGAGCCGCCGCCGCACTGGAAGCCGTCCTGGAACAGACCGGCTACCTTGCCGCGCTGCGCTCCAGCACCGATCCGCAGGACGAGTCCCGCGTGGAGAACCTGGCCGAACTGGTGGCCGTGGTGCGCGAGTACGAGCAGGAAAACCCTGAGGGCAGCCTTGGCGCATTCCTGGAACAGGTGTCCCTGGTTGCCGATGCCGACCAGATCCCGGATGCACCCGGGGCGGACATTGATGCCGCCGTGGCCGAGGCCAAACGGCTGGGCGTGGTGACGCTGATGACCCTGCACACGGCCAAAGGCCTGGAATTCCCGGTGGTCTTCCTCACCGGCATGGAACACGGGCTCTTCCCGCACCAGCGCTCCGCCACCGACCCCAAGGAACTGGCCGAGGAACGCCGGCTGGCCTACGTGGGGCTCACCCGTGCCCGCAAGCGGCTGTACGTGACCCGGTCGGAGGTGCGCAGCATGTGGGGCCAGAGCCAGTACAACCCGGCCAGCCAGTTCCTGGAGGAAATCCCGGCGGAGCTCCTGGAATGGAGACGGGAAGGGGCCAGCAGGCAGGCCGGTGGCTGGAGCGGCGGCTCCATCGGGTCCGGCCGCTACAGCGGGTCCTTCTGGGGCGCCGGCACCTCCCGCGGTGCAGCAGCGGACTCCTCCGCCGGTTTCAACGCCGACGTTCCGGCCTCCATCGCAAAAAACCGGGTACAGCCGCAGAAGGAAATCATCGCCGTCAGCGTGGGGGACAAGGTCAACCACACCAGCTTCGGCAACGGAACCGTCCTGGCGCTTGAAGGGGCGGGGGACAAGACTGTGGCGAAGGTCAAATTCGACGTTGGCGAGAAGCGGCTGCTGCTTCGGTACGCGCCACTGACCAGGCTCGACGCCTAAGCCGGCCTGCGGCCGGGCATAATTGAGCCATGCGACGGACTGTATGGGGGATGCTCGCCGCCCTTTTCCTTGTCACCGCCACGGGCTGCACGGTGACCACCGAGGACCCCTCCTACATTCCGCCGGCTCCGCTGCAGCCCATGGAACAGCTGGAAAAGGCGCCGCTGGCCGACTCGAAAACATTCTCCAGCGGCACCGATGTCCTCTCCTTCATCACCGCGGACCGGACCATTGCCTGTTCGCTCACCTCCGCGCGCGGGGAACACGTGAACCTGCCCTACGGGCAGAACCGCTATAGCGATGCTGCCAACAACAAGCTGCCCATCGTTCCGGTGGCCCACTGCGAGCTCGCCACCTATCAACCGCCCCAACCCGGGGACGTCAAGGATGACTGCGCCGGAACCCACCTTGGCTACATGGGCGGGGTGGCCCTGGTGGCGCCGGACAACGCGCGCTACGGGGAATGCCGCTCCGGCGTCACATCGATGGAAGCAGCCTTCGGGCCCAAAGGGACGAAGGCTGGGCCGCTGACCCAACTTCCTGTGCTTGCGGACGGGCAGAACCTTGAACGGAACGGCCTGCGCTGTTCCGCCTACAACGGCGGCGTGGCGTGCGGAAATGCCTCCGCCGGCGTCGGATTCTTCGTTTCCCCCGAACGTTACGAACTGGTCCAGGGGCCGGCCAAAAGCAGTGCGTCCCCGCAGCCGGAGGGCCCAAAAACCCCGTAAATCCGCGGTTTTTCTACGCTCCATAGAATAGTGTGCTTACTCACATAAGAGGTAGTCTGGGACGGCCCGGTCCCTCCAAAGGACTAGAGTTCCCCATGGAGCATTACGCCGCGTGGCTCGTTTCCAGACAGGCCGCCGGTGCGTGCAATCCGCAGCCCGGTCATCGTCTTTTCGATGGTGTCCGACTGTACAGAAACTACTTCGACGTAGAAGGACACTAAACCGTGGACCTGTTTGAATACCAGGCGCGCGATATGTTCGAGGCGCACGGTGTACCCGTGCTTGCCGGCATCGTGGCGTACACCCCAGAAGAAGCAAAGGCAGCTGCCGAGAAGATCGGCGGCGTTACCGTTGTCAAGGCACAGGTCAAGGCAGGCGGCCGCGGCAAGGCCGGCGGCGTCAAGGTCGCAAAGTCCGCAGACGAGGCGTTAGAGCACGCCACCAACATCCTCGGCATGGACATCAAGGGCCACACCGTCAACAAGGTGATGATTGCCCAGGGTGCGGACATCGCCGAGGAGTACTACTTCTCCGTCCTGCTGGACCGGGCCAACCGCAACTACCTGGCCATGTGCTCGGTTGAGGGCGGCATGGAAATCGAGCAGCTCGCCGTCGAACGCCCGGAAGCGCTGGCGAAGATCGCCATCGACCCCGCCGTGGGCATCGACCAGGCCAAGGCCGACGAAATCGTCGCGGCCGCCGGCTTCGCCGAGGAACTCCGCGGCAAGGTGGCAGCCGTCATCCTCAAGCTCTGGGACGTCTTCAAGAAGGAAGACGCCACCCTGGTGGAGGTCAACCCGCTGGTCAAGACCGGCAACGGTGACATCGTGGCCCTCGACGGCAAGGTCTCCCTCGACGAGAACGCCGACTTCCGCCACCCGAAGCACGCGCAGCTTGAGGACAAGGACGCAGCAGACCCGCTTGAGGCCAAGGCAAAGGCGCAGGACCTCAACTACGTCAAGCTCGACGGCGAAGTAGGCATCATCGGCAATGGCGCCGGCCTGGTCATGTCCACGCTCGACGTCGTTGCGTACGCCGGCGAGAACCACGGCAACGTCAAGCCCGCAAACTTCCTGGATATTGGCGGCGGAGCCTCCGCTGAGGTCATGGCTGCAGGCCTGGATGTCATCCTCGGCGACGAGCAGGTCAAGTCCGTCTTCGTGAACGTCTTCGGTGGCATCACCGCGTGCGATGCTGTGGCCAAGGGCATCGTCGGCGCGCTTGCCGAGCTCGGCCACACGGCCAACAAGCCGCTGGTAGTCCGCCTCGACGGCAACAACGTCGAGGAAGGCCGCCGCATCCTGAACGAGGCCAACCACCCGCTGGTAACCCTGGCCGCCACCATGGACGAGGGCGCCGACAAGGCCGCCGAGCTCGCCAACGCAGCTAAGTAAGGGACGCACCATGTCTATCTACCTCAACAAGGACTCCAAGGTCATCGTCCAGGGCATCACCGGCGGCGAGGGCACCAAGCACACCGCCCTGATGCTCAAGGCCGGCACCAACATCGTGGGCGGCGTTAATGCCCGCAAGGCCGGCACCACAGTCCTGCACGGCGACAACGAAATCAACGTCTACGGGACCGTCAAGGAAGCCATCGCCGAAACCGGCGCCGACGTCTCCATCGTCTTCGTCCCGCCGGCATTCACTAAGAACGCCGTGGTCGAAGCCATCGAAGCCGGCATCGGCCTCGTTGTGGTCATCACCGAAGGCGTTCCCGTCCAGGACTCCGCCGAATTCTGGGCCCTGGCCCAGTCCAAGCTGGACGCCGACGGCAACCAGGTCACCCGCATCATCGGCCCGAACTGCCCCGGCATCATCACCCCCGGCGAAGCACTGGTGGGCATCACTCCGGCCAACATCACCGGCAAGGGCCCCATCGGCCTCGTTTCCAAGTCGGGCACCCTGACCTACCAGATGATGTACGAACTGCGCGACCTGGGTTTCTCCACCGCCATCGGCATCGGCGGCGACCCCGTCATCGGCACCACGCACATCGACGCCCTGGCCGCGTTCGAGGCTGATCCCGAGACCAAGGCCATCGTGATGATCGGCGAAATCGGCGGCGACGCCGAAGAGCGCGCGGCCGACTTCATCAAGGCCAACGTGACCAAGCCGGTCGTCGGTTACGTTGCCGGCTTCACGGCGCCCGAGGGCAAGACCATGGGCCACGCAGGCGCCATCGTCTCCGGTTCCGCCGGTACCGCCCAGGCCAAGAAGGAAGCCCTCGAGGCTGCCGGCGTCAAGGTCGGCAAGACGCCGTCCGAGACCGCCAAGCTGCTCCGTGAGGTCTACTCAGCGCTCTAGCAGTACTGACAGCGCGGGGTCACTCCAGGCCCGGCCCACTCGATGGGACCGGTGCGGAGTGGCCCCGCGTTCGCTGTTTAACGAACGACGGCGACCCGGCAGCAGTTGCCGACATACGGCAGTTGCCGACGGGCGTCGAGTAATGTTGGGGGAAGGAAAATCAGGGCGCCTCGGGCGCAGAGGCAGGGGAATGACGATGGCAGAGAAGCGACCCACCCTGGTCGACGCCGTCGTGGATAAGGTCCTCGAACACATCCTCAGCGGAGAAATCCAGGCCGACGACGCCCTGCCGCCGGAAGCTGATATCGCCAAGGAGTCGGGCGTCAGCAGGCTGACGGCCCGTGAGGCGATGAAAGTGCTGAAAGCGCAGGACGTGGTTTACGTGAAGCGCGGCCTGGGCACGTTCGTCAACCCGCCCGAGCGCTGGACGGGACTGGATGCCATTATGCGCGCAGCCTCCAGGGGAGTGGCCTCCGACCAGGTGGCCCTCCGTTTGCTTGAGGTGCGCCGCATGGTGGAAACCGGGGCGGCCGAACTTGCTGCGTCCCGTCATCGGCCGGCCGACCTCGCCGCACTGCAGGACAGCGTGGAGCAGATGGAAGCAGCCCACCAGGCGGGCGACGTGGACGCGTTGACCATGGCCGACATCGCCTTCCACGACACGGTCCTGCGCGCCTCCGGCAACCCGTTCGTGCCGGCCCTGCTGGGCCAGCTGTCCACCCTGCTCTACGCCATGCGCCGCGAAACCTCCGCCTTCCCGGACGTGCAACGCCACGCCATCCACCATCACAAGATGGTCCTGGCAGCCATCGCTGCCAGCGACCCGGCCACTGCCCGCTCCACCATGGACGCCCACATCACCCAGACCTTCGAGGACTACGAGCACTACCTCGCCGTGTCCAGCCGCAGCGGAGCCACGGCCCGCCAGGCGTCTGTCTAAACTTTCCCGAGTTGGGTATTTGCCTTTCTATCGGCGTGCCCACCGCTCCCGTCCGCACTTGTGTTGACGCTGCCGGCACGTGTGACTAGAATCTCATAGAGACATCAGACATCTGATATCAGTTCCCCCAAATGCCGCCAGCCAAAGGAGTCGTTATGTGCGTGCATTCCCTTTTCGAGGGTCCCCAGACCACCACCGGAGGCCTGTGATGGCCTCCCGTGCTGCTGCCCCCGCACTCAGCGAGCTGGGCCAGACCACCCTCCGCAAGGTACGCCGGAGGATCATGCCCCTGATCGTCCTGCTGTACTTCATTGCCTACCTGGACCGGAACAACGTCGGCTTCGCCAAGCTCGGCATGCAGGGGGATGTGGGTCTGACCGAGGCCGCGTACGGCCTGGGCGCCGGCATCTTCTTCCTCGGCTACGCGTTGTTGGAGATCCCCAGCAACGGCGGCATGTACCGCTATGGAGCGCGCAAGTGGATCGCCCGCATCTTGATCAGCTGGGGCATCTTCGCCACGGCCATGTTCCTGGTGAACGGTGAAACCACGTTCTACATCATCCGCTTCCTGCTCGGAGCGGCTGAAGCCGGCTTCTTCCCCGCCATCCTGTTCTACCTGACCCTGTGGTTCCCTGCCGCACAGCGGGTGAGCGTGCTGGGCATTTTCATCCTGGCCCAGCCCATCTCCAACGCCCTGGGCGCCCCGGTGTCCGGCATGCTCCTGAACCTGGAAGGCGTCGGCGGCCTGCACGGCTGGCAGTGGCTCTACATCCTTGAAGGCATTCCCGCCATCCTGTTGGGCATCATCACGCCTTTCGTCATGACTGACCGGCCCGAACACGCCAAATGGCTCAAGCCGGAAGAACGTGACTGGCTCTCCACCACCATGAGCGCTGAACTGGCCCACAAGCAGAAGGCCGGCAACCACAACTTCCTTGCGGGCCTGAAGGACCCACGCACCATCGCCTACTCGGCGCTGTACTTCGGCCTGGTCTGCGGCATATACGGCCTGGGTCTCTGGTTGCCCACCATCGTGAAGGCTCTCGGCAAGTTCGACTCAACACAGGTGGGCTTCATCGTCTTCATCCCGTACGCCATCGCAGCAGTGTTCGTCTACTTCTGGAGCAAGCGCTCGGACCGTACCGGCAACCGCGTGTGGCACGCCAGCGTCAGCATGGTGCTCGCCGCCGTCGGCCTCCTGGGCGCCGGCTTCCTGCTCCCGGTCAACGCCGTACTCGCCATGGTTTTCCTGACCCTCGCCGCCATGGGCATCTACTCCGCCATCGCACCGTTCCTTGCCATGCCCTCCGCAGCCCTCACGGGCGCCGCGGCGGCTGCGGGACTTGCCATGGTCAACTCGCTGGGCAACCTGGGCGGCTTCGTGGCGCCCTACATCGTGGGCATCCTCAAGGATGCCACCGGAAACAGCCAAAGCGGGCTGGTCTTCCTGGCCGCCTGCCTGGCCGTAACCGCCGTCGCCACCTACCTTTACGCACGCAAGCGGCCGGAAGGTGTCTCCGCCCCCGGGGTCACCGTTCCTGCTGCCGAAACCCACTAGGACGCATCAATGACTACACAGCACACCTTCCCCGCAGAGCGCACCGCGGTCCTGACCGGTGCAGCATCGGCGCGCGGCATCGGCCGCGCAACCGCCGACCGGCTGGCCAGCGAGGGCTGGTCCATCGCCATCCTGGATATCAACGATGAAGACGCCAAGGCGGCGGCTGCGAAAATCGGCGCCAACCGTGCCGTCAAGGCCATCGGCGTGGGTGCCGACGTCTCTGACGAGGCCTCGGTGGACCGCGCCATCACGGAGATTGAGCAGGCGCTTCCGCCAATCGTCGGACTGGTCAACCTCGCGGGAATCAGCTCGCCCACGCCCTTCATGGAAACTACGGTGGCGGAATGGGACAAGGTCTTTGCCATCAACATGCGCGGCACCTTCATTGTTTCCCAGCGGGTCCTCAAAGGCATGATCCAGCGCGAACTCGGGAGGATCGTCAGCATCTCCTCCATCTCAGCCCAGCGCGGCGGCGGCACCTACTCCAAAGTGGCCTACAGTGCGTCGAAAGCCGGGATCCTCGGCTTCACCCGCGCCCTGGCCCGAGAGGTGGGGGAGCACAACATCACCGTCAACGCCATCGCCCCCGGACCGATCGATACGGACATCATGGGCGGAACGCTGACGGATGAGCGCAAGGCCCAGATGTCCGAAGGAATCATGATGGGCCGGGTGGGGACCCGCGAGGAAGTGGCAGCCCTGATCGCGTTCCTGCTTGGCGGGGACGCCGGTTACATCACCGCCGCCACCTACGACATCAATGGCGGCCTGCAGGTTTCCTGACCACCGCTTCCCGCTGTGCCGTGCGGCCCACCGGCCGCACGGCACCGGGACCTCGCTGCGCCCTTCACGCTCGCGCTTCCGCGCGTTTTCCGGCTATAGGATTTCTACATGGCAACCAAGAACCAGGCCTCCGGCGGCGTCAACAGGCAGGTCCTCGCCGACCATGTCTACGAAGCGCTCTTGGTTGCATTGATGGATGGGCGGCTGGAGGCTGGCACTCCCGTCAGTATTGACGGGATGGCCCGGGAGCTGGATGTTTCCCCGACGCCCGTGCGCGAGGCCCTTGCCCGGCTCGAGGCCACGGGAATGGTCCGGAGGATGGCCCTGCGCGGTTACCGTGTGGCCCCGCTGTTCTCTCCGGAAGAGCTGGCAGACCTGATGGACGCCCGCCTGGTGATCGAACCGGCCAACGCCTTTATGGCCTGCAAGCATGTGGACCCGCAACTGACCGCGCAACTGGAGCAGGCGATCGAGGACCTGAAGGCAGCGCCGCGCGGTCCGTCCTTCGCGGAGTTCCGCGCCTACTGGGAAGCCGATGAACGTTTCCACCGACTCATCGCCGAGTCGGCGGACAATCAATTCCTGCTGTCCGCCTACAACGCGTTGGGCGGCCAAGTGCAGCGCTTCCGCTTCTTCGGCGGCCTGGGCGTGACCGACGCCGATTATGCCATCGCAGAGCACACCGAGATCCTCAAGGCCTTCGAAGCCGGCAACGCCGAGCTGGCCCGGCAAAAAATGATCGACCACATTGACGGTGTCAAGCAGCGCTCGCAGCACGACAGCGAAATCCGCAGCTAGCAGTCACACGCAGGCCGAAAAGGGCCCGCCTCTTCATCAGCCTCCGTAACGGAGGAACAAAAAGGCCCTTGACAGGACCAAGCCAAAGCGTAGATCCTATAGGAAATGCGATTCTAGAATCTGGAGTGACAATGCCGTACACCGCTGAAAACTGGCCCATCGCCGCTGCCCTGCTGCAGTTCCCGGGAACCAAGCCGGACGGCACCGCCGTCCAGGATGCCCCCGCCGGGGACTGGCAGCAGGTCTTCGAAGAAGTGGCGGACGCCGGCTTCACCAATGCCGACCTCACCGACAGCTGGGTGCGCCCCGGCGATCTCTCCAGCGCCCGGCTGGACGAATTGAAGGCCGCCGCCACCGCCGCCGGCCTTGGCCTTCCCTCCATCTCAGCCATCCGCCGCAGCGTGATCGAGGAACGCAACTGGGAGGAAAACCTGGCCTACACGCACCGCACCCTGGAAGCTGCAGCCCAGCTGGGATGCGAGGTTGTCTCGATCGGCCTGCACCAGGCCATCACCCCTGAACAGCAGAAACAGCTGTGGTTCTGGACCGTCGAAGGCCACCAGGACCCGGCAGGGGATAAGGAAACCTGGAACAACGCCGTCACCCGCATCCGCGAAGTGGGCAAGCACGCCGCCGAGCTGGGACTCCTGGTCTCGCTGGAGATGTACGAGGACACCTACCTGGGCACGGGGGACTCGTCCGTACAGCTGGTCCAGGACATCGATCTGCCCAACGTTGGGCTGAACCCTGACCTCGGCAACCTGATCCGCCTGCACCGCCCCATCGAGGACTGGCGCGAACTGGTGCACAAGACGCTGCCCTACTCCAACTACTGGCACGTCAAGAACTACTTCCGGGATGAGGACCAGGCCCGGGACCACTACGTCGCCATGCCGGCCCCCATGGAATACGGCCTCATCAGCTACCGCGAGGCCTTCCAGTTCGCCATCTCGGTGGGCTTCCAGGGCATCATCTGCACGGAGCACTACGGCGGCGACGGCCTGAGCGTCACGGCCGCCAACCAGGACTACCTGCGCCGGCAGGTCCTGCCCAAGCGCGAAGGCTACGCCCTGGGCACCAGCCTGGTGGCCCAGGGCCGGCAGGCCCCGGCAACCGTCCCTGCACGCTAGCCGGCAGGCAGCCAACCACCCGACCGGTTCGATGAGGAATCATGACAAAAATATTTGACGATCCAGCGCAGTTCGCGGACGACGCCCTTGACGGCTTCGTCGCGGCCAACCGCCAGTACGTGGCGCGGGTTGACGGCGGCGTTGTCCGTTCCACCGAAACACCACAGGGCCAAGTGGCAGTGGTCATCGGCGGCGGTTCCGGCCATTACCCCGCCTTTGCCGGCCTGGTAGGGGCCGGACTGGCCGCCGGCAGCGCGTGCGGCAACATGTTCGCTTCCCCCTCCGCCGGACAGGTTTACCGGGTGGCCAAGGCGGCCCAGACCGGCGGCGGCGTCCTCCTCAGCTACGGCAACTACGCCGGCGACGTCCTCCACTTCGGCCAGGCACAGGAAAAGCTGAACGCGGAAGGCATCGAAACCCGGACCGTGCTGGTCACGGACGACATCGCCAGCGCGCCCCTCGACGAGATCGGCAAGCGCCGCGGCATCGCCGGAGACCTCACGGTCTTCAAAGTGGCCGGGGCAGCAGCAGAGGCCGGGCTGGACCTGGACGAGGTGGAGCGCCTTGCCATCAAGGCCAACCACCACACCCGCTCGCTCGGCGTCGCCTTCGCCGGCTGCACCCTCCCCGGCGCAGCGGAACCCCTGTTTACCGTGCCGGAAGGCATGATGTCAGTGGGACTGGGCATCCACGGCGAACCCGGTATCTCCGAGCAGCCCCTGCCCAGCGCCAGCGAACTGGCACAGCTGCTGGTGGACGGGCTGCTGAAGGACAAACCGGAAACCGCGGGCCGCAGGGTGGTGCCCATCCTCAATGGCCTGGGAACGGTTAAGTACGATGAACTCTTCCTGCTGTTCGGCAAGGTCGAGGCGCTGCTGACCGCTGCCGGCCTGGAAATCGTCGAGCCGGAGTGCGGTGAACTGGTTACCAGCCTGGACATGTCCGGACTGTCCCTGACCCTGTTCTGGCTGGACGCGGAACTTGAAAAGTTCTGGGCGGCGCCCGCTGACACCCCCGCCTTCCGCAAAGGCAACCTCGCCCCGCGCCGTGCGCGATCCATCACGTCCCTCGCCGAGGCGGAAACGACGCCGGCGCTGGCCGCCACCCCCGCCTCCACTGCCCTGGCTGCCACGGCCGTGGACGCGCTGAAGGTGGCGCGCGCCGTCGTCGTCGAACATGAGGAGGCACTGGGGAAGCTGGACGCCATCGCCGGGGACGGCGACCACGGCATCGGCATGCGGCGCGGTGTGGACGCTGCCGTTGCCGCCGCTGAAAAGTCCCACGCCGAAGGTGCCGGCCTGGAGGAAGTCCTCACGGCTGCAGGGGAGCAGTGGGCCGAGCGCGCCGGCGGTACCTCCGGCGCTCTTTGGGGCGCGGCCGTCACCGCCGTCGGCAGGACCCTCGGCAGCAAGGACGCCTATTCCGCGGCCGACGCAGCGGCGGCGGTCAACGCCCTCCGCGACGCCATCATCACCCTGGGCAAGGCCGAGGCGGGAGACAAGACCATGGTGGACGCGCTCCTTCCGTTCGCTGACACCTTCAGCAAAGCACTTGACGACGGCGGCAGCCTGGCCAGCAGCCTTGCTGCAGCTGCGGAGGCCGCAGCACAGGCCGCCGACGCCACGGCCGCACTGAGCCCCAAGAAGGGCCGCGCCCGGCCCTTGGCCGAAAAGAGCCTGGGGCACCCGGATCCCGGCGCAGTGTCGTTCGGCCTCATCGCCCGCAGGGTGGCGGACTACGCAGCCACCATCGAAAGCCACTAAGGAGAACCACATGACCGAGAACACCCAGCCAGGCTGGCGCATCGTCGTCGGCAATGACGAAGCCGGTGTCGAATACAAGAACGCCCTGCGCGAACTGCTGGAGGCGGACCCCCGCGTTGCCTCGGTGGAGGACGTAGGAGTCGGCGCCGACGACACCACCGCCTACCCGCACCTGGCCGTCGCGGCTGCCCGCAAAGTGGCGTCCGGGGAAGCGGACCGTGCCCTGCTCATTTGCGGAACCGGCCTCGGCGTGGCTATTTCGGCCAACAAGGTACCGGGCATCCGGGCTGTCACCGCCCACGACAGCTACTCGGTGGAACGCTCCGTGCTGTCCAACAACGCCCAGGTGCTGACCTTGGGGCCAGCGCGTTATCGGCCTGGAACTGGCCAAGAAACTCGTGAGCGAGTGGCTGGACCACCGCTTCGATGAAAATTCCGCATCCGCGGCCAAAGTAGACGCCATCTCCTCCTACGAGGACGCGTCGGAAGGACTTGAGGACAAATGACCACTCGCAACATCGCTGTCGTCGGATCAGGCTACATGGGCGGCGGGATCGCCCAGGTCCTGGCACTAGCCGGGGCCCGCGTCGCACTCGCCGACGTCTCCGCCGAAATCGCCCAAAGCAACTACGAGCGGCTGCTGAAGGAATCCGACGAGTTCGTGGCGGCCGGCCTGTTCCCTGCCAACGCCACCGACCTGCTCAAGGAAAACCTCTGGCCGGCCAAGGACATTGAAGAAGCCGTGGCGGATGCCGAGTACATCGAGGAGGCGGTCCCTGAGGTCCTGGAGATCAAGCACGCCACCCTGGGCCGAATCAGCGCAGCCGCCCGCCCCGACGCCATCATCGGCTCCAACACCTCCACCATTTCCATCGCCAAACTGGCCGAAGTGGTGGAAAATCCGGAGCGCTTCCTGGGCGTCCACTTCTCCAATCCGGCACCGTTCATCCCGGGTGTTGAAGTCATCCCGCACGCGGGAACCTCGGACGCCACCGTCCAGGCCGCCCGCACCATCGTGGGGGAGACAGGCAAGGAAACCGCCACCGTCAAAGATGTCACCGGCTTCGTCCTGAACCGGCTGCAGTACGCGCTCTTCCACGAGGCCGCACAGGTGGTGGAGGAGGGCATCGCCACCGCGGAGGACGTGGACACCATGGTCCGCACCACCTTCGGCTTCCGGCTTCCGTTCTTCGGACCGTTCGCCATCGCGGACATGGCCGGCCTGGACGTCTACGCCTTCTGCTACAAATCCCTGCAGACCGGCTTCCCGGAGCGCTTCGCCACCCCGCGCATTTTGCAGGAAAAGGTCGACGCCGGCCAGCTCGGCACCAAGACCGGCTCCGGTTTCCTTGACGTCCCCGCCGAGCGGACGGCCGAGCTGGTGGCGTACCGGAACAAGGCATACGTCGCCATGCAAAAGCTCATCGAAGAGCTGGGCCCTGCCCCGCTGTCCTAGTTCACCCGATTCACCGAAGGAACACTTCCATGACAGCATTCCCCACAGACCGCACGGTGATCGTCACCGGCGCCGTCTCCGAACGCGGCATCGGCCGTGCCACTGCGGACTATCTCGCGGAGCGGGGCTGGAACATCGGCGTCATCGACCTGGATGACGCTGCCAGCAAGGCCGTGGCCAAAGAACTGGCGGAAAAACATGGCGTCAAGGCCCACGGGGCCGGTGCGAACGTCAGCGACGAGGCTTCGGTCCGCGCCGCCATTGACGAAATCGAGGCCGAGCTGCCGCAGCTCGTGGCCCTTGCCAACGTTGCCGGGGTCAGCTCTCCCGTGCCCTACCTTGAGCTTGATGCTGCCGAATGGGACCGCGTGCTCGGCATCAACATGAACGGTGTCCACTACGCCACCCGGCGGGCAGCGGAATCGATGGTCAGGAACCGGCTGGGCCGCATCGTGAACATCTCCTCTGTCTCCGCCCAGCGCGGCGGCGGCACCTTCAGCAAGACCCCGTACTCCGTGGCGAAGGCCGGCGTCATCGGCCTGACCCGTGCCACCGCCCGCGAGCTGGGGGAGTACGACATCACCGTCAACGCCATCTCACCGGGCCCCATCGACACCGACATCATGGGCGGCACCCTCAGCGAGGAACGCAAGGACGAACTCGTCAAGGACCTCGTCGTGAACCGGGTGGGCAGCACGCGGGACATCGCCGCCGCCATCCACTTCCTGATCGGCGAGGACGCAGGCTATATCTCCGGCCAGACGCTGAACGTCGACGGCGGCCTCTACATGCACTGACGGCACCGGTTCCACACGAAGACCGGTGCCGCCACAAAACCCCGCGGGCCGCTGGCCCGCGGGTAATCACCAACGTCACACTCGAAGGAGAGTGTTGTGTCCGAAACCACCGCAACATCCAAGGAACTTCTGGCCCGCCCGGTCCTGAAGTCCGCTATTTCCAAGGCCGCCCGCCGGCTCATGCCGATGCTGGTCATCCTGTACATCGTGTCGTTCCTGGACCGCACCAACGTCGGCTTTGCCGAGGCGGCCCTGGGCGCGGACAAGGGGGTGTCCGCCGCGGCCTTCGCCCTGGGCGCAGGCATCTTCTTCATTGGCTACGCGATCTTCGAGATTCCCAGCAACCTGCTGCTCAAGAAGGTCGGCGCCAAGATCTGGCTGGCACGCATCGCCATCACCTGGGGCATCGTCTCAGCCTGCTTCGCCTTCGTACAGGGTGAGACCTCCTTCGTCATCCTGCGTTTCCTCCTCGGCGTGACCGAGGCAGGCCTTTTCCCCGGCGTGATCATGTACCTCGCCGAATGGTTCCCGAACAAGGTGCGCGTCCAGATGTTCGCCATCTTCTACCTGGCCCAGCCGTTCTCCCAGATGATCGGCAACCCGCTCTCCGGCTGGCTGATCAACATCGGCGACCAGGTGCCGGGCCTGCGCGGCTGGCAGGTCATGTTTTTCGTCGAAGGCCTTCTGGCCGTCCTGGCGGGCATCGCTGCGTTCTTCTTCCTGATCAATGGCCCGGAGAAAGCCAAGTTCCTTAACAAGGAGGAAAAGTACGCGCTGAAGGAAGTCATGGCGCTGGAGGACAACATCAAGGATGAGACCGGCCCCCGCGGCATCCTCGCCGCCATGCGCAACGGCCGCGTCTGGTACTTCACCGTCATCTACTTCTGCCTGCAGATCGCCGTCTACGGTGTGACGTTCTTCCTGCCGCAGCAGGTGTCCTCGCTGACCGGGCAAAAGGTGGGACTCGCCGTTGGCCTGCTGATCGCCGTGCCGTGGTTCTTCGGCATCTTCTCCTGCTACTTCATCGGCAAGGCTGCAGACACCGTGGCCAAGCGGCGGAAGTTCGGCACCATCCTGTTCATCTCCACCGGCTTGTGCATCTTCGGCTCCGCCTGGGCAGGGACCAACCACCAGCCGGTCCTGGGCATGATCTTCATAACCCTGGCGGTCTGCAGCTTCCTGGCCGTGGGTCCTGTGGTCTGGTCCTATCCCACCGCGTTTTTGGCCGGCTCTGCCGCCGCGGCCGGCATCGGTCTGATCAACTCGCTGGGCAACCTGGGCGGCTTTGTTGCACCCATCCTGCGGACCGCCGTCAACGAGGCAACGCAGTCCCCAACCGGCTCCATGGGCGTCTACGCCCTGGGTGTCCTGCCGTTCCTCGCGGCAGCGATGATGTACGCCACCAAGCGGTTCAAGAACAAGGCCGACGACCTGCTCGACTGAGCACTACACGATCAAGGCCAGCGCACGATCAGAAGGAAACCCATGGGCACCTCCGGCAGCAGCACAGGCAACGGCACCGTCTACGTCGGCGTCAGCACCAAAATGTACCTGGGCTACCAGGCAAGCCTGCGCTGGCTGTCGGAGGTGCGCTCTGTTGTGGACGAAAGGCCCGGACTGGCCACGGGTTCTGCCAAGGACTCCCCGGTCCGGGTCTTCGTCATCCCATCCTTTCCCGTCCTGGAGCCGGCCACGCGGATCCTGGCCGGCTCGCCCGTTGTGCTCGGCGCGCAGAACTGCGCCTGGGGGGACGGGCCGCTGACCGGCGAGGTCAGCCCCGGCATGCTGGCCGAACTCGGCGTCACGCTCGTCGAGATCGGCCACGCGGAACGCCGCCGGCTGTTCGCCGAAGACGACGCCGTGGTGGCACGCAAGGTGCGCGCCGCCGTCGGACATTCCCTTACCCCTCTGCTTTGCATCGGCGAGCCGGACATGCTCGACGCCGGCGCTGCCGCCGACTTCTGCCTGCGGCAGGTCCGCGCTGCCACGGGCGGCGACCCCGCAGTGCTGGACCGCCTGGTCCTGGCCTACGAGCCGGTGTGGGCCATCGGTGCCGATGCCCCCGCCCCGCCGCACCATGTCAATTCCGTGCTGGCCTTGCTCCGGGCTGAACTGGGCCCGGACTGCCCCCTCATTTACGGCGGCAGTGCCGGGCCCGGACTGCTCCCGCAGCTGCCCGCCGCGGACGGACTCTTCCTGGGCCGCTTCGCCCACGACGCCGCGAACCTGGGCCGCGTGCTGGACGAAGCCCTTGCCGTGGCTCAGACCCGCGCCCCGGCCAGCAATTCTTCAAGGCGCTCGTAGCCTTCGGACACACCGCCCTCCATTCCGGACTGGGCCATGCCGTCGCGCGCCTCCTGGCTGGGGTAGACGGAGTGGCCCCGCAGCCGGGTCCTGCCATTGCCCAGGTCCTCGAACGTCATGAAGTCCAGGCTGACCACGTCCGGGTACCCGCCGAACTCGAAGGTCTGGATGGCGAATTCGTTGTCCCGGACCGTATGGAAGATGCCCTTGAACTCGTAGGCCACGCCGTCCGGCCCCGTGTGCAGGTAGCTGTAGCTGCCGCCCGTGCGGAAATCGTAGTGGTCGATCTCCATCTTCATGCCCCGCGGGCCGAGCCACTGGACAAGCAGGTCCGGCTCTTTGTGGGCGCGGAATACATCCGCGACCGGGAAATCGAACTCACGCTCGTAATCGATGAAGGGGACGCCCTCAGGAACGCTGAGTTTCAGTGAATTGCTCATCATGACTCCTTGGAGGATTGATCGCCGCTGCCCGCAGCGTTTGATCTAAGAACGACGTCGAGGCTGCGGAACTGCCCTTCCCGGACCAACCGGTACCGGTCGATCCAGGCGGTCAGCGCCTCAAGCCGCGCCGGGTTCAGGTGCACGGGCCTGCGCTGCGCATCCCTGCTTCGCGTCACCAGCTCCGCCTGCTCGAGCACCTGGATATGTTTCGAGACCGCCTGCTTGGAGATCTCGAACGGTTCTGCCAATTCGTTTACTGTTGCCGGGCCCCGGCTGAGCCGGGCGATGATGCTCCTCCGCACGGGATCGGCCAGCGCCATGAAGGCGGAGTCCAAGGCCGCGCTTTCAGGATTCATCGTCGCCCATTTCTAATCAACCTTCTGGTTTATCAACCTCTTGGTTGTTTAACCGTAGCCCTCCCGTGAGGCGGTTTCAAGACCTACTGGCCTTGTTTTGCTAGAGAGGGATTGTTAGTATGTCAGGACAAACTATCTGAAGGAGGGCCTTGTGCCACTGGTTCGCATTGACGTCAACGAAGGGCGCACCGCCGAGGATCTGCGGCAGCTCAGCCGCGGGATCCATGACGCGATCCTCGCCGAGTACGGCATTCCGGAACGGGATTACTTTCACATCCTCACCGAACATCCGCAGGGCCAGGTTTTTGCCCAGGATGCAGGACTGGGGTTTGAGCGGACTAGCGGCGTGGTCATGATCCAGATCTTCACCCAGGGCGGGCGTTCGCAGGAGGCCAAGCAGCGGCTCTTCGCCGCAGTGGCCGAAAAGCTTGCGGCGGTTGGCGTTGCCGGAGAGGACGTCTTCATTGGCTACGTCGAAAACACCGCCGGCGACTGGTCCTTCGGCTTCGGCCGCGCCCAGTACGTGACGGGTGAATTGGCTGTCCCCGGGAAGTAGCGTTGCGCCCATTTGTTGGGGGATGGGCGCATCCTAGAACCTGTTGTAAGTATGTCAGTACAAACCTTTGACAGGACATTGGATCTAGGGCAAAGTAGTGCCTGTGGCCCACACCACGGCCTGCCAGTCCCGGAACTCCTGCCCCTCAAAGGACTCGAGTTCCACATCAGAAAGGTCCACGATTCACGTGACCCACGAGCTTCTTACGATCGGGCGCATCAGCGTTGATATCTACCCGAACGACATCGGGGTTGGCCTGGAGGACGTTAATTCCTTCGGCAAATACCTGGGCGGTTCACCATCCAACGTCGCCGTTGCCGCTGCCCGCCATGGACGCCGTACCGGTGTCATCACCCGCACCGGGAACGATCCTTTCGGCACCTACCTGCACCGCGAACTGCACAAGTTCAACGTCGATGACACGTATGTCACGCCGGTAAAGGACTGGCCCACGGCAGTAACCTTTTGCGCGATCAAGCCGGCGACGGACGAGTTCCCGCTCTACTTCTACGGCCGGTTCCCCACGGCGCCGGATCTGCAGATCCAGGCCGAAGAACTGGACCTGAATGCCATCCGCGGGGCCGGGATCTTCTGGTCCACGGTAACTGGTTTGTGCCAGGAACCGTCCCGCAGCGCGCACCTTGCCGCCCATGAGGCCCGTCCCCGGACCGGCCTGGCCGAGGGGCAGTTCACCATCCTGGATCTGGATTACCGGCCGATGTTCTGGGCTTCGGAAGAAGAAGCCCGGGCGGAGGTCGCGAAGATCCTGCCGCACGTCACCGTGGCGATCGGCAATGACAAGGAATGTGCCGTGGCTGTGGGGGAGGGGACCCCGGATGAGCAGGCGGACCGGTTGCTTGCCGCCGGCGTGGAGATCGCCGTCGTCAAGCTCGGCGCCGAGGGCGTGATGGCCAAGACGAGCACCGAACGCGCGGTCTCCGCTCCTGTCCCGGTGGAAACCCTTAACGGCCTGGGTGCCGGCGACTCCTTCGGTGGCGCCTTCTGCCATGGGCTGCTTTCGGGCTGGCCGCTGGCGCAGGTCCTGGATTACGCCAACGCTGCCGGTGCCATTGTCGCCTCCCGCCTTTCCTGCGCCGATGCCATGCCGACGCCGGATGAGGTTACCTCGCTGCTGGCCGAACGCGGACGTATTGTGCCGGGTGCAGTTTCCGGCGCCTCAGTTCCCGAAGGAGCAGCACTGTGACCCTCACCCCCCTCGCCTCAAACAATGCCGTGGACGATGATCCGCGCCGCTATGAGCACCTGAGCACCATTCGGCTGGAAGATCCGGAGGCTGTGGCCCGTGCGGCCAAGTCGCGCCGCCGCCACCCCGGATTGAAGTCCGGCCGGCAGAACTTCATTGTCGCCGCGGACCACCCCGCCCGCGGTGCCCTGGCCGTCGGCGGCGATCCCGTGGCCATGGCTGACCGCCGGCAACTGCTGGACCGTCTGCAGATCGCGCTGGCCAACCCTGCTGTGGACGGTGTCCTGGCATCTCCGGACATCATGGATGACCTGCTGCTGCTGGGCGCCCTGGACGGCAAGCTCGTGTTCGGTTCCATGAACCGCGGCGGGCTGTCCGGGCTGGTCAACGAGTTCGATGACCGCTTCACCGGCCACACCGCTGCCGCACTGGAGGCGCTGGGCGCGGACGGCGGGAAAATGCTGACCCGCATTTGCCTGGGCGACCCCGATACCGTGGTCACCTTGGAAGCGACCGCCAGGGCCATTGATTCCCTGGCGGAGCGGAAGCTGATCGCCATGGTGGAGCCGTTCCTGTCCGTCCGCGAGAACGGCAGGGTCCGCAACGACCTTTCCACCAACGCCGTGATCAAGTCCATCGCCATCGCCGAGGGCCTGGGTTCCACCAGTGCCTACACGTGGATGAAACTGCCGGTCGTCGCGGAGATGGAACGCGTCATGGCCGCCACCACCATGCCCACCGTGCTGCTGGGCGGTGACCCGGACGGGACCCAGGACGAGGTCTTCGCCACCTGGCAGGCAGCCCTGGCGCTTCCCGGCGTCCAGGGCCTCACGGTTGGCCGGACCCTGCTCTACCCCTCTGACGGGGACGTCGCCGGCGCCGTCGCCACGGCGGCCTCGCTGCTGCACCACACCACTGAAATCCCGGAGAACTAGCCATGGGCACCACAACAGGAACGCGCAGAATGACGGTGGCGCAGGCCGTCGTCGAATATCTTTCCAAGCAGTACACCGTGGACTCAGTCAACGGTGTTGAGTACCGCGAGCGGCTCATTCCGGGCACGTTCGGTATTTTCGGACACGGCAACGTGGCCGGTGTGGGCCAGGCATTGAAGCAGTACCAGCAGTTGGACCCGTCCATCATGCCGTACTACCAGGGCCGGAACGAGCAGGCCCAGGTCCACCAGGCCGTCGGGTATGCCCGGCACACCCGACGCCGGCAGACCTTCGCTGTCAGCACCTCGATCGGCCCGGGTTCCTCGAACCTGCTCACCGGTGCGGCGCTGGCCACCACCAACCGCCTGCCGGTGCTCCTGCTGCCGTCCGACACGTTCGCCACCCGCGCCGCCGACCCCGTGCTGCAGCAGCTTGAGCAGCCCTACGCCTATGACCTCACGGTCAATGACGCGTTTAGGCCGCTGTCCAAGTTCTTCGACCGGGTGAACCGGCCGGAGCAGCTGTTCTCCGCGTTCCACCACGGCCTGCGCGTCCTGACGGACCCGGCCGAGACCGGCGCCGTGACCATCTCGCTGCCACAGGACGTCCAGGCCGAGGCCTTCGACGTCCCGGAAGAGTTCCTGGCCGAGCGCGAGTGGCGGATCCGCCGCCCCGAGGCCGACGACGACGACATTGCCCGTGCCGCCGCAGCCATCCGTTCGGCCAAGCGTCCGCTGATCATCGCCGGCGGCGGCGTCCTCTATGCCTTCGCCAACGAGGAACTGGCGAAGTTCGTGGAGTTGACCGGCATCCCGGTGGGCAACACGCAGGCCGGCGTCGGCGTCCTGCCCTGGGACCACCAGCACTCCGTGGGCGCCATTGGTTCCACGGGCACGACGGCGGCGAACGCCATCGCTGCCGAGGCGGACCTGATCATCGGCACCCGCTATGAGGACTTCACCACCGCCTCCCGGACCGCGTTCCAGAACCCCGAGGTGCGCTTCATCAACATCAACGTCGCCCCGATCGATGCATACAAGCACGGCACCACGCTCCCCATCGTCACCGACGCCCGCAAGGCACTGGTCAAGCTGAACGCAGCACTGGGCGGCTACCGGGTCGGCGCCGACCTCGAGGAGAAGGTCGCGGCCGAGAAAAAGCGCTGGAACGCCACCGTGGACGAGGCCTTCGATACCCGCTACACGCCGCTGCCGGCACAGAACGAGATCATCGGCGCCACCAACCGGGCCATGGACGACCGCGACGTGGTCATCTGCGCGGCAGGGTCCCTGCCGGGGGACCTGCACAAGATGTGGCGCGTCCGGGACCCGTTCGGCTACCACGTCGAATACGCCTACTCCTGCATGGGCTACGAGATCCCCGGCGGCCTCGGCGTCAAGCGTGCAGCCCTCGCGGAGGCCGCGGCAAGTACGACGGCGGCTGGTGGGGACCGTGCGGATGTGCGGGACGTCGTCGTGATGGTGGGGGACGGCTCCTACCTGATGATGCACACCGAACTGGTCACCGCCGTCGCCGAACGCATCAAGCTGATCGTGGTCCTGATCCAGAACCACGGCTACGCCTCCATCGGCTCACTCTCCGAATCCCTCGGCTCGCAGCGCTTCGGCACCCGGTACCGGGCCCTGGACGAGGAACAGCACAGCTTCGATGAGGGCGAGACCCTGCCCGTGGACCTGGCCCTGAACGCCGAGTCCCTGGGTGTGAAGGTCATCCGGATTGAGCCGGGGGAGAAGGTCATCGCCGAGCTCGAGCAGGCCATCCGCGACGCGAAGGCCGCCCCGGAGCGCGGCGGACCCATCCTGATCCACGTCGAATCCGACCCGCTCCTGGATGCGCCGTCCTCCGAGTCCTGGTGGGATGTCCCCGTCTCCCAGGTCGCAGAACTGGAATCCACCAAGCAGGCCTTCCAGACCTATGTCGGCCACAAGTCACGCCAGCGCAAACTGCTCGGCTAAGAAACACTTTCCACTACTCAAGGAAGAGTCCCATGACTGCCACCACCACCCAGACCACAGTCACACAGACCACCGTCATCAACCACTTCATCAACGGCGCCGAGACCGCCGGCGAGGGCGACCGCACCACCCACGTGTACAACCCGGCCACCGGCGCCGTCTCCGGTGAACTGCGCCTGGCCAACCGTGCGGACTTGGACACCGCCGTCGCAGCCGCCCGCAAGGCCGCCGACACCTGGGGTGACTTCTCCCTGGCAAAGCGCACCGCCGTTTTGTTCAAATTCCGGGAACTTGTCGCCGCGCACGTGGATGAGCTCGCCGAGCTGGTCACGGCCGAACACGGGAAGGTCCTCTCCGACGCCAAGGGCGAGATCGGCCGCGGCCTGGAGGTTGTCGAATACGCCTGCGGCATCCCCACCCTGCTCAAGGGCGACTACTCGGACCAGGTCTCCACCGGCATCGACGTCTTCTCCTTCCGCGAGCCGCTCGGCGTCGTGGCCGGCATCACCCCGTTCAACTTCCCCGTCATGGTGCCGCTGTGGATGGCACCGATGGCCATCGCCACCGGCAACTCCTTCATCCTCAAGCCCTCCGAGCGCGATCCCTCCGCCTCGCTGCTGCTGGCCAAGCTGTGGAAGCAGGCAGGACTGCCCGACGGCGTGTTCCAGGTCCTGCACGGCGACAAGGAAACCGTTGACGGGCTGCTGACGCACCCGGACGTGGACGGCATTTCCTTCGTCGGATCCACCCCGATCGCCCAGTACGTCCACGAGACCGCCACCAAGCACGGCAAGCGCGTCCAGGCCCTGGGCGGGGCCAAGAACCACGCCATCATCCTGCCTGACGCCGACCTGGACAACGCCGCGGACCACCTTGCCGCCGCCGCCTTCGGCTCCGCCGGCGAACGCTGCATGGCCATCTCTGTCGCCGTCGCCGTCGGGGACGCCGCGGATGCCCTGGTAGGTAAGGTCCAGGAACGTGCCGAAGCCGTGAAGGTCAACAACGGCACCGCCCCCGACGCCGAAATGGGCCCGGTCATCACCCCGGCCTCCAAGGAACGCATCGTCAGGATCGTCACCGAAGCAGAGGCCGCCGGGGCGGCTATGGTGGTGGACGGACGCGACCTCGTGGTCCCCGGCCACGAAGACGGCTTCTGGGTAGGCCCCACCGTCATCGACCACGTCAAAACCGAAATGACCGCCTACACGGAGGAAATCTTCGGCCCCGTCCTGGTCGTGGTCCGCGTGGACACCCTCGAAGACGGCATCAAGCTGATCAACGCCAACCCTTACGGCAACGGCACCGCCATCTTCACCTCCTCCGGCGCCGCCGCCCGCAAATTCCAGCGCGGTGTCACCGTGGGCATGATCGGCATCAACGTGCCCCTCCCGGTCCCGGTGGCCCATCACTCCTTCGGCGGCTGGAAGGCATCCCTCTTCGGCGACAAGCACATCTACGGCCCGGAAGGCGTATCTTTCTACACCCGCGGCAAAGTGGTCACCTCCCGTTGGCCCGAAACCCACCACGCCTCCGGCGCCTCCTACAACTTCCCCTCGAACTAACGGCCACCGTCGACTGCTCCGTACATGTCGTTTTGAGCGACCAAAACGACAACTACGGAGCAATCGATGCAAAGGAACAGACAATGACTGAGAACAAGCTGATCATCGGCACGGCACCGGACTCCTGGGGCGTCTGGTTCGCGGACGATCCCAAGCAGACCCCCTGGGAACGCTTCCTCGACGAGGTGGCCGAATCCGGCTACAAGTGGATCGAGCTGGGCCCGTACGGCTACCTTCCCACCGACCCCGCCCGCCTGGCGGAGGAACTGAAACAGCGCGACCTCAAGGTCACCGCCGGCACCGTGTTCACCGCTTTCCACCGCGGCGTGGACCAGTGGGAAGCAGCCTGGGAGCCGGCCCGCAAGGTCGCCGAACTGACCGCTGCCATGGGCGGTGAGCACATCGTGGTCATCCCGGCCATGTGGCGCGACGACGTCACCGGCGAAGCTGTCGAGAGCGGCACCCTGGGCGACAAGGGCTGGAGCGACCTCTTTACCGGGCACAACCGCCTGGGCAAGACCCTCCTGGAGGATTTCGGCCTGAAACAGCAGTT
The DNA here is from genome assembly GCF_030816485.1 of Arthrobacter sp. B1I2. Lineage (NCBI taxonomy): Bacteria > Bacillati > Actinomycetota > Actinomycetes > Micrococcales > Micrococcaceae > Arthrobacter > Arthrobacter sp. B1I2. The sequence goes on along the minus strand of NZ_JAUSYC010000001.1, from coordinate 125,715 downwards.
CCACTCGCACGCAGACTCCCACGTTGGTGCGCAGGAGGACATCGAAACGCTGCTGGGCGCCACTGACCCGCAGTACCTCAACCTCTGCCTGGACACCGGGCACGCCGAATACTGCGGCGCCTCCAGCCTGGAACTCATCAAGAACTACCCGGACCGGATCGGCTACCTGCACCTGAAGCAGATCAACCCGGAGATCCTCGCCGAGGTTAACGAGAAGAACATGACCTGGGCCGCCGCGAACCTGGCCGGCGTCATGACTGAGCCGCCCAACGGGCTGCCGGACCTGCGCGCCGTCATTGAAGCCGTGGAAGCCCTCAACCGGCCCATCTTCGGCATCGTGGAGCAGGACATGTACCCGGTTGCCTTTGATGTGCCCATGCCCATCGCCAAGCGCACCCGAAACTACCTGCTGTCCTGCGGTTCCCGCACCACCGCCAGCTAGCCCACCCACAGACACTAAAAGGACAGAACAATGACTGAAACCCTCCGCGTCGCCGTCATCGGCGCAGGCCGCATGGGCGCCGACCACATCCAGCGCCTTAACAAGCGCATCCACGGAGCCGAAGTTGCTGCCGTCGTCGACGTCGATCTCGCCCGCGCCCAGGCCGCCATCGAAGGCATCCCCGGTGCAGTGGCCCTCGCGGACGCCGAGGAGGCACTCAACAACGGCGACGTCAACGCCGTCCTGATCGCCACCCCGGGCTTCCTGCACGAGGACATCCTGCTCAAGGCCATCGCCAAGGACATCCCGATCCTCTGCGAAAAGCCGCTCACTCCCGACGCCGAGTCCTCCTGGAAGATCGTCCAGGCAGAGGTGGCGCTGGGGCACAAGCGCATCCAGGTCGGTTTCATGCGCCGCTTCGACGCCGAATACGCCTCGCTGGGTAAGATCATCCGCGACCACGAACTGGGCGAACTGCTGATGCTGCACCACCAGCACCGGAACCCCACGACACCGCCCGGCTTCACGAACGAGATGCTGATCAACGACTCCGTGGTCCACGAGTTCGACGCCATCCGCTTCTTCACCGGCGAGGAAATCACCAGCATCCAGGTCCGGCTGGGCAAGGCCACCCGAAACGCCCCGAACGGCCAGCACGACCCCCAGCACGTTCTGCTGGAGACCGAATCCGGCGTCCTGGCCGACGTCGAAATCTACGTCAACGCCAAGTTCGGCTACGAGGTTGCCACCCAGGCCTCCTTCGAAGACGGCATTGTCAGCATCGGCGGCGACAAGGGCCCCTACACCCGCAGCTCCGGCCGCTGGGGCGGCAACGTCACCCCCGGCTTTGAAGAGCGTTTCGGGGCAGCGTACGACGTCGAAATCCAGTCATGGGTGGACGCGGCACTCAAGGGCGAAATCGGCGGCCCCTCCGCCTGGGACGGGTACGCCACCGCAGCGTGCTGTGAAGCAGGCGTCGAAGCGCAGAAGAACGGCGAAAAGGTCGCCGTGAAGCTGGCTGCAAAGCCCGACCTCTACAAGTAACCACCCGCACCGGAGTTTTTGGGCAGATACCGCGACGTTAGCGCCTTCCAGCCCACGGTATCTGTCCAAAAACTCCCGTACCAGCCGTCCTGATCCACAATGGAGTGTTCTTTCGTGAAAATCGCACTTGACCCCACCCCGTTCCACCACTCGCACAGCCTGCTGGAGTTCCCCAGGGTGGTGGCGGACCTTGGCTACAAGTACATGCAGATGACTCCGCACGCGGATTTCATCCCCTTCTTCAACCACCCCAAAGCGGACGATGAACTGGTGGGCCAGCTGAAGAAGGCCTGCCGCGACGCCGGAATCGAGATCGCCTCGGTCCTGCCGGTGCTCCGCTGGTCCGGGCCCGACGAGGATGCCAGGGAAGCCGCCGTCCGCTACTGGAAGCGCGCCATCCAGATCACCGTGGACCTGGGCGTCAGCACCATGAACACCGAGTTCAGCGGCCGCCCGGAGAAGGCGGAGGAGTCCGAGCGGGCGTTCTACCGCTCCATGGAGGAACTGCTGCCGATCATCGAGCGCGAAGGCATCGACCTGCTGATCGACCCGCACCCGGACGACTTCGTGGAGGAAGGCCTTGCCGCCATCCGCGTGATCCGTGGCGTGAACTCGAAGAACGTGGGCATGGTCTATGTGGCCTCACACAGCTTCCACATGAAGAACTCCCCGCTGGACATCATGCGCGCGGCGGGGGACAAGCTGCGCCTGGTCCACGTGGCCGACACCATGGACCACCACGCCTCCCACGGACTGCGCTACATCACCAACCCGCCTGGCAACCCGGTCCGTGTGCACCAGCACCTGAAGATCGGCGACGGCGACGTCAACTGGAACGAGTTCTTTAGCGGCCTGAAGGAGATCGGCTTCCTGGAGCGCGAGAATAGTGTGATGGTGTCCAGCGTCTTTGCCGAAAATGACAATGCCGAGGAGGTCTCCCGCTACCAGCTGGAGACGATGAAGCAGTACGTCCAAAAGGTCACCGTATGAGTTCGGCTGCTTCCGGTCCCGTGGCAACCAAAGCGCCAGGGAACCACCAGCGGGCGCTGCGGACCGTCACCATCATCTCCACGTTCGGTGGGCTGCTGTTCGGCTACGACACCGGCGTGATCAACGGCGCCCTGCCGTACATGCAGGAAGACCTGGGCCTCACCCCGCTGACCGAGGGCCTTGTCACTTCCTCGCTGCTGTTCGGTGCCGCCTTCGGAGCGCTTTTCGGCGGACGGCTGGCGGACCGCAATGGCCGCCGCCGCATGATCATGGTCCTGGCGGTCATCTTCCTGCTGGGCACCCTGGGCTGCACCTTCGCGCCCAACACCGGAATCATGATCGCCGCCCGGTTCATCCTGGGACTCGCCGTGGGCGGCGCATCTGTCACCGTTCCCGTGTACCTGGCCGAGGTATCGCCAAGCGACCGGCGCGGCCGCATCGTCACGCAAAACGAGCTCATGATCGTCACCGGGCAGCTGCTCGCCTTCATCTTCAACGCGTACCTGGGCAACTCGTTCGGCGAGTCCCACGGAATCTGGCGGTGGATGCTGGTCATCGCCACCCTGCCGGCCATCGCCCTGTGGATCGGGATGAACTTTATGCCCGAGAGTCCCCGCTGGCTGGCCTCCATCGGCAGTTTCGGCGAGACGCTCTCCGTGCTGCAGCGAATCCGCTCGCAGGAGCAGGCGCGCAGGGAGTTTGAAGAAGTCAAAGCCATGGCGGTGGAGGACTACAAGTCCAAGATGGGCTCCTGGAAGGACCTGGGCATCCCTTGGCTGCGCCGGATCTTCTTCGTGGGCCTGGGCCTTGCGGTGATCCAGCAGATCACCGGAGTGAACTCGATCATGTACTACGGAACCCAGATCCTGTCGCAGTCCGGCTTCGGCCGCGAAGCGGCGCTGACGGCCAACATCGCCAACGGCGTCATCTCGGTACTCGCCACGTTCGTCGGGATTTGGCTGCTGGGCAAGGTGGGCCGGCGCAGGATGCTGATCACCGGCCAGGTGGGAACCACGACGGCGCTGCTGCTCATCGGCTTCTTCTCGCTGATCCTGCCCGAAGGCTCAGCCCGCGGCTTCGTCATCCTGGCGCTCACCGTGACATTCCTGGCCTTCCAGCAGGGTGCCATCTCCCCGGTGACGTGGCTGATGCTCTCGGAGATCTTCCCGCTGAAGATCCGCGGCCTGGGCATGGGAGCCTCGGCCTTCCTGCTGTGGATCGTGAACTTCCTGATTGGGTTCGGATTCCCGCTGCTGCTGGCAGCCATCGGGATCTCCAGCACGTTCTTCGTGTTCGCCGTTCTTGGCGTGGGGGCTATCGCCTTCGCCGCGAAGTACGTGCCGGAGACCAAGGACAAGAGCCTGGAGGACCTGGAGCACTACTTCAAGAACGTCGCCGGCAGCAAGGCCGGGGCCGACGCGGCCAAGGTCCCCTGACCCGAACACCCGCAGCTGTACACACCTCAATGCCCCCTTGATGAACCTCAAGGGGGCATTGCTGTCCTATGCGGGCGCGTGCAGCCGCGGCAGGGCCTCCACCAGCGGTGCGAGCTCGGGGATGCCCATCGCGTCGTCCAGGGCTCGCTCAAGCGTGGCATCGTGGACCGGGCGCGCGTCCGCGAGCAGGATGCTTCCGCTGGGGGTGAGCTCGGTGTAGATGCCGCGGCGGTCGTCATCACACAGAATCCTGGTGAGGAGGCCGCGGTCCTCCAGCCGGTTCACAAGGCGGGTGGTGGCGCTGGGGCTCAGCGCCGTGGCGCGCGCCAGCTGCTGCATCCGCATGTGCCACCCGTCCTGCCGGCTGAGGGCATCCAGCACCGTGTACTCCACCACGGAGAGCTTTGACTCTGCCTGGAGGGAGCGCTCCAGCTCATTTTCAATCAGCCCGTGCAGGGCCGCCAGGGTGCGCCACCCCTGGGCGCGGACCTCGACGGCGTCGTCCTTGATGCCCATGGTTGCTCCTTCGTGGGTGGCCGCGCGGGACGGCCGTGGGTGGTTGCAGGTCGAGATAGTTGCTTGCGCGGTATATTTGCATGTGCAACAATAAATACCGCGTCTGCAACTATCTTAGGCGCTTTCCCCTTCATGGAACAACCACACGTACAGCTCAAAGGAGCATTCGCATGCCTGTTGGCCTGATAGCACTCGCCCTGGGCGGGTTTGGCATAGGACTCACTGAATTTGTCATCGCCGGCCTCCTCCCGCAGGTGGCGGCGGACTTTGGCGTCAGCGAGGCGTCAGCCGGCTGGTTCATCTCCGGCTATGCGCTCTCGGTGGTGGTGGGCGCACTGGGCCTGACGGCCGCGGTGACACGCTTCCAGCGCAAGCCGGTGCTGGCCGCCCTGCTGGTCCTGTTCATTGCCGGGAATCTGCTCTCCGCCACGGCGGACGGCTACTGGCCCATGATGCTGGGCCGCGTTGTTGCTGCCCTCTCGCACGGCGCCTTCTTTGGGATCGGAGCCGTGGTGGCGGCCGGCATGGTCCCGCCCAGCAAGAAGGCAGGCGCCATCGCACTCATGTTCACCGGGCTGACCGCGGCCAACGTCCTGGGCGTGCCGTTCGGGACGCTGCTGGGCCAGGCCGCCGGCTGGCGTGCCACCTTCTGGGCCATCACAGTCATTGGCGTTGCCGCGCTCGCCGGCATCCTGGCGCTCGTTCCCAAGGCGGCGGGTGAAGCGGAAGAAGCAGCCAGCCTCCGCTCCGAGCTCCGCGCCTTCCGCTCCGGCCAGGTGTGGCTTTCCATCGTGGTGACCATCCTGGGCTTCGGCGGCATGTTCGGCGCGTTCACCTACATCGCATACACCCTTACCGAGGTCTCCGGATTCGCGGCATCCACCGTGCCTTGGCTGCTCATTGTCTTCGGCACGGGCCTCTTCGCCGGCAACACCCTGGGCGGCAAGGCTGCGGACCGCAACGTTGACCGCACGCTTCTGGTGGTGCTCGCTGCACTGACCCTGGTGCTGGTGGCGTTCGCCCTCACAGCCGCCAACCCTGTCCTGACGGTCGTGTCCCTGGTCCTGATGGGCGGCTTTGGCTTTGCCACCGTGCCGGGCCTGCAGATGCGCGTGATGAAGTACGCCTCCGGGGCTCCGACGCTCGCTTCCGGCGCCAACATCGGTGCGTTCAACGTGGGCAACGCGCTGGGCGCGTGGCTGGGCGGCGTCACCATCACCGCGGGACTCGGCTACACCTCACCTATCTGGGCCGGCGCGGTGATCACCCTGGCGGGCTTGGCCGTCATGGCTTTCTCCGCCGCAGCCGCCCGGCGCAACGAACAGCGCGGCAACCCGGGGGCGGAACCCTCAACGGACTTGGAGGACGCCCTGAAGGTGTGAGTTTTTGGGCAGATATCGGGCGGTAAATGCCCCGGAAGTCGTTATATCTGCCCAAAAAATCCAGGCGGTTCAGGGCGCGGCGGGATCTGAGGAGCGGCGCACTATCAGCGCGGGTTCGAGCTTGCGGGTGACGGCCTGTCCGGCTGCGCCCGCAATCCGGTCCAGCATGGCCTGCGCCGCCACCCGGCCCAGCTGCCCGGCGTGCTGGTCTATGGACGTCAGTCCAATCAGGGGAGAGGCGCCCACTTCGATGTTGTCGCAACCAACGATCGCCATGTCGCCCGGGACGGACAGTCCGCGGGATGCCAAGGCTTCCATGATGCGGATGGCCGTGAGGTCGTTGTGCGCAAAGACAGCCGTGGGAAGGGTGGCGCCGGAGTCCAAAAATTGCTCCATCACTGACCGGCCCCCACGTTCGGTCATGTCGCTGTGGACCAGTTGCGGTTCGAGCCCGAACTGCCTCATGGCGTGCAGGTAGCCTTCCCGGCGGGCGGTATAGGGGAGCCAGTCGGAGATGTCCACGTGTGCGATCCGCCGGTGCCCCAGCCCGTACAGGTGCTCCACCGCAAGCGCTCCGGAACGGAAGTCGTCGGTCAAAACGGAATCCACGCCGTCGACCTCCATCTCCCGGGTGATGACGACGGCGGGTGTCCCGCGCAGTGCCCCGGCAAGTTCCGCAGAGGTACCGGTGTAGCCGGCCAGCAGGACACCGTCCACGCGCAGGTCCACGAAGGACCTGACGGCCTCCAGTTCCGTTCCCGGATCAGCGGAGCCGACGGCCACCATCACCTGGTTGCCGCTTCCCGCCAGGCCTTCGGTGATGCCGTCGTAGATATCGGCGAAGACAGAGTTGTGCAGGTCGAGGAAGAGGACCCCGACGGTGTTGGTTCGGTGGCTGGCCAACCGGCTGGCCAGCCTGTTCGGGGAGTAGCCCAGGGCGGCGGCAGCTTCCAGCACGGCAGTCCGCTTGGCGGGGGAAACCTTGGGGGAATCCCGCATCACCAACGACACCAGGGCGCGGCTCACGCCGGCGTCGCGTGCCACGTCCTCCATGGTCACGGGCCGCGCCGCAGGGGATGTCTGTTTCACAAGACTCCACTATGCCAGTCTGCCGCCACCTGGCGGCCCGGGTTCCTTAAGCGCCGAACGGCAGCCGCGGGTCGATGTCCTGGGTCTCCCAGGTCTGCCGCACCCAACCGTGGTGCGGGTCGTCGCTGATCAGCCACTCCCGCACGGGGCCGGGACCGGCCATGATGTTCAGGTAGTACAGGTCATAGCCGGGCGCGGCCATGGCAGGACCATGCCAGCCATAGGGAACCAGGACAACGTCGCCGGTGCGTACTTCCGCCGAAACATCGATGGGGCGTTCGTCGGAGGCGTAGACGCGCTGGTAGCCGATGGCGTCGGCATCGGAGGGCGCCCCGGAGCCTGCCGCCACCTGCGTCTCGAAGTAGTAGATCTCCTCGAGGGAGGTCTCGCCGTCTTTCTCCTCGTCATGCTTGTGCGGAGGATAGGAGGACCAGTTCCCGGCCGGGGTGAGGACCTCGCAGACGATGAACCGGTCGGCCTCGAGTGCTGCCGGCGTGCCGAAATTGTGGACCTGGCGCGAGCAGTTGCCGGCGCCGCGCAGCTCCACCGGGGTTTCGGCGGCGGACACCAGCCGGGTGGGATAGGACGCGTTCGCCGGTGCCGTTGCCACGGCAACCCGGCCGCCTTCGGCTGAGCTGATGCTCACCGCACGGCCGGTGCCGGAATAGAGCACGTCCGACGGCCCGGAGAAGACCGAGGGCCGGCCTGCCAGGGAATAGTCGATGCCCTCAACAGTTACGGTGAAGGACCCGTTGAGGGGCACCACGATCCGTTCCTCGTCAGAGGCGGGGAGTTCGACGGCGGCGCCGGCCGGCACGGTGGCCACCTTCAGCCCGGTGTGGGCCCAGCCGTCCACGGTGAGGGAGGAGTCGGAGGTTCCGATCGAGACGTCCCATTTGCCGTCGGCGGCTGTGCCCAGGGGGTAGACCCAGTTGGTCATGGAGTTGGCTCCTTGGATTATCGCTGTACGAGTGTCATTTCAAAGCTGTAGGAATCGGCGCGGTACACGTGGTGGCCCGTTTCCACTCGCCGCCCGGTATCGTCCACAGCGGTACGTTCCATGGTGACCAGAGCCGATCCTGCCGGCGTGTCCAGCATGGAGGCCTGGTAGTCATTGGCGGTCATGGCGCCGATGCGCTGGTTGGCCAGCCGGAAGTTCACGCCGCCGCGGCGGAGGATCGAGTACAGGCCCTCGGCGCCCAGCATGGCCTCATCCATCTTTGCGATGTCGTCGCGCACCCAGTTCTCCATGAGGGCCAGTGGTTTGCCGCCCACTTTCCGCAGCCGGGTGAAGTGGTACACCTTGGAGCCGGCGGGAAGCTGCAGTGTTGCCAGGGTGGCGTCGTCCGCTTCCACGTGGGAAAAGCTCAAAACCTCAGTGGTGGGTTTCTTGCCGTTGTTGGTGAGGTCGTCGTAAAGGCTGGACAGCTCCAGCGGGCGGCGCACCTGGCTGGAGACTACCTGGGTTCCCACCCCCCGTTTGCGCACCAGCAGGCCGGAGCGGACCAGTTCATCCATGGCCTTGCGCATGGTGGGCCGGGACAGGTTCAGCTGGGCGGCGAGGTCAATCTCGTTGTCCAGCCGGCTGCCGGGCTCCAGCACGCCACTGTAGATCGCAGCCTCGATGCCCTGGACCACCTGGTGGTACAAGGGCACCGGGGAGGAGCGGTCGATGGTGAGTCCCAGGTTGTTCGCCACGGTGCGTTCCCTCGTCTTCGGTCTCTGCGCCTCCGTCCCGTCAGGACAGCCGCGCCTGCGGCCCGTTTGCCGCCATATGTTCGCTTGATAGGACATACTTTCTTTCCTCGATCGTAGCAGCCGGGTTGCGAGGGTCAAGGGTGCCGGCCCTGCGCCAAGGGGCAGTACCAATGGAAGGCACATTGTGCTGACATTAAGACTTTCTATTGACGCGCGTCATTAGAGCGCTCTAAAGTCAGTGGCACGCATCACATTCCCGATCGGTCTTCCGGTCGCCGAGAGAATCTGAGAGGCAACAATGCTGTTGCAGAAACAACCCACAGGCGCACCCGGTACCCAGCGCCGCGGATATCTGGCCCGGCTCACAGTCATTTCCACCCTGGGCGGACTGCTCTTCGGCTACGACACCGGCGTCATCTCCGGCGCCCTGCTGTACATGAACGACTCCCTCAACATGACCGCCGTCGAGGAAGCAACCGTGGTGAGCGCACTGCTTTTCCCCGGTGCCGCCGTCGGCGCCCTCACCGGCGGCCGCATGGCTGACAAACTGGGCCGCCGCGGCTCCCTGCTCGTCTGCGCACTGCTGTTCCTCATCGGGGCCATGGGCTGCGCCCTCGCACCGAACGTGGGCTTCATGATCGCTGCCCGCATCGTCCTCGGCCTGGGCGTGGGCGCGGCCGCCGTGACCTGCCCGCTGTACCTGGCCGAAATGGCGCCGGCCAATCTCCGTGGCCGCATGGTGACCATCAATGAGCTCATGATCGTGACCGGCCAGATGCTTGCCTTCGCCATCAATGCCCTCCTGGATGCCCTGATCCACGACAACGAGGTCTGGCGCACCATGCTGGGCATCGCCTCGATCCCCGCCCTCGCCCTGCTCGCCGGCATGCTGATGCTGCCTGAATCACCGCGCTGGTACGCCATCCGTGGCCGCCTCGAGGACAGCCGCCGCGTCCTGAACCTCAGCCGCAGCCCGCAGGAAGCAGACGCCGAATACGAGGGGATCGCCAAGGCAGCACGCACCGCGAAGGAAGAACGGGGCCACGCGCTGCGGGACCTGAAGAACAACCCTTGGATGCGCCGGCTGCTGTGGATCGGCATTGGCCTGGCCACCGTCCAGCAGGCCACCGGCATCAACACCGTGAACTACTACGCTCCCACCATCCTGGAAAAGAGCGGGCTCGGCGTCAGCGCTTCGCTCGTGGCCACCATCGGCGTCGGCGTCACCTCCGTGCTGATGACCATCCTGGGCATCTGGCTGCTCGGCTTCGTTGGCCGGCGCCGGATGCTGGTGATCGGCTTCTCCGGAGTGGTTGGCTCCCAGGCCCTGCTGGCCGTCGTCTTCCTCCTGCCGCAGTCCGACCTGGCGAGCTACACCATCCTGGCCGCCATGATGCTGTTCGTGGCCTTCGTCCAGTGCTTCATCGGCACCTGCGTCTGGCTCCTGCTCTCGGAAATGTTCCCGCTGGCCATCCGGGGTTTCGCGATGGGAATTGCGGTCTTCGCACTGTGGACCGTGAACGCCGCCATCTCCTTCCTCTTCCCCATTGTGGTCAACGCCCTGGGCTCCACCGGCACCTTCGGCCTGTTTGTCCTGGTCAATCTCGCGTCCCTGGCCTTCGTCATCAAGTTCGTTCCGGAAACCAAGGGCCACTCGCTCGAGGACCTGGAAGCGTACTTCCGCGACGGCGCGGTCCCGGCGAAGCTCCCGGCCTAGGCGGGCAGCCTCTCACCCCATGAAACGCGGGGCCGGACCCAGCTCTTCTCCGTCATTGACGAAAAGGGGACGGTCCGGCCCCGCGACGCGTTGGGTGGCCTAGGCTGGCTCCATGATGTGGACCGCGAGGCAGCAGCCGTGAATTTCGCCGGAAGCCTTGGTCCCCGCCCCCGCAACCTCGAAGTCCAGGACCTGGCCAGCTTCGACCGCCTGGTGGCCGCCGGCGCGGTCAACCTGCACGGCTGGCACGCACAGTCACTTGACCTGCGCGGTCGGTCGGCCGCCCTTATGAGCGTCAGCGTCGAAGGCGCCATGTTCCTCGGCTGCATCTTTGACGACGGCATGGAAGGCAACCTGCGCAGCCGCGGCGCACTGATCTTTCCACGGCTTGACGGCGTCCCCTTCGACCCCTACCGGGCTTCGCTGTATTCCCCGGCCGAACTGTATGCAGGCCTGGCAGCGTCGCCATACGAGGAACTGCCGGACGCGCGCATCTATCACTGGACCATCCAGTCCGGCCAGCGGCACCGCGTGGACGCCACCCTGGCATCAGCCCTCCACGACCATGCGATCGGTGCCGCCCTGGAAGAGCTGACGCGCTCAGGAGCCTGGACACGACGGTCCATCGTGGGCGTCATGGGCGGGCATACGGCGCCGCGCGGCAGTATTGAGTTCGCGGAGGCGGCGAGGCTGGGCAGGCTGCTGGCCCTGGAGGGCTATTCGGTGGCCACCGGCGGCGGACCCGGGGCCATGGAGGCGGCGAACCTGGGTGCCTACCTGAGCCAGGCGTCCGACGGCGACGTGCAGGCAGCGCTTGCCACGCTCGCCGCTGTCCCCGGATTCCGTCCCTCGGTGTCGGCGTGGGCACGTGCGGCCGCCGCCGTCGTCGAACGCCATCCGGGCGGGACGGCGTCGCTGGGGATCCCCACGTGGTTCTACGGGCATGAGCCGCCCAACTACTTCGCCACGCACATCGCCAAGTACTTCGCCAACGCCATCCGCGAGGCCATCCTGCTGGAACTGTGCCACGGCGGCATCGTTTTCCTGCCGGGTGCCGCGGGCACTGTCCAGGAGATCTTCCAGGACGCCTGCGAAAACTATTATGGCGCCCTCGAAAAGGTGGCGCCCATGGTCCTGGTGGGCCGGCGCCACTGGGAGCAGGAGTACCCGGCGTGGCCCATGCTGTGCAGCCTTGCCGCCGGGCGGCCCATGGCGGATTACATCTATTTGGTGGACTCGGTGGAAGAAGCAGTGGAGGTCCTGCAGCGCCGCTGAACGGCACCGAAGGACCTCCCCGGGATGGAGTTGCCGGCCCGCTACCCGGCCCTGCAGCTAGCCAACCGCAGTACCGAACAGCAGTCCCAGCAGGTACGTGATGGCGGCGGCACCCAGGCCGATGGCGAGCTGGCGCAGGCCGCGGGTCAAGGGGGACGTTCCGGACAGCAGGCCAACGGCGGCGCCGGTCGCCAGGAGGGCAGTGCCCACCAGGACCCCGGCCACCACCAGCGCCGTGATGCCCGTGAGACCGAACAGGAACGGCAGGATGGGAACGATGGCGCCGGAGGCGAAGAAGCAGAAACTGGACAGCGCCGCGCCCCAGGCCGTGCCCACTGCCTCGTGCTGGTCCTCTTCCTCCGGCAGGTCAGGCTGAAGGGACAGGCTGGGGTCGCAGTCGCAGGACAGCAGGCCCATGCGCTCGGCCACCCGGTGTTCCGCCGCTTCGCGGGACATCCCGCGGGCCAGGTACACCAGGAGGAGCTCGTTGTGTTCGAGGTCCAGCTTCGGCGCGGCCGCCAGCGTGATCTGCGTGGGGCGGGTGGCGGCCAGCAGTTCGCGCTGGGAACGGACGGAGATGAATTCGCCGGCGCCCATGGACATGGCACCGGCCAGGAGCCCAGCGATGCCGCTGAGCAACACCACGCTGCTGGCCACGCCGGACGCGGCCATGCCCATCACCAGGGAGAGGTTGCTGACCAAGCCGTCGTTCGCGCCGAAGACCGCCGCGCGGAATGTACCGGCCAGGCGGTTGCGGCCGCGGGTCGCCAGCCCGCGCACCACTTCCTCATGGATCTGCTCATCGGCAGCCATGGCCTCGGTGGCGTTGGGGTCCTTGGCATAGGGGGAGCGGCCCTCAGCGCGCTGGGCGAGGGCCAGCACAAACACGGAGCCGAAGTGCCGGGCAAGGAACCCCAGGAACCGGCTTCGCGCGGAGGCCCTCTTCGGCTTGCCCGCGTGGTCGCCCAGCAGGGCCAGCCAGTGGGCTTCGTGCCGGCCTTCGGCCTCGGCCAGGGCCAGGAGGATGTCCCGTTCCTCGCCCTGGCGGTTTTGGGCCAGGTCACGGTAGACGGCGGCTTCAGCACGCTCGTCGGCCAGGTACTGGCGCCACCGTTTGATGTTCGACGGCGAGGGCTGGCTTTGCGGGGTGTTGGCGGCCTCCGGGGGCGTGGCATGCGAATTGGACTGGGCGTGCTGCGACACTGGTACTCCTGGGCTGGAAAGGGCATGTTTTCGCGCCTTTGCCTTGCCAGCGTACTGCGAATTGGCGCGGTTTTTTGGCTGGCAAACCTCGATGGGAAGTTTCGGTCAGCCTCAAAACTGCGCCAATTACGGCCGCCGTTTTCCGTTCGTCCCGGCCCCGCCGCGGCTATTGACCCGTCCACCCGGCCGGTGCTGTGATGAAGGTGTGGCGCAGCCTGCGCCCTACCTGAAAGAGCACGTCAGGCGAACATACGGAGGTTGAATCATGAGCACCACCGGACAGCACCCGGACATGCCGCACCTGGACGCCGTGGAAGCGGACCCCGCCTACGATTACGCCGAGGATGCACCGGTAGACGATGCGGACTGGGACGCGGAGGACGCGTTGATTGACGAGGAAGAGCCGGTGGTCCAGCCGCCGCCGGTGGTCATCGACGCCGAGGACCGCGAGGTCCCGCTGGATGACGACGAGCCCCGCAACACAGGGGAGTAGGACTTACGACGGCAGCGCCCCCTTTCGCGGGAAAGCGAAAGGAGGCGCCGCCGTCGTGCTTAAAGCCTGCGCAGGCTCAGTGGCCGGTGAGGACTTCCTCGGGAGCAACTTCCGGCGCCTGCCCGGCAACGCGCAGCTGCCAGGCGCGCATCACCGCGGGGTCCGTGGGACGGGTGAACAGCGAAGCCGCAACGTAGACAACGGCCGAGGCGATCAGGCCGTAGTAGATGGGCTCGTTGGCGTAGATGCCGTCCAGCGGGGCCTTGGCGTTGACTTCCAGGATGATCATGGTTCCCAGGGTCACCACGGAGCCAACCGCCATTGATGCCGCGGCCGCAAGGCCCGTGCCGCGCTTCCAGACCAGGCCGCCGAGGATGGCCACCAGCAGGCCGCCCACCAGGATGTCGTAGGCGATGGTCAGGGCCGCAACGACGTCCTTGGTGATGATGGCGATGACGATGGCCACGATGCCCAGGGCCAGGACCCACATGCGGTTGGCCTTGACGTCATGCTCCGGGTTTTCCGTGTCGCCGGTGTTTATTTCCTTGCCGAACCAGCCGGCGACAAACGGCAGGACGTCGGCACGCGCAACGGTGGCAGCGGCGATGAGGGCGCCGGACGCAGTGGACATCATGGCGGCGACGGCGGCGGCCAGGACCAGTCCGCCGATGCCGACGGGGAGCAGGTTCTGGGCCACTTCGGCGTAGACGTCGTCCTTCGCGGCGATCTTGACGTTGGACAGGGCCACGTTGGCGGCCATACCGATCAGCGCGCCGGCCACGCCGTAGAGGATGCAGTAGATGCCGGCAGTGGCGCCGCCCCAGCGGGCAACCTTGGGCGTCTTCGCGGTGAACACGCGCTGCCAGATGTCCTGGCCGATCAGCAGGCCCAGGGTGTAGACCACGAAGTAGGTGATGATCGTCTGGACGCCGATGCCGTCCATCTGGAAGAAGCTGGCATCCACGCGGCTGCGGATGCCGTCGAGGCCGCCGGCAGCGTTCAGTGTGAACGGGAGCATGAGGAAGAAGATGCCCACCGTCTTGATGACGAACTGGACCTGGTCCGCAAGGGTGATGGACCACATGCCGCCAATGGTGGAGTAGACCAGGACGATGGCGCCGCCGATGGCGATGGCCAGCGCCCGGTCAAGGCCGAAGAGCACCACGAAAATGGTGGCGTAGGCGCCGGTTGAGGTGGCGCAGAGCATCAGCGTGTAGGCGAGCATAACGATGCCGGACGCCTGGGTGGCCTTGCTCCCGTAGCGGAGGGTGAGCATCTGGGACACCGTGTAGATCTTCAGCTTCTGGATGGTCCCGGCAAAGAGGAGGCTCAGCAGCAGAACGCCGGCGCCAATCGCCACCACCAGCCACATCCCCGAGATGCCGAACTTGTAGCCGAGCCCCACGCCGCCCACGGTGGAGGCGCCGCCCAGGACGACCGCGGCCATGGTTCCGGTATAGAGGAACGGTCCCAGCCGGCGGCCGGCAACGAGGAAATCGCTGTTGTTCCTGGTGCGGGACTTGCCCCACCAGCCGAAGGCCAGCATTGCGAGGAGATACACCACCACAATGGCGATGTTGATGGCACTTGCATCCATAGTTGGCTCCTTGGAGCTGTTTGGCGCCGGGTGTGGGACCGGGGGCGACGGCGCCCGGAACCGCCGCGGACGAGCGGAGAGGGTTCCTGGTATTGCCTTATAGGCAACAGGAGTTTCCACAGATTAGAGTGTGACGCCTGCAACAGTCAAGGACGGGAACGCCGGCGCAACCCACGTGTGGCATGGGCGCGTCACAAAAGCGCCGCCGATTAGTATGGCTCGAGAGTGGAGCCGGACTGCCGGCCATGAAAGGTTCGAAGATGAAGGCACTGCCAGTTGAGCCCAGCAACGTCCCGGTTGCGATCGGTTCCAGGATCCGGGCCGCCCGGCAGTCCCAGCGGCTCACCATCGAGCAGGTGGCCGACGCCACCGGCCTGACCAAGGGGTTCCTCAGCCGGGTGGAGCGGGACCTGACCTCGCCGTCGGTCGCTTCCCTGGTGACGCTCTGCCAGGTGCTGTCCATTTCCATTGGCGACCTTTTCGCGGCGCCGGAGACCCACCTGACCAAGCGGAACGACGGCCCGCGGATCTCGCTTGGCGGCCAGGGCATCGTGGAACGGCTCCTGACGGCACGCTCGGAACGGCGGGTCCAGATCATCCAGGCCGTGATCGAGCCGCACGGCCGCGGCGAGTCCGAGCTCTACGCGGTGGACTGCGATGTGGATGTGCTGCACGTGATCAAGGGGTCCATCAAGCTGATCCTCACCAACGAGGAATACGACCTCGGCACCGGCGACACCGTCACATTCCCCGGCCGCGAACCCCATACCTGGGTGAACCCCACGGACGAGCCGGTTGAGGTGCTCTGGGTCCTGGTGCCCGCCGCCAGCCGGTAACCCCACTCGTTCTGGAGTTTGTGCCTTCCTGCCCGGTTACCTTAAGTTACCCGTTCCCGCAGCCGCGGATTCCGTGGGACTCGGGCCGCACATTCTCTCAGGGCGGGAGTAACTGGGCTGGAATGCACGCCTAGCGGCGCGGCCTTTGTTGGCCGCCGGCCAGAACCATCCGGACTTCTGCTATTACGTGGCCGGGATCGAACCAAATGTGCTCCGGCATGTAGCGCAGAACGGCGTATGCGTTGACTGTGGATGAGTTGTTGCGCGCACGGTCGCGGAGCATATCGCCGCGCTTGGAATGGAACGCGAAGCCGTCAACCTCCACAATCAGGAAGCCGCCCAGCGGGAAGTCCACCCTGCCGATCCCCGGCAGGAAAACTTGTGCTTCGTATGCGATCCCGTGCGTCCGGAACAAATGCTGAAGATCGACCTCAACGATGGACTCCGCGCGTACGTCGAGTTCCGCCAGGATGCGGCGCGATGTGGCTGATCGGTCCGCCCGCAGGTGGGATGCAAGCAATTCCCGGGAGACGCCGTGCAGCCGGATTGCTGAAGTGGCCAGGGCGCTGCATGCAGGGGGAGGCAGACACCCCAAGGCATGCAGTGCCACATCCTCGACGGCGGCCACAGGTAAGAGGGGATGCCCTCGGAAACGAACGGTCCGGTGCCGGATGAAACCAGTTCCGTGGCCATGATTGCAGGCCAGGTGTACCAGGGAGGGAGGCTTGCGCAGCCAGAGCCCGTAGTGGGCGGCCGCGCTGGCGCAACTCAACCGTCCGTTGTTCAGAACCGCAGCGCGGAGGCCCTCATCGCAGTCCGGCAGCACGAAGACCCCGCGCCTGGGCTGGGAAACGCCTGTATCCCTGAGCCGTAAAAGGTCGAGGCGCGGGAACCCTGCCTGGATGAGTTGTGAGGAGCGGGCGATGCCGCCGGCCTGTTTCAGGTAGTCAAGAATATCCACAGCATTATTGGAGGCGGCGTGGGGAGGCTACCGGAACCAGGTGCCGGCCCTATGTGGGCAAATCCGGAAACCGATGCGTGCGTTCCCTCCCGGTTACCTTCAGCGGAGCCCCGTCCAATTTCGGCAGAGTGGCCGGAATTCCGCGGAACGGGCGCAAGGAAGGTTTGGTGCTCCGGGAGTAACTGGGGTGTAACGCGCGCGCTGAAGGAACTTGGTAAACGTCTGATGCTCATTAGAAAACAGAGGTGTATGATGGCAGTCACACCAGTCCCTCAACTCCTCGAAGGAGAGGCCTCCATTGGAAGAGCTGCGCATTGAAGCCAACGGCAACCTTGGCCCCATCGATTCATCCCGGATTCCCCGCTATGCCGGAGCTGCCACGTATGCCCGCCTTCCCCGGCTGGACCAGGTGGATAAGGCTGACGTGACGGTGGTGGGCGTGCCCTTCGATTCAGGTGTCTCCTACCGTCCGGGAGCCCGGTTCGGGGCCAACCACGTCCGCGAGGCCAGCCGGCTGCTGCGCCCCTACAACCCGGCCTGGGACGTCAGCCCGTTCGAGAACATCCAGGTGGCCGACGCCGGGGACATGGCCGTCAACCCGTTCAACATCAACGAAGCCATCGAGACCATCCAGCAGAACGCGCTGGACCTCACGGCCGCCGGGAGCAAGCTGCTGACCCTGGGCGGGGACCACACCATCGCCCTTCCGCTGCTTCGTGCCGCCGCTGAACGCGCCGGCGGACCCGTCGCCATGCTCCACTTCGATGCCCACCTGGACACTTGGGACACGTACTTCGGCGCCGAATACACTCATGGCACGCCCTTCCGCCGCGCCGTTGAGGAAGGCATCCTGGACACCGAGGCCATCAGCCACATCGGCACCCGCGGCCCGCTCTATGGCAAAAAGGATCTCGACGACGACCACCGCTTTGGGTTCGGCATCGTCACCTCCGCGGACGTCTACTACCAGGGCGTGCTGGAAACCGTCGCCAAGGTCCGCGACCGGATCGGCAACCGCCCGCTCTACATCTCGGTGGACATCGACGTCCTGGATCCGGCCCACGCACCGGGCACCGGAACCCCGGAAGCCGGCGGCATCACCAGCCGCGAGCTCCTCGAGATCATCCGCGGCTTCCGCGGCATGAACCTGGTGGGAGCCGACGTCGTCGAGGTCTCACCTGCCTATGACCACGCCGAAATCACCGGTGTCGCTGCGAGCCACGTCGCCTACGAACTGGTGACCCTCATGGCAGATAACGCCCTGCCCGGAAGCCGCTTCGGAACGGAGACCGGATACCAGGCCCAGGCCTTGGGCCAGGAAGTCCGCCGCCCCGCCGGTTTCGCCGCCGCCGCCAAGGAGTAGGGCCGTGACCGAACTGGGCACACCTGTCCCCGCGCAGCGAAGTGGTACCCGCAACGGCGGGGACCTCGTCGTGGAGACCCTCGAAGCGCTGGGCGCGAAGACGGTGTTCGGTATTCCGGGGCAGCATGCCCTGGGACTCTTCGACGCCATGGGCCGGGGCAACCTGCACTTCGTTTCCTCCCGGGTCGAGAACAACAGCGCCTTTGCCGCGGACGGGTACTCCCGTGCCACCGGGGAAGTGGGGGTGCTGTTCCTGTCCACCGGCCCTGGCGCGCTGACGTCGCTGGCCGGCCTGCAGGAGGCCTACGCCACGGGGGTGCCCATGGTGGTGGTGGCCAGCCAGATTCCACTGGAGGGCCTGGGCGCGCGGCGCAAGGGCATGCTGCACCAGCTCGATGACCAGAAGGCGTCCGCCGCAAACGTCACCAAGAGCCAGCGGCTGATCCAGCATGCCTCGGGCATCCCGTCCGCCATCCAGGACGCGTGGACCGAGGCCATCTCGTCCCCGCAGGGCCCGGTCTGGCTGGAAATTCCGCAAAACGTGCTGCTGGATCCCATCATGGTGCCTCCGGTGGAGGACGCCCTGGCGGAGGCCGCGGACAACCCGCCGCGGGTTGAACTGGTGCGGGAGGCCGTGAAGTGGCTGGAGACGGCCAAGCGCCCGGCCATCATCGCCGGCGGTGGTACCCGCCGCGGCAAGGCGGAGAAGTCGCTGCTCTCCATTGCCGAGAAACTGCGGGCGCCGGTGATCTGCACCCCTGGCGGCAACGGCGCGTTCCCGTGGAACCATGAGCTGTCCCTGCAGGCGTGGATCGAGGACCGCTACATGACCGACGTCCTGGAGGACGCCGATGTCCTGGTGGTGATCGGCTCCTCGCTGGGTGAGGTGACCTCCAATTACTTCACCTTCGAGCCCCGCGGGCGGATCATCCAGATCGACGCCGAGCCCCGGGTCCTGGAGTCCAACCGGCCCGGCCTGGGCATCCGCGCCGATGCCGGACAGGCCCTGGCGGCACTGGACGAAGCGCTAGAGCCCGGCGGGACGGCGGCCCCGGACTGGCACGGCACCACCCCGGAACAGCTGGTCGCGGAGTCCCTTGGCAAAGTCCGCGCCCGGCTGGAGTCCCAGGACCTGGCCAAGGAACTGAAGTTCATGGCGGACATCCGCGAGGCCGTACCGGCGGACATGCAGACCTTTTGGGACATGACGATCGCCGCCTACTGGGGCTGGTCCTGCTGGGATGCGCGGCAGGGGCAATTCCACTCCGCCCAGGGTGCAGGCGGCCTGGGCTACGCGTTCCCCAGTGCTATCGGAGCGGCCGTGGGACTGGAAACAAAGGGGAGGCCAGGCAGGGTACTCGCCGTCTCCGGTGATGGCTCCTCGATGTATTCCATCGCCGAACTGGCTACGGCGAAACAGCACAACGTGCCGGTCACCTGGCTGATAGTGGACGACGGCGGCTACGGCATCCTGCGCGAATACATGGTGGGTGCGTTCGGCAAAGCAACTGCCACCGAGCTCGCCCGCCCGGACTTCGTCAAGCTTGCCGAGTCCTTCGGCGTGCCCGCCACCCGGGTTGCCCCGGAGGGTGTGGGGGACGCGCTGAAGGCGGGCTTCGCTGCCGACGGGCCGAACGTCGTCGTGGTTGAAACCCTCCTGAAGATGTTCGGCCCCACCCATTTGGGCGACTGAGCCCACCTGTAACCGGCACAACGCTCCCTCACTTCCCGGCCCGCCCGGCTGAAGTGGGGGAGCGCTGTCGTTAAGGCATCTACAAACAACTTCGTTTCCCTAAGCAACCTTTTCCTGATACAGTTGCTTGCAGCAACTAATTCTTTAGGGAGCACCATGTCTGTCGCACCGGCCACCGCTGCCGACCTCGTCAGCAATATCTATGACCTGCAGCGCGCCCTGCGCTGCGTCACCATGGTCAATATCAAGGGCCAGGACACCGGCATCGCGCTCCAGGGCGTGCTCAGGTTCATCGGCGAAGGGGAAACCCGGGCCGCGCACCTGGCCGAGCGCCTGGGGGTCAGCCCTCCGGTGCTCAGCCGGCACGTGGCTGAGCTGGCGGACGCGGGCCTGGTGGTCCGCACCCCGGACCCGCACGACGGCAGGGCGCAGCTGCTGGCACTGTCCCCGCGGGGGCAGGAAAAGCTCGCACAGGTGGTGCGGCACCGGACGGAGACCCTGCAGGCCTACCTTGCCGACTGGAACGAGGACGACGCCGCTGCAACAGCCGCGATGTTGAGCAAGCTCACCACATCCCTGAAGAATTCCATCCGGGCAAGGGCGGCCGGAATCACCACCGAACACGAAACGCAGGAGCCCACCAATGGCTAACGTCACCGCCGCCGCGGACCAGGAACAGGAGCGCCAGCGCCAACGCAGCGCCAAACAGGAGTCGCGGCAATTTAAACGCCACGAACCCGGCGCACCCATGAACCACCGGCAGATCATGGAGGCCCTGACCGGTCTTCTCGCAGCCTTCTTCACCGCAATCCTCAGCAGCACCATCGTGGCCAACGCGCTGCCCACCATCATGTCCGAGCTCAAGGGCACCCAGACGGACTTCGCGTGGGTCATCACGGCCGCGCTGCTGGCCAACGCAGCCACCACCCCCATCTGGGGCAAGCTTGCCGACCTTTTCGACAAGAAGGTCCTGGTCCAGCTGAGCATCGTGATCTTCGTTGCCGGCTCGGTCATGGCAGGCTTCTCGGAGAACATTCCGTTCCTGCTCACCGCCCGCGTGATCCAGGGCATCGCCATGGGTGGCCTCACCGCCCTGGCCCAGGCGATCATCGGATCCATCATCCCGCCGCGGGACCGCGGCAAGTACTCCGGCTACATGGGCGGTGTGATGGCTGTCGGTACCGCCGGCGGCCCGCTGCTTGGCGGCTTCATCGTGGACAGCCCGCTCGGCTGGCGCTGGACCTTCTTTGTCTGCGTGCCGCTCGCCGTCGTCGCCCTGATCCTGCTCCAGGTCACGCTCAAGGTTCCGCACGTCAAGCGCCCCGCCAAGATCGACTGGCTTGGTGCCATCCTGCTCACCTCCGGCGTTAGCCTGCTCCTGGTCTGGGTTTCCTTTGCCGGCAAGGCCGACTACTACGACTGGTGGTCCTGGCAGACGGCGGTGATGGTGGGCGGCGGCGTCCTCCTGCTGGCACTGCTGGTGCTGGTGGAGTCCAAGGTGTCCCAGCCGATCATCCCGCTGAAGATCATCTCCGACCGCACCACCGCTCTGGCCATCGTGGCTTCCGTGGCCGTTGGCGTTGCCATGTTCGGTTCGTCCACGTTCCTGGGCCAGTACTACCAGGTGGCCCGGGGCGCCACGCCCACCGAGGCCGGCCTGCTGACCCTGCCCATGATCGCCGGCAACCTCATCGGTTCGGTCCTGTCCGGCCAGCTGATCAGCCGGTACGGCAAGTGGAAGCGCTTCCTGGTCGGCGGCACCATTCTCCTGATCGGCGGCCTGGCACTCGCAGGAACCATGGACCACACCACCGAACTGTGGCTGACCGGCCTGTACACGGGCATCTTCGGCATCGGCCTGGGCATGCTGATGCAGAACCTGGTCCTTGCCGTGCAGAACACCGTCCAGGCCAAGGACATCGGCTCCGCCAGTGCCTCCGTTGCTTTCTTCCGCTCCGTTGGCGGCGCCATCGGCGTCTCCGTCCTGGGCGCCGTCATGGCCAACCATGTCAAGGACCTGGCCACCGACGGGCTTTCGAAGCTTGGCATCCAGGCCTCCCGGAACAGCGGCGCCACGCTGGACCTCAAGGACCTGCCGGCGCCGATCGCCGACGTCATGCGTGCCGCCTACGGTGACGCCACAGCAGGCATCTTCATGATCTCCGCCATCGTCAGCGCGGTGGCCCTCATCGCCGTGCTCTTCATCAAGGAAGTGCCGCTGCGCAAGACCGTGGACATCACCCCCGAGGCCACGCTGCAGGCCAACGCGGCCGGTGAAGCGGGCATGACCGCCATGACCGGCCAACTGCCCATGGTCACCGGCGCCGGCGGGAACGGCACCGCCCCCGCCGGGACTGGAATCGCCGCCAGGAGTGCTGCACATGCAGGGCCGGCCGCGGCGCCCGCAAAGATGTACGACGGCGGGGCTGCCGCTGCCTTGGCTTCGTCCGGCCGGGTGGCCACGGAGGACTTCGAGGAAGCCTTCGCCAGGAGCTTTAGTTCCGAAGGACTGGACCTGCGGTCCATTGACAACGCGGAGAAGGCCGCCGACGCGGTAGCCAGCGCCGCTGCCACCCTGCAGAAACTGCAGGACACCCAGCACCTGCTGGCCCGCCAGCAGGCGGAACTGGGCGGTCTGGTCCTGGACATCCAGGAACAGCTGCGCTCCCAGCAGGAGGTTGCCGCCAGGCAGGCGGCCACCGCGGCAGAGCTCAGCAGGCTCCAGCGCAAGCTCCTGAAGGAACGCAAGATCCAGGCAGCGGCCGCCTTGTACCTGGCCGGGCACGGCAAGCACAGCGCCGCCGCACCGCCTGCCGCACCGTCCACCGGCGCCGGTTCGGAGCCAGCCCCGGGCCGGTAGGCCTTAAGCAGGCCATCCCCGGCCGGCCGGCCCAGCGCCGGAAAACATCAAAGCGGCAGCCCGCCCCGGGAAGATTCCCGGGGCGGGTTGCGGCTTTGTGGCAGGAAAAGGTGCCCTCCCTGGGACCCAATGTCAGCGGGCATCACTAGAGTTGAGTCCATGCTCCTTACCCTGATACGGCGCTACTCCAAACCGTATTTTCCCTACATCCTGGCTGTGGTCATTTTCCAGCTCGCATCCACCATCGCCGCGCTGTACCTGCCCAGCCTGAACGCCCAAATCATTGATGAAGGAGTGGCGCGCGGAGACACCGACTTCATCTGGCGCACCGGCGCCGTGATGCTCCTGGTGGCGTTCGCCCAGGTGGCTGCGGCCATTGCCGGCGTGTACTTCGGATCCAGGACGGCCATGGCGGTGGGCCGCGACCTGCGCCGCGCGGTGTTCGGCAAGGTCACCAGCTTTTCGGCCAAGGACGTCAACGCGTTCGGTGCCCCTACGCTGATCACCCGTGGCACCAATGATGTCCAGCAGGTACAGATGCTCCTGCTGATGGGGCTGAACTTCATGGTTGCCACACCCATCATGTGCATCGGCGGCATCATCATGGCGCTGCGTGAGGACATCAGCCTGTCCTGGCTGGTGTGGGTGTCCGTCCCGCTGCTGGCAGTGGTGGTGGGCTACCTGGTGGTCCGGCTCATGCCGCTGTTCCGCTCCATGCAGAGGAAGATCGACCGGATCAACGCCGTCCTGCGCGAGCAGATCATCGGCATCCGCGTGGTCCGGGCCTTCGTTCGTGAACCGTATGAAACCGACCGCTTCGGCGGCGCCAACAAGGAGCTCACGGACGTCTCGCTCCGCATTGGCGCCCTGTTCGTCCTGATGTTCCCGGCCATCAGCATGATCCTGCACCTGTCCACCGCCGCCGTCCTCTGGTTTGGCGGGCAGCGGGTGGATGCCGGCGCCATGCAGGTGGGGTCGCTGACGGCGTTCCTGCAGTATCTGCTGCAGATCCTGATGGCCGTCATGATGGGCACATTCATGGCCATGATGATCCCGCGTGCCTCAGTCTGCGCGGACCGCATTGGCGAGGTACTCGGCGTGGAACCTTCCATCCATGATCCCGAACGTCCCGAGGCTCCGGCCTCGCTGGCCGGCGTGGTGGAGTTCCGCAACGTCTCCTTCGCCTACCCGGGAGCTGAGTCGCCGGTGCTTAGCAACATCAGCTTCACCGCACGCCCGGGACAGACCATTGCCATTATTGGTTCGACGGGCGCCGGCAAGACGTCTCTGCTGTCCCTCCTGCCGAGGCTGTACGACCCCGTGGAAGGCCAAGTGCTGCTGGACGGTGTCCCGGTGGACAAACTGGATCGCGCCGAGATCACCAAACGCGTTGCCCTGGTGCCGCAGCGTCCCTACCTGTTCTCCGGGACCATTGCGCACAACCTGAGGTTCGGCAAGACCGAAGCAACGGACCAGGAACTCTGGGATGCCCTCCGGGTAGCCCAAGGTGAATCCTTTGTGCGGGAGAAGAAGAACGGCCTGGACGCCCGGATCTCCCAGGGTGGCACCAACGTTTCCGGCGGCCAGCGCCAGCGTCTCTGCATCGCCCGCGCCCTGGTGATCAAACCGCGGGTCTACCTGTTTGACGACTCCTTCTCCGCCTTGGACGTCGCCACCGACGCAAGGCTCCGCGCCGCCCTCAAGCGCACCACCGCGGACGCCACTGTGATCATCGTTGCCCAGCGGATTTCCACCATCACCGAGGCTGACCAGATCCTGGTGCTGGACAACGGACGGATCGTGGACCGCGGCACGCACGAGGAACTCCTGGAAACCTCGCCCACCTACCAGGAAATTGTCGAATCCCAGCTGAGTGTGGAGGAGGTGGCATGAGCCCGCGCAAGAAGGACTCCGGTCCCATGGAAGAGACCGAGCTGGCGGCCCAGCCGCTTGCCGGGGATGCGCGACCGGACGCCGGGCAACCGGAGGATGACGACTACTTCGAGGAAGAGTTCACGCCCTCCGAAGCGGACGGGGACATGTTCGGCGGCATGCCCGCCAAGAAAGCGGAGCACTTCTGGCCCTCCGCTAAGCGGCTCATGGGCCTCCTCAAGCCCGAAACGCTGGGTATCTATGCCGTGGTTGGCCTGGTAGTCATCTCCGTGGTCCTGAACGTCATCGCCCCCAAGATCCTCGGCCAGGCCATGGACGTGATCTTCGCCGGTGTGGTGGGCAAACAGCTGCCCGCCGGTGCCAGCAAGGAGCAGTTCGTTGCCGGCCTGCGGCAGCAGGGTCAGGACAACTTTGCGGACATGGTGTCCCGCATGGAACTGGTGCCCGGCACCGGCATCAACTTCGACAAATTCAGCATGCTCATCGCCATCGTCCTGCTCATGTACTTCGTGGCGAACATCTTCATGTGGCTGCAGGGGTACGTGCTGAACCGCATCGTCATGAAGGTCATCCGGCGGCTGCGCGACGACACTGAAAGCAAGCTGAACCGCCTGCCGTTGAACTATTTCGACACCCGCCAGCGCGGCGACGTCCTGTCCCGGGTGACCAACGATGTCGACAACATCCAGCAGGCGCTCCAGCAGGCCTTTGCCCAGCTGGTCAACTCTGTGCTGACCGTGGTGGGCATCGTGATCATGATGTTCATCGTCTCCTGGCAGCTGGCCCTGATCGCCCTGGTGGCCCTCCCACTGTCCGGGGTCGCCGCGGGAATGATTGGCGTCCGGAGCCAGAAACTCTTCGCTGCCCAATGGAAGAACACGGGCTCACTGAACGGCCAGATTGAGGAATCCTTTTCGGGCCACGACCTGGTCCGCGTTTTCGGCCGGGATGCCGACATGCTGGCCCGGTTCGAGGAACGCAACGAGGCTCTTTACCAAGCGAGCTTTGGGGCGCAGTTCGTGTCCGGGATCATCTTCCCGGTCATGCAGTTCGTCTCCTACCTCAGCTACGTGGGCATCGCCGTGGTGGGCGGACTCCGGGTGGCGTCCGGGGCCATGTCCCTGGGCGACGCCACCGCGTTTATCCAGTATTCCCGGGAATTCACCCAGCCGCTGGGCCAGATGGCGGGCATGGCCAACATGCTCCAGTCCGGCGTGGCGTCCTCCGAGCGGGTTTTCGAATTCCTGGACGCCGACGAACAGGACCCTGAAACTGCTACCGAACACCTGCCGGCCAAGACCGACGGGCACGTGGACTTCCGGAACGTCACCTTCAGCTACACCCCGAACAAGCCGCTCATCGAGAACCTGTCCTTCACGGCAGAGCCGGGCAACACCGTGGCCATCGTCGGACCCACAGGCGCCGGCAAGACCACGCTGGTGAACCTGGTGATGCGGTTCTACGAGCTCAACTCCGGCTCCATCATGCTGGACGGCGTGGACATCACCCGCCTCAGCCGCTCGGAGCTGCGCTCCAAGGTGGGTATGGTCCTGCAGGACGCCTGGTTGTTCGGTGGCTCCATCTACGACAACATCCGCTACGGCAACCTCGAGGCCACGGAGGAGCAGGTCATGTCAGCGGCGAAGGCCACCTTCGTGGACCGCTTCGTCCGCGCACTGCCCGAGGGCTACAACACCGTAATCGATGAAGAAGGCAACAACGTCAGCGCCGGCGAGAAACAGCTGATCACCATCGCCCGCGCCTTCGTGGCGAACCCTTCACTGCTGATCCTGGACGAGGCCACCAGCTCCGTGGACACCCGCACCGAACTCCTGGTGCAGAAGGCCATGGCGGCGCTGCGCTCGGACCGGACAAGCTTTGTGATCGCGCACCGGCTCTCCACCATCCGCGATGCCGATACGATCCTGGTCATGGAGAACGGACGGATCGTGGAACAGGGCAACCACCAGGTGTTGCTGACCGCCGGCGGGGCCTACCACCGCCTGTACATGTCGCAGTTTGCGGGTGCGGATGCCGGAGAAGTACCGGTTGATGATTCGACGGCGGTGCGCAGCTGAGCGCGCAGCAGGCCCAGGCAGCCCAGCGGTTGCAGGGGCAGGAACACGGGCAGGAGGCCACGGAAGGCACCGAGGTGCACGGCGGCAAACGGATAGAAGTCCTGGTGCCAATGCGCTGGGGCGACATGGACGCCTACGGCCACATCAACAATGTCCAGATTGTGAGGATGCTGGAGGAAGCAAGGATCGCCGCCTTCGGGCCGCCCAGGGGCCCCGGCCTCCCCGGCATCGAGCCGCCGGTGTCCCTGTTCAACGACGTCCCCGACGGCACCCTGGCGCTGGTGGTGGACCACAAGATCCGCTATGTCCGGACCCTGGAGTACCGCAACATCCCGGCCGTGGTGCAGGTCTGGATCGGCGCGGTCAAGGGGGCCAGCTTTGATATCCACTACCTGCTCCAGGACCCGGTGACCCGGGAGGACTGTGTGAAGGCGAGCAGCCACCTGGCGTTCGTGGACGAGGCAACGGGCCGGGTGCAAAGACTCACCCAGGAACAAAAAGACCGGATGGCTCCCTACAGGCACTAAGACTCTGGGCAGGATTGCACCAGGCACACTGGACTGGAACCACCACAAACTGCGAAAGGGAGCCCCGATGGCAAAGAACAAGGCACGTGCCGCCCGGAACAAGAAGACGTGGAAGGAAATGTCGCCTTCCGGCAAGGCAGGCATCATTTTGACGGCGATCGTGCAGGTGTCGCTGCTGGTTGCTGCACAGCGGGACATCTCGCGGCGTCCGGCGGAACTGATCAACGGGCCCAAGGCTGCGTGGCGGATGGCGTCCTTCGTCAATTTCATCGGGCCGATGGGGTATTTCGTCTTCGGCAGGAAGCGGTCCGCCACCGGCAAGTAGCACGCTCTGGCGGAGTGGCAGCCGGGCGGCTTGGAGCGGCCGCCCGGCCTGACCCTGTAAATTTGGGGGCATGACCCCCACTGCCACTGCTGCCATGACCCGCGCCCTCGGCATCTCGAAGGAGATTGAGGAAGCAGCGTGGTTCGTGCTGGGACCGGGTCTGCAGGGAAAGGCTTCACCCCTGGACGGCCGCACCAGGAGCTGGTCGGTTCCGGCGGCCGCGGAGTTGCTTGACCGGCTGGACCGGGGCATCGCCGACCCCAAGGCCCCGATGATGACGAACCTCCGCGAAAACCTGGAGGGCGCCACCCGCGGGGCCAAGCAGCTGGCCGTGGAGCTGCTCTTCCTGCAGTCACTTCCGTTGGCCCATGAGGTGAAGTCCCTGAAGGTCAAGCGCGCCCGCGTGGCCGAGGCCGCCTGCTGGCTGGAGCCGCCGCTGGAGCTCCCCGAAGAGCTGTACGCCGGCATGACGGACCACGGCGTCATCCGCGACCGGACCGCAGAATTCAACTGGACCATCTGGGACCACCTCAAGTGGCTGTGCCGGTTTGTGCGGAACGTGGCACAGCGGCCGGCCGGCGTGGTGCAGGCAGCCATCAAGGACCCGCTGCAGTTCCACCGTCTCGCCGCATCCACCCCGGACGATCAGCCCGCCATCCGCCGCAGCATCGAGTTCCTCGCCTGGCCCAGCTACTTCGAGCCGGTGGTGGCGGACGTGGAGCGGCAGGAAATCCGGGACGCGTTCGCCTCCCTGGTGGGCGGGGCCAGGGGCGACAGCGACGAGGACATCACCGCGGACATCCACCGCATCCGGCTGCACCTGGACGAGCAGTCGGGCCAGCGCACCGACTGGTACTCCCGCCAGCTGGTCAGCCAATGGCGCAAAGTGGGCGATCCCGGGCGGCGGGCCTGGCTGCTCCGGACGCACAGCGACCACGCCGGGCTGATCACGGCCTGGCACGGCGAGGAAAAGGTAACCCTCGACGTCGAACATCTCCGGCACCTGGACCCCGGCGTGACCGCCGGCCTGGTCCAGCACGCCGTGGACGAGGACTACAAGCACCTTGGCTATGTGGAGCGCGAGGACACCAAGACCGCGGTGTTTGCATTCCTGACCGTCATGAAGCCCGGTGACCTGGTGCTCTACCAGCACGCCGGAAGCGTCCGGCTGGGCGGTGTGCTGGGGGAGCCCGAATACAACGACGACAACCGCCGGCTGCGGCGCAAGGTGCGCTGGTTCGACGACGGGCACACCACCACCGCCCTTCCCCGGCACGTCCAGCGCCAGCTCGCCACCCCCGGCATCGTGGTGGACGTGACCCGGGTGGTCCAGGCGCTTCAGGCGCTGCTGCCGGCCGAGGCGGAAACTGAGCCCGACGGCGACACTGACGGCGCCGCCGTCGTCCCGCCTGTCCAGGAGGCCTTCCGCCCGCTGACCCAGGAATTTGCCGCGTCGCTGCACATGGAGCTGGAACCGCTCCAGGAGATCGCCGACCTGCTGCAGGAAAACCGGCAGCTGGTTCTCTACGGCCCGCCGGGCACCGGCAAGACCTACCTGGCCAAGCACCTCGCGGCGCAGCTGGCGGACGACACCACTGACGAACGCGTCAAGCTGGTCCAGTTCCACCCGTCCTACGCCTACGAGGACTTCTTCGAGGGCTACCGGCCCGACAAGACGGACGAAGGGCAGGTGTCCTTCAAGCTGGTGGCGGGCCCGCTGCGCCGGCTGGCCGAGGAGGCCGCGAAGCCCGGCAACGAGAAGAAGCCGTACTTCCTCATCATCGATGAGATGAACCGCGCCAACCTCGCCAAGGTGTTCGGCGAACTGTACTTCCTGCTGGAATACCGCGACGACCGGATCTACCTGCAGTACAGCCCCAACGAGCCGTTCACGCTGCCGGACAACCTCTACATCATCGGCACCATGAACACCGCGGACCGGTCCATCGCCATGATGGACGCCGCCATCCGCCGCCGTTTCTCGTTCATCGAGCTGCACCCGCAAACCGAACCGGTCAAGGGGTCCCTGCTCCGGTTCCTGCAGGCCCGGCAGCTGGACCCCACCCCGGCGCTGCTGCTGGATGCGCTGAACGGGGCAATCGACGAGTGGGACCGTGACCTGATGATCGGCCCGTCCTACTTCATGAAGCCGGCCGCCCAGACCCCCGCCGGGCTGCGCCGGATCTGGAAGTACGAGCTGATGCCGCTGCTGGAGGAGCACTACCACGGCCAGCTCACCCGGGCGCAGCTGGAGGAGCGCTTCGGGCTGGACCAGCTGCTGGGGCGCGTTGCAGCGCGCTGACCCCCGGGCATCCGTGCGGCACCTGGTCCTGGACGAGCTGTCCAGCGGGCTGGTGGAACGGCTGGATGCCCCAAGCGCCTCCCTCCTGAACTCCAGCGGCCTGGCCAAGGCGTCCCCCATGGGCCTGGGGCTGTACCGGATTGAGCCGGTGGGCAAGGTGGGCTCGGTCCGGACACCCACGGTCCAGCTGGACGTCCGGCCCAAGGACCGGCTGGGGCTCAGCCGGCTCCTGTTCCTGCTCAGCTTCGCGGGGGAGCAGGGCTTCCGGCCGGACCTGGTCTCCGCTGACGAGGACGGGGACCTGTGGAGCGCCCTGGCGGAGTCGCTGGTGCAGCTGGCCGAACGGGCCCTCGGCCGCGGCGTCCTGCAGGGCTACCTCACCGTGGACGAGTCGCTGCGGACGGTCAAGGGGCGGATCCGCATTTCGGACCAGATCTCCCGTCGCCCCGGGATGCTGGTTCCGCTGGAAGTCTCCTACGACGAGTTCACCGAGGACATCGCCGAAAACCGGATCCTCCGCGCCGCACTGGAGCGGATGGGGCAGGTGCCAGGGGTGCGGCCCGAGGTGCTGGGCCGGCTGCGCCAGCTGAAGGGAAAGCTCGACGCCGTCACCCGCCTCCCGTCCGGCGCCCCGGTGCCGCCGTGGAAACCCACCCGGATGAACCTGCGGTATCACGCTGTGCTCCGCCTGGCCGGGCTGATCCTGCGCAACGCATCCGCGGAAGCCGGCGAGGGAAAACAGCAGACGGCCTCGTTCGTGGTGGACATGGCCCAGGTGTTCGAGGATTTCGTGGGTAAGGCGCTTCGCAGCGCGATGGCTTCTTATCCGGGGGAGCTGCGCCTCCGGTACAACGCCCTCCTCAGCGAAGCGGTGCGCGACTCGGACCGCCTGTCCGTGCGCCCGGACGCGGTCCACCTGCTGGGCGGCCGCCCGGTGGTGGCTTACAACACCAAGTACCGTGCCGCCACGGACGCCGGCGCTTCCCTGACAGCCGACCACTACCAGATGCTGGCCCACTGCACCGCGCTGGCCGTACCCACCGCGTGGCTGGTCTACGCCGGCCAGGGCGAGGTCAAGCTCCGCCGCATCCTGAACACCGACATCGACATCGTGGAGTTCCCGCTGGATCTCAGCCAGCCGCCGTCGGCCATCCTGGCTTCAATCGGCGAGCTCGCCCGCCAGTCCTGGGGCGAAGTAATCCGGGTGGGGACTAGACCGGCACCCGGAACGTAAACGTCGTCCCTTCGCCCAGCGTGCTGTCGACGCCGATCGTCCCGCCGTGCGCCTCGACGATGGCCTTGCTGATGGGCAGGCCCAGTCCCACACCGGGGATGGCTGTACGGCGGACGCTGCTGGTGCGGAAGAATTTGGCGAACACTTCGGAGGCGTCCTCGGGGCTCATGCCCATGCCCGTGTCGGTGACGCGGCAGGCCATGTGCCCGTCCTCCTGCGCCAGCGACACCACCACCTCGCCGCCGTCCGGTGAGTACTTGATGGCGTTGGACACCAGGTTGTCCAGGACCTGGGAGATCCGGGCGCTGTCCACGTGGGCCTCCAGACGCTGCGGGGTGTCGGCCCGCAGCTCCACTCCGGCGGCGGCGGCCCGTGGCATCGCCGATGTCACGCTGCTGCGGACGAGTTCGGCCACGTCCACGGCGTGCGGGGTGACGATCAACTGACCATTCCTGCTGGACAGCAGGTCGGACACCAGGGTCAGGAGCCGCTCGGAGTTCCGGCGGATGACCTCCAGCATGTCCCGCTGAGGCTCTGCCGGCTCATCGGCAAGCAGGATTTCCACGTAACCAAGGATGGAGGTCAGCGGCGTGCGGAATTCGTGGGAGACGCTGGAGACGAAGTCATCCTTTGCAGCCAGTGCGTTCACCAGGTCCGTCACGTCGCTGAAGACAATCACGGAGCCGGCAAAGTTGCCGTCCGGGTCCTTCATGGCGCGCGCCGTCGTCACCAGGGCCCGCTGGTCCTTTCCATCACCCAGCCATACGAGGTAGTCGGTGAAGGTTTCCCCCAGGATGGCCCGGCGTACCGGCCGCCCCTCTACGGGAATCAGGGTCTTCCGGTCCGGGCCATAGACCAGCAGCTGTGATTCATTGGGGTCCGCTATGTCCTTTGGCCGGGCGAGTTCATGGTTGGCGCGCTGCTTCCGGTTCATCAGGACGTCGTGGCCATCGGCGTCAACGGCCAGGACGCCAAGGTGCACGGTATCCAGCACGGTGTTCAGCAGCGACTCCTGGCGCTTGCTGATGCGCAGGTTGGCCCGCAGCTGCTCGTCCTTTTCCTCCAGCTGGCTCTGCTGGCGCATCATGCTCAGGGTCAGGACACTCACGGACACGCCGATGCCCAGCATCATGACGGGCAGCAGCAGGGACCGGGCAAAGTCCTGCGGCGCGTAGTTCCCCTGCAGGAGCAACGGCACCCAAATGATGGCCAGCGGTCCCAGGAAGGAGAGCCACAAGGCCGCCCGCGGGTAGTATCCGGACGCGCAGAGCCAGATGACGGGGAACACGGCCAGCAGACTGATCCCTGTGAGGCTTTCCTGGCCGCCTTCCCTGCCCGCTGCGATCGAGATGAAGTCCAGAAGCGGGATGGCCAGGAAGCTCGTGTAGGGCAGCCGCTCCCAAGGGATCAGGTAGCAAAGCGCCATGATCGCCAGCTGCGAGATGAGGAATGTAATGAACAAGGGGTTGTTCATGGTGCCCGGGAAAAACGCCCAGACCAGCAGGGCCGTCAGGATGGTGGTCACGAACAAGGGCATTTGGCTCAAGACCACCCGGTCCGTCAGCCGGTACTCATGAAAGGGCCGCTTGAAAGACCGCAGCCGTCCCGAGGACCAGGCTGTGGGGTTGCTCATGGCGTGGAGGACGCGGATGTCGGCGTGTGCAAGACCATAGCAGCAGGATATCCGCAGCCAGCTATACTTCTGACGTTGGCACTGAGGGGGCTCTATGAGTGAGGCACGTGTGGGTCTGGTCATCGAGGATGACCACGACATTCGGGAACTGGTTCGCACTGTGCTGACCCAGGCAGGGTTTGACGTGAGTGTCGCCAGCGGCGGCGCCGAGGGCGTCTTGATGGCCAAGAGCCTGAATCCTGACGTCATCACCCTGGACCTGGGGTTGCCGGACATCGACGGCTTTGAGGTTTCCCGGCAGATCCGCGAGTTTTCCGATGCTTACATCGTGATGCTGACGGCGCGGGCGGAGGAGCTGGACACCCTGATCGGGCTCGAATCGGGTGCGGACGACTACCTCACCAAACCGTTCCGGCCGCGGGAACTGCGCGCCCGGATTGCGGCGATGATGCGGCGGCCGCGCTCCGTTCCAGAGCCGGGCCAGGTTGCGGTGGATGCTTCTTCGGACGACGTTGCGCATCCCGAGCGTGGAAACTTCAGCCACAACGGCCTGGAACTCAGCTACGCCTCGCGCACAGTCGCCGTCGACGGCAAGGAGATGAACCTGACCCGCACGGAGTTCGAACTCCTGTACGCGCTCCTGGAAGCCGGCCGGACGGTCCGGACCAAGTCCGACCTGGTGCGGCGGCTTCGCGACGAGGATTACGACGTCGGCAGTTACATCAGCGAGGCCGACGAACGTTCCGTGGAGGTCCACATGGGGAACCTGCGCAAAAAGCTGGGTGACTCGCCGCAGCAGCCGCGTTGGCTGCAAACCGTTCGCGGAGTGGGTTACCGTTTGGCGCCGGGGCAGCACTGAGCCTGCAGCCGGTGCGTCGTTTGCCTGCTGCACTGGGTGATGGGCCGCAGGAAGGTCGCTGCCAGCCTGGGCAACGCAACCGCCATGTCCGCGTGCCGCGCCTCGGACCGGATCTCGTTTTCCAGGTCCAGGGCAAGTCCCGCGAGGCGCTCGGCTCCAACCATTTGGCTTGAGGTCTTCAAGCTCAGGACGGCATCAATGGAGCCCTCCAGGTCTCCAGTGGTCAGGGCAAGCCGCAACCGATTGAGCCGCTGGGGCAGGTTCTCGATGAAGTTCCCCACGAAGACCCGGCTGTAGCCTTCTTCCTCCTCGAGTTCGTCCCGCAGCCGGTCCAGGACGGACTGGTCAACCAGCGGCCTGGGCGCATCATCTGAAGTGCTCATGACACTCCTTTCTGCTGGACTTGCGGACTCGGGAAACAGGATGCTTATGCGCGGGTGCTTGTTCTTTTTCAGGTTAGGACCGTTCCCCTGAGCTCGCGGAAGACTGGGCAAGAATTGCGGTTTTCTTGATGGGAGCGTGGTTTCCTGCCCATAAGATCGATGCCAGTGCTTTCTGCATCGACGCCGTCTGCGGCCAATTGCCGCTTTTCAATCTGGGGATGGATTGCCGTGTTCCGAACTTTGAGGACCTTATTTGTCGCGCTCTTAATGGTGCCTGGTTTGGCTTTGTCTATCCTCCAGCCCGCCAGCGCAGCCACTTCACCGCAAATCACGCTCACTCCGGGCTCCGGCCCTGCAGGGTCCGCCGTGACTGTTGCCGGAACCGGGTTCAAAGCCTCCACCACGGGCACTGTGGTTGCAGGCTCCTCCACCTTCGCGTTCCAGACCACAGCGACGGGTACGTTCAGCACTGGCATCACCATACCGGCCGCTTCCAGCGGAAACCTCACCATCACTGCCAAGACCTCGTCCGTCAAGGCGTCAGCGATTTTCGTGGTTCAAGCTGCCCCGGCTCCAGCGCCCGCCCCGCAGCCAACTGTCAGTACAGCTGCCCTTCGCTTTGGAGTGGCGACCGCCGGGGGAGCCCTGGCCGGCACTGAACTGGAGGAGGTGTCCGCCCTGGCAGGGGAAAGTCCGTCCATGGTGATGATCTACAAGGACTTCCTGCAATCGCCGCCAATAACGGAGCTGGACGCGGTCAGCTCCCGCGGAGCCACACCCCTGGTCACCTGGGAGCCGTGGGCGTGGGGAGGCGGCGTGCAGCAGCCGGCTTACTCCTTGGCACGGATCACCGCCGGGGACTTCGACGGGAAGATTTCCCAGTGGGGCCAGTCCCTTGCGGCCTGGGGCAAGCCGGTCATGCTGCGCTTTGCCCACGAGATGAACGGCAACTGGTATCCGTGGGCCGAAGGCGTCAACGGCAACCAGCCGGGAGACTACGTGGCCGCCTGGCGGCATGTGCACGACGTCGTTGCCGCCACGGGTGCCGGCAATGTCCAGTGGGTCTGGTCGCCGAACGTCCCTTACTGGGGCTCGACTGACCTGGCCGGGTTGTTCCCCGGGGGAGGCTACGTGGACGTCGTGGCCCTGGACGGCTACAACTGGGGCACGTCGCAAACCTGGAGCAGCTGGGTTACCCCCGTGGATCTTTTTGCCCCCGGCATCTCCCAGCTCCGCGCCCTTGCACCCGGAAAGCCCGTCCTGATTGCCGAAACGGCGTCCAGCGAGACGGGCGGCTCCAAGGCCGCTTGGAACACGGCTCTGGTGTCTTACCTGGCCAGCCAGTCTGATGTGATGGGCTTCGTCTGGTTCCACCTGCAGAAGGAAACAGACTGGCGCATCAACAGCAGTGACTCGTCGGCATCTGCCTTCAAGTCCGCCCTGTTGGCCCGGAGAAGCTAGGGGATAGGGGATACCTGCTCCGAAACGGTCAGTGGCGGGTGCCAGATTGCGGCGACCCGTTTATCCTGCCGTGCCAGAATCAAGACCTGTGACGGCGGCGGCTGAAGATTGCCTCAAGATTCCTGTCTCAGGCGCCGGCTTCGAGGAAGGTCACTAACTGGGTTTCGAGGGCGGAACGGTCCTTCAGCTCGCATTCCCAGACTGTCAGTACTTCCCAGCCGGCGTCTTCCAGCTGGCGGCGCTGGCCTTCGTCGCGCTCCCGGGTCCGGGTGCGCTTCGCGGCCCAGAAGTCCGCATTGGCCTTGGGCGCGTGCAGGCCCACCCTGCACTCATGGAAGTGCCAGAAGCAGCCGTTCACGAAAATCACCTTGTGCCGGCCAGCGAAGACGAGGTCAGGGTTGCCTGGGAGTTTGGTACCACCGGACCTTCCATGCAGCCGGTACCGGTAGCCCCTGGCGTGCAGGAGCCGGCGGACCAGCAGTTCCGGTTTGGTGTTCTTGCCGCGGATCCGGGACATGTTCCAACTGCGCCGCTCGGGGCTGAGCTTGTCCGCAGTTGGTTTGTCCGCGCTGGGGGTGTCCGGCATAACTCCAGTCTAGGAGTGCCTAGATTTCCCGTTCCGGCTGCTCGCCGAACAGGAAGTGCCGGCCGCTCACGGACTTCGGCTCAATCTCCACGTAGAAGTCCTTGAGTGTTGGAACCCAGGTCTTCAGGCCGAGTTCCTCGATCGCCGCCAGCTCATCCGAATTGCTGAGGACCCGTGCTGTCCCCCTCAGCACAACCGACCAGGCCTCCTGCGACAGGATGCCGTCGGTTTCAAACAGCACCTGCGCGTTGATGGTCAATTGAGCGAGTTTGTTCCCGGGAGCAGTGCGCAGGTACACCTTCCGGTTGGAGGTCACGTAATTCACCGGGAAGATGTCCGGTTCCCCTGCAACGGAAACCACCAGCCGCCCGTGCTGCGTTGCCGCCAGAAGCTGCCACGACTGCTCATCATCGAGTTCCAGGACAGGATTGCCGTCCGCGTGTTCAAACATCATGCAGACATTCTTCTCAGCCAGGCAGAAACGCACCAGAGGCAGGAGTCCCCTTTACGAAGCGTTTAAGCCGTGCCGTGAGCAGCTGGCCCACCAGCCCATCGGCGAGACCTGGACCTTGAGCCTGCGGCCGCAGGACGCGCAGAAGCGGGGCGGCTCCAGCTGGAGAAGGTCCGCGCACCTGGAATGGTGGTACGACGGCGGTGCGTCGCCGCCGTCGTACTTTTCTTCCTTGGGCGCGTCCCCGTGCCGGGAGGGCAGCTGCAGGGGAAGCCCGCAGAGTTCGCAGTAAGGGGTTTCGCCCGGCTGGCGCAGGTCCGGGTTGCTCATAGGGTTTTCTGCAGTTCCTTGATGGGCATGTTCAGGTCCACCAGGAGGTTGAGGTCGGCCGTTGCGGGGCGGCCCAGGGTGGTGAGGTAATTGCCGACAATGACGGCGTTGATTCCGCCCAGGAGGCCTTCGCGGGTGCCGAGGTCGCCGAGGGTGAGCTCGCGGCCGCCGGCGTAGCGCAACACGGTGCGGGGCATCGCCAGCCGGAAGGCCGCAATGGCGCGCAGGGCATCTTTCCCGTCCATGATCGGCTGGTCTTGAAGGGGTGTGCCGGGCCTGGGGTTAAGGAAGTTCAGGGGAACCTCTTGTGGTTCCAGGGCCGCCAGCTGCGCGGCGAGTTCCGCGCGCTGCTCCAGTGTTTCGCCCATACCGATCAGTGCCCCGCAGCACAGTTCCATCCCGGCATCCTTGACCATGGCGCAGGTTTCCAGCCGCTCCTCGTAGGTGTGGGTGGTGACCACCTGTGGGAAGTAGCTGCGGGCGGTCTCCAGGTTGTGGTTGTAACGGTGGACGCCCCAGGCGGCCAGCTGGTCCACCTGGCGCTGGGTGAGCATGCCCAGGGAGCAGGCGATGTTGATGTCCACTTCCTGGTTGATGCGGTCGATCGCGAACTTGATCTGGTTCATGAGCTTGATATCGGGGCCTCGGACGGCGGCGACAATGCAGAATTCGGTGGCTCCAGTGGCGGCGGTTTCCTTGGCGGCCTTGACCAGTGCCGGAATGTCCAGCCAGACGCCGCGGACGGGGGAGTCGAACAGGCCCGACTGGCTGCAAAAGTGGCAGTCTTCGGGGCAGCCCCCGGTCTTGATGGAGATGATGCCCTCCACCTCCACCTCCTCACCGCAGTGCTCCAGACGCACGTCGTGGGCCAGTTGAAGGGCCGAGGGGAGTGCGTCGTCGGGGAGGCGCAGGACGTCTACCAGCTGCGCCTCAGTGAGGCCGATGCCCTGTTCCAGCACCTGCCGGCGGGCTGTTTCCAAAATCGGGTGTGGTGTCATTGATGGTCCTTTGGCGTGGGAAGAAATCTCTTCCCGACGCTAGTTCTGCGCGGGCCGCCTGTTTTTGTGGAGTAGCCACAACCGCAGTCCGCAGCTTTTGTTGACAGGGCCCGTCAAGACTTAACACTCCGGAAATGGTGCTGTGACCGGACTGTCTTTCCTGCTCGATAGCGTCACACGCAGACCGCAGAAGCCTGCCAACGAAAGAGACGCACCCAATGGGCAATGACATAGACACCACGCAATTGCTGGAACCGGCGGCACCCGCCGGCGCCGCCGTCGTCGGACGTTCTCCGGCAACCACGACGACGGGCAACACCGCCGCACTCAACGCCACCAAGGAAAGCCTGGAGGATTACACGCTGCGGTTCGCGCCGCGCTCCTACCGCAAGTGGAGCGCCGGGGTGGTGGCCACAAGTGCACTGGGCGGCATCGCCTACCTGGCAGACTTTTCGATCGGCGCGAACATTGGCATCTCGTATGGCACGGTGAACGCGATCCTGGGAATCCTGGTGGCAGCCGTCGTTATTTTCGCCACGGGATTTCCCTTGGCGTATTACGCGGCGCGGTACAACATCGACCTTGACCTGATCACCCGCGGATCAGGCTTTGGCTATTACGGATCGGTGGTCACCAACGTCATCTTCGCCACCTTCACCTTCATCTTCTTTGCCCTGGAGGGCTCCATCATGGCGCAGGGGCTGGAGTTGGGGCTCGGCATCCCGCAGTGGCTTGGCTACGCCGCCTCCACGGTCATCATCATTCCGCTGGTGATTTACGGCATGAACACCCTTGCCAAGCTGCAGGTGTGGACCACTCCGCTGTGGCTGCTGCTGATGGTGGTTCCCGTGGGATACCTGCTGGTCTCGCACCCGGAGAGTATCGACAGCTTCTTCGCGTACACGGGTGCATCCGGTGACGGCGGGCCGAACCTGGCGTCGGTGATGCTGGCCGCGGGCGTGTGCCTGTCCCTGATGGCGCAGATCGCCGAGCAGATCGATTACCTCCGTTTCATGCCGCCGCGTACCGATGCCAACCGGGGTGCCTGGTGGCGCGCAGTGATCCTTGCCGGTCCGGGCTGGGTGATTTTTGGGGCGATCAAGCAGATTGTGGGCCTGTTTATCGCCATCTATCTGATCGCCACCCTGGATCCCGCCGCCTCTGCTACCGCCAATGAGCCGGTGCACCAGTTCCTGGGCGTTTACCAGGAGATGATGCCGGCGTGGCTGGCCATGACGCTCGCCGTGGTGCTGGTGGTCATCTCCCAGATAAAGATCAACGTCACCAATGCGTACTCGGGCTCGCTCGCCTGGACCAACTCCTTTACCCGTATCACCAAGACATACCCGGGCCGGATGGTGTTCGTGGTGGTGAACCTGCTGATCGCGCTGGTTCTGATGGAAGCGAACATGTTTGATTTCCTCAACACCATCCTCGGGTTCTACGCCAACTGCGCCATGGCGTGGGTGGTCACGGTGGCGTCCGACATCGCCATCAACAAGTACCTGCTTAAGATTTCCCCGAAGGTGCCGGAGTTCCGCCGCGGCATGCTGTACGCCGTGAATCCGGTTGGGTTCGTGTCCATGCTGGTGTCCGCCGGGGTTTCGATTGCGGTGTTCTTCGGGGCGTTCGGCGCCGCAATCCAGCCGTACTCGCCGATTTTCGCGGTGGGCCTGGCGCTGGTGCTGCCGCCGGTTCTCGCCGTGCTGACCCGCGGGCGGTTTTACCTTCGGCGTTCTGACGACGGAATCGACCTGCCCATGTTCGACGCGGACGGGAATCCCAGCGACGCCAAGCTCCTCTGCCACGT
Organism: Arthrobacter sp. B1I2; assembly: GCF_030816485.1. Lineage (NCBI taxonomy): Bacteria > Bacillati > Actinomycetota > Actinomycetes > Micrococcales > Micrococcaceae > Arthrobacter > Arthrobacter sp. B1I2. Next base: position 86,250 of record NZ_JAUSYC010000001.1, on the reverse strand, counting down.
GACGGGGTTGGAGTTTGAGCGCCCGGACATGATGCGTTCCGCGCAGGACGCGCCCGACGGCGGCCCGCAGTATGTTTCCTCGCTCGCCTTGTCGACCGACAAGACAGGTGAGTTGGTGCTGCCGGCCCGGAAATAGGCGCCTACTACGAACTTCTTCTCGTCAAAGGAAGCCGGTGCATTTCCTGCACCGGCTTCCTTTATGACTTTGTTCGCTTCGCCTCTGGTGATAAAACCGTGGGCGGTGCCTGTGGATAAGTCTGATCACGAAATTGCGACGTGGGCTACCCTTAAGCCACTGTTCGGAGCAAGCCGTCTTGAAACTACTGGGGGAATAGCGGCCCATGACATCACGGAACTTCTTTACGTCCAGCGCTGTGCGTTCCAGGGCAGCAGCCCTCGTTGTTGGTCTTGCGTTGGCCTTGTCCGGCTGCAACTCCGGGGACTCTCCTGGGACCGGCGGCACGTCTTCCCCGGTGGCTGCTGAAACACCCACCGCCAGCACCACACCCACTTCGACTCCAACACCGAGCGCCGTGTACAAGCCGGCCGACGCGTCCGGCCCCGCCCAGAACGTGCCCGTCCCCGTGCTCCCGGAAGTGGCGAAGACAGAGACGAAGGAAGGGGCAGAAGCCTTTGTTCGTTTTTGGTACGAGACCCTGAGCTACGCGTACGAAACCGGTAAGCCCCAGAATCTCGAGAAGATAAGCGGTCCAGGGTGCGTCTTCTGCAAGGGATTACGGGATGGCATAAATGAAGCGTGGAGCGAGGGTCGTTGGATATTAGGCGGGAAGATCGAGACGCCAGCTATAACAGCGACAGTCGAGACGGGAGCCGAATCATACGCAGTAGTTCAAGTTATTCAGTCAACAATCGAGATCAGGAAGCCGGACGGGACTCTCCTTCAAAACCCAACTCCTGCCACAAATACTGGTAGCCGAGCCGGACTTACCTTCGGCTCGTCGGGTTGGGTAATGTCAGACCTCGGACTCATTCGGTAGTCACAATGAAAGCCACCGGACTCAAAGTTCTGTGTGTAGCCTTTTCTGTTCTCTTTCTTAGCCCCTTAGTGGCTTATGCTGACGTATCCGTTGGCTATGAGGACAGGGGGCTAGTAGCGGGGGCAGATCAATGGGTCAAAGACTCGGGCACCGGAAAGTTGGTGCGGGCTGAGCCCGGTGCGATTGTCGCCGACCCCAATGAGTACAAGTACGAGCTCCAATGCCACCTCGGCGGAGGGGACTTCGACACTCCTTGCCTAGCCCGCCAGCTCGACTGCAAGGACCGGGAGGACGGCGCCAAGGGCATTCCTGTCATGTGGTTGTCGCGGCCACGAGGCGTACCGGGCGCGGTTTGGGCGCATCACTCGGGTCCCACCTGCCTTTACGATCCGAAGCCTGAGGACCTGCTGCCCCGGATCGCGGCGGACATCCAGCGGCAGTTCCAGAACCTGCCGGTCAATGCTGGGAAGGTTGTGGCGCAGCCCAGCCCGAACACCCTTCGGGGCGCGGAAACGAACTTCTACGCGGAAGCGGCTGAACAGCAGTTCGACATCACCATGTTCGGCCAGCAGGTTCACGTTGTGGCAACGCCCGTCCAATACACGTGGAACTACGGCGACGGTACTGTCTTCGGCCCGCAACCGTCCATGGGCGGACCCTTGCCGCAGGACCGCTGGGGCGAGAAGACCCGCACCAGCCACGCGTATGCATCCACGGGAGATTTCCAGGTGGTACTGACCACCTCGTTCACGGGCACCTACTCTGTGAATTCGGGTCCTCCTTTGCCGATTCCAGGCCAGGGCCAGTTCAGTGCTCCACCGCAAACCGTCAGCGTCTGGCGCTCGCTCACCCGCAACTACGCCGACGACTGCAACGCCAATCCCCAGGGCCAGGGCTGCCCGGGTGCCGGAGCATCGCGCTAGGTCCAACGCGGGGGACTGTGATCCCCGTCGCACCCGCGCGGAGATCGGAATAGTTGCACGCGCCCCACAGTTGGCATGGGCAGTACGTCTTCAGCCTTCGAAAGGAACCGCGCATGCTGTTTTCCCCACTCACCCTCGGCGAACTTGAACTTCCCAACCGGCTGGTGATGGCTCCCCTGACCCGCCTCCGCGCCGGTGAGAAGGGCGTCCCGGGCCCGCTCGTCGTCGAGCACTACCGCCAGCGCGCTTCCCTTGGCCTCATCGTCAGCGAGGGCACATACCCCACCCTCGCCGGGCAGGCCTACCCCGGCCAGCCGGGAATCGTCACCGAGGAGCAGGTTGCCGGGTGGAAGAAGGTGACCGATGCAGTCCACGCCGAGGGCGGCCGCATGTTCGCCCAGATCATGCATGGCGGGCGGGTTTCCCACTCCGACATCACCGGGGGCCTGCCCATCGTCGCCCCCAGCGCTGTAGCCATTGACGGCGACGTCCGGACTCCTGCCGGCAAGAAGCCCTACCCGGTGCCGCACGCACTCACCACCGACGAACTCCCCATGGTCATCCAGGAAATCGTCAACGCCTCGCTGAACGCCATCGAGGCGGGGTTCGACGGCGTGGAACTGCACTCGGCCAACGGCTACCTCCTGCACGAGTTCTTGGCCCCGAACTCCAACATCCGGACGGACAGCTGCGGTGGATCGCCGGAGAACCGCGCCCGCTTTGTCATCGAAACCGTCAATGCCGTAGTCGCGGCCCTCGGCGCTAACCGGGTGGGACTGCGGATTTCCCCCGAGCACAACGTCCAGGGCATCGCGGAGACCGACGCTGTGGATGTGCGCGCCACCTACGAGGTCCTTGTGGATAGCATCGCGCCGCTCAACCTGGCCTACCTGAGCATCCTGCACCACGAACCCTCGGGCGAACTCGTCCAGGACCTCCGCGCGCGCTTCGGGGGCACCTTCCTGGTCAACACCGGATTCGGTGTCATCACCACGCGGGAAGAGGCCGTGAACCTGGTGGCTGAAGGCCACGCGGACGCCGTCGTGGTGGGCCGCCCCGCAATTGCCAACCCGGACCTTGCCCGCCGCTGGAAGGAAAGCCTTCCGCTCAACGAGCCCGACGCGTCCACGTTCTACGCTGACGGCGCCAGCGGTTACACGGATTACCCGGCGTACCAGGGCTAAGCGGCCGATCCGCCGAGCCGAATAAAAGACGGCGGCGGCACCCATCCTGGGTGCCGCCGTCGCTGGCTGTCAGGGGTGCTGGTCCCGGGCAGCGAAGCCGGAAGGCCATCCGACGACCTCCGGCTGAAGACTGATGTGGCCCGCCGGACTCCAGCGGAAGCCGGCGGTGATCAGATGCTACTCCAACGAATGGACTCTTACCAGAGCCATTTCTTGCCGCCTGGAAAACAGGGCTAGAGCACGGCTTCGCGGCCAGTGCCTTCCTTCATCACCAAGCGTCCGTCCTCGATGGACACCAGCACGCTCTTGGGCCTGCCGCTGACCTTGGTGATGGCTTTCAGGCCGCGGTTGGTGACCTCGACTCCCACCTGCGCACCCTTCGCCGGCAGCTCCACGGAGACTTCTGATGCGATGCCGAGAAGCGGATTGGTGGAGATCCCCAAGTCCCTGCGTACTGCCTTGCCATTCACGGTGACGGTGATGTTCGCCTCGTCGAACCCATCCTGAAACACAACCAGCAATTCCCGCACGGTGGCCTCTTCCTCGAGCATGGGTGCCAGTGATCCCAAGTCCACTACAGCACTTTGCGGGCCCAAGGGGAATACCCGCTTTCCCCCGCCGGAACCTCCAGGGAGACAGTGGCGGTGGAGCCCCACCGGCCGGTAAGGCAAGATGTTCTGGTGACCCAACTGCCTTCACCTTCCCCCGCTTCCGCCCCCTCCCGCGCAGCAGAGGAGGACGCCATCTTTGCCCAGATTGCCGCCGAGCTGGGGGTCAAAGCCTGGCAGGTCAAGTCGGCCGTCGGACTGCTCGACGGCGGGTCGACAGTCCCGTTTATCGCCCGGTACCGCAAGGAAGCGACCGGAACCTTGGACGACACCCAACTCCGCGACCTCGACGAGCGGCTCCGCTACCTCCGCGAGCTGGCAGACCGCCGTCGTGCCATCCTTGAAGCGATTGAGGCCCAAGGCCAGCTGACGCCCGAACTGCGCAAGGCAGTCCTCGCGGCGGATACCAAGTCACGGCTCGAGGACATCTACCTGCCGTTCAAGTCCAAGCGGCGGACCAAGGCCCAGATCGCCCGGGAAGCAGGCCTGGAGCCACTTGCGGACACGCTCTTGAAGCGGCCGGACCTGGATCCCGAACGGGAGGCCCGGAAGTACCTCAACAGCGCACACTCCATCGATGATGCAGCTGCCGCACTGGCTGGTGCCCGGTCCATCCTGGTGGAACGGGTGGCCCAGGATCCCGACCTCGCCGGGAATCTGCGGGACCGGCTGTGGACCCAGGGCCGGATGGTGTCCCGCGTCAAGAAAGGCAAGGAGGCCGAAGGCCAGAAGTTTGCGGACTACTTCGAGTTCGCGCAGGCGCCGGACAGGATGCCGTCCCACAGGGTGCTTGCATTGTTCCGCGGGGAAAAGGACGGAGTCCTTGAGCTGGATCTCGCCGAAGCAGACCCGTCGGACGACGCCGCCCTCACCGCCGCCCGCGCCCGCTACGAGTCGGCAGTAGCCAGGTTCCTCGGAGTCGCCGACCGCGGACGTCCCGCAGACGCCTGGCTCATCCAGACCGCCCAGGTTGCCTGGCGGTCGCGCGTGCTGGCCCGCCTTACCTCCGACCTCCGTGCCAGGTTGTTTGCGGCAGCTGAGGGCGAAGCCGTCCGGGTGTTCGCCGCCAACCTCCGCGATGTCCTGCTGGCCGCCCCTGCCGGAAACCGCGCCACGCTGGGGCTCGACCCCGGACTGCGGACGGGAGTCAAAGTCGCGGTGGTGGACGGCACCGGCAAGGTGGTTGCCACTGACACGGTCTACCCGCACGCACCGGCGCGGAAGTGGGACGACGCCCTGGCAACCCTGGCGCGCCTGGCGCGGCAGCACGCCGTCGAACTCGTGGCTATCGGCAACGGGACAGCGTCCCGGGAAACTGACAAGCTGGCTGCCGAACTGATCAAGCTGTTGCCGGACGTGGACCGGAAGCCGCAGAAACTCGTGGTGTCCGAGGCCGGCGCGTCCGTCTACTCTGCATCCGCGCTCGCTGCCGCGGAACTGCCGGGAATGGACGTTTCACTTCGAGGGGCGGTCTCCATTGCCCGACGGTTGCAGGATCCGCTCGCCGAGCTCGTCAAGATCGACCCCAAGTCCATTGGTGTGGGCCAGTACCAGCACGATGTGACGGCGTCCAAACTGGACCGGAGCCTGGACGCCGTGGTGGAGGACTGCGTGAACGCCGTCGGCGTCGACGTCAACACGGCCTCGCCAGCGCTGCTAAGCCGGGTGGCCGGCGTCGGGCCCCTGCTGAGCGAAAACATCGTGGCCTACCGCAACGAGCACGGCCCGTTCAACAAGCGGTCCGACCTCAAGAAGGTACCGCGGCTGGGCGCCAAGGCGTTTGAACAGTGCGCCGGTTTCCTGAGGATCACCGGGGGAGCGGAGCCGCTGGACGCGTCGAGCGTGCACCCGGAGGCATACGCCGTGGCGCGCAAGATCCTGGTGGCCTCCGGCTCGGCGCCGGCGTCGTCCTTGGACCCGGGCAACTTCGTGGACGATACCTTTGGCCTGCCCACCGTCCAGGACATCCTCACGGAGTTGGACAAGCCCGGGCGCGATCCCCGGCCCGCCTTCGCCGCCGCCACGTTCTCGGAAGGCATTGAAAAGATCTCGGACCTGGTGCCGGGCATGATTCTCGAGGGGACCGTCACCAACGTTGCGGCCTTCGGGGCCTTCGTAGACGTTGGAGTCCACCAGGACGGCCTGGTCCACGTCTCCGCCCTGGCCAACCGCTTTGTGTCCGATCCGCGCGAAGTGGTGAAATCCGGGCAGGTAGTCCGCGTGAAGGTCCTGGAGGCTGACCCTGAGCGGAAGCGGATTTCGCTGACATTGAGGCTCGACGACGAACCGGCCGGCGGCGGTGCAGCCTCGGGGCGGCGCGGTTCGGGACAGGGCGGCGGGGGAGCAGGCAGCGGAAAGCCCGAGCGCAATGGGCGCGCGGACCGGCAACAGCCGGTGAAGCAGGCTACGGGTAGGGCCGGTGCTGGAGGCCGACCGGCTCCCAGACCCCAGCCCGTTGACACGGCAATGGCGGAGGCACTCAGGAAAGCCGGCCTGGGCAAGTAGCCGAGCGGGCTTTTGGCAGTGGCGGGTTTTCTGTAAGGGTGGGGTATGACCTATTTCCTGGAGTACACCGTTCCGGCCGCCCCTGGTGATGCAGGGTTCGATTTTCCGCACGACGAGATCAATTCCGGAACCACGGTTCCGCTGTCTGAGACAGACGCGGAAGTGGTGCATGCGCCCGATCTCCCGGCCCGCACCGGAATCATCGGTGCCACCGTGCCGGAGGCGAAGCTTGAGGCGGAGCAGCTGATTACCCACAGCCGCGCCACGGATGCGTCCCTGTACTTCGACCCGTCGAACTCATTGCAGGCAGGCGTGGGCACCTTGGTGAGCACTTTCAGTGAAGGCCGGGGCTGGCAGGACGTCTAAGGCCTGCCGTTCAGCCGGAAGGGCCCACCAGGCGTGGCCTGCCGAACCTTGTTCGAACTCCAGGCGAGTAAAGGACCGACTCCGGCGGCCCGGTAACGCTGATGCCGGCGGCTTCGACCAATCCGTCGCTGAGCTGGTGGACCTCCGCGCCGAAGAGCGGCCACGCCTGGTGGCTGTTCGGTACATAGAGGGTCCTTCCGTGGAAGCTGCCGTGCATGCCGAACCTGGCCGTCAGGAAGACGGAGAGCGGGTCGGAGGCAGCCGTGTGGAGCCTGGGGACGACCGTGAAATCGCTGCGGGCTGCTGAGCTGCCGAACCGGCGTACGGAATAGCCGAGGGGAAATTCATCCGAGCTGCCGGCAGCCACGGCCGCCCCGCCGTTGCCATGCTGCCCCGAAACGCCACCGCCGGGAAAGGGCGGCCAATGCCGGATACGTGACCACACATAGGGAATTCCCGCCGCCCGCGTGGCCAGGACGACCGGCAGCCGGTTTGCGTCCAGGCTCAGGAACACCACTCCGCGGGTCCCGTTCCGCTCCCGTGAGTAAAGCCGCACGTTGACCTCATTGAAGCTTCCCAGATAGGGAATTCCGGGGCCGCGGCCAAGTCCCGCTTGCTCCATGCGGAAGCCAATCAGACCCACCCAGGAACTGCCGTCGAACACGTCGGGGCGGACGCCGTCAGGCATGAATGCGGCAGCTATTGCCTGCGGGATGCGCCAGTGAAGGAAGACGGCGTCAAGCCACCGCTGATCGGAGAAGACCGGCGCGGGCAGTTCCGGCGGCCGCGGCCACACTGCTGCGGCGCTGAGGTTTCCGGTCAAGGGCCTCACTACTCCTTCGCTCGGCCCACCAAGCCTAACCGGCGTTGTAGACGTAAAGGCTGGCCCAGCAGTGACTACTCGTTTCCCCGGCAGTCTGTCCCTGTATGTGAGGACAGACTGCCGCTCTGAAAAACCTCTTCTATTGGCTTCTTCATTCTTGTGGCTGAGGCAGCGGTGGTGGTTTGGAGTAGTGGTTTTGCTGGGGTGTTTGGGTGGGGTCGATGTGGGGTGGGGGGATGAAGGTTGGGGTGTCGTGGGTGGTGGTGATGGTCCATTGTTCTTTGTGGATGAGGTGGTGGTGGTAGCTGCAGAGCAGGACGCCGTTGGTGGTGGTGCTGGGGCCGCCACGTGACCAGTAGGTGATGTGGTGGGCTTCGCACCAGGGTGCGGGGATAGTGCAGTTGGGGAAGGCGCAGCCTTGGTCACGGGCGATGAGGGCGGTGCGTTGGGCTGGGGTGAAGAGGCGGGTTTTACGGCCGAGGTCAAGGATTTCGCCGCGGGTGCCCAGGAGTGCAGGGATGATGTCGGCGTCGCAGGCGATTTTGCGCAGGGTGGCCGCGGCGACGGGGCCGGTGAATGCGAACGCACCGGTCCCTGATGCCGTTCCAGGCCCTGCCCCTGGCTCTCTCCCTGTCCCGGGTTGTGTGGTGCGGGTGGGGAAAAGGTCCTGGTAGTGGATGGTGGCGATGATTTGGGGTCGGTTGCCGCCGGTTGTGGGCAGGGTGTTGGTTGCCAGGGCGATCTTGGCGGCGGTGATGATGCCGTCCAGTTGTTTTTGTGGCCGGGTCCGCCGGTCCAGGTCGGGCAGGTCAGGGTTCCTGCTTGTCCGTTGACCCGACCGGACTGTTCCCGTGCCGTCATCGGATTTGGTTTCACTGGCCGTGCCGTTCGTGGCGGTGGTGCCTGTTTCCGTGCTGTTGGTGCGGGGGTTGGTGGCGGTGTTCATGACGGTGAGGAGGTGTTCGTACTGGTCGGTGGTGGCGAAGATTTCGAGGTGGTGCAGGCCGTGGCGGGGTTTGCGGATGAAGGCGCCTTGGGTGTGCCGGAGGGCTTCTTCGGTGGGTTCGGTGCCGTCGGCGTCAATGGTGTCGGTCCATCGTTGGGCCAGACGGGCGAGGAAGTCGGGGTCGGTGGTGGTGGCGGCTTGGGTGAGGTGGTGTTCGATCCGGTCCAGGGTGCCGGCGGTGGTGTGGTGTTGGAGCCGGTCCAGGGTGGCCGTGATGAGTGTGCCGGCGTGCGAGGACACCACTGGCCCCTGCGCCGTCCCGGTCTCCGTGGTGCCGGCTTTGTTGCCGCTGGGCGTGCCGGGTGTGCTGGGGGCGAGGGCGGCGGCGATGCGGGGCCCGGGCGGGTGGGAGTGGTTGGCCGGTGAGGCTGGTGCCCGGGAGGGTGTTGTGGGCGAGGGTGAGCCGGCGGCGGGCTTCGCGGATGGGGATCCGGAGGCGCAGGCGGAGGAACTCTGCGGTGTTCCGGCAACCGTCATCGGCCGGAGACGCCGGGACCGGGCGGGGGGATCTGGCACGAGGCCAATCGGTGTCGGTTTCCTTCACAGGGTCCGGGGTGGTGTTCAGGGTTTCGACGCGGTTGGCGTCCCACCCGGTGATCCAGCCCCGGGACCGGCTGGCACGGGCGGTTTCGGTTAGCCAGGTGGTGCGGCGTGTTTTGGTGGCGGCCGTGGCGGCATCGCTGATGGCCTGGGCGCGGGTCCGGTCCACAGCGCCGGCCGAGAGAATTTGCAGGTACTCCGCGGTCCGGACCAGTTCCTCGACCCCGTCGGCGAAATCGGCGGCCTCGACATAGGAGGCGGACGCCAGCCCCTCAGGGGCGGCCAGGGCAGCTGCCGCAAGCTGCTTAGCCAGTCCGCCCAACAAATCCCGTGCGGCCGGTGCCGTGGCAGATGGGAGACTCCGGGATTGCCGTGAAGGCTCCTCGCCGCTGGCTGGCACCTCCCCGGGGACTGCGTGAAGGTAGGACGGGCGCGGCAGCCAGCTGCCGGCGTCGTCCGTCTCCCCAAGCTGCTCCCCAATGGCCTCCATAACCCAACTCTGCCAGCCACCACTGACAATCAGGAGCCGACAAAACTGCTATGTGGAAAACCTGGGCAGAGGCGTTAGCCTGCGGCGGCGGTAGCCCCATCCCGGGCGACGGATGGCCCCTTTTGCCAGGGCCATCGCCCTGTAATTTCGAGTTCCAGGGAGAAGCTGAGGAAGGTCCTGATCAGCACGATAATGGCTAGCACCCCGACGCTCGCGAATGTGGGCGTGACGGCAACGGTGCGGATGATGTCGGCCGCGACGAGCAGTTCAAGGCCCAGCAGGATGGACCGGCCGAGCAACTGGCGGTAGGACCGGTAGAAACCCAACTTCTCCGACTCCGGTGGAAGCTGCCGCGGCTGATGGCCCCGGATCGCCAGCGGGAGAGACACCACGGCGCCGATCACCATGACCGCCACTCCTGCGACGTCGACAAATTGCCCAACCGCCTCAATGACCTGCCGAAATTCCATGCCCTGTCTCTCCTCGGTCCAGGCGTACTGCGCCTGGCAGTGATTATGGGGAGGCCTCCGTTAGGGATGGCGGATGCCGTTCCCCGCTATGACGTCCCTGTACCCTTCCCTGAACGTGGGAAAGGTGAAGGTAAAGCCGGTGCTGCGGAGCAGGTCATTACGGCAGCGCTTGTTGCCCCCACGGGCCGGGCCCGCATCACCAGCTGGGGGTGCGGAAAGGCCGAGTTCGGCTGCCAGGAATCGCAGCACGGTTCCCAGATCGGCCGACTCGTTGTCCACGCCGACATAAGCAGGCGAGGGCGCAGTGTCCATGGTGGCCAGGTGCACGATCGCGGCCGCGGCGTCGTCACGGTGGATCCGGTTGGTGTACCGCACGTCCTCGGGAATGACTGCTGAACCTGTCCGCACCTGGTCAATCAGCCGTGTCCTGCCCGGCCCGTAAATGCCGCCCAGCCTCAGCGAGATGCCAGCAGTGCCGGTTCCCCTGAGCCTGGCCTGCAGGAGTTCCTCTGCTTCCAGCAGCACCCGGCCCGAGAATCCGGCAGGCTCCGGGTGGGTGGATTCATCCACCCACCCGCCACCCGCGTCCCCGTAGATGGCGGTCGAGGAAACAAAGAGGACCCGGTCCGGGCGCACGCCGTCACGTTCCAGCGCATCGAGCACGTTTGCCACGCCGCGTACATACGCGGCGCGGTATGCCTCCTCAGTGGGGGAATCTGCGGCGACAGCAATGACGACGGCGGCGGTGTCCGCGGGGACGAGCGGCAGCTCCGGCGATCCCAAGTCTGCCGCAGCACCTTGGATGGCTGCCGGCAGTTTCCCTGGGGTCCGGCGCCAACCCACGACCCTGTGCCCCAGCGCGGCGAACCCGAGCCCCGCCTCCGTGCCCAGGTCGCCGCAGCCCGCCATGAGAACGGTCATGGCCTACGGTGCCTCCACCGGGAAGAACACGCGCGGGTCCTGCAACAGCGCAGGGTAGGCGAACGCGGAGCGGTCAATGATCTCCAAGACCTCGAAATTCCTGCCGAACCGACCATCATCAAGGGTGATCGGGCGGCCTACCACCTGTCCCACCGCGAACCTGGCCCCGTTTTCGAACGGAACCGCAACCGGCGTCTTCCCCGGGAGGGTCCGGAACGCCTCCTCCTGCGCCATGCGCTTGCGGGTGGGCTTCTTCGCCTGCGGCTTGGGCGCGGCTTTCTTCGGGGTCCGCGACGGCCGGCGGGAGCCGTCGTCCACGTAGACGGGGGAGTAGCCGTCCCCGGGGGCCATCGCGGCGGCGGCAGCAGCACTCCGGTTCACCGGCGGAAGCGCCACTGTCGTGAGCGACTGGGGGTCGACGTCATCATGCGGCTCCCGCAGGATCCACAGAATGTCCCCCTCCGGTTCCTGCGGCAGGAACTCGTGCCGGGGCTCAGGCCAGACGTAGTCCATATCCGGAATGGCGTCTGGGAAGACAGAGGTGTAAAACTTCGGTTCCTTGTGCACCAGCTTGGAACGGTGGCTGAGGTGGAAGTCCGGGTCCCCGAGCCACGGCGGCAGGACGATTTTGGCAGCGTAGTCGGGATGGGCCGCCTGCGGCGCGAACTCGGCGATATTCGCGCGGGTGTTGTCCGGGTGGCCGCGCTCAATCCATTCGTCCACCATCGCCAGTCCATACATGGTGAGGGCGGGCACGTGGCCCATCCACATCCGGATCGCCGGGTGGGTCTGCCAGCCGTAGCCAGGGATCACCAGCGCCCGGAGGGTTTGCAGCGCTTCGACCCGCTGCTTGCCCAGCCGTGCAGTGTCCAGGGCTTTGGCGCTTTGACGGAAGTCAGGGTACGGGAGGAAGGTTTGCATCTATTCAGTCTGACGGCATGCGGCGGATGTTCCAATTACGGTGCCGGGGACCACATGCGGCAGCAGATGCTGTCCAAATAGTGGACACCTGCATACCGCTTCCAGGTTAAAGCACTAAGATCTCGGCAACCCCACCCGCGTTCTGGAAGCTCTCTCATGACATCTACATCTGACAAAGCCGTCGACCACGCCCGCACCGTCCTGCCCCGCTACGGGCAGATGCTGGGCCCGGAAGCCCGGGGGATCCTGGTCCTCGACGAATTCATCATCGATCCCGCAGCCGCACGCAAGGATCAGCACCGCTTCCGGGACGGCATGGCCGCCGTCGCCAGGACGGTCCGGAGAATTGCCGCCCTTCGGGTGGTCATTGCGCTCGTGGCCATCGGCAACCTGCCCCTGTTCCTGCTCTCCAGTGGCTGGTGGATCTACGCCGTTTCGCTCACCCTGGTGGTAGCCGTCCACGCGGCCGTGACGCTGCTCAACCGGCATGAGCCGCGGCTCAAGCAGCGCTCCGCCCTGGAGTTGCACATGCACCGCGAACGCAGCGCCAACTACCGCAAGGTGCGCGACGCCGTGAAGTTCATGATCGACACCCCCAGCAGAATGAACGAACACCTCTACCTGGAGTTGCTCGCCGTAAAGCGCGTTGCCCTGAATCTTGCGCATGGCACGGTTGCCCTGCTGGACACCAGCGACGACTCCGCCTGGAAGGTGCGGATCGTCCGCGAACTGCCCGCCGGCTGACCGTCTGTTGACTGCCCCGCTCCGGCAGCGGCCCAGAGGTTAAAGAACGACGCCGGCACGCCCCTTGTGGGAGGTGCCGGCGTCGTTTTTTGGTCAACGGAATTTGTCTATCGCCGACCTGTTTGTGTCGCCTTCGAAAAGGCGGAACGGCGGGAGCCACTGCTCATGCAGCCGCCGGTGGTACTGCCGCTGGTGTTACGCGGGAAGCTGGATGACCTGTCCCGCGAAAACGAGGTTCGGATCCGAAATGGTGTCCAGGTTGGCATCGGCAAGGTGCTGCCAGCCGCCCTGGATGCCCAGCTTCTGGGCAACAATGCTCAGGGTGTCCCCGGCCTGCAGCGTGTAGGTTTCACCGCTGAGGGCAACCGACGTTGCGTGCCGCGGAGCCGGTGCCTGCGTCACCGGAGCACTTTGGACCTGGATGCTTTGAACGGGAGCAGCCTGGACTGGCGCGCTCTGTACGGGAGCAGCGTGGACTGGAGCGCTCTGGACCGGTGCTCCGCCGCCACCGCTCAGGCCCAGCTGGGCCGCGCAGGACGGCCAGGCGCCCCAACCCTGGGAAGCCTGCACCCGTTCGGCTACCGCGATCTGCTGTTCACGGCTGGCGTCCGCGGGGGACCCGGTTCCGCCGTAGGCAGCCCAGGTGCTGGGGGTGAACTGCAGGCCGCCGGAGAAGCCGTTGCCGGTGTTGATGGACCAGTTGCCGCTGCTCTCGCACTGTGCCAGTGCATCCCAGGTGGACGTGGGGGTGGCTGCGTTGGCCGCCGTGGCTGAAAGCGCCAAACCTGCCGCGGAGACGGCGGCCAGGGTGACTCCGCGGCGTGCGGCAGTACGGAATTTGGTGTTTTTCATGATGGTGATGCTCCTGAAGGCCACCAGCGCTGGTTCCGTCCCCGGAAGTCGTCGCGCCACTGCCCGCCCTGACGAATAGAGGTCACTGTTGGTGGCTGCCGCTGGGCAGTTCTGGTGGAGGCAGCACCGGGCAATCAAAGAGCCCGCCGAACGGGCATGCATTTCACGCTAGGACATCGCCGGGGCGTTATCAAATCGAGATTCCAGCGGGCGTGTTGCGGGTGGACGATTCCACCTGCCGCAGCGGCGGCACCGTGGCCTCGAAGCGCCGGGCAGGCGCGAAACCCGGAGGGGCACTATCCTGACCGGATGGACAACTTTGCCGGCGGCAGCACCATGCCCGAAACCGAAACGGACCCAGCGGAACCCACAGTCCCTGTCAAGCCCCTCCCGGTGGCCGAACTGCACCTGCACATCGAAGGCACGCTGCAGCCCGAACTCATCTTCGCCTTGGCCGAGCGCAACGGCATCGCGCTGCCTTACTCCGGACTGGACGAACTCAGGGAAAAGTACGAGTTCACGGATTTGCAGTCCTTCCTTGACCTCTACTACGCCAACATGACGGTACTGCGAACCGAGCAGGACTTCGCGGACATGACCCGGGCCTACCTGGAGCGGGCCGCTGCCGCCGGCGTCCGGCACGCGGAAATCATGATGGACCCGCAGGCCCACCTCTCCCGCGGCATCCCCCTGGAGGCGTGCGTCAAGGGTGTGGCTTCGGTGCTGGCAACCTCGGAGGAGGAGTACGGCATCTCCACCATCCTGATCGCGGCCTTCCTGCGCGACCTGCCGGAGGATTCGGCGCTGGAAGTCCTGGGACGGCTGCTGGCCATGAACGCGCCCATCGGCGCAATCGGCCTGGACTCAGCCGAAGTGGGGAACCCGCCGTCCAAGTTCGAGCGGCTGTACGCGAAGGCGCGTGAAGCAGGCCTGCGGTTGACGGCGCACGCTGGCGAGGAGGGTCCGGCGGCGTACATCATCGAAGCCCTGGACATCCTGGGTGTGGAGCGGATTGACCACGGCATCCGCTGCATGGACGATCCGGACCTGGTGGAGCGCCTGGTGGACGCCCGGATTCCCCTGACTGTCTGCCCCCTGTCCAACGTCCGGCTCCGCGCGGTGGACACCCTGGCCGACCATCCGTTGCCTGCGATGCTGGCTGCGGGACTGAACGTTTCGGTCAACTCGGACGATCCTGCCTACTTTGGCGGCTATGTGGATGACAACTTCACCCAGCTGACAGCGGTGTTTGACCTTTCCGACTTTGACAGGGCGCGCCTTGCGGCGAACTCCATCCACTCCTCCTTCGCGTCCGAGGAACGGAAGGCGGAGCTGCTGGCGGAATTGAACGGCCGGGAAGTGTCCGACTGACCGCTGCTGTGTCGGGGGCAACAGCCGGGCTTTCTGCCCGGTAAACTAAGTGCCGCAGGCGTGTCTGGGGAGTGCAAGGCAGCACCCATGTCAGCGCTTGAGGGTTATGCAGACAGCCCTTACCCGAGACCTCCGCCTCACTTGCGGCTCAATCCGCTTCACAGTCGGTCACGACACGCAGAGTTAACCAATTAAAGTCGCGCGATTTAATGGGCAGTTGGCAAGATGCCTAAGACCGATCGCTTTTATATAAGGGGAATCATGGCCAAGTCCACCGCAGAAAACACGTACCTTCGACTCAAGACCGTGCTGGATGTCCTGACCGAAGGCGTGTGGTCCGGCGATGCACTGAATGCAGGCCAGGTCCTGGCGGAAGCAACGGCCCGCGTGCCGTTCAACGAGCACGAGGCTGAACTCCTCAGCGGCGGCATCCCGCGCGGCCACAAGACCCTCACCTCGGCCACCGCCAAGCTGGTCAAAGCCGGCTGGCTGGTCAAGGGCCGCTCAGGCTGGACCATTACCGAGGACGGCATGCGCGCCACCGTAGCCTTCCCCGACGCTGATTCCTTCGCCGCAGCGCTCGACGCCGGCACTCCCGTCCCTGCCGGCACTTCCGTTCCCACGGCTCCCGAAGGGTTTGTCCGCCCGGTTTCCGCCGCTGCGGCAACACTGGCGGTTCCGGCCAAGGAGGAAGCACCGAAAACGAGCGCCAGGAAGGCTCCCGCGAAGAAGGCCGCGTCCGCTGTGGGCAAGGCAGCCAAGGCAATCGAAGACGCCGTCGAACCCGTGGTGAAGGCTGTCCGCAAGGGCAAGGCTGCTGCCAAGGACAAGACCGAAGCAGCGCCCGCTGCCGCCTCTGCCGAAACCTCCGCTGCCACGGAGCCCTTCGAGGGCCCGGACGTTGAAACCCTTGCACAGCCCGAAGCTGTGGCCGTGGCAGGTGACTTCAACACCATCCTGGGCGCCCCGGAAAACTGGGCGCCGCAGTACGACGAAGCGCAGATGGAGTTCGACTTCCTGGACCAGCTGTGGAAGAAGAGCGCCGAGCTTCCCGCCGGTTTCTACACCTTTAAGATCGCCCTGAACCGCTCGTGGGACGAAAACTATGGCGCCTTCGGCACCTTCGACGGCCCCAACCACGAACTGCACCACGCCGGTGGCACGGTGACCATCCGTTACAACCACGCCACCCGCGACATCACCATCAACTGACGGGTTGCCCTCCCACCCGACCGGGTGGCCCAAGTGTCGTTTGTCGGCTTAAACGACACGTACTGCGGCCCGGTTGGGAGGGGCGGCCGGACGGAGGAGGAGCACCATGGGCAGGCACGAAGGTGCAGCACAGGAAGCTGTGCGGCTGGACGCCCGGGTGTTCGGGATGGTCCAGGGAGTGGGCTTCCGGTATTGGACCATGGGCAAAGCGGAGGAACTGGGGCTGTCAGGTGAGGTGAAAAACCTCGACGACGGCTCCGTCTCCGTGGTTGCCGAAGGCCCCGATCCCAAGGTCCGGGAGCTCCTGGACTGGCTCAACTCTGACAAGACCCCGGGCCGGGTGGAGCGGGTGGACGGTTCGATGTCCCAGGCCGAAGGATCATTCCGCGGCTTCCGGGCGCGCTGACGTCCTGTGCCGGCCTGACCGGACAAATCCCGCCTCCGCTGATCCTGGATCCGCTACTCCCGAGGGCTTAGGCCGATAAAGGCTCCCAGCTCCTCGAGCCCCGCCGGCTTGTGCGGCATGTAGCTGGTGAGTTCGGGGGAGCGGACGATGACAGCGCGCCACTGGCCGCGGGACACTGCAACATTGATGCGGTTGCGGTTCAGCAGGAATTCCGCACCGCGCGGAGCCTCTGCCACCGCGGAACAGGCCATCGAAACCAGTACCACAGGGGCTTCCTGGCCCTGGAACTTGTCCACCGTGCCCACCCGTACATCCGGCAGCCCTGCTTCCGCCAGGTGCTTCCGGACCAGGTGGACCTGGGCGTTATAGGCAGCCACTACCAGGAGGTCCTGCTGCTCCAGCGGGCGCGCTCCGCTGCCCGGGCCGCAGGTCCACTTCAACCCAAGGTGGCGGCGCGCCTGGCGCACCACTTCCCCAGCTTCCTCCGTCGACGCTGTGGTGTTGCCGGTGTGGTTGACAAACACCGTCTCCACGCCAGGCGCCAGCTCCTCCAGTTCCCGGAGGGAGGCGGCAGGAGTCGATTTCAGCTTTCCCTCATAGCTCAGGTTCGATACCGCCCGGCACAGCTCAGGATGCATCCGCCAGGTGTCGGCGAGGAAGTAGCCCAGGCGCGCCGGAAGCGTGGCATGCCCGGCTGCGAGCCAGCCCAGGGCGGACTCGTCCACCGGTTCCGGATGCGCGCCCTGGGTGACCTGCGGGAGCTGCTGCGGGTCACCGAGCAGGAGCAGCCGCTTGCCCGCGCGGCTCACGGCCAGGGTGTTGGCCAGTGAGAACTGGCCGGCCTCGTCAATGACCAGGAGATCCAGGGATCCGGCAGGGACTTCCTTGCCGGTCATGGTCCACGCGGTGCCGCCCACCAGGCATCCTCCCGGCGACGACAGCAGGCGGGCCACGTCGCCTTCGGCGGTGAAGGCCCAGGGAACCGCATGAGGGGAGGCCAGTTTCTTGCCGACCACCTGCGGATCCACCCCGCCGATTTCGATGGCACGGCACAGCAGGTTTTCCACCACGTTGTGCGACTGGGCTACCACCCCGATCTTCCAGCCCTCGGCAACGAGCCTGCCGATTACGTGGGCGCCAACGTAGGTCTTACCCGTCCCCGGAGGCCCCTGGACGGCCAGGTAGGAGTGGTCAAGGTCCCGCAAGGACCCGGTTATGGCGCTTGCATAATCGGCAGCGCCGTCGTGGCCATGCCGGACTTCTGCAGGCCCTGGCAGCGAGCGGAACCGCGGCGGCAGCTTCCGCAGGATGTCCAGGCCCGGCTGTGCGGGGAGGGACGGGACCGAGGCGCCCACGGCTCCCGCTATTTCCGCGATGGCGGCTTCGATACTGGCGGTGGCCAGGGGCTGGTCCTCGGTCAGGGCCACCGGCAGGTGCGGGTAGGCGGGAACCTTTCCTGTCTCCCGTTCCGTAACGGTGATCACATGTTCGGGGCTGTCCGGCGCGGCCTCCAGCCCGCTGATCCTGGTCCCGAAGGTGTAGGCCCGGGTCCCGGGAACAGCCTCCGGAGCGCTCATGCCGTCCGGTCCCGGCGCGTCGTACAGCCGGCACCAGCTGGAGTCGGCACGGAAATCGGAGCCCTCCGTCATGGTGCCGCGGAGCTTCAGGACGCGGGTGCGCATCCGTTCCCTGGGCTTGGCCAACGCCCAGTCCGTAACGACTTCCGCTGACGAGACAACGAACACGTTCCTCTGGTCGGACCAGTTGTCCAAGGGTGCCTCGAGCCGGTCGAAGTGCTGCCACCAGAACTGCTTGCGCTCGCGCCGGTGATAGCCAGTGGCGGCCGCAACCATGGCGACGGCGCGCTCGTCGTCGGTCCATGGGCGGTTGTCCGGCAGGCCGGCAAGATACCCGCGGAGCCGTTCCTCCTCCGGTGTCTCGTCCGCGGATGCCACGCCGCTGGTTTCGGATGGCGCATCCTCCCCGGACCCTGCGTCCACGCCAGGTGCACCGGCACGGCCACCTGGCGCCGCAGTGCCTCGCGCGTCCTTTCCCACCTTCAGCAGCCAGTCCCGCAGACGGAGGGTGGAGAGGCAGTCGTACTGGTTGTAGTCGGAAATCGAAGCCAGGATGCCATGGGCTTCGTCCTGGTGCCCCTCATCACGCGCGGCACAGTAGGCGGCATAGGCCACCACGGAGGCCCCTGCATCTTTGACGTCTCCGGACCGCAGGTTGTCTCCCATGTACAGCGGTTCCAGCTTCTTGATGGAGTACGACGCCTCCGAGATGCGGATGGAATGCCGCACCGTGGCGTACAGGTCCACCAGCAATCCCTGCCGGAGCCAGCGGTCCACCGTGTCCTCGCCCGCCTGGTGTACGAGGGAAAGATGCCGCAGCGCCGTCTTTTCGTACGGGGCGTAGTGGTAGACGTGCATGTCCGGGTACCGGGCACGGCGCTTCTCCACGTAATCCAGGAAATCCAGGAAGGCGCGCCGCTCCCCGGAGCGGGAGTGCGCCCAGAACGGACGGAACACGGGTTCACTTTCGGCGCCCGCAACCGGGGCCTCGATGACACCGAAGAGGTACTCGATGCCCCAAGCACCGGTGGCAGGGTCCTGCCACAGTGGATCGCCCTCGAAGTCGAAAAAGATGTCCCCGGCGCTGGGAGCGGGCAGCGATCCGATGGTGTTGTCCGGAAGGACCGTATAGGAGACCGTGTGCGGCTGCCCGTCCTTAGTGAAGGTGCGCGCTCCCGCGGGCTGGTCCAGGCCCAGCTGCATCCGCGCCTGGGCACGGAGCCGGGTCACGGAGTTTTTGGCTTCGGCGGCAGGCATGGCCGCAAGTCCATCAATGGTGGTGATACTGGCCGCGTGGAGTTTCCGCCGCTGGACAACAGACATCCCTGCCACCATCAGCAAATCCCTGTGCAGTTTGACCTGCTCAGCGCAGTAGTCGCAGCGTCCGCAATGGACCACCCCGGGCTGCTGCCACTGGACAGGGGTGGCAGCGGCGCGGTGGCCGGCTGTGAGTTGCCGGAAGCGCCAGCGCCGTTCGCGGAAGACGGGCAGCAAGTCCGGCAGGGAATGGCTGCTCCGAAGCCAATCGTCGCCGATGCGGGTACCAAGCACCAGCGTGACGACAGGGGAGGGGGCCAAACCCATCCCGAGCAGCTGATCACCGTAGGCCGCAAGCTGCAGCAGGGCCCCTACCTTGGCGTGCCGTGCAAGCTTGGTGTCCCAGACCTCGTAACGGCCAGGGTTTCCCGTGCCGGCGGCCTCGTTGACCAGGAAATCCGCATAGCCAAGGAATTCACCGTCGAAGAAGGTGGCCTGGAAAACGACGTCCGCGCCGGACCGGAGGGCAAGTTCCGTCTCTGCGTGCTTTGCCTGCAGCTCGCCCCGCAGGGTCTGGCCACGCTCCAGCGAGTAGACGCCCGATCCGCTGCTGGCGTTCCATTCGCCGTACTTGGCCACCAGGCTCGCGAGTACGGTCTGCTCGTGGCGGTCGCCGAGCTCACCGGCACGCTTCTGCATCTCGTCAACAGGGAAATCAGCCTTGGGAGCGCGCCCCAGCTTTTCGTCCAGGATCCGGAGCATGCGGTACTCGCACTCTGAAGCAGCCACAAGGTCGGTGGCCGAAAAGACCAGGTCCGGTGGCGCACCGGATCCGGCTTCACTGCCGGCAGCGTCCAGCAGAAACATGGGGCCTCCCCAACTGTTTGCGGGCCCGGAGACAGTTTCCCGAGCCTGAAACCAAACCTAGCAAGAGGGGCTGACAATCACTCCAGCCGGCCCCAAACCACCGCCGGCAGCAATCCCCGTTGTGGGCCCCGAAAGCCGGTGAGCGTCAGCCCTCAGCGGCGGCAGCCCGCACCTGGGCCTTGTCGTGCTCTGCATGGGCGTTGCGCAGCAGCTCCATGAACTCGGTTTCGTTGCGGACCAGCCGCTTGTACTTCTCGGGAAGCTTGCGTATCTGGTCCTCCTCGCGGCACATCCTGGCGAAGATCTTGTCCCGTTCCGCCATGTCCGTCTCGTAGTTGAGGTCCAGGTATTCGGTGGCGTGGCGCCGCGCTCCGGACACCGCGTTCTTGGCCTTGCCCTTGGGGCTGAAGATGGACGCCAGGATGGTCACCACCAGGACACCGAGGATCACGCCCAGCGAGACAGCGGTGCTGACCTCAACCACGTTGACGTGCTCGCCGTCGTTGATGAACGGAAGCGTGTTCTCATGCAGGGCGTGCAGGATGAGCTTTACGCCGATGAAACCCAGGATGACCGCCAGGCCGTACGAAAGGTAGATCAGCCGGTCCAGCAGGCCGTCGATCAGGAAGAACAGTTGGCGCAGGCCCATCAGCGAGAAAGCGGTGGCGGTGAACACGATGAACACGTTCTGGGTGAGGCCGAAGATCGCCGGGATGGAATCCAGGGCGAACAGGATGTCCGTGCCGCCGATGGCGACCATCACGAGCAGCATCGGCGTCAGGACGCGTTTGCCGTTCTCCACGGTGAAGAGCTTGTCGCCGTCGTAGTGTTCCGATGCCGGCAGGAGCTTCTTGGCGAGCCGGACCACCAGGCCTTCGGAGTCGTCATCATGGCTGTCCGGCTTGAGAAGATTGCCGGCAGTGACCAGCAGGATGAGCCCGAAGATGTAGAACACCCAGGCGAAACTGTTGATCAGTGCCGCGCCGAGGAAGATGAAAGCCGTGCGGGCGATCAGCGAGAACACGATGCCGAACAGCAGCACCTTTTGCTGGTCCGCGCGGGGCACCTTGAAACTGGCCATGATGATGAGGAAGACGAAGAGGTTGTCCACTGACAACGCCTTCTCCGTGACATAGCCGGCGAAGTACTCGGTGCCCATGTCGGACCCGCCGAACAGCAGCACTCCCAGCCCGAACAGCACCGCAATGCCCACATAGATGGCGGACCAGGTGGCGGATTCCTTGAGGGTGGGGGTGTGTGCCTTGCGGACGTGGAAGAAGAAATCGAAGGCCAGGAGACCCACGATTCCCGCGATGGTCAGGGTCCAGACATAAGCAGGTACTTCCACGCCAGGGGGCCTTTCGTAGGAGGGTTCCCCCAAGCCTACCTAAGCGGGTTTCAGGAGTTTGTTCTCCACGACGGCGGACCGGGACAGCGTCTTGTACCCCTCCTGTTCAAAGAGCACCGTGATGACATCGTCCTCGTGCCGCATCACCAGGCCGGGGCCCCATTCCTTGTGCACCACTGCGGATTGCAGCGGGAAAGGTTCGTCAGCGGCGGAAGCCTGCCCACCGCCGTCGTGCTCTTCCTTGCCGTGCTGCGCAACGTCCACGGCAGCGGCAGCACACCCGTCACAGTTTCCGCACGGCTCCGGCAGGTCCTCACCGAAGTAGCCCAGCAGGAACTGCCGGCGGCAGCCGTCCGTCTCCGCGTACGCACGCATCATGGTGAGCCGGGACTGGTCCACCCGTTGCCGGGCCTCGGCGAGTTCGACGGCGTCACGCACCAGTGTGGGCAGCTTGGCTTTGGAGGTCAGCCGGATGCCGCGTTTGCCGACTCTTACGGCGCCGATCTCCTCCAGCTGGTTCACCAGATTGGTGACGCGCCGCGCCGGGAACCCGGTGAGCTCTGCCAGCGACGCCTTGGGGGCTGGAGCCTTGGCGGGCTTGAGGATCTTCAACAGGGCCAGGAGGGAATCAGGATCGGGGGTGTGGGTGCCGAAGAATTTGCGCAGGCCGAGGTCCTCGGAGCGGTAATGCAGCACGGCGGTTGCGGATTCGCCGTCCCTGCCCGCCCGCCCAATCTCCTGATAATAGGAGTCCAGCGATTCCGGAATGTCGGCGTGAACCACAAACCGCACGTTCGGCTTGTCGATGCCCATCCCGAACGCCGTGGTGGCCACCACCACGTCCAGCTTGTCGTCCAGGAACAGCTCGTGGATGTGTTCCCGGTCCTTCGCGGAGCGGCCTGCGTGGTAGGCCTCCGCGCGCAGCCCCTCGCTGGCCAGCTTGGCCGCGTATTTCTCCGTGTCCTTCCGGGTGGCGGCGTAAAGCAGGCCCTGGCCCTTCCTGGCGAGGTCCGCTACCTGGGCAAGCACGGCTTTGCGCTTGCCCTTGTCCTCGTGGTGCCGGACCACGTCCAGTGTGATGTTGGGCCGGTCGAAGCCGTGGACCAGGACCAAAGGGTCCTTCATGCCCAGCCGCTCCACGATCTCGTCCCGGACCGGCGGTGAGGCAGTGGCGGTCAAAGCGGCCACGGGCGGGTTTCCCAGTTGCTCCCGGACATTGCCGAGCGCGAGGTAGTCCGGGCGGAAGTCATGGCCCCAGGAGGAGACGCAGTGGGCCTCGTCCACCACGAACAGCGAGATGTCCAGGGCTTTGACCCGGTCCACGGTTGACTGCTTGGCCAGCTGCTCCGGGGCGAGGAACAGGAACACAGCCCTGCCGTCCTCAGCGGCCTGCCATGAAGTTTCGACTTCGGTGTCGCTGCGTGAGGAGTTGATGGCCACGGCGGCGTCCGGTCCCAGGACCTGGGTCAGCCCGTCCAGTTGGTCCTCCTGGAGGGCAATCAGCGGTGAAACCACGACGGCGGGACGTCCCGTTGCCTTGTGCAGATGCAGCGCCGCGACCTGGTAGATGGCGGATTTACCGTATCCCGTGGGCATGACGGCCAGGACATCGCGACCGTCCGAAAGGGCGGCCATGCCGGCCAGCTGGCCGTCCCGAAGGTGGGGCAGGGAGAAGGGCGATTCAGCAAGGGCCCGGAGGGCCTGTTTGTCGGACATGAAAAGTGGCTCCGCACAGAAGAAAACAGAGGCCGCTTGCTTCAGCCGTAGGAACCACCCTACGCCAGCCCCGCCCCGCCGTCGCAAACTGCTTGGCCGTGGTTAGACCCGGGCGTTATGTGGAAAACATCTTTACTCCGCCGCCTGATCAGGTGTCGATGGTGGACATGTTGGGGTAGCGGGCGCCGGCAGTTGCCCCGGCCGGTGCCAGCTGGTCCAGCAGTTGAAGCTCGTCCTGGCTGAGCTCAACGTCTACAGCGCCCAGGTTCTCGCGCAGCCGTTCGCGCCTCTTGGTCCCCGGAATCGGGACGATATGCTCGCCCTGCGCCAGCAGCCAGGCGAGGGCCAGTTGGCCGGGCGTGCACTGTTTCCGGTCCGCCAGCTCCTTTACCCGGTCCACGAGTTCCAGGTTCCGTGTGAAGTTCCCGCCCTGGAAGCGGGGGGAGTGCCGGCGGAAGTCGTCCTCGGCGAAGTCGTCCACGCTGCGGATCTGCCCGGTCAGGAAGCCGCGGCCCAGGGGGCTGTAGGGCACAAATCCGATCCCCAGTTCCGCGAGCACGGGGAAAACCTTGGTTTCAGGCTCCCGCTCCCAGAGTGAATACTCGGTCTGCAGGGCGGTGATGGGATGCACGGCGTGGGCGCGGCGGATGGTCTCGGCCGACGCCTCGGACAAGCCCAGGTGCCGGACCTTTCCGGCCTGGACCAGTTCCGCCATGGCGCCAACCGTGTCCTCGATGGGGACGGTTTTGTCCACCCGGTGCTGGTAGTACAGGTCGATGTGGTCAACGCCCAGCCGCTGAAGGCTGGCGTCGCACGCGGACCGGACGTAATCGGGGCGGCCGTTGATGCCTACCCAGGAACCGTCCTCGCGGCGTTCGTTGCCGAACTTGGTGGCCAGGACAACGTCCTCACGGCGACCGGCGATGGCACGGCCCACCAGCTGCTCGTTGGTGAAGGGTCCGTACATGTCCGCTGTGTCCAGCAGGGATCCGCCGGCGTCCAGGAACTCGTGGATGGTGGCGATCGACTCCTGCTCGTCGCCGTCGCCGTAGAACTCGCTCATGCCCATGCAGCCAAGGCCCAGGGCGGAGACTGTCAATTGTCCGATGGTGCGCGTTTTCATGCGGTCTCCTCAACGGTAGAACGTGCCCGGGAACCAGCCAGCCCCCGTGCGGAGCCGGTTGGTGCAGCGTACGCCACTATAGGCATTTCCCCTATGGACTGCCCCAACAAACAAGGGGCTTCCTACCCCTAGACCGCCTAGGTGGGCGTGCCTAGACTGAGCGGACCCCCAACCCGGGAACCGGTTGCTGATCATGCCTAACGTCCATCAGAAAAGCACCACTGGATCAGGCGGTCCTTCACGCGGGGTGTCTCACCTACCCAGATCATGGCCGTCCCACCGGACGCCTGACTACAGGAGCGATAGATGACAGGGAACAAAGCCGTTGCCTACAAAGAAGCAGGCAAGGTCGAAGTTATTGATATTGATTACCCAACGTTCGAGCTCAAGGACGGCCCAGGCGTCAACCCGGCGAACGTGGGACGCGCGGTCAATCACGGGGTAATCCTCAAAACGGTAGCCACCAACATCTGCGGCTCGGACCAGCACATGGTCCGCGGCCGCACCACGGCGCCGCCCAACCTGGTGCTGGGCCACGAAATCACTGGTGAAGTGGTGGAAGTGGGCAGTGACGTCGAATTCATCAAAGTCGGCGACCTCTGTTCGGTGCCGTTCAATATTGCCTGCGGCCGCTGCCGGAACTGCAAGGAGCGCAAGACCGGAATCTGCCTCAACGTGAATCCGG
Organism: Arthrobacter sp. B1I2; assembly: GCF_030816485.1. Classification (NCBI taxonomy): domain Bacteria; kingdom Bacillati; phylum Actinomycetota; class Actinomycetes; order Micrococcales; family Micrococcaceae; genus Arthrobacter; species Arthrobacter sp. B1I2. The sequence goes on along the minus strand of NZ_JAUSYC010000001.1, from coordinate 61,337 downwards.
ACCGCCCGGGCAGTGCCTACGGATACGTGGACATGGGCGGATGGGTGGGCGGCCAGGCCAACTACGTCCTGGTGCCCTACGCGGACTGGAACCTGCTGAAGTTCCCGGATAAGGACCGGGCCATGGAGAAGATCATGGACCTGGCCATGCTCTCGGACATTTTCCCCACAGGCTTCCACGGCGCCGTCAGTGCCGGGGTTGGCGTGGGTTCCACCGTGTACGTGGCGGGCGCCGGTCCTGTGGGCCTCGCAGCGGCGACGAGCGCACATCTGCTGGGCGCCGCCGTCGTGATTGTTGGGGACCTCAACGAGGAACGGCTGGCGAGGGCGCGCAGCTTTGGCTGCGAAACGGTGGACCTTACCAAGGGCGAGCCCAAGGACCAGATCGAGCAGATTCTGGGTGTGCCGGAGGTGGACTGCGGTGTGGACGCGGTGGGGTTCGAGGCCCGTGGACACGGCCATGGAAAGAACGCAGAGGAAGCTCCCGCCACTGTGCTGAACTCCCTGATGGAGATCACGGCGGCCGGCGGGGCGCTGGGCATCCCCGGCCTCTACGTCACCGGTGACCCGGGCGGCATTGACGAGGCCGCCAAGAAGGGCTCGCTGAGTTTGAGCCTTGGCACCGGCTGGGCAAAGTCGCTTAGCTTCACCACCGGCCAGTGCCCCGTCATGAAGTACAACAGGCAGCTGATGATGGCCATCCTCAATGACAAGGTCAGCATCGCCAAGAACGTCAACGCCAAGGCGATTCCGCTGGAGGAGGCACCGAAGGGCTACGCGGAGTTCGACGCAGGCGCAGCCACCAAGTACGTCCTGAACCCGAACGGCTACCTGAGCTGACGCGGCGGGCGGGCGGGGATGTTGCCAAGGACCCCGTGTTTGCGGAAATAAGTGCTGCCCGGGCCGGGTTAGGCTTTGCACGGTCAGCACTTTCCCGCAACTGAAGGAGTTCCCTTGAGCGACATCACCGTCCGCCACAACCCTGGGCGAGAACGCTTCGAGATTCTTGATGCCGGCAACGTGATTGGCAAGGCGGCGTACAAGGAGTACGACGGCGGGGAGTTGCCGCAGCGGATTTTCTACCACACGGTGATCAACGAGGAATACGGCGGGCAGGGCCTTGCCGGAGAGCTTGCCACGGCTGCCCTTGACAGCACGGTGGAAGCCGGGAGCCGCATCGTCCCGGTGTGCCCGTTCATCAAGAAGTTCCTGGCCAAGCACCCGGAATACTCCGCCAGCGTCGTGCCCGTAGCGCCGGCCCACCTGGAATTCCTGGAGACCGCCCTGGCCGCCCGCACCCGCGCCCAGCACAGCGGATAAAGCACGGAGGAACACACCGGGAGCCTTCAGGAAGCTCCCAACCTCCGGTGATTTAATCAGCATCTGTCAGCGCGGCTCATCGCCGCGCTGGTGTTGTTTTTGATTGCTGAGGCGGGACAGGAGCCCTTGTATGTCCGTGCACCCCGTGGTGCCCAAACCAGGCCGCGACGCTCCGCAGCCAGCGCCTGGCAAGCCACCTTCCGGCACGCCATCTTCCGGCACGCCATCTTCCAGCAGGAAGCGGGGCCACAGGAGGTTGCTGGTACTGGCCCTCGCGGTGGTGCTGGCCATCGTTGGCACCATGACCCTGGCCGTGGTCCGGTCCGAGCCGCGGTCGGGCGCAGTGGTCCCCACCCAGCCTGCGGTGCCGGCGGCGCCGGTGGCGGCCGCTCCGCCGTCGTTGCAGGACCGCGTGGACAACATCCTCAGTGAGGCGGACGAATACCGGATCGGACTGGCGCTCGCCGACGTGTCCGGCGGCGCGGAGCGGACGTTCGGTGACGAGGGCACGTTCGCTGCTGCCAGCACTGCCAAGGTCCTCACCGCCGCCGCCTACTACCATCTGGTGGAAAGCGGGCAGGCGAGCCTGGATGACGCCATGGGCGACTACGACGCCGCGTTCCAGCTCGAGGCCATGGTCAATGACAGCAACAACGACTCCTGGCTGCTGCTCATGGATGCCGTCGGATACCCGCAGCTGATTGCCTACGCGGACTCCATCGGCGTCACCTACGACCCCGAACAAAACCTCCTGACCGCGGCGGACATGGCCCTAATCCTGAAGAAGCTCCACGCGGGTGAGCTGCTGAACAAGGACAACACGGCGCAACTGCTCAGTTACATGCAGGACACGAATAATGAAGACCTCATTCCGGCGGGGTCACGGTCCGGAGTGGACGTTTACCACAAGTACGGGGAGGTCTCGGGGGAACTGCATGACGCCGCGCTCCTGAGCTACCGCGGTTCCACCTTCGCGCTGGTCATCTACACGGAAAACCCCGAGGGCGTTCCGGATGAGGGCCAGGCCGAGGTGATCAGGGACCTGACCCGGGCCGTGGAGGACGCACTGTTCCCGGTCGGGGTGGCAGCCAAGTAGCGCTCGCCACACCATCGGGAAGTCCGCCAAGTCGCCCGTGGCGCAAGCTTTAGGCCAGACTGTTACCGTGAGCAACAACCCCCGGACTGCCCTGGCCGTCGCCGGCCTCAGCCTGGGCACGGCGCTGAACCCGCTGAACTCCTCCATGATCGCCGTGGCCCTGGTGGTGCTGCGCGCCGACTTCGGGCTCGACGTCGCGGCCGTCACCTGGGTAGTCACGTCCTTCTACCTGGCCTCCGCGGCCGGCCAGCCCGTCATGGGCCGGCTGGCAGACCGGTTCGGGCCCCGGCGGATGTTCAGCCTGGGCATGGGGCTGGTGGCCATCACCTGCGCGCTGGCCCCGCTGGCCCCAAACTTCGCGCTGCTGTGCGTGGCGCGGGCGGTCATGGCGCTGGGCACTGCCACGGCCTATCCCAGTGCCGTGGTGATGGTGGGTGCCATCGCGCACCGGGCCAAAGTGGATTCCGCCCGCCCGCTGGGCCGGCTGCAGATGGCCAACACGTCGGCAGCTGCCGTGGGTCCGGTCGTCGGCGGCCTGCTGGTGGGTTTTGCGGGCTGGCAGTGGCTGTTCCTCATCAACGTCCCCCTTGCGCTGGCGGCGCTGCTGATCGTGCGCAAGGCCGCGCCGCCGGACCAGGTCCGGGAACGCGGCAGCGTCGCGGAGCTTGTCCGCGACTCCGACGTCCCGGGCATCACCGGGTTCATCGGCGCCCTCCTGCTGGTCATGATGGCCGCGCTGAACGTGGCGCCGGGCTACCGCTGGCTGATGCTGGCCGCCGGAACCGTCCTCGCAGCGCTGTTTGCCTGGCGCGAGCTGCGCTTCGCCAAACCGTTCCTGGACCTGCGTCTGCTGGGCCGGAACAGGCCCCTGATGCTGGTGTATCTGGCCTTCGCCGTGTTCAGCAGCGTCTACTACTTCGCCTTTTTCGGCCTTCCGCAACTGCTGCAGGAAGCCGGCGGCTACGATCCCGGCGTGGTGGGCCTGCTGATGCTGCCCCTGGCCGGCATGTCCGTGATAGCCACCCCGTGGGCTGTCTCCGCCATGGGACGGTTCGGTGTGCGGCGGGTGCTGCTTGCCGGCGTCGTCCTGTTGACCGTGGCGGCTGCACTCATGTGGCTGCTCACCGGCACCCTGGCCATCCCCATCGTGGTGGCGCTGACGGCACTGATGGGCATCCCGTACGGGACCGTGAGCATCGCCTCCAACCAGGGCATGTTCGTGTCCACCCGCCCGCAGGACCGCGGGGTCGCGGCCGGGATCTACCAGACCTGCCGCTACGTGGGCGCGATTACCGCCACCGTGATGATCGGGGTGTTCGCGTCCGGCGGGGTGCACCAGGACAGCTGGATGCGGATGGTGCTGGCCATGCTGGTGCTCTGTGTCGTGACCTTCGGAATCTCCGTGTTCTGGCGGCAGCAGAAGGCATAGGCGTACCCCTAGGAAGGCCCGGGGGAGCGTGCCATGCTGGCCGCATGGAAAACATGATGACTCTGGGTGCCGAAAAGTCTCTTCAGGCGTACGTCAGCGAACCGGCCGGACCTCCCAAGGGCGGGCTGGTGGTGGTCCATGAAGTGTGGGGCTTGGTGGACCATACAAAGGAAGTGGCAGATCGGTTCGCGGCGGAGGGCTTCCTGGCAGTGGCGCCGGACCTCCTGTCCGGAGCCGGGGGAACAGCAGACCTCAGCGGGGAGTTGCAGGAGGCGGCGTTCGATCCCCAGCAGCGCAGCAATGCCCAGCCGCAGTTGCGGAAGCACATGGCGCCGATGCGCTCCCCCGAGTATGCAAAGCATGCGGTGGCCGCCCTCCGCATGTGCTTTGCCCACCTGGATGGTGTGCCGGGACTTGCCGGGAGGGTAGCCGTCACAGGATTCTGCCTGGGCGGCACCTACACTTTCTCGCTGGCAGTTGCCGAACCCAGGCTGCGTGCCGCCGTTCCTTTCTATGGCCACGCTGAGTTCAAGGACGCGGAGCTGCGCGCCATCAGCTGCCCCGTCCTGGCCTTTTATGGGATGCAGGACACAGCGCTCATGCAGGAGCTGCCCGGGCTTAAGGCGCGGATGCGGGCAGCAGGGGTGGACTTCGAAGCCGTGGTCTACCCGGGCGCAGGCCACGCCTTCTTCAACGAGACCAACAAGTACACATATAACGCCGGGGCCGCCGCGGACTCCTGGACCCGCACGCTCACCTTCCTAGATCGAAGCCTTGCCGCATAGGTTCACGCCGCGCTCCACTTTGTGTCAGCGCGGCGGGACTTCAGCGGGCCCTCATCTGCAGTAGGCCGTCTCCCGCAAGTATTGAACGCTGTCATTAGTCGTATGGAAATCCTCCAGGTCAATGCAGGGTCCACTGCTTTCCGGACTAATTTGCGTAGTCTGCTGCATGCGGTGGTCGCCTAATTCGACAAGCTGTCCGTCCTTTTGCAGTTCGTGGAAGTGTGTCCGGGTCGTGTATTCCTCTTCGTAGTATCCGTCCCACGAACTGGACGAAGTGTCGAGGGATTTGCCCGACGACGAAAATGATTGGATGCCGCCCGGTGTCTGGATCTGGTTGCCCACAGTGATGCCCTCGTGGCAGGCCCTGTAATATTCTCCGTCTACGCAGTAGTCAGTCCTGTTGACGTCCGCGCCGTCACTGCTTGCAGCGTGTGCGGGTGCCGCGAAAGCCGCAGTGGCCAGCGCCAGGGTGGTGCCGATGAGGGCGATCCGTTTCGTCAACATTGTGATGTTCCTGCCTGCCGGGGGTAGAGGAGCCCCAACTTTGACCGCTGCTCCTTCCTGCGCCTAGGGCCATTGGTCCCCGATGGGCAGCTCCTGGCGCAGGGACCGCGTGTGCACGGACATAAGGTCACCTTCCTCCGGCCCGCCAGTGCCGCCGTCGTCCAGAGCCTCTTAGCAGGCCACTCCGCCGGACTGGCCTGCAACCGGCGTGACCCGGACCCGCGCAATCCGCAACCGGTCCATCCTGAGGACCGTCAGGACATGTCCGGGGATCTGCACCCTGTCACCTTCCTTCGGCAGGCGGCCCAGGCGGTCCATCATGAACCCGGCCACCGTTTCGTAGTGGCCCTCCGGGAGGGCGATCCCGGAGGCTGCCTTGAACTCCTGCAGGATCAGGCCGCCGTCCACGTCGAGGACTCCGTTGGCCATGTTGACGCGGTCCTCGTGCTCGGCGCCGGTGTCGTACTCGTCGTAGATCTCGCCCACCAGTTCCTCCACCAGGTCTTCGAGCGTGACCACGCCGTCCGTGCCGCCGTACTCGTCCACCACCAGGGCGATGTGCTGGTTGGTTTTGCGCATCCGGGAAAGCGAGGGCAGCACACGGTTGGTTCCCGGCAACGGAAGGATTTGCCGGGCGATCTCCCGTACGGGCGCCTGGTCCTGCACCTTGTCGCGGGGCATCAGGTCGCGGATGTGCACGAAGCCGAGGACGTCATCCGGGTTCCTCCCGATCACCGGAAACCGCGAATACGGGCCGTCCCTCACCATCCTGCGGGCCTCGGCAATGGTCATGGCACCGTCGATGAACGTCACTTCCGTGCGGGGCCGCATCACTTCCTGCAGCGTCCGGTCCCCGGCGCCGAACACACCGGCCAGGATGTTGCGGCTGCTCTCTTCGAGGAGCTCGTTCCCGGCCACCATGTCCCAGAGTTCTTCGGAAGTGATGCTTTCCCGCTTGGCACCGGGATCGCCGCCAAAGAGCTTGACCACCGCGTCCGTTGACACGGACAGGAGCCAGATGACGGGCCGCATGATCCTCGAAAGCGAAATCAGCGGCGGTGCGAGAATCCTGGTGAAGGCAACAGGGCGCTGCATCGCCAGCCTTTTGGGGGCGAGTTCGCCCAACACCAGGGAAAGATAAGCCACCAGCAGGGTCATGCCGGTGAAGGCCACGGGCCCGGCCGCCGCACCCAGCCCGAGGGCTTCAAGGAGGGGTACGACGGCGGGCGCGATCGCTGAGGCCCCATACGCCGCCGAGAAGAATCCGGACAGGGTCACGCCGATCTGGACGGTGGACAGGAACCGGTTGGGGTTGCGGGCCAGGGCGGCAGTCCGGGCGCCGGTGTCGCCGGACTTCTCGATGCGGCGCACCTGGCTTTCGCGCAGGGATACCAGGGCCATCTCGGCTGCGGCAAACACTCCGCCCACCAGCACGAAACCGAGAACCAAAGCGATATTAACCAGGGCGCCGCTGTCCATGACACGACACTACCGAGCAATGGACCCGCTGACGCCACCGCCGGGTGACTGAGTCAGGACGCTGCAGGGCGGGGCCGCAGGCGCAGTGCCTGCATGCCGCCGTCGACGGCGAGGTCCACCCCGGTGGTGGATCCGGACAGCGGGCTGGCCAGGTACACGATGGCCGCCGCAACCTCTTCCGGAGCAACGAGGCGGCCGTGCGGCTGGCGTGCTTCCAGCGCCGCACGTTCTGCGGCGGGGTCCGGCGCCGAAGACAACAAACGGCCAACCCAGGGCGTGTCCGCCGTGCCGGGATTCACGCAGTTGACCCTGATCCCTTCGTGCAGATGGTCCGCCGCCATGCTGAGCGTCAGCGACAGTACTGCCCCTTTGGTGGCGCTGTAGAGGGCACGCTGGGGCAGCCCGGCCGTCGCCGCTACTGAGCAGGTGTTGACGATAGCCGCGTGGCTGGACTCGCGCAGGTACGGCAGGGCGGCCCTGGAGACGCGGACCATGCCCACCACGTTGATGTCGAACACGCGGTGCCATTCGTCGTCGTCGTTCGATTCGATGGTGCCCTGCGCACCCACGCCGGCATTGTTGGCAACGATGTCGATTCCGCCGAGCCGTTCCGCCGCTTCCTGCACTGCCCGGCGGACTGCCGCGTCATCGGACACGTCACACCTGATGGCGATCAGCCCGTCCGCGGCCTGTTCGGGCTGCAGGTCCAGGACCGCGACGGCGGCGCCCCGCTCCTTGAGGAGCGCCGCCGTGGCTGCCCCGATCCCGGATGCCCCGCCGGTGACGATTGCCTTTAGTCCTGCAAACTCCATTGCTTGGTCCTTTCGTTTCCGGCCGCTCTAGCCCTGGAAGAATTCCTGCCGCTGCCGGCCGAGCCCGGCCACTTCGATCTCGACGACATCCCCCGCCTTGAGGTACGGGAAGCGGCCGGAGAGGGCAACGCCCTCGGGAGTGCCTGTGCAGATCAGGTCGCCAGGCTCCAGCACCAGGTACTGGCTGAGGTCGTAGATGACCTGCTCCACACCGAAAATCAGGTCGCGGGTGCTGGAGTCCTGCCGGATCTCACCGTTCACCCAGCTGCGCAGTCGCAGGTCCGCGGCGTCCAACTCGTCCGGCGTCACGAGGTAAGGGCCGGTGGGGCAGAAGCCGGCACAGCTCTTCCCCTTGGACCACTGGCCGCCGGAGACCTCCAGCTGGAAGGTCCGCTCGGACAGGTCGTTCACGGTGACGTAGCCGGCGATATGCTCCCGCGCCTGGTCAGGGGAGTCCAGGTAGGAAGCCCGCCGCCCGATGACCACACCCAGCTCCACTTCCCAGTCCGTCTTGGTGGAACCGCGCGGAATCGCCACCGCGTCGAACGGCCCTGCCACGGTGTTGGGGGCCTTATGGAAAATGATGGGCACCGTTGGCGGATTCGAGCCCGACTCGGCGGCGTGGGCGGCGTAGTTCATGCCGACGCAGATCACGGAGGACGGCCGGGCAATGGGAGCACCGATCCGGGCGCCGTCAACGGAAAGCTCTGCCAGGTCACCGGCGGCCAGCGCCGCCGCGGCCCGGCCCGGCCCGTCCGATTCCCAGAAATCGGCGTCGATGTCCGGCGCCACCTGCTCCAGGGAGTAGTACTTGTTGTTCTTCAGGATGGCGGGCACTTCCTTGCCCGGGGCACCTATGCGCGCAAATTGCATTGGTCTTCTTTCTAGCGGTCTGGCGGGTGATTGTGGAATTCAGGCGATCAGGCTGCGCTCGCGCAGCTCGTCCCACAAGGATTCCGGGACGGACTGGGCTGCCAGGTCCAGGTTCTGCTTTACCTGCGCCGGGGTCCGCATGCCCAGCGCCACGCTGGTCACGGCCGGGTGCTGGTACGGGTACTTCAGTGCGGCGGCCGGGAGCGTGGTGCCGTGTGATTCGCAGATGTCCGCCAGCAGGTTGGCCCTGTCCAGCAGTTCCTTCGGAGCGGGGGCGTAGTTGTAGGTGGCATCAGCGGCGGGCCGCTCCTTGGAGAGCAGGCCGGAGTTGAAGACCCCCACGTTCACCACACCCACTTCCCGCTCAAGGCAGGCCGGCAGCAGCTCCCGGGCTGCTCCCTGCTCCAGCAGTGTGTACCGGCCGGCCAGCATGACCACATCGATGTCCGTTTCGGCGACGAAACGGACAAGCATTTCGGACTGGTTCATGCCTGCGCCCCAGGCACCTATGACGCCCTCATCCCTTAGCGCGGACAGGGTTGGCGCGGCACCGTTGACGGCCTCGGTCCAGTAGTCGTCAGGGTCGTGGATGTAGACGACGTCGATCCGGTCAGTCCCGAGCCGCTGGAGGCTTTCCTCGATGGAGCGCAGCACTCCGTCGCGCGAATAGCTCCGGACCCTGGTTAGCTCATCCGGGACGTCGAAGCCTTCGGTGTCCTTTCCGCCTGGTGACGGGTTGGGCCGCAGCAGACGGCCCACTTTGGTACTGAGCACGTAGCTGTTGCGGTCCTGCCCGGCGAGGGCTCTACCCAGGCGGCGCTCCGAAAGCCCCAGCCCGTAGTGGGGGGCTGTGTCGAAGTAGCGGATGCCGCCGTCCCAAGCGGTGGTGACCGCGTCGATAGCCTCCTGGTCCGGCACTTCCCGGTACAGGTTGCCGATGGGGGCGCCGCCGAACCCGAGCACGGGCAGGTGCACCGCGGTGCCGGGGATGGTGCGGGTTTCTGCTTGCATTGTCAGTCCTTTGCCTTGGTGGTGGCTGTTTCGAGCCGATAGGTGCGGGCGGCGGTGCCATGGGCCACTGCCTCCCGTTCGCTTTCCGTGGCCCCAGCCATCGCGGTCATGACGGTATTGATCCATTCCTGGTATTCGTCCACGCCGCTGAGGGATACAGGCCAGTCACTGCCGATCATGCACCGTTCCGCCCCGAAAAGCTGCAGCGTCTCGGCGATGAACGGCAGGGCCTGGGGCGCCAGCGGCCGGCCGCGGTCCGCTTCCGCGCCCGCCCCCGAAATTTTGACGACGACGTTGGGGCGCCTGGCGAGTTCCCGCATTCCCGTACTCCAGGCGGCAATCGCACCGCTGGCAATTGGCGGCTTGCCCATATGGTCGAGGACGATGACCAGTTCCGGGACGCGGTCAGCAAACTCGGCCAGCGCCGGAAGCTGCGCGAAGCGGATGCAGGCGTCAAACGTCATCCCTGCCGCGGCAACCTGCCGTGCTCCTGCCAGGGTCGCGGTGTCGAGGATAAAGGACGCATCCTGGTCCTGGAACAGTTCCCGCACCCCGCGCACCAGGGGCCGTTGAAGCAGCTGGCCAAGGTCCGCTGCCACCTTGTCCCCGCGGCTTATCGGCGCGAAGGCCACGATGCCAGCCAGCTGCGGCCAGTCGGCGCTGAGGCTGCTGACCCAGTCCACTTCCTTAAGGGCCTGGTCCGCCCGGCAGTCTGCCTGGACGAAGACTGCGGCCCGGGTGTTGGCCGGCGTGTGCGGCAGGTCCGGCGGCAGGAAGGGTTTGTTGAGGGTGGGGATGTCCGCCAGCCAGGCATAGTCGAGCGCGGCGGGGTCCCAGAGATGGACGTGTGAGTCAGTCACTTCCATGGGCGGTTCCCCGTCACGCCGTGCCGTCGGGGCGGACGCCGATGGTCAGGAGCAGGTTTGCGTAGTGCCGGGTATCCCCGCTGGCGATGACGACGGCGACATTCGGCGAACGTGCGGCGTCGTAGAAGTCGAAACGCTGGTGGGACGTGATGGGAACCTGGGCGCCCAGCGCGCGTTCGTAGCTTTTGACTGCCTCTGTCCAGTTCCCGTCCGGGGGAGTCATGACAGCCGCCGCTTCCAGCGGGACGGCGTCGACCAGAACCTCCAGGATTTGGTCAATGGTGAGCAGGCCGGGCCGCAGGTTCAGGGCAATGCGCCGGGCGGAGGCCGGAGCACCGGTGTTGTGCGGATAGTTCGCGTCCGCTACGAGGATCTGCGATCCGTGGCCTGATTCGGCGAGTGCTGCCAGCAGCCCCGGGTGGGTCAGTGTGTAGTTGATCATGCCGTCGCCTCCAGCCGGGCACTGGCGAAGGCAACCCGGCCTGCAGCGTTGCCGGCGCGCCAGTCCTGTTCCGCCCTGCCCTTGTCTGTCCCGGCCCAGTAGCTGCCCCAGGGGAAGGAAAATTCCTCCAGGGTCTGCTCCTTGAGTTCCGCGGAGTAGCCGGGGTTGGCCGGCATGGTGTAGGCGCCCTCCTTGATGATGCAGGGGTCCACAAAATGCTCATGCAGGTGGTCCACGAACTCCGTGACGCGGCCGGTGAGATCTCCCGAGACGGCGATGAAGTCGAAGATGGACAGGTGCTGGACCAGCTCGCACAGCCCCACGCCGCCGGCGTGCGGGCAAACCGGGACGCCGAACTTGGCCGCCATCAGCTGCACGGCCAGCACTTCGTTCACACTGGCAAGACGGCAGGCATCAAGCTGGCAGTAGTCGATTGCGCCGGCCTGGAACAGTTGCTTGAAAAGTACCCGGTTCATGCCGTGCTCGCCGGTGGCCACCCCGATCGGCTGGACGGCCCTGCGGATTTCGGCGTGGCCCAAAATGTCGTCGGGGCTTGTGGGCTCTTCGATCCACAGCGGATTGAACTCGGAGAGCTGTTTCACCCAGTCGATTGCCTGCGGCACATCCCACACCTGGTTCGCGTCGATCATAAGGTTGCCCTCGGGTCCGATCACCTCCCGGGCGATCCGGAGGCGTCGGACGTCTTCCTCCAGCGAGGCACCTACTTTGAGCTTGATGTGGCGGTAGCCCTGGTCCACGGCCTCCTGGCACAGGCGCCGAAGCTTTTCGTCTGAGTAGCCCAGCCAGCCGGCGGACGTGGTGTAGCAGGGATAGCCGGCTTCCGTCAGCTGCTGGACGCGCTCATCCCGTGTGGGGGCGAGCTTGGCCAGGATTCCCAGGGCCTCCTCCCGGGTGAGGGCGTCCGACAGATAGGTCAAATCCGCGGCATCGACAATTTCCTCCGGCGTCATGTCCACCAGCAGGCGCCACAAGGGTTTTCCCGCACTCCGGGCCGCGAGGTCCCACACCGCATTCATGACGGCACCGAGGGCCAGGTGCTCCACACCCTTGTCCGGGCCGAGCCACCGAATTTGCGAGTCCCGCTTCAGCCCGCGGTAGGTCCCGCCGAGGTCGTCACATACGCTATCGACGTCCCTGCCCATCAGCGGACGGGCCCTCAACTCCATGGCCGCCGCACAGATCTCGTTGCCCCGGCCGATGGTGAAGGTGAAGCCACACCCATATACCGCGGGATCCTCTGTTCTGAGCACGATGTAGGCCGCTGAGTAGTCCGCGTCGTGGTTCATGGCATCGGAGCCGTCCGCCGAGAGTGAAGTGGGAAACCGGACGTCGAATACGTCAAAACCGGTGATATGTGGCAAGGTAAGCCCTCCAGGTTCAGGCTATGAAGACGACGCTCTAGCAACCTTGCGGGCATCATCTGATGTATTTGGAAGTATTTGATGAGAATATAGGGTCAGCCCGGCTTTTCCAAGGGATACATCAGATGAAAGTGGATTTTTACGTGCAGTATCAGCTGAAGGAGTACCAGGAAAGGCGGCTGTCATGACCAGCGACAATGCCAATGGCTCGATGTCCCAGACCGACGTCGTGATCTCGGGTGTGAAGCGGATGCTGTCCTCGCGGCGACTCCGGCCGGGGGACCGGCTCCCCATCGAGAAGGACCTGGCAGCGGAGCTTCAGGTGTCCCGCGGCTCCCTTCGGGAAGGGGTCCGGGCGCTCTCCACCATGGGCATTCTGGAAACCAAGCAGGGTGCCGGCACCTTTGTCACCCGACTGGAGCCCGCAGCCCTGCTGTCGGCAATGGAATTCTGGGTCGGCTTGCAGGACGGAGAGCGTGCCAACCAAGTGCACACGGTACGGCGGGCCCTTGAAACGGAGGCTGCAGCGGCGGCCGCAGTCAGCATTGGCGCGGAGCAACTCGATAAGGCTGAAAAGATTTTGGAACGGGCGCACGTTGCTATCCATGCCTCACCCATCGATCACGCCGGCGCCATGCAGTGCGACATCGAATTCCACCGGCTGATCGCCGAGGCATCCAGGAACCATGTGCTTTCAGCCCTGATCGAGACCGTCTCCACTAATACGATCCGCGGCCGCATGTGGCGCTCCCTCCATGACAATGAAGGGCTGTTGGCAACACACCGGGAGCACCTGGGGATCCTGGAGGCGTTGCGCCGGCATGACGTCGACCGGGCCCGGACGCGGATGGCCAACCATTTGTATGCCGTTGAGGACTACGTCACCACCATCCCCGCATCTGGGCTTGAAGGACAGAGTCAGGAAGCTGATTCATCCGACCTTGTCGGGTAAGACACCGGGCTATCCGGTCATATCAGTAGGGAATGCGGGTCAAGCATAGAAAAAGATCAGATGATTCCTTGACTTTGCAATCGGGGGAGGTTCATTCTGTTGGGGACAAAGGTTGCGGAAATCACAGCGGGCAGGCCACGAGGACGTCGCCGGGCAGCCTTTGTTCCCCAGCTATGAAAGGACATTCGTCGTGTCGAATAACCGCGTTACCGGCAAGCTGCTCACAGCGGCAGCCGTGGCCGCCCTCGCAGCAGGCGCCCTTACTGCCTGTGGTTCCTCAAGCACAGGGTCCTCGTCCGGGGAGAGCAAGGAAGCTTCTTCGATGTACACCTGGATCACTAACGAAAACGACCGGGCGCAATGGCAGGCCTTTGTGGACGCGGCCAAGAAGAAGGACCCCGCGTTCAACCTGACCCTTGAAGGGCCGAGCTTCAACGACTACTGGACCAAGGTCAAGACCCGGCTGTCCAGCTCGGGAGCGCCATGCATCATCACCACTCAGGCCGCACGCGCACAGGAGCTCAAGGACCTGACGGTTCCCCTGGATGACATGGTGAAGAGCAACAACATGGATGTGTCCATGTACAACAAAGCAATGATTGACGGCCTGACCGTTGACGGCAGCCTCCGGGGCATCCCCTATGACGCGGAGCCGGTGGTCCTCTACTACAACAAGGACCTCCTCGCCGCCGCGGGCGTCCAGGAACCGACCACCAATTACACCACCAGCAAGTTTGCCGCGGACCTCAAAGCGCTGACGAAAGACGGGGTGATGGGTCTCGCCGTGCCGCCGGGCTTCGGCTCCGGCCCGGGACTTCCCATGGCCTTCGCCAACGGGAACGAACCGGTCAAGGATGGAAAGCTTGATCTCACGAACCAAGGCCTCGTCAAAGACCAGCAGTTCGCGTTCGACCTCGTGGCGAAGGAGAAGCTCGGCAACGCCCCTCAGGCGTCGGATGGAACCGACGTGCCGGAGCAGCAGTTCATGAGTGGCAAGGCAGCCATGATCATTGACGGTCCCTGGATGTACGACACCTTGACTACCAAGACCCAGGGCAAGGTGGGCATCGCCGTCATCCCTTCCACTTCGGGAGAAAGCGTCGGCATGATCCAAGGGTCCGCGTTTGCCATCGGCGCGTCCTGCAAGGACAAGGAGGCAGCCTTCAAGAACATCATGAAGATCACCACTCCCGAGGTGATCGGGGCCGTCGGTGCCGCGCGCGGGACAGTGCCCTCTGTTGAGTCCGCCGTGAAGGACTGGGCAGGTACCAAGCCGGCCGCCGACGTCGCCGTTGTGCAGGCCCTGCTTAAGAGCGGGCGGCCGCTGGTCACCACGCCCAGCTGGAACCAGGTGGAAACCAACTTCACCCAGTACTCCGGAGAAGGCTTCCGCGGCACCAAGACCGCGCAGGAACTCCTCTCCACCATCATGAACTCAGCCAAGTAATCTCCCGGGGGCGGGTTCCCGCAGCGGAGCCTGCCCCCTTGATGGAACAGGTCAACGATGACTGCTTTACCTACGCTTGCTGTAAAAGACGGCGTGAAGAGGCCTGCTGCCAGCAGTGGTCATGGCAGGCTCGCCGTGGCTTACCTGGCCCCCGGAATGCTCGGGTTCCTGATCTTCATTGTGCTTCCGCTGGTTGCTTCGCTGGTGATCAGCATGTTCGACTGGCCTTTGTTCGGCACACCGAAGTTCGTGGGGCTGGACAACTACATTCGGATGCTTACGGGGGATCCCGTCTTCTGGACGGTTCTTGGGAACACCCTTTTCTTCGCCGTGTGCTACACGGTTTTCAACCTCGTTGCAGCCCTGGGTGTGGCCGTGTGGCTCCACAGCCTGGGCAGCTGGGGCCCCTTCTTCCGCGTGCTGTTCTTCATTCCGGTGGTAACGCCCATGGTGGCCAACGCGTTGGTGTGGCGGCTCATGCTGACCGACGACGGTGTTATTAACAGTTTCCTTGCCACCCTCGGCATACACGGTCCATCGTGGCTCAGCGACAGCGGACTGGCGATGGGGTCGCTGATCGCAATGTCAGTGTGGCAGGGGATCGGCTACAACATCATCGTCCTTGGAGCCGGGCTGAACGCCATCTCACCGAATCTGCTCGAAGCGGCCCGCATTGACGGCGCGGGGGCGTGGCAGCGGTTCTTCCGCGTGGTGCTGCCAATGCTGTCGCCGTCGCTCTTTTTCTGCACGGTCATGACCATCATCGGCTCATTCAAGGTGTTCACCCAGCCGTACCTGCTGACGCTCGGCGGCCCCGGTGATTCCACCAACACGATTGTTCTCTACCTCTACCGCAACGGTTTTTCCTTCGACAAGCTCGGCTACGCGTCGGCCCTGGCCTGGGCCCTGTTTGTGATCGTCATGCTCATCACGGCGCTGCAGTTCTCGCAGCAAAAGAGGCTGGTCAACTATGACAACTGAAACGCTCGCCCAACCGGACGCGGACAAGCGCCTTGCTCACCGGCGGCGCACCAGATCGGTACGAACGCGGAGGCGCACGGGGCGCTACATCAGCCGGATCGGGGTCATCCTCGTGGGGCTTGCCTTCTTTTTCCCGTTCATCTGGATGTTCGCCACGTCGCTGAAGCCCACCTCCGAAATATTTTCCACGGGTTCCAGTTTCCTGGCGTCACGGGTGGAGTGGTCGAACTACGTCACGGCGTGGACCGCCATTCCGTTTGGGCGGGTCATCATCAACAGTTTCCTCGTGGCCGTCTTAGGGGCGGTGCTGACCACCGTGGTGTCATTGCTCTCCGCTTACGCTTTCGCCCGGCTGCAGTTCAAGCACCGGGACAAGCTGTTCCTCGTCTTCCTCGGAACCTTGGTGCTGCCCCAGGAAGTCCTGGTGATCCCCCTCTACATCATGATGAACAAGCTGGACCTGGTGAATTCGCTGCCGGCCCTCATCGTCCCCTTTGCCTTCGGCGCGTTCGGTGCCTTCCTCATCCGCCAGTTTCTTCTTTCCCTGCCGGTTGAGTTCGAAGAGGCGGCCCGGATTGACGGTGCGGGTTCAATGCGGATCCTTTGGAGCGTCATCCTGCCGCTGGTCCGCGCGCCGCTGGCCGTCGTGGCCGTCTTCAGCTTCATCGATTACTGGAGCAGTTTCCTTTGGCCGCTGATCGTCATCAATGACGTCTCACAGGCCACCATTCCGCTGGGGCTCTCCATGTTTTCCGGTGAACGCGGAACCGACTGGGGACCGCTGATGGCAGCCGCAACCGTCGCCGTGATTCCCAGCCTCCTTGTGGTCATCCTCCTCCAGCACCAGCTGGTGAAGGGCGTGAGCATGGGCGGCTTCGGTGGGCGTTGAGCCGCCGGATCACCTAAGTCCGCCCTGGACCCCAATTTTCCCTATCCCACCAAGATTCCTGACTGAACGAATTGGAGTGCAACATGACCGACGCCATGGCCAGCCCTGACGAGTGGAAGAAGTTGTCCCGGCCCATGCCGGAGTGGTTCCAGAACGCCCCTTTCGGCATCTTCATCCACTGGGGCGCCTACTCCGTCCCCGCCTGGGCCGAGCCCATCGGAGCCCTGGGCACCATAGAAGACGACAAGGAATGGTTCACCCACAACCCGTATGCGGAGTGGTACTACAACACCATCCGGATTGACGGCAGTCCCGCCCAGCAGCACCATAAGGAAACTTTCGACGGCGAAGATTACGATGCGTTCCTGGACCAGTGGAAAGCCGAGCAGTTTGATCCCGCCGAATGGGTGGAGCTGTTCCGTTTTGCCGGCGCCGACTATGTAGTTCCCACCACCAAGCACCATGACGGAATCGCCCTCTGGGATGCCCCGGGAACCGGGGAGAGGAATACGGTCCATCGCGGGCCCCGGAAAGACCTGATCGGGGAAATCGCAAAGGCCGTCACCGACCGGGGGCTGAAGCTGGGGCTGTATTACTCCGGGGGACTTGACTGGCATGTGCGTCACCTCCCGCCGCACATCACCAGCGAAAGCGTCCACGGTTCGTCCCGCCCCAAGGACGCCGAGTATGCCGCATACGCGTACGAGCACGTCGTGGACCTGGTGGACAAGTACCGGCCCCATGTTCTCTGGAACGATATCGAATGGCCCGACGCCGGCAAGCACTTCGGCGAGCACGGGCTTGGCAAGCTGTTCGAGCATTTCTACTCGGTCAACCCGGAGGGCGTGGTCAATGACCGTTGGGGGGAAACCCACAAGGACTATGCCACCAGTGAGTATGAACATTCGGTCCAGTCGGAGTCGGAGGCGGAATGGGAGAACTGCCGGGGCATCGGATTCTCGTTCGGGTTCAACCAGGTGGAAGGCCCGGAACAGTCGCTCACGGGTCCGCAGCTGGCACGCCATCTGGCCGACGTCGTCTCCCGCGGCGGCCACTTCCTGCTGAATGTGGGCCCACGGGCAGACGGCACCATCCCGGAAATCCAGCGGCAGGCCCTGACCGGCCTGGGCCGCTGGATGGCAACGGCAAAGCAGTATCTGGTGGGAGCGGCTCCCCTGGCTGGCGCGCCGGCCAGCAGCCAGGACGATTCCTGGATCCGCTGGGTGGACCGGGGGACCGAAGTGGTGGCCTTCGTTGACGGTTCCGGAGACGCGTCCGCCGTGCTCGAGCTCAACCCCAACGAGTTCGCGCTGGACCAAGCCTCGGTGGCCGGCCCCGGCGGCACTGTGAAATCCGCCGGCCGGACAGTGCAGGTGACTCTCTCGCCTGACCGCCTGGGCCCGGTCCTCGTCCGCATCCCGCGCGCTGGGCAGCATCCCTAGCAGCGCCTCAGCAGGAACCAGTGCGGCGGCCGTCCTCCAATCTTGGGTGACGGCCGCCGTCGTGCCCTACGTGTACATCAGCGAGCCCGGCGTGGTGAGCTTTTCGCCCGTTTCGAGCCAGGTCTTCAGCCCGGAGAGGATCATCGGCCAGCCGCCGTAGAGCTGTTCGTTGGCACCCTCGCGCAGGTCGCTGTGCGTAACGGTGAGGTGGCAGGAATCGCCCACGGGTTCGATCTCCCAGGTGACGGTGGAGGTGCCCTCGGCCTTGACGTCCTCGCCCCAGAGGGCGCGCATGGTCTGCACCAGGCGGCGGGGCGGGTCCACCTCCAGGTTCTCGCCCTCGCCCAGAGGTGCGCCCGCCTTCGGGTTGCCCATGACGAACCGGCCGCCGGGGGACCAGTCGGCCTCGAGGGTGTTCCCGAACTGGTACTTGCTGCGGATATCGCTGTCCGTAATGGCTTCCCAGAGCCGTTCGGGGGTGGTCTTGATGTAAATCTCGAAGATCTTTTCCATGGGACTTTCCAATCTGGATTTGAGGTCGCTGAGGGCAGCGGCCCATGGTTCTGCGTATTTGCTGACCCAGCGGTCGTGGACCAGCCGGATGGGGACCGGATTCAGGAAGTGCAGCTTTTCCCGGCCCCGACGGCGGGTCACCACCAGGCCTGCGTCCTCCAGGATGCGGAGGTGCTTGGCGATCCCGAACCGGGTCATGTCGAACCGTGCTTCAAGGGAGCTCAGGGTTTGGCCGTCCTCGCGGAACAGCTCATCGAGCAGATCCCGTCGGGTGGGGTCGGAGAGTGCCTTGAACACGTCGTCCATGACAGCAATAATAGGTGACTTAATGGTCACATATCAAGGGTTTGCGGGCTGATCCCGCCGGGATCAGTTGCGTGAGGCGAGATTCCGGTCGCGCTCCTCGAACACCTCCTCGCCAGGTCCAATGAAGGCGCGCGACCGTTCCACCGCCTCGATCGAACCGGTGAACAGCTGCGATTCATGCGGGTCTGCCGGGGGACGCGCACCGCCGGACCCGGGCGAACCCAGCCCCCGCAATGGTGCCCCGCGCCGGGTGGCCGTGCCGGCGTCGTCCGCCGCCTGCTCCCAGCGCTGGTGCGGCAGGGCCTGCGGATGGTTCTGCTGGAGGAATGTCACCATGGTTTCGCGGACCAGGCAGCGCAGGTCGAACAGCGCCGCACTGTCCGCCGCGCTGACCAGGATCCGGACGCGGACAAAACCGCCGGTGGCATCGGTGATCTGCAGGACGCCCACTCGCTCGTCCCACAGCTCCGTCCCGGCCAGGACGCGGCGCAACTCGGTGCGCATGTCCTCCACGGGCGCGCGCCAGTCGAGGTCGAACTCCACGGTGCCCATCACCTCGGACTGGCGGCGGGTCCAGTTCTCGAAAGGCGTGGTGGTGAAGTAGGTGGACGGCAGGATCAGCCGGCGGTCATCCCAGAGATGCACTACCACGTAGGTGAGCGTGATTTCCTCGATCCGGCCCCACTCCTTCTGCACTACCACCACGTCGTCCACACGGATGGCGTCGGTGAAAGCCAGCTGCATGCCGGCGAAAACATTCACCAGGGACGTCTGCGCGGCGAGGCCTGCAACGATGGAGATCACGCCTGCGGACGCCAGAAGTCCGGCACCCAGCGCCTGGATGGCCGGGAAAGTCAGCATCGCGGTGCCGACGGCGAGCACCACCACCAGTGCCACGGCGATCCGCCGTGCGAGGATCATCTGGGTGCGCAGCCGCCGTGCCCGCCGGTTGTCCGCCACGTCCACGCTGTGCCGGTTCAGCACCACTGCCTCAACGATGAGCAGCACCGCAACGGCAAGCCAGGCGAACGCGCCGATGAGGGCAATCAGCAGGAAATGGTCGACGCCGGCGTGCCAGCTTTCGCTGTCAGCCGTAAGCCCCAGCGCGGTCCGGACGCCCACCAGGCACAGTGCCAGCCGCAGCGGCTGGCGGGCCACGCGTGAGGTGGCCTGCAGTTCGGGCCGCTTCCGGTTCAGGCGGAGGACCACCTTGCGGAGCAGCCAGGACAGTGCGAGCCCGACCACCACCGCCAGGGCCATGGCAATGAAGGGCAGGGCGGGATTCAGGACGTCTAGCATCCTTTAAGCTCTATCAACTTCGGGCTAATGGGGCGAAGTTGACATGCACACTCCCGATCTCTCCTCACACGCTGCATGACCACGTCGAATCGCTCTTCGCAAAAGTGGGGGTGGGGAGCCGGGGCGGATTGGTCGCCAGGATGACGGCTGGTGGGTAGCCTTGGGCGCATGCAGAAGATATCGATCGATGCGCTGGCCCGGCAGCAGCTCGAGGCTGCCCTCGGCTCCACGAACGGCAGGGCTGCCGACACCGTGTACGGCGGCCACGAAAAGATCCTCCGCCAGACGGTCATGGCCATGACAGCCGGAACGCAGCTGAGCGAGCACCAGAATCCCGGCGACGCCACCGTCTTCGTGCTCCAGGGATGCGTGAGCCTTCGGGCCGGCGGGGACTCCTGGCAGGGCAAGCCCGGCGACCTGCTGGTCGTCCCGCCCGGCCTGCACAGCCTCCACGCCGAAGAGGACTCCACGTTCCTGTTTACGGTGGCCAAGTACCGCGACTGACCAGGTGCGGGTGGTTATGCGCGATCCGTAATGCTGTCCTTCACCGGCCGGGGCTCCAGCCAGATGCGTTCACGGGGGCCGGGCGGGTAGGCATACCGCTTCCCGGCAAAGGTGATCAGCAGGGCGGCAACCACAGGTATGGCGGCAGCCACCGGAACCAGAAGCGGGCCGCCCACCACCAGGGCCGCGGAACCGTACAGTGCGCCGATGGTGATCCCCAGCTGGATGGTCAGGACGGTAAGCCCGTTCGCGGCCTCGCTGTACTCGCCGCCGGCACGGAGGATTGCCGACTGGTTGTAGATGCCGATCGCGCCCAGGCCGGCGCCCCAAATGGTCATCAGCACCAGGGCCATGGGCAGGTTTCCCACCGCCAGGGGCAGGAGGAACATCGATGCGGCGATCCCTGCCGTCGTTATCAGCAGCGAACGGCGGGGACGCGAGTCCACGGTGAGCCCCGCAATCCAAATGCCCAGCAGACCGGACCCGCCCAGCACAGTGAGGGAGAGGCTGATGGCGTAGTCTGGCAGGCTCGCCTCGCGGATGAACGGCGCGATGTAGGTGAACAGGGCGAAGTGGGCCAGCACCAGCAGCGGCCAGGCGACGGCCACTGACTTCACGCCGGGCTGGCCGATGGCCTTGCGCAGGGACGGCCGGGCGGCGTCGGTGATCCGCCGGACGCGGGGGAGCAGCCAAAACGCCAGCACGGTCAGGACCACGCCGAACCCCGCCAGCACCAGGAACGCCGCACGCCAGCCCAGGAATACACCCAGGGCCGTGCCCACGGGGGCTCCGATGGCCAGGCCCAGGCTGTTGCCGCTGAACACGATCGCCAGGGCCTTGCCCACTTTGTCTGCCGGGACCACGCGGGATACGAACGGCGCCATGGTGGTCCAGAGCAGCCCGTGCGCCAGGCCGCCCACCAGCCGTGCGATCATCGCCGCGGTGAAGTCCGGTGCCAGTCCCACCAGCGCATTACTGAGCGCAAAAGTCAGGACCAGCCCCACCAACAGCGCATGCCGCGGGATCTTTCCCAACAGCCGGGCCGCGGGAACCACCGTGATAACGATGACGGCGGCGTAGGCGGCGGCAAGGTAGCCGGCCACCGGCTCGGACACCCCCAGGCCCGTGCTGATCTGGGGCAGCAGGCCGGACGGGAGGAGCTCGGTGGTGATGGCGGTGAAGGCGATGGTGGCGAGGACCACCATCGCGGCATAGGGAAAGCGGGCAGGTTCCGGCGCGGGGATCGCGGAAGACATGGGGGAGTGGTCCATTCAAGGGAAGGGGGTTGGAATGCGGCTCTGCTCGCCTGCAATTCCTCCCTTAAATTTACCGGA
This sequence comes from Arthrobacter sp. B1I2, assembly GCF_030816485.1. Lineage (NCBI taxonomy): Bacteria > Bacillati > Actinomycetota > Actinomycetes > Micrococcales > Micrococcaceae > Arthrobacter > Arthrobacter sp. B1I2. Next base: position 39,672 of record NZ_JAUSYC010000001.1, on the reverse strand, counting down.
TCGAACGGCTTGTCATGGACGTGACACGTTCTTCAGTTCCAGCCCCGGGCGGCTCTTTGCAGCGGCGCCGCCCCTGCTTCCCGGCCCCTTGGAGCCGGGCTACCGCGCGCCGAAATCGGTGTCCGTGTAGGACCCTGGCCGGCGGGAGGCGCCCTGGCAGGTGCACACGCCCTGCACTTCGATGCGCACCGCCGCCGGTACGCCGGTCTCGATGCGCAGGTTCAGGGGCTCGCCGGCCCCAGCGGTGACATTCAGGACTGGTTCCTGGGTGGAGATGGCAGGCATTGGTTGTCCTTTCGGAAGGGGTTTCAGACGTGAAGGTGGATGGAAGACGCCGGTGCGGCCGGTGAAGTCAGGGGCCGGCAGGCTCCGCGCCTTGGACGGTTCCGCTAAGACGTGCGTCCAGCAGGCCTGCCGCGACCGCTGGAGCGAGCCCGGGTGCCAGCGGAAGGCGGGGAACCACCAGGCAATGCCACAGGTGATAGATGTCCGCCTTGCCGGACCATACGGTCGAAGTGACGTTGCCGTTCTCGTCAAGTTCCTGCTTCCACGATCCGTGCTCGTAGTCGATGAACCAGTCGTGGGCGTGGTCCCAAATCCGCTCGTACCAGTCCGCATACTTCTTCTCGCCGGTGGCGATGTAGAGGGCTGCAGCGCCCCCGATTGCCTCTGCGGGTACCCAACGAATGCGGGTGGTGACAACCGGCTTGCCTTCCCAGTCGACCGTGTAAACAAATCCCGGATGGCCGTCCGGTTCCCACGCGTCCCGGATGGCGGCGTCGAACAGGCCCCGCGCGTCTTCCAGCAGCCAGGCCGGGACGTCCAGGCCGCGCGCCTCGAGCCCGGCGCGGAGGTGGAGGAGCAGTCGCGCCCACTCGACCCAGTGGCCGGGGGTTCCGCCATATGCGCGGAATTGGCTGGCTCGGTCATCGGTGTTGTACTCCGGCATGGGGTTCCACGCGGGGTCGAAGTGCTCGAACACACGGTAGTTGTTGTTGCGCGCAAATTTGTGGATGAGGACTTCGGCGATGTGCAGGGCCCGCTTGAGCCAGCGGTCCTCCCCGGTCACATCGGCGACGATCAGGTATGCCTCGACCGAATGCATGCTCGCGTTCCCGCCACGGTACGCCTCGGTTTCCGTGAAGTTCCGGTTCCACGAGTCAAAGCACATGTTGGCCTCGTGGTCCCAGAATTTTGTGTCGGCTATCCGCAGCGCCTCGCCGAGCAATTCCCGGGCGCCGGGGCGTCCTGCCGCAACGGCACTGGCAGCAGCGAGGAGCACGAAAGAGTGCTGGTAGCCGGACTTGGTGTCATTCACCGGGCCGTTCCCGTCCACTTCGGCGTACCAGCCGCCAAACTCATCATCGTGCAGGACTCCGGTGAGAGCCGCTATGCCGTGGTCGACGAGCATTCCGGCACCCGGCCGTCCCATCAGGGCGGCCACAGCGAAGCTGTGCGTCATCCGCGCGGTGATCCAAAGATGGGTTGGCTTGTCCGTGAAAACCGCGCCGTTGTTGTCGAGCCAGCCGAATCCGGTAGGGACTTTGGATGCCGCGGCGAAATTGATGAGCCGGTCGGTTTCCGCCTCGAGCCATCGTGCGTGGGCGGCGCTGTTCAGCCACGTCATGTTATTACCTCTCTCTGCTGCAGGTGCAAGTGAAATTTGGGGTCATGCGACGGCGTCAAGCACGCCGCGGATTATGGTGGCGGCCGCGCCCAGGTAGGCCAGGATAATCAGCAGGATCTGGGCGGCGCGGGCAGGAACGTGTTTGGCGGCGAGGTCGCCCACGACGAGTCCGGTCAGGCAGGCGGCGGCGACGGCGAGCCACATGGCCAACGGCAGCACCGGGAACGAGGCGGGTGCCGTGATCGCCTTCGAGATAAGCGAGAACGTTCCGATGGTGAAGAAGTACGGCTGCATGGTGGCTGCGAACGATTTGTGCTGCCACCGGGTGGCGATGGAGTACATGCTGACCGCCGGACCGCCCACACCCGCCGCTGTGTTCATGAAGCCGCTGAGGCCGCCGGCGGTAAAGAGGTAGCGGCGGCGCTCCGGCAGGGTGGCGGACTTCAGGACCAGGAGGACGGTCAGGCCCACGGCGAGGATCACTCCGATGGAGATCTCCAGGACCGCCGGCGCTATGAAACGGATGAGAACCGCTGCGGGGATGATGCCGAGCAGGGCAGAGGCGGCGAGCAACAGGTACCGCTTCCAGTCGACGTCCCGGACAACCCGGAAGATAATGGCCGCCGACGTCACGGCGCCGCACACGTTCACCAGCACCACACCCTCCACCGGGCCCAGGAGCAGGACCAGGAAGGGGGCGGCCACCAGGGCGAAGCCCATCCCGGTGATGCGCTGCATCCCGGCACCCATCACCACGGCGCCCAGCACCAGCCCGGTGGTCAGCACTTACGGCCTCCAGGCCACGTACTGGACCTCCTCGAACTCTTCGAGGCCCAGGCTTGATCCCTCCCGGCCCAGGCCGGATTGCTTGGCGCCGCCCATCGGGGCGAAGGCAACGGACGGCAGGGGATCGTTTACGCCGACGATGCCCGCTTCGAGCCGCTCGGGGATGTCCCAGCCGCGCTTGGGGCTGCCGCTCCACACGTAGGCGGCCAGGCCCATCTCCGTGGCATTTGCCTTCCGGATGGCGTCCTCCTCCGACGAGAAGGTGACGACGCCGGCCGCCGGGCCAAAGACTTCCTCGGTCACCAGGGGTGCGTCGTCCGGGACGTCGGCCAGCAGCGCGGGTGCCAGGAAGGACCCTTGCGCGGGGACGGAAGTCCGTTGCGTCACGCGGCGGGCGCCGCGCTCCAGAGCGTCATCCACCAGGGCCTGCACCGCGGTCACCCTTTCGGCGTCAATGACGGGACCGAGGTCCGGGACCGGTGCGCCGCCGTCGGGAACGCCGTGGCCGATGCTCATCGCATCAAAGCGGGCGCCCAGCTTCTGCGCGAACTCCTCCGCGATGCTCTCCTGGACCAGGAACCGGTTGGCGGCGACGCAGGACTGGCCGGTGTTGCGGAGCCGGCCCAGGACGGCACCTTCGACGGCGGCGTCCAGGTCGGCATCCTCGAAGACTATGAACGGGGCGTTGCCGCCCAGTTCCAGCAACGGCCGGACCACCCGCTCCGAGGCCGAAGCCATGATCTGCCGGCCCACTCCAGTGGAGCCGGTGAAGCTGACCGCCCTGACAGCCGGGTGGGACATCAACGCCCCGGTGATCTCGCGGGAGGGGCCGTGGACCAGGTTGACGACGCCGGCGGGGAAGCCGGCGTCGTGCAGCACCTCGAAAAGTCCGGTGGCGGCCAGCGGCGCCTTCTCGGATACGCGGCCCACCACGGTGCAGCCGGCGCCAAGCATGGCGGCAAGCTTCCGGGCCTGGATGGAAACCGGGAAGTTCCAGGGCGTAAGGCTGAGTGCCACGCCGATTGGCTTGCGTGTGCTGAGATGGCGGCGGCCCTGCAGCTCAGGCGGGCTGATGGTGCCGGTGGTTCGGCGCGCCTCCTCGGCGAACCACCGGAAGTACTCCACCGAGAAGTCCACCTCGCCCTGCGCTTCGGGGAGCCGCTTGCCCGCTTCGAGTGCCAGGGTGTGCGCGAGTTCCTCCCGGCGTTCTGACAGGAGGTCGGCGGCATTGCGAAGCAGATCTCCCCGGTGACGGGCAGTGGTGCGCGACCAGGAACCGAAGGCTTCCGCCGCGGCGTCGGCGGCCTTGGTAGCGTCCTCTGCGGTGCCCCAGGCCACTTCGCCTACGGTGCTGCCGTTGCCCGGGTCAGTCACGTCCTTGGCGGTACCGGCGGTGTGCCAGGTGCCGTTCACCAGGTGCCGGGCTGATTTGAGGTTCATTGATGGTGCCTTTCGTTAGGCTGGGAGGAATTCAGCATGGCGAGGGATTCAGTGCGGCCGGACGGGGCCGGCTGCCCAAGGAGCGGCCGGGGACTGGTTCCTCATCCCTTGCTGGCGCCCGCGGTGATGCCGGCAACGAAGTACCGCTGCAGGAAGACGTAGGCCACCACCACGGGCAGGGACGCCAGGATCACTCCGGCGAACAGCAGAGGGTAGTTGGTCTGGAATTCGCCCTGGAAGCTCAGGAGCGCCAGGGGCAGGGTGCGGTTGCCGGGGGACTGGATGAACAGCAGCGGGTACAGCAGTTCGTTCCAGTGGATGACGAACAGGAAGATTGCGGCTGCGGCGATGGAGGGTGCTGACAGTGGCAGGGCGATGGAGGAGTAGGTCTTCCAGGGACCGCTGCCGTCAATGGAGGAGGCTTCGTACAGTTCCTTGGGCAGGGTCCGCATGAACCCGCCCAAAATAAAGACGGCGATGGGCAGGGTGGAAACCACGTTGGCCAGAATCAGGCCGGTGAGGTTGTCGAGCAGGCCAAGCCGGCCGAAGAGCACGTACAGCGGCACCATGTTGGCTTGGGCTGGGATGGCCATGCCCAGCACCAGGAAGCCGAAGATGGCCCAGGACATGAACCCCTTCAGCCGGGACACCCCGTAACCTGCGAGGCTGGCCAGGAACAGGGTGAGCGGCACGGAGATGCCGGTGACAATGGCGCTGTTCATGAAGGACGAGCCCAGGTTCTGGCCGCCCACCACTTCGGCGAAGTTGTCCGGGGAGAGGGATTGCGGGAGGCTGAATGGCCCGGCGAAAAGTTCCTGCGTGGATTTGAAACTGCCGAAGGCCACAACGGTCAGCGGAACGATGATGATGACCGCGTAGATGGCCAGGATGGCGCGGCGGCTTATTGAAGTGAGCATGCTGCTAGTCCCCCTTCGGGGTCAGCCGGAGCAGTCGGCGCTGCAGCCACGTGACCAGGGCGATCATGGCCATGAAGATGATCGACTGGGCGGCGGCGTAGCCGAACTCCGAGTTGGCAAAGGTGCTGTAGATGCGGGTGGACAGGATGTCCAGGGCGGCCTTGGGCGGATTGCCGGCGATGCCCAGGATCAGGTCGAATGCCTTGAAGGACTGCACAGTGGTGTAGGCCACCACAATGGACGTGGCGGGGGCCACGAAGGGCCAGGTAATGGATTTGAACTGCTGCCATTTGTTGGCGCCGTCCATCTCGGCAGCTTCATAGAGTTCCCTGGGGATGGCCTGCAGTCCGGCGATGTAGACCACCATCATCTGCCCGGAGTGGAACCACACCTGGGTGACGGCCACCCAGTACAGGGCCTGGGCGTCGTTACCGAGGTAGGCGCCACCGTCCACCCCTACCGTTCTGAGGACGGAATTGGCCAGCCCGAAGTTGGGGTCGTAAATGAACTTCCAGATGAAGGCCACCGACACTGAGGACAGGATGGTGGGGAAGAAGAACAGCGCCCTGAGCAGGATGCTGCCCCTGGAGTTCTTGGTGAGGAGCAGTGCCAGCACCAGGGAGAACACGGTCTGGGCGATCACCACCAGCAGCACGAACTTCAGGTTGTTGGTCAGGGCGTTGGTAAACAGCGAATCCTTGGTGAACGCCCGGACGAAGTTGTCCACGCCCACGTAGTTGAACGCCGCCGAGAAGCCGTTCCAATCCGTGATCGCGTACTGGAAGGCCTGCAGCGTGGGCATCACCAGGAAGAAGGCAACGACGGCGACTGCTGGCAGGGGGAAGAGGTACAGTGCCGGATTTACCCGGGTGGGGGAGCGGCGGCGTACCTTGGCTGGGTTTGCGGGTGCATTGCTGCCCGGCGCCTTGCGTTTGGCAGCCGTTCCGGGATGGATGCTCATAGCCGTTCATCAACAATCTTTTGGGCGGCAGCGGCTGCCTGCTCCGGGCTGGTGCCGGAGATGACGGCCGTGGCGCTGGCTTCCACCGCATTGCGGACATCAAGGTTGTTGAACTGGAACCGGGCGGCGAGCGCGGTCTTCTTCTGCAGCCAGGGGCTCAGCCGCTTTAGGTCCGGGTTGGTGTACTCCACCTTGTCAACGGACACGTGCTGCGCGGTTTGGTTGGCGTAGTAGCCGGCATTCTCTGGCTCGGACAGGAAATCGATCCAGGCGGCTGCGGCGGCCTGGTTCTTGCTGGCCGAGTTGACGCCGAGGATGAAGGTGGCGTTGTAGGCGCCCTCATACTTGCCGTTGCCGTCAGAGGTGGTGTTGGGGAACACCAGGTCGATGGGGAACTTGGCGCCCAGCCCGCGGACTGCGGCGATATGGTATGAGCCGGTGGCCAGCATGGCCGCCTTACCCTGCGAGAACAGGTTCTGTGCCGGTTCCACGGCGGTGCCGGTGGCGTTGGGCTGAACGAACGGGGCAAGGTCCTTGTACTGTCCCAACATCTTGAGGAACCAGTCGTCGGTGCATTTGAGCTTGCCCTGTTCGATCTGGGCGCACATGTCGTCGACGGGTGCGTTGTTGGCGATCATGCAGTTGAACAGCTGGCCGCCGTTTCCGACATCGCCGCCCGGCCAGGAGATCGGGATGACACCCGCAGATGCCAGCTTCTCGCACATGCCCAGGAACGCATCCCAGTTCTTGGGGGCAATTTCCGCACCTGCCTTGTCGAAAAGGTCCACGTTGGCCATGGGCATGGGGAACACCACCTGGTAGGGCAACCCCAGCTGGCTGTCGCCGTTCCGGCCGGCGGAGAGCAGCCCCTTTTGGTAGTTGCCCACCGCCTTGCTGTCCTTGAGTTCGGTGTAGATGCCGGCTTCGGTGAAGTTCTTGAACTGTGAGCCGCGGAAGGTGGCAAAGGCGTCGCCGATTGAGCCGCCGCGCAGCTTCTGGAGGGCCTGCGCATTGTAGTCGTTGGAGGTGGAGATGTCCTGGGCGATCTCTACGCCGTCATGCTTTGCAGCGAAGCGCTTGATGAGCTCGTCGAACACGGCCTTGTCCTCGCCGCGCCAGTGCGCGAAGGACACCTTGCCGGTGACGGCGCCAGTGGACGGTGCGGCCGGTCCGCTGGCGCCTCCTGGTGCGGTGGATCCGCCGGGTCCGGCGCACGCTGCCGCAGCGGCGCCGAAGCCCAGGGCTCCGAGAAGGGCGACTGCCTGCCTGCGTGAAATCTGACTCACAATAATCTCCTCATTGAGTGTTTGGTGTGCCTTGTTTGCTTACTGCGGAAGGGGGGTTTCCCCGGTCAGGACGCGTTGGCGCTGCAGGAGCGCCTATGCGTGGCTTCGCTGGCTCGAGACGACGTCGTCAACTACGGCGCAGAGGCGCTGAAGGCGGCGGACGGCGTCGGTGGACAGGGATTCGACGACGTCGGGCGCGCCGATGCAGGATGCCCAGACGGCGCGTCCGGAGAGGAAGCCGCTGGCGCCTTCCAGGCAGGCCCATCGGACGGCATCGGGGAAGACGTCCTCGGGAACGCCCGAGGACAGGACCACCCAGGGGCCGTCGATTGCCTTGGTCAACTCGGCGCAGGCAGCCCGGACCTCGGCTTCGGAGGCCTGGCCCTTGAAGGGAACCTCCGCCTTGTAGAGGTCGGCGCCCAGGTTGCCCAGTTCCTTGGCGGCTGCCAGGATGCCGGCGTTCCAGTCGAACTCGCCGCCGGCCAGAGGCTTCCTGGAGACGGGTTCGATGATGCTGATCAGCCCGGCCGACCGGCAGCTCTCCACGAACTCGCGGACCATTGCCACGCGGCCCTCGGCGGGCTCATCCGGGCGGTACAGCACCAGCAGTTTGAGCGCTTTCACGCCCAGTGCCTTGTACTTGTGGGGATCCACCAGCGGGTCGATGGTCACCTCGCCCACCAGCTCGCCATGGGCGGTTTCGAAGTGGTCTGCAGAGGCGATGAGCCCGCAGTTGGCGTCAACCACGCCGGCCTCAATGGCCTGGTCCAAGGCGAACTGCCGGTCGATCAGGATGCCGGATGCGTACGGGGTGAGGATCCTGGCGGCTTCGAGCTTGAAGTCGCGGAGGTCCTCATCGGTCACTGGTTGGTCCGTGTGCTCGGCAAACATGTTTCGCATGGCTTCGCGCTGGTCCACGGCCAGCATCGCGAAGGCGCCGGACGGGCGTTGGAGGGGGGAAAGATCTGTGGGGCTCATGGGCTGCTTCTTTCAGCTGGTCAGGTTGGAGGCAAGGACAGGATTGATGGTCTGGTGGGGAATGGCGGAGCGGCCGTCCAGTCCGCCGCAGGAGGCGGCGGCGGTGCGGCCGGCGAAGGCTGCCGCATCCACGAGCGGAACCCCGGCGGCGACGGCGGCGAGCAGGGCGCCGTGGTAAACGTCGCCTGCGCCGAGGGTGGAGACGATGACGGCCGGTGTCGCCGGAACGTGAACGGGTTCGCCGCCGCGTTCCAGGACCCAGGCACCTTCGGAGCCGGCGGTGGCGACGACGGCGGAGGCACCGTCCTCCAGCGGTTTCCGCAGGAGCGCCTCCGGTGGCAGGTCCGCCCCGTACTCAGCAGCGAGCCTTTCGATGGTGGGGACATACAGTGCGACGCCACGGGGGCTGAAGGCAGGGATGGGGTTGCCGGCGTCGACACTGACCTTGAGGCCGGCGGGACGACCGGGGGCGCTGGCCACGGCGTTCCAGCCCAGGTGGTCCGTGTGCACCCAGGCCGCGGACTGCAGCAGTTCGGTGAAGTGGCTGCCGGCAGGGAAGCTGACAGGCGGAACCGGGCGGGTGACGATGGCACGGCTTTCAGCGGTCTTGCTGACCACGATGACGCTGGCGCCGGTTTTGACGCCTGCATCCCTGATCACTGCGGAGGTGTCCACCCCTTCCGCCTGGAGCCCACTGATGATGCGGTCGCCCTCTTCATCCGTGCCAAGGACGCCTGCGAAGGCAGTCCTTGCGCCTGCCCGGGCCGCTGCGACAGCCGCCGTCGCCGCGGGGCCGCCGCCCGCCGTCGCGAAATCCGTGGCAACCGTCCGGCTGTCCGCGGCCGGGTAATCCTGCACCAGGGCAATGGAGTCAAGGGTGGCGCATCCTACGAAGAGCAGGGTTCCAGTTGACGATCGGGGCACGTTCCACCTCGTTGTAGTTCCGGCTGATACTGAAGAAATATACACACACTATGTTGGAATAACAACACTTTCTGTATAGTTCTGTTTGGGATGCAACGCCGCGGTCCCCCTCAACGAAGAGAAACGGAGCAACTCATGTCATTGCCTTCTGCGGAATCGGTCCGGACCGTCCGGTATGGCCTCATCGGTGCCGGCCACATGGCACGCGAACATGTCCGGAACCTTGCCCTGATCCCGGGAAGCCACATCACCGCAGTCTCGGATCCCACGCCGTCTTCACTGGAAGAGACGGCCAAGGAAATTGGCTACGAGGTGCAGACGTTCACCTCCCACCAGGAGCTGCTGGCTTCAGGGCTGGTTGACGCACTGGTGATCGCCAGCCCCAATGACACGCACCTGGGCATTCTGAAGGACATCTTCGCCAGCGGTACCAACCTGCCCGTTCTGGTGGAGAAGCCGGTATGCACCAGCGCCGAACAGGCGGACGAACTTGAAGTGCTCGCCGCGAACTATCCCGCGCCGGTGTGGGTTGCCATGGAGTACCGATACATGCCGCCGGTGCAGGAAATCATTCAGGCGGCGCACAGCGGCAGGCTCGGCAACATCTACATGCTCTCCATCGTTGAGCACCGCTTTCCGTTCCTGCACAAGGTGGACGCCTGGAACCGCTTTGCCGAGCGCACCGGTGGAACGCTTGTGGAAAAGTGCTGCCACTTCTTCGACCTGATGCGGCTGATCCTGCAGGACGAGCCCGTCCGCGTCTACGCCAGCGGCGGTCACGACGTGAACCACATGGACGAGGTGTACAACGGCCGGGTTTCGGACATGGTGGACAACGCGTACGTGATCGTCGACTTCAAGGGCGGCCGCAGGGCCATGCTGGAACTGTCCATGTTCGCCGAAGGATCCAAGTTCCAGGAGCGGATCTCCATCGTCGGGGACGCCGCCAAGATTGAAACCCTGATCCCGGTGGCAGCCAACCACTGGATTCCCGGGGACGAGGCCGAAGCCACTGTGGAGTTCAGCCCGCGGTCCCCGCTGGGCCCGGAAAAGCACGAGGTTCCGGTGGACGAGGCCGTCCTGGCGGCAGGTGCCCATCACGGCTCCACCTACTACGAGCACCTCGGCTACCGGAAGGCCATCCTGGGCGAAGGGCCGGTGGAAGTCACCGTCGCGGACGGGCTGCAGTCCGTGCGAATGGGGCTTGCTGCGGAACGTTCCATTACGGAAGGACGCCCCGTGGAGCTTAGTAATGCTGCCGCTGGGGTAAGTTCATAAGAAGATTCATGTTGGAATTGCAACATCCGCCAGGCTCCTGCCCGGCTCATTGGGGAGGGAAGAACGGCCTATGAGTATCGCACACGAAGAGACGCCGCTGACGCCCCGCCAGCGGACCATCCTGGATGAGCTGGGCCGGAGGGGGTTCATTTCCACAAACGACCTGGCAGAAACGTTCGCCGTCTCTGACATGACCGTGCGGAGGGACACCCGGGTACTGTCCAAACGGGGGCTGGTCCGGGTGGTCCATGGCGGCGTCAGCGCCATCCACGGCCAGGGCCAGAATGCGAACTTCGCCGCACGGGTGCGTGAGGACGCGGATGCGAAACTGCGGGTGGCCCGGGCCTGCGTCGGCCTGATCGGTGAACGGGATGCCATCATCATTGATGCCGGCACCACCACTTACCAGATCGCGCAGGAACTGCCTGCGTCCTTCACGGGCACCATCATCACGCACTCTGCGCCGGCCATCCAGCGCTGCCTGCAGCTCACGGCGGCGCGGACCATCTGCCTGGGCGGGGAGCTGCTGCTGGACAGCCAGGCGTTCAACGGGCCGATGACCGTCAGCGCGGCGGCCGGCCTGCGTGCCAAGACAGCCTTTATTGGGGTGAGCGGCATCCATGACGAGGCTTTCTACATCGAACGGGACGTGGAGCGCGCCACTAAGATCGCCCTTATGAATTCAGCGGAACAGGTGGTGGTGGTGGCAACCAATCAAAAGATGCTGCGGTACGCGCTGGCGAGGCTGGCAGCTTTCGATGCGGTGGACATCCTGGTAACGGATGCCCCGCCGCCCCGGGAAATCGAGGAGGCGCTGAAGGCCGCCAACGTCAAGCTGATGGTCGCCGCATGACGGCCCGGCTGCGCGTGTGCCTGCCCGCCCAGAACCTGCTGGACGCGCTGGCGCCGATGGACGGCGTCGACTTTGTCCTCTGGGACCTGACGGGGCCCGCACCGGAAGGCCGGCTGGACCTGCTGGTCCCCGGCTATATGGGCAAACCGACGGCGCTCGCCGCGTTGGAGGGTGTGGACGTCGGCCTGGTGCAGAGCCAGTCCATCGGGTACGACGGCGTGGACTCAGTGTTGCCGGCAGGTGTCACCTTCGCCAACGCGGCGGGAGTCCATGAGACGTCGACGGCGGAGCTCGCCGTGGGCATGATGATTGCCTCCCAGCGCGGGATCCCGGACTTTGTGCGGAACCAGGAAAGCGGAACATGGGACAACAGCCAGCGCCCCAGCCTGGCCGACCGGCGCGTGCTGCTGGTGGGCTACGGCGGGGTGGGCAAGGCCATCGAGGCCCGGCTCCTGCCGTTCGAAACCGAGGTCACCCGGATGGCCAGCCGCGCCCGCAACGATGAGCGCGGGACCATCCACGGGATCGATTCGCTCTATGAGCAACTGCCGCTGCACGAGATCGTGGTGGTCAGCGTCCCCCTGAGCGAAGACACGGAGCAGTTGGTGGACGCGAAGTTCCTGGCTGCCATGCCGGACGGCGCCCTGCTGGTCAACGTGGCCCGCGGCCCGGTGGCCGATACCGGGGCGCTGCTGGCCGAGACTTCAAGGGGCAGGCTCCGTGCAGCCCTGGACGTGACGGAGCCGGAACCGCTGCCTGCGGACCACCCGCTCTGGACCACCCCCGGCGTGCTCATCACCCCGCATGTGGGCGGTGCCAGCTCGGCCATGTTCCCCCGGATGGTCCGGCTGCTCAAGAAGCAGATCGGGTTGCTGCTGGACGGCAAGGACCCGGTGAACGTGGTCATCCCTTAACCGCAGCCGCCCCCGCCCCTATGCTTGGCCCATGTCCACTTTTGAAGTCCGCCGCAGTGCCGTCATCCCTGCCGCGCCCCAAGACATCTTTCCGCTGGTAAGCAACTTCCACGAGTGGACCGCCTGGTCCCCTTGGGAGACGATCGATCCCGGAATGAGCCGCAGCTACTTCGGCAGTGAGTCCGGCGCGGGGGCCGGGTACGCGTGGAGTGGCAACCGCAAGGCGGGCAGCGGCACCATGGAGATCGAGGAGTCGGTGCCTTCGAGCCTGGTCCGGATCCGGCTGCAGTTCACCAAGCCCTTCAAGGCACTGAACCCCACGACGTTCAGCTTTACTCCAGTGCAGGGCGGCACCGAGGTGGCCTGGCGGATGACCGGGGAGAACAAGGGCCTGGGGAAGGTGTTCGCACTGTTCATGAACATGGACAAAATGGTGGGTGCCGACTTCGAGCGGGGACTCACAGCGCTTGCTTCCACTGTTGCGGCAAGGAAGAGCTGAGGTTTGGTGTGGGCGTCGTCGACGAAGCGGTGGCGACGGTTGACGAACCGGACCGCAGCTGCCTGCAGCATGTGGTGGAGGTTGCGCGGTCGCTGGCTCCCGACGCCACGGAGGGCATGAGCTACGGCATGCCCGCCCTCAAACTGGACGGCAAGCCGCTGGTGGCCGCCGTGGCCACGGCAAAACACCTCTCGATCTTTCCGTTTTCCTCCAGGGTGGTGGAAGCGGTGGCTGGCCGGCTGGAGGGGTACTCCCTGTCCAAGGGAACCATCCGCTTCGCGGCGGACCGCCCCGTGCCGGATGACGTGCTGGCGGACATCGTCCGGCTGCGGATGGCCGAAATCCGTAAATAGGAAAGGGACGACGGCGGCAGTACTTTCCGCGGGCCCGGCGCCGCTGGAGCAAGGACTTTAGGTCCTGTGCGTGGCGGCGGCGGACGCTTAGCCTGAACCCATGGCTGATACTTTTGCGTCCCTGGTGGACACCTTCAAGAACATGGGCGTGACCAAGGCCTACGGCACACCGGTGAATGTGGGTGGCGAGGAAATCGTGCCTGTGGCGCTGGTGTCCTTCGGCTTCGGCGGGGGCTCCGAGTCCGAACAAGGTCCATCGGGCGGAGGCGGCGGTGGCGCGGTCCTCCCCATCGGTGTCTACCGGAGCATCAACGGACACGCGGCCTTCCGGCCGAACATGATCGCCGCTGTGGCGTGCCTGGTGCCGTTGGTGGCAGTGGCCGGCAGGGCGGTGCGGCGGGTGGTTATCGCTGCCCGGAAGCAGACCCGGGAAAACCCCGGCCTACCACTTTAAAACCCCTATATCGCCGCAGCGGAATCGGCTCCATAATGGCCTCGTAGACTTCGGGAATCTCCCCGCCGCTGTCCTGTGCCACGGCGGAACCAGGGGTTTCAGGCGGCCGCCCCGGCAATCGGCGGGAAGGACGGCCACGAGGCCCGGCGGGGGACGGCCGGACTGTCTCAGGGGGAGAGCATCGCCATTAATGCACAAGGAGATTTGTCATGCTCAAGGATATGGAACTCATGGCTGTGCTGCCGGCTAAGGATATTGACCGGGCGCGGGAGTTTTACCGGGACAAGTTGGGACTGGAACCTGTCCAGACCATCGAAGGCGACAACCTGATTTACCGCTGTGGCAAGGGAACCGGCTTCCTGCTCTACCGGACGGACAACGCCGGTTCCGCCAAGAACACCCAGATGGCATGGGGTGTCGATGACGTGGACAAGGAAGTGGAAGAGCTGCGGGGCCGCGGCGTTGTTTTCGAAGACTACGACATGCCCGGCCTGAAGACCGAGAACGGCATCGCCACCATGGAAGGCATGGGTAAGGGTGCCTGGTTCATTGACAGCGAGGGCAACATCCTGAACATTTCCTCGATCCCGGCCTGACCGCCGGAGGCCGGCAGTTACCGGCAAAACAAGGACGACGCCGTCGCCGGCCGCGCGAAGCACCCGCACCTGGGTGCGGGGCAGCGGCAGCCCGGCGTCGCCGTCGTAAGCGGTGCGAGAGGCCGGCAATTGCGGATGCGGATGGTGACCATCGAGCCCGGCGGAGTCTTTGGGCCCGTCCACCATCACGTGGGGCGCCCCGGAACTGTCCATGTCCTGCAGGGAACCATCACTGACCACCGGGACGGGATGGCCACTGAGTACGGGCCTGGCGCTTCCGCCCGCTTCGGCGGATTAGGACCGCCGTGGGCCGGTGACGTGTCATGTTGGGGGACCGGCGCACGGCCACAACACACAGCCTTTTCTTCCTCCCCAGCCTTATCAGACGGCAGGCTCGCGCCGGCCCAGTGCCATCCGCAACGCGCCGCGCAGCGTGAGCCGGTTCCGCCTGGTGACCGCGATGACGGCCGCAACACCTGCAAGCAGGACCACGATCCCGCCGGTGGCCACGGACCAGCGGGCGCCGAACTGGCTCCCGATCCACCCGACCAGCGGCGAACCCAGGGCGGTGCCGCCCTGCAGGACGGCCAGGTACAGGGCCAGTACGCGGCCGCGGAATTGCGGTTCCACGGAAAGCTGAATGCTGGTGTTGCAGTTGTTCAGGAAGGTGATGGACGCCAGTCCGACGGGGATCAGGATGGCGGCGTAGGCCCAGAAGGACGGTGCCAGGCTGCCCAGGATCGTGAAGATACCCAGCCCCAGCGCCCCGCCCAGCAGGAACCTCAGCCGCGGACGCGCCCGGCGCGCCGCGAGAAGGGCGCCGGCCAGGGTGCCCACCGCCATGATCGAGCCGAGCAGCCCGAACTCACTGGGGCCCATTTTGAACTCGGTGGTGGCCATCAGTGAGTTGATGACCGGGAAGTTCATGCCGAACGCGCCCAGGATGCCCACCAGGACCATGATCAGCATCAGGTCGGGCCTGCGGCGTACATAACGGACACCCTCGGCCACCTGGTGCTTGTTCCGCTGGCCCTTTGCCACCGGGGCGGGCTGGGTGGTGCGGATCCTGAACAGCGAGACCAGGACGGCCGCGAAGCTCGCAGCATTGAGCAGGAACACCGGGCCGGTACCCACCCAGGCGATGAGTACCCCGGCGATGGCCGGGCCGGTGAGCCGGGCCGTGTTGAAGGACGCGGAGTTCAATGCCACGGCGTTGGAGATGTTGTCCTGCCCCACCAGTTCCGAGACGAAAGCCTGGCGCGCGGGCGCATCCACTGCACTGGCAACGCCCAGGCAGAAGGCCGCCACGTACGCATGCCAGAGTTGGGCGGTGCCGGTTACCACCAAAAGGCCGATGGCCAGGCCGGTGAACGCCATGGCCAGCTGCGTCCACATAAGGATGATGCGCTTTCGGTACCGGTCCGCCAGGACGCCGCCGTACGGGCCGAACAGCAGCATGGGCAGGAACTGCAGGCCGGTGGTGAGGCCGACGGCGGCGCCCGAGTGGTCGGTGAGGACGGTCAGGACCAACCAGTCCTGGGCCACGCGCTGCATCCAGGTGCCGATGTTGGAGACGATGGCGCCGCTGGCCCAGATGCGGTAGTTGGGGTTCTCCAGGGCACGGAACATCGCGCTCATTTGCCGCTCATTTCCTGCATGATGCCGGCCGCCCGGCTGAGGATGAGCCGATCTTCCTCGCTGAGCCCGGCCACGCGCTGGGCCAGCCAGGCCGTCCGCTGGTTCCGGGCTGCCGCGAGGACCGTCCTGCCGGCATCGGTGATATCCACGCGGACCTGCCGGCCGTCGCCGGGATCCGCGTTCCTGGTGACGAAGCCCTGGTCGGCGAGCGCATTGACGATCCTGGTCATGGACGGTGCCTGGACGTGCTCACTCTCGGCAAGCGCGCGCAGCGTGCTGGGACCGCTCCCGCTCAGCAAGGCCAGGACGGTGTACTGGCCGGGGGTGATGATGTCGCCGGTTGCCTCGACACGGAGCCGCCTGGAAGTGCGCATCACGGCGGTGCGGAGATCGATGGCGAGGGTGTCGGGGGCCGCGGGGTCTGCGATTGCCTTGTTTTTCGTTTGGGTAGGGGACATGTATTCGGGTGCGCCTGCTGGCGTTCCTTAGCAGTGCTAATTACTTCTGCTAACTATTATGCTCCTCCTGCTTGCCTGGGGCAACGGTTTGGGATGTGGTTCTGGTGACAGGCTCGGGCAGAATGGGAGCCGTGACTGGGCGCAGAATTGACGGGACCCGAAAACCTTGGTTGTCGTGGAAGGAAAAACTGAACCTGGCCGTGACCGCCCTGGTCATCTGCCTGGGCCCAATCCTGGTTGGCGTGGGCAGTTTCATGATTGACGCGGATGAGGAGCTTGCCGGGACGGGCGCCCAGGCCGCCGGAACGATCGTCCACTTCGACGATGTCACCAAGGCTTCCGAGCGCAGGATAAGAGTCGAATTCACGACGGCGGACGGGGCGCCCCACCGGACTTTCGCGGCGGTGGACCACGATCAACATCCCGTCGTGGGCAGTGACGTCACAGTCATTTATGCCGAAGATGATGCCGGCAGGGCCGTCGTGCTGGGATATGAGAGCGACGGCGTGTGGTTCCGCGGAGTGGGCGTTGTCCTGACTGTCCTTTTTGGTTCCATTGCCCTCCTCGCCTTCCTTGTGGTTGGTATCGCCGCTCTCCGTGCAAGGATCCGGAAGCGCGCCACGAAGCAAGTGGTCTGAGCCGCGCCGGGCAGGGCTCGTGGCTCTGGCCGCCCCGGCTCCACGGGCGTAGGCTCTGACAGATCATGACTGAACAGCAGCCTTATGAATTGATCCGGCGTTATCCGCACTTCGAGCTGCGCTGGTATCCGGCGTACGCCGTAGCTGAAGTGGCAGTCTCCACAGCCTTCGACCGCGCCGGAAACGCCGCCTTCCGGTACCTGTTCAATTACATCAGCGGCAACAACACGGCCCGCCGCAAGCTGGCCATGACCGCGCCGGTCATCCAGGAGTCCGGGCCGCCGCAGAAGCTGGCCATGACTGCCCCCGTGCTGCAGCGTGGGCCGTTGCCCGGCGCGGACGGTCCCGCCGAATTCGTTGTCGGTTTTGTGCTCCCCGCCGGCGTCACTGCTGACACGGCTCCGGCCCCCACCGATCCCAGGGTCAGCGTGCGGGGCGTTCCGGCGTCTCCTGCCGCCGCCATGAGCTTCTCGGGGAGCGGCTCTGCGGCGGCATTCCAGCGGCATAACACCGGGCTGCAGGCGGCTTTGGAACTGGCCGGGCTGACGCCGGTGGGTGCGCCGCGGTTTGCCCGGTTCGACCCGCCGTTCAAGCCGTGGTTCCTGCGCCGCAATGAGGTCATTCAGGACGTGGCGGATCCGGCCTCGGCAGACGGAGCGCCCCGCTCCTGATCCGGGCACTGTCCGGCCGCGCTGCTGGCGGCTGATCGAGCTGCCCCCGGACGCGTACAGGCGGCCTGCGCTGAAAGTGCTCCGATAGTTTCTACGCACCGCGACGGCATATTGAACCCCCTGCCGCGCTGGGTTGTGCAGTGCTGCGCCTCCTGGCGTGCTGTCCAGCGGAAACATGGCGTCCGGCGGCCTTGGAAAGTAAGCTCCCACTTCATCCGAACCTGTTGTTATTGCTGAAACTTTACGATAGTTTCCTTGTGTGATGCAGGTCGCACTGGTGGGGAGCCCGCGGCCAACATGCCTAAGCAAAGGACAATGATGACCGGCGAGCAAAGCACCAGCACCCCGGAACACCGCCTCAAACGCCTCCACGAACGCCTGGGCGGCATCGCCTATGGCGGTGACTACAACCCGGAACAGTGGCCCCGCGAGGTGTGGGAAGAGGACGTACGGCTCATGAAGGACGCCGGGGTTAACCTGGTCACCCTGGCCGTCTTTTCCTGGAGCCGGCTCGAAACCGCGGACGGGGTCTACGACTTCGCCTGGCTGGACGACATCATGGACCTGCTGCACGCCAACGGCATCGGGGTGGACCTGGCTACGCCGGACGCTGTTCCTCCGGCCTGGCTTATCGCACAGCACCCGGACATCCTCCCGGTCCTGGCCGACGGCTCCACCTTCGGTTTCGGATCCCGCCAGCACTTCGACGTCTCCCACCCCGCCTACCGGGAGAAGTCGCTGGCCATGGCGGAGAAAATGGGGGAGCGCTACGCCGGCCACCCGGCACTGTGCATGTGGCACGTGAACAACGAATACGGCCCCGTCTCCTACGGCCCGCACGCGGACCGGGCGTTCCGGGAATGGCTGCAGAAAAAGTACAGCAGCCTGGAGGACCTCAACCGGGCGTGGAGCACGGACGTCTGGGGGCAGGTCTACTCCGACTGGGCCCAGGTTAACGCCCCCGCCCAACCCCGCACCTGGTCCAACCCCTCCCGGCGCCTGGACTTCCATCGGTTCACCTCGGACAGCATGCTGGAGCACTACAAGGCCGAGCGGGACATCCTGCGCCGGTACACCCCGGACCTGCCCATCGTCACGAACTTCATGCGCTTCTATAAGAACAACGACTACTGGGCCTGGGCAGCCGAGGAGGACGCCGCCGCCCTGGACATTTACCCGGATCCGCGTGAAGAGGATGCCCATGTGGCGGCCGGCCTCAACTTCGACCTGATGCGCTCCCTGCGGAAAGGGCAGCCCTGGCTGGTGATGGAACAGGCCACCGCCGCGGTCAGCCAGTGGTCAGTCAACGTCTCAAAGCTCCCCGGCAAGATGCGCCTCGGCTCCTACCAGGCCATCGCCCAGGGCGCCGATTCCATTCTTTTCTTCCAGTGGCGCCAGGCCCGCGGCGGCACTGAGCGCTTCCATTCCGGCATGGTCAACCACGCCGGCCCCAACACCCGGGTCTTCCGCGAAGTCTGCGAACTGGGCCGGGAGTTGAAGGGCCTGGCCGGCATCACCGGCACGCGCTCGGCCGCGAAAGTGGCGATGGTCTTTGACTGGGACTGCTGGTGGGCCCTGGAACTCGGCAACTCCCCGCGCTCGGACCTGAACTATCCGCAGGAAGTCCTCCGCCTTTACCGGCCGTTCTTCGACGCCAACATTCCCGTCGACTTCGTGGACACCAAGGCCGACCTTGACCAGTACAGCATGGTGGTCCTGCCTGCCACCTACCTCCTTTCCGACGAAGCGGCGCAGCGGATCGAAGACTACGTCTCCGGCGGCGGCCGACTGGTGGCCAGCTACCTCTCCGGCATCGTGGACCCGGACAACACCATCCGCCTGGGCGGCTACCCGGGCGCCCTCCGGAACGTCCTGGGCGCGTGGAGCGAGGAGATGCATCCGCTCGCCGGTGAAGGAGAGGAAGTAAAGCTTCTAACGGCCGACGGCGGCACGGCCTCCGCTGAATACTGGACCGAGCACCTGCACGCCACCACGGCGGATGTCCTGGCCACCTATGCCTCCGGCCGGCTGGCCGGCTCACCCGCGGTCACCCGCAACACCTTCGGCGGCGGCACAGCGGTCTACCTCTCCGCCCGCGTGGACAGCGTTTTCCTTCAGGAACTGCTCGCCGCGGAACGGGCCGCTGCCGGGATCCGCCCGGAACTGGACGCCCCGCTGGCAGTCCAGGTCCGCCGTCGTACGGGCAACGGACGCAGCTATCTGCTGGTCCTCAACCACAACGACGCACCTGCCCGGCTGGACGTCAAGGCCGGCGGCACGGACCGGCTCACCGGCAACACCATCCACGGGACGGTCGAGCTTCCGGCTAACGGAGTCCTGGTGCTCGAAGAATCCGTCTCCGCAGAATTCCCCAGATAGGAGTCCCACCATGGCCATGCGACTGGATATTCCTCCCGAGGCGGTCACCCCTGACCCGCCTGGCACCAGGGGAAAACCACGGAACAAGCCCAACGGCTGGAAACTGGCGCTTAAGCGGGACTGGCGCCTCTACACGCTGGTGCTGCTGCCGCTGGCCTACTTCGCGGTGTTCCGCTACCTGCCCATGGTCGGCAACGTCATAGCCTTCCGGCAGTTCCAGCCGGGCGGCAACATCTTCGGTGAGAAGTGGGTGGGGCTCAAGTACGTCACGCTGTTCATCAACGATCCCAGCTTCTGGCAGGCGTTCCAGAACACCGTCATCCTGGGCGTGCTCACGCTGCTGTTCTGCTTCCCCATGCCCATCATCTTTGCCTTGCTGCTGAACGAGCTGCGCTCGCAGAAGTTCAAGAAGCTCATCCAGACGGTGACGTACCTGCCGCACTTCATGTCCGTGGTGATCATCGCCGGCATGATCCTGCAGAACTTTTCCATGACCGGCACGGTGAACCAGATCGGCCACACCCTGTTCGGCACCACGGTGAACTTCACCCAGGAGGCCGCCTGGTTCCGGCCCATGTACATCAGCTCCGAGGTGTGGCAGACCATGGGCTGGGGTGCCATCCTCTACCTCGCCGCGCTGACCCGGGTGGACGAATCGCTGTATGAGGCGGCCCGGATCGACGGGGCCAACCGCTGGCAGCAGACCTGGCACGTGACGCTGCCCGCCATCCGGCCCACTATCATCACGCTGCTGATCCTGAATATCGGCACGTTCATGGCCGTGGGCTTCGAGAAGATCCTCCTGATCTACAACCCGCTCAACTACGCGACCTCCGACGTCATCTCCACCTACCTGTACCGGGTGGGCCTGGAGTCCAGCAACTTCAGCTACGCGGCCGCGATCGGGATGTTCGAATCCGTCATCGGCCTCACGCTGATCCTCTCCTCGAACGCCATATCCAAGCGGCTCGCAGGAACGAGCCTGTGGTGAAGGGGGCAACGGTGAAAGAGGCAGCCATGAAGGATAGGTTCCTGAACCGGCCGGGCAGGAAGAACGGCGCTAAGGCAACCGGCGTCCTGCTCAAGGACATGAAGGTCTCACGCGGCATGCGGGTGTTCAGGGTGGCCAACCTGGTGTTCCTGCTGGTGGTGGTGTTCCTGACCCTGTACCCGTTCCTGAATATCCTGGCCCAGAGCTTTTCCAGCGAAGGCTTCATCAACGCCGGGCAGGTCAACCTGTTCCCGATGGGCTTCAATATTGAGACCTACAAGTTGATCCTCGCTGATTCGACGTTCTGGCGTAACTACGGCAACACAGTCCTGTATACGGTGGTGGCCACGGCCATCTCCATGGTGCTCACCACGTCCTTCGCCTACGCCATCGCCAAGAAGGACCTGAAGGGCCGCAGCGTGTTCATCGGCATCGCCGTGTTCACCATGTTCTTCAACGGCGGTCTGATCCCCAACTACGTGCTCATCAGCTCGCTGGGCCTGCGGGACACGCTGTGGGCCGTGGTGCTGCCGAACGCCATCAGCGTCTTCAACCTGCTCATCATGAAGTCGTTTTTCGAGAACATGCCGCGCGAGCTGGAGGAAGCCGCCGCCATCGACGGCCTCACCCAGTACGGGGTCCTGTTCAAGGTGGTCCTGCCGTTGAGCAAGGCCATCGTTGCCACCATGGTGCTCTTCTACGCCGTCGCCAACTGGAACTCCTGGTTCCAGGCGTTCCTCTACCTGGACAAGCCGGAACTGTTCCCGGTGACCATCTACCTGCGCAACATGATCGCCGGGGTCACCACGGCGGGCTCGGCCGGCGGCACCACGGAGAACATGGGCCAGATCGCCGCGAACATCCAGTCAGTGACCATCGTCCTCACCGTCATTCCCATCCTGTGCATCTACCCCTTTGTGCAGAAGTACTTTTTCTCGGGCGTCATGCTCGGTTCCGTCAAGGAATAACCCCCTATGAAAGGAAAGCCCATGATCCGCAGACGAGACTTCCTCAGCCTCTCAGCACTCACGGCCTTCGGCCTGGTGCTGGCAGGCTGTGACTCGGAATCCAGCAGTAAAGCCGATACCTCGAAAGCCCGCAACGGTGCCATGGACAGCTACAAGCTGGGGGACACGTTCAAGGCGACCGTCCCGCTCACTTACAGCTTCCTGTTCAGCGACCAGCCCACCTACCCCTATAAGAAGGAATGGCTGCTGTTCACCAAGATGGCCAGCGACAACAACGTCACCCTCGACGCCACGGTGGTGCCGTTCGCCGACTACACGCAGAAGCGCAGCCTGCTCATCAGCTCCGGAAAGGCTCCGGAGATCATCGCCAAGACCTATCCCGGCGAGGAATCGGCCTTCGTGTCCTCCGGCGCGGTGCTGCCGGTCAGCGACTACGTGGACCTGATGCCCAACTTCCAGGACAAGATCAAGAAGTGGAAGCTGGAGCCGGAAATCGCCGGTCTCACGCAGCAGGACGGCAAGTACTATGTGCTGCCGGGCCTGCATGAGGAGCTGTGGCCGGATTACTCCCTGGCGTTCCGGAAGGACATCCTGCAGAAGGAAAACCTTGCCGAACCCAAGACCTGGGACGAGTTCCGGGACGTCCTGCGCTCCCTGAAGAAGGCTCACCCGGACGTGGTGCCCTTCTCGGACCGCTTCAACGGCAACAGCGTGCTCAACATCGCCGGCACCGCCTTCGGTACCCTCTCCGGCTGGGGCCTGGTGGACGGCCTGGCGTTCAACGATTCCAAGAAGCAGTTCGAGTTCGCCTCCAGCACCCCGGCGTTCAAGGACCTGCTCACCTACTTTAACTCGCTTGTATCCGAGGGGTTGATGGATCCGGAAAGCTTCACCCAGACGGACGATTCGGCCATCCAGAAGTTCACCTCCGGCAAGTCGTTCGTGATCAGCGCCAACTCGCAGAACATCATCACGTACCGCACGTCCATGGAGCAGTCCTTGGGCAAGGGCAATTTCACCGTCGGCAAGATTACGGTTCCGGGCGGCCCCGCAGGCAACATCATTGGCGGGTCGCGGCTGGAGAACGGCATCATGCTGAACTCGTCCGTGAAGGACAAGGACAGCTTTGTGGCGCTGATGCAGTACATCGACTGGCTGTTCTACAGCGACGCGGGGCAGGAGTTCGCCAAGTGGGGCGTGCAGGGCACAACTTACACCAAGGAAGGCGGCAAGCGGGTCCTGGCCAAGGACATTAACTTCCAGGGCCTGAACCCGGCCGGCACCAAGGACCTGCGGGTGGACTACGGCTTCTCCGGCGGCAACTTTGCCTACGGTGGCACCACGGACCTGCTGCAGTCCACCTTCGATGATGAGGAGCTGGCGTTCCAGAAGGCCATGAAGAGCAAGACCCCCCGGCCCGTCTCGCCGCCCGTACCCTACAGCGACGCGGACCGTGAGCAGGCCACCCTGACGCTGACCCCGCTGAAGGACCACGTCAAGCAGAACACCCTGAAGTTCATCACCGGGCAGCGCAGCCTCAGCGAGTTCGACGCCTACGTCAAGGAGCTCGACAGCAAGGGCATGTCCAAGTACGTAGACTTGGCCAACAAGGCGTACAAGTCTTACGCGGACAAGAAGTAGGGCGTACGACGGCGGCAGCCGGCTTCCCGCCGTGACCGAAAGGCAGTTGGTGGTTCAGAAGAAGGCGGAGTACGGCGCCGGCCCCCTGTTCAGGGCGGCCGGCGCCGTAGCCGGCGTGTTGATGGGCTCGGTGCTCCTGATGCTGGCCAACGCACTGCTGTTCCTGGCCCTTCTGGCGGCGCCGCTGGC
Organism: Arthrobacter sp. B1I2; assembly: GCF_030816485.1. Classification (NCBI taxonomy): domain Bacteria; kingdom Bacillati; phylum Actinomycetota; class Actinomycetes; order Micrococcales; family Micrococcaceae; genus Arthrobacter; species Arthrobacter sp. B1I2. The sequence continues at coordinate 16,233 of NZ_JAUSYC010000001.1, read as the reverse complement.
GGGAAGCTGGCTGGTCGTCGTGGCCCTGGTCCCGGTGGGCCCGGCCCTTGTCGCGGCCATGTACGCATTCAACCGGCTGCTGGCCGGGCACGCCACGGGTGTGTACCGGGACTTTGTCCGCGGCTACCGGATGAACTTTGCCCAGGCCATTCGGGTGTGGCTGCCATACGTGATCATCCTTGCCGTGATCGGCGTCAACCTGGCGGGGCTGCCGGCCGCGCTGGGGCCGGGCAATCCCGTGGAAGCGGCGCTCCGGGCGGCGCTGCTGGTCCTTGCCCTGCTGGTGGCCACCGCGGCCCTGCACGCACTTTTGCTGTTGTCCCGGTTTTCATTCCGTACGCGGGACCTTTACCGGCTCTCCCTGTACAGCTTCGGTGCGCGGAAGCGGGTTTCCCTGGGCAACGCAGGCATCCTGTTCGTCACCGCCACTCTGCTGCTGATGACTACCGCGTACCTGCTGCCGGTCATCGCCGGGGCCGTCGTGTACCTGGCCTGCCTGAACTCCCGGCCGCTGCTGCGCCTGGTGGAGGAGAAGTTCACCGCTCGCTAGCCTGCGGCATGGAGTAGTCCCGGTGCCACGCAGCACCTGATATTGGTGGGGCTGCCCGAAAGATACTGCCGCCTAAAACCTACTGCTGCGTCACCGTCACTGGAGTCAGCATCTCCCGTTCATAACCCACCACCCGGCGCTCGCCGTGGAGGATGAGCTCGTGGGTGTGGACGTCAGCGGTGCTGGACGTGGCCACATGGAGTCTCACCAGGCCCCGCGTGACCACCCGCTTCAGGTCCAGCCCCGTGAATGAGGTACGGTCCGCGTGCACCGTGAATTCCACCCGGGCCGACGCGCCGGCGGCGAGCTCCACCCGGGCATAGCCGATCAACTCGCGCACCGGCCGGACCACCTCGCCCACCGGGTCCTCCAGGTACAGCTGCACCACTTCGGCGCCGTCAACCCCGCCGGTGTTGGTCACCGTAAGTGCCACCGTGACGGCGTCCGCCGTCGACATGGTGGGCACACTGGCCGCGTGGCCGGAAAATCCGAACGAGGTGTAGGAAAGGCCGTGGCCAAAGCCGAACAGCGGTGATGGGTCCAGGGCGCTGACACCGGACGGGCCGGCGAGCCGGCTGTGCAGGTAGGTTCCCGGCTGGCCCCCGGGTGTGCGCGGCACAGAGACCGGCAGTTTGCCGGAGGGGTTCACGGCGCCCGTGAGCACATCCCACAGCGCCTCGGCGCCCTCTTCCCCCGGGAAGAAACCCTGGACGATTGCCCCGGCGCGGTCGGCGAAGTCGCCCAGGGCGTAGGGCCGTCCGCTGAGAACCACGACGACGGTCCGCGTCCCGGCAGCCTCGGCCGCCGCCAGCACCTGGTCCAGCATGCGGTGCTGGTCACCGGGCAGCCGGAGGTCCGGCGCATCGTTGCCTTCGCCGGAGGTGCCGCGGCCGAAGAGACCGGCGTTGTCACCTACCACGATGACGCAGGTGTCCACGGAGGAGGCAATGCCGCATGCTTCGGCGATCTGTTCCTCGGCGATGGCCTCGCAGTTGCCCGTGCCGGCGGCCTGGATGGAACCGAAACGTTCGACGGCCACCGCGGCCACGGTGGGAACCCGGATGCCCATGGGCACATCGGGGTGGGACGCGCCGACGTGGGCGTCAAAGGAGTAGCAGCCCAGCATTGCGAATGGATCCTGGGCCAGTGGCCCCACCACGCCAAGCGACGCCGACGCCGCCGCGGGCAGCGGCAGGCTTGGCGCGCCGTCGTGCGTCCTGTTGGTCAGCAGCACCAGGGACTGGGCGGCGATCTCGCGGGCAAGAGCGCGGTTGCCGGCCGGATCCAGGTCAATGGTGCCGGCAGCAAGGACCGGGGGAGCGGGATCAAAGCCGAGGGCAAGCAGCCCGGCTTCCTGCTTCTGCCTCAGCACCCGTCGGAGCGCGGTGTCCACCAGGGACTCGGATACATCCCCGGACCGTACGCGCTCCAGCAGCGGCTTGCCGTAGCAGTTCACCGTGGGCAGTTCCACGTCCACGCCCGCCTTCAGGGCCAGTGCCGCGGCTTCACCGGAATCGGCGGCGATGCCATGCGTGACGTTGAGGAAAGCGACGCCGAAGTAGTCCGCCACCACCGTCCCGGCAAAGCCCCACTCGTCCCGCAATAGCGAGGTGAGCAGGGCGCGGTTGGCAGCCGCGGGTACACCGTCGATGTCCGTGTAGGCGTGCATCACCGAGCGGGCGCCGCCGTGCTTAAGGGCAAGTTCGAACGGGGGCAGCATCACGTCTGCCAGCTCGCGCGGACCCATGGACACCGGAGCGTGGTTGCGCCCGGCCCGGGACGCGGAGTAGCCCACGAAGTGTTTGAGGGTGGCCACGATTCCGGTTTCTTCCAGCCCCTGCACGTAGGAGCCGGCCAGGGTGCCCACCAGGTAAGGGTCCTCGCCAATGGTTTCCTCCACCCGGCCCCAGCGCAGGTCCCGCACCACGTCCAGCACCGGTGCCAGGCCTTGATGGACGCCGAGGGCGCGCATCTGGTCCCCGATCAACCCGGCCATCCGGCGGACCAGGACGGGGTTGAATGTGGCACCCCAGGCCAGCGGCACGGGAAAGGCGGTGGCTTTCCAGGCCGCCAGCCCGGCCAGGCATTCCTCGTGCACCTGAGCGGGAATCCGGAAGCGGGACGCGGCCATAATCTGCTCCTGGGCAGCGGCCAGCCGGCGGGCGCCCTCCAGGGGTTCCAGCGGGACGGTGCCGTACATGCGTGTGATCTGGCCCAGGCCGGACGAGATCATGTCCTCCCAGGAGCGCGCGTCCCCGGCCATCTCGTTCTGCAGCGGCGCCACGGAGTCGCCGTCTGTGGAGGCGTTCACCCATACCCCTGCGAGCTGGGCCAGCTTTTCCTCCAGCGTCATCTCCCGGATCAGGCGGTCGACGGCGTCGCCTGCGTCCGGGCCCGATGGGCAACCCGCAGCGGAGGTGGGGAAGGCTTGCTTTTCGGCGGCACCGCTGGTCACGGGCGTCTCCTAGGGTTGTAAAGGCGTTTTCAAGAAACTATCAGAAACTTATGTGTAATTTCTAGATGCAAAGCCTTGACTCTTCAATCGGCAACTTCCTACGGTTGAAGCCGGAGCCTCTACTTTGACCGAGGAAGGCCCGTTGGAAACTTCCGAGCTGAGCCTCGAAAGTTTCCACAGCCACCCAGGTGCCAGGGGCCAGCTGGAATTTTCTGAGCCAGGGAACATTAGCCGGCGCTGCCGGATCTACTGCAACGACGGAGAGAACATGCGGACGTACAGAGTGGCCATCGTGGGAACAGGCGGAATCGCCGCGGTGCACGCGGACAATCTGGCCCGGACAGACGGGCGGGCAGAGCTTGTAGCCGCCTGCGATGTTGACCAGGGCCGGCTGGACGCCTTTGCCGAAAAGCACGGGATCCCCGGCACCTACCTCACCCTGGCCGAGCTGCTCGCGGAGGCCAAGCCGGACGTCGTCCACCTTTGTACCCCTCCGATGCTTCACATCGACCAGGCCATCGAATGCCTCGAAGCCGGTGTCCATGTGCTCTCCGAGAAGCCACCGGCGCTGAGCCTGGCGGACTTCGACCGGCTTCAGGTGGCACAGGCGAAGGGAGGTGCGCAGTTTTCCTGCGTGTTCCAGCACCGCTTCGGCGATGCCTCCGCCGCGGCCCGGCGGCTGATTGGCGGCAGCGAGTTCGGCCGCCCGCTGGTGGCCCGGTGCGACACCCTCTGGTACCGGCCGGACAGTTATTGGGACCTGCCCTGGCGCGGAACCTGGAATGCCGAGGGGGGTGGACCAACCATGGGCCATGGCATCCACCAGTTCGATTTGCTCCTGCACCTGCTCGGCCCATGGGAGGAAGTGACTGCGATCGCCGGGCGGCAGGCGCGCGACACCTCCACCGAGGACCTGTCAGCCGCGCTGGTACGGTTCCGCAACGGGGCCGTGGCCACCATCGTCAACTCCCTGCTTTCGCCGCGGGAAACGTCGGATATCCGGATCGACTGCGAGTTCGCCACCGTGGAATTGAGCCACCTTTACGGCTACAGCACGGACAACTGGACCATCACGGGCGCGCCGGGCCACGAGGACCAGGTCAGCAGTGCGTGGACCGGTCAGCCGCTGGAACGCGGCAGCGGCCACTCCGCCCAGTTCCTGGCCATGTACGACGCGCTCGACGCAGGCCGCCCCCTTCCGGCCGGAGCAGACTCCGCCCGGCAAACGCTGGAGCTGGCTGCTGCGATCTACGCTTCAGCCTTCACGGGGCAGGCGGTGCGCCGGGGCGAGATCGTCCCCGGCCACCCCTTCTACGGCGGGATGGACGGGGACGGGCTGGGCACTGCCGTCCTGGAATCGACAGCCTTCAATGCACCAGCGGCGGCCGCATCATCCTTCAATTCCACCCCCGCCTGACCCCGCCCTTCCAAGGAGACACCGCGCCATGACTACCCCCGCAACCACTGCCCGCCCAGCCGTGCCCTCAGCCCAGTTGAGTATCCGTGACGACGGCACCGCCCTCACCTTCACCGCCGGCGGCCAGGCCATCGCCACCTACACCTACAAGCCCACAGACAGCCAGTACGAGAGCCCCCGGCCGTTCTTCCACCCCCTCACCACCCTGGGCGGCGACGAGGTCACCATTTCCCGCCCCTGGGACCACGTTTGGCACAAGGGACTCTCCTGGGCGCTGCCGAATGTTGGCAAGCACAACTTCTGGGGCGGTGCCACCTATACCCGCGCCACCGAGTACGCCAACCTGGACAACAACGGTGCCATGAACCACGGGTCCTTCACGGGGATCGACCAGTCCGGAGCCGGAATCTCAGTGTCGGAATCGCTGACCTGGACTTCGCAGGAAGGCGAACCGGTCATCGCGGAGAGCCGCCGCTTCAGCATCCAACTGCTGGACGGCAGCGGAACTGACCCCAGCAGGAATGAGGGCGCCTACGTGATCCTCTTCGAAACCCGGATGACCAATGTCTCCGCCGAGGAGATCCTCATCGGCAGCCCAACCACTGAGGGCCGCCACAACGCCGGCTACGGCGGCCTGTTCTGGCGCGGCCCGCGGTCCTTCGCCGGCGGCGGGTTCCGCAACCCGGAGGGCACGGGGACGGATGAGTTCATGGGCACCCGCTCGCCATGGATCGCCTTCACCGGCAAGCACGACGTCACCTGCCGGTCGTCCACCATCGCGTTCGTGGAGGACAGCTCCAACCCGGGCGCACCCAACCAGTGGTTTGCCAGGTCCTCGATGTTCGCCTGCCTGGGTTCAGCCCCGTTCTTCAGCGAGGAGGTGCCGTTGCGGGAGGGCTCGCCGCTGACCTACCGCTACGCCGTGGTGATTGCCGACGGCGATGTGGACGCCGATCGGGCCCGGGCGCTGGCGGATGCCGCGCAGGCAGCGCTTGGCAGCTGGGCGTAAAGCATGGGCTCAACCTTTCCCGGTGCCACCGGGCTGTCCGAGATCAGCATCTACGACTGGCCCGGCGCGGATGGCGCCGCCGGCGGGTCCCCGCACGTGCACACCGCCTCCACCGAGGCATACGTGGTGCTGGAAGGTGCCGGCCGGCTGGAGACGCTGGACTCGCGTGGCTTCACGTCCACCCCGCTGGTTCCGGGTGCGGTCCTTTGGTTCACTCCGGGCACCGTGCACCGCGCCATCAACGATTCGGGCGACCTGAGGGTCCTGGTGGTCATGCAGAACGCGGGGCTGCCCGAGCACGGCGACGCCGTGATGACTTTCCCGCCGGAGCACCTTGCCGAAGCGGAAACATACCGCCGCGCGGCGGCTTTGGAGCACAGGGATGCCGACGCCGGGCTGGCCGTCGGGGAGGAAGCCGCCCGCCGCCGTCGTGATTTGGCGCTGGAAGGCTACTTTGCCCTGAAGCAGGCCGTGCTTGTCTCCGGCCCGTCAGCACTGGCGGCCTTCCACGCCGCGGCTGCCCGGCTGGTAGCTGACAGGACCGGGACCTGGACTGAGCTGCTGGCCGGAGGAGCAGCCCGGCAGGCTGAGGTGACCCGGCAGCAATTGGCATCTTTGGACACGGCCGAAAGTATCTATCTGGCAGAAGCGCGAACTACGATGGGAAAACGGGAAAACCGCAGAATTTACGGGATGTGTGGCCGAATCCAGACGTGGGAACTTTCCGATAACTAGCACCGGGCGCGGACCCGGGTGAAAGGGAGGTTCCGTGGTGAGCAAGCAGGACACCAGGCGCGCGACGATCAGTGAGATTGCCCGGGAGGCCGGGGTTTCGGTTCCCACGGTGTCCAAGGTTCTGAACGGGCACGCCCACGTGGCGGCGGAGACGCGGGCCCGGGTGGAGGAAATCATCTCCCGGCGCGATTACGCTCGCCGCCCTGCCAAGCGCAGGCAGAAGGCCGGCCTGGTGGATCTGGTGTTTCCGGGGCTGGGCTCGGAGTGGGCGTTGGAAATCATCGAGGGCGTCGAACGCGTGGCCCAGGACGCGGGCTACGGAACGGTGGTGAGCAGCCTGAGCCTGGACGGCTCGCGCATCCGGCCATGGCTGGCCAACCTCGCGGAGCGTAAATCGGATGGGCTGCTGATGGCCGTGTACCAGCTCGACGCCAAACAGATCCAGCGTGTTAAGTCCCTGGGGATTCCGGTGGTGCTGATCGATCCCGTCGGCCAGCCCGGGCCTGACCTGATGACGGTGGGCGCGGCGAACTGGGAGGGCGGCTTCTCGGCTACCGAGCACTTGCTGCAACTGGGGCACAAGCGGATCGCCATGATCGGCGGCCGCGAGGACCTGCAGTGCAGCAGCGCCCGCGAGGATGGCTACATCTCGGCGCTGCGCCGGGCGGGCATTGTGGCGGATCCGGCGCTGATGGTTCCGGGGGACTTCTCCATTGAGTCGGGCGAGGCCGCCACCCGCAAGCTACTGGACCTGCCGGAGCGGCCGACGGCGATCTTCACCGGCAATGACGGCCAGGCCATGGGTGCCTACCGGGCAGCGCGCTCTGCCGGGCTGCGTATTCCGGAGGACCTGTCCATCATCGGGTTCGACGACATTCCGGCGGCCGAGTGGATCGAACCCGGGCTGACCACCATCCGCCAGCCGGTAGTCCAGATGGCCGAGACTGCCATGCGCGCCCTGCTCCGCCATCTTGACGGTGACGAGGAATTGCCTCAGCGGATTGAGCTGGGCACCGAACTGGTGGTCAGGGGCTCCACGGCCCCGCCAGCCAATAAGTAGCCCGCCCCCGGACGCACACCCACTTTTGGCAGGCCCTCTTACGTTTTGTGGGCGTCCCGGATGTCCTGCGTGGTCTGCCCCTGCATTACCCAGCGGTTGCCGTCAGGGTCGCTGAAGTAGGCGAAAAGGACGCCGCCGAGGTCCTGGATCTCGCTGATGTCCGCCCCGCGCCCGACCAGTTCCTCGCGGACGGCGGTGATGTCCGGAACCACCAGTTGAAGTCCTTCCAGGCTGCCCGGTGCCATGGTGGTCATCCCGGTGCCAATGACCACTGATGTGGCGGAACCCGGGGGCGTCAGCTGGACCACTCTCATGCCCGGGATGTGTTCCACGTCGTGGTCCAGGGCGAAGCCCAGTTTTTCGGTGTAGAACGCTTTTGACTTGTCGACGTCGGAAACCGGGACCTGTACAACCTCGAGGCGCATCTGCATGCGGGCCACTCTATCTCCGCGCTCCCATGAAGGGAACGGATGCCCGCTATGAGGCTGGTGGCCTGAAATCACCGGCAATTGTTAAGGGCACTAGAAGCATTGCGACGGCATTCCTCAAGGTTCGGTCAAGAGTGGCTGAATGTTGCCCGAGGATTCGAAAAGTGTCCCTGTCCAGCCGAAAACGCAGCATAGGCTCAGTGGCGACGACTTTGTCGGGCTAAGCAGCAGGCCCGGCACTTGCAGGGCCGGATATTCGGGCCCTCACAAACGGGGAAAATTTGTCCGACTACGAAACCCTTCTCGGGTCTGTTCCGTCTGCGCCGGCACCGAAGCCGCCGCGGAAACCTCGCGCCTCAACGTTCATCGTTGGGATTCTCACTGCGCTGTTCATGCTCTTGGGGGCCCTCAGCGGCGGACCCGGCGGTGCCCTGGTCTTCCTGGGCATCTCGGCCGCCCTGACCGGTCTGTACGTATTGCTCACGGGACGGCGCTCCTGGGCGTGGCTTCCCGCCAAACGCAAGGCCGGCGCCGTCGCCCTTGCTATGTCCTTTGCACTCTTTATTGGTGGTGCCATCGCCCTGCCGCACGTGGCCAGCGCGGACCTTGAGGCGGCCTCCTCGGAGAGCACTGCCAAGGCCGCGCCCGCGAAAGCGGGCCCGACGGCGACGCCCAAGGCGACGCCGTCGTCCACCCCAACTCCTACGCCCACGGCCCAGGAGACCGGGGAGCCCCTGGATCCGGACAACACGTACGTCCTGGCTGCGGGCGTCACCGCCACCGCACCGAACACGCAGCCGGCGTACGCCACGAAGGCTCTGGACCTGCTGGCCGCCCTTCCCATCAAGGGCCGGGCGCCAAAGACCGGGTATGACCGGGCGCAGTTCGGCCAGGCGTGGGCGGACGTGGACCGGAACGGCTGCGACACCCGCAACGACATCCTCAAACGCGACCTCACCGGCATCGCGTACACGAACAGTGTGCCGTGCAAGGTGCAGTCGGGAACCCTCGCGGATCCTTACACGGGTACGACGATCAGCTTTGTCCGGGGCTCGGGCACCAGCAGCGCCGTGCAGATCGACCACGTGGTGGCCCTGAGTGACGCCTGGCAGAAAGGTGCCCAGCAGTTGACCGTGGAGCAGCGGACGGCGTTTGCGAATGATCCGCTGAACCTGCAGGCCACCGACGGTCCCACCAACCAGCAAAAGGGCGACGGCGACGCGGCCACCTGGTTGCCGCCGAACAAGGGCTTCCGGTGCGAGTACGTTGCCCGCCAGATTTCCGTGAAGGTGACGTACGGGCTGTGGGTTACGCAGGCGGAGCACGACGCGATGGCCCGGATCCTTGGTGACTGCGCCGGACAGTTGGCTCCGACGAACCAGCTGGCTCCTGTTGTTGCTGCGCCGGCACCTGCTGCAGTGGCTCCTGCTCCCGTTGCGCCCGCTCCGGCCCCGGTTGCCCCCGCGCCTGCTCCGGCCCCGGTGGCCCCCGCTCCTGCCCCGGTTGCCCCCGCTCCTGCCCCGGTTGCACCTGCTGCTGCCTACTACGCCAACTGCACCGCGGCGAGGGCTGCCGGTGCTGCACCGCTGTACGCGGGCCAAGCCGGTTACCGTCCCGCGCTGGACCGTGACTCCGACGGCATTGCCTGCGAGTAGTCCGGCTCTTCCGGGCCCGCCCCACTTTCCATCACCGTCACACGCATTCCTAGGGGAAATAATGACAAACAATCCAAACGCTCCAATGAGCCCGAATCGCAGCTGGAAGCCAACGCTGGCTCTCGTTGTGTTGACCGGCCTCATGCTGACGGGCTGCGGCGCCAACCAGGCAGCGACGCAGCCGACGGTCACGGCAACCGCAGTGGCAGCCGTCTCCGAGAACGTCACCGTTCCCGGCGTAACCGGCCTGACTTTAGACAAGGCCACGGACCAGCTGGAAGAACTCGGCCTCAAGGTTGACGCCGTCGACTCAGCCCACGGCAAGTCGATCATCGTCAAGAAGAACTGGCAGGTGACAACCCAGGACCCCGCCAATGGTGCACAGGCCGCGAAGGGCTCCACCGTGCACCTCGGCGTCAAGAACCTCGACGACGTGGCCGCAGAGAAGGCAGCTGCCGAAAAGGCGACGGCTGCCAAGGTTGCGGCCGAGAAGGCTGCAGCCGATCAGGCAGCCGCAGCTAAGGCCGCAGCTGAGAAGGCCACTGCGGATAAAGCCGCTGCCGACCAGGCTGCAGCAGCCAAAGCTGCGGCGGACCAGGCGGCCCGGGACGCGGCGGCTAAGCTGGCGGCCGAGCAAGCGGCGGCGCAGCAGGCGGCTCAGGCACCTGCGCCGGCTGCCGTCGGTGGCGCAACACCTGGCGCCTTTTGCTCGCCGACTGGCGCTGTGGGGCTGAGCAGCAAGGGTGTCACCTACACCTGCAAGCCGTCGGCTACGGATTCGCGTTCACGGTGGCGTCAGTAGCTGAATCAAGTGAGCCGAGCCGCGGATGCTTCCTTCCATGGAGGTATCCGCGGCTCGTTCGGTTTAAGACTGCCGCCGTAGAAACGCGTCCGCGACGGGTAGCGGCAACGTGCCCAATGGACCTGTGCTGCAGCACACATCAGCAAATTACGACGGCGGGAGCCTGGGGAGTGCGGCTATGACGCATCCTGCCCCGGGATTCCGCGGTTTTTGGCGGCGCAGAAGGCCTCCGGAGGCTGATTTGCGGTTGGGTGTGGGGCCGGGTATTGTTTTCTGAGTCGCCGCCGCTGAAGCGGAAAGATAGCGGCCAACCCCCTTTCTGAACGGCCTGGAAAATGGCTCGCTTTGCGGCGTGCTGTCCGGGTGGGGGCGGTCTTCATGCCGGTGGGAGTCCTGAGATGATGGATTTGCGTCGGGGTGGTTGGTCGGGTAAGTTTGGAAAGTTGCTCCGGAGCGATCCTGAACGGAAATGTTTGGGTGGTGCCGGGTGTGTCTGTTGTTTGAGAACTCAATAGTGTGCCAAGTTTGTTGATACCAATTGTTTTATGAATTGGTTGATTGTGCTGTGCCGCCACCTCCGTGGTTGGCATGGTGTTTTTAGCTGGTTTCAAATTTTGTGCAGCTGTGGTCGCCGTTATTTCCGGTGGTTGTGGTTGTGTCTGTTTTACTTCAACGGAGAGTTTGATCCTGGCTCAGGATGAACGCTGGCGGCGTGCTTAACACATGCAAGTCGAACGATGATCCGGTGCTTGCACCGGGGATTAGTGGCGAACGGGTGAGTAACACGTGAGTAACCTGCCCTTGACTCTGGGATAAGCCTGGGAAACTGGGTCTAATACCGGATATGACCGGCCGCCGCATGGTGGTTGGTGGAAAGCTTTTGTGGTTTTGGATGGACTCGCGGCCTATCAGCTTGTTGGTGGGGTAATGGCCTACCAAGGCGACGACGGGTAGCCGGCCTGAGAGGGTGACCGGCCACACTGGGACTGAGACACGGCCCAGACTCCTACGGGAGGCAGCAGTGGGGAATATTGCACAATGGGCGCAAGCCTGATGCAGCGACGCCGCGTGAGGGATGACGGCCTTCGGGTTGTAAACCTCTTTCAGTAGGGAAGAAGCGAAAGTGACGGTACCTGCAGAAGAAGCGCCGGCTAACTACGTGCCAGCAGCCGCGGTAATACGTAGGGCGCAAGCGTTATCCGGAATTATTGGGCGTAAAGAGCTCGTAGGCGGTTTGTCGCGTCTGCCGTGAAAGTCCGGGGCTCAACTCCGGATCTGCGGTGGGTACGGGCAGACTAGAGTGATGTAGGGGAGACTGGAATTCCTGGTGTAGCGGTGAAATGCGCAGATATCAGGAGGAACACCGATGGCGAAGGCAGGTCTCTGGGCATTAACTGACGCTGAGGAGCGAAAGCATGGGGAGCGAACAGGATTAGATACCCTGGTAGTCCATGCCGTAAACGTTGGGCACTAGGTGTGGGGGACATTCCACGTTTTCCGCGCCGTAGCTAACGCATTAAGTGCCCCGCCTGGGGAGTACGGCCGCAAGGCTAAAACTCAAAGGAATTGACGGGGGCCCGCACAAGCGGCGGAGCATGCGGATTAATTCGATGCAACGCGAAGAACCTTACCAAGGCTTGACATGAACCAGTAAGGCGCAGAAATGCGTCCCCCACTTTGTGGCTGGTTTACAGGTGGTGCATGGTTGTCGTCAGCTCGTGTCGTGAGATGTTGGGTTAAGTCCCGCAACGAGCGCAACCCTCGTTCTATGTTGCCAGCACGTGATGGTGGGGACTCATAGGAGACTGCCGGGGTCAACTCGGAGGAAGGTGGGGACGACGTCAAATCATCATGCCCCTTATGTCTTGGGCTTCACGCATGCTACAATGGCCGGTACAAAGGGTTGCGATACTGTGAGGTGGAGCTAATCCCAAAAAGCCGGTCTCAGTTCGGATTGGGGTCTGCAACTCGACCCCATGAAGTCGGAGTCGCTAGTAATCGCAGATCAGCAACGCTGCGGTGAATACGTTCCCGGGCCTTGTACACACCGCCCGTCAAGTCACGAAAGTTGGTAACACCCGAAGCCGGTGGCCTAACCCCTTGTGGGAGGGAGCTGTCGAAGGTGGGACTGGCGATTGGGACTAAGTCGTAACAAGGTAGCCGTACCGGAAGGTGCGGCTGGATCACCTCCTTTCTAAGGAGCACCTACAACTGTCCCTGTCCTGGTGTATGCCGGGGTGTGGGGGTTGTCAGGAGTAAAGGCCCGTTGCATGGACGTTCGTTCCGTGGCGGGTGCTCAAGGGTGGAATATCAACAAATAGCGGCTGTGGTGTTGTTTCCTTGTCCCAGTACGAGCCAGTGATGGTTCTGGAACGGTGGGGGAGTGATGGCATGGTTTAGTGTTTGGCACACTGTTGGGTCCTGAGGCAACAGGACCGCGGGTTTCTTCCCTTTCCCTTTCGGGGGTGGGGGGCGGCTGTGCGGGACTTTGTTTCTGGTTTTCCTGGCCGCGCCGATCACACACGAGTGTGTGTGGGGTGTGTGGTTTGGGGTTGTTGTTTGAGAACTACATAGTGGACGCGAGCATCTTGTATAAGAAGCAATTTCCAAGATATATGAACCTGGATCTGTTGTTCTGCCTTTTGGGGTGGAGCAGTGGTTTCCGTGGTTCTCTCGAAATTAGTTTTTGATCTTTGTGGTCAAGTTTTTAAGAGCACACGGTGGATGCCTTGGCATTAGGAGCCGAAGAAGGACGTAGGAATCTGCGATAAGCCTGGGGGAGTCGATAACCGGACTGTGATCCCAGGGTGTCCGAATGGGGAAACCCCGCTGAGCGCGCGAGTGACTTGGTGACCCGTACCTGAACACATAGGGTGCGTGGGGGGAACGCGGGGAAGTGAAACATCTCAGTACCCGCAGGAAGAGAAAACAATAGTGATTCCGTTAGTAGTGGCGAGCGAACGCGGATCAGGCTAAACCGTTCCATGTGTGATAGCCGGCGGGCGTTGCATGGTCGGGGTTGTGGGACTTTCCGTACTGTCTCTGCCGGGACAGTGGGGTGTGATGTGCGCGCATAGGTGAACGGTTTTGAAAGGCCGGCCAGAGAGGGTGTTAGTCCCGTAACCGTAATGTGTTTGTACCGCCTGTGAGAGTATCCCAAGTAGTACGGGGCCCGAGAAATCCCGTGCGAATCTGTCAGGACCACCTGATAAGCCTAAATACTCCCTAATGACCGATAGCGGACCAGTACCGTGAGGGAAAGGTGAAAAGTACCCCGGGAGGGGAGTGAAACAGTACCTGAAACCGTGTGCTTACAATCCGTCGGAGCCAGTCTGATTCTGGTGACGGCGTGCCTTTTGAAGAATGAGCCTGCGAGTTAGTGTTACGTCGCGAGGTTAACCCGTGTGGGGCAGCCGTAGCGAAAGCGAGTCTGAACAGGGCGAGTGAGTGGCGTGATCTAGACCCGAAGCGAAGTGATCTACCCATGGCCAGGTTGAAGCGACGGTAAGACGTCGTGGAGGACCGAACCCACTTCAGTTGAAAATGGAGGGGATGAGCTGTGGGTAGGGGTGAAAGGCCAATCAAACTTCGTGATAGCTGGTTCTCCCCGAAATGCATTTAGGTGCAGCGTTGCGTGTTTCTTGCTGGAGGTAGAGCTACTGGATGGCTAATGGGCCCTACAAGGTTACTGACGTCAGCCAAACTCCGAATGCCGGTAAGTGAGAGCGCAGCAGTGAGACTGTGGGGGATAAGCTTCATAGTCGAGAGGGAAACAGCCCAGACCACCAACTAAGGCCCCTAAGCGTGTGCTAAGTGGGAAAGGATGTGGAGTTGCGAAGACAACCAGGAGGTTGGCTTAGAAGCAGCCACCCTTAAAAGAGTGCGTAATAGCTCACTGGTCAAGTGATTCCGCGCCGACAATGTAGCGGGGCTCAAGTACACCGCCGAAGTTGTGGATTTCAAATAGTAGCCAAGCCGCCCACTTGTTGGGCTGGTTCAGGCGTTTGGAGTGGTAGGGGAGCGTCGTGTGGGCGGTGAAGTCGCGGTGTAAACCAGCGGTGGAGCCTACACGAGTGAGAATGCAGGCATGAGTAGCGAAAGACGGGTGAGAAACCCGTCCGCCGAATGATCAAGGGTTCCAGGGTCAAGCTAATCTGCCCTGGGTAAGTCGGGACCTAAGGCGAGGCCGACAGGCGTAGTCGATGGACAACGGGTTGATATTCCCGTACCGGCGAAAAACCGCCCATGCTGAGCGGGGGATACTAACTGCCCGAAGCCTGCCCAATCACCCTTGTGGTGTGCGGGTTTTGGTGGAGCGCAGGACCTGATCCCGGGAGGCAAGCGTATTAACAGGTGTGACGCAGGAAGGTAGCCGAGCCGGGCGATGGTTGTCCCGGTCTAAGGATGTAGGGCGAGTGGTAGGCAAATCCGCCACTCATATAAGCCTGAGATCTGATGGGACCCCCGTTTGGGGGGATTTGGTGATCCTATGCTGCCGAGAAAAGCATCGACGCGAGGTTTTAGCCGCCCGTACCCCAAACCGACACAGGTGATCAGGTAGAGAATACCAAGGCGATCGAGAGAATTATGGTTAAGGAACTCGGCAAAATGCCCCCGTAACTTCGGGAGAAGGGGGGCCCCAACCTTGATGGACACTTGCTGTCCGGAGGGGATCGGGGCCGCAGAGACCAGGGGGAAGCGACTGTTTACTAAAAACACAGGTCCGTGCGAAGTCGCAAGACGATGTATACGGACTGACTCCTGCCCGGTGCTGGAAGGTTAAGAGGACCGGTTAGCCGCAAGGCGAAGCTGAGAATTTAAGCCCCAGTAAACGGCGGTGGTAACTATAACCATCCTAAGGTAGCGAAATTCCTTGTCGGGTAAGTTCCGACCTGCACGAATGGAGTAACGACTTCCCCGCTGTCTCAACCATAAACTCGGCGAAATTGCAGTACGAGTAAAGATGCTCGTTACGCGCAGCAGGACGGAAAGACCCCGAGACCTTTACTATAGTTTGGTATTGGTGTTCGGAGTGGCTTGTGTAGGATAGGTGGGAGACGTTGAAGCCCGGACGCCAGTTCGGGTGGAGTCATCGTTGAAATACCACTCTGGTCACTTTGGACATCTAACTTCGGCCCGTAATCCGGGTCAGGGACAGTGCCTGATGGGTAGTTTAACTGGGGCGGTTGCCTCCTAAAAAGTAACGGAGGCGCCCAAAGGTTCCCTCAGCCTGGTTGGCAATCAGGTGTCGAGTGTAAGTGCACAAGGGAGCTTGACTGTGAGAGAGACATCTCGAGCAGGGACGAAAGTCGGGACTAGTGATCCGGCGGTACATTGTGGAATGGCCGTCGCTCAACGGATAAAAGGTACCTCGGGGATAACAGGCTGATCTTGCCCAAGAGTCCATATCGACGGCATGGTTTGGCACCTCGATGTCGGCTCGTCGCATCCTGGGGCTGGAGTAGGTCCCAAGGGTTGGGCTGTTCGCCCATTAAAGCGGTACGCGAGCTGGGTTTAGAACGTCGTGAGACAGTTCGGTCCCTATCCGCTGCGCGCGCAGGAAATTTGAGAAGGGCTGTCCTTAGTACGAGAGGACCGGGACGGACGAACCTCTGGTGTGTCAGTTGTACTGCCAAGTGCACCGCTGATTAGCTACGTTCGGATGGGATAACCGCTGAAAGCATCTAAGCGGGAAGCTCGCTTCAAGATGAGATTTCCATACACATTCATGTGTGAGAGGCCCCCAGCCAGACCACTGGGTTGATAGGCCGGATGTGGAAGCGAGGACTAACGACTCGTGAAGCTGACCGGTACTAATAGGCCAACAACTTACACCACACAGAACATACAAATTCTGCTTGCGTCCACTATGTGGTTCCCAACCAACAACCCCGCCCAACGGGTCAACTGTTGAACAGGAACCAACAACTGAATACACAACACCACAATGTTGTAACCACAAACTTCCCACACCAGCCCCAGGGGTCGGTGACGGGTACAAGGGTTACGGCGGTCATAGCGTGGGGGAAACGCCCGGTCCCATTCCGAACCCGGAAGCTAAGACCCACAGCGCCGATGGTACTGCACCCGGGAGGGTGTGGGAGAGTAGGTCACCGCCGGAC